>DYJI01000009.1 GCA_020723185.1 Sideroxydans lithotrophicus | reverse complement strand
ATGGCAATGAAATAGAAATTCAAAACCGGTTGTGAAATTGGGGAAGCCCTTGTAGTGTAGCTAAGGGGCGCGCCGAAGGCGCGTCCCAGCGACCGGAGGGAGCGAACTTGAGCGTAGGGTTAGAACTCATTGCTACGTTTTAACTTTTCGCTAGTTTCAAATAATAATTCTTGGCGTTCCTTGAAATCTAGAATTCTCATTTGCTTTCCGGCGGCAAGGTTCTTGAGGAAGTACACCACATCCTCTTGATTGAACCAAGTCTTTGCAACGAGTTTTGGTGGGGTTGGCTCCATATCAATTACAACATACCGGTTGGCAGAGTGGCGATAAAAGCCAACTGGTATCTCGACGCCAGTTGCTTCGCAGTACTCTTTAATTCGATCTGTATATTTTTCGGCCATATTCGGGGGTGAGTTCTAACAGTTATTAGACGGACGCACCGGTCCGCATTATTAAAAATAGTGAGGCGTACGTTTTTTTCATAACCAATTGATTAGTTTGGCATCACCCATTTTACCTGTCCGCATATGCATAATAGTATAGGCAGCGTGGTTTTGTATAATCTTGCGCATTTTAACCACCAACCAAGGAGCTACACTTATGGGGTCATCCCATCCCTGTCCACCCCCACCAAGCCAATTCCAATACCCCGCCACGCTTAATGGATCAAATCCATGAAGTGTGCCGCCGCAGACATCTAAGCAAGCGAACAGAGGAAGCCTATCGCTTCTGGATTCGCCGGTTCATCTTCTTTTACGACAAACGTCACCCACGGGAACTTAGGGAAGGTGACGTAGCCAAGTTCCTAAACCACTTGGCCGTGAAGCGAGAGGTATCAGCATCAACGCAAACGCAAGCTCTCAATGCCCTCGTGTTTCTTTATCGGGATGTGCTTGCATCCCCACTCGATAAGTTGCCAGGATTGGATCGCGTGCAACAGCGCCAACGTATTCCCGTTGTGATGGCGCCCGCTGAGGTTTCGGAGGTTTTGAAGCAGATGTCTGGCACAACGGCCCTTATGGCGCGCTTGATGTTTGGTTCTGGGTTACGCGTTGAGGAGTGCTGTACCTTGCGGATCAAGGATATTGATTTTGCTTCGGCAATCGTATCTGTGCGTGATGGCAAGGGCGCAAAAGACCGGACAACAGTTCTTCCCGACAGTTTAAAAGCCGACTTGCAGGCTCACCTGATGCGCGTTGCTCAATTGCATACCGATGACCGAACCCGAGGTGCTGGATTGGCTCCGATGCCGGGTGCACTTGAGCGAAAATATCCGAAGGCATCCGAATCGTTTGCTTGGCAATTTGTGTTCCCCTCTACGGTGTGTCGCACTTGGGGCCAAAGCGGGCGATTGGTCCGTTGGCACATATCACCTTCGACGATCCAGCGGGCGTTCCGTCAAGCGGTGACACGGGCAGGCATCATGAAGCACGCAACGGTCCACACTCTACGCCATTCGTTCGCAACGCAGCTACTCGCGGCTGGAACCGACATTCGGACGATTCAACTCTTGCTCGGTCACCGAAATCTTCAAACAACGATGCTCTATACGCATGTCCTAGAGGTGACAAAGAAAGTTGCCAGCCCGCTTGATGCTCTGTAAATGATGGCTGCTGGTGGTCGGATAGGAGGAGCTCCTCTGTATTTTCCGACCACCGGATCACATCTTGTACGAGTCTTCCTTACGGCCGCTCTGGCATACATAACGGACGCTCTTTCTGTCGATCGCTCTGTCCGCAATGGCCGAGCAGCAGCCCTCAAGCCGCATCCGCACCACCCAGCGAACAATACAACTCTTCCCGCTTCAACCGCGGATGGATGTGGAACATGCGGAAGGCACCATAGCCTTTCGCGCTCTGTATGGTTCCCGCGTAACGGTAGCGCGCCCAGTGTTCGCCTTCCAGTTCCAGCATGGCGACCAGCGGTTCGGTGCCGAATATCTCGCCCGGCGGCGTGACCGGTTCGATGCGCGCGGTCTTGGTGACGTCGGTGCTGGCGTAGGTGACGGTCTGCGCGAGATGGTCACGCAGTTTGTAGACCGGGCCGTAGTGCAGGCCGATGCGCAGCATGAGCGGTTCATCCAGCGCGAGATGCGATTGATCGACACCGCTCATCGCATCGTTCAGTTCGGCGGCGATGTGGGCGACGGTGGAGGCCTTGCGCGCCACGAGATAGATGGCGTCGCCCCAGGTGTCGACGAACTGGATATCGTCGCGGTAGCGGTCGATGACGACAGCCAACACCGGATGCAGTTCGTTGAAGAACCAGACCACCCCGCTGTCGCCCAGTTTGCTGAATCCGCGCACGTCGGAGAACAGGATGGCATGCGGTTCGCGGCGCAGCATGGGATGCTGCTGGCAGAACGCGCGTACCACGGCTTGCGGCAGACGAACCGGACTGTCGATGATCTCGCTGCGGTGTCCAAGCGACTGCCACCTGGCGATATTCGAATAGGTGCTCGATTGCTGGTCCGACACCACGCGGTCCCAGATGGCGACCTGCATCACTTTGGCCTGCAGCGAAGCGGCGCGCATCACCGCCATGCCCATGGCGATCTCGGCACAGTATTTGAACAGCCCGTCCTCGCCGAGGAAATCGGACTCGGTGGCGAAGGACACGAGGTTGGCCTGTTCCAGACAGCGGTGGAATCGTTCCACCCATTGTTCGCCCGCGGGGCGCACCGAGATGTCACAGAAGGCATCGACCGCGAACGGCAGCCACACGTTGAGTTCGCCGCCCTGCGCCAGCACGCGCTCGGCGAACAGGATGTCCGAACCGGCCGCCAGTGAACCGTAGGCGATGACGCAATGATTGTCGGCCAGCACCTGGTCGATGCGTTGCCGCACGTCCGCCTCACCCGCCTGATCCAGCGGACGGTGGCTGTCGAACATGTGGCCGCAGTAGTGCAGCACGGTCTCCGGCAGCATGGGGTCGACGATCTTTGGGTCTATGCCCATGTAGCAGCACACCAGCCGCAACTGGCGGTTCATGCGCGCACGGGTGAGCAGGTTGTTCTGGTTGAAACTCGCGGCCTCGCGTATCGCCTCGCCGGCCTGCACCGGCTTGTCCAGCAACAGGTAGGCTTCGGACAAGGTCGCCAGCGGGAAGAAGCGCGGCCCGCTGTCCTGCAACGCCAACTCGATGGCGCGTTCGGCCAGCGCCCGCGAACTGGAGGCGGAGCCGGAGAGCATGTACAGCGTGGCCGCATTGATGGCGGAATAGTGTCCGCCGAAATGGTTGTAGGCCTTGTGGTAGGTGACGGCGGCCGTGTAGAAGCGCTCGACGCCCAGCCCTTCGAACGGTTTGGGCCGGGTGATGTCCACATCGAGGAAGGCCAGGTCCTTCAGCATGCGCGGCTCCAGTGCGCGCACGTATTCATTGCGGCTCTCATGCAGGCGGAACTTGTAGAAGGCATCCAGTGCACGCTGCTTGGCGTTGCAGCGCGACAGCGACAACACCGCGCAATACTGGAAGAACTCGTCGTGCGGACTCAGGCGCAGCCCGGCCTGCGCCAGATCGTGTTCTTTCAGGTGGTCGCCGGTCTTCTGCGCGGCCAGCATGGCGACCCGGATCGCTTCCAGATCGGCGCTCATCGCATCTTCTCTACCGCCTCTTCCACCCGCTCCACCGCGATGACCTGCATGCCCTCGATCTTGTGTTTGGGCGCGTTGGCTTTGGGGATGATGGCGTGGGTGAAACCGAGCTTGGCGGCTTCCTTCAATCTTTCCTGTCCGCGTTGCACGGGGCGCACCTCACCAGCCAGGCCGACTTCGCCGAACACCACCATCTTTTCCGGCAGCGGTTTGTTCTTCAGCGAAGAGACGATGGCCAACAGCACCGCGAGGTCGGCACCCGGCTCGGTGATCTTCACCCCGCCGACGGCATTGATGAACACATCCTGATCGAAGCAGGCGATGCCCGCGTGGCGGTGCAGCACGGCCAGCAGCATGGCGAGGCGGTTCTGCTCCAGCCCCAGCGACAGGCGGCGCGGCGAGGGCGAATGCGCCTCGTCGAGCAGCGCCTGGATCTCGACCAGTAGCGGGCGCGTGCCTTCCTGCGTGACCATCACGCAGGAACCGGCCACCTGCGCGCCATGCTGCGACAGGAACAGCGCGGACGGGTTGCTCACTTCGCGCAGGCCCTTCTCGGTCATGGCGAACACGCCCAGTTCGTTCACCGCGCCGAAGCGGTTCTTGAACGCGCGGATCAGGCGGAAGCTGGAATGCGTGTCGCCCTCGAAATACAGCACGGTATCGACGATGTGTTCCAGCACGCGCGGCCCGGCCAGCGCGCCTTCCTTGGTGACATGGCCGACCAGGATCATGCTCACGCCCGCGCTCTTGGCGATGCGCGTCAACTGCGCCGCGCATTCGCGCACCTGCGCCACCGAACCAGGCGCGGAAGTGAGCTGTTCGGAATACACGGTCTGGATGGAGTCGATCACCACCACCTGCGGTTTCTCGTGGGCGATGGCACCTTGGATCTTTTCCAGCTGGATCTCGGGCAGCAGGTGCACCTCGCGCGCATCCAGCGCCAGGCGTTTGGCGCGCAGCGCGATCTGCTGCGCCGACTCCTCGCCGCTGACATAGAGCACCTTTTTCGTCGGCGCGAGATGCGCCAGCGTCTGCAACAGCAGCGTGGATTTACCGATACCGGGATCGCCGCCGATCAGCACCACGCCGCCTTCCACCAGCCCGCCGCCCAGCACGCGGTCGAACTCGGCGACGCCGGTGGGCGTGCGCGACACCTCGCTGGCTTCCACCTCGGCCAGCTGCTGCAACTTGCCCGAGGCCGCCAGCGCGCTGAAACGGTTCTTGCCCGCCGACGGCAACGCCTCGGCCACCGCCTCCACCAGCGTGTTCCACTCACCGCAATGAGGGCACTGCCCCTGCCACTTCGGCGTCTGTCCGCCGCATTCGGTACAACTGTAGATCGTCTTTGCCTTTGCCATATCTTCCCTGTCGCTGAGAACTATGCCGTCGCGCTTTCCGCTTCGCAATGCAGCGGGAGCGAAACGGTGCGGTTACGCCCCTGTGCCTTGCTCTGGTACAGCGCACGGTCGGCGTCGTTCAGCAGTTTGCTGAACTCGCCCGCGCACACCGTACATCCCGCGTGGCACACGCCGACGCCGATGCTGAGGGTGACGCCGATCTGTTGCTTGCCGATCGACAGCGGTGTCGCCTCGACCACTTGGCGCAAGGCTTCAGCCAGCGCCAGCGCACCCTGCTCATCCGTGTCCGGCAGCAGGATGCAGAACTCTTCGCCGCCATAGCGCCCGAAAGTATCCTGCTGACGCAGGCGCTTGCCTAGCAGCCGGCTGATCTCAACCAGGGCCGCATCGCCGGCCGCGTGGCCGTAAGTGTCGTTGATACGCTTGAAATGGTCGATATCCAGCATCAGCAGCGCCAGCGGCTGGTGCTTGCGCCGGGTGATCGCCAGCTCCCGTTCCGCACGTTCCATGAATGCGCGCCGGTTGAAGATGCCGGTCAGCCCGTCTGTCATCGCCTGCCGCTGCACGGCGCGCTCGATGCGCTCCTTCACCAGCAGGATGAAACCCAGCGCCCCGAGCAGATCGAGCGCGACCACGCTGACGAACACCATCAGCTGCACGGTGTTGGGCGCATGCTGTGACAGCGGTGTGGAAAAACTCTCTGCGCTCGCCAGCGCCATCGCCGCGCGCAGGAACAGCGCCAGCAACAGCAGCAGCGTGGCCCCGTAGATCAACCACCAGGCACGGCCGCCGCGTGTCGTATCGTCCTGATACAGCGCGCGTGCGAGCAGGGCCATCTGCGCGGCGAAGACCAGGCTGCTGCAGAAGATGCGGGCACGCACGTCGTCCGCTTCCAGCACCAGCATCAGTGCCAGCATCGCTGCCAGCGGCAGCAGGAAGGACAGGCGCGGCCAGCGCAAGCCGCGGAACTCGTGGATGGCGGCCAGCTTGACCGCCTGTGCGGAAACCAGCGACAGATTGGCGAACAGCATCGTCACCACCAGCGGCAACTGCCCGCGCAAGGCCACCAAAGACCAAGCCAGCGATTCCAGCGCCAGCGCGATGGCCCACAGCCGCAGGCCATCGCGGCCTCCCTTGCGCGAGGTCACCGCCAGACTCACGGCCATCAGCCCGCTGATCAGCGCCAGTGAGAACAGAAGGGTGAGATTATCCAGTGCCATGACAGTCGATCTTTGCGGGGGACGGTGCGCACCGCCCGAGTGTCCACAGGGTTGGGAAGACCGCCAATCTACCAGCAATGCCTTGCCCGAACCATAGCCATGACTGCCAAAGCCGCGAGTAAACCTGCGGCACCAAGGTAGAATAGCGCCCATGTTACGCCTCACCGAGATCCGCCTTCCGCTGGACCATCCCGCCGACGCCCTGCCCGCTGCCATCCTGCAACGGCTGGGCATCGCCGTGCCTGCGCTGAAGCGCTATGCCCTGTTCCGCCGTGGCTACGACGCACGCAAGAAGAACGCCATCGTGTTCGTCTATACCGTCGACGTGGAAGTGGAGAACGAAGCCGCGCTGCTGAAGAAGAAGCTGCCGCATGTCGCCCCCGCGCCGGACATGGACTACCGCTATGTGGCGCAAGCTCCGCAAGGCTTGCAGGAACGCCCGGTGGTGATCGGCCTCGGCCCGTGCGGCATCTTCGCCGGGCTGCTGCTGGCGCAGATGGGTTTCAAACCCATCATCCTGGAACGCGGAAAGGCTGTGCGCGAAAGGACGAAAGACACCTGGGGCCTGTGGCGTCAGGGCAAGCTCGACCCGGAATCCAACGTGCAGTTCGGCGAAGGGGGCGCGGGCACCTTCTCCGATGGCAAGCTGCACAGCGGCATCAAGGACCCGCGCTTCCTCGGGCGCAAGGTGATG
This sequence comes from Sideroxydans lithotrophicus, assembly GCA_020723185.1. Classification (GTDB taxonomy): domain Bacteria; phylum Pseudomonadota; class Gammaproteobacteria; order Burkholderiales; family Gallionellaceae; genus Sideroxyarcus; species Sideroxyarcus lithotrophicus_A. The sequence goes on along the minus strand of DYJI01000009.1, from coordinate 123,676 downwards.
CAGGAGTTCGTAAAAGCCGGCGCGCCGGAAGAGATCATGTATGTGAGCAAGCCGCACATCGGCACCTTCCGCCTCGTGGGCATGGTGGAGCAGATGCGCCACGAGATGGAACAGCTCGGTGCCGAGATCCGTTTCAAGAGCAAGGTCGCCGACATCGAGATCGCCGACGGGCAGGTGCAGGCCGTGGTGCTGGAAGGCGGCGAGCGCATCGCCACGCATCATGTGGTGCTGGCCGTGGGCCATTCCGCGCGCGACACCTTCGAGATGCTGCACAAGCGCGGCGTGTACATGGAAGCCAAGCCCTTCTCCATCGGCTTCCGCATCGAACACCCGCAATCGCTCATCGATCGCGCCCGCCTCGGCCCCAACGCAGGCAACGAGCAACTGGGCGCGGCTGACTACAAGCTGGTGCACCACGCCAGCAATGGCCGTGCGGTGTACAGCTTCTGCATGTGCCCCGGCGGCACGGTGGTGGCTGCCACCTCGGAAGAAGGCCGCGTGGTCACCAACGGCATGAGCCAGTATTCGCGCAACGAACGCAACGCCAACAGCGGCATCGTGGTCAGCATCACACCGGACGATTACCCGGGCGATGTCCTGGCGGGTGTGGAATTCCAGCGTCAATGGGAATCACGCGCCTTCGAACTCGGCGGCCGCAACTACAACGCCCCGGCGCAGCGCGTGGGCGACTTCCTCGCCGGACGGCCTTCGACGCAACTTGGTGAGGTCGTGCCTTCCTACACCCCCGGCGTGACCCCCACCGACCTCGCCACCGCCCTGCCCGACTACGCGATCGCCGCCATCCGCGAAGCCCTGCCCGCCTTCGGCAAGCAGATAAAAGGTTTCGACATGGACGATGCACTGCTCACCGGCGTCGAGACGCGCACCTCATCCCCCGTGCGCATCAAGCGCGGCGAGGATTACCAGAGTCTCAACGTGAAGGGCTTGTATCCCGCCGGCGAAGGCGCAGGTTATGCGGGGGGGATATTGTCGGCGGGCGTGGACGGCATCGAGGTGGCCGAGGCCGTGGCGCGGGATATGGCCAAAGACTGACTAATGCAGCGTCTTGCTGGCCGTCATCGCGGGCACTTCGCTGAACACCGCATCGGCATCCACCCTGTCGAACACGTAGCGCTCGTTGCAGAACTCGCAGTGCACTTCGATCTCTTCACGCTCGGCCAGGATCTCGTCCACTTCTTCGCGACCGATCATGCGCAGCATGTTGGCGACATTGTCGCGTGAGCAGGTGCAGCGGAATGCTACCTGCTGTGGCTCGAACAGGCGGATGTCCTCTTCGTGGTACAGGCGATGTACCAGCTCGCCCGCAGGCAGACCCAGCAGTTCCTCCGGCTTGAGCGTGTCAGCCAGTTTGGTTGCACGCTCCCATGCATCCACGTCGTGCATCTCGCCCTGTTCCGGCAGTTTCTGCAGCAACATGCCGCCCGCGCTGGTGCCATCCGCTGCCAGCCACAGCCGCGTCTGCAACTGCTCGGAGCGCGTCATATAGCCTTGCAGGATATCGGCGATGCTGTCGCCTTCCAGCGGCACGATGCCCTGATAGGCTTGCCCACCGTCCTTGGGGTCGAGGGTGATGACGAAACGTCCGTCGCCCACCAGTTCCGGCAGCGTGCCGTGGCTGATCTCGCCCTCCCATTTGGCAGTGGCACGCAGTTCCAGATCGCCGCAGCATTCCACCACCAGCAGCTTCACCGCGCCGGTGCCGTGCACCTGCAACACCATGGAGCCCTCCAGCTTGAGCGTGGCGGCGAGCAGCACGGCGGCCGCGCATAGTTCGCCCATCATGTCGCGCAATACAGGTGGATAGTCGTGGCGGTCGGTCACATGCTGCCAGACGGCGTCGAGACGCACGATCTCGCCGCGCAGCGGCAGGTGTTCGAACAGGAAACGGGACAGGGAATCGGAGGACTTTTTCATGGCGCGCGATGATACCGCAGCGGGCGGATCAATGCGCGGGACAGAGCAGTGCGGAACGCTCCTGCGTAGCGGGGTGACTGGCCAGATAGTCCATCACCGAACCACCGCTGTCCTTGCGGGCTTCGGCCTGCCGTTTGGCATGCGCGGCTTCCAGCTTGTGCAGGATGTCGGGCAGCAGGCAGGGCGACTTCGCGTTCAACTGCAAGGTGCGCGCCGCATATTCATCGGCCTCGCGTTCCATGTCGCGCGAGTAACTGGCTTGCACCAGCATTGCCGGCACCGTCGCCAGCAATGAGCTGACGTCGCCCATGTACCAGGTCATCGCCAGACCCACCGCCGAACTCTGCAACACCATGCGCAGGGCGTGGCGCTGCTCGACATGGCCGCGTTCATGCGCCAGCACCGCGATGATCTCGTCATCGTCCTGCGTGAGCGCGACCAGCTCGTCCAGCATGACGATGTTGCCGTCCGGCAGGGCGAAGGCGTTGGGGCCGATCTGCGGGGCGCTGCGGAATTCGATGCGGTAGGCTAGCTGCGCATCGGGCAAGGGGGACAGCCTGGCATAGGCGTCGCGTAGTGCCTGTTGACGTTCGGGGGCGAGCTTGCTGGGTTCGAGCATCAGCTTGTCCAGCGTCTGCAAGGAAGACGCACCCATCTTCTGCAACATGTTGGCCGGGATACTGCGCGCGACGACCTCTGCACCCCATGGCAACAGATAGCGATAGGCGGCGGCGAAGAGGAGCACGATGAGCAGCGCCGAGAGCAAGGCCCAGCGCATGCTGTGCTGCATGCCGTCCAGCCAGCCGCTGCGGTAGCCGCCCTGCTTGAGCAACACCTCCAGTGCGGCATGGTCGGTCACTTCGCAGTGGCCGCCATCCGGCAAGGTGATGCGGCGCGGTGTATCCCCCAGTCGCTCGCTGACCTTCACATCCCGCAACGGCCACTCGTGCGCCAGAACATCGCCTCGCATCTGCAACCATTCGCCGTCCAGCGTCAGCGTCACCGCGTGCGCGGCGGTGGTCCGTCCGTCGAAATATTGCGCAGCGACCATATCAGAGCGAGATATCCAGATCGAACATCTCTGCGGTCTCTTCGCCGGTGGCGCTGTCCGACTGCACCTGCCCCGCCACGAACTCGGCCAGATCACCCTGCGCCAGCACGCCCATGCAGCTGAACTTGTACTGGGCCATGCGGATCTGCGCAAAGGGGATGTACAAACCCAGTGTGAATACGATGCCCAGCAGATTGGTGAGTGCGATCATCAGGTATTTACCGACTTCCATACGGCAATACAGATCGTGCTCCCCCAATCCGGTCTTGCTCCAGATCAAGTTGGGTAAACGTACTGCCAGGAAGCCGACGATATACAGATAGATCAACGGCAGGATCACCATCAGGATCGGCATGTGCAAGGCGGCGGAGATGCCGAAGAACACACCGGCCAGCAGCAGCAAGCCAAACGCCTTGAGATAGATGCCGTAGAAGTTGCCTGCCGTGGCATCGAAGCGGAAGAAGGTGTCGCCGAAGCGGCTGTTGTTGTGCTGGTACTGCTTGATCTTGTAATGCGTGAACGGTGCCAGCAGGTACAGAGTGAGCACGGTGAGGATGGGGAACAGCAGGAACACGGCATAGGCCGCGCCGTCGCTCCCCGCAAAACCGAAACGCAGGCCGCGATAGCTGCTGTTGAACAGCTTGAAGCGCAGCGAGCGCACGATCAGCCAGGGCATCACCGCCGCGAGCAGCACGAAGATCAGGATGCCCAGCAGCGGGTTCATCTGCCCGGCGACGGTGTAGGCCGCCAGCAACGCGAAAGCGATGAGCCGCCCCTTGAGGATGGCGATGGGCGTGCCGTGGTATTCGAAGCTGGCACCGGCCAACTGCGTGTTGCGGTAGAAATACTGCAGCCTGCGCACCTTGGCCCAGGCGCTGTAGATGCCCAGCGTGAGGATGGACAGCAGCAGGTTGACGATCCATATCCTGAAATATTCCCAGCCCTTGCCGGTGAACTCGAATGCATGTTCCTGTTGTGTCTGCATGACATCTCCCAATGGAATGTTCGCCCCCTGGTCGCGAACGCCCGCGCACTATAACTGCGGCACGATCAAATAACGATATATACGTAGGCCTATATACCGGTCTATACCAGCCATGAAAAAAGGCAGCCGAAGCTGCCTTTTCCCATTCCATCAACACAGAGCGTGATCAGTCTTCCCAGTCAGGATAGTTGGGGATGCGCACGGTGTCCTCGTCGAACACGGCCTTCTTGGCCTGGGTGTGACAGGCGTCGCAATAGCTCAGCGACTTCACATCCTTGTTGCCCTTGATCATCTTCTCGGGGATCTCGTGGTGCTTGCGCTTGATGTAACGCACCTCGGTGATGCGCAGCGGTGCTTCGCCGTTCTCGGTCGCCTTGGCGATCTTGCGCGCGCGCTTGTACCAGGACTTGTCGGCCGCATTCTCCAGCGCGAAAGCACGCACTTCCTTCAGCGTGTCAGCATCCAGTTCCGCGTTCTCGCCGAAGTGGTCGGCCAGCGCCTTCTCGTCCAGCAGTTTCTCCCACGACTGCGTGGGCAGCAGGCCGGGCTGGTAGGCGAAGTGGCAGGAACCGCACTCCTCCTGCCAGGCATCGTTGCTGACTGCGTTCACTTCGTTCTGACGCCAGATGGAGCCCAGCCAGGTCCACACGGATTCCTCGGCCTGCGCCGCGCCGGTCGCGCCCAGCAGGGCCGCCAGCAGGATCATGGATTTAATCTTCATATGCATATTCGTTCTCCGGAATTATTGAGCCAGCAGGAAGGTCAGGAAATCGGCCTTCTCCTGCACAGTGCATTCGCGCCCCCAGGCATCCTTGCAGTTGCGCTTGAACCATTTCTCGATCTTCTTCACGTCGGTGTAGCGCTCGGCGTTGACCTTCATCGACATCGGCTCGATCACCTTGCCGGTCTTGTGGTGCTTGCCCGGCTTGCTGAAGTCGCTGCCGTGGCAGGTGGCGCAGGACATCTTCTCGCCTTCCACCACTTCCTCGCGCGTCCAGTCCTTCTTGCCCTTGGCGGCATCGGGTGCCTTCGCACCTTCGGACTTGTACTTCGCCAGCAGCGTATCGCTGGCCGGTGTGGCGTGCGCCGGAACGGCAGCGAACAACCCCAGCACCATCAACATCGCAGTCAGTCTTTTCATGTTGTTTCCCTTACCAGGCGATCTTGACGGCAGCGATCATGCCGTAGGCACCGGCCATGCCCATGCCGGCATGGCTCACCGGCGTGGTAGAACCGGCCGACTTGGCGGTGGCATAGGCCATCAGCGCGGCACCGGTCATGCCGAGGATGACGTGCAGGTTGTCCGGATCGGTGAGGCCGTCTTCCAGATGGAAGTCGTCCCAGTGGTAGTACAAGCCGGTCGCCACGGTCGCCACCGCCAGTGCCGTAGTGACCTTGGCCAGCTTGGCGTGCGTGCCGTCGGTCTCGCGCGGGGGCGCAACGTAGCCGGGCGGGCAAGCATCTTCACAGCCTTCGCCGGGCGCTGTCGCGCCGGTGGCGAGCGCGGTGACGATGGTCGCGAGACCCAGCGCCATGTGGGCCTTGCTGCCGGTGAGCCAGGATTCCTCGAACTCGGGTTGCGCGGCCGGCGCAGTCACGGCCGGCGTCTTCTCCGCCGCAACCATGCTGTCATTGGCCGCCAGCATCATCGGCATCGCGCGTTGTGCGTAGGCCTGTGCCGGGGTGGAAAGATCGAGCGGTGCTTCCTGTGCACCCGCCAGCCCGGTAAAGGCCAGCATCGCGGCACCTGCCAGCGCCATGCTGCAACGTTGCTTCACTTCCATAACTACCTCCTCTTGAAAAAACATTGTCGTTGTAACTTTCCCGCTATGCTTCCGGCGCATTGCGCTTCATTCCCGTCACCATCGCGCGCACCAGGTTCTCCTTGTGCTGGATACTGCCGCTCACCACCCCCAACAGATGCAGCGGGATCAGCAGTAGCGCGATGTTCACCATCCAGTCATGCGCATGACGGAAGATATAGGCCGTCTCGTCGCTCACATCGTTCGCCAGGAACAGCAGCGGCCCTTCGAAATCGATCACGGCCAGCGTCACCAGCCCGGTGCCGAAGATCGCCAGCAACACACCCAGCAATGCGAACACCATCAGCGCCCCGGCCGGGTTATGACCGTAATAGTGTCTGGCGTGACCGCTGCGCAGCGAACGCACATAGGCCAAAGTCTCCTGCGGCGAAAAGATGAAGGACTTGAAGCGGGCATATTCATTACCCGCGAATCCCCACACCAGACGGAACAGCAACAGCGCGACCAGTGCATAACCGACCCACACATGCACCGCCATCTTGTGCATCTCGGCGGAGAGATAGGCGACGATGAATCCCGCCACCAGTGACCAATGGAACACCCTGACCGGCACGTCCCACACCTTCACCTGCGCTGCTTCTTTGTCCGGCATCTTGCTATGTCTCCTCGAAAAACGGGCGCGATTCTATAGGCGTTTTTGATTTTGCAAAGTTGACATTTCTGCGTGCATCGTTTATCGACGCCCAGGCTGGCGACATACACCCGACGCCTGCGACCGGGCTGCTCGTGATTGGTTCAATCCGGCACGGAAAAATCGTTCAGGGGAGCGGGGACACGCCGGGCAGCAACGCCTGAAAGTCCCGCAGCGGCAAGGGTTTGCTGAACAGATAGCCCTGATAGTCGAAGCAACCGTTGCGGCTCAGGATGTCGCGTTGCGCCTCGGTCTCCACCCCCTCGGCGATCACGTTCAGGCCGAAGTTGCGGGCCATGTCGATGATGGTGCGGACGATCACTTCGTCGCTGCTGTCCGATTCCAGTTCGCGCACGAAACTCTGGTCGATCTTGAGCTGATCCAGCGGCAGGCGCTTGAGATAGGAAAGCGAGGAATAGCCGGTTCCGAAATCGTCCATGGAGAAGCGCACTCCCAACGCGCGCAACGCATCCATCCTGGTGATGGTGTCATCCACGTCGCTCAGCACCAGGCTCTCGGTCAGCTCCAGCTTGAGCTTCTCCGGCTGGATGCCGAAACGCCGCAGCACCTGCGCCACCTGGTGGACGAAATCGGGCTGGCGGAACTGGCGTGCGCTGACGTTGACCGACAACGACAGATGACACAGCGCGGGCTGACTCGCCCACTGCTTCAACTGTGCGCAGGCGGACTCCAGCACCCAGGCACCGATAGGCAGGATCAGTCCGCTGTCCTCGGCGATGGGGATGAACTCGGCCGGTGAGACGAAGCCCTGTTCGGCGTTGAACCAGCGCAGCAACACCTCTGCACCGACGATGCGCCCATCCACACCGACCTGCGACTGGTAATACAGCTCCAGTTCGTCGCGTGACAGCGCATGGCGTAGCCGCCCCTCCAGCATCGCACGCGCCTCCACCGCCACCTGCATCGCGCGCTCGAAGAAACGCACCATGTTGCGGCCGCTCTGCTTCGCCTGGTACATGGCGGTGTCGGCCCGCTTCAGCAATTCTTCCAGACTGGCGTCGTGCCCGTGATACAGGCACACGCCCAAGCTGACGCTGGCGTGATGCTCCAGCCCCTTCAATTGATAAGGCAAGCCCAGCTCCGCCACGATCTTCTCGGCCAACATCTCCGCCTGGCTCGCCGCCTGCATCGGGGCGTCGCCCAGTTCGTGCAGCACCACCACGAACTCGTCACCGCCCAGTCGCGCCACCGTGTCGCTCTCGCGCACGCACTGTTGCAGGCGTTTTGCCACCTCGACCAGCAGCAGGTCGCCCATGTCGTGGCCGCGCGTGTCGTTGAGCACCTTGAAGTTGTCCATATCCATGAACATCAGCGCGCCGTAGCCGCCGCTGCGCTGGCTGCCTGCAAGCGCCTGCTGCAGACGGTCGGTGAGCAGGCGGCGGTTGGGCAGGCCGGTCAGCGTGTCGAAGAACGCGAGCCGGTGGATCTCCTCTTCCGCCCGTTTGCGTTCGCTGATGTCCATGAAGATGGCGACATAGTGCGTGACCTCGCCACCCACGCTGCGTACCGCCGACATGGTCACCCATTTCGGATACAGCGTGCCGTCCTTGCGCCGGTCCCACATCTCGCCCGACCAGGCATCCTTCTCCAGCAACTCGCTCCACATCGCCCGGTAGAAAGCCTTGTCGTGTTTGCCCGACTGCAGGATGCTGGGGTTCTGGCCGATGGCCTCGGCGGCGGAATAGCCGGTCAAACGCTCGAAGGAACGGTTGACGCTGATGATGCGCGGTTGCGTGTCGGTGACGATGATGGCTTCCTGCGTCTCGAAAGCGATGGCCGAGATGCGCAACTGCTCCTCGGCATCCTTGCGCTCGCTGATATCCTGCACCGTGCCCATAGAGGTCAGCGGTTTGCCGTCCGCATCGTAGTCGGTGTGGCCGTGCTCGCTCACCCACTTGATGCGCCCGTCCGGGAACAGCAGGCGGTGTTCGATGGCATAGTCGCTGTGCTCCATGACCGAACGCTCGTAGCTGTCCGCCACCAGCGCGCGGTCCTCGGGATGGATCAGATTGAGGAAGGCCTCGTAGGAGGCACCGAACTGCGCCGGATCGATCTCGAAGATGCGGTAGATCTCGTCCGACCAGGTCAGCTTGCCGCTGAGCAGATCCAGCTCCCAGTAGCCCAGCCGCCCCAGCCGCTGCGCCTCCTCCAGCATCCGCTGCTGGCGCAGGCTCTCGGTGATGTCGGTTCGGATGCAGATGAAATATTCGAACTTGCCCTGCTCGTCCGGCACCGGCACGATGGTGGTACGCACCCAGAAACGGTCGCCGCGCTTGCTGCGGTTGCAGATGTCGCCCTGCCACACTTCGCCCGCGTACAGGGTGCGGTAGATAGCCTCGAAGAACGAGGCCGGCTGCACGTCCGCGAGCAGGATGCGGTGGTGCTGGCCGACCAGCTCCTCTCGCGCATAGCCGCTGATGGCGCACAGGTTGTCGTTGACATGCACGATGCGGTCCTTTGCATCGGTGATGGAGACCAGCGCGTGCAGATCCAGCACCTCCTGCATCTTGTGCAGGATGGACGGGATGTGCAGGGATGGCCCCTGCGGCTCAGTGTCCCGCCGCGCCGGCATGCTGCGCCATCTCCATGACATGATGCTCGAACGCCGCACGCGGCAGCGGCTTGCTGAACAGATAACCCTGGAAGTAACCGCAACCGTAGCGGTGCAGCAGGGTGAACTGTTCTTCGGTCTCCACGCCTTCGGCCACCACGTCCAGCTCGAAGTTCATGCCCAGATCGACGATGGTCATCACCATCACCCGGTCGGCGTTGTCGCTGGCAAGGCTGCGCACGAAACTCTGGTCGATCTTGAGCTGGTCCAGCGGCAGGTTCTTCAGGTAGGAGAGCGAGGAATAACCGGTGCCGAAATCGTCCATCGCAAAACTGACGCCGAACTCGTGCAATGCCTTCATCTTGGCGATGGAGTCCTGCACATCATCCAGCACCAGGCTCTCGGTCAGTTCCAGCTTGAGTGCGGTCGGCGCGATGCCGTGCCGCATCACCGCCGCCTGCACCTGCTCCACGAAATCGGCCTGACGGAACTGGCGCGCGCTGACGTTCACCGACAGCGCGAGGCCCGACAGTTGCGGCCGGCTGCGCCAGAGCTTGATCTGCGCGCAGGCCGCATCCAGCACCCAGGTGCCGATGGGCAGGATCAGCCCGGTCTCCTCCGCCAGCGGGATGAACTCCAGCGGTGACACCAGCCCGCGTTGCGGGTGCTGCCAGCGCAGCAACGCCTCCGCCCCTTTCGGGCGGCGCGCGGCATCCACCTGCACCTGATAGAACAATTCGAACTGCTGCTGCGCCAGCGCCACATGCAGGTCAGCTTCCAGCGCGGCGCGCGACTCCACCGCCGCCTGCATGGCTGGATCGAAGAATCGGATGACGTTGCGCCCCGCATCCTTGGCGCGGTACATCGCCATATCGGTCCATTTCAGCAGCTGGTCCACACTGTCCGCCTGCTCGCGGAACACGGTGATACCGATACTGGACGAACAGTGGTGGGTGATGGGATCTCCGGCATCGCGCGTCAACTGGTAAGGCTGCATCAGCGCCAGCCTGATCTTCTCCGCCACCGACTCCGCTTGCACCACCGCTTCCTGCGTGTCGGCCGACAGGGCTTCCAGCATCACCACGAACTCGTCACCGCCGAAACGCGCCACGCTGTCCTCCTCGCGGATGCAGGCGTGCAGCCGTTGCGCCACCTCGACCAGCATGCGGTCGCCGATATCGTGGCCGTGCAGGTCGTTCAGCGTCTTGAAATGGTCCAGGTCGAGGAACATCAGCGCGGCATGGCGGCGCGTGCGTTCGCAGGATGCCAACGCTTTGTGCAAACGGTCGAGCAGCAGGCGGCGGTTGGGCAGGCCGGTCAACACGTCGTAGAAAGCCAGCTCGTGCATCTGCTGCTCCAGTCGCTGGCGCTCGGTGATGTCGTGGATGATGGAGAACAGCAGATCGCGCCCATCCACCTCGATGGGCGAGGAATGCACCTCCACCGTGCGCAGGCTGCCGTCGGCCAGCCGGTGGGGGAACACGAAGAAGTTGCACTCCTCGCGCAAGGCCTGCTGGCGCTCGTGCAGCAACTCATCGCGGGTATGCGTGTTGATGTCGGCGATGTTCATATGCTGCATCTGCCCGATACCATATCCGTAGAACGAGGCTGCCGCCTCGTTCGCGTTGACGATGGCACCACTTTCGGGGTCGATCAACAGCATGGGCGAAGAATGGCTCTCGAACATCTGACGGAAACGCGCCTCACTCTGCTGCAGTTCCCGCGTGCGCGCCGCCACCTTCTGCTCCAGCGTGGCATTGGCCTGCTGCAGTGCCTCGTCCAGCCGCTCGCGTTCGCGGAAGCTGGCGCGCAGGCGGCGGTTGACGCGCCCCAGATGGATGGCCACCCAAAGCACCAGCAGCAACATCACCAACCCCGACAGCAGCATCGGATACATGTACTTGTTGAGGATGTCGCGCAGGTCGAATTCGACCGTCTGGTCCGGCATCATGCGCAGCCGCGTCATCACCGCCTCCACCGGCGCGTAGTTGCCCGGCGGCGAGAAACCGAAATAGTTGCCCGCACGCGCGGCCTGGTCGTCGGGGGCGATACTGAACAACGCCTGCGCGACCTGCTTCTTCAACCGCTCCGGCACGCGCGGCATGGCCGAGAACGCCCATTCCGGATACAGATCGGTCGACAGGACCTGCGGGAATCCATCCACCGGCTGGCGGTTGATGACTTTCACCTGCTCCATCTTCAGCTTCCCCTCGCGCACCATGCGCTCCAGCATGCCGGTGCGCACGAAACCGACATCGGCCTCGCCCGACAGCACGTCGTACACGGCATTGTCCTGGGGCATACCGGTGAAACGCATGCGGCCGATCTCGCCGATGGCGATGCCGTGCTTGTACAGGGTCCAGCGCTGCATCATGTAGGCACCGAACGACTTCTCCTGCACCGACGACACCACCTTGCCGCGCAGATCTTTCAGTTCATTGATGTCGGTTCGATCGGCGCGGGTGAAGATGACGCCGCCGAACTGGCTCACCGGATGCCCTTCCGCCAGCGGCATCAATGTGGCGATCGCCGACAGGCCATAGCGCGCCCGCAGCGCGATGTAATGCTCGGGATTGGTCAGCACGAAATCGAAGCGCCCCTGCGCCATCGCCTGCTCGATGTCCGGAAAGAACAGCACCTCGACACTGAAACGGTGATCGGGGATGCGCGCGTTCAGCTGGTCGGTCGTGGCCTGCCACTGCTGCCGTGCCTGCTCCAGCGGCCGGAAGGACAGCACACCGACGCGCACCTCCTGCACGGCCTGTGCACTTAAAGCTGCCAACGACAGCAACAGCCCTATCGCCAATACCAGGCTGCGCTGCATAACCCTCACGCCTTGCCCGTCCCGGAAGACAGGCGCACGCAATTGCGGCCGTCCGCCTTGGCCGCATACAGCGCGCGGTCCACCTGCTGCAACATGGCATCCGGGGTCTGCGGTGTCTGCGGTCGGTGTGCGCCGATACTGACCGTGAAAGAGAACCGGCTCTGCCCGGTATCGATCTTCAGCGCTTCGATGCGGGCGCGGATGCGCTCGGCGATGGCCAGCAGGTCGGTCTCGCTACAGTCCGGCAACAGGATGAGGAATTCCTCTCCGCCCCAGCGCGCGGCATGGTCATAGGCGCGCATCACCCCGCCCAGCACTTTGGCGGCGGCGCACAGCGCGAGGTCGCCCGCAGCGTGACCGTAGGTATCGTTCACCTCCTTGAAGTGATCGAGGTCGAGCAACAGCAGGCCGAGCGTGCCATCCTGCCGTGCCTGGCGCGAGATCTCCTGCTCGAAACGCGCCATCATGCCGCGCCGGTTTAGCAGACCGGTCAGCGGATCGACCTCGCTCAGGCGCTGCAAGGCCTCGGTGCGTTCCTTCACCTTGGCTTCCAGTTCGTGATTGGTGTTGCGCACTTTCTCCACCATCTGCCGGAACGAGCGCGACAACGCCTCCACTTCGCCCTTGCCGACGATGGGCGGTTCCAGTTTGTCGTCACCGTCCTGGATCGCGCGCATCGCCCGATGCAGCGTGCAGATCGGGGCCAGCGCCCAACGGTTGAACAACCAGCCGAACAGCATCAAAGCCAGCAGGAAGATGAACACGAACAACATCGGCACCCACTTGTATTCGTGCAGCATGGACAGACTCTGCTCGTCCATCAGCGTCAGGTCGTACCAGCCCAGTTCGGGCAACCAGGCCATCCCCAGCAGATGACGCCCGCCCTGATAGGTCACCCACAGCGTGGCGATCTCGCCATCCGGCTTGCTACGCAACGCTTCGGCCGCCTGCTGTATCGCCGCCATATCCGCCGGACGGGTGAACAGCCGGTCGATGCGGATGCGCTGTTCGACCGTCTTGGTCAGACTGGCGTAATCGATCATCGCGGGGTCGGTGGAGAGCTGGATGGCCAGGCTCTTGTCGACGAAGAAGTTGTCCACGCCGGGCTGATGGATGTCCACGCTCTCCTTCAGGAAGTCGGTCAGCTCGATACCGGTCCCCACCACGCCCAGCACCTTGCCGCGCTGTTTCAGCAGCACGTTGATCCACACCTTGACCACATCCAGATGCACATCAGGATCGACGTTCACCTGATACTCCATGCCGTCCTTCAATGTGGCATAGAACCACTGGTCGTTGACACTTTGCGGATTAAGCGTGTAGCGCAGTTGCTTGCCGCCATAGCTGTTGGCGGCATCGTTGTAGTAGTAGTGGCCGCTGTGCGCGAACGCCGCGAAATAACTGTGCTCGCGGAAGCGGTAGCGGTATTCCTCCAGCAGCTTCAACCCGCGCTTGCGGGCGAGCGGCTCATGCTCGTTCAAGGCCATCTCGACCAGCACCGGTTCGGCCGCCATCTTGCGCGCCAGTTCGATCTCGCGGATCAGCGGCGACAGCGTGCGGTACTTGTCGAACAGCACCTGGCGCTGGGCGAACTCGCGCCCCCACTGCATGTTGATGCGGTCCACCACCGCCTCGAACGACAGCCATACCAGCACCCCCAGCGCGACGAACACCACCGCGCGCAACAACAGGAATCGGGTGGTCAAACGCATCGCGTCATCCCAGGAACCTCACCGCTTCGTCCGCCGGTAGCGGCGGGCTGAACAGGTAACCTTGATATTCCTCGCACTGCAGGGACTGGATGAATTCCAGTTGCCCCGGCTGTTCCACTCCCTCCGCGATCACCTTCATGCCCATCGCATGCGCCAGCGCGGCGGTGGCACTGACGATGCTGCGGTCGTTCTCGTCGCTGGCGATGTCGCGCACGAAGGACTGGTCGATCTTGAGCGCATTCATGGGCAGCATCTTCAAGCGACTGAGCGAGGAATAGCCGGTGCCGAAATCGTCCAGTGACAGGTTGAAGCCTCCGTCGTTCAGCCGTTCCAGCACATCGCCGTGGTCGAGCGCCGACTCCATCAGCATGCTCTCGGTCAGCTCCAGTTCGATGTAGCGCGACTCCAGCCCGCCTTCGCGCACGATGCGCTGGATGCGCTCCACCAGATCGCTCTGCTGGAACTGCGCCACCGACAGGTTGACCGCCACCGGCACGATGGTGCGTCCGGTCGATTGCCACAGGCGCTGCTGCAGCACAGCCTGGCGCAGCACCCAGTCGCCGATCTCGTTGATGAGGCCGGTCTGCTCGGCGACCGGGATGAACACCGCCGGAGAGATGAAGCCGAACTCCGGATGTTTCCAGCGCAGCAAGGCCTCCATGCCGACCACCGTGTTGTCGGCGCACGCCACCTTGGGCTGGTAATACAGCATGAGTTGCTGCTGCTCGATGGCGTTTCGCAGATCGTTCTCCAGCCGCAGACGTTCCACTGCCTTGCGGTTCATCTGCTCCTCGTAGAAGGCGAAGCGGTTGCGCCCGCTGTCCTTGGCGCGATACATCGCCAGATCGGCGTTGCGCATCAGCTGCACCTGCGTGTTTCCGTCGTCCGGGCACATGCTGATGCCGATGCTCGGCGTCACATGCAGCATGTGGCCATTGATCTCGAAGCCTTGGGCGCAGGCGGACACCATCTTCTCCGCCACGTACCCTGCCTCCGCCTCGGAGCCGATGTCGGTGACCAGCGCGATGAACTCGTCGCCGCCCTGGCGTGCCAGCGTGTCGGTGCGGCGCAGGCAGACCTTCAGCCGTTCCGCCACCTGCTTGAGCAGTTCGTCGCCGATGTCGTGACCGAGCGAGTCGTTGATGTGCTTGAAATGGTCGAGGTCGATGAACAGCATCGCCAGCTTGCTGCCGTGACGCTCGGCCTGCGCCACGCCCTGCTCGACACGGTCGGCCAGCAGGTTGCGGTTGGGCAGCCCCGACAGGGTGTCGTAGTTCGCGAGGCGGATGATGCGCTCTTCTTCTTTCTTCTTCTCGGTGATGTCGATGAACACGCCGATGTAATGGGTGATGGCCCCCTGCTCGTCGCGTACGGTGCTGATGGTCAGCAGTTCGGGGAACACCTCGCCGTTCTTGCGCTTGTTCCAGATCTCGCCGCGCCAGTTGTTCTTTTCCAGCAGCTCGTTCCACATCGCGCGATAGAACTGGATCGACTGGCGGCCAGACGCCATGAAACGCGGGTTGCGTCCCAGCACCTCTTGCTCGGAATAGCCGGTGATCTCGCAGAAGGCACGATTGACCATCACGACCTGGTTGTCGGCATCGGTGACGATGATGGCCTCGCTGTTCTGTTCGAACACCTTGGCCGACAGGCGCAATCCCGCCTCCGCCTCGCGCCGTTGCTTGATCTCGCGCGTGAGGTTCTCCACCATGTCATGGATGGCGCGACTCAGGTGACCGACCTCATTGTCGTTATCCTGTGGCGGTACGTCGTATTGCAGATCCCCCGCCGCGACCTTTTCCGCCGCCTGACTGATACTGCGGATGGGCTGCGCGATGCGCCCCGCCATCAGCCAGGTCAGCCAGGCGAAGAACAGACCGACCAGCGCACCCACCGTCAGGATGTGGCGCTGCAAAGCGCGCGCCGGGGCGAACGCGGTGGTGATGTCCTCGCGCACCAGCGCCGTCCAGCCGAAGCCTTTGTAGTCACGGTAACCGGACGAAGTGGCATGGCCGACCAGATAGGTCCGCCCGTTACTGAACTGCTCGATGTGGTAGCCGGCCTTGCTACCGGACTTGATATTCATCATGGTGTCCGGTGCCATCTTGCCGAAGTCCGCCCAGGCCGCTTCCGGGCCGGACAGCACCTGCCCCTGGTTGGAGAGCAAAAAGATGTCCTGCCCGGGGGTGAGTTTGCTGTCCAGCGCCTCGGACGCCCAGGTCCAGTAGATGTGGCCGCACAGCACGCCGAGCAGGTTGTCCTTGTGGTCGAACACCGGCGAGGCGACATCGACCAGATAGAAGGTCTCGCCGCTGGGGTTGGGCAGCAGCTTTGCGAGCAGCAGCGCGTCGTGCACGTCGCCGATGTAGTCGCCCTTGCGCCCTTCGGTACACCACGGACGCTTGGACAGGTTCTTGCCTTCCAGATAACCGCCGGTGCCGGCCAGCCCCATGCCGTCCGGCCCGCAGAAACCGATCCAGGCATAGGCATCGAAGTTCTTCTGCAGACGCTCCATCAGTTCGCGCTTGCGCAGCAAGGGCACTTTGGGGTCGCGCATCTCGTCCAGCAGCGCGGCGTTGCGTATCTCGCGACTGCGTTCGTACATGCCGCGGTCCAGCACGTCCAGCGCGGTCTGCGCGCGGCGCACGAAGCCCTCGCCCTCGCTCTGCTCGATCTGGCGCTTGCTCACGTCTGCCGCGTAGAAGCTCAAGGCCGTAGAAAGCAGCAGCACGATCGCGCCGCTGGCCAGACTGATCTCGGCACGCAGACTGCGGCGCGGATCGAATGCACTGAAGTATGAAAGCATGCTCCCCCTCAAGATATTGCTTATATGTTTTGGGCCATAGTAATTGAGTTATCCCATGATTGGCGAGGGGAATGACACCCTACCGGGCACATGGGAATAAAAAAGACCTGACAGTGCGCGCGTCATGCGCGTTCAGAGTGCGGCCTCAAATTCTGCCAGCGGCACCGGCCGGCCGAACAGATAGCCCTGGAAGTGATGACAACCCCGCAGGTCGAGGAACTCGCGCTGCGCCTCGGTCTCGACACCTTCCGCGATCACATCCAGCCCCAGCACCTCGGCCATGACGATGATGGTCTGCACGATGGCGGCGTCGTTGGGGTCGCTGGCGATGTCGCGCACGAAGCTCTGGTCGATCTTGATCTGGTCCAGCGGCAGGCGCTTGAGATATTGCAGCGAGGAGTAGCCGGTGCCGAAGTCGTCCATGGAGAAGGTCACGCCGAGCAGCTTGAGTTCGCGCATCTTGGCGATGGTGTCCTCGACGTTCTCCAGCACGATGCTCTCGGTGAGTTCCAGTTTCAACCGGAACGCCTTGATGCCGTGGCGCATGATGGCCTGCTGCACGGTGGCGACGAAATCAGCCTGCCGGAACTGCCGGGCGCTGACGTTGATCGAGAGCACGAGTTCGCGGGTGGCGGGATGATGCTGCCAGGTCTTGAGCAGCGCGCATGCCCTTTCCAGCACCCAGTTGCCGATGGGGATGATCAGGCCGCTCTCTTCCGCCAGCGGGATGAAACGGTTCGGCGGCACCAGCCCCTGTTCGGGATGTTGCCAGCGCAGCAGGGCCTCGGCACCGACCACCCGGCCCTGACCATCCACCTGTCGCTGCAGGTGGAGCCGTAGTTCATCGTGGTCGACCGCATGCAAAAGTTCTTCTCCCAGTTTCAGGCGCGATTCCAGCTCGGCCTGCAGCGCGGGATCGTAGAAGCGTATGGTGTCGCGTCCGGCGGCCTTGGCTTGGTACATGGCGGTGTCAGCATATTTGAGCAGGTCGTCGACTTCGGCCTCGTGATCCAGAAAGGTGACGATGCCGATACTGGTCGAGATGCGTAACTGCATGCCGCCCAGCTCGTAGGGATCATGCAGCATGGCGCGCAGTTTTTCGGCGATGTTCTCCGCTTGCGCCGCCGCATCCGCAGCCTTGTCGCTCAGGCTTTCGAGGATGACGATGAATTCGTCGCCCCCCAGACGCGCGACGGTGTCGCCGTCCCGCACACCGGCGACCAGGCGTCTGGCGACCTCCTGCAACAACTCGTCCCCCGTGGCATGCCCCTTGGTGTCGTTGACGTCCTTGAAGTCGTCCAGATCCAGCATGCACAGCGCGCCGTATCGCCGGTTGCGCGTGCTGGCCGCCAGCGCCTGTTGCAATCGGTCATGCATCAGACGGCGGTTGGGTAGCCCGGTCAGCGTGTCGAAGAAGGCGAGCTGATGGATCTGAGACTCGGCTTCCTTGCGTTCGGTGATGTCGTCATACAGACCGAGTACGCCGATGACTTGCCCCTGCGCATCGCGCAGCGGCACCTTGGAGGTGCGCAACCAGATGGTGCGGCCGTCCGGTGCGGACTGCGGCTCCTCGAAGTTGAGCCGCGCCTTGCCGGAGTTCATCACCTTCAGGTCGTCCTCCCGGTAGAGTTCAGCCTGCTCATGCCAGCCCATGTCGTAGTCGTCATGGCCGATCAGTTCTTCCGGCTTCGACAGCCCGGCGTCGTGCGCGAACACGGTGTTGCATCCCTGATAGCGCAGATCGCGGTCTTTCCAGAAGATACGTATCGGCGCGGTCTCTAGCACGGAGCGCAGCATCTCGTTGGCAGCATACAGCGCCTGTTCGTTCTGTTTCTGCTCGGTCAGGTCGATGAAGAAGGTGAAAGTGCGTGCGCCTTCCGGTGTCTCGATACGCTTGGCGGAAACCAGCATGGGAAAGGTCGTGCCGTCCTTGCGCAGCGCGAGCGACTCATACACCTGCTCGACCGGCAATCCCTCGGCGCGCCGCTTGATCTTGTCGACGATACCTGCCCGGGCGGACGGTGCGATACAGTCGAGCAGGGAGCGACCGCGCACCTCGACCTCGTCCTGATAGCCGAACATCGCCAGCCACACCTGGTTCACTTCGCGGATCACGCCGTCGCTGGAAAGTCCCACTCCGATGGGGCTGAGCTCGACGATGGAGCGGTATTGTTCCTCCAGCTGCTGCAGCGAACGCTGCATGGTCTGCTGCGCAGCCTCGGCGGCGGCCATCTGCGCATCGTTGCTCTTGCACAACTGGATCGCGCGGGATAATTGCGACAGCACCGGTTTGAGGATCTGCGTCAGCGGGATAGTGGTGTCCGGCTTCTCCACTGCGAGCAACACCACGACGCCGCGCCCTTCCAGCGGCAGCCGCAGGAAGGCACGGTAGGCCGCATGCACCCCTTGCAGCGGTTGCTTCAGTTCGCCGCTTTCGAAAGTGCGCTCGCCGCAACCGCACACCATGTCGCAGGGCAATTCAGCGGACTTGCCGGTCAACGAGACCAGATCGAAATCGCCCACGGCCGCATCGATGGTGACGGTGTTCAATCCGCTCGCATCCGGGCAATCGCCGACTTCCAGACAGACGAAGCCGGCCGAGAACGAGGTGTGGTACAGAAGGCGCTGCAGGGTACGCAGCAACAACGGATGCAGGCGCATCTCCGCCCCTATCGTGACCGACAGGTCATACAGGACGGGCAGGATGTCGTTCGGTTGTTGCACCGGGACTACCAGCGTGCGGCGACCAGTGTGGCGTTGTGGAACAGCGGGTAACCGTGCAGCGTGGAACCGCCGATCTCACCCAGCGACAAGGCGCCGGCGATAGGCGCGTCCGCCATGCGCCGTGTGAACTCCTGAACTTCCTCGGTCGCCTTCTCCAGCCCTAGGTGCATGCGTCGACCCGCGCAGTAGTACAACAGCAACGGCTTGCCGTCACCGCCCATCGCCTGCAATCCCGAGGTCAATACGCGCAGGGTCTCGTGCGTGTCGACCCTGGGACGCTCCAGCAAGGTCAGCACCGAATTGGCCGGCACCTCACCCACGCAGAACAGGGAGCCGTCGTCGTTCAACGCGACCGGGATGCGCACCACCACATGATGGTTGGCGCGCACGATGCCGAACGGGAAATGCACCGCGTGTTCGTAGAAGTTCTCTTTGTTGATCTCCAGCCCGTACTGCTCGCGCACCAGTTCCTGGTAGACCTCGAACGCGGGCCGCCAGTCGATCTGTGCGATGCGGTTGCCTTCGGTGGAGGTGGCGTACACGGTGTGTTTGGGCGCGTGGTAACCGTGTTCGAGGATGGCGCCCTTGTGGTCGGGCAGCAGGATGAACAGCGCGCCGTTGCCGATCAGTCTGTCGGCGTCGAACAGGCAGGGCATGGGCTGGAAGGTCTCGCTGCCAGCGTTGACGCCCGCATAATGCACGCGGTTGGCCAGGTTGAGATAGAGCTCGTCCAGCAGCGTGCCGATGTTGGGCTGCATGGCATCGAACATCATGAACAGCGTCACTTCGGCCGTCCCGTTCAGATGCCCCGCCAGCCCGGCGCTCACCTCCCGCATGCGCGCAGTGACTGCCGTTGCATCCTGCGGCAAGTCTTCCAGCAGCATATAGTGCGGCATCTGCTCGAAACGCATCAGCCAGACACCCTGCGTGCGGAACTGCCCGCCCTCGACCAGTGCGGGGAAGATGCCGCCCACCAGCGGGATGCCTTTGCTTCGGCAAGCCGTTTGCAGAACAGGCAGCTTGTCCTTCTCCGCCTCGGGCAGCATGGCGCACACCCCCATGCGCGGGTGCGCCGCCTGCCAGCCGGTCAGCGCCGCTTCCAGCTCACCGGTATCGATAGTTGGTAAATACTGGAATGCGTCCGACTGTCCCATGCTGCCTCCCTTTTTTTTCGCGATGATACCTATTCCGGACGCAGGGCGGCTTCGAATTCATCCAGCGGCAAGGGCCTGCCGAACAGATAGCCCTGGAAACTGTGGCAACCGCGCAGTTCGAGGAATTCCTGCTGCGCCGGCGTCTCCACGCCTTCCGCGATCACGTTCAGACCCAGCGCTTCGGTCATGGCGATGATGGTCTGCACGATGGCGGCATCGTTGGGGTCGCTGGCGATGTCGCGCACAAAACTCTGGTCGATCTTGATCTGGTCCAGCGGCAAGCGCTTGAGGTATTGCAGCGAGGAGTAGCCGGTGCCGAAGTCGTCCATGGAGAAGCTGATGCCGAGCAGCTTGAGTTCGCGCATCTTGGCGATGGTGTCTTCCACATCCAGCAGCACGGTACTCTCGGTCAGCTCCAGCTTGAGCAGCGAAGGCCGCACGCCCGTTTCCAACAGCACGCGGCTCACCTGGTCGACGAACTCGGGCTTGCGGAACTGGCGCGCGCTGACGTTGACCGCCAGGGTGAGATGGCGGGTATGCGGGTTCTGCTGCCAGGCTTTGAGTTGCAGACAGGCCGTGCGCAGGGCCCACATGCCCATCTCCACGATCTGCCCGGTGTCTTCCGCCAACGGGATGAACTGTGCGGGCGACACCAGTCCGCGCTGCGGATGCCGCCAGCGCATCAGCACTTCCGCCCCGAGCGGGCGGCGCATGCCGTCCACCTGCACCTGATAGTAGAGCTGCAACTGCTGTTCACGGATGGCGATGTCGAGTTCGCCTTCAAGCTCCAGACGGTTGTCGATGGCGGCCTGCATGGCGGGGTCGTAGAAACGGATGGTGTTGCGCCCCGCCTGCTTGGACTGGTACATGGCGATGTCGGCGAACTTGAGCAGGTTCTCGATGGCTTCCTGATGACCGCGATAGAGCACCACGCCGATGCTGGGAGAAGTGAGGTGGCGGTTGCCGCCCAGCAGGTAGGGCTCGTTCAGCACGTCGCGTATCTTCTCGGCCACTGCTTCGGCCTGCGGAGCTGCCTCGGCGGCGCTGATGCTCAACTCTTCCAGCACCACCACGAACTCGTCGCCGCCCAGCCGCGCCACTGTGTCGCCTTCGCGCACTGCCATGCGCAAGCGTCTGGCCACCTCACACAGCAACTGGTCGCCGACATCGTGCCCCTTGCTGTCATTGACCTTTTTGAAGTCGTCCAGATCGAGCAACATCAAGGCACCGTAGCGGCCGCTGCGCGCGCTGACGGCCAGCGCCTGCAAGGCACGGTCCAGCAACAGGCGGCGGTTAGGCAACTGCGTCAGCGAGTCGTAGAAAGCGAGCTGGTGGATGTCGCGCTCGGATTGCTTGCGGTCGGTGATGTCGAGGATGACGCCGATGATGCCGACCGGCTCGCCTGCGCTGTCGTTCAATCTGGCCTTGTGGAAGATCACATCGTGCAGGGTACCGTCTGCATGTTTCACATTGCTCTCGTACACCTGCACACCTTCTTCCGAGGTGAGCAGGTCAAGATCATGATCGCGATAGATCTCGGACTGCGCCTGCGGCGCGATCTCGAACACCGTTTTGCCGATGATGTCGGCTTTGCTTTTGCCGAGGAACTCGGCGAAGGCGTTGTTGCAGCCGGTGTAACGCCCTGCCGTGTCCTTGTGGAACACCGGCACCGGCATGGTCTGCAACAGGGATTCGCTGAAGGAGACGCTCTCCCGCAAGGCCGCCTCGTTCTGCTTGCGTTCGCTGATGTCGAGGAAGGTGACCACCGCGCCGATCGCCTGACCGTTGCGGTGCATGGGCTGCGACCAGTATTCCACCGCGACCGGCGTGCCGTCCTTGCGCCAGAACACCTCGTCGGAAGAATGTGTCGGCTCGTTGCGGATATAGGCTTGGTAGGCATGGCAATCACACGCCGGATAGGCGCTTCCGTCCGGGTAAGCGTAATGGATCACTTCATGCAGACACTTGCCCAGCAGTTCTTCGCGCTCATAACCGAGGATGCGCAGTAGTGCCGCATTGACGAAGGTGCAGCGCCCCTCGGTGTCCACCCCGTACATGCCTTCGGCGATGGAGTCCATGAACATCTGCAGTTGTTTCTGCGAATCATGCAGCGCGCGCTCGGCCGACTTGCGGTCGCTGATGTCGCGGCAGGAACCGTACACCCGACCGTTGGGCAACAGCACAGCGTTCAGTTCCATCGGTATGCGGCTGCCGTCGTGCCTGACCAGGCGCACTTCCATCACATGCCGCTTTTGATCCCTGATGATTTGCCGGCCGCCTTCGCGATAGCGCTCGCGCCAGTCCTCGGGCACCAGATCGAACACCGTCATCGCATACAGTTCGTCGCGCTCATAGCCCAGCAGGCTCACCACGTTGTCGTTGACGTAGACGATGCGCCCGTCCTGCTCGGTGATGAACACGGCATCCGGCGCATTCTGCAGGGTCATGCGCAGCCGTTCCTCGCTCTCGCGCAGGACGCCGATCATCTCCTGCGTGTCGCGCTCCGCGCTGTCCATCAGGTCACGATGTTCCTGCTCCAGCTCGGCCAGCGCCTGCGCGTTGCGGCGCGCCATGCGCTGGTCGAACAGGCTGGCCAGCAGGCCGCCGCCGAACCACACCAGCACGGTCAGCGACAGCAGGGTCGCCAGGATGTGCGGCTCGATGCGCAAGTCGCCCGCCTGACAGACCGCTTCCGCCGAGATGTGCATACCGGACATGGCGGTGTAATGCATGGCGGAGATGGCCAGCCCCATCACGACGGCACCCAGCAACAGGCGCGCGAGCGGCCCCAGCCGCCCCCACTGCTCGCGATACATGATGTAGAGCGCCGCCCAGGAGGCGAGGATGGCGATCAGCACGGAGAGCGCGAAGACCGCCGGATCATAGGCGATGTCAGGCGACATCCTCATCGCCGCCATGCCGAGATAGTGCATGCTGCTGATGCCGACGCCCATCAGCACACCGGCCGTCAGGATCAGGCGGCGACTGACTTGCGCCTCGCGCAGCACGCGAAAAGCCAGCAGCGCGGCAATCACCGCCGGCAGCAACGAGAGCAGGGTCAGCAAAGGATCGTAGCCGACGGGGACGGGCAGATGCAGCGCCAGCATGCCGACGAAGTGCATGGACCAGATGGCCACGCCGAGTGTGCTGCCGCCGGCCAGCATCCAGATGGTGGCGGTGTAACCGCTGTTCTCGCGCATACGCCGCGCATGGGTGAGCGCGGTCAACGAGCCGATGATGGCGATGAGGATGGACAGGACGACCAGCGAAGTATCCCAGGTGAACGGCACGCTACCGACTCTCAGTTATTGGATGGACCGCGCGATGATACGCGAAGACGGCGACGCTGACTCGCATGGGCACGCTCGGACGGAAGTCCGCACACTGGGCCGCTCGCCGCCCCTTGCCGCTTGGGGCTATAATCGCGTCCTCGTTTTCACGCCATCCCGGAGTCTTACGCCATGTCCCACAACCTGTTCGATACCCGCCAGTCCTACACCCTCGCCTCGGGCAAGACCGGCACCTTCTATTCCCTGCCCGCGCTGCAAAAAGCCGGCGTCGGCGACATCTCGCGCCTGCCGGTCTCCATCCGCATCGTGCTGGAATCGGTGCTGCGCAACTGCGACGGCAAGAAGGTGACCGAACAGCATGTGCGCGAACTGGCGAACTGGAAGCCGACCGCCTCGCGCACAGAAGAGATCCCGTTCGTGGTGGCACGCATCGTGTTACAGGACTTCACCGGCGTACCGCTGCTGGCCGACCTCGCAGCCATGCGCGATGCGGCCGCCAAGGCAGGCAAGGACCCCAAGGTCATCGAGCCGCTGGTGCCGGTGAACCTGGTCGTTGACCACTCGGTGCAGATCGACAGCTACAACAACCCGAACGCACTCAAGATCAACATGGAAATGGAGTTCGAGCGCAACACCGAGCGCTACCGCTTCATGAAGTGGGGCATGCAGGCATTCGATACATTCAAGGTCGTGCCGCCCGGTATCGGCATCGTGCACCAGGTGAACCTGGAATATCTGGCGCGCGGCGTGCTGCAAAAAGACGGCGTCACCTATCCCGACACACTGGTCGGCACCGACAGCCACACCACCATGATCAACGGCATCGGCGTGGTCGGCTGGGGTGTGGGCGGCATCGAGGCGGAAGCGGGCATGCTGGGCCAGCCCGTGTACTTCCTGACACCGGATGTGGTCGGCGTGCACCTCAAAGGCAAACTGCGCGAAGGCGTGACCGCCACCGATCTGGTGCTCACCGTCACCGAACTGATGCGCAAGCACAAAGTGGTCGGCAAGTTCGTCGAGTTCTTCGGCGAAGGCACCTCCGCCCTCACCCTGCCAGACCGCGCGACCATCGCCAACATGGCACCGGAATACGGTGCGACCATGGGCTTCTTCCCGGTGGACGATGTGACCGTGCAGTTCATGAAGAACACCGGTCGCACCGCCGACGAAGTGGATGCCTTCGAGTCCTACTTCAAGGCGCAGGGCCTGTTCGGCATCCCCAAGGCAGGCAGCATCGACTACAGCAGCGTGGTGGAACTCGACCTCGACAGCATCGTGCCCTCTCTGGCGGGTCCGAAGCGCCCGCAAGACCGCATCGCTTTGCCTGCGATGAAGGACACCTTCAACACCCTGTTCAGCAAGCCTATCGCCGAGAACGGTTTCAACCAGCCCGCCGACAAGCTGAACAAGCGTTATGCCACCGGCAAGGATGGACTGGAAATCGGCAACGGCGACGTACTGATCGCCGCGATCACATCCTGTACCAATACCTCCAACCCCGGCGTGCTGCTAGCCGCCGGTTTGCTGGCGAAAAAGGCCGTCGCGAAAGGTTTGAAAGTTGCGCCGCACATCAAAACTACGCTGGCACCCGGTTCGCGCGTAGTGACCGAGTACCTGACCAATGCCGGCCTGCTGGAACCGTTGACCACACTGGGCTTCGGCCTCGCCGCCTACGGCTGCACCACCTGCATCGGTAACGCCGGTCCGCTGCGCGAGGACATCGACAAGACCATCACCGACAACAACCTGATCTGCGCCGCCGTGCTCTCCGGCAACCGTAACTTCGAAGCGCGCATCCACCCCAACCTGAAGGCCAACTTCCTGGCTTCGCCTCCGCTGGTCGTTGCTTACGCGATCGCGGGCAGGATGAACATCAACCTCGACAGCGAACCGCTGGGCGTTGGAAAGGACGGGCAGCCGGTTTACCTGAAAGACATCTGGCCGAACAGCGCCGAAGTGCAGACCGTGATGAAGTACGCCGCCGATCCGGCGGTGTACCAGAAACTGTACAGCGATCTGACCAAGGATCTGCCGCTGTGGAACGCCATCCAGGCCCCCACCGGCGACCTGTACCAGTGGGACGATTCCACCTACATCGCCAAGCCGCCGTTCTTCGATGCCGCCGTGCCCAAGGTCGGTGACATCAAGGGCGCGAAGGCGTTGGCGCTGTTCGGCGATTCCGTCACCACCGACCACATCAGCCCGGCGGGCAGCTTCAAGCCCACCACCCCCGCAGGAAAATATCTGCAGGCACACAAGGTGGAGGTGAAGGACTTCAACAGCTACGGCTCGCGCCGCGGCAACCACGAAGTGATGATGCGCGGCACCTTCGCCAACGTACGCGTGAAGAACCTGATGCTGCCGCCGAAGGAAGACGGTTCGCGCATCGAAGGCGGCTACACCCTGTACAAGGGCGAACAGATGGCCATCTACGACGCCGCGATGAAATACATCGCCGACCACACGCCGACCGTGATCTTCGCCGGTGAGGAATACGGCACCGGCTCCAGCCGCGATTGGGCCGCCAAAGGCACGCAGCTGCTGGGCGTGAAGGCCGTCATCGCCAAGAGCTACGAACGCATCCACCGCAGCAACCTGGTGGGCATGGGCGTGCTGCCCTTGCAGTTCAAAGGCAGCGACAGCATGGCCAGCCTGAACCTGACAGGCGACGAGACCTTCGACCTGCTCGGCATCAACGACAACCTCAAGCCGCAACAGGACGTGACGCTGACCATCACCCGCAAGGACGGCAGCAAGCAGAACGTCGCCCTGCTGCTGCGCATCGACACGCCGATCGAGGTGGACTACTACAAGAACGGCGGGATTCTGCCGTTCGTGTTGAAGGAGTTGGTGGGTCAGGCGTAAGCGCTCGGTTCACGACACCGGAAAACAAGAAGCCCGCACTCGCGGGCTTCACTCTTTCCGGTGTTCGGACGGATCACTCACCGTCCTGCCCCGTCTCAATCTTGCTCGGAACGACCGCCCGTGCGGCGCAGGTCACGCTCGGCCCAGCTGGTGTGGCCGACCACGTTGTGGCAGGCCTTGCAGTTGGATGGCGTCTTCACATCGGGATGCACCCATTCCTTGGGGGAGATGCTGCGGTGTTCGCGTTTGAACCACACCGTCTCGGTGATGCGCAGGCTGGCAGAGCGATGGCGCGCCAGAGTCCCGGCGTTGGCCACCAGGAAGTCGGTGATGGCTTTACGCTCTCTGGCTTCGAGCTCCGCGTTCGACCCGAAATGACGCGCCAGACCGTCCATCATCGCTTGCCAGTTGTCGGCGGTCAGCAGCTGCGGCGGGAATGCGACATGACAGGCACCGCACTCCTTCTCCCACAAGGCATTCTTCGGCACTTTGAGGTCGTCGGCTTGGGTGTGCTGCACGGCTGCCAGCAGGCAGAACATGAGGGCGTATCGTTTCAATTCTTTCTCCTGATAGGGGGATGACGATGCGACGCATCAGAGCATGGTCGCGGGAGTAAAGTTCCGTGCCGACCGACAGCGACGGTTCAATCGTCCTGCAGATCCTGGCCGGGGAACAACACGTCGCTGAAACCGAAAGCGCGCAGGTCACGGATGCGCATGGGGTAGAGGATGCCGTCCAGATGATCGCATTCGTGTTGCACCACGCGCGCGTGGAATCCGCGCACCGTGCAGTCGATCGGCGTGCCGTGTTCATCCCGCCCCTGATAGCGCAGCCTGGTGTAACGGGGCACCAGCCCGCGCATGCCGGGCACGGAGAGGCAGCCTTCCCATCCCTCCTCCATCTCGTCGGAGAGCGGTGTCAGGACGGGGTTGATGAGCACGGTCTGCGGCACCACCTCCGCGTCGGGATAGCGTTCGTTCCTGTCCACACCGAAGATCACCACACGCAGCGGCACGCCGATCTGCGGTGCGGCCAGACCGACGCCGTTCAGGGCGCGCATGGTGTCGCGCATGTCCTGCAGCAAAGCCTGCAGCGCATCGCTGCCGAAATCGCTGACCGGCTCTGCCTGCTGCAACAGGCGCGCGTCGCCCATGCGCAAGACGTCTTTAATCGCCATCGCATTCCACCACGCATTCGAGGATGCGGCGCACACGCTCCATCGCCGGCTGCGCGACCTCACCGATCCGGTCGAGCACGATGCCGCCTTCGCTGCTGCGCCGACCGGCGGCGTCGTTCACCACCACGGCGATGGCGGCGTAGTTCACCCCGAGCTCGCGCGCCAGTGCCGCTTCCGGCATGCCGGTCATGCCGGCCATATCCGCACCGTCCTTTTCATAACGGTTGATCTCGGCCAGCGACTCCAGACGCGGCCCTTGTATGGCGGCATACACGCCGCCGTTCAGCAGCGGTTCTTTCGCCTGTTGTGCCGCGCTCAGGATGCGCTGCCGTAATGCCTCGCTGTACGGCCAGGTGAAATCGACATGGGCGACGGTCTTCTCGTGGCCGTCGAAATAGGTGGATTCTCGCCCGTAGGTGTAATCGATGATCTGGTCCGGCAGCACCAGCGTGCCCGGCGTGAGGTCCGCGCGTATGCCGCCCACCGACGATATCGCCACCACGTTGTTCGCGCCCTGGTCATGCAGCGCCCACATGTTGGCGCGGTAGTTCACCAGATGCGGCGGGATGGTGTGGCCGTAACCGTGACGCGCGATGAACATCACTTCGTGGCCACGCAGGGTACCGAAGGTCATCGGACCGGAGGGTTCTCCGTAGGGCGTGCGCATCACCTGTCGGTGGGTGATGACGAGATTGGACAACTGGGCAAAGCCGGTACCGCCGATGATCGCTATCACTTCATTCCTCCTTCACTGCATAGATCGCGGGCAGGTTGCGCCACGCGCCGTGGATATCCATACCGTAACCGAACACGAATCGGTTCGGCAATGTCAGGCCGACGAAATCTGGGGCGATGGGTTTGGCGCGGCCATGCTCCTTGTCGGCGAACACCGCGCTGTAGAAAGCCGTCGCGCCCAGTTCCAGCACGCGCTGCTTGATGGCCAGCATGGTCTCGCCCTCGTCGAGGATGTCGTCCAGCACCAGCACCACCTTGCCGCGCACGTTCTCGCGCGGCGCGACCTTCCAGTGCAACTGGCCGCCCTGCTGCGCGTTACCGTAGCGCGAGACATGCAGATAATCGAAATCCAGCGGGAAATCGAGCAGCGGCAGCAACTGCCCGCTGAACACCACCGCCCCGCCCATCACCGACAGCACCAGCGGGTGCTGCCCGGCCAGTTTCTCATTGATCTCGCGCGCTACGCGCTGCAAGGCGGCTTGCACCTCGTCCGCGGCATGGATGACCTCGGACTGCGCCAGGAGCTGGCGTGCGCGTGTATCGTCCATCATGGTGTGAAGCCCTCGCCATTGTTCGCCAGAAGTGCCAGCAATGCCGCCTCGTCCCACACCGGCACCTTCAACTCGCGCGCCTTGTCCAGCTTGCTGCCCGCCTCGGTACCGGCCACCACGCAATCGGTCTTCTTCGACACACTGCCCGCTACCTTCGCGCCCAGCGCTTCCAGTCTGGTTTTCGCTTCGTCGCGGCTCATCTTGGGCAGCGTGCCGGTGAGCACGAAGGTCTTGCCGGTCAGCGGCAACACCAGATGTGCCGTGCCTTCATTCTCTTCCCAGTGCACGCCCGATTTGCGCAACTCGTTCACCACTTCCTTGTTGTGATCCTCGGCGAAGAAGTCCGCGATGCTTTGCGCCACCACCGGCCCCACGTCCGGCACCTGCAACAGTTGCTCGACGCTGGCGGACATGATGGCTTCCAGCTTGCCGAAGTGGCGCGCCAGATCTTTCGCCGTGGTCTCGCCCACATGGCGGATGCCCAGCGCGAACAGGAAACGGTTGAGCGTGGTGTGCTTGCTCTGCTCCAGCGCCGCGACGATGTTCTGCGCGCTCTTCTCTGCCATGCGATCAAGGCTCGCCAGCGTCGCCACATCGAGACGATACAGATCGGGCAGCGAACGGATGATGTGCTCGTCCACCAGCTGGTCCACCAGTTTGTCGCCCAGTCCTTCGATGTCCATCATGCGGCGGCTGGCGAAATGCAGGATGGCCTGCTTGCGTTGCGCGGCGCAGAACAGGCCGCCGCTGCAGCGTGCGTCGGCCTCGCCTTCCTCGCGCACCGCATGACTGCCACACACCGGGCAGGTGGTCGGCATCACGAACGGCTTGGCATCGGCCGGACGACGTTCCAGCACGACACCGACCACCTCGGGGATCACATCGCCCGCGCGGCGCACGATCACGGTGTCGCCGATGTGCACATCCTTGCGGCGGATCTCGTCTTCGTTGTGCAGCGTGGCATTGCTGACCGTGGTGCCGCCGACGAACACCGGCTCCAGCTTGGCCACCGGCGTCAGTTTTCCGGTGCGGCCGACCTGCACCTCGATGTCGCGCAGCACGGTGAGCTGTTCTTCGGCCGGAAATTTGTGTGCCACGGCCCAGCGCGGTTCGCGCGAGACGAAGCCGAGCTGCTTTTGCAGCGCAAGGCTGTTGACCTTGTACACCACACCGTCGATATCGAACGGCAGCGTATCTCGCTTGGCGGCGACGCGCTGATGGAATTCAGCCAGTGCCTGCGCGCCTGCTACCACCGCGCGCTCATCGCACACAGGCAAGCCGAAGCCTTGCAGCGCATCGAGGATGGCACTGTGCGTGGCGGGCAACTCCCAGCCGCGCACCTCACCCAGACCGTAGGCAAAGAAGGACAGTGGCCGTTGTGCCGCCAGTTTCGGATCGAGCTGGCGGATGCTGCCTGCCGCGCCGTTGCGCGGATTGACCAGCGTGGGCAAGCCCTGCTCGCGCTGTTTTCCGTTGTAACGATTGAAGTCCTTGCGCGACATATATACCTCGCCGCGCACTTCCAGCACATCAGCCTTGCAATCCTTCAGATGCAGCGGGATGCAATGGATGGTGCGGACATTCTGTGTGACATCCTCGCCGCTCTCGCCGTCGCCGCGCGTGGCGGCCTGCACCAGCACGCCGCGCTCATAGCGCAGGTTGATGGCGAGGCCGTCGAACTTGAGTTCGCAGGTGTATTCGATCTCGTTGCTGGTTTCCAGCGCGTTCTTCACCCGTGTGTCGAAGTTGAAAGCACCTCTGGCCTCGGTGTCGGTCTCGGTGCGGATGGAGAGCATGGGCACGGCATGACGCACCGGGGCGAAACCGTCCAGCACCTTGCCCCCCACGCGCTGCGTGGGAGAATCGGCGGTCAACAGTTCGGGGTGTTGCGTTTCGAGCGCTTGCAGCTCTCGGAACAGTCTGTCGTATTCCGCATCGGGAATGGTCGGCGCATCCAGCACGTAATAGGCATGGTTGTGCCGCTCTATCGTTTCGCGCAGTTGCACTACGCGCGCGAGAACTTCATGAGATGCTGCCGGCAACTGCGTGGCGGTCACTCCCGCACCAGAAGGCTCCG
This sequence comes from Sideroxydans lithotrophicus, assembly GCA_020723185.1. GTDB lineage: Bacteria > Pseudomonadota > Gammaproteobacteria > Burkholderiales > Gallionellaceae > Sideroxyarcus > Sideroxyarcus lithotrophicus_A. The sequence continues at coordinate 92,764 of DYJI01000009.1, read as the reverse complement.
CCTCACCGTGTCGTGACCGCAGTTGCGCGATACGCTGCTTCGCATCCATCAGGAGAACAGCCGCAGGGTCTGGGCGCTGCCCGGCACGAGGCCGCCGGCCAGCATGCGCTGCTCGACCCCCTCGACGCTGTCACGGATATGGGCGATCGCTCCCTGGCTGAGGATCACGCGCTGATCGTCCACCAGCGTGAGTCGCAAGGCGGGGGCGATGTCCAGCGCCAGCAGGATCATGTCGTCGAAGCACTTGGCCGGTTCATGTACGCGCGGGATGTCCAGCAGCAGGGTGAGGCTGCTGACCTGCATCTTCTCCAGTGTGTGATGCTGGAACGGGGTACCGTCGGATACGGCCAGCGTGTACAGCGTGGCACCATCCGGCGCGAATTGATGGAAGGCGCCGTCGGCCTGCAGGCTCATACCGGACAGTTGCACGGCCTGTGCCACTTCGCTGGCGAACAGCGGTCGATCGGCGCGGCTGATGAGGTTGAGGCCTATGATCTGGTCGACGCTGGCGCAGAAATCATCCAGTTCGCGCGCACGCTCGAGCGCGCTATCGGTCAGCGGCAGCACCATGTCGGCGTCCTGTTTGCGTCCGATCTCGCCCAGCAGTTCACGGAAGTCGGCCAGTCGTGTGTCGCTGATCACACCGTTGCGGTCCACCATCTGCAGGGCGATCCTCAGTTCGCTGTAGTTGGCGGGGCTTTCCGGGATGACGCGTTCCCATGCGCCGGTGGCGGCGTTGCAGCCGCAGGTCTGGATGGTCTTGCCATAGTCGAAGCGGCGCGGCCAGAAGTCTTCCAGCACCTCGGCGCTCACCGGGAACTTGGGCGTCATGCTGACGATGTAATCGAGCTTCTCGTCCAGCAGGTCGCAAGCCTCTGCGGCGGGCTTGTCCGCGATGAAATGGTCGGCCGATCCTTCGGCAGCCTTTGCCGTGACGGGAGCCGCCATTTCCGGCACGACTGCGCGTGGCGTCGTGCGCGGCTCCGCATTGCCACGATCGAGGCTGCGCCGATAGCGCCACTGTTGCCAGTAACCATAGGCGTACACCGCGACGACGACCAGTAGCGCGATGACCAACAGACTTTGCTGAAATTCACTCATGTCGCTGCCGATGCTCTCAGTGAAGAATGACCGGGCCGATTATAACGACACCAGCGGCAGTTCGCCCTCGCTGATGCCGATCTTTCCGATGTCGTGCAGGCTGCGCACGAATTCCGGGTCCTCATGCAACTGCGCATGGCTGCGCGGATGCGTGTGGCCGTGCATCTGCGCCAGCCGCGCACGGCTGGGTGCGGGCAGATCCCATTTCAGACCGGCCAACAGTTCGTCGGCCAGATCGGGGCGGTTGCATACCAGCACCATGTCGCAACCGGCTTGCAGCGCCGCTTCGGCGCGTTGCACGATGCCGCCGGCCACCGTCGCGCCTTCCATGCTCAGGTCGTCGCTGAAGATGCAGCCTTCAAAGCCCAGTTCGCCACGCAGGATGTCCTTCAGCCAGCGCTTCGAGAAGCCGGCGGGTTTGTCATCCACCTTGGGATAGATGACATGGGCGGGCATCACGGCGGTCAGGCCGAAATGCACCATCTGCCGGAACGGAATGAGGTCACACAGTTCGATATCGGTGTAGCTGCGCTCGTCCACCGGAATGTCCAGATGCGAATCGGCAGTGACGAAACCGTGCCCAGGGAAATGTTTGCCCACGGTCGGCATGCCGCCCCGCTTCAATCCCTGCAACAGGCTGTGCGCCAGTTCGGCGATGGCTTGCGGCTCGCTGTGGAAGGCGCGGTCGCCGATCACCGTGCTGGCACCGTAATCCACGTCCAGCACCGGCGTGAAACTGAAGTCCACACCATGGGCACGCAACTCGGAGGCGAGCACGAAACCGACCTCCTGCGCCAGATGGCGCGCCTGCTTGGGATGCGCGTCCCATAGCTTGCCCAGTTCGCGCATAGGCGGGATGCGGGTGAAGCCTTCGCGGAAGCGCTGCACGCGTCCGCCCTCATGGTCCACCGCGATCAGCAGTGGCGGCGTGCGCAAGGCGTGGATGCTGGCGGTCAGCGCGGCCAGTTGCGCGGGGGATTCGTAGTTGCGCGCAAACAGGATGACGCCGCCGACCAGCGGGTGCTTCAGACGCTGTTCGTCTTCCGGCGTCAATGTTTTGCCCGCCACATCCAGCATCACCGGTCCGATACCCATCAATAGTCTCCCTCAAGGATCACGAATGCGACGGCATGCTCATGCTCGTCGCTGATACTCAGATGATGGCGCGTGACGCCACGTGTATTCAAAAATGTTTCCAGTTCCGGCGCGAACTGCAGGGTCGGCTTGCCGAGTTCATCGTGACCGACCGTGATGTTGTGCAGCGTCACCGGATGGCGCAGCCCCTGGCCGGTCGCTTTGGCGAAGGCCTCCTTGGCAGCGAAACGTTTCGCCAGGAAACGGGCTGGATGCGCCTGCTCGGCATACTCCGCCAGTTCTGGCGCAGTGAGCAGCCGCTCGGCGAACGCGGCGCCATGGCGTTTGCTGGCTTCAGCGATACGCGCCGTGGAGACGATGTCGGTGCCGATGCCGAGGATCATTTACGCAGTAGCGCCTTCATGTTCTTCACTGCCTGCTCCAGCCCGATGAACACGGCTTCGGCCACGATGGCATGGCCGATGTTGAGTTCGGCGATGTGCGGGATGGCGACGATGTCCTGCACGTTGTGATAGTGCAGGCCGTGGCCGGCGTTCACTTGCAGGCCGAGGCCGTGCGCGTACTGCACGGCATCATGGATGCGCTTCAATTCGGCGGCGCGCGCGGGCACGCTGTCGGCATCGGCATATTTTCCGGTATGGATCTCGATCACCGGCGCGCCGGCCTTCACGGCGGCGTCGATCTGTTTTGCGTCGGCGTCGATGAACAGCGACACGCGAATGCCTGCGTCGGTGCAGCGCTGCGTCGCGCGCTTGACCTGTTCGAAATACTTGACCACGTCCAGCCCGCCTTCGGTGGTGAGTTCTTCGCGACGCTCGGGCACCAGACAGATGTCGTGCGGTTTGACGCGCACGGCGTTGTCTATCATCTCGTCGGTGACCGCGCATTCCAGGTTCATGCGCGTCTGCAGCATGCCGCGCAGGATGTCAACGTCGGCATCCTGGATGTGGCGGCGGTCTTCGCGCAGGTGGATGGTGATGGCGTCTGCGCCTGCTTGTTCGCAGACCAGCGCGGCGCGCACCAGATTGGGATAACGCGCACCGCGCGCCTGGCGCAGGGTGGCGACGTGGTCGATGTTAAGTCCGAGCTTGATCATAGTTTCTGTAAATCTCTCATCAGTTCACGAGTGTGTAATGGTTTCCCTGCCAGGTGATGGTCCAGCAGCATGCGCATCAGTTGTTTGCTCTGGCGCGCGGTCACCGCGTCGCGATAGTCGTCAGCCGCCATATCCAGCAGCGTCTTTCCCGCCACCGGCATGCCCTGCGAACTGTCTGCCGTCTCGGGCACTGCGCCGCGCTCCAGTATATAGCGGTAGCTGCGCTCCGGCACCACGGGCTGCCCGTTGCCCGCCTCCGTTTCCAGCGACAGGGCGTAGCCCAGTTCCTGCAGCATGCGTTTCTCGAAACTGCGCAAGGTGTAGGCATGGTCCTGCTCCTGCGCCAATCGCTGCAGTGTCTGCTGGTAATAGTCGAACAGGCTCTCGTGCGGATCGTCGCGCGCCATCAGGTTGAGCAGCAACTCGTTCAGGTAGAAACCACACAACAGGGCCGTTCCCTGCAACTGCGGCTGCCCGCCCTGCCATTCGGCGCTGTGCAGGGTGCGCAGTTCGTGCTTGCCGAACCAGCTCAGCGCGAGAGGCTGGAATCCCATCAGCAGACCGCGCACAGCAGAACGCGGGCGCCGCGCCCCGCGCGCCACCAGCGGTACGCGGCCGTGGTTGCGGCTGAACACCTCGACGATCAGGCTGGTCTCGCGGAACGGATAGCTATGCAGCACGAAGGACGGTTCGTCCTGGATGCGGTGTCTGGCAGCGGCGTTACTCATACCCCAGCGATTTCAGCATGTGCGCGCTGTCAGCCCAGCCGCTGCGCACCTTGACGAACACTTCGAGGAACACCTTGCCGTCGAACAGCTTCTCCATGTCGAGCCGGGCCTGGGTGGCGATCTCCTTGATCTTCTCGCCCTTGTGTCCGATCAGCATGACCTTGTGCGCATCCTTGTCCACCAGGATGGCGGCGCTGATACGGCGCAGGCGCCCCTCTTCCTTGAACTGCTCGATCACCACGCTGACCGAATACGGCAATTCCTCGCCGGTGAAACGGAACACCTTCTCGCGCAGGATCTCGGCGGCAAGGAAGCGCTCGTTGCGGTCGGTGATGTCATCCTCCGCATACAGATGCTCGCCTTCCGGCAGATGCGGCCGCACGGCTTGCAGCAAGGTATCGAGTTGTTTCTCCTGCCGCGCGCTGACCGGCACGATGGCATCGAACTGGCGCAGGGCCGCGACCTTCTCGATGAAGGGCAACAGTTCGTTCTTGTCCCTCATCAGGTCGGCCTTGTTGATGACCAGGATGACCGGCCTGTCCTTGGGCAGCAGTTCCAGCACCTGCTGGTCGCGCTCGTCGAAGTGTCGCGCCTCGATGACGAACAGCACCACATGCACCTCGCGCAGGCTGTTGGTGACCACGCGGTTCATGCTGCGGTTGAGCGCGTTGGTGTGCTGCGTCTGGAAGCCGGGCGTGTCGACGAACACGTATTGCGTCGCGCCTTCGGTGAGGATGCCGGTGATGCGGTGACGGGTGGTCTGCGCCTTGCGCGAAGTGATGCTGACTTTCTGCCCGATCAGGTGATTGAGCAGCGTCGATTTGCCCACGTTGGGTCGACCGACGATGGCGATGAAGCCGCTGTACTGGTTTTCGGTTTCGGTCATTTCAGGTTCTGGATGAGTTGATGGGCGCGCTCAGCGGCGATCTGTTCGGCGATGCGGCGGCTGCTGCCGGCCCCGCGCGTAGTGATCTCCAGTTTCGGGACTTCGCAGGCCACCGTGAATATCTGTGCCTGCCCTTTGCCGCTGGTCTCGACGATGGTGTATGTCGGCAAGGGCAGCTTGCGCGCCTGCAACAGCTCCTGCAACTGTGTCTTGGCATCCTTGCCCACCGCGCGCAGGTCGATGTTGGCGATGAAGGGGATGTACAGACCGAGTATCACTTGTTGCGCAGTAGCAAAATCCGCATCCAGCCACACCGCGCCGAACAGCGCCTCCAGCGCATCCGCCAGTATCGACGGGCGCCCGGCACCTCCGCTCTTGATCTCGCCCTCGCTCAGCAACAGATGCTGCCCCAGATGGAGTTGCTGCGCCAGGATAGCCAAAGTCTGCTGATTGACCAGACTGGAGCGCAGACGGTGCAGATCACCCTCGGGCAGGTCCGGGAAATTCTCGAACAGGTGTTTGGCGATAGTGCAGTTGAGCACGCTGTCGCCGAGGAACTCCAGCCGCTCGTTGTGATCCGCGCTGTGGCTGCGGTGCGTCAAGGCACGCTGCAACAACTGCGGTTGCGCGAAGCTATAGCCGATCTGTCGGCACAGTGCCGCGTGCTTCATCGGCCGGTCATGAACTGGTGGGTTTGAATTCGAGCAGCAGGGTGATGTTGCCGACCAGCTTGATGCGAACTTCGTATTCCGCGCTCAGGGTCAAAGCCCCCCCCTCTTCGCGCACGATGACGACATCCTCGACTTTCAGGTCCTGGATATCGTTGATGCTCGCGCGCTTGCGGTAGGACATCTCGATCTCCGGGATACTGGCCGAACGCATCGCCGGATCGGCCGCGATCTCGCGGAACATCTGGCTGATCTGTGCGCTGTGCAGGTAAGGGGGGATCAGCTTCAACCCCAGCAGTGCCACAAAGATCAGGGCGAATGCCCCCATGATGAAACCGGAGAAACTCAGGCCGCGCTGACGACTGCTCAATCCGTACAAGTTCCGCTCCTTTCCGTAAACGCTCACTTGACCGGCAGACCGATACGATCCAGTTCGCCGAAATTCATCCAGATGAGGAATGCCTTGCCCACGACCATCTCATCCGGTACGAACCCCCAGTAGCGACTGTCGCGGCTGTTGTCGCGGTTATCGCCCATCATGAAGTAATGGCCGGCCGGGACGACACAGCGCATCTCCCGCTCACTATAACTGCACTGCTCGCGCAGGGGAAAGTCATCCACCTTGCCCAGGTGGATCTGATCCATCCCCGGAGTAACCAGCATGGCATGTTCGCTTTCGCCGAGTTTCTCCAAGTAGCGCTCGGTATGGACGAAGCGCAGGCCGCTTTCGACATAGTTGTAGTCGCCATCGGCGGTGAGCGCCTGCAGCTCGCCGTTCACCCACAATCGCTTGTCACGGTAGACGATCTCGTCGCCCGGCAGGCCGATCACACGCTTGATGTAATCGACCGAGGGGTCGTTCGGGAAATGGAACACCATCACATCGCCGCGCTGCGGCTGGTTGATATCGATGATCTTCTTGTTCAGGACCGGCAGGCGCAGTCCGTAGGTGTAGCGGTTGACCACGATGAAATCGCCCACATGCAGGGTCGGGATCATCGAACCGGAGGGGATCTTGAACGGTTCGATCACGAAGGAGCGCAGCATGAAAACCGCCAGGATGACCGGGAAGAAACTGATGGAATACTCCACCCACCACGGCTCTTTCTCGCCTTCCTTGCGCTGCTTGCGCAGCGTGTGCTTGTCCAGCAACCAGATGGCTCCGGTCACCACCAGCAGCACGAACATGATGAGTGAAAAAGTCATATCTTGCCTGCCTCTTATTTATCGTCGACACGCAGGATCGCGAGGAAGGCCTCCTGCGGGATCTCCACGCTTCCGACCTGTTTCATGCGCTTCTTGCCCGCCTTCTGCTTCTCCAGCAGTTTCTTCTTGCGGGTGATATCGCCGCCGTAGCACTTGGCCAGCACATTCTTGCGCAGGGCCTTCACGTTCTCGCGCGAGATGATGTTGGAACCGATGGCTGCCTGGATCGCGACATCGTACATCTGGCGAGGGATCAGTTCGCGCATCTTGGCTGCCACTTCGCGACCGCGGTACTGGCTGTTGCTGCGGTGCACGATGATGGACAAGGCGTCCACCCTGTCGCCGTTGATCAGCATATCCACCTTCACGACATCTGCGGTCCTGTATTCCTTGAACTCGTAATCCATCGAAGCATAGCCGCGCGACACCGATTTCAGCTTGTCGAAGAAATCCAGCACGATCTCGCCCATCGGCATCTCGTATTTCAACAACACCTGCTTGCCATGATAGGTCATGTCGATCTGCACGCCGCGCTTCTGCGTGCACAGGGTGATGACCGCCCCCACATATTCCTGCGGCATATACAGGTTGACGTTGACGATAGGTTCGCGGATCTCCTCGACCTTGGCCATGTCCGGCAACTTTGACGGGTTGTCCACCATCAGTACCGTGCCATCACGCTGCACCACTTCGTAGATGACCGTCGGTGCCGTGGTGATCAGGTCCATGTCGAACTCGCGCTCGAGACGTTCCTGCACGATCTCCATGTGCAGCAGGCCGAGGAAGCCGCAGCGGAAGCCGAATCCCAGCGCCTGCGACACTTCCGGTTCGAACTGCAGCGCGGAATCGTTCAACTTCAATTTCTCCAGCGAGTCGCGCAGCGCTTCGTACTGGTTGGATTCCACCGGGAACAGGCCGGCGAACACCTGCGGCTGGATCTCCTTGAAGCCGGGCAAGGCGGCAGCAGCCGGCCTGGCCAGATGGGTGATGGTGTCGCCGACCTTGGCATCCTTCAACTCTTTGATGCCGGCGATGACGAAACCGACCTGCCCCGCAGACAGGGACTCGCGATCCTGCGACTTGGGGGTGAACACACCGAGGTGCTCTGTCAGATGCTGCGCGCCGGTCGCCATGAACAGGATCTTCTCCTTGGGCCTGAGCGTGCCGTTGATGATGCGCACCAGCATCACCACACCGACATAATTGTCGAACCACGAGTCGATGATCAGCGCCTGCAGCGGCGCGGCCGGGTCGCCCTTGGGCGGCGGCACCTTGACGATCAGGGACTCGAGCACATCCTCCACCCCAAAACCAGTCTTGGCCGAGCAGTGCACCGCCTCCTGCGCATCGATGCCGATCACATCCTCGATCTCGGCGATGGCGTTCTCGGGATTGGCGGAGGGCAAGTCGATCTTGTTCAGCACCGGCACCACTTCCACGCCCAGATCGAGTGCTGTATAGCAGTTGGCCACGGTCTGCGCTTCCACCCCCTGCGAAGCATCGACAACCAGCAGCGCACCTTCGCACGCCGACAGCGAGCGCGACACTTCATAGGAGAAATCCACGTGCCCCGGGGTGTCGATGAGGTTGAGGTTGTACACCTGTCCATCGCGCGCCTTGTAGTTCAGGGCAGCGGTCTGCGCCTTGATGGTGATGCCGCGTTCGCGCTCGATGGACATGGAGTCCAGCACTTGCGCCTCCATCTCGCGCTCGGACAAGCCCCCGCAAAGATGGATGATGCGGTCGGCCAGCGTGGACTTGCCGTGATCGATATGGGCGATGATGGAGAAGTTGCGGATATGTTGCATGAGGTTTGAAATAAAAATCCCGTCAAATTCGGCAGTTGCGCAGGGCGCGCATTCTAGCCGATTTTGACGGGCACTGCCGGAAGGCAGCTTATTTTTCGTCCAGCCGGACCGGAATGTAGACCGTCCCGTCGTTGCGGCGCACCAGCAGAGCGATGCTGCGTCCCGGCGGTACTTGCTTGAGGATCTCGTTGAATTGAGCCACGGTGCGGATCTCGATGTTGCCGATGGCAAGGATGACGTCGCCGCGTTGTATCTCGATGCGTGCCGCTGCGCCTTTGGCATCGACCACCAGCAGACCGCCGTCGACCTGCAATTCCGCCTTTTGCTCGTCGGTCAGTTCGATCACGCTCAATCCCAGACGCAGCACGCTCTGGGTCTGCGCATCTGCCGGGTCGATCTGCGCCGCCACCTTCTCGTTCGGATCCTGGATCTCGCCCACGACCAGGGAGACTTCCAGTGTATTGCCCTTGCGCCAGATCAACACCGGCACCTTGCTGTCCGGCTTGGTCGCCGCCACGATGCGCGGCAGATCGGAAGAACTTTCCACCAGCTTGCCGTCGAACTTGAGGATCACATCGCTCGCACGCACGCCGGCCTTGTCCGCCGGGCCGCCGCGCTCCACCCCGGAGATCAGCGCCCCGGCGGCTTTCTTCAAACCGAAGGATTCGGCCAGTTCACGCGTCACTTCCTGGATGGTGACGCCGATACGGCCGCGCGTGACCTTGCCCGTGGCGCGCAATTGCTTGACCACATCCATCGCCACATCGATGGGGATGGAGAAGGACAATCCCATATAACCGCCGGAACGGCTGTATATCTGTGAATTGATGCCGACCACTTCACCCTTCATGTTGAACAGCGGTCCGCCCGAGTTGCCGGGATTGATCGCAACATCGGTCTGGATGAACGGCACGAAGTTCTCCTGCGGCAGGGAACGGCCCTTGGCGCTGACGATACCGGCCGTCACGCTGCTGTCGAAACCGAACGGCGAACCGATCGCCAAGACCCACTCGCCGACCTTGAGTTGGTCCGGTTTGCCCAGCGCCACCGTGGGCAGGCCGCCGGCTTCGATCTTGAGCAAGGCCACATCGGTGCGCTTGTCGGCCCCGACCACGCGCGCCTTGAATTCGCGTTTGTCGCTCAGTCGCACCGTGATCTTGTCGGCGCGATCCACCACATGCGCATTGGTCAGGATGTAACCATCCGCACTGATGATGAAGCCGGAGCCTAACGATTGCGATTCCTGCTGGCGCGGCACCTGCGGTGCAAAGCGTTTGAAGAATTCGTAGAACGGGTCGTTCTCCGGCAAATTGGGCAAACCTGGCAGCATCTGCTGCGCAGAAAGGGTCTGGCTGGTGCTTACATTCACCACCGCAGCCCCCTGTTTCTCGACCAGCTCGGTGAAGTCAGGGAGATCCTTGGCCGACACGTTGCCGACCAACAACAACCCGAGCAAAAGCGCAATAGAACGTTCGAACATCCAAACCTCCTGTTGAATCCGTTCAGGAACCGGCCGCATTCACAACCGAGCGCACCACAGCCTGCATCCCCGACCGTTTCGTCAACTGCCGCACTACGAGAAAACCGGCCACCAATCCCGCAGCGGCACCCAGCAATGCAGCACCATCCCGCGCCCCGGCGAAGATGCCGGAAGCCAGCAATGCCGCCCCCAACATGCACATCAGCGGCAACACGTACATGAGTATCGAATTGCGTAACAAAACACCATCGGGCAGGCCTACGTTCACTTCATCGCCCACTTGGGCGTTGACGGCATTGCCTACCTTGAAACTGCGCGGTTTGCTGCTGCAGAACAGTTGGGACAGCTTGCCGCTGCCGCAACCATTGCCGCTCGCGCAATGGCCGCAACCGTTGCCGCCTACCGGCGCGATCTCCGCCTCCGAGCCATGCAGGCTCAGCACGATGGCTCGCATCTCATTCATCTTGCTTGCCCGCGTAACGTACCGAATCAGCGACCTGTATCACCGCACGCGGCGGGAGCTCGCCCACCACCGTCACCAACTGGTCACCGATCAGCCTGCTGTAGATGTGTACCGCCCCCTGGCTTTTCAAGCCGGCGCGATACCCTGCGGCATCGGTGGCCTGCTCGACAAAAACCGACAAGGCAGCCAGTCCGTCGGAATAGACGATATGCACGACCGGGAACTTCTTGTCGCGCATGTTGCGACTCATCTCGAGGATCTTCTTGAACCCGGGAGGGATGCCATCCACCTGCCAACCGCTGGCTACATTCGCCAGATTGTGGTTTGGCAGCGGCGAGAGATGCTTGCGCCGCGCCATCTTCTCCGCAACCTTTTCATCGGGCACAGCCCATTTGCGATCGATGTCGCCGCCGATCTGCAATTGAGAGAAAGCGTATTGTTCGATCACCTTGCCGCGCTCATCCAGGACCACCGCCTTCAGCAGCAGGCCGGATTCGCTGTGCGCCCACATCTTGCGCGTATAGCGCAACGTGTCCTTGGGCTGCAGCAGCAATGTGTGGGCATGGTGGTCAGCCACACGGTCCTCTTCCTGCTGGCTGATGATGTAATTCTCTTTGAGACTCTGTATCTGCTCGGGAAGGAGCGCCGGGAAGGCGCGGCGAGGACGCTGCTGTTCGAAGTGCACTTTCTTGTCGCCCAGCTGCAGCCAGACCTGATCGTTATTGCGTATCACTTCGCGTCGCTGCCCGTCCAGCCCCTGCAGGCGCTCATGCTCGCCGTGCTCGTCGACCACATGTGTGATACGGGAGGTCTCGACCCGGCCTCCTGCCTGATAGACGAACACACCGCTGTAATTGGTCTCGTGCGCCGCAAAGGCCATGGTGCGCAACCAATCGGCATCGTCCAGCAAAGGATCGGCCTGCACCGTCGCCGCACACAACGGCAGCAATGCGAGCAGCATCCCGGCCCTGGCTATCCGCATACGCACTATTTTGCTGCCACCGAATGGATGTAGGTCGCCGCGCCCTGCACATCCGCACTGGGGGAGAACTCCTGATGGGCCATCAGATAATCGCTTGCATGGAATGCCACCGGGCGCACCATGTTCTGCTGTTGCACACTGGCCATCTGCGGAGCCGGCTCCTGTCCGACCTGCATGGACAGCCAAGCCACCAGTGCCAACGCCATTACCGAAGCGGCTGCCGACAGCGCGTATTGCTTGATGCGCTGCTGTTGGCGTCGACGCGGGGCGAGGATGGTCGGCTCTGCCAGCATGCGCTCGTGGAATGCGGCCATGAAGTCGCGATTGACATGATCAGGTTGGCGCAGGGCATCCCCGATCAGGTGATAGGTAGCCCAGTCACGGTCTGTCTCGGGATGGCGTTTCAACTTGTCCAGCAGTACATCCGCTTCGTCCTCGAACATCTCGCCATCCATCAACACCGAAATCTCCTGCTTCATGCTCACCACCTCTTGTCTTCGCTAGTACCCAGCAACGGACGCAAATTCGCTGCCACCACCTCTCGCGCACGGAAAATACGCGACCTTACCGTGCCGATCGGACAATTCATCACCGACGCGATCTCTTCATAACTCAAACCTTCGATCTCGCGCAGCGTCAAGGCGGTGCGCAAGTCCTCAGGCAACTGTTGCAGGGAAGAGTTCACCACCTCGACCACTTGTTTGCTCATCAACTCGTTCTCGGGCGTCGCCACCTCATGCAACAAGGAGGCATCCTCGAACGCCTCGGCTTCCTCGGCGTCCAGCGGCGTGCTGGTCGGTGCCCGGCGCCCCTGCGACAACAAGTGGTTCTTGGCTGTATTGATGCCGATCCGGTACAACCAGGTATAGAACGCACTGTCACCGCGGAACGCCGGCAATGCACGGTAGGCCTTGATGAAGGCTTCCTGCGTGACATCCTCGGCCTCACCCGGGTTGCGGACGAAGCGAGAGATCAGACGCCCCAAACGGCGCTGATACTTGGCCACCAGCAGCTCGAACGCGTGCTTGTCGCCACCCTGCGCGCGCTCCACCAGCTGTTGATCGACCTCCCTGTCACCCATTCCGTTTCCCGGTTTTGTATTGATTGCGCCGCGATGTGCGGCGCGAGAGTATAACCGGACGGGTGCACATCGTCAGCCTTGCCCGTAACGCGGCAATGGACAGCACCATCCTGAATAAGTTCATTTCCACGTTTTCATCACAAGTTTTGCTATAGTCGGGCCAATGATTCCTTCGCCTTTTCCCTATCGTGTTGAGCTTTGATACCCTGATCATCGGCAGCGGCCTGGCCGGTCTGACGCTTGCCCTGAAACTGGCCGACCGGCAAAAGGTCGCCATCGTCACCAAACGTTCGCTGCTGGATGGTGCCAGCGCCTGGGCCCAGGGCGGCATCGCCGCAGTCCTGAGCCCCGACGACAGCCACGACGAACATATTCGCGACACTCTGACGGCGGGGGCTGGCCTGTGCGACCCGGAGACTACGCGTTTCGTGGTGGAGCGCGGCGCTGCCGCCGTCAGCTGGCTGATCGATCAGGGGGTGCCGTTCTCGAAAGAGGACAACGCAAGTCAGGATTTCCACCTCACCCGCGAAGGCGGGCACAGCAAGCGCCGCATCATCCATGCCGCCGATGCCACGGGAAAAGCCGTCCAGCAGACGCTGGCCGACAAGGTGCGCGCCCATCCCAATGTGACCGTGCTGGAGCATCACATCGCGATCGACCTGATCACCGGCCGCAAGATCGGCAAATCACCGACCCGCTGTTTCGGTGCCTATGTGCTGGACACATCGAGCGACAGAGTCGACACCCTCTCGGCAGCGCGCACCGTCCTGGCAACCGGCGGTGCCGGAAAAGTCTATCTCTACACCACCAACCCGGACACGGCGACCGGCGACGGTATCGCCATGGGATGGCGCGCCGGCTGCCGGGTGGCGAACATGGAGTTCATGCAGTTCCATCCGACCTGTTTGTATCACCCGCATGCCAAGTCCTTCCTCATCAGCGAGGCCGTGCGCGGCGAAGGCGGAATCCTCAGACTACCGGACGGCACGCGCTTCATGCCTTGGCACGACGAGCGCGCCGAGCTGGCGCCGCGCGATGTGGTCGCCCGCGCCATCGACTACGAGATGAAGAAAGGCGGATTGGACTGCGTCTATCTGGATATCACACACCAGTCCGAAGCCTTCCTGCGGGAGCATTTCCCCACCATCCATGAACGCTGCCTGTCACTGGGGATCGATATCGCGCGCCAGCCCATCCCGGTGGTACCGGCGATGCACTTCACCTGCGGCGGCCTGATGACCGACCTTGCGGCACGCACGGATATCGACGACCTCTATGCTATCGGCGAGACGGCACATACCGGCCTGCATGGTGCCAACCGCCTCGCCAGCAATTCATTGCTGGAATGTCTGGTGTTCGCGGACGCCGCCGCGCAAGACATCCTGTCCGGGAGCTCGGAACCGCCCGAGCCGCTACCCGACTGGGACGAGAGCCGCGTCACCGATGCGGACGAGCTGGTGGTGGTGTCGCATAACTGGGACGAATTGCGGCGTTTCATGTGGGATTACGTCGGCATCGTGCGCACCACGAAGCGGCTGCAGCGCGCCCAGCACCGCATCAGCCTGTTGCGCGAAGAGATCAATGAGTATTACCGGAACTTCCATGTGACATCCGACCTGCTGGAGCTGCGCAATCTGGTCGAGACTGCCGACCTCATCGTGCGGAGTGCGCTGGCGCGCCACGAGAGTCGTGGCCTGCATTACAGCAAGGACTTCCCGCTGACCGCTCCACACGCGCAACCGACGATATTGCGCCCGCAAGACTGAAAGCGCTACGCGTTCCGCAACAACACCCGTAAACGGCGATGCGCATCGGCAGGCATCGCATCCGTGAACAGCAGCAGACTCCTGACACCCTGACCGGAGATCGCCACGTTGAGCAATACCAACCAAGGAAGAACAAGCGTATCCGACCGCACCACCCCCGACACCTGCTCGCCATTGCGCAGTTCCAGTGAAACCCGGCGGTCTTTGTCGTATGCAAACGCGATGCATGACCGACCGGAGCGTAACGCGACATCCCGCCAGAGCAACCATGCCGTGTGGACCGATACCACCGAATAGCCTATCCACTGCCAGGCGCTGGCGACAGGTAGTTGGGACAGCGTCAGGATCGTCAGGGTCGCGAAAGCGGCCAACAAGAGGAACAATGTCCGCGAAGGTTGTAGCGTGAACCGGACTCGTGTGCCCATCCGGCGCGAAGGACTCAGAAGATGAGTGCGGAGAACAGGCCGAGCACGATCAATGCAACGATGACCAGCAGCAGGTAACCGCCGCCATTTCTTGCCGGCTCAGACCTGTGGCGTGCATGATGCGACACACCGGTTTTTGGGGCTGCCCGGTTGATCTCAGCCATGCTGGGACGCTCGGTGCGCAGGGTTTTGGAAAGCTCCTCGACCTCTTCCTTGCTGGCGGTCATCGCTGCCAGACGCATCGTCGCCTCGTTCGAATCGAAGGACGACGACAGGCCCAGCGCTATGACAGGCTTGGCCTCCTCGTCCCCATCCATCGTCCGCGTGATCATGGCGGGTCGCTTGGCCGCATGTGCGACATCCGCCGCGCGAGGCAACGCTTCACGACAGGCGCGAAGGTCGTTCACCAACTCGTTGGCATTCTGATAACGTGCGTCCAGATCCTTGGCCAGCGCCTTGGCAACGATATAGTTCAGCATCTCCGGCACTGCCGGATTGGCATTACTGGGCGGTGCGGGAATGGCGTTCAGCGTCTGGTACATGATGGCATTGACGTTCTCGCCGATGAACGGCACCTGCCCTGTCAGCATCTCGTACAACATCACACCGAGTGAGAAGATATCGGAACGCTGATCGGTGAGTTTGCCCAGCACCTGTTCGGGAGACATGTATTTGGGCGAGCCCAGCACCATGCCGGTCTGGGTGCGCACGGCCGCCGAGGCCATGCGCGCGATGCCGAAATCGGTGATCTTCACATGTCCATCGCGAATGATCATCACGTTGGAAGGCTTCACGTCCCGGTGCACGATCTCATGCTCATGGGCATAGGACAGTCCCTGCGCCACCTGGATGATGACATCCAGCACCTGCTGCACCGGCAATGTCTTGTTCTCGTTGAGCACATCGCGCAATTCGCGGCCATGCAGATATTCCATCGCGATATAAGCGATATCGCCGGTCCGCCCCACATCATAGATGGTCACGATATTCGGATGGCTCAGCCGGCCAGCCGCCTTGGCCTCCTGATAGAAGCGCGCCTCGTATTCTTCGCGCTCTTCCAAGGCCAGACTGAGATTGATGGTCTTGATCGCCACTTCGCGGTCGATGAGCGGATCGCGTGCCTTGTACACGACCCCCATGGCCCCCTGGCCTAGCTCGCTGATGACTTCATAACGACCGAGTTGGCTGATCATGGCGCGTAACGGCTCCGAATGATCACTTCCGGACGGCACCCTTCACGCTGCGGAAGACCGGCCCCCATAGCGGATGCCCCGCTTCGGCGGCCGACAGCTCGAAATTCGGATTGATCTCGAGCACGTTCCTGAAATGGTCCCGGCACGACTTCTGGTCGCCGGAAACACAGTGGATGAAAGCCAGATATTTGTTCGCCCATAATGTCTCGTATCGAGTGGCATACTGGTTCTCCAGCACACCTTGCAACGCGGTTTTGGCATTGACGTAGTTGCCAGCCTCGTACTCGCTGACGCCTTTGGCCAGGAACCGCTTGGCGACGCTATCCCCGAACAGGCGGATACCGCCACTGCCGTCTTCGCAGGTCCCGACCACCGATCCGCAGCCGACCAGCACCAGCGAACCCAAGCCCGCCACCATCCAACGTAACATCCTTCAACTCTCCTGTTCGATCGGGCTACTTGAAACTGTGCCTGATTTTTATGTTTGCGCCCGGCTTTACCCAGATCACTTCTTTATGCGCCGGGAATGTCGAATTCCTGATTTCCAGCGTGTGCTTCCCTGCCACCACCTGCAACTCCATCAGCGGCGGGCTCACGCCCTGCTTCTTCCCATCCAGATATATCTCGCCCCAAGGGAGGATGGCCAGACTGATCACCGCCGGACCGCCGGTCGTGTCTTCAAGCGTGCGGATGCGCGCACTCTCTTTCACTCCTTGTATCTTTTTCTCCGGCGCTGGCGTTTCGACCTTGGGCGCAGGCGCTGGCGCAGCCGGGGGGGCTGGCTTGGCCGGCTCCGTCTGCGGCACGGCCGCTACGACCGCATTGGCCGGCTCCGGTTCACTCCGATGTGCAAGTTTATATACCGCCAACACCGAGGTAGCCAATACCAATGCCGCCACCCCGATGATCGCCGCACGCTGTTGCTTGCTCGCGCGATTGAAGATGGCCACTGCATGCCGCTCATATCCGGAGGCCTGACGCAGGAATTCGTACCAGTAACGCTTGGACAATGCCACTATCCTTTTCACACCATGCGTGTGCTCGATCTCTTCCTCGATCTCCACGCTACGCTGTGTGGTCGTGAAATCGCCCGGATATCCGATCGCGTACACCTCATGTTCGCGCACATGCTTGTCGGTGCGCGAACCCTGATAGTGGAACATGCCGGCATATTCCTGCGACAAGCGCGACACGGCATCATAGTAAGAGCGCGACACCAGGATCTGCCCGGGATCGGCAAAACCCATCACGCGCTGGGCCACATTGATCCCGTCACCGACGATGTTGGGCTGACCGTTGATATCCTTGACCAGTCGCACGGGGCCAAGATTGATCCCCATCCGCACCAGCAGAGGCGGATCCATGCGCACCCCCTCGCCCAGCAAACTGCTGCGCACGCTCAGCGCGGCCTGCAGTGCGTCCTCGATGTCACCCAAGAAACTGATGGCAGCACCATCGCCCGTATCCAGGATGATGCGGTCCGCCACCGGCACATCGCGGATAGCGATGGACAGGAAGGCGTTGAAGCGCTCCTTCAGGGATATCTGGCCTGACACGGACTTCTTGGAATATTCGACGATATCCAGGAAGAAGACCGAGCAAACGATGGTTTTATTGCCTCTTTGTTCCATGTGTCCAATCTGTCATTCGCGTTCCGCCCACGGATGGCTCAAACACGGCCAAAAATAACCTGCCGGATTCTAACGACACTAGGGGTTTACCGCCAGTTCAATTTTTCCGTACTTTGGCACGAGTCATCTTGCCGGGCCGCGCATCCGGGCGCTGCTGGCGCGGCGCAGGAACCGGCAAGTCGACCCACTCCATGATCGCCCGCACCTCGCCCTCGCCCAACTCGGCCATCATGCCGCGCTTGATGCGCGGCGGCAGGTTGACAATACCAAAGCGCACGCGCATCAAACGACTGACCGGCAAGCCCAAGGCCTCGAAAGTGCGGCGCACTTCGCGATTGCGCCCTTCCTTGATGACGATGCGGTACCAGTGATTGAAGCCCTCACCGCCCTCGTCGCTCAGCTTGTCGAACTTCACCAATCCGTCTTCCAGTTCCAAACCCTGGTTGACCATCTGCTTCATCTGTTCGGGCGACATCTCACCCTGCACGCGCACCGCATATTCGCGCTCGACCTCGAAACGCGGGTGCATCAAACGGTTCGCCAGCTCGCCGGAGGTCGTGAAGATCAGCAGCCCGCTGGTGTTGAAATCAAGACGTCCGATGGCGATCCACTTCTGCCCGCGCAGGCGCGGCAGCTCATCAAAGACATTGGCCCGGCCATCCGGGTCGTCCCGGCTGACGATCTCGCCTTCCTGCTTGTGATAGAGCAGCACGCGCGGCAGTTTCGGCTCCGCCTCCAGCTTCAGACGGATGTTGCGACCGTCCACCTGCACGCGGTCGCCTTCTGCAACGCGCACGCCCAGTGTCGCGACCGCGCCATTCACCGTGATGCGCCCCGCCGCGATCCAGGCTTCCATCTCGCGGCGCGAGCCCAGACCGGCCTGCGCCAACACCTTCTGCAACCGTTCGCCCTGTTCACTCATGCTGCTATCTCACGCCTTTCGAATACGGCTTGCGCCAATGTGCCGCTGTCCACGTGTTCCAGTTCACCGCCCACCGGCAAGCCCCGCGCGATGCGAGACACCTTGATCCCCTGCGACGTGAGCAAGGTCGCAAGATAATGGGCCGTCGCCTCGCCCTCCACCGTGAAATTGGTCGCCAGGATCACCTCGCATGCCAACTCCTGCGCACGCTTGACCAGACGCTCCAGCGGCAGTTCGCGCGCGCCCACCCCGTCCAGCGGAGACAAGCGCCCCATCAGCACGAAATACATACCGCGATAACACTGCGCCTGTTCCATCATCAACAGATCGGCCGGCATCTCTACCACGCACAGCATGTCCGCTTCACGCTGCACCGAACTGCACATGGAACATATCTCCTGCTCGGAAAAGTTGTTGCACTTGCTGCAATGCTTGACGCTTTCGACCGCATGGCTCAGGGAGCGCGCAAGATGCATGGCACCTTCCCTGTCACGCTGCAGCAGGTGATAGGCCATGCGCTGCGCGGACTTCGGGCCGACGCCCGGCAGACAACGCAAGGCGTCGATCAGATCTTCCAGACTGGAAGGTGTCTTCATTTAGAACGGCAGGCTCATGCCCGGCGGCAGCTTGGCGGTGAACCCGCTCATGCGTTGCTCGGTGGTCTGCGCCGCCTTCTTGTTGGCGTCGTTGACGGCGGCGACGATGAGGTCTTCCAGCATCTCTTTGTCGTCCATCACGCTGTCGTCCAGCGTCACGCGGCGCAGTTCATGCGCGCAGGTCATGGTCACTTTGACCATACCGGAGCCGGACTGCCCTTCCACCTCGATGGTGGCCAGCTCATCCTGCGCCTTCTTCATGTTCGCCTGCATCTGTTGCGCCTGCTTCATCAGCCCGGCCAATCCGCCCTTCATCATCTTCACTTCCTCCGGTTATACGGGTCTGATGGACCCTTCGATCAATTGCGCACCCAGTATCGCCTGCGCATCGCGCACGAATGCATCCTGACGGATCGCATCTTCGGCTTGCTGCTGACGGTTCTGCTTGTCCTGCTGCTCCACCACTGCGGGTGTCGCCACCTCGTTCGATGCACTCAGCTCCACTTCCAGCCGGACCGGACGCGCGAAATATTCGCTCAACGCAGCCTGCAGCTTCTCCTGCGCGATCTTGTTGCTCTGCAGATGTTTGTGCTGCGGCGGCAGATGCAACAGCACCCGCCCCTCTGTGAAGCTTGTCAGCAGACTGTTCTTCGCCAGCTGCAGCGCCATGCCCGACAGGTTGAGCTGGGCCAGCAAGGTATGCCAATCCAGATCGGCGCCCCCCGTCATCGCCGGAGCCGGAGCAGCTGCGGCTTTGGCAGGCGCCGGGGCAGGCGTCGGTTCCGCCGCACGGACCGCACTCGCCACCGGCGCACTACGTGGCGCGGCCTGCGGAGCACTCGTCGCAGCGCCCGCGGCCTGCGGCGCGAACGCCAGCATGCGCAACAAGGTCATGGTGAAACCGGCATATTCGTCCGGTGCAAGTTCGATCTCGTTACGACCGTGGATGGCGATCTGGTAATTCAGCTGTATCTCTTCCGGCGTGAACTGCTGCGCCAGCTCCAGCAAGCGCACGCGCTCCGGCTCGTCGTCTGGAATGGCCTGCGGGATGGTCTGCGCCAAAGCGATGCGGTGCAGCAGGGTCGCCAACTCCTGCAAAGCGGCTTCAAAGGCGATGCTGCGCATGGACATATCGTCCGCGATGCGCAGCAGACCAGGACCATCACCCGCACGCAGGGTCTGCATCAGATCGAACAGATAGCCCTGATCGATAGCGCCCAGCATGGTGCGCACCAGCGCTTCGTCCACCTTGCCAGAGGAATAGGCAATGGCCTGATCCATCAGACTCAAGGCATCGCGCATACTGCCCTGCGCGGCACGCGCCACCAGATTCAGCGCGCCGTTCTCGAACGGAATGTTCTCCTGCCCCAGCACATACTGCAGATGCGACACGATCAAGGCGGGCGGCATCTGCTTGAGGTTGAACTGCAGACAGCGCGACAACACAGTGACCGGGATCTTCTGCGGATCGGTGGTGGCGAGGATGAACTTCACATGCGCGGGCGGCTCTTCCAGCGTCTTCAACATCGCGTTGAAGGCAGACTTCGACAGCATGTGCACTTCGTCGATGATGTAGACCTTGTAGCGGCCACTGGTCGGCGCATACAGCGCGCTCTCCAGCAACTCGCGCATGTTATCCACCTGGGTGTTGGACGCCGCGTCCAGCTCAATCAGATCGACGAAGCGACCGCTGTCGATCTCCTTGCACACGCTGCATACGCCGCATGGTTCGGCGGTCACGCCGGATTCGCAATTCAGGGATTTGGCAAAGATGCGCGCGATGGTGGTCTTGCCCACGCCGCGCGTGCCAGTGAACAGGTAAGCATGATGCAGACGGTTCTGCATCAGCGCATTGCTCAGCGCCTGTACCACATGCTCCTGCCCGGCCAATTGGGCGAAGGTTCGGGGACGCCATTTGCGTGCTAAAACTGAAGTCGCAGACATTTCGCCCTGCCTCCGCTTGTCGAGTGCAACACCCTCGATAAATAAGGAGGCGAGCCTTACCCCCGGCACTTACAGACATCAGCTGTGGCTGCTTCCTTCCGGACCTGACCAGGTTCACTGCGCTGTAATGCGGGGAGACCCGCCAATTCGTGAAATCGTATCTTGCAGGCTGGCAATACGCGCCTCAAGACTGGCGCGCATGATAGTCGAAAAGCGGGGATAAATCCATGATAAGGATGACCTCTAGGCCGTTCGTCCTGAGTAGGCGAAGCCGTATCGAAGTGTAGGCGTAGCCCGCCAGTTTGTTTGAATTCAAAAGCAAAACCGTCGGGGGTGGCCCGACAGCCAGTCACTTTTCTCGTCTTGCCGAGAAAAGTAACCAAAAGAGGGCGCCCCCGGTGCAGCGCCCCTTCGGGGTCCCCTCCGTTGCTCAACCAGACAGGCCTCCTCATAAACTCGCACGATCCGCTACGCGGCCACGTGCTCAAACATATTCGTCGGACTTCCCCTGTCTGGTCTCCGCTACTCGGCGCTGCACAGGGGATAGAAAGGCAAAACCTGAAAACCAAAAAACCAACCCGCGAGGCGGGCTCGCCCGCCTCGCCAAAACAAAACGAAGCGTGCGCAAAGCGCACACAATACCGCAGTAGATTTTCTATCCCTTGTGCGCCGCCGAGTAGCACAGGCAAGTCAGGGGTAGTCGGTGAGGACTGTTTGAGCGCGCAGCGCGAGTTCCGCAGCCGCCTGACTTGCCGAGCAACGCTGGGCACCCCGTAGGGGCGGCAAACCAGGGTCGCCTTTTCTTTGGTTACTTTCTTTTGGCGAAGCAAAAGAAAGTAACTTGCTGTCGGGCAACCCCCGACGGTGTTGACTTGGATTCCATACGGTGCAATGCGCGTTGGTTATTGCCCCCCCTACGTTAGCTGAATTAACCGTGCACTTGTTTGAGCACAAATTCGATAAGCACTCGAATGAGAATAACCAGAATCGCGGGCAAGACGCAGAAAAAAAGAACAATCCAGACATAGTGGAATAGCGCATTGAACAGCAGCTCTGCATTTTGATGCAGCGGCTCTAACGCATAGGTAGCAACAGCAACGACTGGGGCAATAAGCACGGTGCTCAACACCGCAGAGCGGGCGGAGACCATGTTATCGGCGCCAAGGGCTGCTGGCAGCAGACACACAAAGGTTATATACGCAGGAAGCATGAGAGGTTCGGGCAACGCGTTAGCCCACTCGGGGAGATGGATGACTTTTGACCAGCGGAATAAATCACCCCAAATGACCATAGCGGCGGAAAGCGCAGCCAAGCTGATGAAGTAGGCAATACGGTTTCGACTCACTGTTCGCTTTTGCATGGCAAACATAATTTGGACGCAGTATCACACCACCTTCACCGGAATCCCCGCAATCCTCCCCTGCCACTCCCTCGGCCCCGTCTCATGCACTGACCTCCCCTGCGTATCCACCGCCACCGTCACCGGCATATCCTGAACCTCGAACTCATAGATCGCCTCCATCCCAAGGTCGGCAAACGCGACCACGCGCGCCTGTTTGATGGCCTTGGCAACCAGGTAGGCCGCACCACCGATGGCGATAAGGTACACCGCACCGTGTTTCTTGATTGCCTCGATGCCGGTCTTGCCGCGTTCGGCTTTACCTATCATGCCGATGAGCCCGGTCTCGGCCAGCATGGTCTCGGTGAACTTGTCCATGCGCGTGGCAGTAGTGGGACCAGCCGGACCGACCACTTCGTCGCGCACGGGATCGACGGGGCCGACGTAGTAGATGAAGCGACCATTGAAATCGACCGGCAACGGCTCGCCCTTGGCGAGCATGTCCACCATGCGTTTGTGCGCTGCATCACGACCGGTCAGTAACTTGCCGGAAAGCAGCAAGGTCTCGCCCGGCTGCCATCGCGCGATGTCGGCGCGCGTGACGTTATCCAGATTCACGCGGCGCGCATCGGGAGCGGGTTGCCAGTGCACGTCGGGATAGTCCTCGATCTTGGGCGGTTCAAAGCTGGCTGCGCCGCTGCCGTCCAGCGTGAAGTGCACATGGCGCGTGGCCGCACAGTTGGGAATCAATGCAACAGGCTTAGAAGCGGCGTGCGTGGGGTAGTCAAGTATCTTCACGTCCAGCACAGTGGTGAGGCCACCCAGTCCTTGCGCGCCGATGCCGAGTGCATTCACTTTGTCGTGCAGTTCGATGCGCAATTCCTCGATGCGATTCTGTGCACCGCGCGCCTTGAGCTCCTTCATGTCTATGGGTTCCATCAAGGCCTGCTTGGCGAGCAGCATGGCTTTCTCCGCCGTGCCGCCGATGCCGATACCGAGCATGCCGGGCGGGCACCAGCCCGCGCCCATGCCGGGCAGTTGCTTGATCACCCACTCCACGATGTCGTCGCTGGGGTTGAGCATGGCGAAACGCGATTTGTTCTCGGAGCCGCCGCCCTTGGCCGCGATGTCCACTTCCACCTTGTCGCCGGGCACCAGTTCGTAATGCACCACGGCGGGCGTATTGTCGCCGGTGTTCTTGCGGCGTCCGGCCGGGTCGGCCACGATTGACGCGCGCAGCACGTTGTCGGGGTCGAGATAGGCGCGGCGCACGCCTTCGTTCACCATGTCGGTGACGCTCAATGTCGCATCGTCCCAGCGCACGTCCATGCCCACCTTGACGAAAGCGACCACGATGCCGGTGTCCTGACAGATCGGGCGCTTGCCAAGCGCGCACATGCGCGAGTTGCTTAGGATCTGCGCCATGGCATCCTTGGCGGCGGGCGATTGCTCGCGCTGGTAGGCTTCTGCCAGCGACTGCACGTAGTCTTGCGGGTGGTAGTAGGAGATGAATTGCAGCGCGTCGGCGATGCTGCCGATGAAGTCCTGCTGGCGGATGGCGGTCATGACGGGGCCTCGTTGGGGAATGACCGATTATGGAAGTGTGGGCAGTCAGCGTCAAACGGTTAGAATGCGCGCCTCGACACAACTCACCTCATCCAGCATGGCGATCCAGTGGTTCCCCGGACATATGACCTCGGCGAAGAAGAAAGCCACCGAGACCATGGAGCGCATCGATGTCGTCATCGAAGTGCTGGATGCGCGCGTGCCGGAGGCCTGCAGCAACCCGATGCTGCGCGAGATGCGCGAACACCGCCAGCGTCCCTGCCTCAAGGTATTGAACAAGGCCGATCTGGCCGACCCGAATGTGACCAAGGCCTGGCTGGATCATTTCAACGGCCAGAAGGGTGTCAGGGCGGTCGCGTTATCCTGCAAGAAACCGGGCGAGGCAGCGAAGATACCCAAGCTCTGTCTGCCGTTGGCACCACACCGCGGCACCACCATCAAACCGCTGCGCATGATGGTGATGGGCATCCCCAACGTGGGCAAATCCACTTTCATCAATGCCCTGCTCAAGCGCCGCACGGCAGCGGTGGGCGACGAACCGGCCATCACCAAGAACCTGCAGCACTTCGACCTCAGTCCCACCATGCAACTGACGGATACGCCCGGCATGATGTGGCCCAAGATCGAGCACGAGAGCGACGGCATCCTGCTCGCCGCCAGCAACCTGATCGGACGCAATGCTTATGACGAGGGTGAGGTCGCCGCCTGTCTGGGTGACCTGTTGGTGGCACGCTATCCGGCACTGCTTGAGCAACGCTACAAGACGCCCATGCAAGGACTGGATGGCGTAGCGCTCATCGAGACCATCGCCCGCAAGCGCGGCTATCGCATCAAAGGACAGGAATTCGATCTGGAGAAGGCGGCGATCACCCTGCTGCAGGATTACCGCAGCGGTGTCCTCGGCGGCATCAGTCTGGAAACCCCCTCGTCGCGTGCGCAGATGTTGGCTTTATCAGAAAATGCTTATAATCCGCCGCATGATGAAACCTGAACATCCCTCCATCCCCGCTTCGCGCCTGTCGCTGCTGCTGGCCTGCCTGCTGCTCAGCGCCTGCAGCACGACCCACCTGAGCCGTTACACGCAGGAGAAAGATCCCTTCGAGACCTACAACCGCGCGATGTTCAATTTCAACGATGCCATCGATCGCGCCGTGGTGAAACCGCTGGCGGAAGGCTACGTAAAAGCCATGCCCAGACCGGGACAGCTGGCGGTAGACAATTTCTTCAACAATCTGGATGACGTCGCGGTCACCTTCAACGACCTGTTGCAGCTGAAGTTCAAACAGGCCGCCAACGACGGCAGCCGCGTCGTGTTCAACACCACTTTCGGCTTGTTCGGTCTGATCGAAGTCACCTCGCGCCTGGAGAAGCATGACGAGGATTTCGGGCAGACCCTGGGTTACTGGGGTGCCCCGAGCGGCCCCTATCTGGTGCTGCCCCTGCTCGGCCCCAGCTCGGTGCGCGACAGCCTCGGCCGTTATGCGGACAGCCACGTGGATCCCATCAGCAACACGCCGCATGTCCCCACGCGCAACACGGCTTACGCCGGCGAGGCTTTCAACGCGCGCGTGCATCTGCTGGATAACGAGAAGCTGCTGGATAGCACCAGCATCGACCGCTACAGCTCGATACGCGAGGCCTACCTGATGAACCGGCGCAGCCGGGTCTACGACGGCGAGCCGCCGCGTCAGCGCTACGAGGATTTCGACGACGAGGAATGAAAAACGGCGGGGATGTCCCCGCCGTTCCGTTTCCTGTACTACCTGCAGCTCAACGTCCTTCGCGCAAGGCGGCGATACGTTCATCCAGCGGCGGGTGCGTCATGAACAATTTGGAGAACCCGCCCCCGCTGGAGATAGCCATGGCAGACATGTTCTCAGGCAACGCTGCCGCCTGTTCGTGGTTGGCCTTCAGGCGCTCCAGCGCGGCGATCATCTTCTGGCGACCGGCCAGGCTGGCACCGCCCGCGTCAGCACGGAACTCGCGCTGGCGCGAGAACCACATCACTATCACGCTGGCCAGGACCCCCAACACGATCTGCGCCGCGATCTCGGCCACGAACATACCGATGCCGGGGCCGTCGCGACCGTCGTTCTTCAGCAACACACGATCGACGAAGTAACCGAACAGCTTGGCGAAGAACACCACGAAGGTGTTGACCACACCTTGTATCAGGGCCAGCGTGACCATGTCGCCGTTCGCCACATGGCTCACTTCGTGTGCCAGCACCGCCTCCGCCTCGTCGCGGCTCATGTTGTGCAGCAGACCGGTGCTCACCGCGACCAGCGCGTTGTTGCGGTTCCAGCCGGTGGCGAAGGCATTCACGTCCGGTGCATCGTAGATCGCCACTTCCGGCATGCCGATGCCGGCGGCCTGCGCCTGGCGGCGCACGGTGTCCACCAGCCAGCGCTCGGTCGGATCCTGCGGATGCTCGATGACATGAGCCCCCGTCGACTGCTTGGCCATCCACTTGGACATCAGCAGCGATACGATAGAACCGGAAAAACCGATCACGGCGGACAGCACCAGCAAGGCATTGAAGTTGATACCGCCGCTGGCATCCATCCAGCGGTCCACGCCGAGGATGCGCAGGGTGATGCTGATCACCGCCAGCACGGCGATGTTGGTCAACAGGAACAAGAAGATACGCTTCATTCGACACTCTCCGTCAATTAATAATCAAATCCACCGGGACTTTTGTCCGTTCGCTGGGCCATATGGGGCTGCAGCGCCACAATTTCAAGCCGCGCTTGTGACGATATTCCGCGCAGAAAGTTCGCTTGCCGGATGGATGCCATGGCGTTACCCTGCGCCGACCGTTCTTCACAGGATGATCGCCATGTCGAACCGATATACCCGCACCGCTATCTCGCTGCACTGGCTCATCGCATTGCTGGTCCTGGCCGCCTTCCCGCTGGGCATCTACATGCACGACCTGCCGCTCTCGCCGGCCAAGCTGCAGCTGTACAGCTACCACAAATGGCTGGGGGTGACGGTATTCCTGCTGATGATGATCCGCCTCTACTGGCGGTTGACGCACCGCCCGCCCGCACTCCCCGAAAGCATGCCGCGCTGGGAGCGGGTCGCGGCGGAAAGCGTGCATTACCTGCTATATGCCTTGCTGTTGCTGATCCCGCTCAGCGGTTGGCTGATGAGTTCCGCCAAGGGCTTCCAGACGGTATGGTTCGGCGTACTGCCGCTGCCAGACCTGGTCGGCAAGGACAAGATGCTGGGGGAATCACTGCAGCAGGTGCATGAGTTGCTCAACTTCGCACTGTTCGGTGTGCTCGGCGGACATATCGGTGCCGCGCTCAAACATCACTTCATCGAACGCGACGACATCCTGGCCCGCATGATCCCGTGGCTGAAGCAGTCGCGCAAGGGGTGACTCAGCCCGCCGACTCTTCCATGAACTGGATCGCGTTGCCACTCTCCTTGGCCTGATACATGGCCGCATCCGCTCTGGCCAGTATCTGTTCCTGATTGGCCTGCCTGCCATGGAACAGCACCATGCCTATGCTTACCGTGCATTCGTGGCTCACCGCCAGCGGCGGCTGATCAAGCGTCTGGTACAGCAGGTGATAAGGTTGCGACAAGGTAGCGCGGATCTTCTCCGCCACGATCTGCGCCTGTCTGGTTGATCGCTCGCGGTCTTCGTCCAGCTCGTTCAGCAACACCACGAACTCATCCCCGCCGAAGCGGGCGACCGTATCCACGGCACGCAGACAGCTTTCGATACGGCGGGCAGCTTCGACCAGCAGCAGATCGCCCACACTATGGCCGTACTTGTCATTGAGCGGTTTGAACTTGTCCAGATCCATGAACATCACCGCCGCATAGCGTTCGCTGCGCATGCTGGCTGCCAGCACCTGATTCAGGCGGTCGCTGAGCAAGCGCCGGTTTGGCAACCCGGTCAGGGTGTCGAAGAACGCCAGCTGTCGCAACTGTTCGGTCGCTTCATCGATGCGCAGCTGCAGATGCGCCCTTTCCTGCTGCAACTGCTCGGCCATGACATTGATGCCATCCGTCAGCTTGCCCAGTTCTTCGATCTCCACCCCGTGACGTACCCGGGTATGCAATTCGCCGCGTCCGATCGCCTGGATCGCACCGCTCAGCCGATAGACCGGTTCGATCAACTTGCGGCTGGCCCTGAACACCCCGTACAACACGAGCAACAGGAAACCCAGGGTGGCGGCGATCACCATCACCATCATCTCGGTCTGCTGCTGGCGCGTGCGCTTCCAACTCAGCACGACCGCCACGCTGCCGATCTGCTGTACGGCAGGCTTGTCCTCCAGCTCGTCCAGCGCCAGCTGCGTGGACGTTATCGGTTGCCGGAACAGCAGGATGTCCCCTGAAGGCCCCTCCCGCCCACGGTCTGCCGACATCAGTGGTACATCCACTTCCCCGACAGCCGCCAGTTCACGCCCATCGCGGTCGGTGATGCGCACTGCAAGCACATCAGGCTCATGCAGCACCTGCAAACTGAGCGTGCGCAGGAACTCCCGGTTATAGGAGAACACGCCATATTCGCTACTCGCGGCCAACTGCCGCGCCAGCAGTTCACCGCGTGCTTGCAAGCTCTGCGCCATGTTCTCCGTGCGATCATGCAGGAACACCGCTTCGAGCAGTACAGACATCACCAATAACGGCGACAGCGTCAGCCATGCGACATACCTGCCTATCTTGTATCGCCTGCTCTTCATGGACGCCCCCCTTCGACGCGATCAATTTCGATACGCAACGCTTCGACTGAACGGATATCGAGGCGCAACGAACGCGCCACCTCGGCGTTCAGCGCGATCTGGTACAACTGAGGGAATCGCGGGGAAGGCAAGCTACCCCGCTGCAGGAACTCGGAAACCATCCCGGCCGATTGCGCAGCCTGCTGCTCGGGTGTCGAATACACCGCGCACAAGGCCCCGGCATTGACATAGGCTGCGGACAGACCGATCACGGGGATGCCACGCCGGTAGCTGCCGAGCAGGATGTTCCGTATGGTGGAGGAGTTGTATATCCGGCTATCCGGCACCGCCAGCAGGATGTCGCTCCGTGCCAATAGCTCCTCGAGCCTGGCGGCAAGGCTGTCGTCCGGCTGCACCGTCTGGCTGTGCAGCGATGCCCCCTGCCTGGCCAGCTCCTGTTGCAAGGGCTGCTGGGCGAAATCCCCGTCCGGCGTATACAACACCCCCACCCTGCTCAATGATGGCAACGCTGCACGGATCAGCGCAACCTGGCGCGGGAGCGGCTGATCGAGGAACAATGCAGACAAAGGATGCGGGAGTGGCCTGCCGGCACGCAATTGCTGGAAATTATTGCTGGACAGCATGGTGGCCAGCATCGCACCATGCCATCGGTCTGCGGCCCATTGCATGGCCTTGCTTCCCGCCGTCACCAGGATGTCCGCCTCGGGGATATCCGTCTGCTGCGCCAGCGTGCGCACTTCCAGCCGAACGTCAGGCGACAGGTTCTGCGCGAATGCCTGCCGGAAATGCTGATAAGACGCATGCTGCTCGCTGAGCAGCAGCACGACCTTTCTCGGTTCGGCTGCCCACGTTACGGACACGGAGAAGAGGCAGAGCAAGGCTGCAGCCAGACATCTCAAACATGTCGGAAAAAACGTGCTCAACAGACCCCCCCCATCAGCATTCCCCAGCAAGACCGCGATCTCAAGACAACCGGGACAGGCGACCGCACCCGGGGCGCCTCCCCACGGCAGGGAACATACGTGAGTTGCGGATACTTGTCAGCAGGCAGGCGGAATGGGTCAGCGATATTTGCGCACGAGACCGACGAGGACACCGAAGATCTCCAGCGTGCCTTGCGGTCGGATGACCGGATACGCGGGGTTCTGCGGGCGCAGGATGAATTTGCCGCGCTCCTTGTCCAGTGTCTTCAGGGTGAATTCGCCGTCCACGATGGCGACCACGATGTCGCCGACATTGGCCAGATGGCGCTTTTCCACGACCGCTACATCGCCGTCATGGATGCCAGCTTCCACCATCGAGTCTCCCTTGACCGGGATCAGCGTGGTCTGCGAGGGCTTGTCGATCAGCATCTCGTCCAGCACGTAGTACTCGCCCTGCGTCGCGCTGACCGTGACCGGCATGCCGGCGGGGACGGAACTGTCGGCCAGCGGCCGCGCGAAGAACTCGCGCGTCGGGATCCACATGCCGTCCGGCGTGCGTTCCAGGAAACCGGCCTCGCCCAGCCGGTCGAGGATGGCTTTCACCCAGGATTTCGAGGCGATACCGAACACGTCGCACAAGGCGGCATAGGACGGGATGCTCTTCCAGTCGGAATAGTAATCCTGCAATCTGGCCAGATATTCGGCGTCCCGCTGCGCGGAAGGATGGAGGTCGGTCATGGCATCACCTGTACAGAACGGATGGTCTGCATGGTAGAGAACGAACGTTCTGGTGTCAATGCATCCGTGCCCGCTCAGCGCACTCCGCGGGCTGTCAGGTAGCGCGCGAGCCTAGTATCCGCGTGCAGGATGTGGTTGATCAGCCAATCCTTGATCGTTTGCAGGGCGAGCAGCTCGCCGCCCTCACTCAAACCCTTGCGCAAACGCATCGCCTCGTCCACCAACAGGGCATGCTCTTTTTCGTGCGTCCGCTGTTCCGGGTAGGCGTACTGGGCCATATACCGCCCTTCGGTCTCGAAATGCTCGGCGGTCGCGGTCACCAGCTCATCGAACAAGGCGAGCAAGCCGGTATCCGACGTGCCTTTGCGCCATTCGCTGTTCAGCTTGTTCACCATACGCACGAGGTTGCGGTGCTGCTCGTCGATCTCCGCGATACCGATCAGATGCGACTGGTCGAACCTGATCCACTGCTCATCCAGCTCGGAAGCGCGCTCTCCGAAGAAGGTATAGGTGTTCTTGCCGGCATGTTTGCTGTCATACATGGCCCGGTCGGCGGCGGTGAGCAGACCGTCCATGGTCGAACCGTTGTCCGGGAAGAGGCTGATGCCGATGCTCACACCGATCTGGCAGCCAGCACCTTGCGCGAGCGTCATCTCGGCCTCAAAAGCATGCACTATCTTCTCCGCCACTTGCGCCACCTGCGCCCTGTCTTCCACATCGCTCAATATCACGGCGAACTCGTCGCCACCGAACCGCACCGCCGTATCGACCGCGCGCAGGCAAGCCAGCAATCGCTGCGCCGCCATGCGCAGCACCTCATCACCCGCCTCATGGCCGTGCGTGTCGTTCACCTGCTTGAATCCGTCCAGGTCGGCGAACAGCAGCGCCACGCGACACTGGTCGCGTTTCGCCCGGGAGATCGCTTGCGAGAAGCGGTCGAAGAACAGGGCGCGATTGGGCAGACCGGTCAGCTTGTCGTGGTATGCCAGATGGCTGATCTGCAACTCTGCCTGTTTGCGGTCATGGATGTCGATGTTGATGCCGACCAGCCGCGCCGGCTCGCCCTGCGCGTCCACCGCCACGCACTTGCCGCGCCCCTGGATCCATCGGTAGCGTCCATCCTTGGTCTGCATCCGGTATTCGGCCACGTAGATGTCTTGGTGCTGCTTCAATTCTTCCCGTATGGTCCGCCACACCTTGTCCCGGTCGTCGGGGTGGATGCGCTCCAACCAAGACCGATGATCGGCCGGGAACTCGTTGGGCAGGTAACCCAGCATGGTGTAATACTCTGGGCTGAATCTAGCCTTGCCGCTCTGCAGATCCCATTCCCACACCGCCTCTTGCGCCGCATCCAGCGCCATCTGCAGCAGCAGCAGGTTGGCGTTGCGCTCCTCTTCCAGTCGCTTGCGTTCGCTGATGTCCTGCACGGTACTGATGAAATAATCCGGCGCACCGCTCTCGTCGTGCACCAGCGAGACCCGCACCTCGCCCCAGAACACTTGGCCGTTTTGGCGCAGGTAGCGCTTCTCCATCTGAATGTCCGGCGTTTCGCCCGACAGCAGTCGCTGCACCTGGCCTGCACTCTCCGCCAGATCGTCAGGCAAGGTGAGCTGCTGCCAGTTCAGCCTGCGAGCCGCCAGCTCGTCCCGTGCATAGCCGAAGGTCGTGCACCATCTGTCGTTGACTTCCATTATGTCGCCGTTCAGGGCGTGGCGCGCCATGGCCAGCGCCGCATGGTCGAACACGGTATGGAAACGTTCCTCGCCAGCCAGCCGGATCTGCATCTCCCTCGCCTGATGCAGGCTACCCTGCCGGCGCTGCCATTGCGCGAACCAAGCGACGGTCAACAGGAGGATGAACGTCATCAGCGCAAGTGCGACGATCTCCAGTCTCCGCAGCAGCGCATAGGCCGTCGCCTCATCGGCACTGGTGACCAGCATCCACTCGGTGTGCCGGATCGGCAGCGCATAGGCGAGCACCTGCCTGCCCAGATGGTCTTGCCCCAGTTGCAGCGCACGCCGGTTTTGCATCAGGGCCTGAGCGGTGACGGACGGTCCTCTGAGCGGCAAACGATAGGAAAGTGCGGCATCGGGCACACCGGACAACGGGCTCAGATACATCACCTGGTCGCCCTCGCGGCGCACCAGGTGCGTTTCGACCAGTTCGCTCCGGTCTGCATCATCATCCAGCAAAGGGAACAGATGCCTGCCGGCATCTTCCATCAGATACAAGGCACCGACCACCTTCCCCTCGATCCGCAGCGGCGAGATGAAATCCAGCTCCGGCGCTGCGTCGCCATGCCGGTGCATGTCGACGAACACGGTCTCGTTGCTCGCCATCGCCTGTGCGATCTGCACCTGAGCATGACGGATATCGTGCGGGCCTGCTCCCACCTGCAACACCGGTCGCCCCTTACCATCCAGCAGCACGGCCGCATCGAAACGGTGCAGCGAGATGAATCCGTCCAGATGTTTGACGATCTTCTCCCGCTGTCGGTCATCCTGCGATCCTCCCGCATACCATCGCTGGACCGCGCGCGAGAAGAAGGAATCGATCGCCAGCGACCCGGCGTCGGCATCACGGTCCTCGAACCACGACTCTACCTGGCGCGATTTCAGGGTGGCGACGGCCGCGAGGTCGGCGTTCACCATCTCGCTTATCGTGCCGCGCAGACTGATGAAAAGCAGGAAACCGCCCAGCATCAAGGATGCGACCGTCACCAGCAGGACGGTCAGCGGTTGATATCGGTTCTTCATCTCCCCTCCCCGCACCTTGTCGTTCCGATGCGTGCGGACAGGCTACACCCGCCGGCGGGAAAGTTGAAGCAAAAAACAAAGCCGCCCCTGCGGGCGGCTGTGTCAGAGCGAGGCGAAGCGGATCACTTGCCCTTGGCTGCCATCAGGCGCTCGTACTTGGCCTGCAACTGCTCCGGCGATTCCACATGGTTCGGGTCTTTGGGGATGCAGTCGACCGGGCACACTTCGACGCACTGCGGCGTATCGTAGTGACCAACGCACTCGGTACACTTGGCCGGATCGATGACATAGATGGTGTCGCCCTGCGAGATCGCGTCGTTCGGGCACTCAGGCTCGCACACGTCGCAGTTGATGCATTCGTCGGTGATGATAAGTGACATTTCTACTCTCCTTTGATTGATCTTTTATCCTGCAATCTTGCCGCCACGGCGGGCGAGACGAATTTGCCCACCTCGCCGCCGAAGCGCGATATCTCGCGCACCATGCTGGCGGAGATGAAGTTGTACTGCTCGGCCGGGGTGAGGAACACCGTTTCCACCTCCGGATCCAGCGTGCGGTTCATGCCCGCCATCTGGAACTCATACTCGAAATCGGACACCGCCCGCAATCCGCGCAACACGACGCGCGCTTCCAGCCTGCGCACATAGTTCATCAGCAGATCGTCGAACCCCTCGACCCGGACATTGACCGAATCGGCGAACACCTCGCGCGCCATCGCCACCCGCTCGTCCAGCGAGAACAGGGTGGCACTGCGGCTCGCCGCGACTGCCACCACGACTTCGCCGAACAGGCCCGCCGCACGTCGCACCACATCCTCGTGGCCGCGCGTGATGGGATCGAATGTACCCGGATATACGACTCTGATCATGCCTGGGCGCGTTCCAATAGTTGGTAATGTACCGCTCCGGCGCGCCGTTGCTTCAGCACCCGCCAGTCTTCCCCCGCTTCGAACGCGGCCCCGCTTTCCACATAGACCACACCGTCTTTGCTCAGTAGCTGCGCCAAACGCGGCATGAGTCGAGTCAAAAGATCGCTCTGGAACGGGGGGTCAAGAAAGACGACGTCGAACGTCATATTCGTCTGCATGGCGAATTTTATCCCATCATCGCAGTGCAACGCTACATTCGGGAAGTCCAGCTTGCGGAGCGAGTCCTGCAAGACCTTATATACAGCGCGGTCTTGCTCCACCATCACCACCCGCTCCGCCTCACGCGAGGCCGCTTCGAACCCCAGCGCGCCGCTGCCTGCGAACAGGTCCAGGCAACGCTTGCCATACAGCGTCTGGCCCAGCCAGTTGAACAACGTCTCACGCACGCGATCGGGCGTCGGGCGCAAACCGGCACTATCGGGAAAGGTGATGATGCGGCTGCGATGCGTGCCGCCGATGATCCTGACCTTGTTTATTTCGTCTCTCCTGCCACCTGCCCACCGACGATCACGGTCGCCATGGCATCGGGATCGATACGGCGACGGAAAGCATCATTGATCGCCCGCACATCCACCTGCTCGACACGCGCCTGGAATTCATCCAGATAGGTGAGCGGCAGCTCGTAGAAGCCGATCACGCTCAGGTAATCGAGGATCTTGCGGTTGCTGTCGATGCGCAACGGGAAGCCGCCTATGATGTTCTGCTTGGCCGCGCGCAGCTCGTCTTCCGTCACGCCCTTATCCACGAAATCGCGCAGGGTCTTGCGCACCACCTGCAGCGCCTCGTCCACCTGCTCCTTCTTGGTCTGCAGACCGATCTGGAACGCGCCCGGTTGCTGCATGGGCACGAAATAGCTGTACACGCTGTAAGCCATGCCGCGCTTTTCACGGACTTCGTTCATCAGGCGCGATACGAAACCGCCGCCGCCCAGGATGTAGTTGCCGACATACAAGGGAAAATAGTCCGGGTCGTTGCGCGCGATCCCAGGCGCACCGAGCAGGATGTGGCTTTGGCTGGCGGGGTGCGTGATGCGCTGCTCGCTGGATGCATGCAGCCTGTCAACGGCAGGCAAGGCGGCGACGCCCCCGCTCGGAGGCAGTTGCGCGGTCAATCGCTGCGCGATGGCTTCCGCCTGTTGCCGTGTGATATCCCCCATCAGTGCCACGACGGCATCCCCAGCACCATAGTGGGCACGATAGAACGCCAGCAGATCGTCACGTTGAATCTTTTCGATATCCGCAACCTCGGCTTGCCAGCCGTAGGGGTGGGTGCCGAACACAGCCTTGCCGAACGCTTTCTCGGAAAGGAATTCCGGCTTGGTCTCCGCCTCACGCAGGGAGGCGATCAGGCGAGTCTTCTCACGCGTCAGGACCGCTTGCGGGAACTGCGGCTGCTGCAGCACGCGCGCCAGGATATCCAGCGCCACATCGCGCTCCGCCGCACTGCTCAAGGTGCGCAAGGTGATGGCGGAACGATCCGAATCGAAACTGCTGGCGACCCTGGCCCCGACATCTGCCAATTTGCGTGCGATGTCGTCTTCGTTCATGCCTTGCACGCCCAGATCGAGCAAACCATGGGTCAGTCCCGCCACACCTTTCGTGTCCGCACTATCATAGGCACTGCCGGCCGGAAAACTGACCGCCACATCCAGCATGGGCAGGTTGTGGTCTTCCACGAAATACACGCGCGCGCCGCTGGCCGCTTGCCAGTGTTGTATCTGGGGTGTGGCGAACGCGCCGACTGCGGATCCGCACAGCAGGACAAAAGTCAGGAGTTTAGTGCGCATGGGCATACCCTCCCCGTTGCGGCTTGTCCGCTGCCAGCGGTTGCGGGTCGAGCACGGCGACGGTCAGCTGGTCGTCGCGCAGGATGTCGCGCGCCACAGCCTGCACTTGCTCCGCAGTCACAGCTTGCAGTTTCTGCAGCATCAACGGCAAGTCACGGTGGGACAATCCGATGCTTTCCATCTGCCCGATCTGCATCGCCTGATAGAACAGGGAATCGAGCTTGTACACCTCGGCGGCGGTGACCTGGGCGCGCACGCGGCGCAACTCTTCCTCACTCACGCCGTCACGCACGATCATTTGCAATTGTTCGCGTATCGCTGCTTCCAGCGCCTCCACCGATGTGCCTGCTGCGGGTGTGGCTTCCAGCGAGAACATGGTCGGACCGCGCGAAGTATTGGCATAGCCGGCTCCGATGCTGGTCGCCACTTGCCGCTCGCGCACCAATGACTTGTTCAGACGTGCCGAATCGTTGCCGTCGAGTACACCGGCCAGGACTGACAGCGCATAGGGCTGCCAGTCCTTATCCACATCGCGCAGGGTCGGGGCGTGATAGGCCATGACCAGATGCGGCAACTCGGCGGGTGCCTTCACCACGATGCGTTTGATCCCAAGCTGCGCCGGTTCCTCATAGTGTTTGCGTGCAGGCAACTTGCCTGCACTGATGCGTCCATAGTGTTTGCGGGCTAGGGCGAACACCTGCTTCGCATCGACATCTCCTGCGATGACCAGCGTCGCGTTGTTGGGGGCATACCAAGTCTGGTACCAGAGCCGCGCATCCTCCGCCGTCATGTTGTTTAGATCGTTCATCCAGCCGACGATGGGGTTGCGGTAGGGGTGCTCCTGATAAGCGGTGGC
Source organism: Sideroxydans lithotrophicus (assembly GCA_020723185.1). GTDB lineage: Bacteria > Pseudomonadota > Gammaproteobacteria > Burkholderiales > Gallionellaceae > Sideroxyarcus > Sideroxyarcus lithotrophicus_A. The sequence goes on along the minus strand of DYJI01000009.1, from coordinate 56,095 downwards.
CATCATGCGTTCGTCCAGCAAGGCATGCGCATCGTCGTCGGTGCGCCAGCGCCGCTCTTCCATCACCACACGGATCTCTTTGGCGAATTCCTCATCGCTCAGGTTCAGGTTATGCAAGCGGTCGGCTTCCAGTTTCATCGCCAGTTCCAGTTGCGATTTGTGCATTTGCTGGAAATAAGCGGTGTAGTCATAGCTGGTGAAAGCGTTCTCGCGCCCGCCGGCGGCGGCGATACGGCGCGAGAACTCCCCGGCCGGAACTGCCCGGGTGCCTTTGAACATCATGTGTTCCAGCACATGTGCGACGCCGGTGACCCCGGTCTTCTCATCCATGCTGCCGGCGCGATACCAGATCTGCTGCACGACCACCGGTGCACGGCGGTCCTCTTTCACGATGACTTTCAATCCGTTGGCAAGCGTCTGTTCGAAAACGTCGGCCTGCGCACAGAAAGCTGCTAACAGCCCCAAACAGAATGCATAAAATCTCATGTGGATCGTCCTGAAACGTTAAAATGCGGGCGCATTATGCGACATTCCTCCAAACCTTTCCCGGCCCATGTTCAGTTTCCTGAAAAAACAAAGCCCTGACAGCAAATCCAGCGATAGCGGCTGGGCCAAGCGCTTGCGCGATGGCTTGGCGCGGACCGGTGGACAACTGACTGCTCTGCTGGTTCCCGGCGCGCGCATCGACGACGAACTCTACGAAGAACTGGAAACCCTGCTCATCACGGCCGATGTGGGCATGGACGCCACACAGACACTGCTCGCCGATGTGCGTCGCCAAGTCAAGGAACAGCGCCTGACCGAGGCAAGCCAGTTGAAAGAGGCGCTGGCGCATGCGCTACTGAAGTTGTTGCAGCCGCTGGCCAAACCGCTGGACATCGCGGCGAACCGGCCCTTCGTCATCATGCTGTGCGGCGTCAATGGTGCCGGCAAGACCACCTCCATCGGCAAACTGGCCAAGCACTTCCAGAACCAGGGCAAGTCGGTGCTGCTCGCGGCCGGCGATACCTTCCGCGCCGCCGCGCGCGAGCAACTGATGGAATGGGGCAAGCGCAACGATGTGACTGTCATCGCGCAACAGAGCGGCGATGCCGCCGCCGTCATCTACGATGCGGTGCAGGCAGCTCAGGCACGCTGCATCGATGTGGTACTGGCAGACACCGCCGGCCGCCTCGCGACGCAAGCGCACCTGATGGAAGAGATCAAGAAGGTGAAGCGCGTGATCGACAAGGCCCTACCCGGTGCCCCGCACGAGGTACTGCTGGTACTGGATGCGAACACCGGCCAGAACGCTTTGTCGCAGGTAAAGGCGTTCGGCGATGCGCTGGATATCAGCGGCCTGGTGCTGACCAAGCTGGATGGCACGGCCAAGGGCGGCGTCATCGCCGCCATCGCCCGCGCCCATCCCATCCCCGTGCGTTTCATCGGCGTGGGCGAAGGGCTGGACGACCTCAAGCCGTTCAACGCCGAGGATTTCATCGCAGCCCTGCTGGATATCGAGCGATGATCCACTTCGGCCAGGTCTACAAACGCTACCCGGGCGGCCATGAAGCCTTGCAGGATGTGAGTTTCAACATCGCCCAAGGCGAGATGGTGTATCTCACCGGCCACTCCGGCGCTGGCAAAAGCACACTGCTGAAACTCATCGCCGCCATCGAACGCCCCACCAGCGGCAGCGTGCTGATCAACGGCCACAACATCCGCGCCATCAAGCGCGAAGCGATCCCTGCATTGCGCCGCAACATCGGCCTGATCTTCCAGGACCACAAGCTGCTGTTCGACCGCAGCGCCTTCGACAATGTGCTTCTCCCCCTGCAGATCAGTGGCTTCGACCATCGCGAGGCCGCCAAGCGCGTGCGCGCCGCGCTGGACAAAGTCGGCCTGCTCGCACGCGAAAAAGCCAACCCGATCGCCCTGTCGGGCGGCGAGCAGCAGCGCCTGTGCATCGCGCGGGCCATCGTCAGCCGGCCCGATATCCTGCTGGCGGACGAACCCACCGGCAATCTCGACGCGGAATACTCCGCCGAGATATTGAATATCTTCAGGTCTTTCCATCAGGTCGGTGTGACACTGCTGATATCCACCCACGACCAGAGCGTCCTGCAGCGTTTCCCCGCGCGCGCGCTGCATCTGGATCACGGTATGCTGCAACAAGGGAGCGCGACATGAAGAGGCTGCGCGAACACCTGCATGTGCTGCAAACCACACTGAGCCGCCTGTGGCTCACGCCCGGCGCTTCGCTGCTCAACATGACCATCATCGGCATCGCGCTCAGCCTGCCGGTCGGCACCTATGTGCTGTTGAAGAGTGTGCAGCATCTCGCCTCATCGGTGGCTGAAACACCGCAGATCAGCGTGTTCCTGGATGCGGGAAGACGCGACCCAGAACTGCGCGCGCTCAGGGAGAGACTGGAAGCGAATGACCGCGTCTCCAGAGTGGAATTCGTCTCGCGCGATACGGCCTTGCTGCAATTGCAGCAAAGCACCGGCGCATCGGACATGGTAGGCGACCTGCCGCACAACCCGTTGCCGGACACCTTCATCATCTATCCCAAGTCGACCGATGCCGACGCGATGGAAGCACTCCATCAGGAGCTGCGATCATGGCAGCAGTTCGATCATGTGCAACTCGACTCGGCTTGGGTGAAGAAACTGGATGCGTTGCTGGGCTTGGGAAGATTGGCTACGGCCATCCTCGCGACCACTCTCAGCCTTGCGCTGATCGCCATCACGTTCAACACCATACGCCTGCAGATCCTGACCCGGCGCGACGAGATAGAGGTGTCCAAACTGATCGGTGCCAGCGACGGCTTCATCCGCCGCCCCTTCCTGTATTTCGGACTGCTGCAAGGGTTGACCGGAGGCATCGTGGCATGGCTGCTGGTCTCCGCCAGCCTGTGGTTGCTGAACGGCAGTCTGGCTGACCTCACCCAGCTGTATTCCAGCGATTTCCAGTTACACACGCTTTCCTGGCCGGACAGCCTCGCCCTGTTCGCCTTTTCCGGCTATCTGGGGTGGCTGGGAGCCTGGTTCTCGGTTTCGCAGCACCTTTGGCAGATCGAGCCCCGTTGAACCAAATCCCCCTTTGGCACTCTCAGTACAGGAGTGCTAGAATCACCGCAAAGGAGGAAAGACCATGAATGCAAGCATGAATCTGCCAATGCCATCCGCCGCAGGCGGGTTGGAGGGGTATGTGCAGGCCGTCAACCGCTTTCCGGTCCTGACCCATGAGCAGGAATTGGAGTTGGCGACACGCTTCCGCCAGCAGAACGATCTTGAGGCTGCCCGCCAACTGGTGCTGTCGCACCTGCGTGTCGTGGTCAGCGTGGCACGCGGCTACATCGGCTATGGATTGCCGCAAGCCGACCTGATCCAAGAAGGGAATATCGGCCTGATGAAGGCGGTGAAACGTTATGATCCGGAGCGTGGTGTGCGTCTGGTTTCGTTCGCCCTGCACTGGATCCGCGCCGAGATCCATGAGTTCGTGATCCGCAACTGGCGCATGGTGAAGATCGCCACGACCAAATCACAACGCAAATTGTTCTTCAACCTGCGCAGCCTTAAGAAAGGACTGGAGCCGCTGCGTCCGCAGCAGGTGAGCGAGATCGCCCAGCAGTTGAACGTCAGCGAACACGACGTGGTGGAGATGGAAGCGCGTTTCGCTGGCCATGAACTGTCACTCGACCCATTGGCTGGCAATGATGAGGATGAGAGCTACTCACCCGTGCGATATCTGGCTGATGATGAGGCACATGAGCCCTCCGTCATTCTGGAGACATCGGAGCAGGAACGTTTGCAATCGACAGGATTGGCGAACGCCTTGTCTGCACTGGATGAACGCAGCCGCCGCATCGTGGAGGCACGCTGGCTGAAAGAGGATGGAAGCGCCACGCTGCACGAGTTGGCCGATGAATTCGGCGTATCGGCGGAACGGATCCGCCAGATTGAGCAGAAAGCCTTCAGCAAGATGGGCGGCCTGCTGGCACAAGCCTAGTAATCGCTGGACTAAGCGCAAATAAAAAAGCCGCAGAGTGCTGCGGCTTTTTTATTTGACGACCTTGAGCTGCGGCCTGCCTGAGGATGCCGGAGGGGAGGGCGGCTCATCTGGCGGCTCAGTCGATGACAAAGGAGCCGATTCGCCTGCCTGGAATACCAGCCCCTGCCCTGTCTCTTTGGCAAAGATACCGATGACTGCTGCAACCGGGATCATCAGCTGGTGGGCGACTCCGCCGAAGCGGCCGTTGCAACTGATGTCCTCATTGCCAAGCTGCAGATTCTTCACCGCATCCCCACCGATATTCAGGACAATCTGACCGTCCTTCACATAGCCCATCGGCACTTGCGTGTATTCATCCACCTGCACCGCCAGATACGGGGTGTATCCGGCATCTGCGCACCATTCATAGATGGCTCGAATCAGATAAGGTTTGGTGGACGGCTCGTCTATCACAGCGATTACTTGCGCATGGCCTTTTCGGCAGGCGTCAGGGCCTCGATGAAACCTTGGCGCGAGAACAGACGCTCGGCATACTTCATCATCGGCGTAGCGTCCTTGTCGAGCTGAATACCATAGTGCTCAAGACGCCACAACAGCGGCGCGATCGCCACGTCCAGCATGGAGAATTCATCGCCCAGCATGAACTTCTGCTTGGCGAAGATCGGGGCAATCTGGGTCAGATTGCTCTGCACGGCCGCACGCGCTTTCTCCTGAGCTTTGGCGTTATTGCTTTCCAAGCCTTCGATGTGACAGAACAATTCCTGCTCAAAGCGATGCAGGAACAGGCGCGCGCGGGCGCGCATCACCGGATCGGGCGGCATCAGCTGGGGATGCGGGAAGCGCTCGTCGATATATTCGTTGATGATATTGGCTTCGTACAGGATCAGGTCGCGTTCGACCAGTACCGGCACTTTGTTGTAGGGATTCATCACGGCCAGATCCTCCGGCATGTTGAATACATCCACATCGATCACCTCGAAGTCCATGCCTTTTTCAAACAGCACGAAACGGCAACGATGGCTATAGGGGTCGGTTGTGCCCGAGTAGAGTGTCATCATAAAAAACCACCTGAATACAATTATGTAGCGTTAAAAACCAGATGGCGGAGCATTTGCCCCGCCATCTCGGCGCAGACTGCAACGGGAGCGGAAACTAACACGAACCGCATCCCGAATTCAATCTCCTCAGTGAATATCCTTCCATATCTCCTTCTTCAGTGCATACATCAGAACAAGAAGAATGGACAGGAAGATCAATACGATCCAGCCGATCTGGTGGCGGACCAGGATGGCCGGCTCGCTCATGAACACCAGATAGTTGGTCAGATCGGCAATGGCAGCGTCGTACTCGGCGACGGACATGGAACCCGGCGTTTTCAACACCAGGTGCCCGTCTTCCATGGCTTGCTCACCCTGCATGTCCGCCAGCACGAACGGCATGGCGACACTGGGGAAGACCGCATTGTTCCAGCCGCTGGTCTTGCTCTGATCGGCATAGAACGTACGCATGTAGCTATACAGCCAATCCGCACTGCGTGAACGTGCGATCACGCTCAAGTCGGGCGGCGCGACGCCGTAGGCCATCTTGGCGGAGTTGGAGTCCATTGCGGACTGCATGGTCGACCCGACCTTGACGTCTTCCGGCAACTCCAACTCTGCCTTGATCTGGTCGTCGGACATGCCGATGTCGTTCAGGCGGTTGTAGCGCATGGCAGAGGCCGAGTGGCAGGCCAGACAACGCGAAGTGAACAGTTTGGCTCCGCGCTGCAGGGAGGCCTGATCCTGCAGGTTGAGCGGTGCCTTATCCAGATGCACGCCGCCCTCGCTTGCGGCAGCAAGTACCGGCATGCAGGCCAGCATCGCCCCTACGATTACTTTCTTGATAGCTTTCATTTCAACGAACCCCTCTCAATTATTTGGACGTCACGCGATCAGGCTCGGGCTTGCATGCGTCGATCTTCGTGTACCAGGGCATCAGGAAGAAGAACGCGAAGTACACCACCGCCAGGATGCGCGAGATCAGAGTGTAGGTTTCCGTTGCCGGCATCAGACCCAGATAGCCCAAGCCGACGAAGCTCACCACGAAAGCGGCCAGGAAGGTCTTGTAGATCGGGCCGCGATAGCGGATTGACTTGACCGGGCCGCGATCCAGCCAAGGCAACGCGAAGAAGATCACGGTCGCCACGCCCATCGCCACCACACCCGGGAACTGGGAGCCGAACATCGGCGGCACCGCACGCAGGATGGCGTAGTAAGGCGTGAAGTACCACACCGGCGCGATGTGCTCGGGTGTCTTCATCGGGTTGGCCGGCACGAAGTTGTTGTACTCCAGGAAATAGCCGCCCATGTCCGGCGCGAAGAACACCACCGCGCTGAACACCATCAGGAAGGCCACTGCCGCCACGCCATCCTTGACCACCATGTATGGGAAGAACGGCACGCCGTCCAACGGCACGCCATTGGCATCCTTGTGTTTCTTGATCTCAACGCCATCCGGATTGTTGGAACCGACCTCATGCAGCGCCACCAAGTGCGCCACGATGATCAGTACCAGTACCAGCGGGATCGCCACCACGTGCAGGGCGAAGAATCGGTTCAGCGTGATATCGGATACCACGAAGTCGCCACGGATCATGATCGCCAAATCCGGACCGATGAACGGCACGGAAGAGAACAGGTTCACGATCACCTGAGCACCCCAGAAGGACATCTGTCCCCACGGCAACAGATAGCCCATGAATGCCTCGCCCATCAACGCCAGATAGATGATCATGCCGATGATCCACAGCAACTCGCGCGGCTTGCGATACGAGCCGTACATCAAGCCGCGGAACATGTGCAGATAGACCACCACGAAGAACATCGATGCGCCGGTGGAGTGGATATAGCGCAACAGCCAGCCCCACTGCACATCACGCATGATGTATTCGACCGAGGCGAACGCGAACAGAGCGTCCGGCTTGTAGTTCATGGTCAGGAAGATACCGCTGAGGATCTGGATCACCAGCACCAGCAGCGCCAAGCCACCGAAGAAATACCAGAAGTTGAAGTTTTTCGGCGCGTAGTACTCGGACAGGTGCGCTTTCCAGGTGGATACCAGCGGGAAGCGCTCATCGATCCAACCGATCAGATTTTTCAGAAGGTTCATCATGCTGCGGCCCCCTTATCGGCGGGCTGGCCGCCTTTTAGCTTGCTTTTATCATCATCCCCGACCAGCAGGCGAGTCTCGCTCAGGTACATGTGCGGGGGGATGATCAGGTTGGTCGGTGCGGGCACGCCCTTGAACACGCGGGCAGCCAGGTCGAAACGCGAACCGTGGCAAGGGCAGAACCAGCCCCCTGCCCATTGCGCCCCCAGATCGGCCGGTGCAACTTCTGGACGGAAGGTCGGCGAGCATCCCAGATGCGTACAGACACCGAGCACGACCAGTATCTCCGGCTTGATGGAGCGGGTCGCATTGTTACAGTACTCGGGTTGCTGCGGAATGGATGAAGACGGGTCAGCGAGGTTTTCGTCATTCTTGGGCAGCAGATCCAGCATTTCCTGGGTACGGCGCACGATCCATACCGGCTTGCCTTGCCATTCGATACTGATCATCGTACCCGGCTCGATGCTGCTGATATCCACCTCGACCGGCGCACCGGCTGCCTTGGCGCGTTCGCTAGGCTGCAAACTCAATACGAACGGTGCACCTGCACCGGCGGCGGCGACCCCCCCCACTGCAGCGGTAGCAGCGATCAGCATTCGTCGCTTGCCGTGATCCACATTGTCTGTCATGACCCTCATCCCTTCCGTAATACGTTGTCAAATATCCACTGGGGCAGCTCCCTGCTGCCCTGGCGTCTCGTCGGTACTGGAGGATGGCATGGCGTTGTCCGTCACGTTTTTATCAGACAAGCCCAGAATCGTCTCCCCAACTCGATCCCTTGCCGGCGGCGAATACTACTTGGACAGCCTATTCGCCGCAATTACTGCTTGATGCTAGTTGTTCTTGGCACCCTGCTTGACCCACTTGCGCAGCGTCAGGATATATTGGCGATCCAGAGTACCGCTGGCATTCAAGCCCATCGGCATCTTCAGTCCTTTGTTGGTGCCGGTCAGCAGCTTGGTGAAAGTGCTGGTTTGGCTGTCACCAGGGATGACCACCTTGCCGAACTTGGTGCCTTTCATGAGGCCTTCATAGGAAGTCAGGTCCAAGCCGCTCTTGGCATAGCCCTTGGATGTCGGTGACGGATGATGGCAACTCACACAATAGTCCTGCAGGATAGGCATCACATCCTTGCTGAAGCTCACTTCTCCAGACTGCAGCACATTGAGCGCGTTATGCGCCGGCATGAGTGCTTTGTCCTCAGCCAACGCGTTCAAGGAAAGTGCGGCCAGCAGCGCGCCGCCTATCATTATGCTGATTCTCATACTTTCTCCCCGTAACCCCATGTGCGTCATCGATACGGCGCAACAGCAAGGCTTACCTCGCAGCGGAATGGCGCTGCCCCAAACGACCTGTGCAACCGGAAGTCACTTCTTCCTGCGCCGGCCGTAAACACCGACACAAATAACCCTACATGGTTATACGCCGAATACTACGCAACGCCTTTTCAGAATGCAACGCACACTCGGTTATATACCCATCACCTAAACAGGGATTTCTTCATCAAAGAACTGGTGTTCGAGGCCGAACCTTTCCGCCAAATGTGCCCCCAGGGCCTGAATACCATAGCGTTCCGTCGCATGATGCCCTGCGGCAATGTAGGCCACACCACTTTCTCGCGCCATATGCACATTGCTCTCCGAAATCTCGCCAGTCAGGAAGGCATCCACCCCCAGTGAGATGGCTTGCTCGAAATATCCCTGGGCAGCACCGCTACACCAGGCGATACGGTTGACCCGCCCTGATGCCCCGCCCACTACCGTTGGCTCGAACCTCAATGTTTCAGCCACTGCCTTGGCGAAATCTGCCAGCGCCACAGGCTGAGCCAGCAGGCCATGACATGCGACATCCTGCTCCCCGAAACGGCCACTCTCCAGCAACCCCAGACGTTTGGCGAGTTGTGCGTTGTTTCCCCATAGCGAATGTGCATCCAGAGGCAAATGATAAGCCAGCAGACTGATGTCCTCCGCCAACAAACAGGCGATACGCTGCTTCTTTACACCGGTGATGACCGCATCCTCGTTACGCCAGAAATACCCATGATGCACCAAGATGGCATCGGCACCCCACGCCGCTGCCGCATCAAGCACGGCCCGCGAAGCCGTGACCCCGGTCGCGATACGCCGCACCTCTGCCCGCCCCTCGACCTGCACACCATTCGGACAATAATCGCGAAAACGGCCGACCCCCAGCTCGCTTCCGATATAATCGGCCAATTCTTTTAATTGCATCACATCTGTCCCTATCAACGGCCTGACTGGATCATAACATGCGTAAATTCTGGCTCCTGTTCGCGCAAGCCACCACCATCGGGCTGGCAGTTCTGTTCGTCATACACACCCTCAAACCAGGCCTGCTCCCCACCGCCGCTCGCGGCGGCGTCGTGACACTGTACCAAAGCGAACCGGAAGAAAACGCCCCCAGCCTGACCGGCCCCGGTTTCAGTAGCGCCGCGCAAAAAGTGATGCCGTCCGTGGTGAACATCTTCACCACCAGTGAAGTGAAGCAATCGACACATCCCTTCATGGACGATCCAAGATTCCGCTTCTTCTTCGGCGATGAATTCGAAGACAACCAGCCGCAACAGAACTCCAGCCTCGGATCTGGCGTCATCGTCAGCCAAGACGGATATATCCTCACCAACCACCACGTGGTTGAGTCAGCCGACCAAATCGAAGTGGCCTTCGCCGACGGCCGCAATGCCAAAGGTCATATCGTCGGCACCGACCCCGAGACCGACCTTGCCGTGCTCAAGGTAGACGTCAACTATGCCCTGCCCGCGATAACCTTTGCCAATGGCGACGCCACCCACGTCGGTGATATCGTTCTGGCGGTGGGCAATCCCTTCGGTGTGGGACAAACCGTGACCATGGGCATCGTCAGTGCGCTCAAACGCAACCATCTGGGGCTGAGCACCTTCGAGAACTTCATCCAGACCGATGCCGCCATCAACCCTGGCAACTCCGGCGGCGCGCTGGTCGACGCCAGCGGCAATCTGCTGGGCATCAACAGCGCCATCTACTCACCCAACGGCGGCTCTCTGGGCATAGGTTTTGCCATCCCGGTCAGCACCGCCAAGAAAGTCATGGAACAGATCATCCAGACCGGCTCTGTCACACGCGGCTGGATCGGTGTGGCGGTGCAGGACATGACCCCCGAACTGGCCGAATCTTTCAAACTCAAGGCCGCTCACGGCGTGCTCATCTCGGAAGTCATGCGCAACGGCCCCGCAGACAAGGCCGGAATCAAACCGGGCGACATACTGGTGAGTATCGCTGACAATGCACTGGTTGATTCGACAGTGATGCTGGAAACCATCTCCGCACTCACGCCCGGCCAGAATGTCGGCCTGAAGTTGTTGCGCAACGAGAATGAAGTCGTCGTGCAAGTCCGAGTGGGCAAGCGACCAAAACCCAAAGTCATGGAGTGACCCTGCAGGTTGTTCGGAGAAATGAATTCCTAGCGTTGTTTCACTTTTGGACACGCTTCCCAGAACAACCGGAGCACATCACCGAAGTCTGCTGCAAAGCGCTTGCCATCCATTAATGGAGATGCTTCGACACGCATTCTAAGCTCGCTCCTAAGCTCTTCCAGCGTAGGCAAATCACCCGAGAAACCGACTGCTCGTCGCACATAATCTTCACGCGAAGTGGCAATCCAGTCCTGCAAACCCAGATTGGTCAGCAGACCAGCTCCCTGACGCAATAGGAATGAATCGCCGGTCAGATTCAGGACAGGCACCCCCATCCACAGGCTCTCCATAGTTGTTGTCCCCCCCGGATAAGGAAATGGATCCAGTGAGATATCTACACGATGGTACGCCTCAAAATATTTTGCACGGGACTCTGCCCCCTCCAAGATCAGCCGCTCTGCTTCTATGCCGCAGGCAGCGAAACGCGCAACAGTCTGTTGTCGAACGCTGGCATCTCCAAGCTGCTTCGCCTTAAGGAAAAGCCGGCTCCCTGACACCGAAAGCAGCACTCGCGCCCACAGGCCGATGACACTATCGTTCACCTTGGCCAGATTGTTAAAACAACCAAAAGTGACAAATCCGCTCACCTTGGCAGGCAAAGGAGACACATCAACTTCGATATCCGGGCGACTGAAACATAACCGCGTCTGAGGCAATCTCCATATCTTCTCCGTGAAATATCGCTCTTGTGACTTTAGCAAGACTGAAGGATCCGCGATGAGATAGTCCATCTCGGCCATCCCGGTTGTTGCAAAGTATCCCAGCCAGGCAACCTGTACCGGGGCAGGTCTCAGTGCAAAAACCGGCAACCGGTTGAAGCGCGAATGACCAGACAAGTCCAGCAGGACATGCACACCATCATCACGGATGCTTTTTGCCGCAAGTTCGTCATTCATCCCATATATGGGGTGCCAAACCGAGAAATATGACTTGAGGCGCACAGTCAGTTCGTCCTCCCGTGGATCCGTAGGATAGGCATAGATCTCGAATGTTTGCCGATCCAGGTAACGAAGCAGATTCTCCAGGAAATAGCCGACCGGGTGATTCCGGAAGTCTCCCGAAACGAAACCTATGCGCAAAGGCCCGTGTTCTGCACACGACCACTTGGCATAGCGATGCCCGACTCTGGACGATACTGACGCCCCGAATCGGCAAGCCTCGTCAAATGCTGCCTGTTGCGATACATCAAGACTGTAGTTAAGCAGGAACAACAAGTTGCTATGTGCCAGAAAATAGTTCGGACGGAGTGACAAGGCCTTTCGGTAGGCTGCCTCTGCCTCACCCAACCGCCCCAGATCCTGCAGCAGCACACCGTAATTGTTTTGAACATCCGGCAAATCAGGCGCCAGATGCAAAGCTCGGAGATAACACGCCTCAGACTCAGCGAGTTCGCCCATCTCGTGCAACAAAACCCCGAGATTGCCGTGCACTTCAGCTGCACCAGGATTAAGCTGCAGCGCCAGCCTGTAAGCTTCTTCCGCTTCCTCCTGTCGCCCAAGGCGCTTCAGGGTACTGCCCAGATTGGCGCAAGCTTCGACATAATCAGGCTTGATTACCAGTGCGCGGCGCAACATCTGTTCTGCCTGGTCGAAACGACCCAAATCCTGCAGCACAATACCCAGATTGCAACAGGCTTGAGCGTAATCCGGCCTGCATTCGAGCGCACGCAGGTAGCATTGCACCGCCTCATCGCTACGCCCCATTGCCCGCAGCGTGTTGCCCAAGTTGTAGTGTGCGTCAGCAAGGCGAGGCGACAACCTCAAGGCTCGGCGATGGGCAGCCGCCGCTTCATCCAACTTACCCATGTCCTGCAGCAAGGTGCCCAGATTGCAATGAGCATCAGCATAGTCCGGCTTGAGTTTGAGCGCCCGCCGGTAGCTGGCCTCCGCCTCTTTCAATCGCCCCGCATCCTGCAGCGCGACACCGAGATTGCTGTGCACATCCGCCTCCTTGGGCGACAGGGCTGCAGCTTTCTGCATCGCGGGGATCGCTGCTTCGTTATCGCCCAGCTGCTTCAAGGCCAGCCCCAATACCTTCCATCCGAATCCGTGTTTGGGAAACTGTTCTGTCAATGCTCGCGCACGGGATGCCGTATCTGCCACCCGCCCCTGGTTGAACAGCATGACCAACTCGTCGAGTTGCGCTTGTGTCGGCGCTTTCTGCCCTGATTGCAATGATCGGGGCGACTGACTGGAAGATGACAAACGTGCGACCAATGCGTCTGCTTCCTCTCCTTGCAAACCTTGCTGCCGTGCCATCTGCAGGACCTCGCGCGCGGCATCGTGCTGTCCGGCCTGGGCCAGTGCATCGATATAACTCAGCCAGAATCGCGGGCGCTCAGGATCCGCTTCGAGTGCGACAAGGAAATGTGGGATGGCGGCTACGGCCTGACCGGTCTGTAGCAGGGTGACAGCCAGCTCGTGGTTGGCATCAGGATGTTTGGGCAGGATACTTAGAACGACCCGATATAGTTCGGCTGCAGCGGCCGCCAGTCCGGATTGATGCAGCGCGGCGGCCTGCTGCAGGGTTTCAGCGACCTGCGCGTACGCGGGATCAGTGGTCATCCGTCACGCTGTCGTTGGGGATGCGATCGCGCGTGCCGGTCCAACCCGCCACCACCACCCCCGCCTCGTACAGCAACCACAGCGGGACCGCCAGCATGAATTGCGAGACCACATCCGGCGGCGTGACGATGGCTGCGATGATGAAGGCCCCGACGATGACGTAGGACCTCACCTCGCGCAGCTTTTCCACCGTCACCAAACCCATGCGTACCAGAATAACCACCACAACAGGCACTTCGAAGGTGATGCCGAAGGCGAGGAACATACCCATCACGAAGCTCAGATATTTATCGATGTCGGTCATCACCGCCACACCCGCCGGAGCAGCCGCCGTGATGAAACCGAACACCACCGGGAATACCGCAAAATAGGCGAACGCCATGCCGCACAGGAACAGCAGTGTACTGGCCATGATCAGCGGCAACACCAGCTTCTTCTCATGAGCATACAGACCCGGCGCAACGAATCGCCAGACCTGATACAGGACAAAGGGGAGCGCGACGACGAAGGACACCATCATCGCGACTTTGAGCGGCACGAAGAACGGTGTGGTGACATCGGTGGCGATCATCTGGCCGCCCTGCGGCAACTTGTCCAGCATGGGCTGCGCCAGCAAGGCATACAGTTCGGCCGCCCACGGGAACAGGCAGATGAACACCAGCAACCATGCCAGGAAACTGTTCAGCAGGCGCGAGCGCAGCTCGACCAGATGCGCGATCAATGTCTCGCTCTTGCTCATTTTGGCGTTTCACCCGGTGCGGCGGGAGGTGTCGCCGGTGCTGCACCATCCGGCTTCTTGTACTGCGCTTGCAGGATGCTCTGTTCCAGAGTCAGACCGTTCGCTTGCATGGCCTGTTCAGCTTCGGCGATATGTTTCTCGATATCGTGCTGCAGCCTGGTCGCCTCCTCCACCGCCATGTCATGCGCGATGTCCTGCTTGACCTTGTTCACATAGCGCTGCGTCCGCCCCCACCACTCGCCGGCCTTGCGCGCCAGGCCGGGCAAGCGTTCGGGGCCGATGACGATCAGCGCCACCAGCGCGACCACCACCAGTTCGGAGAACGCGATGTCGAACATCGCGTTATTTCTCCTTCGCCTCGCCTTCGATGGTGCGGCTATCCTGCGGCTTGGCCTTGTCTTCGCCTTCCTTCATGCCTTCCTTGAAGCCTTTCACGGCACCGCCGAGATCACTGCCGATATTGCGCAGTTTCTTGGTGCCGAAGATCAGCACCACGACCAGCAACACGATCAACCAATGCCAGATACTGAATGAACCCATGATGCGCTCCTGATAGATTAGCTACGTTTGACCATAGGCGGAATGTTGCCGCCACCGATGACATGCACATGCAAGTGAAACACTTCCTGACCGCCGCCTTTACCGCTGTTGATCACGGTGCGGAAGCCGTTGTCCAATCCCTGCTCTTTCGCCAGCTTCGGTGCCAGCAACAGCAACTTGCTCAACAACGCTGCATGCGACGCATCCGCCTCCAGCAACGAAGCCACATGTTGCTTGGGCACCAGCATGAAATGCACGGGCGCCACCGGATGGATGTCGTGGAACGCCAGCACATCGTCGTCCTCGTACACCTTGCGGCAGGGTATCTCGCCGCGGACGATCTTGCAGAACAGGCAGTCGTCGCTCATTTGCGGCCCGCTTTCTCTGCAATACCGGACACGCCTTCGCGACGCGCCAGTTCCTGCAGCACCTGTTCAACGTTCATGCCTTTGTGCGCCAGCAGCACCATGCTGTGGAACCACAGATCGGCCACCTCATAGAGCAGATGCTGCTTGTCGCCATCCTTGGCTGCCAACAACACTTCCCCCGCTTCTTCGATCACCTTTTTCAGGATGGCATCGTCGCCCTTGCTGTACAGCTTTGCGACATACGACGTGTCGGCCGCCGCGCCCTTGCGCGCTTCCAGTGTCTCGGTCAGTCGTTGCAGAATGTCGTTCATTGCTTGTATATCTCGTCCGGGTTCTTCAACACCGCATCGATGGTCTTCCACTCGCCATTCTCCAGCCTGCTGTAGAAGCAACTCTCGCGGCCGGTATGGCAGGCGATGCCGCCTGCCTGCTCGATCTGCATCAGGATCACATCGCCGTCGCAATCGAGCCGTATCTCTTTCACCTTCTGCACATGGCCCGATTCCTCGCCCTTGTGCCACAGTTTCTTGCGCGAGCGGGACCAGTAGATGGCCTCGCCGGTTTCCACTGTGCGCCTGAGCGCCTCGCGATCCATCCAGGCCACCATCAGCACACGACCGCTGGCGGCATCTTGTGCGATGGCAGGCACCAGTCCGTCATCCGACCAGTTCACCTTGTTCAACCAGGATTCGCTCATAACCGCACCTCTATGCCTTGTTGAGCCATGTACTGCTTGGCCTGCTGCACCGTGTATTCGCCAAAGTGGAAGATGCTGGCCGCCAGCACTGCATCGGCACCGCCCTTGGTCACGCCGTCGGCCAGATGCTGCAGATTGCCCACACCGCCACTGGCGATCACAGGTATCTCCAGCGCATCGGTCACCGCGCGCGTCAGCGCCAGATCGAAACCCTTCTTCTGCCCGTCCTGATCCATGCTGGTCAACAGGATCTCGCCCGCGCCCAGTGTCTGCATCTTCTTCGCCCACTCCACAGCATCCAGCCCGGTCGCCTTGCGTCCACCGTGCGTGAACACCTCCCATTTGCCCGGTGCGACCTGTTTTGCATCGATGGCGACGACGATGCACTGCGAACCATAACGCCCGGCAGCATCCGCCACCAGTTGCGGATTGACCACCGCAGAGGTGTTGATGCTGACCTTGTCCGCCCCGGCGTTGAGCAGGTTGCGCACGTCCTGCACCTCGCGCACGCCGCCACCCACGGTCAACGGGATGAACACCTGCTCAGCCACCTTCTCGATGATATGGAAGATGATGCTGCGGTCATCGGAACTGGCGGTGATGTCGAGGAAAGTGAGTTCGTCCGCGCCCTGCTCGTCGTAACGGCGCGCGATCTCGACCGGATCACCGGCATCGCGCAGCTCGACGAAACTGACGCCTTTAACCACCCGTCCGGCGGTCACATCCATGCAAGGGATGATGCGTTTGGCAAGCATCGCGTCAGACTTGGATCGTCGTCAACTCATCCGCCAGCGCTTGCGCGGCCTTGAAATCCAGCGTGCCCTCGTAGATGGCACGGCCGGTGATGGCACCGGTGATACCTTCGCCGCGCACGGCACACAGCTTGCGCACATCGTCCAGATTGGTGATGCCGCCGCTGGCGATCACCGGCACGTGCAAGGGCTGCGCCAGTTCCACGGTGGCTTCGATGTTGACACCGTTCATCATGCCGTCACGGCCGATGTCGGTATAGATGATGGCTTCCACGCCATAGTCCTCGAAACGCTTGGCCAGATCGGCCACATCGTGACCGGTCAGCTTGGACCAGCCGTCCACCGCGACCTTGCCGCCCTTGGCATCCAGGCCGACCATGATGTGGCCGGGGAAGGCGTCGCAAGCCTCGTGCAGGAAGCCGGGCACCTTGACCGCTGCCGTACCGATGATGACGTAACTCAGCCCCAAGTCGAGATAACGCTCGATAGTCTCCAGATCGCGGATACCTCCGCCCAGTTGCACCGGTATCTCACTGCCCACCGCCTCGACGATGCTGCGCACGGCCGCCTCGTTCTTGGGTTTTCCGGCAAAAGCACCGTTCAGGTCTACAAGGTGCAGGCGGCGTGCCCCCTGTTCCAGCCAGTGTCGGGCCATCGCAGTCGGGTCGTCGGAGAACACGGTCGCGCCTTCCATCTCGCCTTGGCGCAAGCGTACACATTGGCCGTCCTTCAGGTCGATCGCGGGAATGATCAGTGTTGAAATATCCATGGCATTAATATCGTGGTTAAACGGGATTCCAGTTGACGAAATTTTCCAGCAGTTTCAATCCGGCAGCCGCACTCTTCTCGGGATGGAACTGCACGGCGAACAAGTTACCACGCGACACCGCACAGACAAAGGGTTGCGGGTAGTCGCTGGTGCCCTGCACGATGTCCTTGTCACGCGGCTGCACGTAGTAGCTGTGTACGTAATAGAAGCGCGCATCCTGCGCGATGCCTGCCCACAGCGGGTGGGCGGCGTGATGCACGCCGTTCCAGCCCATGTGCGGCACCTTGAGCTTGTTGTCCTGCGCATCCTTCAGTTCATGCGCGAAGCGCACCACCTCGCCCTGCAACACGCCCAGTCCCGGGATGTCGCCTTCGGCGCTGTGCTCGAACAGCATCTGCAGGCCGATGCAGATACCCAGGAACGGCTTGTTGCGCGCGGCATCCAGCACCACCTGGCGCAGGCCGCGCCCGTCCAGCTCGCGCATACAGTCAGGCATCGCGCCCTGACCGGGGAATACCACTCGCCCGGCGGCTGCGATCACGCTCGCGTCGTCGGTGACTTGCACCGACGCGGCCGGCGCGACCTTGCGCACGGCCTGATAGACCGAGCGCAGATTGCCCATGCCGTAATCAACGATGGCGATATCGACCATGATACTTATAGCGTTCCCTTGGTGGAAGGCATCACGCCGGCCATACGAGGGTCCTGCTCCAGCGCCACGCGCAATGCACGGCCGAAGGCCTTGAAGATGGTCTCGGCCTGATGGTGCGCGCTCTCGCCCGCCAGATTGTCGATGTGCAGGGTCACCAGCGCGTGATTGACGAATCCCTGGAAGAATTCACGGATCAGGTCGACCTCGAACTCGCCAACATTGGCGCGCACGAACTCGGCATTGAACACCAGCCCGGGACGGCCGGAGATGTCCAGCACCACGCGCGACAAAGCCTCATCCAGCGGCACGTAGGCATGGCCGTAGCGGCGCAAGCCTTTCTTGTCGCCGATGGCCTGCGTGAAGGCTTGCCCCAGGGTGATGCCGATGTCTTCCACGGTGTGATGCGCATCGATATGCAGGTCACCCTTGGCTTTTATGTCCAGATCGAGCAGGCCGTGACGCGCGATCTGGTCCAGCATGTGTTCAAGGAACGGCAGGCCGGTGTCCAGCTTTACCTTCCCTGTGCCGTCTAGGTTCACCTCGACCGTGATCTGGGTCTCGAGGGTGTTGCGGGTGACTTGTGCGCTACGCATGGTCCGCCTTATGCGAGTTGGTTGATGGAATCCTGTAGTGCGGCATAAAACATTTCGTTCTCTTCGGGCGTACCCACTGTGACGCGCAGACAATCGACCAGCGCCGGATGTCCGCCGTCCAGATTCTTGATCAGCACCCCGCGCCGCTTCAACCCTTCGAACACCTGCGTGGCTTTTGCCACGCGGAACAGGATGAAGTTCGCTTCGCTGGGATATGCCTGCACACCTGCCATCGCATCCAAGGCCGCCATCATCTTCGTGCGCTCCGACCTGATGCTCGCCGCCTGCGCCAGCAACACATCATGGTGCGCCAGCAAGGTGCTCGCCACCAGCTGCGGCAGGACGCCGACATTATACGGCAAGCGCAGCTTGTCCAATTGTTCCAGCCAAGCTTTATCGCCCGCGATGAAACCCAGACGCAACCCGGCCATGCCGAGTTTGGAGTAGGTGCGCATCACCAGCAGATTGTCATACTTCCCCAACTGCGGGATGAAGCTATCGCTGGCGAAGGCATAATAGGCCTCGTCTACCACCACCAGTCCGGGAGCGGCCTCGATGATGCGACGCACCGCCCCCGCATCGAACAGATTGCCGGTGGGATTGTTGGGATAGGCGAGAAACACCAGCGCAGGACGTTCGCGCTCGATGGCTGCCAGTGTCGCATCCAGATCGAGTGAGAAATCCCCGGCCAGCGGCACGCCCACATAACGCATGCCGACGAAGGTGGCGATCATCTTGTACATGACGAACGAAGGCTCGACGCTCAGCAACACAGCGCCCGGTTGCGCCACCGCCATCGCCAGCAACTGGATGATCTCGTCGGAACCGTTGCCCAGCAGCACATCCATGCCTTCCGGCAACTGCGTTACCTTACGAATATCTTCCTTGAGTTGGCGTGCGCCCGCATCCGGGTAGCGATTGATCACCGCATCCGCCACACGGCGCGCGATCTCGTCACGCAGGCCCTGAGGCAACGGATGGGGGTTCTCCATCGCGTCCAGCTTTACCATGTCGGCGGACGGCGGGACATGGTAGGCATGCAGGGCCTGTATCTCTTTTCGGATCAGTTGTTGCGGGGACACAGCAGTGCGGGCGGCAGACATGGAAAAGCAGCGTTGTATATCGAGCGGCGATTCTACCGCAATCACGCGCCCTGAAAAACACGATATTGCCCAACAGCCATGCTGCCATCGACCACACCTAAGAATGCAAAGCGATTGCCCAAACCCGCTGGCGTGTAGTACCCTCGATTCGCTGGTTTTTGGGCAGTCGCGGCGTACAGACATGCGCAGCGAGTACCGACCTCCAGTCCCGCAGCGACGACCCAAACCGACTTGAAGAGAGCCACACAGACTGTGCCAGACATCTCAAACAAGCCTTTGCGCCTCGACAACTTCATCGCCAACCTGCCCTGCATGGCATTCCAGCTTGTGCGGAACAAACAGGGCGTGCTCGCGTTTTCCTACATCGGCGAAGGCAGCCAAGCCTTGCTGGGGCTGACCCCGCAACAGCTGCAGGCCGATATCGGCAACTTCTTGAATCTGATCCATAGCGAGGACCGCAGCGTGTTCCGGGACAGCATGGAGCGTTCCGCCGCCAGCCTGGGATTCTGGAGCTGGGAGGGGCGCGTCACCCTGGCGGACGGCGAACTGAAATGGCTGGCACTGGGCTCCACCCCGCAAACCAATACAGACGGTGATGTCGAATGGGAAGGCCTGATTGTCAACATCACAAAAACCAAGCTGGATGAACTCGAGCTGCTGCGCTCACAGGAACAACTGCGAGAGTTCTCTTCCCATATCCAGGATGCCAAGGAACAGGAGCGCCTGCGCATCGCGCGCGAGGTGCACGATGAGATCGGCGGACTGCTCACCGCCATCAAGATGGATCTCGCATGGATCAAGGATCGCCTCCCCAAGAGCAAGCGGATACTGACGGACAAAACGACCACCATCGAGAACATGGTGGACAAGGCGATGACTGCCGCGCGCAATCTGGCCCACAGCCTGCGGCCCGGCTATCTGGACAGCTTCGGCATCGTGGCCGCCATCGAGATGGAAGCCGACGAATTCGCGCAGCGCACCAGCATCAAGGTCCTGCTGGACCACAATGAGGACGAAATGGAGATGGAGCTGCATCCCGATGTCTCCATCGCCCTGTTCCGCATCTTCCAGGAGTCGCTCACCAATATCATGAAGCATTCGCAAGCCAGCGAAGTCAGGGTCACGATACGCAACACCCCCGAGCGCATAGACCTGGCTATCAGCGACAATGGTCGCGGATTCAGTCAGGAGGCGCGTGCAAAACCCAGATCGTTCGGCTTGCGCGGCATCCAGGAACGGGTGGTCCACTTCGGCGGCGAAGTCCAAATCTCCAGCGCACCCGGACAAGGCGTGACCGTATCGGTCAGCATCCCGCACACCCGAGACGGTATGGCTGAAGGTGTGACACTTGGACAGTCACAGAAATCCTTGTTCTAGATGACAGATACCAGCAGCCTAACGACATCATGCTCAAGATACTGATCGCAGACGACCACGCACTGATCCGCAAAGGACTCAAGCAGATCCTCGACGACTCGCCCGACATGCGCGTCACCGGAGAGGCCGAGACCGGCATGCAGGCCATCCAGATGGCGCAGGAGAACGCTTACGACATGGTCTTGCTCGACATCAGCCTGCCCGACAAGAACGGGATCGATGTCCTCAAACAGATCAAGGCCAATTGCCCGAACACCCCGGTATTGATGCTCAGCATGCATGCCGAGGACCAATATGCGGTGCGCTCTATGAAAGCCGGCGCCTCCGGCTACCTGAACAAACAGAGCGCGCCCGCGCAGCTCCTCACCGCCATTCGCAAAGTCGGGGACGGCAAGAAATACATCAGCAACGAGATGGCCGAGCAACTGGCGGAAGGTCTGTCACAGGGCTATCAGGAGCTGTCGCACCAGACCCTGTCGAACCGCGAATACCAGACGCTGTGCCTGATGGCACAGGGCAAGAAACTGAGCGAAATGGCCGAGATCATGTCGCTCAGCCCCAAGACCATCAGTGTCTACCGCATGCGACTGCTGGAGAAGATGAAACTCAAGACCAACGCCGAGGCCATCCATTACGCGATCAGCAATCACCTGATCGAATGAACCCGGCCGATAAGCAGGCAATATCCGGTGCTATTCAGCGTATCGCCGTTGCGCAGAGAACCGATAATGCCCACCATAGTGCAGCACCCCACACGACATATTGATGAGCAAGCATAAAGAACCTGCAGAACTGGCCCGCGAGACCCTGAAGTTACTGGATGAACGCGGCCTTGCCCCGACTCCGGAGCATTACGCAAGCGTCTTTCAGGAACTTGGCGGCGGACAAGCAGCCTCGGGTAGCACTGCGACCCCGAACTGGTCGGCGCTGATCCGCGATCTGCTGCGCCAGCTAGAGATGACCCATAAAGGTGTCACGCTCACGCGCAAGAAAGAAGGACTGGAAGTCGTACTCAATCGCTTCGCCGGAAAGCCGGACGTGATGTCCGAGAAGCTGAATGGCTTGATACGTTCTTGGGGGAGCGGCTCTGCCGCCCCCGATCTGGCACCGGCCACACTGCCTGAAGCGACTCCGGCCGCCCCCGTCCCTGCGCCGGCTGCAGAAACCGCAAAGTCCGCAGGCATGGCCGACGGACAGGATCTGCTCAAGCAGTTGCGCGATCTGCTGGCGCAGTCGCTGGAGAACACCTTGCCCTCCCACCCCGAGCTGGAAGATGAGATCAAGCGCTTGGTCGTGGTGGTGCGCAACACCGACGACCCCACCAAGATCAACGATCTGGCCAAACAGCTGCGCCAGTTCTGGCTCAAGCTGGAACTGCGCGGCGGCGACAAGGTGAAGATACAGGAAGGTTTGCTGCGCCTGCTGCGCCTGCTGGTCGAGAACGTCAGCGAACTGGTGGCGGATGATGAATGGATGCAGGGCCAGGTCTCCGCGTTGCAGACCATCATCTCGCAACCGATGGACAAGCATGCCATCGCTGATGCCGAGCGCAATCTGCGCGACGCCATCATCAAACAGAGCAGCCTGAAACAAAGCCTGACCGACGCCAAGGCCACGCTCAAGAGCCTGATGACAACCTTCATCGACCGGCTGGGCAACCTCACCGCAAGCACCGGCGAATACCACCAGAAGATCGAGGGATACAGCCAGCAGATCAGCAAGGCGGACAACCTGACCCTGCTGGGGCATATCCTGGAAGATGTGATGCACGACACCCGCGTCATACAGGCCAGCGCCCTGCGTTCACATGAAGAATTGCTGGACACCAAGAAAAAGGCCGACGAAGCCGAAGCGCGCATCAAGGCACTGGAACAGGAACTGATGCAGGTCAGCGAGCTGGTGCGCGAAGACCAGCTCACCGGCGCGCTCAACCGGCGCGGACTTGACGAGACCATGGAGCGGGAACTGAAGCGGGCCGACCGCAACCGAACCCCCCTCTGCGTCGCCCTGCTCGACATCGACAACTTCAAGAGATTGAACGATACCCTTGGCCATCATGCAGGCGACCAGGCTTTGGTACACCTGACCAAGGTCATTAAAGAGACACTGCGCCCTGCCGATACAGTGGGACGCTATGGCGGTGAGGAATTCGTCATCATCCTGCCGGATACCGACCTTGCTGCCGGGATCGAGGCCCTGCAACGCCTGCAACGCGACCTGACCAAGAGGTTCTTCCTGCACAACAACGAGCGCATCCTGGTCACTTTCAGCGCGGGGGTCGCCCTGCGCGGCACGGACGAAGACCAGGAGGACCTGCTGGGGCGTGCCGACAAGGCCATGTATCAGGCCAAACAGACCGGCAAGAACCGCGTCGTTGCCGCGCCGGGGCAGGAAAAATGAAATTCTCCCTAAAGTTTCCCGCCAACCCTCCGATAACTGGTTCAACGGCGGTTGCCAAGCTACACAAAGCAGCCAAAGTAAGCGGCAACATGGCCGCAAGTGAACCAAGTTAAGGAGAACTAAAATGGCACAAGTCATCAACACCAACGTCTCGGCTCTTTTCGGCGGCGCAGCACTGAACAAATCTGCCACAGCCTTGCAGACTGCTATGGAGCGCCTGTCTTCCGGCAAACGCATCAACACTGCCAAGGACGATGCCACCGGCATGGTGACGGCCAGCGGCTACGAAAAGACCATGCGCGGTGCCAACATCGCCGCACGCAACGCAGCCGACGGCATTTCCGAAGCACAGATCAACGACGGCTACCACGCTCAGGTGTATGAGAACTTGCAGCGCATCCGCGAGATCGCGGTGCAACTGGGTGGCACCGCCTCCGGAGCTGAATTCACCGCGCTGGCTGCTGAAAACACCCGTCTGCTCGGCTTGGCCAGCAACAGCACCGCCAAGGTTATCGGTGCAGATGGCGCACTGGCTACCGTCGCCGGCACCAAGGCGGCAATTACCGGCACCGGTGCCATCGCCACCATCGATGCGGACATCACCTTGGTGACCACCGCTCGCTCCACCTACGGTGCGGATATGGCCAAGTACCAGTCTGCGGTCACCAACCTGCAGACCCTGTCGGTGAATACCGCAGCCGCTTACAGCCGGGTGATGGATACCGACTACGCGGCCGAGACCACCGCCATGACCCGCAACATGATTCTGCAACAAGCGGGTACCGCGATGCTGGCGCAGGCCAACCAGATCCCGAACAACGTTCTGAGTCTGTTGCGTTAAACGTAGTACAGAAACCCCGGCCGGGTGACCGGCCGGGGATTTGAACAAGGAGAGGCAAAATGCTCATCCAATCGACAAATAGTGGAGTATCTGCTCCAGCGATGCCTGCCAGCAATGGCGGGCAAGTGGTCGTTGCATCGCAGCCTGCGGGTCAGCCCGTCCAGGCCGAGGCGACGCCCCCGACGCCGGCGCAACTGTCGAGCGAGGTCGGCCGTATCAACGCCGCCCTGCAACAGGCCAACAGGAACGTGGAACTCAGCATCAGCGTGGACGACAGCACCAAGAAACAGGTCGTCACCTTGAAGGACAAGACGACAGGGGATACACTGCTTCAGTATCCATCTGAAGCAGTGCTGGCGATCTCACGCAGCATAGACGAGTTCCAGCAGGGACAACTGCTGAATCGCCAGGCCTGACAAAGGAGCGAACGGAATGGCAACTACATCATCAATTTCAGGTGGCGGCATCGATGTCGATGCAGTCGTCGGCGGATTGATGACTATCGCGCGTCTTCCGCTCGACCAGCTCACCAAGAAACAATCCAGTTACCAGTCGAAGATCACTGCGCTGGGTACGTTGCAAAGCAAGGTGGATGCCCTGCAGACGGCGGCAAGGAATCTGGGCAGTTCCAGTTCCAGCACCCTGACGTCTTTCAAGACCACATCCTCCGATAGCAGTATCTTTTCCGCCACCGCAGGCAGCACCGCCGTGGCGGGAACCTATTCCCTGGAAGTGACCAGCCTCGCGCAATCGCAGAAGCTGGTCGCCGCCGGACAGACCAGCAGCACCACCGCCATCGGCAGCGGTGCCGCCACCGTGGTCACGTTCGACTTCGGCACCATCAGCGGCGGCACGCTGACCAACGGTGTCTATACCGGTGCCAGCTTCACGCCCTCAGGCACCACGGCCAATGTCACCATCGATTCGAGCAACAATACCCTGCAGGGTATACGCGATGCGATCAACGGCGCCAACCTGGGCGTGACGGCCAGCATCGTCAACGACGGCAGCGGCACGCCGTACCGCCTGGCACTGTCCTCCAACGAGACCGGTATCGCCAGCAGTATCAGGATAACGACCGACGGCGCGGATGCCGGCATCACCAGTCTGCTGGCGCATGACCCGGCCGGCACGCAGAACCTGGCCGAGACGGCCACCGCCAGCAATGCCCAGTTCAGCGTGAACGGCATCGACATCACCAAAACCTCCAATGTCGTCACGGATGCCATAGAGGGTGTGACGCTGACACTGAAACAAATCACCACCACGCCCGCCTCGCTGACGGTAGAGCGTGACAATGCCGGCGTGACCACGGCGGCAACGGCACTGGTCACCGCCTACAACGACCTGTATTCGGCGATGAAGAACACCACCGCGTACAAATCGGGATCTGCGCTGGCAGGCGACAGGACGCTGCAATCGCTCCAGGTGCAAATGCGCGAGATCGCTGCAACAGCTGTTGGAAGCGGCAACCTGACCAACCTGTTCGAAGTGGGCATATCTTTCAAATCAGACGGCACCATGCAGCTGGACAGCAGCAAGCTATCGACCGCAATGAATAACAGCTTTGCCGATGTGGCAGCCCTGTTCAACAGCAGCACCGGCTTCGCCACGCGCTTTGAAGACTGGGCCAAAGGCGTTGTCGGCGGCGGCGGCACTTTCGAATCGCAGACCACCAGCTGGAACAACACCATCAAGCAACTCGCCGTCCAGATCGACGCGATGGAAGTGCGTATGACCAGTCTGGAAAGCATGTACAGACAACAGTACAGTTCGCTGAACAGCCTGCTGGCCAGCATGCAATCGACCAGCGCCTATCTGTCGCAGCAATTAACCAGCAACGGGGGGTAATACATCATGAACGCTCGCACCGCACTTAATTCCTATGCCAAGGTCGGCATGGAGTCCAGCGTCATCGGTTCTGACCCGCACAAGCTGGTCTCCATGTTATTCCAGGGCGCCCTGTTGGCTATTGCCAATGCCAAGAACAGCATCCTGCGCAAGGATGTCGCCGCCAAGGGCGAAGCCATCTCGAAAGCCATGCTGATCATCAGCGAGGGGCTGCAAGCCAGTCTGGACAAGAATGTCGGAGGCGAACTGGCTCTGAACCTGGATGCACTCTACAGCTACATGTGCGTGCGGCTGGTCCATGCCAATCTGCACTATGACATGGAAGCGCTGGATGAGGTCGCGCGCCTGCTGAACGAGTTGAAGGGCGCGTGGGACAGCATCCGCCAGGTAACCGCCAACGCACAACAGCCGGCGCGGACAGAACAGGCCCCCCCCCATATCAACAAGCAAGCCGCACTCGTATACGGAAGAATGTAAGTCATGAACATGATCGTCGAAGATTACCAGCGCCTGTCGGATATCACGGGCAAGATGCGTGAAGCCGCTGCAGCGGGTGAGTGGGATGAACTGATCGCGCTGGAGCGCCGCTGCAGCAAGCAGGTCGCCGAGCTCAAGCCGCGCGACGGGGTGCCTGCTGACGAGGCTTCTCGCCTGCAAAAAGTCGCACTGATAAAAAAGATGCTGGCGGACGACAAGGCGATCCGCGAAAAGACAGTGACCTGGATGCACCAGCTGGAAAAGATCATGCAGAGCGCCCGCAGCGAGCAGCGCCTGCAACAGGCTTATCGCTGAAACGTGTGCGGCAATGAGCCATGCTACCCGCAGACCTGCTCGCCGCCACCCTTTCCCGGATCGCGACCACTGACAAGCCGCTGATCACGGCGACACCTGACAAACAGGCGCAACAGAACGCACTCAAACTGGAAGTCGGCCAGCAGGTCCAGGCGACCGTACAAGCCAAGGTAGCAGCCGATATGTTCCAGGTCAAAGTCGCCAGTCAAACGGTGCAGATGCAGTTACCGGCCTTCGTCAAACCCGGAGACATGATCGGTCTGCAAGTCGTCTCGCTACAGCCCCGCCTCACCTTTTCGTTCGCTGCCTCGACCAACCCGCTTTCGACTTCCGAACAACTCGGCTCCACTGCACGACTGCTGTCGTCCTTGTCGCAGCAGCCGATACGGCAGGATTACGTTCCCCCGACACGTCGCGAACCGCTCTGGATAGGTGAACGCGCCGCACCGGACACCTCACAACTCGCCGGTCGATTGCACCAGAGCCTGAGCCATAGCGGCCTGTTCTATGAGTCGCATCAGGCGCAATGGATCGCAGGCACGCGCAGCACGCCGCAACTGATGCTGGAACCGCATAATCAATTGCGCCCTGATACCGCCCAGATTGCTGCGAAGCAACCGGCGCTACTCCCCCCAGAGTCCCGATCAATCATGGTGCCGGCCACCCCGACAGCCCTCCAGGCAGGCGCAGAGCCGAACCCGCGCATGCCTGCCATCCCCGAGCATCTGCAGCCCCTCGTTCAGCAGCAGCTACAGGCCCTGGAGAACAAGCAGGTTGTGTGGATCGGACAAGCCTGGCAGGGGCAGGATATGCGCTGGGAAGTGCGGGAAGAGGATGCTCGATCCGGAAATAATGGCGAGGATGGCAAACAGTGGGTGACCGAGTTGCATCTTGACCTGCCCAGATTGGGCGGCGTGACCGCTCGTTTGAGCATGAACGGAAACGCGGTCAGCCTGAAGTTCGAAGTGACCGATGACCGGACCGCCCGCACAATGGAGGCTGCCACGGAACAATTGGTCACATCACTGGCCGCTCACGGGGTACCCGTGTTGCAGAGCCGCATCGAGCGTACGCCAGAGGGGGCGAAATGAACCGGCCCAACCGTCAGATGGCGGTCGCCCTCGCCTATCGCAGCGGCGACACTGCGCCGAAAGTCGTGGCCAGCGGGCGCGGCCTGATCGCACAGGCCATCATCGAACGCGCCAAGGAACACGGTGTGTTCGTACATGAATCGGCAGAACTGGTAGCGATGCTGATGCAGGTCGAACTGGACCAGCACATCCCGCCAGCGCTGTATCTGGCCGTGGCCGAGCTGCTGGCATGGCTATACCGTCTTGAGCGGGGAGAAATCCCCGCTATTCCCCCCACCGCAAAACCATCCTAACCGTTAGAATCGCGCGGGTATCCACTCAATACGGGTCGCACCATGCGCAGCAAAGAGATTCCGCTCAAGATCGAAGTATTCGCCCAGGATGACGAGAACGATTTCATCCTGCGAAATCCGCGCGAGATCCTTTCCGTCCTGCGCGACATCGTGCAGCAGCACAATCGAGTGGCGCTCTATTACAACGAGGACAGCAGCGTGGTACTCACCCTGCTGCTGGCGGCTGACGAAACCGGCATATGGGTCGACGCCTCGCCCAACCCCATCGACAACCGCAATATCGAGCGCAGCAACCGCATCGTGTTCGTCAGCACCCACAACATGGCAAAAGTGCAATGGGTATCCACGGAGACCACGCAGGGACTGTTCCAGAACGCGGCAGCGTTCTTCCTGCCACTACCCAGGAAGCTTTTGCGTCTGCAACGCCGCGACTACTACCGTCTGCTCAATGTCGAGCCGAATGCGCTCAAATGTCTCATCCGTCCATACGCGGCAAAGAAACATGTCCACCACGAAGTGACAGTGATGGACATCAGCATCGGCGGCGTGGCTCTGGTCTGCGCCGAAGACAGCGTGGAATTGACACCCGGATCGACCTACCAGGATTGCGAGATCGAACTGCCGGATGTCGGTACCATCCGGACCGGCATCGAGGTTAAGAACGTGTTCGAAGTCACGGCACGCAACGGAGAAGTGAATCGCCGCGCCGGCTGCGTGTTCGTGAATCCCGATGCCGAGGCCCGCATGATGTTGCAGCGCTATGTCACGCTGGCTCAACGTGAGCTTGCGCGGAAAAAAAGTGCAGGGGAGTGACTGCCGGATAATGCCTGTCCACACCCGGGGCGGAGAATATCACTGCGACAGGGGCACCCCGCTCTCAATCGTGCCGGAGACTTACAGATGAAGATCAGATTCGTGGTCGCCACGCGCGAACGCAAAGAAGATTTCCCGACCGGCACAGCAACCGGCAGATCGCTGGCCCTGTACGATTACCCGTCCGTCGAAGTCTTACTGTTTGCCCAGAACACTCTCGGACTGCCACTCCTCTACAACAAAGCCATCGAGGCTGCAAAACATGACCCGGCGATCCTTGTGTTCATTCATGATGATGTCCATATCTGCGGCTTTGACTGGCCGCTGGAGATCAAAACTGCCCTCGACAGGTTCCAGTTGATTGGCGTTGCCGGCAATAAGCGGCGCGCGCCATTCCAACCCTCGTGGGCTTTTGTCGACACCAATCTCAGGTGGGACGCAAAAGAAAATCTCAGCGGCATCGTCGGGCACGGCAAAGGCTTCCCCCCCGCCAACCTCAGCAAGTTCGGACCATCCCGCCAGGAGGTAAAACTGCTCGACGGCCTGCTGCTCGCCTGCCATAGCCAGACCATGATCGACTGCGGTCTGCGATTCGATGAAAGATTCGATTTCCACTTCTACGACCTCGATCTCTGCAGGCAGGCCGAGGCACTCAATCTTCGCATGGGGACTTGGCCGCTCTCGGTGATACATCAAAGCGCCGGAAATTTCGGATCGGATGACTGGATAGCTTCCTGCCTCAAATACTTTGAAAAGTGGGGCGACTAGCGTGCTCCCACCCAGACTGCGCCACACCGCCTGACTCAACCGGATCGATCCGGATCATGGCCCGGGACCTCCCCGATACTCGGCTTCAGAACCTCACGCACCAGCCTGCCGACATAGAGTCCAAAAATCTCCAGATATCCCACTTGGCCCGTGACCCGGAAACGCCCCTTCAGCCAGTCTGTCACCAGCAGTTCGTCCACTACTCTTTCCGTCCCGGGGAACGACAGCGGTGCTCGTCGAATATCCAGGGCCAGTTCGCATTGCAGATGGAATTTTTCCAAGAGCACCGTAACCAGCCGCTCAAGAATGAAAATCTTCATCTGATAGTTAGTACCCGCACGATATTGCGTGTGACTGATCAGTTTGGCCTTCAGGGCGGAATCCGGGCCTTCACAGATCGCATAAATACGCTCAAAGCAGTCGAACCAACGCTTCCAGAAAGAGTAGCGGGCAACGAAATAATTGCTGAAGATGGTCGTCGTCCGGTCGGATACTGTGGTCTGCAAGTCCATTTCTATGCCCAGCGACTGCAGCACATTCTGGGCGATAGCGATCATTCCCGGGTGATTCACTTCGCCCTGGACGAATGGGTTGATATGGATCGCGCCCTGATCGAAGAACGGAGAGAAGCTCACAACCTCATCCCCCGACTGCCGAACCGCCGCCAGCACCTCCTCACCCCGCATCCCCGTCTTTTCGAAGAACCGGGGCGAAAAAAAGCCTAGATAAGTGTCGTCGTCAAAAGTCTGCTCCAGCAACACTTTGCGGATCGGCCAATATTCGCACCAGTCCGGTCGCGGATTCTCCAAGTTATCCAGCGGGATGAAAGCCGGATCGAGCTGCGCACGCGTCTTTTCGTCGTAGTAGATCTGGAATATCCGGACATCATTTGTACTCCTCGCTTCCGCGTCCCGACCTGCCGACCGTCTCTCATGACAGGAATTCCCCTCATCGGCGACGACTGCCAGGCGCCGCCACAAGTTTGCCGAGTCAGACGGCAGATTGGACAAGATTTGGCGCAACGTCTCGATCACATCAGCATCATCAGGGTGTTCCTGCAAGATACGACCAAGCATCTCCAGCGCCGCACCCGTATCCCCTGTGGCCATAAGCATCGAAGTGTAGTTCCTCGCAACGATCCCGGCGGTGCCCTCAAGGATCATGCCTTCCCTGAACAGTTCACCTGCACGATCATGCTCCCCCGCATTGAAACACTGGACGGCAAGGTCGTTGTACACCTCCCACAGCGGGCTACCCTGCGCCGCCAACTTCTCCAGTTGAGCAATACCCTCCTCCACTCTTCCCACTTCGAACAAATGCTCGGCTTGCTCGTATCCCGCCCGGTCTGCATCCGGTTCACCAGCCCGTGTCTTCTCATTGAGTGCAAGCAATTGCCCAAGCGACTCACCGCACTTGAACAGCTCCTCATTCAATCTGGCAACTGTTTCCAGAGAGAAGATGTCTTGCTGGCCAGTGATGTTGACCAGATCCTTGTAGTCGAACTGGTAGACATGAAGCAGCTGCTGACGCGAGCTCTCATCAGTCATCAGTTCCAGCAGGGTCTCGATCGCCAGTGCCCTGGCCCACGGGAATGCGTTCGCCCCAAGCGAGACCATGGACATGACGAAACCAGGGATGCAGCCTTGCTCGCGACGATAAACTTCCGCCTCGGGGAATATGGCCACCAGCTCTTCAAAAGACACGACCCTGAAATACTGCCTGAGGATGTGGTGGAACTCGGACCTGTCGCGGATGCGTACTTCAGGGCGGTTCCCGCTGGAATTCGCCTCGTTATCCCTGACCCTGAACCGGATCAAACTTTCCGGAAGCACGTGGATGTCGTAACGCATGCAAAGACGGACCCACATGTCGAGATCCGGAAGTTGCGCAAGCCCGAACCGGTAGACTCCGCACTCGTCATAACATGCTTTGCGCATGAGAACGCTGGGATGACACAGCGCATTGCCCGAGAAGAAGAAATGTCGCAGCCACTGGTGGCGGGAACGGTTCGGCTGTCTGAATACATCCGAATAGAAATGCTGCTTGTCAGTCAGCGGCTTACTATCCTCACCGATGGCCAGTGCATTACTGAATACCGCCCCCGTCTCCGGGTGCGCCTCCAGATATGCAAGTTGCCTCTCCAGCTTTTCCGGCTCCCACACATCATCGGAATGATGGATGGCAATGTACTGACCCGAAGCCAGCTCGCAAATCGTCTTGTTGATCCCGTAGATGCCTCTTCTGGAAACATCATTGCGGAAGGCCTTGATACGGTCGTCGGTATAACTGCGGATGATCTCCCACGAACCATCCCGGGAAGCATCATCCCAGATGAACAGTTCGAAATCCCCGAATGTCTGCTGCAGGATGCTATCGATCGCTTCACGGATGTATTTTTCGTGATTGAACGAAGTCAGTATCACCGTGATCTTAGGCATGCTTTCCATTACCGATAAATTCATACAGCGCAGTGTTTCTCAATTCATCCCTGATTGTCCCGACGATGTCGCTGGGCAACACGTCCTGCCACCTTTCATCGTTCGCCTGCGCCCGGAAAACCGAATACGGGTCCGGGTCGTGGCGTGATTTGCTGTCAGACAGGAACTTCTCAACCTGTGGATCCATATCCAGTTCGCAGAACCGAAATATCTTCCTCGTGGTTCCCTGCGGAGAGTGATTCAACTCCGCATAACGCAGCAGCATGAATTTTTGCGGATACATCTTCTCGAACATCAGAAAGTCCTCGGTCGATTCTTTCCACTTGTCAAACCCGAAGAATTCCTCCGGCCGGCCCTGATTCTTGCTTTGCGCAAGCCGCCACTCTTTAAGCATGTCCCATTCCGGCTTGAACTCCTTGGGTGCCTGCATCCACGAGGCCAGCACCGCCAGAGGGTTCCGGACGATACCGATGATCTTCAAACCTTCCCCTCGCGCCAGCATATTGCCGACGACATTCAGGTAGCGCGTCTCCTTGAAGACCACATGGCTGGGATGGGGGGACTTCTGGAACGAAGGATAATCCCTCTGCGATTCCGCCGTCATCGTGGCGAAGGCATCGCGGGAATTGAGAATATCCCGAAAGAAATCATCGATCTCTTCCCGGGAAGAATGTTCCGACAAGCTCCCCTTGTGTCCGTACGAGAACAAGGGCTGGAATCTGAGCGCCACATCCGGGTGACTATTGAAGATATGCCCGATCCATGAGGTTCCGGATCGCGGCGTTCCGAAGATTCCGATGTTCTTCATGCCGTCCTCTCCAGCAGGACATCGAAACGGTAATAGGCCGTGTAGAGTGCCTGCGGCTGCAGTATGCGCTGCACCTTGAAACCGTATGGCTCGGCTGATCGCGCTATCTCATCGAAATGCCACCAACGGCCCATGTGCGGCCTGCCTTCACGCTCGCGCTGCAAATAGAATTCGTATTTTTCCTCGGTATCGTAATAGTCGCGCAAACGCTCCGCATCGGGGATGCTTCCCAACAGCACCTTGGCACCCGGAGCCAGCGCCACAAGCTGGCCGAGCAAGTGACCGAATTGCGCTTCCGAGAAATGCTGCAGCGCTTCATACATCAGGACCTTGCCGAACCCGCCAAAGAAGCCGCCAGGCAGATCGGTCACATCCGCATGGCGGTACTCGATATTGGCCAGCGGGCACGTCCGTTTGGCTGTTTCGATCAAGCCAAGAGAAAAATCGATCCCGACGACCTCCCGCACAAATGGTGCCAGCCTCCTGGTGATCAGTCCGTTCCCGCAGCACAGGTCTGCCAGCACGTCAGCTTTATCCAGCACCAGCAGGGATATGATGTTGCCAACGATGAGAGCCAGCTGCCCCTCCGGGACCTCGACCCCATTTACAGTCTTCCCCACTTGTTTCAATAACGCCCCGTCGAAATCCAGCGTGGCAGCGTCATAGTGTCCTTGCCAGTAGTCGCTCATGATTCAGCCGGTTCGATAGCGTAGTGATCAAGAAGCAGTCGCGTCCCTTCCGTTCCGTTGAACATCAGGACATCAATGATCGACAGCGCGGGTTCAAAAGCACCAGGTTGACGGTAGGTGATCTCCTGAGACTGCAGAAAAGACAATTGGATGCCGCTATCCAGGAATTTCCGGCCATCGAACAGCGATGCGCCGCTGATCGGATTGATGTATTCGGTAGCCCCCATCTGCTCTGAAATCCTGAGTGCCCACTCTCCGGAATCTTTCACGTCCGCATAATCGAAACCTCGTTCTGACGAGATGATGATTTCGCGGTCCAGCCCCAAGGCTGGACATAACGTACCGACGATGTTGGCATTGATTCCGCTGATGTCCTGCCGTTCATGACCGAAGAGCGCCTCTCTCACCAATGCCATCGTCTCTTCATAACAGGGGGCTTTTTTCCGGTAGTGCGCCAACTGTGCCACGACACGCTCCCGCCAGCTCAGGTCTGGATGCGCCTGCACCTCCCTTATGGCAGCCGTCATCCCGTGCTTCTGCAACGGCACCATGATGTACTGCCAGCCACCACCCGGCTTCAGGATCCGATTCCGGTTGACCCATCCGTGCCGCATGTACTGTGCATCGTCGAACAGCACAAAACGGTCGGCTGCATGAATCAACTGCCAATAGCCGATATATGGAAAGAAGTACGGCTGCATGATGGCGAGCCTCATACTCAGCTCTCCACCAGCACTCTGATCACATCGGCAATGGTGCCGATCGCGACCTCATCGAGTGTCGGCCCCGTCGGCAGAACCACGATGCCATTCGCCACCCGTTCAGTGTTAGTCAGCATCAGACCCGCATGCGGGAACAGATCACGGTAGGGTTTCATGCGATGGCAACCGGGCCAGAAGTATTTCCGAGCACGGACATTCTCTGCATGCAGCGCCTCAATGATCGCATCGCGAGTCTGCGGGCACGCTTCCGCCACTTCCAGCACCACATACTGGTAGTTGTTCCGTTCCCGGTCGTCATAGGGCAGCACGCGGATACCGGGCAGCCCGGCGAGCATCCTCAGGTATGTTTCGTAATTCCTCCTGTTCGCCTCGACCACGCTATCGAGCGCTTCCAGATTGACCAGACCCATCGCGGCCGATATCTCGGTCATCTTGCCGTTGGTACCCGGATGGATGACGTTATCCAGCCCGATGAACCCGAAATTTCGCATCAGGCGCATCTTCTCGGCCAGCTCGTCATCGTTGGTAACGACCGCACCGCCCTCGAAGGTATTGAAGAACTTGGTGGCATGGAAGCTCAAGACCTCGCAAGCACCGAAGCCGCCTATCATCTGGCCATTGTGTGAACAACCAAAGGCGTGCGCCGCATCGAACATCAGCTTCAGCCCATGCTCCTCGGCGACCTCCTGCAATCCCGCCACGGGCGCGCCTCGTCCCCACAAGTGGACACCTATGATCCCGCTGGTGCGCGGTGTGATCATGCGCCTCACCGCTGCCGGGTCGAGATGGTGGGTTACCGGATCGATGTCTGCGAACACAGGGGTGATGGCCTGCCAATGCAGGGCGTGTGCAGTAGCGATGAATGTGAACGAGGGAACGATCACCTCGCCGGCCATTCCCAGCGCACGAATGGCGATCTCCAGCGCCACGGTGCCGTTGCTCATGGCGACGCAATGTCGCACACCGATATGGCTGGCGATACGGCTTTCCAGCTCCTGTACCAGCGGACCATTATTCGAAAGCCAGCGCCGATCGAATATGTCATTCACATAGTGGATAAAAGCTTCGCGGCTTCCCATGTTCGGGCGACCGACGTGCAGCTGCTGTTCGAACGCCGGTTCCGCACCATTGATTGCAAGATCACGAGAAGTTGTTATTTTTTTCATTTTCCGCACCGAAGCATGCAGTCGCCCAAGGGTGAAAGTTCCGAACCAGATGCCCGTTTATTTGCTCACGATATAGAGAATACTTGTACGCTTGAGTCCCAATGATCGGAACAACTCTTCCCCGAAGTACTCTTCGCCAAGCTCAGTCACTTGAAAGCCGTGCCTGCGTATCTTGTTTACATAATCATCATGTGCATAAAGCCTGACATGATCGTTTTGACCGAATAGTCGCCAACGACCGGCCTCGTCGGTCACGCCGGGATCTTCCAGCGTTCTTTCCAGCCCCAGGCTGATCGGTGCGACAAGGATGCCACATCCCCCGGGCTTGGTGATCCTGTAAAGTTCACCGATCGCCAGATCATCACTTTCCACATGCTCCAGAACATGGCTGCAAATGAAAAAATCGTAACTTCCGTTGGCAAATGGCAGGTTCTGGATGTCGACCTTGTAGTCGACCGTCTCCATTCCGAAATCTGCAGTCTCATAATCGATAAACAACTGCCTGAGCTTTTTCGATAGTGCCGGCTCAGGAGCGAAATGCATCACCTTGCCCGAGCGGTTTAATAGATTCTTTTCCAGTTGCTGATCCACCCACAGTGCATAAAGGCGTTCGCGATCAGAGGCACCGCAACGATTACATGAATATTTTTCCAGCGAGATCATCTCGCCCTGACCAAAACGCTCGAAACCGTGAAGGCGAGCATTTTCGCGGTAAAAATCGGGAAGTGGCAGAAAAGAGGCCTGATCACTGCCGCAAACAGGACAGAATACTGATGGCAAGGCTTTCGAGTCAGTCTGCCGAACGTGCAAACTCACCTCCAGGGCATCGACATCATCTCCGCTCAAACCATGCTGGCGTGCTATGGCAAGGACCTCTTGCGCAACATCGGACTGACCTGATTGTTGCAACGCGTGGATATAACTTAGCCAGTATTGGCCGTGTACGGGGTCGGCATTGAGTGCGGCCAGGAAGAATGGCAACCCATCGGCCGGCTGCATCAGCTCCACATATATTGCGCCCAGATTGTGATTTGCTTTCGGATGTTCCGGTTCAGCCTGCAGAACGGCCTGATAGCCCTGCGCTGCTTCTTGCAGGTCGCCTGCCTGATGGTGAGCGACCGCTTTTTGCAATATCTGCTCTATCGTCTGCATCCCGGCTTCCTGTATGGATATCTCAATAGATATATTGGCCAACCATTTATGAGTGGCAACCGAAACTCGTCACACCCCTGAAAGAGCAGGTTTCAGCGCTCACACCTGCATGTTCATGATGTCGTTATAGGCCGCCACGAACTTGTTTCGCACCTGCACGGCAGTCTGGAACGAGATGTTCGCTTTCTGCATGGCGATCATGGTATCACTCAAGCTGACCTTGTCATCTCCCAGTATGAAGGCCTTCTGCATCGCATCGGACTCGCGCTGCATCTGGTTCACGCCATCCAGCGATGACTTCAGCACATTGGCGAAGTCGACAGCTCCGGCAGCGCCGGTGGCCTTCGGGGCGGATAAGGCGTTACCCTGGGCGGCCGCGACGGCCGCCTGCATCTGGGACAGCAGATTGTCTACATTGCTCACGTTCATGCTCATGGGACACCTCCTTTTACCTGGCGCGGCTTGCGCGCATTGACCGATGGCGGCACAGTAACAGGGCCAGGATGGCGGTTTAAAGCCGAATAACGCCGGAATTCCCCCGCTTTTCCACAGACCGGACTTGCTCGACAGGCAGATA
Organism: Sideroxydans lithotrophicus; assembly: GCA_020723185.1. Taxonomy (GTDB): domain Bacteria; phylum Pseudomonadota; class Gammaproteobacteria; order Burkholderiales; family Gallionellaceae; genus Sideroxyarcus; species Sideroxyarcus lithotrophicus_A. The sequence continues at coordinate 18,925 of DYJI01000009.1, read as the reverse complement.
ATCCGCATCGTAAAACGAGTGTAGGTACGGGCAGGACCACCGGTTCCGGCCACAACCTTCTAGAAGCGGTGCATGAACAAGGTGAACAGTATGGCTACTACGAACATCAACAATCCATCGATGGCGCAACTGCTGCTGGGCATCCCCAGCCAGCAGAAACTGGGACTGATGGTCGCTGTCGCGGCAACGGTCGCGCTGCTGGCGGGACTATGGATGTGGGGGCAGACCCCGGATTACCGCGTTCTGTATGCCAACATGTCCGAGCGTGACGGCGGCGCGGTCATCGAGTCCCTGCAGCAACAGAACATCCCCTACAAGTTCGCCGAGGGCGGCGGCGCGCTGATGGTGCCGTCAGACCGTGTGCACGAAGTGCGCCTGAAGATGGCCGCGCAGGGGCTGCCCAAGGGCGGCACGACCGGCTTCGAACTGATGGAGAACCAGAAGTTCGGCACCAGCCAGTTCCTGGAACAGGTCAACTTCCAGCGTGCCCTGGAAGGCGAACTGGCACGTTCGGTGCAATCCATGGCCTCCGTCGCCAATGCCCGCATCCACCTGGCCATCCCCAAACCCAGCGTATTCGTGAAGGACAAGCAAAAACCCACCGCTTCGGTGGTGCTGTCGCTGTATGCCGGCCGCTCGCTGGACGAAGGCCAGGTCAATGCCATCGTGCATCTGGTCTCCAGCAGCGTCCCCAACATGCCGGCGCAGAACGTGACCGTGGTGGACCAGAGCGGCACCCTGCTCTCCGCTGCGCGCGATGGCAACCACCAGATACTGGATGCTTCGCAACTGAAATATGTGCGCCAGATCGAGCTGGATTACGTGAAGCGCATCGAGGACATCCTGAGCCCGATCACCGGCATCCAGAACGTGCGCGCGCAGGTCACCGCCAGCCTGGACTTCACCACCACCGAACAGACCTCGGAACTCTACAAGCCGAACCAGCCGCCCAACCAGGCCGCCGTGCGCAGCATGCAAAGCACGGAAGCGCTGGATGGCGTGAGAACGGCCGGCGGCGTTCCGGGTGCGCTGACCAACCAGCCGCCGGTACCGGCCACCGCGCCCATCGTGTCGCCCGCCACTGCCCTCCCGGCCACCGGGGCCAATGCGCCCGCAGCCGACAAGACGCACAAGGCCCAGACCACCAACTATGAGGTGGACCGCACCATCCAGCACACCAAGCTGCCCACCGGCAACATCAAGCGCCTGTCGGTCGCCGTGGTACTGAACAACCGCAACGTGGCGGACAAGGACGGCAAGATCGTGTCCACACCGTACACCGAACAGGAGAAGGCGCAGATCGCCTCGCTCATCAAGGAAGCGGTCGGTTTCGAAGATCAGCGCGGCGACACGCTCAACCTGCTCAACAGTGCCTTCAACGACACGACCGAAGCACTGCCCGAGATCCCCATCTGGAAGCAGACGGAGATCATCGAACTGGCCAAGGATATCGTCAAATATCTGCTGATCATCGGCGGCGTTTTCTTCCTGCTGTTCGGCATCATCCGACCGGCCTTCAAGTCGGCGGCAGAATTCAGCCCCACCCCCGAACATGCCGGCGGTGGTGAGAGCGAGGAAGGTGGCAACATGGGTTACGGCCAGCCGATGTCGGCGGCCCATGCCTACGAGAACAATTTGCAGATCGCCAAGCAACTGGCCAAGGACGACCCCAAGATCGTCGCCACGGTGGTCAAGGAATGGGTGAATAAAGAATGAGCGACGAAGGCGTAAACAAGAGCGCGATCCTGCTCATGACGCTCGGTGCCGACGAGGCCGCCGAGGTGATGCGCTATCTGGAGCCCAAGGAAGTGCAAAAGATCAGCTCCGCCATGGTCTCACTGAAGAACCTGTCGCGCGAACAGATCGCCAACGTGTTCGACGAGTTCCACACCAGCGCCTCGGAAAAGACCACCATCGGCATGGATTCCAGCGGCTACATCCGCGACATGCTGAACAAGGCGCTGGGCGACGACAAGGCCGCCGGACTGCTCGACCGCATCCTGCACAACAGCGACACCAGCGGCATCGAGAGCCTGAAGTGGATGGACCCGGATTCGGTGGCCGACCTGGTCGCCAATGAACACCCGCAGATCATCGCCACCATCATGGTTCATCTGGAACCCGACCAGGCCTCTGCCGTGCTGACCAAACTGACCGAGCGCACGCGCAACGACGTGCTGCTGCGCATCGCCACACTGGATAGCGTGCAACCGACCGCGCTGCACGAGTTGAACGACGTGCTGACCAAGCTGCTGTCCGGCAACGCGCTGGCGAAGAAGAGCATACGCGGCGGCATCAAGACCGCCGCCGAGATCCTCAACTACATCGGCAGCACACAGGAAGAGATCATCGAATCGGTGCGCAGCCACGATGCCGAGCTGGCACAGAAGATCATGGACGAGATGTTCGTGTTCGAGGACATCCTGGAAGTGGACGACCGCGGTATCCAGCTGGTGCTGCGCGAAGTGCAGTCCGAATCGCTGATCGTCGCCCTCAAGGGGGCCAGCGAAGAGATGCGCGAGAAGATATTCAAGAACATGTCGCAACGCGCGGCCGAGATGCTGCGCGAGGACCTGGAAGCCAAGGGCCCGGTGAAGCTCAGCGAAGTGGAATCCGAGCAGAAGGAGATCCTCAAGGTCGTGCGCCGTCTGGCCGACGAAGGCCAGATAGTGCTGGGCGGCAAGGGAGAAGACGCGTATGTCTGATTTCGCCACCCGTGCCGAAGATTCACTCACCGCCTGGCAACGCTGGGAGCTGCCCGCGTTCGAAACCGGGCACCACAGCGTGCGAGCCAGCCTGCCGACCGCCGTCGAGCTGGAGCAGATGCAGCAGCAGGCGCGCGAGGAAGCCGCACAAGCGGGCTATGCGGAAGGCCGCCAGCGCGGCTACGCCGACGGCCTGCAGCAGGCCGCGCAGGAGAACCAGCACCTGGTCGAACTCGCCAATGTACTGAGCCAGCAGATCGACGATCTGGTGGTGCAGGAACTCACCGGCTTGGCGCTGGATGTCGCACGCCAGGTGGTCCAGCAGACCATCAAGGTGCAGCCGGAGCTGTTGCAGGCAGCGGTGCGCGAAGCCATCGGCAGCCTGCCGGTGTTCAATCAGGCGGCGCATGTGATCCTGAATCCCGAGGATGCCGCCATGCTGCGCACACGCATGGGAGAACAGCTCGCGCATACCGGCTGGAAGATACTGGAAGACGTGCGCATGGCGCGCGGCGACGCGCGCCTTGAAACGGCCAACAGCCAGGTCGATGTCACGCTGGCTGCGCGCTGGTCGCGCGTGATCGCGGCCATGGGGCAGGACGCTCCCTGGCTGGTGAAAGCCGAGGAGGATTGAGCATGCAGACCGCCCACCAACAGCGCTGGCAAGACGCACTGCAGATCCATCGCCAGATGGCAGTGCAGAGCGCGCCTTTGCTGGTCAGCGGCCGCCTGACCAAAGTCACCGGACTGGTGATGGAAGCGGTCGGCCTGCGCATGGCGGTGGGCAGCACCTGCTGGATAGAACTTCCCAACAACCGCATCGAAGCCGAAGTGGTCGGTTTCGCCGGCGACAAGCTGTTCCTGATGCCGGAGAACGATGTGCACGGCCTGGTGCCGGGCGCTCGCGTGGTGCCGGTGGAACATGTGCGCCCACCCTACCGGATCGGCGAACAGGCACCGTTGCGTCGCCGCACCGCCGACCTAGCACGCCATCTGCCGGTGGGTGATCACCTGCTCGGTCGCGTGCTGGACGGCGCAGGCCGCCCGCTCGACCAATACGGCCCGCTGCAGGAAAGCGGCAGCGCCGCCCTGCAGAGCCGCCCCATCAATCCGCTGGAACGCGCAGCCATCAACGAAGCACTCGATGTCGGCGTGCGCGCCATCAACAGCCTGCTCACCGTGGGGCGCGGTCAGCGCATGGGCCTGTTCGCCGGCTCCGGCGTGGGCAAGAGCGTGCTGCTCGGCATGATGGCGCGCTATACCAGCGCCGACGTGATCGTGGTCGGGCTGATCGGCGAACGCGGCCGCGAAGTGAAGGAATTCATCACCGACATCCTCGGCAAGGAAGGCCTGAAGCGCTCCGTGGTGGTCGCTGCCCCGGCCGACGTCAGCCCGCTGTTGCGCATGCAAGGTGCGGCCTATGCCACCACCATCGCCGAATATTTCCGCGACCAGGGCAAGAACGTGCTGCTGATCATGGATTCGCTCACCCGCTACGCCATGGCGCAACGCGAGATCGCGCTGGCCATCGGCGAACCGCCCGCCACCAAGGGCTATCCGCCCTCTGTGTTCGCCAAGCTGCCGCAACTGGTGGAACGCGCCGGCAACGGCGCCGAAGGCGGCGGTTCCATCACTGCCTTCTATACCGTGCTGACCGAGGGCGACGACCAGCAGGACCCGATCGCCGACTCCGCGCGCGCCATCCTCGATGGCCACATCGTGTTGTCGCGACGCCTGGCCGAGGCGGGACACTATCCGGCCATCGATATCGAAGCCTCGATCAGCCGCGCCATGAGTCATCTGGTGAGCGAGGAGCAATTCTCGCAGGTGCAGCATTTCAAACGCTTGTATGCGCATTACCAGCGCAACCACGACCTGGTCAGCGTGGGGGCTTATGTCGCCGGCAGCGACCCCTTGCTGGATGAGGCGATCGCACGCTATCCGGAAATGGAAAGATTCCTCAAACAAGGCATGTACCAGGCAGAAGCGTATAGTTCATGTCAGGCGCAGTTCTCGACCTTGTTCGCCGCCAATAGATGAAGATCGCCATGACCAAACCCTTCACATTGTCGCCCCTGGTAGACCTGGCTCATCAGAAGAACGATGCGGCCACACGCAAACTGGGCAAACTCAACCAGCAACAGCAACATGCGCAGGCCAAAATGGCCGCGCTGCAACAATACCGTCGCGACTACGCCGCCCAGTTCGAGGAAGCCGCCAGACAAGGCATGTCGCCGATGGACATGCAGAACTTCCAGCGCTTCATCGAACGTCTCGATCAGGCGATCCAGCAACAGCAGGCCGAGATCGCAAGAGCCGGCTCTTCGGTGCAGACCGGCCGCCGGGAGTTGATGGACACCACGCGCAAGATGAAATCGTTCGACGCGCTGGCACAACGCCATGCCGACAACGAGAAGAAACTGGAAGCCAAAGCCGACCAGCGCCAACAGGATGAACAGAGCGGACGCTTCTCCGCCCTGCATCGCACCGACCGCAAGAATTGACAGGGAGAACGACCATGAGCAGCCTGCCCATCCTCAGCAGCCAGACACCGAACAGCGGCAAGATCGATGCCGCAAGACCCGGCAACAATGCACCCGTTGCCGAAGACCTCTCCACCGGCTCTGCACCATTCGGCGAGTTGCTGGCCAAACAGTTGAGCCCGCAAGGCCGCGACCTCAAGAGCGCGCTCCTGAAGACGCTCGCACCTGAGGAGGGCGACGCGTCGCTTGCCGATCCGAACGCATCGCTGCCAGCGCTTGCTACCGAGTTGCGTCCAGACGGCATTGCGGTCCCGGCCGATCTGCTGGCCAGCCTGCTGCAACAGGACCGCCGTTTGGCCGGGATGACACAGAAAGATGCGGTTGCGGCTGCAGCCGCAACTAATGCCGTGACACCCGCCATCACCGCGTTGCGGGGAGACGTGGAGCCAAGCGATCCAGCCACACGCCGCGCCCTGCCCGACGTGGCAGGCGAGGTCAAACCGGATACCGCGCCCGCCAACAACAAGGCTGGCAAGCAAGTCGAGACCCATGAAGTGCGCGAGATGCGTGCCGCCAAACCAGACCCGGTAGCCGACTCGGCATTCGTTGCCGCGCTGCAAGCCGGGAAGAAGGCTGGCATCCCCGCCGCAACCACCAAGCCGGACACCATCATCCAGGCCTCGACCACTACGACCGCCACGACCGGCATCCCCAACGCGCTGGCCGCCACGCCCCCAGTAGCGGCACCCGCTGTGACACAGGCCGCTATCGCCACACCTTTGAACCAGCCGCAATGGGCGGACGATTTCAGCCAGAAGGTGACATGGATCGCGACCCAGCGTTCGCAAAGCGCCGAACTGCACCTGAATCCGGCACAGCTGGGGCCGCTGGAAATCTCGCTCAAACTCAACGGCGACCAGGCTACCCTGCAGTTCACTTCGGCCCACGCTGCAGTGCGGGATGCCATCGAGCAATCCATCCCGCGTCTGCGTGACATGCTGGCCGACAGCGGCATCTCGCTGGGCAACACCACAGTCAGCGATCAGGCACCGCGCGAACAGCAGCAACGCGGCCAGGCTGGCGCTGCCCGGGGCGACGACAGCGCCGTTGGGGCACATGGGGCCGACGAGACACCATTACCGGTGACCACACGGTTGAGCCGCCACGACGGCATGGTGGACACTTTCGCCTGAACCCTGAAATACGCCCGGATTTCTGTCTTATTCGATTGATGGTGTAAGCTTTGCCTTCCGCATAATCATCATCAACAGGAAAGGAAACAGAGATGGCGTCAAAACCCGCAAAGCCCGCAGCACCAGCCGCTCCCGCAGAGGACGCACCAGCGCCCGCGAAGAGCAGCAAACTGCTGATCATCATGATCGGCCTGCTGGTGCTCATCATCGCCGGCGGTGCAGGCTGGTATTTCACCAAGGGAAGTGCGCCAGCCGCCGAGCATGCCGCTGAAGAGCACAAGCCGGCTCCTGTGCTGGAACCCAAATTCATCCCGCTGGGCGAGAAGTTCACGGTCAATCTGCAACGCGAGGAAGGCGACCAATACTTGCAGGCTGGCATCACACTGAAGATCATGGAACCCGAGCTGGAACTCAAGATCAAGAATGCGATGCCCGAGATCCGCAGCAAACTGCTGTTCCTGCTATCCAGCAAGAAACCTTCCGAGCTGGTGAGCTCCGAAGGCAAGGCCATGCTGGTCGAACAGGTGATCGCGGAAGTGGACGGCATCCTCGGCTATAAGATCGAGGCTCCCGTTGCAGCGCACGCTACCGCCGCGCACGGCGAGACTGCACACAGCGAGACAGCGCATGGGGAATCTGCGCCGGCCGCGACAGCACCTGCTCCGGCTGCCCCCAAAGAACCCAAGACCACCGGTGTGGTGGATGTGTTGTTCAGCGATTTCATCATCCAGTAGAGGATCGTGAGGCCATGAGCGAATTCTTATCCCAGGACGAAGTCGACTCGCTGCTGCGGGGCGTCACGGGTGAGACCGAGGAAGTCAAGGACGACTCGGAAGCCGGAGGTGTCCGCTCCTACAACATGGCCACGCAGGAGCGCATCGTACGTGGGCGCATGCCCACCATGGAGATCATCAACGAGCGCTTCGCACGACTGTTCCGCATCGCGCTGTACAACTTCATCCATCGTTCTTCGGAAGTGTCGGTCGGCCCGGTCAAGGTGATGAAGTTCTCCGAATTCATCCGCAACCTGCCGGTGCCGGCCAACCTCAACCTGGTGCAGGTCAAACCGTTGCGCGGCAACGCGCTGTTCATCTTCGACCCCAATCTGGTATTCATGGTGGTGGATAGCCTGTTCGGCGGCGATGGCCGCTTCCACACCCGCGTCGAAGGGCGAGAATTCACGCAGACCGAGCATCGCATCATCCAGAAACTGCTCGATGTGCTGTTCGAAGCCTATGCGAAATCCTGGGAGCCGGTCTACAAGCTGGACTTCGAGTTCCTGCGCTCCGAAGTCAATCCGCAGTTCGCCAACATCGCCACCCCCAACGAGGTGGTGGTGGTGACCACCTTCGAGGTCGAGTTCACCGGCGTCGGCGGCTCCATCCATGTGTGCATGCCGTACGCGATGATCGAACCGATACGCGAACTGCTCTACAGCACCATGCAGGGCGACCACGTCATCGCCGACAAGCGCTGGCTGCACATGCTGTCCAAGCAGATCCAGTCCGCGGAGATCGAGCTCAATGCCATCCTCGGCCATGCTTCGACCACGCTGGATCATGTGCTGCGCATGAAAGTCAACGATGTCATCCCGCTGGACGTGCCCGAGAATGTCAGCGTGATGGTGGATAACGTGCCGGTGATGGAATGCAAATACGGCATATCCAACTCGCACTATGCATTGAAGGTCGAGCGTATGGTGAAGACGGATACGGGCGAATCTCAAACTGGAGGAAAAAATGGCTGAAGACACAACAGAAGACGCGATCAGCGCCGATGATTGGGGTGCCGCGATGGCCGAACAAGCCGCTGTCGAGACACCGGCGGCTCAACCGCATGTATTTGAACAATTCGGCGCGGAAGGCGGCGCGACCGCGCACAACGATCTGGACATGATCCTGGACATCCCGGTGCAGCTGACCGTGGAGCTGGGACGTACCAAGATGCCGATCAAGAACCTGCTGCAACTGGCACAGGGTTCGGTAGTGGAACTGGCGGGTATGGCCGGCGAACCGCTGGACGTATTGATCAACGGCTTCCTCATCGCACAGGGCGAAGTGGTGGTGGTGAACGACAAGTTGGGTATCCGCCTGACCGATATCATCACGCCGTCGGAACGACTGCGCCGCATCAACAAATAAACCAGGACACAACCATGCTCACCCGTCTGCTTGCTGCCCTGTTTGCAGCATCCTGTTCTGCGCTCGCCCATGCGGCGGATGCCGCGCGCAATGCCTACGTCCCGCCCCCGCCGCCCGCCGGTGTGTCGTCCGGCAGCGTGCTGCAGGTGATCGTCAGCCTGTTGCTGGTACTGGCGGCCGTGATGGCGGTGGCATGGTTCCTGAAACGCATCAACCACCCTGCTCACGGCGGCCTCAGTGCACTCAAGGTGGTGAGCGGCATCGCGGTCGGCCAGCGCGAACGCATCGTGCTGGTCGAAGTGAACGACACCTGGCTGGTGGTCGGTGTGGCACCGGGACAGGTGAGTGCCCTGCATACCATGCCCAAAGGCAGCATCCCGGAAAGCGCTCCAACGGGCGCCGGTGTCCCTGAAAGATCGTTCCAGAGCTGGCTCAGACAGCACATGGAGAAGCGCAATGGCTAGCCGCTCGTCCCTGCAGGGCGTCCTGTTCCTGCTCTTCGCATTGTGCCTGGGCATGCCGGTCGCGCATGCGGCCGAAGCGGGCATGCTGGCGATCACCAGCACACCGGCTGCCGGCGGCGGACAGACCTACACACTGAGCCTGCAGACGCTGATCCTGATCACGTCGCTCACCTTCCTGCCCGCCATCCTGCTGATGATGACCGCCTTCACGCGTATCGTCATCGTGCTGGCCATGTTGCGCTCCGCCATCGGCACACCTTCATCTCCGCCGACACAGGTCCTGATCGGCCTGTCGCTGTTCCTCACCTTCTTCGTGATGTCGCCGGTGCTGGAAAAGATCTATAACGAGGCCTACCTGCCCTACAGCCAGAACAAGATGAACCTGGAGACGGCCTACGAAAAAGGCAGCGCACCGCTCAAGGAATTCATGCTGCGCCAGACACGCGAAGCCGATCTGGCCCTGTTCGTGCGCATCTCCAACAGCGAGGAACTGGAGAGCCCGGAGAACATCCCGCTGAAGATCCTGGTGCCCGCCTATGTCACCAGCGAATTGAAGACCGCTTTCCAGATCGGCTTCATGATCTTCATCCCTTTCCTGATCATCGACATGGTGGTGGCGAGCGTGCTGATGTCGATGGGTATGATGATGCTGTCCCCAGCCACCATCTCGCTGCCGTTCAAGATCATGCTGTTCGTGCTGGCCGACGGCTGGAACCTGCTGATCGGCTCGCTGGTGCAAAGTTTCTATACCTGACAATTCTGAAAGAGGTGTCCCATGACCCCCGAAAGCGTGATGACCATAGGCCAACAGGCCATCGAACTTACCCTGATATTGTCGGCACCCATGTTGCTGACAGCCCTTGCCATCGGTCTCGCCGTCAGCATCTTCCAGGCTGCGACACAGATCAACGAGATGACACTATCGTTCATCCCCAAGGTGTTCGGCATCTTCGCCGCCCTGCTGTTCGCCGGCCACTGGATGGTCAACCTGATGCTGGAATACATCACCCGACTGTACGGCAGCATCCCCTACATCATAGGTTGAGCGTGTGATCAGTTTCACCAGCGCCCAGCTCACCGCCTGGATCGCCATGCTGATCTACCCCATGGCGCGGGTGCTGGCGCTGATCGCCAGCGCGCCGGTGATCGGCAACCGCCAGGTACCGATACGCATCAAGGTCGGGCTGGCGGCCATCTTCACCGTCGTCATCGCCCCCACACTGGACTTGCATGACCTGCCCGACCCGGCTTCGGCCGAAGGCATCCTGATCCTGCTGCAGCAGATGGTGGCCGGCCTGATGATGGGATTCTCGATCCGCCTGATCTTTGCCGCCATCGAGATGGCCGGTGATATCGCGGGCATGCAGATGGGCCTCGGATTCGCCAACTTCTTCGATCCGCAGAACTCCACCATCCGTCCGGTGCTGGCGCAGTTCCTCGGCATCATCGTGGCTCTGACTTTCATCTCCATGGACCTGCATCTGTACATGCTGGCCGCATTAGCCGACAGCTTCCAGTCTTTCCCTATCGCCGGCACGCTACCGTCGGCAGGCGCGTTCCGCACGGCGGCGGAATGGGGCGGCAGCATCTTCGCTTACGCGCTGCAATTCTCGCTGCCACTCATCGCCGCCCTGCTGATCACCAATCTGGCGCTCGGTGTGCTCACCCGCAGCGCGCCGCAACTGAACATCTTCGCCGTCGGCTTCCCCATCACCATCGGGGTCGGCTTCATCGTGCTGGCACTGGTGCTTCCGTTCCTCGCCCCGCTGCTGGAATACATGTTCCACCAGGCGCTGGATACCGTCGGCCGCATCATGCTGCAACTCGGCGGCCGCCCCGTCCCCGCCCCGCTCTGAAAGCACAAAGTAAAACGGCACACGGATCGCTCCGTGTGCCGTAATGCCGAGAAGGTGATCCCTAACGCAGGTAATCGAACAGCGACAGCTGCGAAACGCGGGCGAAGGACTGTTGCGACGCCTGCAACGCAAGTTGCTGTTTGTTCAGGTCGGTCACTGCCTGGATATAGTCCGTGTCCTGTATCTTCGACAGCGTGTTCTTGTATTGCAACCCCAGTGATTCGCCGGTGGCCTGCAGGGAATCTATCTCGCGCAGACGGCCGCCTATGGTGGCACGCGAAGACAACACGCTGTTCATGGCCTGGTCCAGCGATGCCAGGACCTGTTGCAGCCCCTGGTTGAATTTTGCGGCAGCCTGGGCATCGCCCGGTGCAGGCGGCGCATCCGCCAGCGCGATGAAGTCATTCAGCGTGTCGAACACGTTCTTGTTGGCACTGGGCTTCACATCGAAGGTATCCCCCGATGCGGGTGCGCCGCTGATCTCGAACTGGATGCCGTCGAAAGTGACCGCCTGGCCGCTGACATAGGTGTTGCCGGTAGAAACCGTAGTCGCGGAGGTCAGGTTCTGCACATCGAAGGTCGTCGCGCTGGTGAAGGTCACCCGGTAACTGTTGCCGTTGAACGGCGCGGTCAGTACCTGCCCCTGGTCGATGATGCCGGTGCCGGTGTTACCCGTGCCCGCAGAAGTCTGGAACGAGCCGTTGCCGTTGCGGACCCGCATGAAGATATCGGAACCGGCTTCGGTCGCGGCCATCTGGCGCGAGGCGCTCACCTGTACCTGACGCTGCACATCATCGCCCTGATAGGTCGTACCCGTCGCCGTCGTGACAAAGGGTTTGACCTTGCCCTGACCGCCCGAGAACAGATAGTTGCCGACACCGTCGGTACTGTTCGCCAGCCCCAGCAGTTCCTGCATGCGGCCGCGCAAGGTGGTGGCGATACCTTTCATGCTGGTGGCATTGGTCATCACACCGCCCGCTTCCACGCCGATGCTCTTCAGGTCCTGCAGTGCCGATGTGACACCGGACAGGACCCCTTCCGCCAGTGCGAGCGTGTTCGCCGCTGCCGTACGGTTCGCCGCGAGCTGGGTGTTGGAGGCATCCGACTGGTTGAGCTCGATGGCGCGCGCCGCCGCAGCCGGATCATCCGCAGGCGACAGCATGCGCTGACCGGTGGCGATCTGCAGATTGGTGCGGGCCAGATTGTTCTGCATCTGCTGCATGGCCGTCACGCCTTCACTGAACAGTGTGCTGGTACTGATGCGCATGATGATTAACCTCCCAGTTGCAGCAATGAATCGAACATGGATTGCGAGATCGCCATGGCCTTCGCCGCAGCCTGATATGCCTGCTGGTATTTAAGCAGATTGGCGGCTTCCTCGTCCAGATTGACGCCGGATACGGACTGCTGCGATTTGGTCACCTGCGCCAGCATGGTGGCCTGCGCCTTGCTGGTCACTTCCAGTTCGCGCGTCTGCGTGCCGACCTGCGACACCAGCTGACCATAGGCCCCCTGGTAGCTGGTCGTGCCGTTGACCAGCGTATTGGCCGTCTGCAGCTGCGCCAGCTTCAGCATGTTGCTGCCGTCAGTGGACGCGTTGGTATTGGTCGTGACGCTGAACGTGTCACCCGCGGCGGGGGTGCCTGTGATTTTCGTGGTCCAGCCGTTGATGGTGATGTCCGCCCCGCTGGTGTAGGTCTGCGCTCCCGCCGGCGCACCGGTCCCGCTCACCGTGTAGCTGGTGGCACTGGTGAAAGTGATGGTGATCGCTTGTTGCAGGTTGGCATTCAGCGGCAGCGTCCCCGCCAGTGTGGGCTGTGCGATGGTCGCGTTGCCCAGATTGGTGATGGGTGCATTGCTACGGACAGGGTTGGCGGCTGCGATCTTGGCCGGGTCGGTGACCAGCAGGCCGAAATCGCGCGCACCCGCCACCGTGGGACGGATCACATAGGAATCACCGGAAACATCGGCAACCGACCCCGCTGTCAGCTGCAGGGTGATGCCGGTACCGGCCACGGTCTGCGGCGTAGCCAAAGCAGCCGGGGTGAACGACTGGACTGCCGTATTGGTGGTGCGGTTGAACAGGGTGTAAGCCGTGCCGTCGAACTGCAGAAGGTAATCGTCCGTGGTCAGTTTACCCGGATCGGCGATGGTCGCAGCCACGGTGGAGTTGCCCACATTGGTGGTCGCTGCCGCGACTTGAGGCGTAGCGATGCTGAAGAATTTCCCGCCCAGGGCACCGGCCAGGTCTTGCCCCTGCTGATGCTGGGTGTTGAACGTGTCGGCGATACCGATGGCGATGCGGCCCAAAGCGTTGCGGGCCGGATCCATGATGGTGTCACGGAAGGTCAGATAACCGCCGAGGTTGCCGCCCTGCAATGCATCCTGCGGGATGCGGCTGATCGCCCCCTTGCTGCTGACATAGGCCAATTCCAGCGTGCTGGGATCGGTTGCCGAGGTCGTGACCTGTACCGAGGACACTTGGGTGCCGATCACCAGCGACTGGCCGTTGCCGATGAAAACGTCCATCGAACCATCCACCTGCTTCACGCTGGTGACCCCGATCTCCTGGCTCAGCTGCGACACCAGATAGTCGCGCTGGTCCAGCAGGTCGTTCGGCAACTGAGCCGGCCCGCCCTGCGCCTGCGCCTTGACGATGTTGTCGTTCAAGGCGGCGATCTGTTTGGCATAGCTGTTGATAAGGTTGGCACTGTTGCTGATCTGCCCGTTCAGGCTGTCGCGGATCTCGACCAGACGGCTGTTCAGCGTGTGCATGCGGTTGTTCAGGGACTGCGCGCTGCCCATCAGGGTCTGCCGCGCGGCCAGTGATTCGGGCGAGTTGGCGACCGTGTTGGCCGATGCGAAGAAGTCCTGCAGGGCGGTGTTCAAACCGCCGTCGGCGTCACCCAGCAGGTTGCTGACCTGCACCGACAGGTCGTACTGGGTCGACAGGTTGCTGGAACGGGTCTGTGCCGCAGTGAGCTGCGCACCGAGAAAGTCGCTGTACTGGCGCGTGATGCCGATCACATCCGCACCCGAGCCGAAATACCCCTGGCCCAGGTTCTGCGATATCTGTGTGCCCTGGATGATCTCCTGCCGCGAATAACCCGGCGTGTTCGCATTGGCGATGTTGTGCGTGGTAACGCTGATGCCCGCCTGGGCCACCTTTAGCGCGCTGACACCGATGTTATAGACTGAAGCCATGTGACTCTCCTGACGATCCTTCGCCTAGTTTATCGGCAGGTCGCCAAAATACTTTAGGCCTTTGTGCTGATACTGCCGATCACCCCCGCCAGCTTGTCGGCATAGCGCGGATCGGTGGCATAGCCGGCTTTCTGCAGCGACTGGGCGAAGTCTACCGCATTCGACTGACCCAAGGCACCCGCATAGCGCGGATTCTCGCTCAGCAGGCGGGCATAGTCCTGGAAGGAATCGGCATAGGAATCATAGGCCCGGAAACGGGCAACCTGCTTGCTGGCGACGCCGTCGGCATATTCGGTGGTTGTCACTTCCGCGACTTTGCCCTTCCAGTCGCTGCCGGCCTTGATGCCGAACAGGTTATGGCTGCTGCTGCCGTCGGCATTCCTGATCTCGCGCTTGCCCCATCCGCTCTCCAGCGCCGCCTGCCCCATGATGAAATCGGCCGGCACACCCGTCTTTCGGCTGGCACGCTCGGCATGCGGCTGCATGCGCTCGATGAAACCTTGCTGCGTCATAGGCTGATAAGCGGAAGATACAGCGGCCGGAGCCGGTGCGACGACGACGGGTTGCTGGCCGCTCAACTGGCGCACCATCACATCCGCCAAGCCCACGCCGCGCTTGGACATCTCCTGCGCCAACTGCTGGTCCAGCATGCCGGTGAACAGCTTGGTCTGCTCGCTGTCCATCATACCGTCCTGCGGCGTCGCTTCGCGCATGCTCTTCATCATCATGTTGAGGAACACCATCTCGAACTGCTGCGCGACTTTTTTCAGCGCCTGATCCGGTGCCTGTTTCGCCTGATAGCGCAGACGGTCCAGCGCCTGGCTGTCCGCCGCGAGTCCGTTCAAACTGTCCGGTGAGAGTGCCATCGCCCGCCCTTAGATGATCTCGAGTTCCGCGCGCAAGGCACCGGCTGCCTTCATGGCCTGCAGGATGGCCAGCATGTCTTGCGGTGTGGCACCGATGGAGTTCAGCGCCTTGACCACATCACCCAGCGCCACACCGTTTTTCAGATGCAGCAGATTACCGCCGGACGCCTCGATCTTGATGTCTGCATTGCTGACCGCTGCGGTGTCCCCCGCCAGCGCATTGGGTTGGCTCACTGCATTGTCGGCACTGATGACCACGGTCAGGTTGCCGTGCGCCACCGCGCATTCGCTCAGGGAGACCTGCTGGTTCATCACCACCGAGCCGGTGCGTGCGTTTACGATCACCTTGGCGCTGCCGGCCGCCGCATCGACGGAGAGGTTCTCCAGACGCGACAGGAACTGCACGCGCTCGAACCCGGGCGGGGCCGAGACTTGCACCGTGCGCGCATCCAGTGCGTTGGCGATAACGAAGTCCGGCGACACATCGCGATTGATGGTGTCGGCCATGCGTGCGGCCGTGGTGAAATCCGCCGTGTTCAGTTGCAGATAGATATAGTCGCCCTGCCCCAGCGCAGTCGGCACCTCGCGCTCCACTGTGGCACCGGCCGGGATACGTCCCACGCTCAAGTGATTGATCACGGTCTTGCTGCCGCCCGCTGCCGCGCCCGCGCCGCTCACCACCAGACTGCCTTGCGCCATCGCATACACCTGGCCGTTGGCACCTTTCAAAGGCGTCATCAACAGCGTGCCGCCGCGCAGGCTCTTGGCGTTACCGATGGACGAGACCGTGACATCGATGGTCTGGCCTGGGCGCGAGAACGCGGGCAGCGAAGCCGTCACCGTCACCGCTGCCACGTTCTTCAATTGCAGGCTGGTGCCGGGCGGCAGGGTCACGCCCATCTGCGCCAGCATGGTGATTGTGCTCTGCACGGTGAAAGGTGTCTGGGTGGTCTGGTCGCCGCTGCCGTCGAGGCCGACCACCAGGCCGTAGCCGAGCAGCTGGTTCTCGCGCACGCCCTGCACGCTGGCCAGATCCTTGATACGTTCCGCCGCCGCCGGCATCGCGGCCAACCCCAGCAGTGCCGCGCAGATGAGGGTGAGGATGCTTTTCATGACAGTCTCCTAGAACGGCAGGACAGTGGTGAAGATGCGCGCGAACATGCTGGTCACCGCCGCGCCATCCAGATTGGTCGCGCCCTTGTATTCCAGATGCACGTCGGCCACCTTGGTCGACAGCACGCTGTTGCTTCCGCTGATATCGTCCGGATTGACCACGCCGTAGAAGCGCACGTACTCATCCGAATAGCGGATGCTGACCTGCTTCTCGCCCGCCACACGCAGATTGCCGTTGGGCAGCACTTCGGTGACGGTCGCGGTCAAGGTGCCGGTGAAAGTATTGGAACCCGAAGCATCGTTCTTGATGCCGGTCTTGACGCTGCTGTTGCCGGAGAGGCCGCCGGTGATCGCCGGCGAGGTCACTGCCAGACTGCCGGTATTCTCCTGCGTGACGCCCGACTTGCCGGTGGCAGAAGTGGTCTCGACGATGCTGATGGTGACGACATCACCGACCCGGCGCGCACGGCGGTCCTCGAACAGTGGACGGTCGTTCACACCCGCCTGGAAGATAGAGCCGTTGGCCGGTGGCGGCACAGCGCGGTCGTAAGACGGTGCCGCAGTCAGGGGCTCGCGGATATTGGTACTGGGCACACAGCCGACCAGCAGCCAGCCGGCTGCCAGAACGCTGATCACTCCACTCAAATTACGCATGATGCACCTCGTTAGATCTGGCCAAGCCGCTGCAGCATCTGGTCGGATGTGGTGATGGCCTTGGAGTTGATCTCATAGGCGCGCTGGGTCTGGATCATGTTCACCAGTTCTTCAACCACATTGACGTTGGAGGTCTCGACATAGCCCTGGCTCAGGGTGCCGGTACCGTTGGTGCCCGGCACGTTGGTGCTGGGGGTGCCGCTGGAAGCGGTCTCCAGGTACAGGTTCTGCCCCATGCTCTCCAGTCCGGCCGGATTGACGAAAGTCGCCAGCTGGATACTGCCGATCTGCACCGGCGCACTCGACCCGGCCTGCGTGACGCTGACCACGCCGTCCTGGCCGATGGTGATCGAGGTCGCATTGGCAGGGATGGTCAAAGCGGGTTGCACCACAAAACCGTTGGCGGTGACCAGCTGCCCCTGTCCATCTGACTGGAGCGAACCGTCGCGGGTATAGCCGGTCGTGCCGTCCGGCATCAGCACCTGCAGGAAGCCCGCCCCCTGGATCGCCACATCCAGCTGGTTGCCGGTCTGCTGCAGGTTGCCCTGGGTGTGGATGCGCTCGGCCGCCACCGGACGCACACCGGTACCGATCTGCAAGCCCGATGGGATCTGTGTCTGTTGCGAAGACTGCGCACCGGGCTGGCGCAGGTTCTGGTACAGCAGGTCTTCGAACACGGCGCGCGAGCGCTTGAAACCGGACGTATTGATATTGGCCAGGTTGTTGGAGATGACGTCCATCTGGGTCTGCTGTGCTTCCAGACCGGTCTTCGAAATCCACAATGAGCGAATCATGATGCGTGTCCTTTCGGTGTACTGTGCTTGCTTGCCACATTACCCCGCTGCCGGCGAATGCATCCGGCGAACACAAGGAGAAAAACGCGCTTATTCCCGATTTGGCGGATCGCAGCCGGGCTAGCGCCCGGTATCGGGAGACTCAGGGAAGGGATCAGCCGTTGATATTGAGCAGCGAGCTGGCTTTCTTGGCGTTGTCGTTCGCATTTTGCAACAGTTTCATATGCGTATCGAACTGGCGCGCCAGCGTGATCATGTTGACCATGGCCTCCACCGTGTTGACGTTGCTGCCTTCCAGACTGCCGCTGACTACGGTGACATTGGCATCCGCTTCAGCCGGGTTGCCGTCGCGGGTGCGGAACAAACCGTCCTCGCCGCGCACCATCTGCTCTTCCGGCGGATTGGTGAGCTTGAGACGACCCACGGCGATCACGCCGTTCTTCTGGTTGGTGGTCGGCACGGTGGAGATGGTGCCGTCCTTGGCGATGGTGATCGAGGTGTCGGGCGGGATGGTGAGTGGCCCGGCATCCCCCAACACGGTCAGTCCCGTGCGGGTCTGCAGCACACCGTTGGGCGACATCTGCATGCTGCCGTTGCGCGTGTAAGCCTCGTTGCCGTTGGCATCCTGCACCGCGATCCAGCCCTTGCCGTCCAGCGCCACATCCAGCGCGCGACCGGTCTGCTGCATCACCCCCGGCGTGAAATCGGTGCCCGCAGTGGAGTTCACCACGAAGGTACGTGTCGCCAGCCCCTCGCCCTGCAAGGGCACGCTTCGGAACGCGTCGATACTGGCGCGGAACCCGGGCGTGTTGACATTGGCCAGATTGTTCGACACCGTCGCCTGCTGATGCAGGATATGGCTCGCCCCGGTCGCCGCGGTATAGATCAACCTGTCCATGTCAGTCTCCCCTCATCCTTTCACTTAGCGCAGATTCACCAGTGTCTGCAGCACCTGGTCCTGCGTCTTGATGGTCTGCGCATTGGCCTGATACACGCGCTGCGCGGTGATCATGTTCACCAGCTCGGCGGTCAGGTCCACGTTGGAATCCTCCACCGCCGACGACTGCAGCACGCCCAGACTGCTGGAACCCGGCGTGCCGACCAGCGGACCGCCGGAAGATGCAGTCTCCGCCCAGGCGTTGTTGCCCAACGGCTGCAGCCCCTGCGGGCTGGTGAAGTTGGCCAGCACCACCTGCGCCAGTGCTCGCGACTGGCCGTTGGTATAACGGCCGAGGATGGTGCCGTCCGCGCTGGTGGTGAAACCGCTCAGGCGACCGGAAGCAAAACCGTCCTGGGTCAGTGTGTTCACACCAAAGTTGCCGCCGAACTGCGATGTCCCGGTGAAATCGAACTTGATGGTCTGGCTCCCCGCACTGGCGGGGTTCACCACGCTCAGTGTAGTGGCAGTAAAGCCGGCCGGGCTGGGGTTGGATACCGTAAAGGTGTTGGGGC
>DYJI01000012.1 GCA_020723185.1 Sideroxydans lithotrophicus | reverse complement strand
GAAACCGAGGCCGTTCTCCAAGAATGAATGGTCCGAAGAATCTGGGCAGGTCACTCCACCTCCCATGGATTGAGCTCTCTCGCACGGCCCACACACGGAAATCCCAGCGACATACCTAAAATATAAATTATCAAATACTTCATGGCAGCCCCCCTTGTGAATTGACTGTCGCTGGCTTCCAGCCATAAGGCAAAGTATGCGGACTGGTCAATGGGTCTGAAAACAAGGCAGGGATAGAGATTGTTGAAACAAACATCTCCAGCGGATTACCGTTCAAACCAATGACGTTCGGAACAAAATCGTAAGGCGAATTTCTATAGGTTTCCTGAGTAAGATTCTTCTGCTGGTTCATATTCGCCTGCTTCAAGTAATAGTCCGTAACAATCGCATTATTCGCCCCACTATGAAACACCACACTGTTATTCGATAAATCCTGCCCGCTGATTCTCACTGCTTCCGAGAAGATCGCCCCACCTTGGCTGTGCGCTACCCAGTTCACGGATTTGTCACTTTGTTGAACGTCTTTTAGCACCTGCGAGAATTGCTGGGCAACCGGAGTTGTGAAACCGAACAACGGGGTCAGGTCTTGAACCGAACAACGGGGTCAGGTCTTGCAATATAGCACCCATCTCACTCATATCTCGTCCCCCTTCTTAACCGCCCTGCTAACCGTCGCATAGTGCACCCCGAAATGATCGGCGATTTCTTGCAGGGTGTAATCGCCGGTGGCGTAAGCGGCAGACATTGCGGCTTTGGCATCTGGGTGTTTGGTTTGATAGTAGTCCAATGGCCTGGCTACGGGACGGCGTTGGGCGCGCGGGATTTCGCCGATGGCGGCCTTGTCCGTCATCGCCTGCATGCGTTTGAGGAACCTGTCCGAGCCGAGGAATACTTGGCCGCTGAGCTGCTCCCACACGCTGGGCAAGCCGACACCGGCCCGAACAAAATCGATATACAGGTTGATCGCCCGGCGGCGCTGCGGTGAGAATTGGCCGAGTATCCAATCGGTCTGTAGCCATTCCGGGGCAGGCTGGGCTCCGAGCATGGCCGCATAGGAACTCCATTGCCAGTCGGCAATATTTTTCACCATCCCGGCACGCAATGGGTTGAGCACAACATAACGCGCCAACTCCAGCAGGTACCCTTCCTTTTCCACGATGATGGCTTTGTATCGCCCTTGGAAAACATGGCCGACGCGCTTGTGTGTGCGATTGAAGGTTTGCGTATAGACACCATTGAGGTGGCGCATGCCCTGAGCGAGGTTGCCCTCTATGGTTTCGACAACAATGTGATAGTGGTTGTCCATCAGACACCACGCATGGCAGACCCAGTTGAATCGCTTGCAGGTTTGGGCAAATATTTCCAGCCAGACGAGGCGATCCGCATCATTAAGAAAAATATCCTCGCGCCTGTCGCCGCGCGAGGTCACGTGATAAATCCCGCCAGCTAACTCAAGTCTAAGGGGTCGCGCCATGACGCAAACTTAGCATGGTGAAATGCGATAATGCAAGACCTGACCCCATGCTTTGCATGCTTTGTGACCCCATGCTTTGCATGCTTTGCGGCTGTATCGGCTCTATCCTCACCGACTCGATCAGGTGGCGGAAGATTTCCTGCATCTGAGAATGTGCCGAGGGAGCGGCTGCGACACGATCTTTGTCCGCCGAAAAAATAAACAAGAACATATAGCCGGTATCCCCGATGGGTAGCATCCAATCCTCCACGCTCCAGACTCCGTTGCTCCGCATCGGAACGCGCTGTACCTGCCATAAATTATTTCCCACCTGCTCTTTTCCCAATTGGCGTGGCATGTTCCCTGCCCATGCACTTAGCCGGGGCTCCCAATCTTCCGGGGTCGATTTCACCATCAATATGGTCAAGGCGAGACCTGTACCTACCCAGACTTGATTACACATCGGCTCAAACCCTTTAGCCGTGCGATGCTTTCCGTCAACGTCGATCACTGTGTATTCGGGGCGGACGTAGCGGTCGATGGACAGATATTTGATATTCCCCGTTCTTCTATAGGCGGGACTGTCTCTTAATTGATATGTGACTCCATCTTTTTCATCAATATCTCCTGCAATGGTCAAAGGCGCATTGGGATCGAAGATCGGCTGGTTGTAGTGACAGCTATAAACTCCCATCAGCCAGTCGTGCCCCACCATGTACTTATTCATCAGTTTGTATTCGTATCGTTTGAAAGCTTGCCTGACTTCTGGATCCAATGCTCCCGGACGAAGATAACGATCATCGTTACTACGAATAATTTCGCTGACACAGCCTGTGAGTACCACAGTCAAGATCAAGCAACCAGCAGTAATTTTTCTCATAATTGCACCTGTGTTAACGACCTATCGGATTCGAGTCAACCCTCGATCCATCTTCAAATCGAATCAGGTTGCTATTGTCCTGCACCGCGCCCGGCGGCCCGTTCGGCGTTAGTATTTCCACTTGTCCGCTCCCTGGGGCTCCCGTCCCATACGAACTGTGCACGCTGTTCGAGGTCGTCGCCACGCTCCACAGGTCGCTCAGAGAGGCCGTGCCAGGATTTCCGCCTGCCCATACGGATACAGGATCGTTGGCAAAGTAGCTGAAGGTAATTTTCCTTCCCTGATTATCATTGACGGCTTTCGCCGCATCCGTATAAGTCTGCGCCGTCACCGCACCACCAACACCGCGAACTGTCAGCTGGTCGTTGGTATAACCCTGACCATTAAGTATGTTGAATGCATTGGTCTGCACGATGGTGCCGCGGCTGTGGCCCAGCGAGGTGGTGGATTGGCCTGCCCGGCTCTGCAGGATGTCGGCATATGTAATGTCCTGGTTGGTATAGCCGAGGAAGTTGGCCGTGCCGCTGCCCACCGAGGTCAGGGTCTTCTCGTATCCGGCAATGAGCAGCTCGCCGACCGTCGTACTCGCGGGAGTGTAGTGCATGAGGTAGATGGTTTCCGGCTTCTTATCATTCAGTCCAGTTTCTGGATTAAAAACTGTATCCGTATTCTGGAACGCCAAGTCCCCCGCCCGCTCCAGCGGATTCGAAATGCCGTTCACCGCTACCACGACATTGCCCCCAGCGCTCTTGATTTCCGTCATATCGGTCACTTCGGACACCGTTGCCTTGTCCGGGTTCTTGGTGCAATTTTCTCCCGGCGGGCAGGTCACTTTATAGACCTTCGGGTCGGTGTTGAACATGGTGTTGTAGGCGTCGTCGGTAACGCGCGTGACCAGTTGGGTGTCGGATTGCAGCAGCGAAGCCTGATCCTTTACGTTGGCGTAGATTTGCTGGCCGTCGAAGGCTTGCACCGTCTGGTTGGCGTTTTCCGTATCGCGGCTGACGTTGTTTGCCGCCTCCCGGCTTGCCGCGTCGTTGCTCGCGATGGTGATGGTGCCCTCCGCCACGGCCACCTGGGTGATGCCGCTTTGCTGGTCGCTCTGGTCGATGTTGTTGTATGCGCTGCTGAGCGAGGTCTTGGCCGCACCGTATTTGCTGAAGATGTTTTCGTCCACGCCCAAGCTGTTGCTGTCGGCCTGATAGCTGGAACTGTTCTGCAAGTCGCGCGTGCCGAAGGTGCC
Source organism: Sideroxydans lithotrophicus (assembly GCA_020723185.1). Classification (GTDB taxonomy): domain Bacteria; phylum Pseudomonadota; class Gammaproteobacteria; order Burkholderiales; family Gallionellaceae; genus Sideroxyarcus; species Sideroxyarcus lithotrophicus_A. The sequence continues at coordinate 20,593 of DYJI01000012.1, read as the reverse complement.
GGTGGTCAGACTGTTCTTTCCGGCGTCCGCCTCGCTGACAAGGATGCCGCCATCGAGTTGGGTGTGTTTCTGCACGGTGATGCCGAAACCTTCTTTTCCGGCATACAGGCCGCTTTGTTCGACGACACTCCGGTAGTTGCTGTCGATGTTCTGGTTGCTGCTGTTGAAATCCGCGCTGAAGCTGCCGCCTGTAATCGGCACGCTCAGCCCAACTGAAGTACTCTGGTCGTACGCAACGAAGCTGCTGGCATCCTGGCGGCTTTCCACCGTGAAATTTCCGCCGACAGTGGCTTCGATGCGCTCGCCCTTGGCTTGCGCACCCGCCAGGGTGGTGTTGCCTCCGCTGTTGAGCGTGAGCTTGTTCTTCGCGCTGACTTGGGTGTTGGCCTGGATCGTCTGTTTCAGGTCGCTGTTGCCGCTGGCTTGTGCAACGGCAAGATTGGCCGAAACGCCAACGCCCTGGCTGCTAACGCCAACGCTCACGCCGACGCTGGCGCTGGAACTGCTGGACTGGCTGCTCGCGGTGTTTGTGTTTTGCGCCGACTCCAGCACGATGTCTTTTGCGGCATTCAGCGCTACGTCCTTGGCCGCAATTTGCGACCCGACGGCATTCAAGTCGCCTTCGGTGGCCGTCAACGTGAGGCTCCCGCCCGCGATGGCGCGGCTGCCGACAACGGTTTCGCTGACGGATCGCGACTCGCTGGAACTGCTGCTTGAGCCGACGGAAATGTTGAGCGATATGCCGGATGCCTTGGTGGCTCCGGCAATGCCGTTGTTCTTGAAGCCCTCCACCATATCGGATACGCCGTTTTTCAGGCTGGTGGCATCATCCAGTAACATCGCCAGATTGGCGACACGACGTGCGGTCCCGTTCCCGGAAACTGTAGTTTTGGCTTCCCCTGCCGCGGCCTGGGCATAACCGATCACACCGCCAGACAAGCCGATGCTCAGGCCACTTTGCTTGAAGTCGTGGCTTTCGGTGGCGGTGTTGCGATCCAGGCCGGTGTCGAAGGTGATGTTCTCGGCGGTGACGGTGAGGTCGTTGGCGGCGATGAGGTCGCTGCCGGATATTTTGGCGTGTTCGCCTGCGTTGAGGGTGAGGTTGCCGTTGGTGCTGCCCACGAGGCTGCGGTTCTGGCTCTGCAACGTGCCGTTGGCGTTGCTCTGGTCGGTTTGTTCGCGGCTGCCGATGGTGAAGCCGATACCGCCTCCGGACATGAGGCCGCTCTCGGTGGTGTGGCTGTAGTAGCTCTGGTTGTAGGTGCTGGTCGCGGCCTTGATGTTGATGTCGTTGGCGGCGGTCAGGCCGACGTCCTGGGTGCCCGCGATGCTGCTGCCGGTGACGTTGATGTCGCGGCCGGAGACGATGTCGATCTTGTCCGCGGAGAGGACGCTGCCGATGGCATCTGTGCGGGCGCTTTCGGTGCGGGTGGTGGTGCTGCTGCTGGAGAACAGGTCACTGGATTCGACATGGGTTTGCTGGAAGTAATCGTGTTGTTCTTCAGTAGTGCCGATGGCGACATCATTCGAGGCAATCAGGTTGACCTGGCCGCTCTGGCTGGTGACTTGGGCGCTCAGCAGGGTAAGGGTGCCAGGTTGTTTTACCCCCGCTCGCCCGCCCTCTCCCACCGTGGTGGCAAGGGCGTCTGGACGGATGGCGGCCAGGGTGATGTCGCCTTCTGCATTTATGCTGCTGCCGATGACGGTTTCGTCGTAGGTGCGCTGTTGAACGATGCCTGCATCGAAACTCGATTTGACACTGTTCTTGGCCGCCGCAACAGTGAGGTTGCCGCCTGCCACCAGGCTGGCATTTTGTCCAGCATCCACGCTTGTCGCTGTGAGTTTCATGTCGTTGCCGGATTTCATGCTGAGTCTTCCGCCTGCTTGCATGGTACTGCCGATCTGAACTACCTCGGTGCGTGTCGCTGCATAACGTGAGGTAGTACCGCTCGTTGTAGCGGAAATGATGCCAGCCGTCAGATTCCTTCCGGCATTGATGCTTGCGTCACCACCACTGGTGAGGCCTGCGGCAATGAGTGTGATGTCACGACCGGCGCTGAGTGTGAGCGCATTTGTGGAACGTATGCCGGATTCAAGTCCGAGTTGCGTGCTGATGATCGTGTCAGACATCAAATTGGACAGCCGCATACCAAAGATGACCTGCATTTCTTCACGTTGCGACGTTTGCAAGATTTGCTGACTGGCACGCTGGTTGACTATGTCTCGACCAGCGATCAGTCCGACGATATCGCCATTGATCTGGCCAGACAGGTTCAGAATGTCGGCATCAGCCTTGAGCAGGGTGATGCCTTGACTGGCAACGATGCCGCTATTGGTAATATTCTTTGCTTGCAGAATATTGCTGTTCCGACCTTGTATGACGCCACTGTTGTTGATATCCCCGCTTGTGACCATGCTTATGTCATTGGCAGCGATGATGGCTCCGCTTGGCGAGAGGTCGGCTTTGCTCAACTGGGACAGGTAGAGTTGCGGGGCCAATACGCGTTGCGTGCTGCCATCGGTCAGAACTACGTCTCTTTCTTCCATCCAGACGATGTCTTGTTGCAACGCGGCGATCTGTTGGGCCGTGAGCGCGATGCCGGGGACGAGCTGAAGGTCATGGGCCGCCGAGACTCCCGCATCCAGCAAGGCGGAGTATTGCTCGTTGGCGGTGGCGTATTGGCCCAAATAGCGCTGGCCTGTTTGCTGCATGATTTGTTCGTTCACCAGCTTCTGTTCGTAGAAACCATCTCCTAGGCGCTTTTGGATCTGCTGCGGATCGAGTGACAAGCGGCCAAGCATGTAGTCGCTGGAGACAAATTCCTGATAGCTGGTAAAACGTGCATCCGTTACAACAAGATAGTTCTGCGTGGGTTGGCTGTGTATTGTGTATAAGCTGCTGGTGGGCAATGAAACGACAGGGCGCACATTAGCTATGCCGATATTTTGGCCTGCTGTCTCGGCAATTGTTACCACTGCCGCCTCAATGATCTGCGATGCACTCCCTGCAGCTAATGTTGCTCCTGAAACTGCCCCAACCGTAGACGCTGACGCCTCAACAATCTGTGATGCACTCCCCGCACCTAATGTTGCTCCTGAAACTTCCCCTACAGACACCACCGCGCCCTGACCAATTGCGTGCAAATTCTGCGCCGCTGCATAGGCACCTGGCGAATATTGAACGGCAGTGAATTGATTGCTGTTAGCGACAGGTGTTGAAAGTATCGTTGCGCTGTAAGGTGTCGTGGCTGTTGTGGTAACCACGTGCGCAAAAACACAATTAATCTTTATCCAACCACACGTTCCAGATTGGGGCACGAACGTATCCACAAGATAACTGATACTTCCGCTTCGAACTTCTCTTTGCTGGAATGGCGCACCTACATTATTAACCGTCATTGGGTTTGTCGTAAGTGCTGCACCCGCGATGATGATGCTGTATTCATTATTGAGCGTTGCGCCACTCATTATCATATTTCCGCCAGCAAGCAATTCTCCTGCAGAGGTCGTGATTGCGCTAAAACGCTGATCTTCTAAAGTCGAGGTGTAGCTGGGGGTGTTCTGGGTGTTATATCCAGGTGCCACGGTGACTGTCGGCCCTGTCCGAACTGGCCCCCATTCCACACCTACGGCTGTCCGTTGATTGGTGACTGTATTAGCAGCCAAACGCAGGTTGCCTGCTGCTTCTATCGTGGCACTCCGGTTCTGAATGCTTACGCTGTTGCCGCTCAAATTCCCGCTGCCATTAATGGCGACATTGGAACCAATATTGACATCTCCAAGGCTGTACAGGTTTGCGCCATTCTGATTGGTGAGTGTGTTGGCAATGATGAGATTGATGCTCTGGGTTGCGCCAATGAATGCCGTGCTTCCGCTGTTATCCAGATTCGTTGCATAGAGATTGAGCGTATCGCCCATCACGCTGTTGCTGTTGCTAAATGTGATGCTGTGCGTTTCCACACCATTTCCTTCAATGCGCCCGCCATTGGTGATGGTGCCGCTCACTGCATTGAGCGTGCTTAAGTTCGAGTTGATAAGCGCACCGGCACGGTTGTCGATATTGGCGGCATTTACCGTCAAGCCTCCCCCTGCTTCCAATGCGGTTTGGTTGATAAAGTCGCCTGTCGTCGTTAGCGTCAGATTCCCATTGGAAGCAAACGTATTTCCAGCCGCATTCGTGTAGCCACCTTGCAGACTGATCGTGTTGTTTCCATAAGCAGCAACCGTCCCCAAGCCTGTGTAGCTATTTGCAACCAAACTGTTGTCACGACCCGAAAGTATTTGGCCGTTCTGGTTATTTGCACTTGCCATATTTAGCGTGATATTGCCGCCGCTGCTGATGTTGCCGCCGCTGTTATTCAGACTGGCATTAGCATGGTTGAGCGATAAATTGTTTGCTGCGTAAAGATTGCCGCCGCTGTTGTTGACGCTGCCTGTGATGGTTAATGTCAGATCGTTGCCCGCAAAGGCGAGCCCGCCTGCCGTGTTGCTGAATATGCCCGCATTCAGATTGAGATCGCCATTGCCACCCAGTGTGCCGTCGTTGTCGATCCGGCTGCCGCCATTGAGCGTGGTAAGCCCTGTGCCTGAGTTGGCGATGCGTCCGCCCAGTGTGTTGTCGATGCTGGCTGCAGTGAGACTGAACAGGCTGGTGTCGCCATTCGCTTCGATGGTGCCACCTTGGTTGTTGAGTGCGCCTGTGGCAGTCACGCTCAGGTCGCTGTCGGTCTGGATGATGCCGCTTTGGTTGCTCAGCGCGGCACCGGTAGTTAGTACCAGATTGTTGTTGGCATAGAGCTTGCCGCCGTTGTTGTTCAGCGCGGCGCTGCTGAGCGTTAACTGTCCGTTGCTGCCGATAAAGCCGCTTACGCCGTTCAGCACGTTGTTGATGATGCCTTGTGTGGCGGTAATGCGGAGCATCGTTGCGCTGGTCTGTGCATCGGTGGCGCTGAGGACTTTGATGGCGCCGCCGCTGTTATCCAGATTTTGTGTGTTGATCGTCAGACCGGTGTCGGTTTCGATCCTGCCTCCCCGGTTAATGACTGAACCATTGTTGGCTGTCAGCTTGACTGTCGTGCCGCCAATGTAGCCTCCGGTGCTGTCCACTGTGCTCTGGCTGGTGATGTCACCGTTGCCTGCGGCACTGATGACACCGCTTTGATTGCTGAGGCTGCCTGCGCCGATTCTTGTGATGCCCTGGCTGCTGATGAGGCCGCCGTTGTTGTTCAGTGCGCCAGATGTGTCGAGTGCCAAATCCGCATTGGTTTGCACCTGCCCATTCTGGTTGTTCAGGTCGGCCACGTTGAGTATCAGAGTGTTGCCACTGCTGATGTTTCCGCCAGCATTGTTCAGGCTGATGGCAGCTTGGTCTAGCGTGAGTTTGTTCGTGGCATACAGATTGCCGCCGCTGTTGTTGGCGCTGCCTGTGATGCCCAATGTCAGGTCGTTGCCCGCAAAGGCGAGACCGCCTGCCGTGTTGTTGAGTACTCCCGCATTCAGATTGAGATCGCCGTTGCCGCCCAATATGCCATCGTTGTCGATCCGGCTGCCGCCATTGATGGCGGTCAGCCCAGTGCCTGAGTTGGCGATGCGTCCGCCCAGGGTGTTGTCGATGCTGGCTGCAGTGAGGCTGAACAGGCTGCTGCTGCCGTTGGCTTCCAGAGTGCCGCTTTGGTTGTTGAGTGCGCCTGTGGCGATCAAGCTCAGGTCGCTGTCGGTCTGGATAAGGCCGCTTTGGTTGCTCAGCGCGGCGCCGGTAGTCAGCACCAGATCGTTGTTGGCATAGAGCTTGCCGCCGTCGTTGTTCAGCGCGGCACTGCTGAGGGTGAGTTGGCCGTTGCTGCCGATGAAGCCAGCAACGCCGTTCAGGGCGTTGTTGATGAGGTCTTGCGTGGTGGTGATGCGGAGTATCGTTGCGTTGGCTTGTACGTCCGTTGCGCTGAGGACTTTGATGGCACCGCCGCTGTTGCTCAGGCTTTGCGCATTGAGTGTCAGGCCGGTGTCTGCTTCGATCTTGCCGCCGCTGTTGTTTACGGCACCGTTGTTTGCAGTCAGTGTGAGGGCGGTGGCGCCGATATAGCCGCTGGCGCTGTTGTCCAAGGTGCTTTGGCTGGTGATGTCGCCGTTGCCTGTAACGCTGATGACGCCGCCCTGGTTGTTGAGGCTGCCTGCACTGAGGCTTGTGTTGCCCTGGCTGCTGATGAGGCCGCCGTTGTTGCCAAGCGCACCCGTAACATTGACGGTCAGCGTGCCCTGCCCTGTATGGACGATTTGCCCGGCGTTGTCGTTGGTCAGGCTGTTGGCCCCTACCGTTAAATCGTCACTGTCGCTCTGTATCCAGCCGCCGGTGTTGTCCAGCACGTTGCCGATGATGATTGCGGTGAGCGGCTGTGTGCCGGTTTGGTGGATGCCGCCTGCGCGGTTAGTCAGGTTATTCAGGGTGAAGTCGAGCTGCTCGGCTTGAACAAGGCCGCTGCTGTTGTCCAGCAGGTTGCCGGTGATGACGATTCGCTGTGCGCCGATCTGGCCGTTCCGGTTGTTCAGTTGGGTGCCGGTGGCGGTGATTTGGGTGCCGAGCAGCAGGCCGTTGTCATTGCTGATCGTGCCATTGGCAGTGAGGTTGACGTTGCCTGACTGCGATTGGGTCTGGGCGTTGTTCAGGTCGATAGTGCCTGCATTGGCGGTGAGTGCGATGTTTTGTTGGGCGCTGGTAAAGCTGCCGCCGAGGTTGATGGCGCTGGCGTTGATTGCGATCTGGCCGCCTGCGAGGTTAGTACCGGTGGCGCTAGCCTGGCCTTGTGTGGCGATGCTGAGGTTGCCGTTCCGGCTGGCGCTGCCGTTGCCATCGATGCCCGCACCCAGTGTGCCGCTGCTGTTGAGTGTGGCGGCATTCAATGTGAGGTTGCCTTGCGATGTGAGACTGCCGCTGTTGACGATGTCGCCTGTGTTTGTGATCTGCAGGTTTTGGCGTGTGTCGAGGGTGCCGCTGTTGTTAATTCCTGCGGCGCTGTTGAGGCTGAGGTTGCCACTGGATGTTGTGTTGCCAGTGAGGGTGATTTGTCCTTGGGTGTCGAGTGTGAAGTCGCCTGCTTGGGCTGCCAGTGTGCCTGCGCTGTTAACCCCTACCCCGGCTTCGGTGCCGATGAGGTGGATCTTGTTGGCATACATGCCGCCTAGCAATGCGACGTCGATGCCGACGGTGGGTTGATTGGCGTCGCCTGTGATGAGTTGAACACCCAAGTCGGTGTGCTTGACCTGGTTGGGGCCGGTGATGGCATTGAGTTTGTTGGCCCAGATTTCGCCATTCACCTTGAGGCTGCGGCTGATGAGGTCGAGCTGATCGAGGTTGCTGCCGTTCAGGCCGGATGCACCGATCTGGATGTCGCCACCCGTGACGCGATAGGCGTCCAGACTGCCGCCGACACCCATCACGGGTACGCCGGTGGTGAGTACGCCGCGACTGGTGTTGATGAAACCACAGCCGTTGCAGGTGATGCCGTTGGGGTTGGCGATGATGACTTCGGCGCGTTGGCCCGCGACTTCGGTATAGCCATTCAACTGGCTGCGGTTGGCGCTGGTGACTTCGTTGAGGATGATTCGCGCCGATCCGTTCGCCAGATTGGGGTTGCCTACGACGTATCCGGCTTGCTGTGTCTGCACGGTGGCGGCGCTGTTGTTGAGGATGGCACCGGCGGCATCGACGTTGAAGGTGTTGTATTGGTTGTGCGAGACACCGGCGGCGCTGGGCGTGGCGATCTGCACCAGCGGAAGACCGTTGGCGGTGGCGTCTACCGTGGGGCGCTGATGCGCGGCGGCGTTCTGTGCGGCGATGATCTCGGCGGTGGCGACAATAGGTTGGCCGATGTAGGCGATCAGGGTGAGGATGGCGAGGCGGCGGCGCAACGGCGAGGGCTGAACAATATCGATCATGCTTGTCGATTGAATTTGCTGGTTCGATTTACGGTCGCTCATCTATCACCTCGCGTTGCTGCTTTTTTTCATAGCCCCAAAGGAACTGCTGATTTATTCGTCATTCCCGCGAAAGCGGGAATCCAGCTTGTTGATTCAACTGGGCTCCCGCTTTCGCGGGAGCGACGAAGCGGAATAAATCGGCGTCTCCCTAACAATTCGTCTTCGATACTTCACATTTGATACATCAGACTGAAACCCAGAGCCGGGTCTTCGCTTCGATAACTCTGCGGTTTGTTGATTGGGGTGCTGGCGAATGCTTCATAGCTCAGGCCTCTGAACAGCGCACCGCGCATCCCCATCACAAAACCGGCCAAATGATCGCCTTGCAAGTTGGCCACGTTGTCGCCATAGACTTTTCCGTAGTCGAGGCCGACGTAGCTTGACTGCTGCGTCTCGGGAATGGGATAGGAGAGTTCGTTGCGCCAGAAGAAGCCCTTCTCGGCGCCCAGTGATGATTCACCATCAAAGCCGCGAACCGTCCAGCGGTTGCCGATGGAGAACCATTCGCTGGCAAATAAGGGGGTACTGGTATTTTGTAAGCGCAAGGTGGCGCTATAGCTTAGAGGGTGATCTTTGATCTTGAACGGGATGTTCAATGTCGTATCAAGGGTTTCGAGACGATAGCGATAACTTCCATTTGCGATATTCGCCGCCTCTTCCTGCGCACCGAACCATGGCGCGCCCCATCGATAGGAAAATGTGGTGTCCAGTTGCGCCTGGCCGATGTTGTGTTTATGGATGAGCGAAAGTTCTGCATGGGTTGTGTTGCGCTTCTGCACGGCAACTTCGGTGTCGTCGATGTAGGAGCGACTCCAGCGTTTGGTCGTGCGGAACTGCAAACTCGTCTTGCTGAATTGATTGCGATGGAAAAGGTAGTTCAGTTTTGCTTCGAAATTTTGCGATTTGCCACTGGAAACAAAACTGGTCACTGCGCCCTGAATGCGTTGATGGTAGGTGGACTCGCCTGCCGAAAGGGAGGCAGTCAAATAGCCGAACGGGATGGAATATGAGAGGTTGTTGCCTTGTGTGCCATGTTGATAGTCGTCACGATTTGCATCAGAGTTCAGGACGATATTGAGCAGATCGTTTGCTCCCAGCGGGTTGTCCCATGCGAACTGAAGACCGGCTTGATATTTACCCGTACCTTTCGCCCCCGTGTCGTCCAGCGTTGTAACGATCCGCCACGGCTTTATGCGCTTGAGCGAGATGACAACATCGCTTTCGCCCATGCTGCCCGCCGGCACAATCTGCATGTCGACCTCTTGGCTGGGGACGCGCTTCATTTGCTCCAGCCCTTGTTCAATATCCCGCAAATTCAGAAGGTCGCCCGAAGCAGCAGGAAAAGCGTTCTTCCATGTCCCGGCGGTGTTGGCATCGGCAAACTTCAGTTCATGAATAAGTCCTGGTACCAAGGTGAGCATGAGTGTGCCATTCGCAAGGTCTTGCTCGGGTATGCCGATGCGTGTGGTGGAGTATCCACGCGCCAATATCTGCATCGTCAGATTCTGAACAATGAAGTTGATGCCGCCGTAGCCAATGCAACGGCCTTTGAAGTGCTCCAGATATTTTTTAGCAAAATAAAATGTGTTGCGGGAAGATGTACTTGCGCCATGGCGTTTGGCTGCAACGGAGAGTTGCTCGGGAATAACAATATTGAACCGTTGGATCGCAAAACAAGGTGTTTCGTTTTCAGGAAATGCGGCAACTGCCCTGACAGATGGTTTCACCTGAAGATCAACATTAGGCTGTTGTTGCAAACGTTCGCGCTCAAGTGCCTCTTGTCGCAACCGATTACGCAACGCCTCGGTGTCCGTCGTTTCTATATCGGCATAAGTGCTGTGCGTCCAAAGCGAGGAAACAACAAATAGCAAAGCCCAGAAGTTAATTAGTTTTTTGAAAAATTGGTGCATTGAGCAAGGAAATCAGTGCAAAAAGAAGCTGGCCAAAATCGCCAGCCCATAGTTATCAGTCGCACCGACCTTACTACATTTTTTTTTAAGGGGATATATGCCAAATGGCCTATATAACTCGCCGCAGGCCTATATATTTCCTGTTGGAGGCAATATATAGAACGGGCAGACGCTCTCTAATTGAACAGCAAATCCGGCAGAAACAAGCTGATCTCGGGGATGTAGGTGACCAGCCCGAGGAAGGCCAGCAGCACCAGCAGCCAGGGCAAGGCGGCATGGGTGACTTGCATGATGCTCATGCCGGTGATACCGCTGGTGACGAACAGGTTCAGGCCCACCGGGGGCGTGACCATGCCGATTTCCATGTTGACCACCATGATGATGCCGAGGTGGATGGGATCGATGCCGAGCTGGGTGGCGATGGGGAAGAAGATGGGGGCGAGGATGAGGATGATGCCGGTCGGTTCCATGAAATTGCCGGCAACCAGCAGGATGATGTTGACCACCAGCAGGAACATCCACGGTTCCATGCCGTAAGCCACGATGTGTTCGGCGATGGTCTGCGGGATGCGCTCGGTGGTCAGCACATGCGCGAACAGCATGGCGTTGGCGACGATGAACATCAGCATCACGGTGGTGCGGCTGGCGTCGACGAACACCTCCGGCAGGTCCTTGAACTTCAGGTCGCGGTAGATGAACACTGCCACGAACAGGGCATACACGGCCGACACGGCCGCCGCTTCGGTGGGCGTGAACACGCCGCCGTAGATGCCGCCCATGATGATGACCAGCAGTGCCAAGCCCCACATGGATTCGCGGAACTTTCCCAGCACTTCGCGCAGTGGTGCGCGCGGCGTGGGCGCGATATTCAGTTTGCGCACGCGCCAGTGCACCGCCACCATCAGCATCAGGCCGAGCAACAAGCCGGGGATGACTCCGGCCATGAACATGCGGCCGACCGAGACTTCGGTCACGGCGGCATATACCACCATCACGATGGAGGGCGGGATGAGGATGCCCAGCGTGCCGGAGTTGCAGATCACACCCGCCGCGAACGGCTGCGGGTAGCCGCTGCGCACCATGCCCGCGATGACGATGGAGCCGACCGCGACCACGGTGGCCGGGCTGGAGCCGGACACCGCGGCGAACAGCATGCAGGCCAGGATGGAAGCGATGGCGAGCCCGCCGCGCAGGTGGCCGACCGCTGCGATGGCGAAGTCCACCATGCGCCGCGCCACGCCGCCGGTGGACATCAATGCCCCGGCGAGGATGAAGAACGGGATGGCCAGCAGCGTGTAATGCTCGCTGGTCTCGTACAGTTTGATGGACAACGATGCCAGCGAGTCGTGGGCGAAAAAGGCGATGGTCAGCAGACTGGACAGCCCCAGACAGATGGCGACCGGCATGCCGATGGCCATGAAGAAGAACAGGCAGGAGAACAGGAACAGGGTGTTCATTTGCCCGCCTCCTGCTTCAATTTGAGCGCCTCTTCCACCTCGTTCGCCAGCCGCAGGTGGTCGGACTTGCCGCGCATCAGGTTATACAGCACCGGCAGGAAACGCAGGGCCAGCAGGGTGAAGCCGATCGGCAGGATGGCGCGCACCAGCCACATCTGCACCGGCAGGTCTTCCAGCTCGATGCCGATCTTCTTCATCTTCATCACATACTGGAACGAGCCGTAGATCACCATGCCGGCATACAGCAGACACAACAGTACCGCGACGATGGACACGATGCGGCGCACTTTGGGAGTGAACAGTTTGATCAGGGCATCCACACCGATATGCGCGCCGACGCGCACGCCGTAGGAGATGCCGATGAAGATCATGAAGGCGAACAGGATGGTGGTGAGTTCCTGCGCCCAGGTGAAACCGGAGTTGAACACATAGCGCATGACGACCTGCGCAAAGGTGAGCAGCGTCATCGCCGCCAGCAGAATGGCAATCAGCCATTCGTCCAGTCGTTTCAATAACTTCATGCCGCCTCCCTGTGGTACCCCCGTGCATGGCGGGGGCTTGCTCAACCCGGCTCTTTGCTCTTGTTACTTCTTGTTGGCGGCTACTGCGGCATCGATCAGATCCTTGCCGATATCCGCCTCGAACTTCGCCCACACCGGTTTCATCGCGTCGCGCCATTGCGCCCGCTCTTTTTTCGTCAGCTGGATCAGCTTGGCCTTCTTGTCGTCGATGACCTTCTGGCGGAAGGCCATATCCTCATCCAGCGCAACCTGGTTGCCGTAGGCGATGGATTCCGCCATCGCCTGGCTCAACCCCTGCTTCACGTCCGCCGGCAGGCCGTTCCACCACTCATCGTTGGCGATCACCATGTAATCGAGCACGCCATGGCCGCTCTCGGTGATGTACTTCTGCACTTCGTGGAATTTCTTGGTGTAGATGTTGGCCCAGGGATTCTCGGCTCCGTCGACCACGCCGGATTGCAGCGCCTGGTACACCTCGGCGAACGCGATCTTCTGCGGGTTGGCCCCGACCGCCTGGAACTGCGCCTCCAGCACCTCGGACGGCTGGATGCGGAACTTCAGCCCCTTGGCATCCGCCGGCGTGCGCAGCGGCTTATTGGCGGAAAGATGCTTCATGCCGTTATGGATATATCCGAATCCGACGATGCCCTTGTCAGACATCGAGGTGAGCAGCTCGCGTCCTTTTGCGCTGTTCTGGAAGCGTCCCACGGCATCGATGTCGTCGAACAGGAACGGCAGGTCGAAGATCTGTATCTTCTTGGTGTACTTGCCGAACTTGGCCAGCGAGGGCGCAAGGATCTGCACATCGCCCAGCAGCAGGGCTTCCATCTCCTTGCCGTCGCCGAACAGCTGGCTGTTGGGGAACACCTGCACCTCGACCTTGCCCGGCAACAGCTTCTCTGCGACCTCCTTGAACTTCAGCGCCGCCTGACCCTTGGGGGTGGTGTCGGCGACCACGTGACTGTATTTGATGACGATGGGAGCCGCTTGCGCGGAGAGGGACAGACTGAACAACAGGGCACTGCACACGACGCTCAAGATTTTCATTTTCTTCTCCCCGAAGAGTTGACTGGAACGGTGACGGCTTGCAACTGTTGCCGCATCATATGCCAATCCTGCTTACGCCACCATTACAGATTGCTCCCCCTCCTCCGCCTGGAACTCTGCAGCGACCGCCACGCCGACCACACTCACCAGCGCCTCGCCGCAATACAGCAAGGGCAGCCGCTCGCGTTGCCAGGGCGGTACGCCATGCTCCTGCAGCAGGTTCTTCATGCTGCGCCGCGCGGCGAGCGGGTGCGGGCGCAATGTCTCGCCGCCGCCACGCAATCGCAGACTCAACTGTCCTTGCGCTAATTTTGCTCGACTGATGCCTTCGCCGACGGTCTGGGTGAAACGCACTTCACACTGCAATGGAGGCCAGTACAGCGCCGCCTCTCCCCGCCAATCAATACGCAAGGCAGTATCGAATGCCGGCAACGCACGCATCACATGGATATGCCCGCGATACCTGCGCACCTGCCACTCGCCGAAATTCACACACACATCCGCGTTGTCGCGCGCCCCGCATAATTGGCGCAGCATGTCGTCGAGCTGTGCTTCCTGCGGCATCGGCGCACCCTGCCCGTGCAAAAAATAGCGCAGCAGGTTCTTGCGGCGCGCAGGAGACAAAGCATCCAGTCGCGCCACTGACAGCATCTTTTCTCCCGCACCATCCACCTGCGCCACTTCATCCAGTATCCCGGCGGCCTCGGCGAAATGTTGCGCACTGCGTCCCAGCGTATCGCGCCAGGCCGGGAAACGCTCCTCCAGCAGCGGGAATAGTCTGTGGCGCAAAAAATTGCGCGGATAACGATCGTCGGCATTGCTTTCGTCCTCTATCCATTCCAGCGCATGCTGTTGCGCATAGACGAGCAACATCTCCCGGCTGCATGCCAGCAAGGGCCGCAGCACCAGCTGCCCGCCCTGCTCGCGCTCGGCGGGCATGGCGGAGACGCCGCGCAATCCGGCGCCGCGCAACAACTGCAGCATCAGCGTCTCCGCCTGATCGTCCGCATGATGCGCCAGCGCGATATAGCGCGCATCGCTTTCGGCGAAAGCTTCATGGCGCAGCTTGCGTGCCGAAGCCTCGATGCCGTGCGTATCCTTCAGCGGCGCGATATCCACATGTTTGATCTCGAGCGGGATGGCATGGCGTTCGCACAGTTCCGTGCAGAACTGCGCCCAGGCATCGGCATTCGGACTGATGCCGTGATGGACATGCATGGCGGAAAGTGTGCAGCCCAGTTGCGGGGCGAGACGGTGGAGGATGTGCAGCAACACGACCGAATCCATGCCGCCGCTCAGGCCGAGTAGCAGCCTGCTGCCCGCAGGCAGCAGCGGCGCGAGCTGCGCCGCGATCCGATCATGCAATGGTTTAGAGTGGAATGAGGTGTGCGACATCGGCGAACGTCGCGTCAGGACTGATGCGCTTCCGCGATTACTGGAGCTCGATCTCTTTGAACTTGCCGTAGCCCATCAGGCGCGTGAAACGCGTCTGCAGCAGATCGTTGGTGGACTTGCCCTGGGCCTGCTTGAGCGCCTCGGCCAAAGCCTTCTTCACACTGGACATTGTCGCTTCGTAATCGCGGTGCGCGCCGCCCAATGGCTCGCTCACGATCTTGTCGACCAGACCGAGCGTCTTCAAACGGGTGGCGGTGATCGCCAGAGTCTCGGCAGCTTCCTCGGCCTTGCTCGCGCTCTTCCACAGGATGGAGGCGCAACCTTCCGGTGAGATGACGGAATAGGTCGCATATTGCAGCATCAGCAAAGCATCACCCACGGCAACAGCCAGCGCACCGCCGGAACCGCCCTCGCCGATGATGGTGCAGATGATGGGCACGCGCAGTTCTGCCATCACGTACAGGTTGCGGCCGATGGCCTCGGACTGGCCGCGCTCTTCCGCGCCGACACCGGGATAGGCTCCAGGCGTATCGATGAAGGTCATGATGGGGATGCCGAACTTCTCGGCCAGACGCATCAGGCGCATCGCCTTGCGGTAGCCCTCCGGACGCGGCATGCCGAAGTTGCGGTATTGGCGTTCTTTGGTGTCGCGGCCTTTCTGGTGGCCGATGACCATCACGCTCTGGCCGTTGAAGCGGGCCAGCCCGCCGACGATGGCCGGATCGTCCGCATACACGCGGTCGCCGTGCAGTTCCTCGAAATCGGTGAACAGGTGTTCGATGTAGTCGAGGGTATAGGGACGCTGCGGATGGCGCGACACCTGCGAGATCTGCCAGGGGGTGAGCTTGGCATAGATGTCCTTGGTCAGACTCTGGCTCTTCTTCTGCAGGCGGCCGATCTCGTCGGAGATGTCCAGCGCGGAATCATCCTGCACGTAGCGCAACTGCTCGATCTTGTTCTCCAGTTCGGAGACCGGTTGTTCGAAATCCAGGAAGGTCAGTTTCATAGTAGCTATCTCAGGGGGTCATTCACGGGCGGCATGATACAACATGGCGTGCGGCGGACAGAAAGGGTTGCGCACTGAAATATAAGGAACCCAGTTCTTTCAATACCTTACTTTCCGAGCGAAAAGAAGCGCCGGATGGTGGCCAGTATCTCGCTGCTGCTTTGCGTGATGTCCGGCTGGCTGGAAACCGCATCGATATCCTGTTTGGCGCTGTTGAGTTCCGCCGTGCGCACAGCCAGCATGTGCGAGACCTCCTCCGCGATGGTGGGGCGTGCACGCAATATCTCCTCGAAAGCCTCCTTGTCCAGGCGGTAACACTCGACATCGGTCAACGCCACCACCGAAGCACGGCGCGGCGCGCCGGTCAGCAAAGCCATCTCGCCGAAGAAATCGCCCTTGTGCAGGATATTGAGGGTGCGCCGCTCGCCGTGTTCCGCTTCGATATATACCTCGGCTTCACCGCGAATGAGGATATACAGACCGTGCGACTGCTGATCCCCTTGCCGCGTGATCAGATTACCCTTGGCAAAAGGGGCGAAACGCAGATGTTCGGCCAGCCACTTCAGTTCTTCCTCGGTCATGGACGAGAACAGGTCGATACGGTGCAAGGTCTTCAGGCGCAACGTCACCTCATGCTGGTGCTGTGCATCCTCGTATTTCTCGTTCTCCTTGGTCAGATGGACGTGGCGCTCGTCCACCGCCAGCTTCAGACCGGCCCGCTGCAGCGCAGTCATGATATGCCAGCGGATCATGGCATCGGTCGGGTCGTCCGGCATCAGGTCGGTCAGCCAGTAGCGCATGGCATAACGCGCATAGCCTTTGTCGTCCATATCCATCAGCACACAGTTCGGTACCGGATCGGTCGCCACGTTCGGGATGCTGGTCTGCCGGATGGCTTCTTCCACCACGCGTATCACCCGCGGGGCAGGCGCTTCCAGCGACACGTTGAACCACACCCAGCGCCGCCATTGCACCGGCTGGTCGGTACGGCGTCCCAGCACCATGAACTTGTTCTTCATCAGTTGCGAATTGGGGAACACCACCGTCTCCCAGTTGCGCGTCTCGACCAGCGTGGAGCGCCAGCGGATGTCCACCACTTTGCCGGAGAGATCGTCCACCTTGATCCAGTCCCCCACTTCGATGGAATTGTCGAGCTGCAAAGCCAGACCACCGAGGATGTTGCCCAGGGTGTCCTGCATCGCGAAAGCGATCACCGCCGTGATCACCGCCGACGTCGCAACAATGCTTCCCAAGTCAAGCCCGGCATAGCGTAGCCGCACCATGAACCAGGCGACATAGGCGATGATGACGAAGATGTCTTCGGTGATGCGCGGCGGGGTGAGTTTGATCCTTGGCAGGATCAGGCGGAACACCACCAGACCCCACAGGCGGATCACCGCCACACCGGCACCGATCACTGCGACCTCGTGCGTGATGTCCGCACCGCGCGCTATCCCGAGCGCATGCAGCACCCCCGCGATGAACAGCCCTAACACACAGACGAAATAGAAGATGACGGTGTTGATGATGCTGGGACGTTCTTCGCGCAGGAAATAATGCAGCAGGAAGAACAATCCCAGCACCATCACCAGCAGGGGGAACGATTCCGGCCCCCAGAACACCCCCATCACATCGCGCCAGAAATCCATGCCTGCATCCTCAATTACGTGTTGCGACGATTCTACACAGAATAGACAGCCAATGGCTGGCGGCGACGCCACACCTTCCAGCGGTCGCCCGCCTTCAGCTCGAAGCGATGCATTGCCTCTGCGGTTGGCACTTCCAGTGAGAGCGTATGCAACCTCCCGTCACGCAATGCCTGCCAGACGACTTGCAGCAGCTCGCGCTGCATCGCGAGCAGTTCCTCGCGCCAGCGATAGAGGTCGTACTGTCGCATTGGAGGCTGCAGCGCGGTCGCCAGCCAGACACCAAGTTTTGCATCGCTTGCCAGCATATCCACCAAACGATCGAAGCGGCGCATCCCGGCGGCGCGCGCAAAGGTCATCAAAGGCTCATCGCCGCCGGTAGCATTGAGCACAGTGGCCATCCCTTCGGGGCGGCCACCTCCCCATAGCCACAGGCTGCTGACCGGCGGCGCTCCTGCTGCCAAGCGTCCCTGATTCAAGGCGTGTCCATGCAACAGCATCTGTATCTCGTTGCCCAACGCACGCCAGCGCACGGCATCCCTGCCCTGCGGCATCATCTCGCGCGCGTCCCCCCAGGCGGCACTGCCCAGTGTGGGCATGGTCACGTCACCGATCTCGGCCAGTCGCAGATACCAGCGCTGCGGGTGCGGCGCGTGGAAGCTGATGCCGTCTGCAGCGAAATGCGCATTCAATAGTTCGCAAAAAGCGATCGCCTCTTCAGCCGTACAGACCACATCCGGCCGCACCATCACTTGGGCGGGTTGCCGCTGCAGCTCGACCGGATCGGCACACATCCATGCGTAACCGGCCACTTCGAGACCGTCGCCCGCGGCGCGCAAAGGCGCGGCACTGGCGACACCGAACAACTCGCACAAGCGTGCTTCGGTCGAGCATGCAGGCAGTACCGTATGCGCGGCACGTGCCAGCATCTTCTCGATAAAGGCAAGTTCCGCCTGCATGCCGGGGGCGATATCGCGCGGCAGGATGAGGTCAGGGATGATGAGATGAAGATGCTCCATGGCCGCGAGTTTAGCATTCGCCACCCTGCGCCTTGTGGCACACTAACGCCCGTTAAAAACACGGGGATTCCATTTGCAACCCTTTGAACTTTTCGTCGGTCTGCGCTACACCCGCGCCAAGCGCCGCAACCACTTCATCTCCTTCATCTCGCTGATCTCCATGCTCGGCATCGGCCTGGGCGTGATGGCCCTGATCGTGGTGCTGTCTGTGATGAACGGTTTCCAGAAGGAGATCCGTGCGCGCATCCTCGGCATCACCCCCCACCTGCAAGTGATCGGCAGTGCAGGCATCGCGGACTGGCAGCAGACACTGGATACGGTCGCCGCACATCCGGGCGTGCGCGCCGCCGCCCCTTATGTCACCGGACAGGGCATGTTGTCGCAGGGCGAACGCGTGCAGGGCGTGTTGGTGCGCGGCATCCTGCCCGATGCCGAACAGCAGTTGATCGCGCTCGGCGACAAGATGGAACATGGATCGCTGGACAGCCTGCAAGCGGGCGAATACAGCATCGTGCTCGGCGTCGATCTGGCACGCTCCCTGGGCGCGCGCGTCGGCGATCCGCTGCTGCTGATCACCCCGCAAGGCCAATTCACTCCTGCCGGCATGCTGCCGCGCCTGAAACAATTCAAGGTGAGCGGCATCTTCGAAATCGGCATGTCACCCTATGACAATGCGCTGGCACTGATACACCTGCACGACGCGCAAAAACTGTACCGCATGGGTGAAACGGTGAGCGGCATCAGCGGCAGTGTCGATGAGCTCGATCGCGCACCGCAGATCGCGCGCGCGCTGGAAGGCAAGCTCCCGGTCGATCTGTGGACCACCGACTGGACGCGGCAGAACGCCAGCTATTTCGCGGTGGTTGCGATGGAGAAGAAGATGATGTTCATCATCCTGTCGCTGATCGTGCTGGTCGCTGCGTTCAACATCGTCTCCACACTGGTGATGGCAGTCACCGACAAGCAGGCCGACATCGCTATCCTGCGCACGCTGGGCGCGTCGCCGCGCAGCATTATGCAGATATTCATGGTGCAGGGCGTGCTGATAGGACTCGTCGGCCTGGCGATAGGCGTGATCGGCGGCGTGACGCTGGCGCTCAACATCGGCACCCTCGTGCCCTTCATCGAGGATCTGTTCGGCGTGCAGTTCCTCGCCAAGGAGTTCTATTACATCAGCGAACTGCCCTCCGACCTGCGCCAGGCCGACGTACTGACCGTCGCCGGCATGTCGTTCCTGATCAGCGTGCTCGCCACGCTTTATCCGAGCTGGCGCGCTTCCAAAGTTCAACCGGCGGAGGCATTGCGCTATGAGTGAGCAGGATTCCGGGATGGTCATCACCTGCCGCGATCTGAAGAAGACCTACGCGCAAGGCGACCTCAGCGTCTCCGTACTGAACGGGGTAGACCTCGATCTGGCACGCGGCGAGAGCCTCGCCATCGTCGGCGCTTCGGGCTCCGGCAAGAGCACGTTGTTGCACCTGATGGGCGGGCTGGACAGTATCAGCAGCGGCAGTGTCAGCATCCTGGGACAGGATGTCGCGAAGATGAATGAGAAGCAGCGCGGCGAACTGCGCAACCGTTCGCTGGGCTTCATCTACCAGTTCCATCATCTGCTTCCGGAGTTCACGGCCGTGGAGAACGTCGCCATGCCGCTGCTGATACGCGGCATGAAGCCGGCAGAAGCGTATCCGCAGGCGATAACGATGCTGGAACAAGTGGGGCTGGCACACCGTCTGCGCCATCTGCCTGCCGAGCTTTCCGGCGGCGAACGCCAGCGTGTCGCCGTGGCCCGTGCACTGGTCACCCGCCCCGCCTGCGTGCTGGCCGACGAGCCGACCGGCAATCTGGATCGCGGCAGCGCGCATGCCCTGTTTGAATTGATGCAGCAACTGAACAGCCAATTGCAGACCAGCTTCATCATCGTGACCCACGATCTGGAGCTGGCCGGCCGGATGCAGCGCAGCTTGCGACTGGTGGACGGTGTATTGACGTCAGGTTAGCGGCTATCGGGATCGTGCCTCAATGACCTGCTGTGCGGCGTTTTGCACGTTGCTGCCATTTCAATTGCACCGCCAGCCGCCAGGCGAAGCGCACCACAAAATATCCGATGACCGCCAGACTTGCCGCAAGGATAGGCAAGCCGATCAGCAACGGCTCGCCCAAGGTCTGCAGCCACTGCCACATCTGCTCGAATCCATCCTGCCAGCTCAGTTCCGGGAAGTCCGCGACGGGCCCTTGGGCTGGGGTACCCGAAACAAGCAAGCCGATACGGTGTGCCAACAGATAGAGCGGCACGATGGTGAACGGATTGGTATAGAGCGTCGTCGCCAGCGCCACCGGCAGATTGACACGCACCCACATCGCCATCAACGCAGCGAACAGCATCTGGAACGGGCCGGGGATCAGTCCGCAGAACAGGCCAAGGGCGACACCTCCCGCCACCGAATGACGATTCAGATGCCACAGGTTGGGATGATGCAGCCAGTGCCGGACAGGCTGCAGCCAGCGGTTCTGCAGCACGCCATCGCGACCGGGCAATCTTTCACGGAAGAATTTGCGCATGACGGGATTCTAATGCTCGGTTAGGCTAATCGCATGGTTTCCTTTGCACTCAGCTTCGC
>DYJI01000008.1 GCA_020723185.1 Sideroxydans lithotrophicus | reverse complement strand
AACTGCAAGACCGCGTTACTGCGTGGTGCCATTGTGTGAACTCTCCGTATAAGGGGCTTTTTACGGAAAGTTTCAAACTCCTTCCGTCGTCAGCTGTTCACACAATTTACCTAGGTGGTCAGATTTCCAAAGCGATATTTACAATATGCTGAACTCTGGAGGTGTACTGCGTCTATATCAAACAATGAACAAGTTTACTTGCCACCCCAGCGATTCCATGCCAAACGCAGCAAACCAGCATTTGCAGCATGTCGGTCGAACCGGTTTGGATCAAAGTCCTTCCCTGTCCATTCCAGAAACTGGAGAGTTTCATCGCCTTCCGGTTCTTCACTAAGGCACTCCAGGAATCGCTCGTACTCCCCTGTCCCGCCGATATCATCAGGCGGACATGCGCGCTCACCAGCAATCACCTGCGCAACGCCAAGTGGTTCGTCTGACTGCTCAACCTTTTCCACAACGATCCTGTGCCTCCAGTGATCGCCATAGTCATATACATAGGTAAACTCGCTACCTTCCATTAGATGCCGCTTGAGGATGATCTTCCTTTCGTCGAGATATCCAACCCCGCCATCCTTATCAAGCTTGAGATCCCCATATCGCATGTCGCCGAGGTTGAATTCATGCATATGAGAATCTGACCATCCCATAGCGACTTGAATAAAGTGGTGTAAACGACCAAGGCTGTCGCTCCCGTCAACGGTCATACGACGCCATACTTCAGGTTTGAGATCCTGAATCTGGATGTGGAGTGTAAATATTGGATGCGTTCCCATTGCGCGTCTCATGTGAGCCAGTGACGGACAATATTACCCGTAGGGACAACATAGGTGAAGGCTCTAAATACGCGGTGATGGATGAGCTAAATGAGTGCGTCCCTCAATCCCCTATCGGGTATATCCCGCCCGCAGAAGCTGAGGCACAATACTATCGGCAGTTAGCCAAGGCGGAGACTGCCAACGTTACTTAAACCAAACAGCCTCCTCGAAATTCTGGGTGATTCACAATACCGCACTGAACGACCGTAAATTCCAGCTTGCTGGACATGCCCCTTCATATTTCTCTTACAGTCAGGAAGTGGCAAACAACCACGAAAAGACAGATGAAAGTATCCCCCAAGAAAGTGCCGCCAAGGCAGGCCCAAGCACGATCCACAAACCGATAACTACTCTCTTCCGCATATTCATGCCATCGAACAACGCCTTCTTAAATAACCAGAACAAAGTTGCAGTGTAACCGACCAATATTCCGATCGAAATCACCCAGTTCAAGTTTTGCCAAGGCGTAAATCCTCTCGCAAGTGAGGAGAAATACAGGCCTAACTTGATAGGGAATATTGCGACCACTTGATAATAGAGAACGGCATATTTATATGGTGCCGCCTGTAGAAAAGCGAAATGGTTGGTCTTCTCCCACATCGAATATCCAAATCCGTACAGTGAAAATATGACGACGACCAACATCACTGCTGTCTGCTTGTCCGGAGACTCGGTTGTAGTCTTCCCCTTGTAGTTTCCGTCCTTGTCGTAATGATATCTATCGCCCCAATACATTCCTTAAACCCCACTCATGGAAATTGTCTATCTGGATTTATTCGAGCTGATGCCTTCTACTGGGTGATGTCACGCATCACCCAGTGATTCCCCATTAGCCTTTGATTTGCTCTACGTCATCAACCTTGTAAGACACATCCGTCACGATGTTCTTATCGTCGATAGAAACTACGAGCAGGTAGTTGTTATAACTGGTCAACATACCGGCAAACCTGGCGTAGCTATATGCGTACACCATGCCTCTTCCGTTCTTGTCCTTGATGACCGGATAGAGCACCTCGCCGGATGGTTTGCCCAGCAGGGCGATCACATCCGACTTGGTGCTAATGCCTTTCTGGATGGACGATGCTTTCTTACCTTCGAACTCGGTCGACTCTCCTTCCATCGTGCTGTTGAACACTTCTCCAACCATCGTATCGTTGTAGATCGTGTAAGTCAGTGTGCGTTGTGGGATGATCAGCCCCCAGAATTTGGCTCCATCATTGTAGTAATAGGTCAGCACCTTGGCTTTCTCGCCATTCATCACCACATTGGCGTCTTGCGCAGTTGGACTACCGACAAGGCCGGTTATGTCCGCACTGGTAGATTTCCCAAGAGTCAGCTTTTCACTGGCAGGACGTACGAAATTCGTCGCACAACCACTCAACACCACTAATGCTGCAACGACAGCAACTATTCGAATCGATTTCACTGTTTATTCCTATCTTCAAAGTTAAGTGCAGCCAGGTCGTTCCCACTCTTCCCGGTGGTTTGGACCATCCAATCCCCCAGAAGCAGCGTCCTCAGAATCGTGGGGCGTGATAGTTCCCGTTGTAGAACGAACAGTCATAGTTCGAAGGGAATATCTCATCGCGTCTGATCCAATGTTCATTGCCGTAGTTCGAAACTGCAAATGCGACCTTGATCAGATTCTTTTTCGCTTCGATCACGGGACCGCAATTCGTCTCGTCCCCTTCTTTAAGCGATTTCCTGAAAGCAGCAACGCGCTTTCTTTCGTTCGCCTGGCGTGCTGCCTCAGCTTTTTCCCTCTGCACTTGTTGCTCATGCTCCAACGCAATTCGCTTTTTCATGGCATGGAATTCACTCAGACGCTGCTTGGCATCGGCATTGCCCCCTTGAGAAGCTTTAATCCATAGACGCTCGGCCGCATCCCAATCCTGATGGTGATCGTACTTGAACAGCCCCAGCTTGTAGGCTGCCTCAGCACTTCCGGCTGCTGATGCCTTCTCGAACCATTTCTCGGCTTCAGCATTCCATGCTTGTGTTCCAAGGTAGAACAAACCACGCTGATATTTGGCATTGCCATCGCCCTTCTCTGCACTTAGGTCTGATGCGATGCGATCTTGTTCGACCTTCTGGCGAGCATCTTCCAGATCCTGTTGGCGTTTGGTCTCCAGTGCGATGCGGTCGTTGGCCTCTTGCTCCGCCATGGCGATCAAGCCACTAGCACCTGCAATCTCAAGGATCTTTTCACGATCCACAGCAACGTATGATCTCTTTGAACCAAACAGCATATTCAGGGACCCAGCCAGCGCTTCACCGGAGGTCGTTGCACTCTTGGTCAACTCGGAAGAGCAAATGGAATAGCTAGTTGCTTCGCGATAACCAGAACTACCAGTAAGGCGACTGAAGCACTCCCAACGATTCCCATACCCTGGACCTCGTTCTCTTTCTGCTGCGGACACTTTGGTTGGTGCTAATGCCGTAAGACTGATCACTTTACGTTTTGTATCAACGTAAAGCCGCTCTACACCTTCCTGAGTCAGGTCTGCGGTCTTGGCTGCTTTCCATGAGCTGCCCTCCTTGATCAAATAGTAGACACCGTTGGGATGAGGGATGTACTTCAGGAGTGCATCATCAACTGAATAGGGTTTTTCACTATCAGTCGTCGTTGAAGCCTGCACCGTCAAAATTGAACAAGCTACCAAGGCCATAAAAGTTTTGGACCCAAAGCGAATAAGGTTTGTCAGCATTTCTTCTCCATTTGTTGTTCTGATTTCAAATACCGTTCTCTGAATTGATCTATCGCCACCTTCATCTCCTGTGACCGGGACCGGATGGCATCGCTGCATCTTCTCGCTCCTTGGAGAACATCCCCTGGCACTGAATCATCCTCAGACATCACTGCGACCATGGATGCACTAAAAAAGGCATTGATAGAAACAAATTCAGCAAGGCTATCCGCCAGATGGACGATTTCTTCTTCCAACGTCATCTCTTCTGGCGATGGACTCTTTGAATTAAACAAGTCCATTTATTGCTCCTCCGTAACTGCAAATTGCTTTGATTCGAATCGGATGGTCATGTGCGTCTCCTCGGCTGATAGCCGAAACTTAGCAAAACCACCCTACTTCCCAAACATGAATTTTTCGAAATTAAGCGTGTGCTACTGATTGCCGATTTGCATCGTCCGTAACGGACACTCAGGGCGATTTAGACCTCGATAGCGAAATCAAACCACATTCATCCACCCAAACTCATAGTGTGTACTTTAACAAACCATGCTCACAAATCAAACTTAAAGTGTGTGGATTAGGGTGCGGCTGTCGTCAAGACTGCATGCATGGGAAAACCAACTCAAAAGTTTGCTGCTCAATTGCTGTTCGCCAGCAATATGAAGCGGATACGCCTGGAGAAGAAGCTGACACAGGAGAATGTGGCTGAGGGGGCGGGCCTGCACCCGAACTACATCTCTTCGGTAGAACGGGGGGAGCGGAATCTGTCCATCGCCAATATCGAGCGCATCGCCTGCGCGCTGGGGGTGGGTATGCCGGAGCTGCTTACTGAGCCGGAACGCACGCCACGAAAAACAGCTTCGAAGTCTTAACTCCGATTTTGCCTGGCCAACTGGATGCGCGCTTTGCGTAAAGCGTGGGCAAGATCAGAACTCTTCATTCCTGAACTTTACTGAAGTTTCCATTCCCTTGAACATGGACGCATCGGAGGACTTCACCCGCCCCTGCCCGACCTCCTGGGCAAACTCTGTGCGTTGCCTGTTCTTTTCTTTCGAATAGTCGTCCAGTATGAACCCCTGTTGCCCGGACAATTCAGCAGAAACGGGCTCAACTGAATCGCGCTCGTTTTTCGTAAGGGGGACAGCCTTCTCGGCCAGAGCCAAGTCGACCACTTGGCCGAGCCGGTTCTTTGCTTCTATTACGGTTTTCATTCGGCAAGAGTAGCTAAAGCAGCCACTTTATTGCAAGCCCATCCCATAGCCCTCCATACCCCACACAGCGTCGCTTCACTCTGTCTCATAAAGACCGGTAGCGAGCCCTTCAATCGGAAATGGTGCCATTTTCAAATGCCATTATCTGGATGATCTCTTTTGAATTCAGCCCTACAAGTACCGTCCTTATTAGCTTTCATAATCACTCTCTGTGTGCTCATTCAGGCAGCAGCAATGAGCAAACAGGTGCATACCTGAACAAGAAACCTGCCTCGATTCATCACGCTGCATCCATTTCTGAAAAGTTTCGCTTTGGGATTTCGCGAGTTTTGCTAACTTTCTCCTCACTAACCAAAAGGAGTCAAAGATGTTTCGCAACAACCGTAAATCCATATCCCTTAGCAAGGAGACCAAGGCTGCCCTGATCTTCAGTGTGATCCTCGCCTGGCTGTTCATCGGCGCTTATGTCGTCGGGCAGCTGGAAATCAAGCCGGCCCGACTGATCCTGAAGCACGACGGCTGCACGCTGATGCAGCGCATCGGCACCCACGTCAAGTTCGCCACTGACGGGGCGACCTGTGAAGCCAACCTCCCCTTCCGCCCCAACCTGCTCAACACTGGTGGTCGGGTGCATATCGATGGCAACCCCTTCACCCTTTCAGAACACCAGATCATTGCCTACACCGTGCTGACCGATCAGCCCTATACGCCTTATCAGTTGAAGTTGATCTACCTGTTCGTAGGTGCGTCGATCCTGCTGTTGCTCCTGCCGTTCTCGGACAAGCTCTTTGCGAGCAAGGAGTGATCACCATGCATACCCTGAAGACCCATACCCTCCCCGGCCAACAAGCCGACACCTACCTTGTGTACTGGACCAACAGTACCGTTCGATTGGGTGGCCTGCTCCGCGTCAAAGTCGCCGCCAAAGTTGAAGACAAGGCCATCGCTGCCGAGTTGGCAGCCATCCAGCACCTGCTCGAAGTACGGTGTGTGCTTGGAAACAACATCAGCGGCAACGCCAAGACGCAGCTGGTCGTGTCATCCGGCGCGATCCGCAAGCTGCAGCGGCGTCAGTCCGACAAGGTTCATCTGGCCCCTTATGCAAATTTCCTGTGCACACGGTTCGCCGCCTGCCCGATCACCGTGGAGAAGGATACCCGCTGGTTCAGGGAGCAGATTCCCGTGACCGAGGAGGATCTGCTGGTCAGCGGCCCTCGTCAGGAAACGATCCGGCTGCGGGGGCTGGGTGAAGTCTCGGTGACCAGACACGTTCTGGACCGCTTCGTCGACCGGGCTCTGGTTGACCAGTCCTCCGACCAAGTGATGCAGGTTGCCTGGAAGAAGCTGAGCCGGCTGGCCGAGCACCAGTCTGTGAAAGAGGTCTCACGCCAGAGCTTGTGGGCCGGCGTCATCCACAACCGCGATGGAAAGCAGGAAGGCCGCTATTTCCTGAACAGTGTTCAGCAGATGGTGATGGTTGTGACGGATAACCCGAATGAAGGCCCCCGTCTGGTGACCACATATCCGGTCACCCGGCATTTCCGCCAGATGGCCCAGGCAGCCTGAGTCGTCAGGTGATCGTAATGATGAATAGGAGTCAGAAGATGTTGTTACAGATGATGGGCGCTTCAAGCGCATTGATGTTGCTGAGTTTGTGGTTGAGCTACCGGATATTGGCTGATGAGCCAAAATCAACCCGTCAGGTTGCCGCCTGCCCTGCCAACAACGGGCAAGTCATCGTGGCGATGAGGAGCAGACATGATCACTAATCTACAGCAGATGGTTCTGATCCGCTCAGGCCGGGAGGCAATCGAACAGGCACTGTTGGTTGCCGTCCTGCGTTCATTCGAGAACGCTCATCCCGACCGGGAGGAAGTCGATGACCTGCACGAGTTACTGGAAAACTACAACCGCCTGATGGCCAGGCACCAGCGGTCTCTGATCGAGGTAAAGGCCGCCAACGATAAAACCCACAAACAGGAGAAATAGATGAACCGCACCCCCACCTTCCTACATCCGCATCTCGACCTTAGCGTGAAACCGGTCGATGCCCGCGCCAAGATGGAGCCGAACCTGCCTTGGGCGGACTGCTACAGCGTCGGCTTCAGGATCAGCACGCAAAGCCACGACAGTTTTGTGCATGCCATGATCTTTGCGGACTCCTTCGAACGCCTGCTGTACGGTATCGAACAGGAGAAAGAAACCCTGCGCACGCTGCCCTCTGAACTGCCGGTATTGAGTATCGATGTCGTCTATCTGCGCAACATGCAGACGCTGGATACGGAATACCTCCCTCAAGCCGATCGGGATGAGATTGAAGAACTGACCCGTGCGCATCTAAAGAAGCGTGATGACAACCATTTCGTGGTATTCGGAATCATCGGTGAGAACACGCTTGCGTTGATGGACGCGTATACCACTGACGCCCAGACTGCTATCACATGGGTTCGATACAAACGAATCGCGCCTCCACAGGACTTTACCGTGCTGGAAGTGAGACAAGCGCATCCAGCCTCCACATGGTTCGAAGCCATGTTCAGGGAGGCCGCCCGTCGGATGAGTGCGATCGAGGATCGCGAGACGCACTGGTCAGGGCAGCTACATTAAGCCCGTTCGTAGTCCACGCGCTCGCGCAATTCCTTGCCCGGCTTGAAGTGTGGGACGTACTTGCCGGGGACGGAGACTGAAACCCCATTCTTGGGGTTGCGGCCCATGCGCGGGGGGCGGTAGTTGAGGCTGAAGCTGCCGAAGCCACGGATCTCGGCTCGCCCGCCCTGTGACAGGCTGTCAGCCAAGGCCCCCAGAATCACGGAAACGGATAGTTCGGTGTCTTTATGAGTGAGTTGCGGGAAGCGTTCGGCCAGCTTATCGATGAGTTCAGAGCGGTTCATTTGGTCTGGGGTTCGTTTTACACATATCCGCCTGCCTACAGGCAAGCCGGCTGCGGATTATAGAGGAGGAAACTGAACATGGTTAACCACTGGAGACGTTGGCGCAGGTTAGCGAACCGAAGCGGGATAGGATTCTTTGCGCCGCTAGTCGCAGGGGGCCGAATGATCAGGAAGCGTCGAATGGACTTCTTGAGACAGATGCGCGTCGTGTATCGATATGCATTCTGGAATGTCTGACCATCCAGCGCTATTGGGGCCTGGCTATGGCCTGCTGCAATTTCTTCGAGATGGTCGATTCCTGGTGGCTGGTCATCAGCAATCTGGACGTCGCTCGCGTCATGCCCACATAGAGCAGCCTCACTTCTTCTTCGACAGAAGTCCTGTCGTCCGGCATCTGTCCGATACCCGGAATGACCACCAGCGGGAATTCGAGACCTTTGGAGGAATGCATGGTGATCAGCCTGACCGCATCCTGTGCCTCACTGAATTGCACCTCCTTGCGACTGCTGACGGGGATGCCGGCAGCCTTGATATTGCGCTCAAGCGTCTGTCCGACCGGGTAATAGCTCCGATACAGGATGGCCATCTCATTCCAGGACGTACCGGTGCGGTTGGCTTCTTTGAGCTGATTGATGATCCACTTGGATTCTTCATCCAGCGTAGGCAGGTTCACGAATACCGGAGGCGTTCCATGCCTGCCTGCGCTCATCGGCTGCACGATCGGCACGCCGTCCTCATCAGCCGCTTCATCCGACAGCAGCTCACGCGCGAATGACGCTGCTACATTGAGGATTTCCTGCGTGTTGCGGTAATTAATCTTGAGTATGGTCGTCCGCCCCTGCGCCTGGATACCCAAGCTCTTGAAGCTGAATTTTTGCTTATGTGTGTGCTCGTATATGGATTGGGCATCGTCATACAAGACCATCAGCGAGTTGCTTAGCGGGTCGACCATCTGCACCACCAGCTTCAGCCACTCGGGACGGAAGTCATGTCCTTCGTCTATCAGAATCGCATCGTACTGCCCGGAGGGGATCAGTCCTTTGTCTACCGAGCGGATCAAACAGTCGACCATGTCTGCATAAAATGCATCGTCATCCCCTTTATTCTTGGGCAGGTCGACGTGGTAGGCGCGCAGCTGAGCATTGCACCATGCATGGAAGGTCTGCACATGGACCTTGCTGCTGACACCCCGCTCTGCCATCTGGTCACGCAACTTCGCTGCAAGCGCCCGGTTGTAGCACAGGATCAGGATAGGCTTGACGCACGCTTGGGCCAGATGGAGGGCACGGTAGCCGAGGATGAGTGTCTTGCCGGAGCCTGCGACGCCATGTATCACCCGATGCCCCTCCCCCAGGCTACGTGCAAGTTGTTCTTGCTGCAGGTCCATGACGCGCATGATGTCTGGCAGCTCGACCGTCTCTCGTGACTCGTCCTCGAACAGCGATCCGCTTGAAGGCGTGGCGATCCGTATCTCCGGGAACATGTGCCAGCGGATCCTGTCCAGCTGGGGCAAGGTGAGCTTGCCATGGAACTTGAGGGTGAACATGTTCCACAGCCGCTGCTGAAAATCTTCTGGCTCGATACTCTCGAACATCTCGTCCTGACAGATCACACGACTCGGATCAATGACCTCTCGCAAACCGGATGACTCAAAGACGTTGCGCATGATGTTCGGCATCACCACGCCGTAGCTCCAGGGGAACACCAAGTGGCCGGATTTAACGCCACTGTTGATGGTGAGCTGCGGGTCTTTCTGCAGCACGTCACTCACTGCATGCGCATATTGGCGCGCCTGCTCCATCGGGTTGATCAGATGCTTGATGCCTGAACCAGTCAGGATCTCGAACGACTGTTTGGTGGCACGACGAATCGTATCGGGTTTCCAGTCCTTGACCTCAAGGATGAGGATGCCGCGCTGAGGATGGACGATGATGAAATCAGGATGGGAATTCGACGGACCGATCGGCACGTCATACCAGAGCAGGTAATCGTCTTCGAGCTTGGCTTCCAGGCGCTGCGCAAGTCGCCGCTCTCCTCCGGTCATTCTGGAAGTGCAAGTGCTTATGCTTGGGATCAGGGTCGCCACTTCGTTCCTTGTTGTCGCATGCGCTGACTGGGAAACTACCACGACTGGCCATTTGGTGCATATGCTGAAAGGTCTATATATAGGTCTATATATTTTTGCGATGGGGCGGTATCTGGCTGAATAAGCGCATTGCCTCTTGGACTCACACAAACTGCTCTTTATGCGTATCTGAAAATCGGCCTAAGCTGCCTGCATCTGGAACTCAGATTTGCTTCCGATATGGATTCAATAGCAAACATTCAGCTTATGTGAAAAAGCTACTCACAATTGCCATTCTTCTTACATCAAGGCAAGGCGCAATCGATCACGCAAACCTGAATGCGGCGAGATTCTTCCGGCGAGAGCGTATTACGCAGGCGCTCTTCCAGCTCTTGGGCGCTACGGGGTTTGTTGCCGCCATCGGGCGCGGGACGCATCCCTTGCCCTCCAAACCAGAAGACCAGATAAATTCCATGCCCGTCCGCGCCGGGATCGCGGGCGTATAGGGGAATCAATTGTTCGTGGATCGCCCGCCAAAGGTTGTCATGGCTGTCTTTCTTGATCTCGATGGGGACATTGAAACTGCCGCCGAATGAAACTCTGATGTCGGCACGTTTATGGTCCACGTAATTACCTTCCGGTTGGGCGTCGACACCCAATTTGCCCAATCGCTCTCGCAGATCGGACAGCAAGGCGTCGCGGCAATCGTTTTCCGGCTTGGGCTTTCCCGGTTTTTTATTGCTCTGATCGAGGCTCCAGTATTGCTGGTAGTCATTCGTGTTGCCGTCACGTATTTTTCCGGCGATGTCGCGCAAATGATCGAATGTCAGTGCGGCCAGGTCGGCAACATTGGCGGGCTGAAGATCGGCCAGCGTATGAATGATCGCCCCGACGCTCGGGGGACGGAAGGTCGCCTTGCGGCGAGCGATGCGCTGGCTGTGCATCGCAGCTCGCAACTCACTGTGCCAATTCTTCAATGCAGCCAGTGAAACCAGACGCTCAAGCTCAGCGGCAGCCGCAACATCAGGATCATTTCCCAAGCTGTTGATATACGAGCGCACCATATCTGCCATGCGCATCGCGTTGGTGACGATGCCCTCACGCCGTTGGTTCGCACAGTTTAGCCCGAGCAATTCGATCAAGCGAGACAGCACGGATACAGGGATTACTAGCCAATTTGGAAAGCGACGGCGCCCATAATCGTTGTATATGAAGTTTGCCAGATACCCCCTGCGCGCCTCGCTCTTGCCGACATATTGGAAGAGCTGCTTTTCATAAACGTCGGGGACAAGCAACAGACCGCAACTTAGCCAATACACTCGTTGCGCTGCATCCATGCTGCCAAGTTCGAGCTTGCGGGAGATCATCGTCGCAAGCTCATCCCTCTCCAAATAATGCAATGCACCTTTCAGTAACGGATCCAGCATGAACGCCAACTGACTCGTCTTTGCCCGCAAGGGGAATCCCTCCAGCAACTTAGGCAATGCCAACCGGGCCACTTCGGAATAGGCATCGTCGCTTGCCAATTGATGAAGCCCGGAAATATGTTCTTGTTTGGCGCGCAGCAAAGGCTGCGCATAGGCCAGTAGCACATCGGCAACCAGTGCAGGACGAATCTTTACCAGTGCGGTAAACCATGCAGGTTCATTACCCACGCTATAGCGCAAACGAAATGCCAGCAGCGTGGAGAGCACCGAATCTGGCTGGGTCAACGCATCAACGGGATCCTGATTGAATAATTCATCCATACTGACCAGACATGGCTGACAAAGGAGATGAATCTTTCCCTTGAGTTCCAATTCGACAATTTCGGTAACACTGGGCAGTCCTTCCCTCGCCAGCACTTTCCGCAACCCGGAATAAGCCGCATCGATCAGGTCGACATCGCCAGCCAGAAAGTCCTCCATGCGCTCGCGTGACGTCTCGCCTTTCGCTTCGTGAAGCTGTCCTTCATGTGCTCGCGCAAGGTCGTAGTAAATTTGCGGATAAGCCGTCCCCTCTCGTATGGCAACGATGTGCTGACGGTAGAAGCGAATCAATTCGATCTTGTGCTGCTGTCGTTCATCTTTCCATTTGCGACTCCTCATCGCATCCTCTTGTTGCCAGTCACCGATGGTGCGGGTGATGAACGGTTCCAGCCATGGCTCAAATTTCGGATATGCCGCGACCCACGATTCCAGAAACTCCAATGCGGGCAGCGTCAGGTCGGGTTGCCCTCCTTGCTCGATCAACAGATGGACTGAGCGGGTGAAATAGAAATGCGCCAGTTCGGCATGTGGTTCTTCCGCGGCCTTTTTCAGGTACCACATTCCGATATCCGCAGGAGGGGAGGCGTATAGCCGCATCACGCATCGACTCATGCAATACCATGGATTTTCATCCGTAATGCACAGGTTCGCCCCGTATTCGATCACCGCCTTGTAACGCTCCGGACGCGTAGCGAACCAGTCGGAAATGCGTCTGGCATGTTCCCCATCGAGGCGCGGATGTAGATGTTCATCCAGGCCAACGCCGAGCCATAGATAGAGCCGTCCGTCATCAATGCTATCTCCATGCGTTTCCAGCCCCCGCGCCAGCAACTCCCCCGCCATCCGCTTTATCCGGAAATCTTCCAGGCTATTCCGTAATGCAGCTTTCCTCCGGACAAGTTCATCCAGAAGTACAGGCAAGTCTTCCGTCTCAGCGGCTTGTGACAGGCCATAACTCCAAAACATGGCATAGCCGCCAATCAGGCGTTCGTCCTTTTCCGGATGCAGGTAATCGAAGATTTCAGACGGAGGGATAATGTTCGGAAACAGCTTGGTCAACAAGTCGCCCAATAGTCCATCGTCCGAATCCACCACCTTGTTTTCCCGGATGTCGTTCGCGAGCCGTTTCAATCTATCGTTCTGGTCGGGTGCAACATGCATCAAAGCGCCGATGGCGCTATTGCGTACGGTCGGCCAATAACTGTCGTCCCTGACGATATCTTCCAGCAAGTCGGACAGCGCAGGCAATCGCTCTCCGTAGCAAAGCGCATCCAGCACGAAATCCAGCAACGCCTGATCGGCCTCCTCCCGCGAGGGCGATGAGAGCATTTCTTTAAATGTCTCCTCCATGTCTTTCGCAATCAGCGCGCCCGTAGCCTGGTTTACGGTCGCGGTCGACCATCGTTCAAAAAGGAAACCGTGATAGCGTTTTGCCTCGTCTTTCAAGGCGGCGAGTACGAGCAACTTGTATTGCGCCGGGAAATGCTTCAGGTCGCCGTAGAGCACAACGCCCAGAGGGTCTCGGGCTATCAATTCGCCACGCATGCTCAGGCAATGCACGGAAAGCCACGCAGCAAGGCCGCGCAGATCGGCAATGACTCCGCCGTCCTCCCCCGCTATCAGCGCGAATACGCGACCGTATGGCAAGCCATGCCGCTCGATGCGCGTGGCGAGGTAACTTGCCGCCAGATATTCGGCAACACTGCGGTGAACCGGTATGCGTTGCTCTTCGCCATCTTTCTGGAACAGGTTGGTTTTCAAGGCAGGAAGCAAAGGCAGGTCTCGATCTGCCAGACTGTTCCAATAGTGATGCTGAGTGTCGGCAGTCTCCTCGTCCAGCGCATATCCTGCGATCCCGGATAACAACTGAATGGCACATAAATACCCCGCGCCCTCCAGCAAAGCATCCGGCGAGATTGCGCTATCGCGTTTGGCATTCCGGTGTTCTCGGCTGTTCTCACGCACCAGCTTGTCGCAGGCCATCTTGTAAATATCTTTTCGACTCTGCGGCCAGCCCTGACTTCCGACAGCATCCACCAATAGATTCAATACCTGAGGATTGCGCAGCAACTCACCCAGCCCGTGCTCTCGTGCTTGCAGCATGAAGCGTGTCGGATCGTCGATACTTGTTATATGACCAAGTATCTCGATGATGTCCTCATCGCCGAGCGGATCCAGATGCAAGGCAATGATCTCTCCGTTCGGCGATACCCGTTTCAATGCCTCGATATCGCTGTCACCTAGCCAGTCTGCCTCGCGACAGGAAAGTCTGAAACTCGGTCTGCCCAGTCTTTCAAGATGCCTGCGTATATGGTCGAGTGGCGTGATGCCATCGCCGCCGTTGGCTCGCATTTCATCCAGGCCATCGATGAACAGCGTTTGATTTCGATATTCGGCATCCGGCTCGAATGTCGCGAAGTCACGCGCCTTGATGTATTTGCCACCGGACTCTGTCGCTTCCCTATTGAACGATTCCGACTTACCCGCGCCCGGATCGCCCAGCAACACATATGCCGGTTTGTCGCGATACGCCTCCAGCGGATGACTGCCTTGCTCATCCGCTTTGTCCGATTTTTGCGTGCAGGTGCGTCGAACGAGGAAAGGTTGGGGTGACTTGCTCAAAGCCAGTGCTCCGCCGGATAGGAAAGGAATTCGGCAATCGGAATGCCGCCATCGCCGACAAACAGCTTGCGGCATTTTCCGAAGCTCTCTGCGAATACGTCGAAGCCGCTGGCATGACCGGATGAGGGGCCGCTCTTCACTTCGATGGCCGTGAGTTTTTTTCCGCGCTCGATCACGAAGTCCACCTCGTGCGGACTTTCGCGCCAGTAGTACAGACTGCAATCCGGATGACCACTATTGTGCAGGTGCGCGCCCACCGCGCTTTCCACCAAGCGCCCCCAGTAGCTGCGATCAGCCTTGGCTTCTGCTTTGGTATAGCCCGATCCGGCGGTCATCAGCGCAGTATTGAGTACATTGAGTTTGGGAACAGAGGCTCGCCGCCTATGTTGTTGCCCGGCATATTTCTGCAAGCCCTGTATCAGCCCGGCATTTCCGAGTAGATCGAGGTAATGGGCCAGCGTCACCGTATTGCCAGCATCCTGAAGCTGCCCCAGCATTTTGGTGTAAGAGAGAAGCTGCCCGGAATACTGGCATCCGAGGTGGAAAAGTTGCCGGAGCAACGCCGGCTTATCCACACGGGTCATCATCAGGATGTCTTTTTCTATGCTCGGCTCTATCAGACTCCCGTTCACGTAATTGCGCCAGCGTGGTTCGTCGCGAATATAAGCGGCACTGCCGGGATAGCCGCCGAAATAGATGTAATCGTCCAAATCGAAGTCGAAAGCCTCATGCATTTCCGCATACGACCAGTGCGTGACCTGTATCAGTTCGAAGCGCCCTGCCAGGCTTTCGCTCATTCCTTTCTGCATCAACAGGGGCGATGAGCCCAACAAGACGACATGAAGTTGCAAGCCCTCGGCCCGATCCGCATCCCAGAGTCCTTTTACCGCTTCCGACCAGCGGGGGATTTTCTGGATTTCATCGAGGACCAGAATATGCCCATCGGCCGATTGCCGTGCCGCTGTGCGAGCATGCTGCCATTGTTCGACCAGCCACGAGGCATCGCGCGGACGACCGGCCTGTTCGTAGGTATCGCTCCCTGCATAAGCGAAGTCGGGAGCCACATCCGGCTGATCGACGGGAATGAAGGAATAACGCTCTCGTCCATATTGCGCCAGCGCATCGCGGACCAGCGTTGTCTTGCCGACCTGACGCGGCCCCGCAATAAAAATCAGGGAGCGCGGCGACTCAGCAAGTCGGTCTCGAAGGGTATTTACCTCTTGGCGTTGATAGTGCCTGGCGGTCATTTTTACCACTCTAAGTTAAATTACTCAGAATGGTAAACAAGTACCCAAGGAATATCAAGAATGAGAATTCAATTGAAAATCATTTGGTTGACATCCATGGGGCATCTTTATGCGACATTGCCGTATTCGTTCGGGACGATTTCATCGCGCTGGCCGCTGACAGCTACATTTCGGACATCAGCCCATTTGGACGCTACCGGCAGCTTAGGTCGAGGATCTGCCAGTAGTCCCTTCGTCGGCCATAAGAGACGATGGGGAATTGCTGAGAAAGCTGCTTGAGAATTCTAAAGGGAGGTCCGCTTCAGTCCTGTCAGCGGACGTTCAAAACTAAGAGCTTGATGGTGATCGACCGTAGCTTGCTAACCCCAACCAGTCATATAGATTTCCTGATGGCGGATGCTCAGTGGCCTTCTTTCCCTCAATGGCCCGCCTTCGTAATTCGTCTTCTAGAAGGCAGACAAAATAATTCATCTCTCCGTAATCTCTCTGTCACTTTCATCTCCTAGCATTCGCACTGTTTAGAAATTCTTAACTTAATGGCGAGACGATTCGAAATATGAATCGTCATCAAGGCTTGTGGGGGTGACTTGTGATCGAACTCAAAAATGTATCCGTCAGGTATGGAGCCGATGCGATCGGGCTGCATCCGACCTCGCTGAGTTTCAAGCGCGGTGAATTTAATGTCCTGCTTGGCGCTTCGGGCGCGGGTAAGTCGACGTTGCTCCGCTGTCTCAATATGCTTACTCGTCCGACAACGGGTTCTATTCATGTTCAAGATGTTGGGGTTGTCGACACTGCTGCAGCCCTCAGACTACACCGGCGTCGTACCGGCATGATCTTCCAGCAGCATCAGCTAATCCGGCGACATACGGCGCTACAGAACGTACTTCTTGGCCGTATCGGCTATCACACCACCCTGCGTTCCATGTTCCCATTGCCCCGTGCTGAACAGCATATCGCGCTTGAATGTCTGGAGCGTGTTGGTTTGCTGGAAAAGGCCACCGAGCGGGTTGACCGTTTGAGCGGAGGTCAACTGCAGCGTGTTGGTATCGCGCGTGCATTGGCGCAGCAGCCACGTTTGATGCTGGCGGACGAACCTGTTGCCAGCCTAGATCCGGCAACTTCGCGTCGTGTGTTGTCGCAACTGAAGCATATTTGCCTTGAAGATGGCATCACGACAGTGGTGAGTCTTCATCAAGTCGATCTGGCGCGTGAATTCGCCGACCGGATCATTGCCATCGCACATGGTCGGGTCGTCTACGACGGCTCACCGAACGAACTGAGTGACGCCCTGTTGCAGGATATCTACGATCAGGCGCCAACCAGTGGCCGAGAAGAAATACCCGTGCCCCCTTTACCTTCATTTACCCAACTAGCCATCAACGAGGAGTGAATCATGAAACGAATGCTAAAACTGCTTACCCTGCTTGCCGCGCTGTCCGTTCCGTTCGGAGCACAGGCCGCGCCCAAAGCCGATCCGGATACTCTCAAGGTGGCTCTGCTGCCGGACGAGAACGCCGGCACCATCATCAAGAACAACCAGGCGCTGAAGGAATATCTTGAGGTGACGCTGGGCAAGAAGATCGAACTGATCGTCACCACAGACTACTCGTCGATGATTGAGGCGATGCGCCACGGTCGTCTTGATCTGGCCTATTTTGGCCCGCTCTCCTATGTGCTGGCCCGTCAGAAGAGCAATATCGAGCCATTCGTTGCGCTCAAGAGCAAGGGGAGCACGACCTATCAATCCGCAGTCATCGGAAACGTCGAGGCTGGTGTCAATAAGATTGAGGACATCAAGGGCAAGAACATGGCATATGGCGATAAGGCTTCCACCTCTAGCCATCTGATTCCCAAGTCCGTGCTGGCCGAGAAGGGCTTACTTGCTGGCAGCGACTATAACGAGCATTTCGTCGGTTCGCATGATGCTGTCGCAATGGCCGTGCAGAATGGTCATGCACAGGCCGGTGGTCTGAGCCGTCCAATCTTCGAGTCGCTGGTCGAGCGCAAAATCATCGATGGCAACAAGGTAAAAGTGCTCGAGTATTCCAAACCGTTCCCGCAATATCCGTGGACCATGCGCTCCAATCTCAAACCAGAGTTGAAGGAGAAGATTCGCCAGGCGTTCTTGGACATCAAGGATCCGGCCATCCTCAAACCCTTCAAGGCGGACGGCTTCGACGTGATTACCGACAAGCACTACGATGTCGTGCGCGATTTGGGTCATCTGCTGAAGATAGATTTGTCCAAGTTCTAATCGAAAACAGTATATGAGCGACCATAACAGTCAATACGACCAACTGCTCGACGTAGCTCAGCGCGACTGGATGTACAACGCGCTGCGCTTCGGCGCAGCCATGCTGGTCATCCTGATATGTGCGCACTACGTCGGTCTATTCGATGCAGAGCGTCTCTCGGAAGGTGTGCCGAGCCTGTTCAGTCTGGTCGGCGAAATGATGCCGCCGAACTTCAATGAGGTCGCCAACTGGTGGAAGCCGCTGTTGGACACGCTGGCCATGAGTATTGCGGGCACTGCGCTGGCGGTTGCTTTCTCGCTGCCGCTGGCTTTTCTGGCTGCACAGAACACTTCTCCGCATCCGCTGGTCTATCAAATGGCGCGCGGCTTGTTGAATACCTTGCGTTCCATACCAGAGTTGATACTTGGCATCATCTTCGTGGCGGCA
Organism: Sideroxydans lithotrophicus; assembly: GCA_020723185.1. Lineage (GTDB taxonomy): Bacteria > Pseudomonadota > Gammaproteobacteria > Burkholderiales > Gallionellaceae > Sideroxyarcus > Sideroxyarcus lithotrophicus_A. Next base: position 126,136 of record DYJI01000008.1, on the reverse strand, counting down.
GTCGGCTTCGGCGCACTGCCCGGCGTACTTGCACTTGGTCTTCATTCGATCGGCATGGTTGGCAAATTCTTCGCCGAAGCGATTGAGCATGCCGATCCAGCACCGATAGAAGCAGCACGTGCAGCAGGTGCGTCGCCGCTACAGGTATTGTTACATGGGGTATTGCCGCAAGTGCTACCGCAGCTCGCCGACACATCCATCTACCGATGGGAATACAACTTCCGTGCATCCACGGTGATGGGAATGGTTGGGGCGGGAGGGATAGGCTTCGAACTGATGGGGTCCTTGCGCATCATGCAATACCAAGATGTGTCAGCAATATTGCTTGTGATCTTGGTCATGGTTACGCTCGTGGATGCTTTCAGCGGATATCTCAGGAAACGTTTTAAATAATTGGAGACAAGATGAAACCGAAAATCGTCATTACCAGTTGGGTGCATCCGCAGACACTGGACATGCTTAGACCTCATTGCGATGTTGTTGCCAACGAAACGCGTGAGCGGCTGAGTCGCGAAGAGATAATCAAGCGGTGCAGTGATGCGGTCGCGGTCATGACCTTCATGCCGGACAGCATAGATGACGCGTTCCTCGCAGAATGTCCGCAATTGCGATTGGTCGCCTGCGCGCTCAAGGGATATGACAACTATGATGTGGCGGCCTGTACACGCCGAGGGGTCCGCATAACCAACGTCCCCGACCTGCTGACCATCCCGACCGCAGAACTGACCGTTGGGCTGTTGATCGGCCTGACGCGTAAAGTCCTGCAGGGCGACCGCTTCGTGCGTTCAGGACAATTCACTGGATGGCGTCCTATGCTGTATGGCGCAGGCTTGACAGGTCGCACACTTGGCATCATCGGCATGGGCGCGGTCGGTCGCGCTATAGCCGCTCGCCTGCAGGGTTACGAGATGGAACTGCTCTACACCGACCCGCAACCGTTGCCACCTGAGCTCGAGGCGCGCTTGGGGTTGCGCAAGGTGGGGTTGGTGCAGTTGTTGGCTGAGAGCGACTATGTGGTGCCCATGGTGCCCTACACGCAAGATACGTTGCATATGATCAATGCGGCATCACTGTCGATTATGAAGCCAGGAGCCTATCTGGTGAATACCTGCCGTGGCTCGGTGGTCGATGAGAAAGCAGTAGCCGATGCTCTCGATTCCGGCAAGCTGGCGGGCTATGCAGCTGATGTGTTTGAACTGGAAGAATGGATGCGGCCGGACCGTCCAGAATCTATTTCTGAACGCCTGTTGTCCAACACGGAGCTTACGCTTTTCACACCTCACATTGGCTCTGCCGTGGATACGGTGCGGTTGGCAATCGAGATGGAAGCTGCGACCAATATTCTGCAAGTACTCAAAGGGCAGATTCCGCAAGGGGCGATCAACCATCCGCTGGACAAGGTGGCGGTCTGAGTACCTTGAACCTAGATCAGGTGGCGAGCTTTCTCGCCATCTTCCGACATGGCAGCTTCCGCGCTGGTGCGCGAGAAAGAAGTCTTTCCCAGGGCGCGATATCGCAACAGATGCAGAAGCTCGAGATGCAACTCGGGGCACGACTGATCGAGCGGGATGCTGCGGGTTGCCGTCTGACGACGGAAGGGATGGCGTTCAAGCCCTATGCTGAGAATCTGCTGAGACTGAGCACGAATGCCGCCGGCATCTTCCTGAGCAAGCCTGTAGTCATCGGGGCGAGCAGCAATATAGGTATTTATCTACTGTCTGGGTATGTGAAGGATTTTCTGGACCTGCAGGAAACACCGAAAACACAACTGGATGTCCGCATAGACAAGAATCCGTCCATTGCGCAGCAACTTGATTCGGGAGATATCGACGTCGCTGTGATGGAATGGTGGGACGGTCGCGAAGGTTACGAAGCTCGCCCGTGGCGGCAGGAAGAACTGGTCGTTATCGTTCCGCCGAGTCACCCTTGGGCCGATAAACATAGCCTTTCTCACGGGGACCTGATGGGTGTTCCCCTGCTCGGCGGCGAGCCGGGTACGGGAACAGGTCGGATACTTGCTGACTACTTTGGAAGCGGGGAGAGTGGCTTGTCTGTCGGTATGCAACTGGGATCTACCGATGCTGTGAAGCAGTGGGTGAAAGCGGGGCTGGGAGTGTCGATCGTACTGGTTGGCACTGTGTCCGAGGAGGTCCAATCCGGCACCTTGGTTCCCATTGCACTCGAAGGCGGTAATCTGCGTAAAGAACTCTATGTAATCTGGCGCGATACGCTGTCTCTCGGGCACCCGGCACGAAGGTTCGGAGAATGGTTGGCAGGGAAAGGTTGAGACTTAAGTTCGTTGTGTGATTAATCCCTTGTATGGTTTGAATCGCCCCCGATTCTTAGTTTTGAACGTCCGCTGTTAAGAGTGAAGCGGACAACCATTCAGAACAATCAATCAGCTATTTCAGCAATTCATCAGTGTCTCTTATGGCCGAGATGTCGACGCCTGACTGCTTCAAAGATTCCGTTTAATGACTCTTTTCCCGACTGTTCATCGCCACACCCTCTTCTGCGCCTGAGGAGGCGCTTGTCGCCCTCCCTTCCCCATCCACTGAAATCCAGAATGTTTCATAGTGCAAATCACCGCCAAAACCCAATTTGGACAATAGTTATAGCGGCCTTCCACTCGACTATTTTCAAGACAAATTTTACGGCCACTTCCATGCGCCCCACTCAACCATGCTCCCAATGTTACCTTTCCCCCGAGGGGCTTCGAGAGCAACCATTAACTTTTCCAATGGCATTATCCGTAACATCTCTTTGGAATTTAAGCTTGCGGGCCCCGTGGTTTAAGGGTTTTCGCATCACTCTCTATGTACGAAATCTGCTTATTGAAAGCAAAACTAGATTCCTTGAGATACTGCTGAACGAATCACTAAAGCAGGAAAATGTGGTCACAGGACTACGGTACGATGCAGTGGCACGTCAATCAACCAGCATCCAGTTCCAGAGTTGGGTAAAAATTCGCCCTTTTTATAGCTAGAAGTGGCCGATTGAATAAGGGGATTGAAAAAGGGGTAACTTGTTACCCCTTTTTGATATCAGGCTCGATTCCATCCAGAAGATTCTGTCTAGTTGCTACTAAAAAGCGTTGCCCAGTGACTTAGGCAAGTCCAAAGTAGCGTTCAAAGAATGCGCCGAGTCTGTCGAGCACCGTGTGCTTCTTCTCCGCATGACCATTGTTTTTAGAAAACCTTGAAACTGGTCGCAGCAAGATATTGACAGGCTCAACAAGGAAAAGCGCTCTACTCTGAGTTATTTGATTTCCTGCGTACTCGCCGACTCCCGTAGTAGCTTGCCCCAATAGTCACACGTGTGTGGCCAGCCCTTTCCATCAGCTTCTGACTCGCTACATGGAATTCGTCTGGGCCTACATCTGCCAGACTCCCCCCCTTGACCGGCGCCTCGATACCCAACATCCGTTTGAAACTAGCTTGCATATATTGGTGACGCAGACCGTGGGCTGTAATTTCCTTTTCTCTCAAGGTGACTCCACATCTTTTCATCACATAGTAGAAATGGTTGCGTTTCTGCGCCATTGTCTTTCCGCGTTTACCCAGAAAACCTGTCTTCTTGTCCATAACCTCTACAGCACGGTCGAGCACATTCCTCTGAATGGCGTTGTCGATAGGAATTACCCTGGGACGGTCTCCCTTGGTGCCTTCCCGAACATGGATGAATGGACCGTCCCCGTCTCGACATGCCAAAGGACGGAGCATCATGGCTTCCTTCACCCTCAAACCGAATGCCAAACACAGCTCCAGCTCAATTGCGACTACCTTATCCTTCTTCCTGACTGTCTCCAGAATCTGAGCGATGTCCACGCCCTTCCCTTCCCAAGATTTATCTTCACGCGCAACCATCGTTCGCGTCACGGATGCCTTGTCTTCAACATAGAGGGAAGAGTCACGCACCATGCCTGGTTTGCCGATCCATTCACAGAACACCCGCATGATGGAAATCTTGTTCTGAAGCGTTGATGGAGACTGACCCTCTGCCTCAAGAAACCTGAATACCGCGTGCAAATGCTTTTCCTTCAGATTATGTACGCTCTCTACCTTGAACTTGAGATGCCACATGTCTGCAAAAAAACCCTTGATGACCGTCCTTCTCTTGTCCTGAGTGCCCTGACCTACTTTCTTGTCCTTATGAGCAGCCAAATCCTTATGCTTCTGAAGAAGCACCTCGATCTCGTTGTTCAGCTTCTTGGGTATAAAGCCTGAACCAGATCTGTACTCACTGTTCTTCCCATCCACTCGCCCTGGCTTAGTCGTCTTACCTGTCTTCTGACCTTCCGCCATCTGTGAATCGAAAACCTCGCTTTGTTTCATCTCATTCATCTGTACGGCCTCTTTGTTTTTTCAGGTGACTCTCGATTTTTTCCGCCTTATTAACAAATCTACATATCCCGGATCTACTTGCCTGCATGTGGAGTCGTGCTAGCCTTTGTCGCATGTGCTCGAAAGATAGGCCGGCCTTCCACCACGATAAGATTTGAGATGCATAGGGCTGGAGTTTAGAGGTGCGTTGCTTTTTCTTTTCTGTCATCAATTTCCCCGCAAGCGAATGTCGATCGGCGGTAGAAATATTGCCTGTAATTGAAAACAAATTGCGGGAGAAAAGTTGAGATTTTCTGCACTTTGCGTGACTATTTTGAATCCTGCGCCCCATCAACATTTGTGAAGATTGATTGGCGGATCGACCTATAAGTTAAATGCAACAAAAATAATTTTTGCTTGCTTGACCAAGCAAAGATGGGCGTGATTTAATGCGCTCACTTTCACTTCTGTGACAAGTATGGGTGGCTCCAGTTAAGAAAGCTGCGTTTGCCTATAGGCGCTGTTCGCAAGAGCTAAATGAGTAGGACGTTCGAAGTAGTTGTAGCAGAGCGGCTAGTCCCCGCGAAGAATCGAGTAAGCACACAGCGATACTCACCCGTTCCGTGTAAGCGGAGCAGTCTTCGATAGGAGTATGGAGAAATCCGTCCCTATCATCGCCCGAGTCCGGGCAAGACATTCAAGAGCAATTCAATCAACTGTTAGTAGAGTCGTAAGTAACCCCGACGCGGGCGCACTGAACACCCAGGACCGATGCACGAAGCCGACAAGGCTTTTGCGCCGTTGGCTGGTGGTGTCGAGTTGCGTGGTGTTGTGCTGTCTGTCTATCTGCTTGGCCTATGGCCAGGAGAACAGAGGTAAGGGAGTGAAATCGATATCAAGGACAAGAAGAGTGGATTAGCTGGATGTCACAAAAGGACAAGACGTTACGCATTACACATACCCCTCCTTCCTTACCGGGAAGTGTTGTGGTCCACGCGTCAGGGCAGATGCCCACAAATGGACACAGGGGGAAAGACGGTTCCGAGAGGATAAGTTCACTGGTGGTAGGTGGATGACGAGTATGCCGGATGTGTGATCTAAAAGATTCATTCAATTATTGGGAGTGTCCGAGAGGGCACGATAGAGACAGGTCGAGTGGCCTGAGCGACGAGAGTTGCTAGTTATGTACTGACCGAAATGTCATGCGTAGTTGCTTACCCGATGAGACTCACGTACTACCCAGCGGCTTGAAAGGCTGCAGAGACCAGATACTCAAACCGACCTGACGGATAACAGGACACAGCGAAGTGTAAATCGCAGACCCCAGTGACTAGACTGGCTTGCAGCAGGAAGTAAGTGACACGGTACGGATAGCCACTCTCGAAGCTTCTTCGGGATTGGACTTCAAGTAGTTTCGGAAGTGGCTATGCCATTACCTATAACTATAATTATTGGTAATGGTACTTTTCAGGATTAAGTGCATCAGGATTGGCCGAATCCCAATAGACGCCGGCTTTGGAGCGCATGAATAGCTCTAACTGAACACGTTTCATGCAAGTCATTGATGTTGCATGTCATCTTGTTCATGGCTTTCAGTTGTCCATAGTTTCAAGCTTCGGCAAGCTCTCAACGCACAGCAAAATAGCGGAGCAAAGTTCAGTTTTTGTGAACTTTGCTCGCCCAAACCTTCGCCGATCTTCCCTAAGATTAGCCCATGAGTTTGACACCTGCACATATCTCCCTTTTGCGCCTGCTAGCCAAGCAAGCGGTGAGTACGCATCTGACACAACAAACCCGTCAGCAACAGGCGGGATCGGCTACGCGTCCAAATCCCCCCGTTTTACAACAGGCCAACGCAAGGTAATCTGTCGATATGCGAACCGCCACTTATTGCCGCTACTCCGATGACGCGCAAAGCGTAAACTCGATTCGAGACCAACTGCGGAATGTTGAAGAATATTGCGCCAGAGTGGGCTGGCCGCAGCCTGTCCTTTATCAAGACAAAGCAATAACCGGCTCGCGCACGGATCGCCCCGGCTACCAAGCAATGATGGAAGCAGCCCGAGCCGGACTATTTGATGTGCTGCTGGTCGATGACCTCTCTCGCTTCGCACGCGACTATCTTGAATCCGGCCAAGCCGTCCGCATATTCAAGTTCATGAACATTCGTTTGATTGGCGTAAGTGATGGTGTTGACACAGACCGGACCGGCTACAAATTGGAAATAGGCATGCGCGGCTTGATGGCCGAGCTCTATCTAGATGACTTGGCAGAAAAGACGCATCGCGGGCTTAAAGGACTAGCCATTGAAGGCTACAGCGCAGGTGGACTACCCTTCGGTTACACATCTACTCATGATGGCCTCGGCAGCAGCCGCTCGATCAATGAGGATGAGGCAAAGTGGGTTCGCTGGATATTCGAGCGCTACGTCGCGGGAGATTCCCCGCGCACGATTGCTGCATCCTTGAATGAAAAAGGCATCCCATCCCCAAGAAATGGGAAATGGTCACAATCAGCCATTTACCCAGACCCAAAGGGCGTTGGCATTTTGGCCAACGACCTCTACAACGGTCGTCAGATTTGGAATAAAACAAAGTGGGTAAAAAATCCAACTAATGGCCACAGACTGCGAACCGAACGCCCCCAATCTGATTGGGTTATCACAGAACATCCTGAGCTGAAGATTATTGACGATGATACATGGGCGTCTGTTAAAGCAAGAATACAAGCTACCCGCAATAAGACTGCAGGCATGCGCGAGAAACAGAGGAGTGCCGCAGCAAGTGGTGGACGTGGCCCACGCTACCTATTCAGCGGTCTGCTGAAGTGCGGTTGCTGTGGAGGGCCGTATGTAATCGTGGATCGCTACCGGTACGGCTGCAATATCCATAAAGACAGGGGAGTCGCGGCTTGCACTAACAACACCAAGATTGCCAGGGAGAAGGTAGAAAAGATTCTGCTGGAAGGAATCAAGAAAGACCTGCTATCTGAAGAGGCATATCGACAGTTCGAGCGGGAAACCCGCCAGATTCTCAAAGATATGCAGCCAGACCCTACGGAAGCTCGCAGGAAGGTCGAGAAAGCCCGCAAAGAGGCCGAGAACATCCTAAATGCCATCCGGCAGGGGATTATCACCCCATCCACTAAACGAGCGCTTGAGGAGGCTGAGGAAGCCGCTAAAACTGCTGAAGCTGAGTTGGGTTCCATCCTTGCCTTTCAGCCGACACAGTTCCTGCCTCGTGCAAGGGAGATTTTCAAAGGGATGGTGGGAAAGCTGGAGTGCATCAATGATGTTGCCGCCGCAAGGGAGGCAATCCGCGCCATTACTGGCGATATCACACTGACTCAGGAAAACGGAGAGCTATACGCAGAACTAACAAAGGGTGGCATAGCCACCCTCAGTCAGATAACGTTGGTTGCGGGGGCAGGATTTGAACCTACGACCTTCGGGTTATGAGCCCGACGAGCTGCCAGACTGCTCCACCCCGCGTCAGTTGAGGGACGGCATTCTATAGATGCAGTCACATCAGGTCAAGAACTTAATCCTGTTTATGTTCACTCTTCTGTTGCAGAGCCCACTCTGCATGCTCCCTGACAAGGGGAGATACATGTTGTGACTTTGCCTGCAAGGCCTGGATGATCTCGGCAGTTGCTGGTGCATTACCTAACGCCACTGCGATATTCCTCAACCACTGCTCATATCCAATCCGATAGATCGGACTGCCCGCCATACGCGTACGAAATTCTTCTTCGCCCCAAGAGAACAACTCGATGAGCGAAATGTCATCGAGCTTGTTCCGTACCGAGAAGTCAGGCTCTGTGCTTTTCACCGCAAACCTGTTCCAGGGGCAGAACAGTTGACAATCGTCACAACCATAGATGCGATTCCCTATGAGCCGCCTTAACTCGTAAGGGATGCTGCCCTTGTACTCGATAGTCAGATAGGAGATGCAGCGCCGCGCATCTACTATATATGGTGCCGTGATAGCCCTCGTTGGACACACATCCATACAGGCGACACAGGTCCCACAATGACTTTGCTGCACCTCATCCACCGGCAGCGGAAGGTCGATGAATATCTCCCCCAGGAAGAACCAAGAGCCTTGCTCGCGCGTGAGCAACAACGTGTGTTTCCCCCGCCACCCCAGCTGTGCCTTATGCGCCAGCGCCACTTCCAGCACTGGCGCACTATCCGAAAACACACGACACTGGCAGCCGGCCACCTCCTTTATCCTCTGTACCAGCTTTTCCAATCTGCTTCGCATCACCTTGTGATAATCACGTCCAAGCGCGTAGCGGGAAACATAGGCGCGTGATGGGTCTCGCAACACTGCTTCGGCAGCATGACTGAACTCCGGAAAATAATTCATACGCACAGAGATCACACGCAATGTGCCCGGCAGCAACTCTCGCGGGCGCGCCCGTTTAACCCCATGTTTTGCCATATAATCCATAGCACCGTGATGGCCGGACGCCAACCACTGGAGCAAATGACCTTCCGCCTCGCCCAGACTGGTATCCGTAATACCAACAGACTGGAAGCCAAGTTCGCTGCCCCATGCCTTGATGCGCAGGGCGAGCCCATCCATTTCCAACAGGGGATCACAATTTTGCATGGCTCGAATCATAGCCCAATAGCACTACCGAATGAGGAGGCCACAGTTGCCTTTGCAATGCGATTGGCGCATGCGATCCATCCTGGACTTGTGATCTATCTGCGCGGAGACCTTGGTGCCGGCAAGACCACGCTGGTGCGAGCATTGCTGCTAGCGCTTGGATATACCGGACGAGTGAAAAGCCCGACCTACACCCTGGTTGAAAGCTACGAAGTGCGAGGGTTACACTTGCGCCATTTCGACCTCTACCGTTTTCGAGATGCTGATGAATGGGAAGAAGCCGGATTCCGTGACGAGTTCGACGCTCATAACATTTGCCTTGTTGAGTGGCCGGAACGAGCCGCCGGACTACTGCCGGATGCCGACCTCAGCCTCACCTTTGAGATACTTCAGGATGGCCGCGAGATCTTCCTGCACGCCTATACTGAATCCGGGGAAAAATGTTTGAACGCACTCTAAAGACGGTATTTCTGCTGCTGATGCTATGTGCGGGTTCCGCCCATGCAGAGATCCCCGTCACATCAGCACGCCTTTGGCCAGCTCAGGATTACACGCGCCTGACACTGGAATCGAAAGCCGCCATCCGCTACAACCAATTCACACTCTCCAATCCGGACAGATTGGTCGTGGATCTGGAAGAGACGGAACTCGGGGCAGCACTGTCTGAGCTGCCCAACAAAGTCAACAAAGATGACCCCTATATCAGCGGCTTGCGCATAGGGCAATTCAAACCCGGCGTCGTCCGCCTGGTCCTGGATCTGAAATCACAGGTCAAACCCCAGTTGTTCAGCCTGAAGCCAGTCGGAGAATATGGACATCGGCTGGTTCTGGATATCTACCCCGCCTTTCCTGCCGACCCATTGATGGCATTCGTGACACAGCAACTTGCCGCAAGCGAGCCGGTCGCAAGCGACATGAATATCGAAGCCGGTAGCACCAGTGATCCGACTCCGGCGACACAGCCGCCAGACACTTCTGCGATAGAACCTTATCCGGAATTGCGCAACCGCGTGCTTGTCATCGCCCTGGATGCCGGGCATGGAGGAGAGGATCCCGGAGCACTGGGCCGCAGAGGTACGCGCGAGAAAGATGTGACACTGGCCATTGCGCGCCAACTCAAGATGCAGATAGATACGACACCCGGCATGCGGGCAGTACTCATCCGGGACGGAGACTACTTCATTCCATTGAGTGGACGTGTTGAAAAGGCACGCCGCGCACACGCCGATCTTTTCGTCTCCATTCATGCGGATGCCTTCATCAAGCCACATGCGCGTGGCTCGTCGGTGTTTGCGTTGTCCGAAGGCGGTGCCACCAGTGCAAGTGCACGCTGGTTAGCCAAGAAAGAGAACGAAGCCGACCTGATCGGTGGCGTGAACCTCGCCGTAAAAGACCCTTACCTCGCCCGCACCCTGCTCGACCTGTCACAAACTGCGACCATCAATGACAGCATGAAACTGGCCAAGCACGTACTGAATGAATTGGGCGGGATCAATAAACTGCACCGCGGCCGCGTGGAACAGGCCGGATTCGCCGTACTTAAGTCACCCGATGTGCCATCCATACTGGTAGAGACAGCATTCATCAGCAATCCCGCCGAAGAACGCAAGTTGAATGACCTGTCCTACCAGAAAAAAATGGCGGGTGCGATACTCGGCGGCATCAAACGCTATTTCGCACAAAGCCCGCCACTTTCAAAACACAAGATTGCGCTCGGCGACTGAGCCTCAGGCAGGGAACACACCGGTGGACAGGTACCGGTCGCCGCGATCACAAACGATGAAAACGATGGTGGCGTTCTGCACCAGCCGGGAGAGACGCATCGCGATGCTCAGCGCCCCACCTGAAGATATCCCGCAGAATATCCCCTCCTCCCTGGCCAGACGGCGCGTCATCTCCTCCGCATCCTGCTGCCCCACATATTCGATACGATCGATGTTGGAGGGATCATATATCTTGGGCATATAAGCTTCCGGCCACTTGCGGATACCCGGTATCTGCGCCCCTTCTTCCGGCTGAGCGCCGATGATTTGGATCGCGGGATTCATCCCCTTGAAGAATCGCGCGTTGCCCATGATGGTACCCGTAGTACCCATGCTACTGACGAAGTGAGTGATCTTGCCTTGGGTATCGCGCCATATCTCCGGCCCCGTACCTTCATAGTGCGCCAAGGGATTATCAGGATTCCCGAATTGATCGAGGATGATGCCGCGACCTTCGTCGCGCAATCTTTCCGCCGTATCCCGCGCCAACTCCATGCTGCCTGCCCTTGGTGTCAGCACCAGTTCTGCGCCGAACGCGCGCATTGTCTGGCGACGCTCCACACTCTGGTTCTCAGGCATCACCAGAATCATCCTGTATCCGCGCATGGCGGCCGCCATCGCCAAAGCGATACCAGTATTGCCGCTGGTCGCTTCGATCAGAGTATCCCCGGGTTTGATCTGGCCGCGTGCCTCGGCATGACGGATCATCGAGAGTGCCGGCCGGTCTTTCACCGAACCGGCGGGATTATTCCCTTCCAGCTTGGCAAGAATGACGTTGGTCGTATCTCCGGGAATACGTTTGAGTCTGACCAGCGGCGTATTGCCAACATAATCTTCCAAGGTCTTGAACATGGCTCGTTCCGTCAATGGATAACGGCTGCATGATAAATGCAGGCGCTATCCTTTGCACTGCCGCATCAAACGGCGATGCCTGATGCGTCGAACATCCCTTCGAACAGGATGGAACTGAGGTAGCGCTCACCCGAGTCCGGCAGGATGACGACGATAGTCTTGCCAGCATTCTCCGGATTCCGCGCCTGTCGCACCGCCGCCGCCACCGCCGCGCCACTGGAGATGCCGGAAAGGATGCCCTCCTCCTGCGCCAGGCGACGTGCGTACAACACGGCCTCCTCGTTCGTCACCAGCTCGACCTCGTCCACTAGCGACAGATCGAGCGTACCCGGCACGAAGCCGGCACCGATCCCTTGGATCTTATGCGGTGCCGGCTTGAGTTCCTGCCCCGCACGTTTTTGCGTCAGGATCGGACTGGCAGCCGGCTCGACCGCCACGGATGCGATCGGCTTACCCTGAATGTTCTTGATATAGCGCGACACGCCGGTGATCGTGCCGCCGGTACCCACGCCAGCCACGAAGATGTCGACCTTGCCATCGGTATCGTTCCATATTTCCGGCCCCGTGGTCGCTTCATGGATGGCCGGATTGGCTGGATTCTCGAACTGTTGCAACAGAACGTACTTCGAATCGGACTCTGCGATCTCCTTCGCCTTGGCGATCGCACCACCCATGCCTTTTGCCCCTTCGGTCAGCACCAGCTTGGCGCCATAGGCGACCAGCAACTTGCGCCGCTCGACGCTCATCGTTTCCGGCATGGTCAATGTCAGCGGGATGCCGCGCGCTGCAGCCACAAAAGCCAGCGCGATGCCAGTATTGCCGCTGGTCGGCTCGACAAGCTCTTTGCCCGGGCCGAGCAGCCCCTTGCGCGTCGCATCATCGATCATTGCCACACCGATACGGTCTTTCACCGAGTAAGCTGGATTGCGCCCCTTGATTTTGGCAAGGATGGTGGCCGAGGCGCCATCGGCGATCCTGTTCAGTTTGATCAGCGGCGTACCGCCGACAGAAAGCAAATTGTCTGCAAACAGCTTGGCCATCACATACTCCCCTGTAATCGAATCGATGGTCGCATTATAGGCAGAGCCCGACATTCCAGATAATCACATTTGCCTATTTTGTTATTCCAATTTCGCATAAAAAATCCGCCCGGCTATGAACCGGGCGGATCGCGTGAGGTACTGCAAAAGTTACTTTTTGTCCGGCTTGCCCACGGTCAGTTCGCTGCGCAAGCGCTCTACCGATTTCTTGCCGAATCCTTTGACCTGATCAAGCTCATCCACACTCTTGAAAGGCCCATGCTGCTTGCGATGCTGGATGATCGCCTCAGCCTTCGAGGCGCCTATCCCTTTTACAGCTTGCAACTCCTCCACACTGGCCGAGTTCAGATCGACGGCTGCATAGAGTGAACCGGAAAACAAAAGTACTGCCAGGGTTAGCAACAGTTTCTTCATCACTTTCTCCTTTCGAAGTTGGCGACCTAAGTCGCGGGTTGCATACCCTCCCCCCGCTTTACTTCGACTTCTCCAGCATGTAATTCACGTAATTCGCTGTACCCTGCTCCACGGTCAGGAACGAGGCCACATAGCCGGCTTCACGCAAAGCCGAAATGTCGGCCTGGGTGTAGCTCTGATACTTGCCGCGCAGTGCGTCCGGGAACGGGATATAGCGAATGATCTGCTGCTGCAGCAACTGCTCCAGTGTCAATACCGGCTCTCCGTTTGCAGCGCGCAAGGTATTGATCGTCGCGACAGCCACATCGTTAAAGCTCTGCGCCGTCCCCGTCCCGAGATTGAAGATGCCCGATTTCTGCGGATGATCCAGAAAATGCATATTGACCTTGACCACGTCTTCGACCGACACAAAATCGCGCAACTGGCCGCCGTTGGCATAACCATCGCAGCCCTCGAATAGTTTCACATGGCCTTCGGCGCGATACTGGTTGAAGAAGTGGAAGGCCACTGAAGCCATGCGCCCCTTGTGCTGCTCGCGCTGGCCATACACATTGAAATAGCGGAAACCGACGATCTGCGATGTGCGTTCTGCCCAGCGACGACGCACCACCTGATCAAAGAGGAATTTAGAGTAGGCATAGACGTTCAGCGGCGATTCATATTCTCTGCTTTCCTTGAACACACCGCCGCCGCCGTATACCGATGCGGACGATGCATACAGGAATGGCACTTCTTCGCTCTGGCAGTGATTCAGCAACTCCAGAGAATAGCGATAGTTGTTCTCCATCATGTAACGGCCATCCGTCTCCATGGTGTCGGAGCAAGCGCCTTCATGCAATATGGCAGCGATCTCGCCATCAAGATCTCCGCCCACCACACGCTCGATGAAGTCCTCCTTATCAAGGAAGTCGGCGATCTCGCAATCCGTGAGATTCAGGAATTTGTCGGCCTTCTTGAGATTGTCGACTGCGATGATGTCGGTCACGCCGCGTTGATTCAGCGCCTTGACCAGGTTGGAACCAATGAAACCTGCTGCTCCGGTTACCACGTAGTACATGCTATCTCCTTGAAATAGAAGGATGGACCACCCCCTCCTTCCCTTCGCTGTGCACGGAAGGGTATTACATTAACCATACTTACTGCAAGGCTTTATTGAGTCAAACAGCACTCAGCCCTGCTTCTTCATATCCTGCAGAATCTCTTCGCGCGAAACCACAGCCGTACCCAGCTTGGCCACCACCAGACCGGCCGCACGATTGGCTATCCGCACTGCTTCCACCATATCTGCACCGCTCGCCAGCATCACGGCCAATGTGGCGATGACCGTATCTCCCGCACCGCTCACATCGAAGACCTCGCGCGCCTGCGTGGGCTCGTGCAACACGCCCTGTTCGCGGAACAGCGACATCCCTTCCTCGCTACGCGTCACCAACAACGCATCCAAACCCAACCCACCTCGCAGTTTCTGCGCTTTTTCGGTCAACTCCGCTTCGCTCTTCCAGTTGCCGGCCACTTCGCGGAACTCGCTACGGTTGGGCGTGAGCAGCGTTGCACCGCGATAACGTTCGTATTCATCGCCTTTTGGATCGACCAGCACCGGCTTCCCCGCCGCCCGTGCCAGCCGGATCATCTCGGCGATATGGGTCAAACCGCCCTTGCCGTAATCGGACAACAGCACCACATCGCAGTCGGGCAACTTGCTGCGGAAATCGGCCAGTTTTGCCTGCAACACCTCATGACTCGGCGGCGTCTCGAAATCGATCCGCAGCAATTGCTGCTGGCGCGCGACGGCACGCAGTTTGACGATGGTGGAAAAACTCTCATCGCGATGCAACAAGGCATCAACTCTGCCTTGCACAGTCAGCAGCCGTTGCAGACAATCACCTGCCTCATCCGCACCGACCACCGACAACAGCGTGCAATGTGCACCCAGTTCCGCGATGTTGCGGGCCACGTTGGCCGCACCGCCAGGGCGCTCCTCGACCTTGCTCACTTTCAGCACCGGCACCGGTGCCTCCGGCGAGATGCGACTGACATCACCGAACCAGTAGCGATCCAGCATCACGTCACCGACCACCAACACCCGTGCTTTATCGAACGATGGCAGCTTCATGCCACATCTCCCGTCTCATTCAGAATGTCTTGCAACGCCTGCAACGGATCGGGCGCTTGCGTGATAGGGCGACCGATGACCAGATAGCTGGCACCCGCCAGCAGTGCGGCACGAGGCGTCATGATGCGCGACTGATCGTCGGCTGCCGCATTGGCCGGACGGATACCCGGCGTGACCAGACAGAAACCCTTGCCGCCTAACTGGCGCAGCGTGGCGGCTTCCTGCGCCGAACACACGACACCATCCAGACCGCAGTCCCGTGTCAGTTGTGCCAGACGGGAAACCATCTGTGCCGGGCTGGCTTCGATACCTATCCCGTCCAGATCTTCCTGCCCCATGCTGGTGAGGATGGTCACCGCGATCAGCTTGGGCCGGTGTGCATGATTCGCCAGTGCTTCGCGCGCCGTCTCCATCATCTTGCGGCCACCCAAGGCGTGCACGTTCACCATCCACACCCCCAGCGATGCAGCTGCCTTGCAGGCTTGTGCGGTGGTATTGGGGATGTCGTGGAATTTGAGATCGAGGAACACTTCGAATCCGCGTTGTTGCAACTTCTCGACCAGTTGCGGTCCGGCCGACGTGAACAGTTCCTTGCCCACCTTGAGTCGGCACAAGGTCGGTTCCAGCCGTTCGGCCAATGCCAAGGCAGACGCAGCCTGCGGATAATCCAGCGCGACGATGATCCTTGGGTCTTCTTTCGGGGTGTTACTCATGCGATCGATCCATTCTCTTCACTGCGTTTCGGCGAATAACTTTCCCAGCTGTGACAGGCGGGGCAATGCCAGTAGAACTGCTTGGCCTTGAAACCACAATGGCCACAACGGTACATCGCGAGGTTGCGGGTACGGTTATGGATGAGCGACTTTACCAGCTCAACATCACCGCGGCGTTCGCCGCTCATTTTCATCAATTGTGCTTCAAGTAGTTTGTCCAAACCCAGCAGCGTAGGATTGCGTTTCAATTCATTGAGCACCATCTGATAGGCAGACTCCGGCCCCTCTGTTGCAACCAGCGCCTCGAACAACACGTTCATGAGATCCAGCGAAGGATGTCTTTGCATGTAGTTGCGCAGCAGTTCCACGCCCGCCGACTCCTTGCCTGCCTGTCGGCAGGCACGCAATATGCGCTCGGCAACCAATGGCAGGTATTGCGCATCCTGCGTCTCGACCGCCTTCCATGTCTCGATAGCGCGGGCCGTATCTCCGGCAGCCAGGGCGATATCACCCAGCTTGATGCGGGCACGCACCCCTTTGGGATCTACCGCAAGCGCCTGCTCCAGATGTACGACCGCGGCTTCCACCTGCTTCTCCGCACACTCGCGCTCGGCCAGCTCGCAATAGAAGAACGATGCCTGCCTTGCGTAAGACTTGCCGGTCAGCGCCGACAGTCGCTGGCTGATATCGATCGCCTTCAGCCAATCCTTCTCCTTCTGGTAGATCTCCAGCAGGAACTCCAGCGCGGCCTGCTCGTAAGCCGTGCCGTTCAAACCGTGGAAAGCCGTCTCGGCCCGATCCAGTATGCCGGCCTTCAAATAATCCTGTGCCAGTTCGAACAGTGCATGCTGACGCTTCTCCTCATCCAGATCGGCGCGCTCATACAGGTTCAGATGCATACGGATCGCACGGTCCACCTCGCCGCGCCTGCGGAACAGGCTGCCCAGCGCAAAGTGCAGTTCGATCGTTTGCGGATCGACCTTGACGACTTCGATGAAAGCCTCGATAGCCTGGTCCTGCTGCTCGTTGAGCAGGAAGTTCAAGCCCTGAAAATAGGAACGCGGCAGCGAGCTTGATTCTGACAGCAGCTCCTTGATATCGACACGCGCCGCCAACCATCCCATGCCAAAGAACAGCGGGAAGACCAGCAACATCCAGGGTTCAAAATCCATCTTGTATTTTCAGGAAGAATGTTCGGAAGTATCTGTTCGATCCTCGGCAGCCGATCCGTATCGGGCGGAACGCGCTTCCGCACGCGCATGTGCCAGCTCGCTACGCAAGCGCACCACCGTATCGAGCATCGCCAGCATGCCCAACACCACCCCGAGCACGATAAAACCGAACAAAACGACGACCAGCGGCGCGTTCCATTCATAACCGAACAGGTAGCGGAGTGCGACGATCTCGTTATTCTTCATCGCAAAGCCCAGCAATGCGACAAACATCAGTATCCGCAGCAACCAGGTCAAATAGCGCATGCTTTGGTTTTCATCATCGAATCGGGGTGCAAAGATAGCACGAACACGCAATTGTTTCTCGCAGGGATATTGCCCTATGGGCGCTAACCCGCAAAAAAATTGGCGGCGCATCTTGCGATGTGCCGCCAATCTTTCAATCACTTGCTGCTTCAGGATTGGGGATAATCCACGCGCTCCCGCAGTTCCTTGCCTGCCTTGAAATGAGGCACGTACTTGGCAGGCACCTGGACCTTGTCACCCGATTTGGGGTTGCGACCCAAACGAGGCGGACGATAGTTCAAGGCGAAACTGCCGAAGCCGCGTATCTCGATACGTCCACCAGCCGACAGCGTGGCGGACATACTATCCAGGATCACCTTGACCGACAGTTCGGCATCCTTACCCAACAACTGGGGATGACGCTCTGCCAGCTTGGCAATCAGATCGGAACGTGTCATACCCCTGCCCCTTACTGAGCGTCAGCCTTGCTGGAATCCATCTTGGCCTTGAGCAGGGCACCCAGGTTCGTGGTGCCGGAAGCACTGGTGTTCTCGGCTGCGAACTTCTGCATCGCCGCTGCCGTGTCGGCCTTGTCCAGCGCCTTGATCGACAGGTTGATGCCGCGGTTCTTGCGATCCACGTTGATGATCACAGCCTTGACGGTGTCGCCTTCTTTCAGGTGGTTGCGGATGTCTTCCACGCGGTCCACGGACACTTCCGAAGCCTTCAGGTAGGCTTCGACGTCGCCTTCCAGCTGAACCACTGCACCCTTGGCATCCAGCGACTTGACGACGCCGGTAACGATAGCGCCCTTGTCGTGGCCGGTCACGAAACCGCCGAACGGATCACCTTCCAGTTGCTTGATACCGAGGGAGATGCGCTCGCGCTCGACGTCGATGGCCAGCACGACTGCTTCCAGTTCGTCGCCCTTCTTGTAGTTGCGCACGGCTTCTTCGCCGGCAACGCTCCAGGACAGGTCAGACAGGTGTACCAGACCGTCGATACCGCCATCCAGACCGATGAACACGCCGAAGTCGGTGATCGACTTGATCGCGCCCTTGACCTTGTCGCCCTTCTGGTGATTCGCCGCGAAGTCATCCCAGGGATTGGACTTGCACTGCTTCATACCCAGGGAGATACGACGACGCTGCTCGTCGATCTCGAGGATCATTACTTCGACTTCGTCGCCCAGGGCCACGACCTTGGACGGATGGACATTCTTGTTGGTCCAATCCATCTCGGACACGTGCACCAGACCTTCGATGCCTTGTTCGATCTCGACGAATGCACCGTAGTCGGTCAGGTTGGTCACCTTGCCGAACAGGCGTGTGCCTTGCGGATAACGACGTGCCAGACCATTCCACGGATCGTCGCCCATCTGCTTGATGCCGAGGGAAACGCGGTTCTTCTCTTGATCGAACTTGAGGATCTTGGCTTCGATCTCGTCGCCAACTGTCAGCACCTCGGACGGATGCTTGACGCGGCGCCACGCCAGATCGGTGATGTGCAACAGGCCATCGATACCGCCCAGGTCGACGAACGCACCGTAGTCGGTGATGTTCTTGACGATACCCTTGACCACTGCACCTTCCTTCAGGTTCTCCAGCAGGGATTCGCGATCAGCACCCTGAGTCGCTTCCATCACAGCGCGGCGGGAAACCACCACGTTGTTGCGCTTGCGATCCAGCTTGATGACCTTGAGTTCCATGGTCTTGTTTTCGTACGGTGTGGTGTCCTTGACCGGACGGATGTCCACCAGCGAACCGGGCAAGAATGCGCGGATGCCGTTCACCATGGCAGTCAGACCGCCCTTGACCTTGCCGCTGACGTAACCTTCAACGATACGGCCTTCTTCCATTGCCTGTTCCAGATCGATCCAGGCAGCCAGACGCTTGGCTTTTTCGCGCGACAGACGTGTCTCGCCGTAGCCGTTCTCCAGGGACTCGATAGCGACGGTGGTGAAATCACCCGCCTTCACTTCGACGTTGCCTTGCGCGTCCTTGAATTCTTCAACGGGGATGTAACTTTCGGACTTCAGTCCGGCATTCACCACGACCACGTTCTGCTCAACGCGAACGACTTGGGCGGTGATGAGTTCACCTGCACGCATTTCCTTGCGATTCAGGCTTTCTTCAAACAGTGATGCAAAGCTTTCCATTTCGGCTACAGCGGTCATTTCGATCTACTCTCAGGTTATCCCGCAAACTGCACGGGGGTTCGTTTATCAACCCGGATGGCGGGGAGCCACGCGGGGCCTAGCAAATTGCACGGTATCGTGTCAGCACTTCTTCGACCGCTTGCTCGATGTTCAGAGGCGTCGTATCCAGCAGACTTGCACCTTGCGCCTGTTGCAGGGGAGCGACGCTACGTTGCATATCGCGTTCGTCGCGCGCCTGTATATCCTGCAAAAGGGCGGCGATATTAGCACCCATCCCTTTTTCTATCAACTGCTTATAACGACGTTCCGCACGGGCCTCGGCCGAAGCGGTCAGGAATATCTTCAGCGCGGCATCCGGAAACACCACCGACGCCATATCCCGCCCGTCCGCCACCAGCCCCGGGCCCTGGCGGAAAGCGCGTTGCTTGTCCAGCAAGGCGACCCGCACCTGCGGCAGTGACGCCACTTTGGAGGCGGCCGAACCAGCTTCTTCCGTACGCAATTCATCACCGACCATCTCGCCATCTAGCCAGGTCTCGCCCTTCTCGAAACGGATATCCACCCTGCCCGCCAGCGCAGCCAGACCGGATTCGTCATCCAGCGCCACGCCATGGCGCTGCGCTGCCAGACCCAGCAAACGGTACAAAGCACCGCTGTCGAGGTAATGCATGCCCAAGGCATCGGCCACGCGTTGAGCCACGGTACCTTTGCCGGAAGCAGAAGGCCCATCGATGGCGATGACAGGAACGGTTTGAGTCACTTTGGCGAACTCCGTGAAATAGTCGGGGAAGGTCTTGGCTACGCACTTAGGATCGTTGATACGAACTCCAGTGCCAAACGATACCAGCGAGAAGCACATCGCCATACGATGGTCGTCGTAAGTATCGATGGCCGCATGCTTGAGTTGCACCGCTGGCGTGATGCGAATGTAATCAGCCCCCTCTTCCACCATCGCCCCCACCTTGCGCAGCTCGGTTGCCATCGCCGCGATACGGTCGGTCTCCTTCACGCGCCAGCTGGCGATGTTGCGCAACGTGGTCGTGCCGGTAGCGAACAGCGCCGCCACGGCCAGCGTCATCGCGGCATCGGGAATGTGATTGCAGTCGAGGTCGATAGCTTTCAGCTGGCCGTCCGCCGGGCCTGCAGCTTCCATCCAGTTCGGACCAATGGTGATACGCGCGCCCATCTTTTGCAGTTCTTCGGCAAAGCACACATCACCCTGCACGCTGTCCTGTCCCACACCTTCCACTCGCACCGGCCCTCCGCCGATGGCACCCGCCGCCAGGAAATAGGAAGCGGATGAAGCATCGCCCTCAACGAATACCTCTTGCGGCGAAACATAGCGACTACCCGCTGCAACCGTGAAACTGCGCCAGCCATCGCGCTGAACAGTCACACCGAAGCGCGCCATCATCGCCAGCGTGATCTCGATGTAGGGTTTGGAAATCAGTTCGCCCACCACTTCGACCTTCACCGTACGATCCAGCAAAGGCAAAGCCATAAGCAGACCGGTGAGGAACTGACTCGACACATCGCCTCGCACCTGCGCGGTATCGCCCGCCAGCTTGGCCGGAGAGATTTGCAGCGGGGGGAACCCTTCGTTGCCCAGATATTTGATGTCCGCACCAAGCTGGCGCAAAGCATCCACCAGGTCGCCGATAGGCCGCTCATGCATGCGTGCCACACCGGACAATTCATAGCTGCCACCCGACAAAGCCAATGCCGCTGTCAGCGGACGGAACGCGGTACCTGCATTACCCAGGAACAGTTTGGCATCCTTGTTCGGGAAGTCGCCTGCACACCCCGTGATGCGATAGGCATTGTCGCCCAGCGACTCCACGCCGATGCCCAAAGTCGTCAATGCCCCCAGCATGCGGTCGGTGTCATCCGATTTCAGCAGATCGCGCACTACCGTCTCGCCTTCGGACAAGGCCGCCAGCAGCAGCACGCGGTTAGAAATACTCTTGGAACCCGGCAGACGCACCGTGCCGCGCGCGGACATCAGGGGAGGAAGTTCGAAATATTCGTGCTGAGTCATGCGATGGAAAGAATGATTATTGTTGAGTCCAGTTGCTGCGCACTGCGCGCGCCACGCTGAATATCTCTTCCAGCTTGGCGGCGTCGTTGTTTTGCAGGGCCTGATGGATGACATAGAGCTCATCCGCGTAGCGTTTCACTTCCCGTAGCAGTGCGTCGCGGTTGGCCAGACTGATGTCGCGCCACATCTCGGGCGAGCTGGCAGCGATACGCGTGAAATCGCGGAAACCGCTGGCCGCGAAGGACAGCAGCAGCTCCTTGTTGTCGCGTTGCGCCAGATCGTGCACCAGCGCGAAAGACAACAGATGCGGCAGATGGCTCACCGCCGCGAACACACCGTCGTGTTCTTCGGGCGTCAGTTCCATCACGTTCGCGCCGCACAACTCCCAGGCCTGACGCACTCGCGCTACGGATGCCTTGGGATTCTCCGGCAAAGGCGCGAGCACGACCTTCTTGCCTTGATACAGATCGGCCATCGCCGCCGAGGCACCGCTTTTCTCTGCACCTGCGATGGGATGTCCGGGAATGAATTGCGCGACCTTACTGCCCAGATGTGCGCGTGCTGCTGCGACCACATCGCACTTGGTGCTGCCGCCGTCCGTCACCAGCGTCTGGCTGCCCAGATGCGGTGCGATACGTACAAAGATGTCCGCCATCTGCGCTACCGGTGTCGCCAGCAGCACGATGTCCGCATCTTTCACTTCGGCTGCCACATCGCTGCCGATGCGGTCGAGGATACCCAGCTGTTTCGCTTCATCCAATGTGGCCTGACTGCGACCGAAACCGACCACATCACCTACCGCCCCCGCCTTGCGCAAGGCGAGCGCGAACGATCCGCCAATGAGGCCGACGCCGAAGATGACGATCTTGCGAAAGGACGGTTGCATGTCTTACACCGTGCGTCCGATCGCCCCGGCGATCGCACCCAGCGTTCCCATCAGCTTCTTCAGTTCCTCAGGCGTCAACGCCTGATCCGCATCGCACCATGCGTCGCACGGGCTGGGATGCATCTCGACCAGCAGACCATCGGCACCCGCTGCAATCGCTGCTTGCGATAGCGCGGGCACCATCCAGGCCTTGCCGCCCGCATGCGAAGGATCGACGATCACCGGCAGATGCGTCTCCTTTTTCAGTACTGCGATGGCGGTCACGTCCAGCACGTTGCGGTAAGCCGTCTCGAAGGTACGTATACCGCGCTCGCAGAAGATTATGTTGTGGTTGCCGCCCGCAGCGATGTATTCCGCCGACATCAGCCATTCGCTGATGGTGGCCGACATGCCGCGCTTGAGGATGATTGGCTTGTTGATCTTGCCCACGGCCTTGAGCAGGTCGAAGTTCTGCATGTTGCGCGTGCCGATCTGGATCACATCCACGTCGTATTCCATGAAGGCATCCAGTTGGCGCGCGTCCATCAATTCGGTGACGATGGGCAGTTTGTATTTCTGCGCCGCCTTGCGGAACATGTCCAGGCCTTCCACGCCGTGGCCCTGGAAAGCATAGGGGCTGGTGCGCGGCTTGAACGCACCGCCGCGCATCAAACGGCAACCCGCCTCGTGCGTGAACCTGGCCGCCAGGTCCATCTGCTCCTGCGTCTCCACCGAACATGGCCCGGCGATGATCTGGATCTGTTTGCCGCCCAGCGGCACGCCGGCGATGTCGATCACGGTGTCCTGCTTGTGCGACTCGCGCGACACGATCTTGTATTGCTTGGCGATGTGCATCGCCGATTCCACGCCCGGCAGCGGGGTGAACATCTCCGCCTCCAGTTTGCGCTCGTCGCCGATGGCTCCGACTACGATGCGTTCGATACCGCGCGAGATGTTGGCGCGCAGCCCGGCGGCCTCGATCTTCTTCACCACCGCATCGAGTTGCGCATCGGTCGTGTCGCTCCCCATCACGATGATCATTTGGCTTCTCCGCTAGCCTGCTCGTTGATGCACTTCTCCAGAGCGCCGAGGAACTTGGCGTTCTCGCTTTCCAGGCCGATGGAAACGCGCAGCCAGCCCGGCATGTCATAGTTCTCGATCGGGCGCACGATTACGCCCAGTTCCAGCAAGCGTCTGTAGGTCGCCGATGCATTGCCGATATGGAACGCGACGAAGTTTCCATAGGACGGGATGTGCTTCAGCCCCAGCTTGCCCAGCCCTTCGGTGATCTGCGCCATGCCACGCTGGTTCAGCTCGAAGGTGCGCTTGACGAATGACACATCGCGCAAGGCTGCCACGGCTGCCGCCTGCGCGATGCTGTTCACATTGAACGGCTGGCGCACGCGATTCATCATATCCGTGACCTGTTCATGCGCCATCGCATAACCCACGCGCAGACCGGCCAGACCATAAGCCTTGGAGAAGGTGCGTGAGATGATGAGATTGGGGAACTCCTGCAGCCAGCTCACGCTGTCATAGCGTTTTTCTTCTGGCAGATATTCGTTGTAGGCCTCGTCCAGCACCACCAGGATGTCCGCCGGTAGCGCGCGTATGAACTCGCGCAGCGCCTCCGCCTCAAGGAAGGTGCCGGTCGGATTGTTCGGATTGGCGATGAACACGATCTTGGCCTTGCACTCCTTTGCCGCCTTCAGCATGGCCGGCAAGTCATGGCCATAACCTTTGGTCGCAGGCACGTTGATGCCGGTCGCACCGACCGCCTGCGTCGCCAATGCATATACCGCGAAGGCATGCGCCGAATACACCACCTTGTCACCCGGGGTGAGGAAGGCCCGCGCGGCCAGTTCCAGCAGGTCGTTGGAACCATTTCCCAGCGTGATGTTGGCGTGGGTCACGCCATACCGTTTGACCAGCGCATCCTTCAGCTCGAATCCGTTGCCGTCGGGATACAGCGCGATGTGCTTGATCGCTTCCTGCATCGCGGCCACGGCGGCACTGCTGGCCCCGAGCGGGTTCTCGTTCGAGGCCAGCTTGATGATGCCAGTGATGCCCAGCTCGCGCTCCAGTTCGGAGATCGGCTTGCCGGGCTGATAGGGCGCGATGGCGCGGATGTAGGAAGGGGCTAAATCACAATAATTCATCTGATACCTTGATTGAAAAACCAAAAACTCTTTCTTGTCCGCAGATTACGCAGATTCCACAGATTGATAAACCAATACCATACACAAAACACCTCCACTCCCAGAAATAGCTGTCCATCGTCTTGAACATGGAAATCTGTGTAATCTGCGGATGATGTTTTATTGATTTTGCTACACGGCAACCGGGTAGGAACCCAGCACCTTGACGAATGACGCGATCCCGCGCAACTGCTCGAGCGCCGCCGCCACTTTGGCATCAGCCTGATGGCCTTCGATATCGACATAGAACACGTATTCCCACAGACCGGTACCCGATGGCCGGGATTCCATCTTGGTCATCGACACCCCATGCTGCGCGAACGGCGTCAGCAAGTCATGCATCGCACCGGGACGATTGGCAGCCGTCATCACCAGCGAAGTCTTGTCGCGGCCGGAGGGAGCTACATCCTGATTGCCGATCACGAGGAAGCGTGTGGTATTGCGCGCATCATCCTCGATGTTCTGTGCCAGCACCTTGAGTTTGAAATGCTCTGCCGCCTGCACCCCGGCAATGGCGGCAGAGAACAAGTCTTCCGTCGCCAGCCGCGCGGCATCGGCATTGCTGCTGGCGGTGATGCGTTCGGCATGGGGCAGATGCGCATGCAGCCAGTCCTGGCACTGGCCGAAAGACTGCGGATGCGAATACACCTTGCGGATGACCGACAGGTCGTTCTCGTTCGACAGCAGACACTGGTGCACCTGCAGCATCACCTCGCCGCAGATCTTCAGGCTGCAGTTCAGCAGCAGATCCAGCGTGCGGCCGACCGCGCCCTCGGTGGAATTCTCCACCGGCACCATGCCATAGCTGGCCGCGCCGCTTTCCACCGCCTTGAACACGCCATCGATGGAATCGGCGGGGATACCTACCGTCGCCTGGCCGAAGCGCTGAAACACCGCCGCCTCGCTGAACGTGCCGTGCGGCCCCAGATAGGCCACATGTAGCGGGGCCTCCAGCGCACGGCACTGCGAGATCACTTCGGTGAACAGTTGCTTGATGGCCTCTGCCGACAGCGGGCCGGTATTCTCCCGAACCAGTCGTTGCAACACCTGCGCTTCGCGTTCCGGACGCAATACGGCGCTCGCCCCCTTGGCATGGCCTATCTGCTGAGCCAGCTTCGCACGCTGGTTGAACATCTCCAGCAACTGCCCATCCAGCCGGTCTATCTGCTCTCTGTATTTCTTCAACTCTTCGCTCACGCTTCGTTCTCCAGCGGCAGATCGCGCACCATCAGCACGCCGGGAATGGCGGCCAGATGGGCGATCAATTGTTGCGGCAATGCGCTGTCGGTATCCACCAGCGTATACGCCATATCACCGCGCGATTTATTGGTCATGTTATGGATATTGATCCCCGCCTCCGCCAGCGCGGAGGATATCTGCCCCAGCATGTTCGGCACATTGGCATTAGCGATGGCGACCCGGAACGCCGATTCGCGCGGCATCGTGACATTGGGGAAGTTCACCGTGTTGGTGATATTCCCGTGTTCCAGATATTCGCGCAGTTGTTCGGCCACCATCACCGCGCAGTTCTCCTCCGCCTCGGCGGTCGACGCCCCCAGATGGGGTAGCGCGATGATGCGTTCGTTACCCAGCGTCCTGTTGCTGGGAAAATCACACACATAAGCCCGCAGATGCTTGCTGTTCAACCCCGCGATCACCGCATCCTCGTTGACGATGGCATCGCGCGAGAAATTCAGCAGCACGGCCCCCGACTTCATGGCGGCCACCCGCTTCCCGTCGATCAGGCCCCGGGTCGCATCCAGCAAGGGCACGTGCAGGGTGACGAAATCGCTGTGCCTGAGCAGTTCCTCGATGCTGTGTGCTTTCCTCACCTGCGAGGACAAGCCCCACGCTGCATCGACCGTGATCTCGGGATCGAAACCGATCACCTGCATGCCCAGCCCCAGCGCAGCATCCGCAACCAGACGACCGACTGCCCCAAGGCCGACCACGCCCAGCGTGCGCGCGCGCAATTCGGTACCAGCGAATTGCTTCTTGCCATCTTCCACCAGCCTGTGCAGGGTCTCGTCATCGCCACGCAGCGCGGACGTGAAATGCAATGCCGGCATGATGTTGCGTGACGCCAGCAGCATGCCGGTGATGACCAGTTCCTTCACCGCATTGGCATTCGCACCCGGGGCATTGAACACCGGCACACCGCGTTCGCTCATCCGCTTGACCGGCACGTTGTTCGTCCCCGCCCCGGCGCGCGCGATGGCCAGCACACTGCCCGGGATATCCATCCCGTGCATGTCCTGCGAGCGCACCAGGATCGCATCCGGCTGGGCGATGTCGTTGCCGGTGACGTAGCGGCCGGCGGGCAGGCGCTTCAAACCCGTCGCGGAGATCTTGTTCAGCGTGAGGATGCGAAAAATGCGGCTCATGGCAGCGCGCTCGCGACTCAGGCTTTGCTGCGCGCGAACTCGTTCATGAACCCGACCAGCGCTTGCACACCCTCCATTGGCATGGCGTTGTAGATCGAGGCGCGCATTCCGCCAACCGAGCGGTGACCTTTCAGCTGCAGCAGCCCGCGCGCATCCGCCTGCTTGAGGAACTCGCCATCCAGCGCGGCATCCTTCAGCGTGAACGGCACGTTCATGCGCGAGCGGTCGGCCTTGTTCACCGGACAATTGTAGAAACCGTTGCTGCTGTCAATCGCGTCGTACAGCAGCTGCGCCTTGGCGATGTTGGTCTTCTCCATCGCGGCGACGCCGCCGTTCTTCTTCAGCCACTGGAACACCAGCCCCGCCATGTAGATGGCGAAAGTGGGCGGCGTGTTGTACATGGACTCGCCGTCTGCATGGATCTTGTAGTCCAGCATGGTCGGCGTACCGGCCGCCACCTGACCGATCAGGTCCTCGCGCACGATCACCAGCGTCAGACCGGCCGGTCCGATGTTCTTCTGCGCGCCCGCGTAGATCAGGCCGAACCTGGAAACGTCGATCTCGCGCGACAGGATGTTGGAGGACATGTCCGCCACCAGCGGCACATTCCCCGTTTCCGGTATCCAGTTGAACTCCACGCCGCCTATGGTCTCGTTCGGACAGTAATGCAGATAGGCCGCGTTCGGATCGCATTTCCAGCCATCGAAGGGCGGCACATAGCTGCAGTTCCTGTCCTTGTTGTCAGCGACCACGTTCACCGCGCAGAACTTCTTCGCCTCGCCGATGGCTTTCTTCGACCATTCGCCGGTATTCACGTAGTCGGCCGATGCCTTGTCGCGCATCAGGTTGAGCGGGATCATGGAGAACTGCAGGTGCGCGCCGCCCTGCAGGAACAGTACCTTGTAATTGGCCGGGATGCCCATCAACTCGCGCAGATCGGCTTCGGCCTGTGCATGGATACCCATGTATTCCTTGCCACGGTGCGACATCTCCATCACCGACATGCCGCTGCCGTGCCAATCAGCCAGTTCCGCCTGCGCCTGTAGCAACACTTCCTTCGGCAATACCGCCGGCCCCGCGCTGAAGTTATAGATCGCCATGCCCTTCTCTCCCCGGAAAAATCACTCGTTATCGGATTCGGTGTCAGCTTCGTCTTCTGTCTCCGCGATACGGCTCAGACCGGCCAGCTTCTCGCCCTTTTCCAGATTCATCAGCGTCACGCCCTGCGTGGCGCGACTCATCTCGCGGATCTCATTGACGCGGGTGCGGATCAGCACGCCATTGGTGCCGATCAGCATGATCTCGTCTTTATCTTCGACCAGTGTGGCCGCGACCACCTTGCCGTTGCGCTCCGAAGTCTGGATCGCGATCATGCCTTTGGTACCGCGTCCGTGGCGCGTGTACTCGGCGATAGCCGTACGCTTGCCGTAACCGTTCTCGGTCGCGGTCAACACAGAGCGCTCGCCTTCTTCCGCCACCAGCAGGGCGATGACCTTGCCGCCCGCCGCCAGATTCATGCCGCGCACGCCGCGCGTCACACGGCCCATCGAACGCACATCGTTCTCGTCGAAACGCACCGCCTTGCCCTCGTCGGAGAACAGCATCACGTCATGCTTGCCGTCGGTCACCGCCACGCCGATGAGGAAATCGCCCTCATCCAGGTTGATGGCGATGATGCCGGCCTTGCGCGGGTTGGCGAAGTCTGACAACGGTGTCTTCTTCACCGTGCCTTCGCTGGTGGCGAAGAAGATGAACTTGTCTTCGGCGAATTCCTTCACCGGCAGCACCGCATTGATCTGCTCGCCCGCTTCCAGCGGCAACAGATTGACGATAGGCCGTCCGCGCGACATACGCGTCCCCTGCGGCACTTCATATACCTTCAGCCAGTAGCAGCGTCCGCGGTTGGAGAAGCACAGGATGTAATCGTGGGTGTTGGCGATGAACAGGTTGTCGACGAAATCGTCTTCCTTGGTCGATGCCGCCTGCTTGCCGCGGCCGCCGCGTTTCTGCGCGCGGTATTCGTCAAGCTTCTGCGCCTTCATGTAACCGCCGTGCGAAATGGTGACTACCACGTCTTCCGGCGCGATCAGGTCTTCCATCGACATATCCTGCGTATGCGTGATGATCTCGCTGCGGCGCTTGTCGCCGAACTGGGAACGGATGGTGACCAGCTCGTCGCCGATGATCTGCGTCACGCGCGCCGGCTTGGCCAGGATATCCAGCAGATCGGCGATCCTGTCCATCACTTCGCGGTATTCGCCGACGATCTTGTCCTGCTCCAGCCCGGTCAGACGTTGCAGACGCAATTCCAGGATGGCCTGCGCCTGCGCATCGGACAGGAAGTAGCCGGTGCCCTTCACCAGACCGAACTCCGGTGCCAGCCCTTCCGGACGCGAGGCCTCATTGACGCGGCTCAACATATCCTCGACAAGATCAGAGCGCCAGCCGCGCGACATCAATGCACGCTTGGCATCCGGCGGCGTCGGTGCAGCCTTGATGAGCGCGATGATCTCGTCGACGTTGGACAGCGCCACCGCCAGACCTTCCAGGATGTGGCCGCGCTCGCGCGCCTTGCGCAGTTCGAAGATTGTGCGGCGCGTCACCACTTCGCGGCGGTGGCGCAGGAAGGCCTCGATGACGTCCTTCAGGTTGCACAGCTTGGGCTGGCCGTCCACGATGGCGACCATGTTGATGCCGAAACTGTCCTGCATCTGGGTCGATTTGTACAGCTTGTTCAGGATCACATCGGCGTTCTCGCCGCGCTTGAGCTCGATCACGGCGCGCATGCCGGACTTGTCCGACTCATCGCGGATCTCGGAGATGCCTTCCAGCGTCTTGTCGCGCACCATCTCGCCGATCTTCATCAGCAGGTTGGCCTTGTTCACCTGATACGGTAGCTCGTCGATGATGATCGCCTCGCGGTCACCCTTGCCGATGTCCTCGAAATGGGTGCGCGCGCGCATCACCACCCGGCCGCGACCGGTACGGTAACCTTCTTTCACCCCTGCCAGACCGTAGATGAATCCGGCGGTCGGGAAATCCGGCGCGGGCACCAGCTCGATCAGGCGCTCGATATCCATGTCCGGTTCGCGCAACAGGGCCAGGCAGGCATCCACCACTTCGCTCATGTTGTGTGGCGGGATGTTGGTCGCCATGCCCACAGCGATACCGGACGAGCCGTTCACCAGCAGATTGGGGAAGCGCGCCGGAAACACCAGCGGCTCGTTCTCCGAACCGTCGTAGTTCGGCCCGAAGTCGACCGTCTCCTTGTCCAGGTCTTCCAGCAGCTGATGGGCGATCTTCGCCATGCGGATCTCGGTGTAGCGCATCGCCGCAGCATTGTCGCCGTCGACCGAACCGAAGTTGCCCTGCCCGTCAACCAGCGTGTAGCGCAGCGAGAAATCCTGCGCCATGCGCACGATGGTGTCGTACACCGCCGTATCGCCGTGCGGGTGATATTTACCGATCACATCGCCGACGATACGCGCCGATTTCTTGTAGGCGCGGTTCCAGTCGTTGGACAGCTCGTGCATGGCGAACAGCACACGACGATGCACGGGCTTCAGGCCATCGCGCACATCGGGCAAGGCACGCCCCACGATCACGCTCATGGCGTAATCGAGGTAGGACTTGCGCATCTCTTCTTCGAGGCTGACAGGGAGGGTTTCTTTGGCGAATTGTTGTTCCATGAGCGACCTGACGAATGAGCCGGATAGGCAATGAAAACGAAGGCCGCATTCTAGCACAGCGACCACGCTTGCCGACCATCCGGGAGACACCCCACAAGTTTGGCTATTACCGGCAGTTTTGATATAAAGTCTGCGCCCCATCAACGAGATCGACAGCATGTCCAACGCAGATCCCATCGAACTGGAGAAATTCTCCCAACTGGCCCACAAGTGGTGGGATCCGAACAGTGAATTCAAACCGCTGCACGAGATCAACCCGCTGCGACTGGCATATATCGACGGTATCGCCGAACTGTCAGGCAAGACCGTACTGGACGTGGGCTGCGGCGGCGGCATCCTGAGCGAGGCGCTGGCCGACGCCGGCGCGACCGTGACCGGCATCGATCTGGCCGACAGATCGCTGAGCGTGGCCAAGCTGCACTTGCTGGAAAGCGGCAAGCAAGTGGAATACCGCAAGGTGGCCGTCGAAATGCTGGCCGCCGAGCGCCCCGGACACTACGACGTGGTGACCTGCATGGAGATGCTGGAACACGTACCCGATCCGGCCGCCGTGGTTGCCGCCTGCGCGCGACTGGTCAAACCGGGTGGCCACGTGTTCTTCTCCACGCTGAATCGAAACCCCAAGTCCTACCTGTTCGCCATCATCGGTGCCGAGTACTTGCTCAAGCTGCTGCCGCGCGGCACGCACGACTACGCCAGATTCATCAAGCCGTCCGAGCTGGCGCAATGGTGCCGCGATGCCGGCCTGCAAGTACAGGGGATGACCGGCATGAGTTACAACCCGCTGAACAAGACCTATGCGCTGGGGGACGACACCAGCGTCAACTATCTGGTGGCCTGCCAACGTGATTGAAGCCGTCCTCCTCGATCTGGACGGCACATTCGCCGATACCGCCCCCGACCTGGGCGAAGCACTGAACCATGTACGCAGCCTGCACGACCTGCCACCCCTGCCGCTGGCGACGATCCGCCCGCAAGCCTCGCACGGCTCGCGCGGACTGCTCAAACTGGGCATGGGCGTGGAGCCTGACAGCGATGGCTACGAAGCGATGCGTACCGCCTTCCTGGAACACTACGAAGCACACATCTGCGACCGCACCAAGCTGTTCCCGGGTATGGCCGCCCTCATCGAGGAACTGGAAGAGCGCGACATCCCTTGGGGCATCGTCACCAACAAACCGCACCGCTACACCGTGCCACTGATGGAGAGACTAGGCTATGCCACGCGCGCCGCCTGCCTGGTCAGCGGCGACACCTGCGAGGAAGCCAAGCCACATCCCGCCCCCCTGCTGCATGCCGCCGCGCTGATCGGCGTCCAACCCGGCCGCTGCCTGTACCTGGGTGACGACCTGCGCGACATGCAGGCTGCCAACGCCGCACACATGATCGGCATCATCGCCGCATACGGTTACCTCGAGAACGGCGTCGATACCGGAACATGGCAGGCGGCAGGCAGCGTGCAGACCCCATTCGCACTATTGCGCTACCTGTCGCTCTGAACGACGGTATGATGCCCGCATCAAGGCAGGGTTAGCCCACATGAGCGAACAGACCGGTAACGACATCCCTTCGTCAGGCGATCAGGGCGACGTGCAGGAGATCCTGCACAAGGTCATCATCGCCCACCAGCAAGCACTGGCCCTGCTGCAGCAGACCGAGACCGCCTATAGCCGCCTGGTGCCCCACCAACTGCTCAGCCTGTTGCAGGCCAAGAGCATCGTCGACGTCAAACTGGGCGACCAGGTCGAACGCAAGATGACCATCATGTTCTCCGACATCCGCGACTTCACGCAGCTGTCCGAATCGATGACGCCGACCGAGAATTTCGAATTCATCAACTCCTACCTGAGCCAGATGGAACCGGTGATCAGCCGCCACCACGGCATCATCGACAAATACATCGGCGACGCCATCATGGCGCTGTTCGAGAAAGGCGCGGACGAGGCCCTGCGCGGTGCCATCGACATGCTGGAACGGCTGGGTTACTACAACACCGGCCGCGCCCGTGCCGGCTACAAACCCATCCACATCGGCATCGGCCTCAACACCGGCATGGTGATGATAGGCACCGTCGGCGGCATCAACCGCATGGACAGCACGGTGATCGGCGACGCGGTCAACCTCGCCGCCCGGCTGGAAGAAGCGACCAAGACCTACAACACCCCCATCATCATCAGCCACAACACCCTGTACGACCTGAACGACCCCGACGCATACCGCATCCGCTTCCTGGACCGCATCCGCGTCAAAGGCAAGTCACAGCCGTTATCGGTGTACGAAGTGTTCGACAACGACCCGAAGGAACTGCGCGCCCTCAAGGAAGAGACGCGCAACGTGTTCGAGCAGGCCGTCGCCTATTACCACCTGAAAGACATAAGCAAAGCCATCCAGTCGTTCAAGCGCTGTATCGAAATCTGCCCGAACGACCTGTGTGCCCACATCTACCTCAAACGCTGTTACGAATTCGAGGCGACCAATTACCACCACGGCACGGGTGAACTCGACCTCCTGCAAAGCTGGAAAGACGAATTCATGAGCGGCATCCCGGATCTGGACAGCGCCCACCAAGCGCTGCTGGAACGCATCAACCAGCACGCCACCCGCATCCGCCAGAACGAGAACGACGACTTCCGCGATGTCTATGCCTTCCTCAAGCAATACTGCGAGACCCTGTTCCCCCAGGAAGAAGCCCTGATGCGCGAGCACGATTACCCCTTTGCCGACAGCCACACCCAGGAACACAAACGTTTCATCGAGAACTACCGCGATCTGGAAAAGCGCATGCATGCCGGCAATGAAGACTCGCGCTACCTGGCCTATCGCACCGAACTGCTGTTGCTGGACTGGTTCGCGTCGCACGCAACCCGTGCCGACCGCCACTTCGCCCGCCACCTGCACCAGAACAACGGCCAGTAAACCCTGCTACAATGCGAGCGCTTGAAAGCACCCGGGGGGCGACTTGGCTTCGACGTGGGTTTCAAAGCAGCGCAGGGCATACCGAGGACCCGCAACCTCGTTAATCAGCTGGAAAACCAATAGTCGCAAACGACGAAAAGTACGCTCTGGCCGCCTAAGGTCAGACCTCACACCCTGGTGTCCGTGCAGGGGCTCGATAGCGCAAGCTTGAGATGAGTGAGGACATTTACACGGAATCGTGTCGTGCAGGGTCACTTTGTACGAAGCTAGAATTTAGGTGACTCGTCTGTCAGCAGCCTGTCGGTTGGCGTCTGGCGGATCAAATCAAACAACCAGACTAAGTATGTAGAACTGTCTGTAGAGGGCTTGCGGACGCGGGTTCAATTCCCGCCGCCTCCACCAACAAATAAAAATGACACCCTCGAGGTGTCATTTTTATTTAGATGCGTTGAGATTGAGCGGGAATTGAATCCGCGTCCGGAACGGACGGCGGGGGTGAACGGGGAATTCGAGCAGCACTGCTGCGAGCCCGCGAACGCCAACGCGCCTGCTAGCGCGTTGGCTGGCAAGAATGATGTACTCACTGCGCCCTCACAAACAGCACCTGCGTGCTGTTTGTAGCCCGAAGCGGCCTTCGCATGCAGGCGAAGGCGCGGCCTGCAAGGCCACCAGCGAGCAACGCTCGCGCAGGACGCGAAAGGCGGTCCAGAAGGGATGAGGTTATCGAGAAGGCAGCTCGATGACTGAACAATTCCCACTCCACGTCCCTCCCTATTACTCCACTTTATTGTTTTGCATCACAGGTTCAATTCCCGCCGCCGCAACCAAACTCAGCATTGCTGCAACTTTATTGAAGACACTGTCCGTTGTCGGTATAGTCGCCGGACTTTATCAGGGCATGCACATGGGCGCACAAGACGTTCCCAATCACAAACTCAAACTGACCGAGCTGCTCGACATGCTGGTCGCAGACGGTATGGTGGACAAAGCCGAGGCGGATGTTCTGGTCGCCGAGCGCCGTGTCCAACGCAACGACCATCACCCGCTGGTCGTCATCGCGGAAAAGAGCTGGAGATCGTTGCTGCCGCCCAACCGTATCCTGACGCTGGAATCCCTGACCGAATGGCTGGCCGGCAAGGCGGGACTGGAGTATTTCCACATCGATCCGCTCAAGATCGACTTCTCCAATCTGACCGAGTTGATGTCCATCGATTACGCCAACCGTTTCTCCATCATGCCCATCCGCATCGACGGTGGCGATCTGGTGGTGGCGACGGCGGAACCCTGGTTGCGCGACTGGGAGACCGTGTTGCGCCAGACTTCGCGCAAGAGCATCCGCCGCGTGGTCGCAAACCCGCTGGACATCAAGCGCTATCTGGTCGAGTTCTACAACCTGGCGCGCTCGGTGAAGAGCGCGACGCACAGCAACGCCCCTTCCGGCACCCTCGCTTCTTTCGAACAACTGGTCGAGCTGGGCAAGAGCAACAAGCAATTCGATGCCAACGACCAGCACATCGTGCATATCGTCGACTGGCTGTGGCAATACGCCTTCGAGCAGCGCGCCTCGGATATCCATATCGAGCCGCGCCGCGAGGCGGGCATCGTGCGTTTCCGCATCGACGGTGTGCTGCATCAGGTGCACCAGTTGCCGATGTCGGTGGTGAACGCAATGACCAGCCGCATCAAGTTGCTGGGCCGCATGGATCTGATGGAGAAGCGCCGCCCGCAGGATGGCCGCATCAAGACGCGCACCGAGGAAGGTCAGGAGATCGAACTGCGCCTGTCCACCCTGCCCACCGCCTTCGGCGAGAAGCTGGTGATGCGTATCTTCGACCCGGAAGTGCTGGTGCGAGATTTCGCCGAACTGGGTTTCTCGGAGGATGACCGTACCCGCTGGGAACAGATGACCGGCAGACCGAACGGCATCATCCTGGTCACCGGCCCCACCGGTTCCGGCAAGACCACCACACTGTATTCGACCCTGAAACATCTGGCCACACCGGAAGTGAACGTATGCACGCTGGAAGACCCGATCGAGATGGTCGAACCGTCCTTCAACCAGATGCAGGTGCAGCCAGACATCGGCCTGAACTTCGCCGACGGGGTGCGCGCCCTGATGCGCCAAGACCCGGACATCATCATGGTGGGCGAGATCCGCGATCTGGAGACGGCAGACATGGCCATTCAGGCGGCGCTGACCGGCCACCTGGTGCTCTCCACCCTGCACACCAATGACGCGCCTTCCGCCATCACCCGCCTGCTCGACCTGGGCGTGCCGCCTTATCTGCTCAATGCCACCTTGCTCGGCATCATGGCGCAGCGACTGGTACGCACGCTGTGCCCGCATTGCAAACAACCGCACCCGGCCAGCGACGCCGACCACGTGTTGTGGGATAACTTGGTCTCTCCATGGAAAGCGGCGCGCCCCGCCAAATTGCATCGTCCGCAGGGCTGCCTGGAATGCCGCATGACCGGTTATTCGGGGCGCATCGGCATCTACGAGATCCTGCTCATGTCGCCCGAGCTGCGCAAACTCATCACCGCCGACACCGATATCGCCGCGTTGCGCGACCAGGCCGGGCGCGAAGGCATGAAGCCGCTGCGCATCTCGGGCGCGCAAAAGATCGCCAACGGCACGACCACCCTGGAAGAAGTGCTCAAGAGCGCACCGCCAGCCGAACAGAATAGATAACAACAGGAGTAGAGAAATGAGTATCTTGCATAGCCTGAACCGGCAACACGCCATCGAGAACCACGTGCAACTGCGCGAGATCGCCGACGGCGTGATCATCGCCGAAGTCGCCAACCAGCATGCGTTGGCCAACATAGCGCTGCAGGGCGCGCACATCGCCACTTTCCAGCCGCGCGGCGAAGAGCCCGTGCTGTGGCTCTCCCCAAACGCGAAGTTCGCGCCGGGGAAATCCATACGCGGCGGTGTGCCGCTCTGCTGGCCATGGTTCGGCCCGCACAAAACCGACAGCAAGTTGCCCGGCCACGGTTTTGCCCGCACCGTGCCCTGGGAACTGCTGGAGACCAAAGCGCATTCCGACGGTTCCACCAGCCTGCGCTTCGGCATGATCGAGAACGACACGACGCACGCGCAATGGCCGCATGCCAGCACCGCCCAACTGGAAGTGACCGTAGGCAGATCGCTCAAGGTCGAACTGGTCACCACCAACACCGGCGATGCACCGTTCGAACTGGGCGAAGCCCTGCATACCTACTTCCAGATCAGCGATGTCGACAACATGACCATCACCGGACTGGAAGGCTGCGAATATCTGGACAAGGTGCAGGATTTCGCACGCTGCACCCAGCAGGGCGGCATCAAGATCGAAAGCGAAGTCGATCGCGTGTATGTGAACACGGAAGCCGATTGCGTGATCGAAGACAAGGGTCTGAAACGCGCCATCCGCATCACCAAACAAGGCAGCCGCTCCACCGTGGTGTGGAATCCGTGGAAAGAAAAAGCCGAGAAGATGGGCGACTTCGGCCCCGCTTTGCACCGTGACATGGTGTGTGTGGAGAGCGGCAATGCGCTGGAGAACGTCATCACCCTGCAACCCGGCGAGACGCACCGGCTGGTGGCGGTGTACAGCGTAGAAAAGCTGTAACTCTCAGCCGGCACCAAACAAAAGAGCCGCTTCGCAGCGGCTCTTTTCCATTGCATCAACAAAGCAGACTTAGTTCGCGCGCTTCTTGAACTCGTTGGTGCGGGTGTCGATCTCGATCTTGTCGCCGATCTCGATGAACGCAGCCACCGGCAATTCAAAACCGGAACCAACCAGCTTGGCCGGCTTCATCACCTTGCCGGAAGTGTCGCCGCGCACGGCGGGCTCGGTGTACTCGACTTCGCGCACGATGGTGTTCGGCAGTTCGACGGAGATGGCCTTGCCTTCGTAGAAGGTCACTTCGCACTTGTCTTCCATGCCGTCGGTCAGATAGTTCACTGCGTCACCGACATTCTCTTTTTCCACTTCGTACTGGTTGTATTCCTCGTCCATGAACACATACATCGGATCCGAGTAGTAGGAGTAGGTGCAGTCTTTCTTGTCGAGGATGATCTGGTCGAACTTGTCGTCGGCCGCGTACACCGTCTCTTTGCCGGAACCGCTCAGCAGTCCCTTCATCTTCATCTTCACCACGGAACCGTTGCGGCCGGAACGGCTGTATTCGGCCTTCAGGATGACCATCGGTTCGCCGCCAACATTGATCACGTTACCGGCGCGGAGTTCTTGTGCTGTTTTCATGTTTACTGCCCTAAAATTTTGAGGCGCGGATTCTATTCAGTTTGCCGGAAAAAATCCAGCAGATTCAATGCGAGATCATTCCCGGACAGATGCTTTGCCCATGCCAGGCCATGTTCCGCCAACAGTTCGTGCCGTTCGCTGAACCGTCCCCAAGCAGCCGCGACATCCGTTCCCCCGTTCCACGCCAGCCACAGATCCCGCACCGCCAGCGCCGCATCTGCCGGCAGTCCCTCGACATAGCGCGCCCGCAAGGCATCCAGTTTGTCCAGATGCACCCCGTCCTGCTGGGGATATATCTGCCAGATGAAGGGCTTGGCCGCCCATTGCGCCCGCACGCAGGAATCCTCGCCGCGCACGAAATTTATATCGCAGGCCCACAGCAGCCGGTCATATTCGGGTTGTTCGACGAACGGCAACACATGCACGGTCAGGCTGCCGCGCTGCCAGACATCACCGGCCCGCCCGCCCGCATGGCCGAAGAAAGCCGCCACCTGCGGCACGGCGCGCCCTTCCGGCAACAGACAGCACAGCGGGGAGGCCCCTTCCGCCCAAGCCCGCAGCAACGGCGCGATGGCCGCATTCTCATAGCTGAACAGCGATACGCGCAGCTCCCCCGCCCGCCGTTGCGGCGACACGCCCAGCCCTTGCCAGTAACGCGCTTGCATCGCTGCATCCGCGCGGAAGGCATCGCGTTGTGCCAGCAAGTCGCGCTCGATCAGTAAGCCGCCCGTCCTGTCGGTGAAACCCGGGAAAAAGAAATACTTGGTCAGCGGCAACTGCGGATGCGGGGACGGTAGTTTGTGGTGCGACTCCACCCAATCTTCCGCACTGAGATATTCCAGATTGAGCCAGACAGGCTTGCGCTCTCGCGCTGCCATCGCCCGAATGTAGCTTTCCGGCAATCTGCAGGCGAACGCGCCGATCACCAGTTCGGCTGGCTCAACCTCCGGCATGTCCGCCGTCCAAAGCCGGATCCCGACACCGCGACACGTCTGCTGCGTCAAGGCGACATCCAGTTCCGGCAACATCCGGCCGAAGCTGTGCAGGTCATCCACCCACAGCCGCACCTGCAGGCCATGCTCATGCGCCAGTTGCCGCGCCAGCCGCCAGCACACACCGATGTCGCCGTAGTTGTCGACCACGGTGCAGAAGATGTCGCAGGATCGCGGGTACGCCATGTCAGGCTGCCTGCTGCTCCAGCACGAATCCGGCACTCGCATCTTGGCCAAGCAAAGCCACCAGCCTGGGCATGACTTCCTGCAAGGTGGCATGCAAGGTCCACGGCGGATTGAGCACGAACATGCCGCTGCCGTGCATGCCGAAGCCATCGGCCGCAGGCGACTGCACATGGAGTTCGACCTGCAGCCAGCTCTTCACCGGCAGCCGTTTCAGCTTGTCCGGCAGGCGCTCTGCTTCTTCTCGCTGCAGGCAGGGATACCACACGGCATAGGTGCCGGTGGCGAAGCGCTTAAGCCCTTCCTGCAAGGCATCGACCACGCGTTTGTAATCCTGTTTCTCTATCATAGGGTGGATCGATCAGTACCAGCGCGCGGCGCGGCGGTGGCGGCAGCAGCGCCTTGAGTGCAGCGAAGCCGTCCGACTTCTGCACCATCACCTGCTTGTCGTGTGCGATGAAGTTCTCCGTCAGGATCTCGTAATCGGAAGGATGCAACTCGAACAATCGCAGCCGGTCCTGCTCGCGCAGCAGCATCTGCGACACCAGCGGCGAACCGGGATAGAGCTTCAGCCCGCCTTCTGGATTGAGTCGTTTCACCAGCGCGACATACTCGGCCAGCGCAGGCGGCAAGCCTTGGGCATCCCACAGCCGCGCGATGCCGCTTTCGTATTCCGCGTTCTTCGCCGCGTAACCGCTGAGCAACTCGTAACACCCTGCCCCGGCATGGGTGTCGATCACCCAGAAGGGTTTGTCCTTCTGCGCCAGATACTGCAGCAACTGCATCTGCACGAAATGTTTCAGCACGTCGGCATGGTTGCCGGCATGGAAGGCGTGGCGATAACTCAGCATGGTTCTTTACCTTTGAAAGGGTCGCTATTCTGCATGCAAAGCTTCGACCGGGTCGAGTTTGGCCGCGCGCATGGCGGGCACGACGCCGGCCGCGAGGCCGATGGTGATCGCGGTCATTTCCGCCAGCAGCGCATACAGCCAGGGCGTATGCACCGGCAGCGCGGGGAACAGCAGGTGCAGGCCCTGCGCGATGCCCACACCGATCAGCAGGCCGAGCAGGCCGCCCAGCGCCGAGAGGATCATGGCTTCGCTCAGGAACAGGGTCAGCACCTGCTTTTCGCGCGCACCCAGCGCGCGCAGCAGGCCGATCTCGGCGGTGCGTTCAGTGACGGCCATGGTCATGATGGTGAGGATGCCGACCGCGCCGACCAGCAGCGAGATGCCGCCCAGTGCGGCGACAGCGAAAGTGATGATGTCGAGCACCGAGCTCAGCACTTCCAGCGCCTGCTCCTGCGAGATGATGGTGAAATCCTCGCGCCCATGGCGTTCGATCATGCGTTCCCGGATCAGGCGGATCACCGTGTCAGCGGGCACGTCGGCGCGGTAGCTGACGTTGACTTCCATCAGGCTGGGACGGTTGAGCAGCTCCATCGCGCGCGCCGCCGGGATGAACACGGCATCGTCCATATCCATACCGAGGATCTGCCCCTTGGATTCCATCACCCCGACCACGCGATAACGCTGGCCGCCGATGCGCATGTATTGTCCGAGCGGATTCCTGCCGCCGAACAGTTCCTGCTGGATCTTGGATCCGATCACCGCCTGCGCGCGTGCCTGCTCGTTGTCCTCGTCGGTCCAGAAGCCGCCGCTCTGCACCTTCATGGTGAAAGCCTTGCTGAAATCGCGCCCCTCGCCCAGCACCATGGTGCGCCGCGTTCGCCCCTCGAAACGCACTTCGGCATTGCCCACCAGGCCGGGGATGACGTACTGCACATACTGCAGGCGACGTAGCGCGTCAGCATCGTCCAGCGTCAGCGGCCGCACCGAGCCGAAGATGCCGACGTTGCCGCCCTGCGTCTGCGTCTTGCCGGGCTGCACACTGATGATGTTGGTGCCGAACTGCGAGAACTCGGCCAGCATGAACTGGTGCAGGCCCTCGCCGATAGAGGTGAGCAGGATGACCGCTGCGATGCCGATTGCGATGCCCAGCCCGGTGAGGAAACTGCGCATGCGGTAGGTGAGGAAGCTGGAACTGGTCAGCGTGATGAGGTCGCGCAGGTACATGGCTTATTTCCCCGCCAGTGCCGCGACCGGGTCGAGCCGCGCCGCGCGCCGCGCGGGCCACACGCTGAACAGCACGCCGGTGCCGAGCGCCGTGGCGCACGCCGCGAGCACCGCCCACCAGGGCGGCGACACCGGCAGCATCGGATAGACCTGGCCGATGATGAAACTGCCGGTGTAACCCAGCACCAGCCCGGCCACACTGCCGATGCCGGAGAGCAGCACCGCTTCGGCAAAGAACAGATGGCGGATCTGCCGCCCCGGCGCGCCCAGCGCCTTGAGCAGGCCGATCTCCCTGATGCGTTGCGCCACCGCGATCAGCATCACGTTCATGATCAGCACGCCCGCCACGGCGAGACTGATGGCGGCGATGCCGCCCACCGCCATGGTCAGCGCGGTAAGGATGCGATCGAAGGTCTGCAACACCGCATCCTGGGTGATGACGGTCACATCGCGCTCGCCGCCGTGGCGTTCAGTCATGATGGCCTCGGCATCGCGCACGACTTGCTCGATGGCGTCGCGGTTCTTCGCTTCGATGAGCACGCGGAACAGACCGGAAGTGTTGAACAACTGGTGCGCGGCGGCGACCGGGATGATCACCAGTTCGTCGGTGCGCATGCCCATCGATTCGCCCTGCGATGCCAGCACGCCGATGACACGGAAGCGCCGGTCGCCCAGCCGCACCCACTGCCCCACCGCCTGCTCGTTGCCGAACAGTTCGCGCTTCATCTGGTTGCCCAGCACGCACACCGGTGTCGCATCGTTGATGTCGCCCGCAGGCAGGAAGCGGCCGAGCGCGATGGCCATGTGGCGCACTTCCAGCAGATCGGAAGTGGAACCCAGCACCACCACCTCGCGATTCAAGGCATCGCGCGACAGCGTGGCCGAACCCACCGTCAGCGGCGC
The DNA here is from genome assembly GCA_020723185.1 of Sideroxydans lithotrophicus. Taxonomy (GTDB): domain Bacteria; phylum Pseudomonadota; class Gammaproteobacteria; order Burkholderiales; family Gallionellaceae; genus Sideroxyarcus; species Sideroxyarcus lithotrophicus_A. The sequence goes on along the minus strand of DYJI01000008.1, from coordinate 84,195 downwards.
AAAGCGCTTCACCGCATGGCTGCGCAGCAAGGCCTGCGCATCTTCCAGTGTGATCTCGCGCGGTGTCTGCCCAGACATCAGGCCGGGGCCGACCCCGGCGGTCTCGGTGCGCCCCGGCAACACGATGACTAGGTTGGTGCCAAGCGAGGAGAACTGGTCGATCACGTAGCGGCGCGCGCCTTCGCCCAGCGCGGTGAGCACCACCACCGCCGCCACGCCGATGGACATCGCCAGCATCATCAGCAGCGTGCGCGTGGGGCTGCCGCGCAGGCTGCCCGAGGCGAACCGGATAGTGTCAGCGAGCTTCATCCTGCCTGGCGTTCATCCGAGCGGATGCGCCCGTCCAGCATGTGGATGCAGCGTTGCGCGCGCGCGCCGATCTCGGCATCGTGCGTCACCAGCACGAGCGTGATGCCCCGCTCCAGCAGGCCTTCCAGCAGTTTCAGCACTTCCCAGCCGGTGTTGCGGTCGAGGTTGCCGGTGGGTTCGTCGGCCAGCAACACGGTGGGGTTCATTACCGTGGCGCGGGCGATGGCGACGCGCTGGCGCTGGCCGCCGGAAAGCTGGTCGGGTTTGTGGTCGGCGCGGTCCGCCAGACCGTAGTTCTGCATCAGCTCCTGCACGCGCGCCCTTCGCTCTTCCGCAGGGATGCCCGCAAGGATCATCGGCAGCTCGACGTTCTGCGCTGCGGTGAGGCGCGGCACCAGGTGGAAGGACTGGAACACGAAGCCGATCTTCTCGCGGCGCACGCGCGCCTGTTGCTCGTCGTTGAGGTCGCTGACGTTGCCACCATCGAGCAGGTAGGTGCCGGATGTCGGCCGGTCGAGCAGGCCGAGCATGTTGAGCATGGTGGACTTGCCGGAGCCGGACGGCCCCATGATGGAGATGTATTCGCCCGCATCGAGCCTGAGGTTGATATCGCGCAGCGCGGCGACTTGCTGGTCGCCGACAGTGAAGGTGCGGCAGACGTTCTGCAGTTCGATCATTGGGCGGCGGGTTCTTCCGGCACGACCTTGGCCCCCGCCTTCACCCCGGCGCGGTCGAGCGACAGAACCACGCGGTCGCCCTCGACCAGTCCCGAGGTCACTTCAGCGTGTTCCCAGTTGGACAAGCCGGTAGTGACCTTGCGTTCCTCCAGCACGCCCTTGTTGCCGTACAGCAGCACGCGATTGCCTTCGAGCAGGGTCTGGGTGGGGATGCGCAGCACGTTCTGGCGCGTGTCGTGGATGATCTCGACATCGGCGCTGTAACCGACCAGCAGGCTGTCCTTCTCGTCGACCTGGTCGAACTCCACCTCTACTTCCACCGTACGCGCCTGCTTCTCCAGATCGAGCACATAGGGCGCGATGCGCCGCACCTTGCCCGGGAAGCTGCGCCCCTTGATGGCATCCAGCGTGATGCGGCTGACCTGTCCCACCTTCAGTTTGGCCGCATCCACCTCGTCTATGGGCGCGCTGACATACATACAGCTGTCGTCGATCAGGTCGATAGCGGGTATCGTCAAGATACCGGGAGGTGAGGGTGTCGCATATTCGCCCAGTTCGCCGCTGATATCGGCGACGATGCCGTCGAACGGCGCGCGTAGCACCATGCGCTCCAGCGCTGCACGCGCCAGCTTGATACGGGAACGTGCCTGTTCCACATCCCCGTTGGCGGAGGCACAGGCAGCCGCCTTCGCCTGTGCCTCGGTGACCGCGCGATCGAGCTGCTGCGCGGAGATGAACCCTTTGTCACGCAACTCCTGTGTACGTGTGGCATCGCGCTGCGCCGCATCGGCCAGCGTGCACACCTCCTGCGTGCGCGTCAGCGCGACCTTGAGTTGCTCCTGTGCCAGATTCTCCTGGGCGTGCAGGTCGTTGTCCCACAGCTCGAGCAACACTTGGCCCTCTCTCACGCGCTGCCCCTTCTTCACTGCCAGCCTGGCGATCTGCCCGCCAGCGGAAGGCGACATCTTGGCGCGGCGGCAGGCGTTCACCGTGCCCGCGCGCGTGTTGCTGACCGAGGCTTCCACGATGCCGCGTTCCACCGGCTGCAACACCACGGGTATCGGCTCGGCATGCGGGAACAGCAACGCTGCGGCGGCGATGCCAGCCACTGCGATGACGGCAATGATGATTTTCCTGCGGCGGGATGATTGCGAACCGGAAGACGGCAAGGTCATTGATGCTCCTGACTGTTCGCTGCGGAATAGCGAGAGAAATGGTGCCGATGACCGGGATCGAACTGGTGACCTACGCGTTACGAGTGCGTTGCTCTACCAACTGAGCTACATCGGCATTCCGGCGCGGATTATATGCGGATAGCGCGCAGTCGGGCAACGCCTAACGCCAGCGATACGGCGAGACATCGAGTACCTGCGGCCTGTCGAGCACCTTGTTGAGCAGCACTTCCGCACTGGCGGGTGCCATGGTGACGCCGTAGCGGAAATGGCCGCCGTTGATATAGAGATTCTCCAGTGCCGGATGCCGGTCTATGGTCGGGACATTGCCCGGCGAACCGGGCCGCAGGCCCGCCCAATGCCGCACGACAGGCATGCCCTGCAAGGCAGGCAGCAACTCGATTGCGCGCTGCAGCATGGATTCGCGCGCTGCCTCCGTCGTGGACTTATCGAAGCCGACATCTTCCAGCGTGCTGCCGATCAGCAGATGACCATCCTTGCGGGGAATGAAGTACAGATCGCGCTGCAACAGGATATGCGGCAACGGCGGCGTATCGAACTTGAACAACAGCATCTGCCCGCGGATCGGTTTGATGTCCAAGTGCTGCGCATACTCGCCCAGCAAAGCCTTGCTCCAGGCACCCGCCGTCAGCACATAATCATCCGCTTCGAAGTCGCCCTGACTGGTGCGCACATGCCGCACCCTGCCCGTCAGCGACTCGACAGCCAGCACCTCGCACTGCTCCACGATGCGCCCGCCAAGCTGCATCACCCGCTCCCGCATGGCACGCAACAAACGCGGATTGCGCACCTGGGCGACCTCCGGCAAAAAGATCGAATCGTCGGCCAGCTCGTAACGCATACCGTGCGCCTCGCACCAGTCGACCGCCACTTGCGGCTCGAACGGCGGCAACACGCGCATCCCGCAACGCTGGTATTCGGTATCCACCCCGGTATTGGCCGTCAGTTCGGCAGTGAAACGCTCGAAACGCGCCATGCCCAGCAATGCCAAACGCGTGACCTCCTCGGGATAATCCCACGGACACAACGGCGACATGATGCCGCCGCCCGCCCAAGACGCTTCCTGCCCCAACTCGCCGCGCTCCAGCACGGTCACCTGGCCGCCCGCCTGCAACAAAGCCTGCGCTGTCGCCAAACCGACCGCCCCTGCGCCTATAATCATCACTGACTGATTTTCATGCAATTGATGTGGCCCACCTATAAACCAAAACAGCGGGCAAGCCCGCTGTGAATTACGCGTTAGTTATAATCACTACCAGGAAACTGGCGAGGCGGATGCGCAAGTATCATCACCTTGATGCCATTGTCGGACGCCGTTTTCCCTGATCAAAAAACACCCGTCTCCTGCTTGAGCGCTCCCTGCAACTGGGATAGCACGCAATTCGAAAGACTGTGCCGTACAGCTTTCGCAAGATAGCGCATAACGTCCATCTGTCGTTTGACCGGTCGTGCGATTCAATCCACCACTGGACTGACCGTTATATGCCGTCGAAACACTGGTCGTGTAGGCGCTCGAGTTCAAATAAATCCTTTCCTGCAAGGACGCCATCTCAAGCAATTGAGCTTGTGCATCCGCACGTGCACTGCGTACCAAATAATTGCTGTAACTGGGTATCGCAATAGACGCCAAAATGCCAACAATTACTAGCGTGACCATCAATTCGATCAAACTGAAACCAGATGCTTTGATTTTATTCATGCCAGCCCACTCCTGTTAATGTTCGCTTAATCACGTATCAACTCATGCCAAGAAACTCGTCCTGTCCTGACCTGATTGCCGCGCTCGTCACCACCCGTCAACACGGTTCCTTCAGTGTTGTAGATCGTTTCCGATATCCCGGTACATCCTGCACCACTGGCAACGCAATCCGCATCGCGTGTCAGGATAGTCACTGAGCCGTCCGTATTAGTCGTGCGCGTAATAATCGCCTGACCACCCGTGCTATAAGTGATGGTTGTTGTCATGACATTACCCGTCACAGTGACCGTTACACTGGTCACCGTACCGCCGCTTGTTCCAGATAAGTCGCCCAACTTGGGATCGGTAGACCCAGCAGCGGGTGTAGTCGGCGTGCTGCTACCGTTGTCTTCTGCAGGTGTCTTCGTCCAGCCCGCGTCTCCATAGCAGCCATTGTCCGGATGGTGCCAGTAAACCGTGTATTCGACCAAAACATAGGCCGCATAATCGCCACTCTTGACGCGCCATCCGTATTCTGGTCGCCCGTTGGGATCATTCATCTCGATGGCGGTGTTGGGCGTACTGGCTTTGATGATTTGCACTGTCAACGAACCGTTATGCCTGACACCCACCGAGTTCAATGACACTGAAGAAGCTGACCAGCCATTGATACCGGGCCCATCCACGCCATTGGCGGGAGGTATAACGGGTTGGTACATATTGCCATCCGTGGTATCGCCGTCTCGCCCTCCGCATCCAGGATTGATTGGCTGCAGGCCGACACGAACATCGCCATTACCCCACCAATCTTTTGCAGACAAAGCATCGGTAGGCATATTCACAACCAAGCTGCCGATCATCGATCCCGACACCCCTGTCGTCTTGCTTGTTCCTGTATAGGTAGGCAATGTTGCAAGATCCAGCGTGGGCGTAGTCAAATAATCCTTGACGGATATGTAGCCAACATCAAGGCTGGGTTCATACGCCGGATCGCCAATATGAATCTTGACGGCCGGATTGAGATACTGGTTCATCACCAAAACTTTATATTGCGTCGTGTTCGATGTGACCGCATTTGCTAACTTGAAGACAGTATTGCTGGGATTGAGGAAATCAACGCCGGTACGGTCATACTTGTCATCGTATTGGTGTACATGAGCCCCCGAACTTCCATTCTTTGAGCTGCAACTCTTGGTGATCGTCACCCCGGTCAAGGCATCCGAGCCACCAATGAACGGCGACCCCGTAATGGCAGGCTTAAAATTGCTCCATCCGGTTGCAGGTGTTGATGGCACAGCAGGTGTACCAAATTGCCCGCCCGTAGTGTCAGTGATCGTCCAAGCCATGGTGCCGGGCAAAGTCATGTTTCCAATTGCCACAGTCTGCCCGTTATTATCGTAAGTGCCGGAAGTATCAACCAAGCACAAGGTATCAGTACCTTGCGCTGCACAGGTTGGCGTCACCGAATCCCCGCCCACATAAGCCTTAATCACGCCCCCCGTGCCAATGGCACTGACAATTGTACTCACTACACTTGTGGCTGACTTCTTCTTGCCTATCGTAATATCGGTCGATTTGGCGATCTGGCTTCCAACTTTCACGCTGGCTGGTCCTGACAAGGTATTTTCCAGAACTGCTCCCGGATTTGAATCCTTGGTCTTGCCACTGAACTTCACCAAACCCGTCGGCCAAGTATCAGGAACGGCAGCTACGCCAGGTGTACCTGGCAAGCCCGGACTGGAGGAACCATCGAGAACAGTGAAGGTTTTGCCGTTATAAAAAGTACCGGCAGTCGGTGCGTAAATAGTGATGATGTTCCCGGAACGCGTAGCAGTGAAACCGCCTGTCAGCTTACTTACCATGGTCGCGGCATTGGTATCAGTCGCCGTACCGTCGGGAATGTCGGAAACGGTAAGCGCGGGCACAATCGTAACGCCGTCCACCTGTATCCCCCCCAGTGTCGCGGGCAAATAAGCAGTCTGTCCGCCCGTCCCCACGGTGATGGTGGCATACGCTTTTGATGCAGGCACATTGACGCCTGTCTGCGTCGTGCAAAGGTTTCCTGTTCCGTTATAGAAGATATCGACGTCAAAGTGCCCGCCTGTCACGCCATAGGTGATTTCATTGATTGGAAACACAGCATTGGGATTTTGGTTGAACAGGGTGGTATTCAAAGTAGCCAGTTGCACCAACAAGGGCTGAGATTGAACCCCATTGGACAACCACTTCCCGACTGGAATGCCATCAGTACCCGGTATGGCACAGACAGAGCTTTCAGCTATGGCTGGATCCAGCAGATTGCAGGTCACCGGAATGCCAGTATCCCCGCTGACATATTTGATTCGATCACCCTCGTTGAGCAGGATGTTTTCATCCAGATCGAGGAATGGCTGGTTCTTGCTGCCTCCAGACAGATAGTCCAGTTCCATCAGCCAGTTCTCGCCCTCGATGATATTGCCGGCGCTCAGATTCGCCGTCGCCGTGGCACCGGTACCGTTGCCGTTGATGGTCACAGTCGGCGCAGAGGTATAGCCCGTGCCGGAGGAAGTGACTTTGATGCCGGTAATGACATTAGAAGCGCTGATTACTGGTGTTGCTGTCGCACCGCTACCGCCCCCGCCGCTGAAGCTAACGGTTGCCGAGGTATAGCCGGAACCGCCATTGGTTACGGTCACCGAAGTCACCGTAGAATCTCCAACCGTATTCGACACGGTCGGATTATGGCTGGTGAAATAGAAGCGACCGCTTTCGATGAAGGAACCGTCGCCAACGATGCGCTCGCCTGCAGGCAAGGCCACTTGCCATCCTTTATGTCCGCCGCTCGAATAATCCATGGCATTGGCAGTGCTGCGTCGCACGCGTGTCGTCACACCATCGTGCGTGTAGTTGCGCTCTGCAAGCGTTTGGGTCTGCAGGGTCGTGTTGGAAACAGGCGCGCCATCCCATATACCATAAACATAATAGATGCCCGTGCTGCCCTCATCAGCCGTATCCAGCATGGTTCCGGTACCAAATGCAACCATGTATCCCCCGTCCGGATGAGCGGCTACGCCCGGTGTCACAACAATCGGTTGCGCCGGAGAGGTGGTATGCAAAATACTGGATGACCACGAGCCTGCAGATCCAGCTGAAAGATCGAACTTCCAAAGATTCCCCTTTAGATCACCACCATACACGCGATCAAGTTTTCCATCGTTGTTGGTGTCGATGGCCGAAACGTTCAGAATGCCATTCGGGCTGGCCGAACTACCCAGCGCAGAACCCGCTTGTAACTGCGCGATCAGCTGACCCGTCCCTGCCTCGATGATGTACAGATATGCTTGATAATCGCCCAAGGCATTGTTGTTGTAACCATTACCAATCACCACCGCATCCTGACCGGTATTGGTTTTCACAATCAGCGGCTCACCATAGGTATAGCCCAAGTTGTCATAGGCGTTGCTAACTGTGGGGACTTGATTGTTCACTTCTGCCGTATTGCCGCTGATTTCCCACAAGGCTTTGGCCGAAACCTCAGCCTCACTGGAAGCTGACAAGCCGGCGCTGCCATCAATGTTCAATGCATACAATCCACTACCACCTGCCGCCAGACTACCGACCAAAATCCGCTTGGTTACACCACCTACCGAAGCATTGCCAATGTTGATGCGGCCATCCACAAAATAATCGTGGGGATTGCTTGGCCCGCCATAAGGCTTGGCCAGTTTCGACATCTTGCTCAGTAGCATAGAAGGCACATAGGCCCATCGCTCCGCCCCTGTCGTGGCATTAAAGGCGTGCAACATGCCATCGTTGGCACCAACGAAAACAGTTGGGTTGGTACTGTCGCTGACATAGTGCGGGCGCGAATGCACGATGTCACCCAGCACCGGCCCGCCAGTGCCGGGAGATTCGGCTGATCGCATACGCATGCCGGCCGGGCCCTCATTGCTGCGGTCGCCACGCAGGAAGTCAACGATCTGTTGACCGGTAAAACTGGTGGTATTGATTGTGGTAGCAGGAAACATCGTTTGCTGGCTTGCCGACATGCTGGCATAGCGGAAAGGTATCCCAACCGATGGGCTGGCATCATTGCGAGTTGCGATATATCGGCCCGTATCCCAGCTCTGCAATTTCAACTGACCGGCCGCCCCACCTATCCAAGGCTCCGCCGATATGTTCACACTTCCCGTAGCGCTCACAGGATAGACATAAAGATTCCCGCTCCAAAACTCCCTTTCATAACTGGATCTGAACACATATTCGTTACCGCTAGAAAGGTTGAAGTTTGTCACCTCATCCTGCCCCACATAACCAACAGGTTGATCCTGTGGCGTGAACGCACTGAGCGCAGCCGTAATGGCCCAAGCTACGCTTATGCCGACTGCCGCCATAACAACAAAGGCCGACCATTGAATGATCGCTTGCTTGTTTTTAAAGATGGGTTTCATTATTAACTCTCCCGTCAACAGGGCAATACGTATGCAAAATAAGATTGAACAATGCGCATGGCTCCGCGCACGCTATTTCCGCGAGCTGTGATGCGATATGTATTGGCCTTGCTACAAACCGAACTAGATTGACCACCTAAGGACAAATTGGAACCAATGAGCGTGCTGTTTTGTGACATCAGTTCGATGATGTAATTTCCACTGGCATTCGAAGCGGCGTAGTTCTGCCATGTGGCGTCAGTCAACAAGTCAGGCACTGCCCCGTACGGAAACTTCCCCTGATTCGAAGGGGTAACCGGCATAGTTGCAGTAAAGTCTGCATGCGCAGGGTCAATCGTTCCCGCTTCAAGCGCTTTCTCGACATCGACTAGGGCTGCTTCCGCATTATTCATCGCAATATCCTGAAACTGCAGGTTCCCGGCAAGGCGATAGGCGGTATCAGAAGTCACCATCGCCGTTACGCCTAGCAACATCAGCATTGCCAAGACGATGAGCGTAACGACTAATGTAGAACCCTGGCTATAAGATCTCATGGCGCAACATCCGGATGGAAATTACGAATCTGAATGACAGAAGTAAATATTTGACGCCTGAAACTATCATCAGGAGGATCGAAGGTAATATCACTCAAAGAATAAGTGGAGGTATTCTGATAGCCGTTCTCTGACTGCGATGCCCGTGCAAGCAACCAGACCCTTACCGAATTGACATCTTGCCAGTCACGATCTGGATCTGTCCCAGCCTGTATCTCTGTCGCTGTGTAGTATGCCGTATTCAAATCGGTCGTAGCACGACCATATTCGATTTGCATTTGTTCGATTCCCGAGACAATCTGCTCATCGACCATAGATGCACCACTTAGTGACAAGCGGCGCAATGCCGGAATGGTCGAATCACTGTCATCTGCACCAATGTAATAAACATAAGTCCGGACCAGAAAATCGGCCAAGGGGGTTCCTTGAGTTTCCACCACAGGATCCCCGGTCGCCGCAACACTAGAGGCGGCTGCCTGAAATAGCTTTCCCTGAACGAAAGATGAGCGAAAATATATTTCACCCGGCACCAAGCTTGCAGGACTCACCAAGGTCTGTGGAGCGACTCGCCTGACCACCAGCACATCGCCTCGCAAATACCCAGAACTCAGGCAATTCGCCGCATAGGGATTGCCGTCATTCCCCCATACACCTTCGCTCAGATTTGCCACAAATGAACCTGCCGTTTTTCCAGTAGAAAGACATTCGTTTCCTATGACAACAGTAGCTGCCTGAGGGGCCGGCCATGTATAACCGCGATAATCTGCATGTCTCATTTCCCCACGCAGATGTTCGAGTGCATAACGACCGTTTGAAAAGAACTCTGTTACATTCTCATTGGTTTTTGCATTCCGAGAATTACTTACCAACACCCCAACCAAAGCCGCAACCACAAACAAGCCTACCGTGATGGAAATCATCATCTCCACCAAACTGAAACCCCTCTGCTTATTGATAATGCGATTCATCATTCCACCTCAAGACTCAGGCAACCCGATGACGCGGGTAGACACATAAGAGAATGTCTCGCTACGAGCAGATGCCGTGCTACCACGATCTGTCCAATTAATTGTGATCCGATATGTGGCCGGATTGCCGACCCCAGTTTGCTGAATAAGCCAATTTGCCTGGGGCATTCCACTGCTAGCAATCGCGCTTTCCCACTGAGCAATATCCCAATCCGCCAGTGCGGAAGAACTGCATGCACTACTTCCACAATCAGAACTTGCAGCATGGGGGGCGCTGGACGCAGATACAGAATAGGAACCAGCTACTGCGCCAAGTTTATTGGCTTCCATGCGCTCACCGATATCTGCAGCCAGAAAAACTGCTTGTGTGCGAAATTCCCCACCCTTGGTCATGCGCATGGCATAGACCTGAAGTCCTGCCGTACCAAGCAAAGCCGTTGCAATAATGATCAATGCAATCAACACTTCAATCATTGAGAATCCGTTCTGCCTCATGATTACATTACCTCGATATATTGCCCGTCGCTGAAACAACCAAAGTTCGTGTTACCGCACCATCCCAGCCGCTTCCAGACGGCGCAATCGTCAAAGTTACGCTGCCCGAAGCACCCTGAGTCCCTGTGGGGTTAAATCTGACCGGCGTGATGCTCGAAGACAAGGATAGGATGCTATGAATTGACGGTCGAACAACCATCGGGTTCGGATTGCTGGCACTTGTCGCATCACAGGCGTTATCGGCATTAACGTCATAACAAACAATCCAGCCGCTATTCCAATCAGTAGAAGTTGTACAATCGCTCAATGCCGCATTTGCATTGCATACCAGCACCCTTGAGTTTCGTTTGATAGCCTCACTGCGCGCCCGATTTAAATCGGCGATCAATTGGGATTGAACTGAGCTCTGTCTTGAATTATTCATGAAGGAAGAAAATGAAGGCGCAGCCAAAGTCGCCATAATCAATGCAATCATGACCACGATAAGTATTTCCACCAACGTAACACCGCGTTGAGAAATGACTTTGGCACCAAGATACATTTTCAATCCCTCATATTCGTCTGAGGTACAGTATCTTCTCAGCATCACACTAAAATCAAACCTACTCGGACAAGCGGTTTGTTTCATTGACGAACGGTACTTTAGTTCATCAATAAGTCAATTGCTTAGGGATCGGGAACACCACATTCTCCTCGATCCCGTCCAGCTCCTTCACCTCCCCTGCCCCCAGTTCCTGCAGACGGGCGATCACCTCAGTGACCAGCACTTCAGGCGCAGAGGCACCGGCACTGATGCCGATGGTATTCTTGCCCTGTAGCCATTCGGCCTGCACTTCGCTGGCGTTATCCACCAGATAGGCGGTGACGCCGATGTTCCGGGCGACTTCGCGCAGACGGTTGGAATTGGAGCTGTTCGGAGAACCGACCACGATGACCAGGTCGCATTGCTGGGCCAGCAGTTTCACTGCATCCTGACGGTTCTGCGTGGCATAGCAGATGTCGTCTTTCTTGGGCCCGGTGATGGAAGGGAACCTCGCCTTGAGCGCGGCGATGATGGTGCTGGCATCGTCCACCGACAGCGTGGTTTGCGTCACGTAAGCCAGGTTCTGTTCATCCACCACCTGCAACTTCAGTACATCTTCGGGGCATTCGACCAGATACATGCCGCCTTCTGCCTGCCCCATGGTGCCTTCCACCTCGGGGTGGCCTTTGTGACCGATCATCACGATCTCCTTGCCCTGACCGCGCAATCTTGACACCTGCAGGTGAACTTTGGTCACCAACGGACAGGTCGCATCGAACACGGTCAGGTTGCGCGCTTCGGCTTCCTGCCGCACAGACTGCGGCACGCCGTGCGCGCTGAAGATTAGGATGCTGCCTGGCGGCACGTCCTTCAGGTCCTCGATGAAGATCGCGCCCTTGGCTTTCAAGCCCTCGACCACGAACTTGTTGTGTACCACTTCGTGACGCACATAGATGGGTGAGCCGTGCAACGCGATGGCGCGTTCGACGATCTCGATTGCGCGGTCTACGCCTGCACAGAAACCGCGCGGATTAGCCAGCAGTACGTTCATGTCTCTTCCCCCGAATACCGTCCCAGATCAGCAATGCGGCACCGCAGGTGATCGCCGAATCAGCCACGTTGAATGCAGCGAAGTGATAACCCGCCCAGTGAAAATCCAGAAAGTCGACCACGTAGCCATACGCGATGCGGTCGATCAGATTGCCCAGTGCGCCGCCGAGTATCAGCGCCAAAGCCAAAGCAAAGAGTTTCTCAGACTGGTGTTTGCGCAGCAGCCATACGATCCACACCGATGCCACGACGGCGATGAGCGAGAACAGCCAGCGTTGCATACCACCGGCATCGCTCAAAAAGCTGAATGCCGCGCCGGTGTTATGCGCCAGTACCAGATTGAAGAACGAAGTGACGGCCAGCGCTTCGCCGTAGACGAAGTGGCTGGTGATGGCCGCCTTGCTCAGTTGGTCGATGATGATGACAATCAACGAGAGTGCCAGCCAATGTCTCATCGCTCCCTCCACGCAGATAAACACACCGTCATTCCGGCGCAGGCCGGAATCCAGTTTGGAAAATAATCCGCATAGCGGACAAAACCCGTATGCCCTGCTACGCAGGAGTTTTCAATCGAACTGGATTCCGGCCTGCGCCGGAATGACGTGCTAGGCATGGTGACGCGCCTCGCCGTCGCCGAACAGGTTGCTCACACAGCGCCCGCACAGCGTCGGATGCTGTGCATCGCTGCCCACGTCCTCGCGATAATGCCAGCAGCGTTCACATTTTTCGTGTGTGCTCGGGGTGACCTTGATCTCCAGCTCCCCATCGCGTTGATGCACGTTGGCACGCGAGGTGATGAACACGAAGCGCAGGTCATCATCCAGACGGGACAGCAACTCGTAAGTCTCTTTCGCCGCATACACATCCACCTCGGCCTGCAGGGCGGAACCGATCGCGCCTGCGGCACGCTGCTCCTCCAGTTTCTTGTTGACCTGCTCGCGCACGGTACGGATATCGCCCCAGGCACTCACCTGCTCGCCGCTCAAACCAGAATCCGGCAACTCATACCAGAGTTGTTCGAACACGCTGACGTCGTCCTTGCCGTTCAATGTGGCCCAAACTTCCTCACCGGTGAAACTGAGTATGGGCGCGATCAGCCGCGCCAGCGACTGGGTGATGTGATACAGCGCATTCTGTGCGGAGCGGCGTGCTTTCGAGGTTTCGCCTGCCGTGTACAGACGGTCTTTCAGGATGTCGAGATAGAAACCGCCCAGCTCTTCCGAACAGAAGCCCTGCAGCTTCTGCACCGCCAGATGGAACTCGTAACGATCGTAATCGGCACGCACATCAACCTGCAGTTTCTGCGTCAGCGCCAGCGCGTAACGGTCGATCTCCAGCCACTCGGCGACCGATATCGCATCGCGCTGCACATCGAAGTCGCTCACGTTGGCCAGCAGGAAGCGCAGCGTGTTACGGATACGGCGATAGGCATCGGTCACGCGCTTGAGGATCTCGTCCGAGATGGTCAGTTCGCCGGAGTAGTCGGTCGATGCCGTCCACAAGCGCAGCATGTCCGCGCCCATGGTGTCGATCACCTTCTGCGGTGCGATGACATTACCCTTGGACTTCGACATCTTGTGTCCCTTGCCGTCCACCACGAAGCCGTGCGTGAGCAAGGCATCGTAGGGCGCGCGGCCGTTGATGGCACAACCGGTCAACAGGGAGGACTGGAACCAGCCGCGATGCTGGTCGGAACCTTCCAGATACAGGTCGGCCGGCGAACGCAGCCCTGCGCGTTTCGCCAGCACAGCGTAGTGCGTGGCACCGGAATCGAACCACACATCCAGCGTGTCAGTCAGCTTGCGGTAGTGCGCGGCATCCTCACCCAGCAGATCAGCGCTGTTCAGAGAGAACCATGCCTCGATACCGACCTGCTCCACGCGCTTCGCCACAGCCTCCAGCAACTCCGGCGTACGCGGATGCAGTTGCAGCGTCTCCTTGTGCACGAAGAACGGCATCGGCACGCCCCAGTTGCGCTGGCGCGATACGCACCAGTCGGGACGGTTCTTGATCATCGCCTCGATGCGGGCGCGGCCCCATGACGGGAAGAATCTGGTATCCGCCACGGCATCGTTCGCCAGATCACGCAGCGTCGCACCGTCCTCGCCCTGCTCCATGCCGATGAACCATTGCGGCGTGGCGCGGAAGATGATCGGCGTCTTGTGACGCCAGCAATGCGGATAGCTGTGCTTCATCTTTTCCTGATGCAGCAGATGGCCGCTGGCCGCCAGCGCTTCCAGCACGATGTCGTTGGCCTTCCACACGAACACGCCGGCCAGCGGCTTGTCGCCCACCGGCGGTGTGGTGGAGATGAAGGTGCCGTTGTCGCCTACCGGATTCTCCACTGGCAAGCTGTACTTCTGGCCGACCACATAGTCGTCCACACCGTGTGCCGGCGCGGTATGCACCAGTCCGGTACCGGCTTCCAGCGTGACGTGTTCGCCGCAGATGATGGGCACGATGCGGTCGTAGAACGGATGTTGCAGCGGCAGGTTCTCCAGCGCAGAACCGAAGCAGGTGGCGGCGAGACCGTCGCCACGGTCGTTGTGACCAGCCAGTTGGTAGCGCTTCAAACAATCAGTCGCCAGATCGAATGCCAGGATCAGATAACCCTTGTCAGTACGGATCAGGTCGTATTCCAGCTTGGGATGCACGGTCACCGCCTGGTTGGCTGGCAGCGTCCACGGCGTGGTGGTCCAGATGACTGCATAGACTTTGGCACTGCCAGGCAACGACACACCAAAAGCCTTGCCCACCGCCTCGATGTCCTTCACCTCGAAACCGACATCAATCGCGGGCGATACCTTGTCCTCGTATTCCACTTCCGCCTCGGCCAGTGCCGATCCGCAATCTAGACACCAGTTCACCGGCTTGCGGCCCTGGTACAGGTAACCGTTCTGCTGGATCTGGCCTAGGGCACGGATGATGTCCGCCTCGGTCTGGAAATCCATGGTCAGGTAAGGATGGTCCCAATCACCCAGCACGCCGAGGCGAATGAAGTCCTTCTTCTGGCGCTCGACCTGCTCCTTGGCGTATTCGCGGCACAGTTCGCGGAACTGCGACGGCGGGATGGATTTGCCATGCTTCTTCTCCACCTGCAACTCGATAGGCAGACCGTGGCAGTCCCAGCCCGGCACATAAGGCGCGTCGAAACCGCTCAGCGTCTTGCTCTTGATGATGATGTCCTTCAACACCTTGTTCACCGCATGGCCGATGTGGATGTCACCGTTCGCATACGGCGGGCCGTCGTGCAGGATGAACTGCGGTCGTCCCTTGGCCGCCGCGCGGATGCGCTGGTAGCGCTGTTGCGCCTGCCATTGCTGCAGCATCAGCGGCTCGCGCTTGGCCAGATCGCCGCGCATGGGGAACGCCGTATCGGGGAGATTCAGGGGGTATTTCTTCTTGTCTTCACTCATGATCGATGAACCATTGCTTTGCATTATTCACATCCGACGCGATCTGCCGCGTCAGCGCTTCCAAACCGTCGAACTTCATCTCATCGCGCAACTTGTGCAGGAATTCCACCCGCAGATGCTTGCCGTATATCTGCTGCGCGAACTCGAACAGATGCACTTCCAGCGCGTACTTCGCATCGTGTTTCAGCGTGGGACGCTGCCCCAGACTGGCCACGCCCTGCAACACGCCGAGACCATCCGAATGCACTTGCACCACATAAACGCCCTTGAGCGGCGGCAGGTTGTGTTTCATCTGGATGTTCGCCGTGGGGTAACCCAGCTTGCGACCCATCGCATCGCCATGCACCACGCGCCCGCTGATGCTGTACGGCCGACCGAGATAGTCGCGGGCGATATCCAGCTTGCCTTCCGCCAGTGCGTTGCGGATCGCCGTGCTGGAAACGCGCACCCCGTCATGCAACACGCTATGCATCGCCTTCACCTCGAAGCCATGCCGCGCACCGGCCTGCTGCATCAAGGCAAAATCACCGCCGCGCCCGCTACCGAAGCGGAAATCGTCACCGATCAGCACATGCTTGGCGCACAAGGCTTGCGCCAGGGTCAGCACGAAATCATCCGCTGTACGCTGTGCGAACACCTTGTCGAAAGGGCACACATACACGCGGTCCATGCCCATCCCGCGGAACAGCTCCAGCTTTTCGCGCAGACTGGTCAGCCGCGCCGGTGCCTGTTGCGGCGTGAAGAATTCGCGCGGATGCGGCTCGAAGGTCACCACAGCCGTCTGCAAGCCACGTTCCTGCGCCGTCTCGCGCAACTCCCTCAGCATCGTCTGATGCCCCAGATGCACCCCGTCGAAATTGCCGATGGTGACCGCCAGAGGTCGAAAATCCGTAGAATGGAGGCCGCGTAGAATCTGCATAGGGCGCAGATTATACAGCCTTACACCCCGTAATCACCCCCGCCAAAAAGGGAAAACATGCTGAATTACCCACGCGTTGCGATCGATTTCATGAACAACGACCACGCCGAGTTCGTCGCCTTGCGCAAACATCTGCTCGACCTGCTGCATACGGGCGCGGATCACGCACAAGTGGATGCCATGCTTGACCACCTGCTGGAACACACCCGCCTGCATTTCGCCGAGGAAGAGCAACTGATGCTATCGGTCAAATTCCCGCCCTATCCCATGCACAAGGGCGAGCACGACAAGGTGCTGGACGACATGGCCGCCCGCGTCGAGGCCTGGAGAACGGCCCGCAATGTCACCGCCCTGAGTGACTGGCTGGAGCACGCGGTACGCGACTGGTTCGTCAATCACGTCAGCAGCATGGACTTCGTCACCGCCGCCTACATCCAGGCGCACAGACCCGCATGAGCGAAGTATTCGACCATGGCAGTTTCGTGCAAGCACACGCTGCCATGCTGGAACTATTGGAGAAGGATGCCGCAGAAGACACGCTCAAGGAAGCGCTGCAATTCATGCAGACCAGCCTGCAGCAACAATTCCATAAAGAGGAACAAGCCATGCAGGCCGCGCAGTTCGGCCCGCTGGATGCGCACAAGAAAGACCACGACCAGGCACTGGAACGCCTGTCTGCCCGCATCGCACAGTGGCACGAGTCGAAAGATAGCAAAGCCTTGCTGGAATATCTGGAAGGCCCGTTCGCGGACTGGTTCGTGCGCCACGTCAACACGCGCGACTTCATCACCGCACAGCGGCTGTCTCTGGGCGTTTAGACTTTCGGAGGGACAAGGCCGCGCAGTTTGAAGCAAGCCGGGTTCGGCGTACCGTCCAACTCGTATTCATTGAACTCGCGACACACCTGCGGACGAACGTCATAGATGCTGCACCGCACCACCTGCCCCAGCTCGCCCTCCAGGGCGATGCAGCGCGGCGGATAGCTATCCGTGCCCTTCATGCAAAAAGCCGTACCAACAGGATCCACCAGCGCACGCGGCACATGACCGACCGGCTCGACCTCGTCACCATGCAACATGATGCGGAAATGCGCGCAGCATGCGCCGCAACTCAGGCAGGGATTTTCTTCGCTCATTCCCTGACGACTTCAGCGTGCAGGTCGTGCTCATCTGAACCGGTGATCTTCACCGTGACGAACTCGCCCACTTCCAGTTGCTCGCCGTCGATGTAGACCAGCCCGTCGATCTCGGGCGCATCGGCGCTGCTGCGTGCTAGGGAACCTTGCTCGTCCACATCATCCACCAGCACAGTCATGGTCTGGCCGACTTTCTTTGCCAGTTTCCCGGCGCTGATCTCTTCCTGCAGATACATCAAACGTGCCAGGCGTTCTTCCTGTTCTTCGGGGTCGATATGGTCGGGCAGCGCGTTGGCTGCTGCGCCTTCGATCGGTGAATATTTGAATGCGCCAACGCGGTCGAGCTGTGCTTCTTCGATGAAGTCGAGCAGTTCTTCGAACTCCTGTTCCGTTTCGCCGGGGAAGCCGACGATGAAGGTGCTGCGCAGGGTGATTTCCGGACAGATCTCACGCCACTTCTTGATGCGCTTGAGCACGTTCTCGCTACTTGCCGGGCGCTTCATCAGCTTGAGGATGCGTTCGTTGGCATGCTGGAACGGGATGTCGAGGTAGGGCAGTATCTTGCCTTCGGCCATCAGGGGAATCACATCATCCACACTGGGATAGGGATAGACGTAATGCAAGCGTGTCCACACGCCGAGGTCACCCAGCGCACCGGCCAGATCGGTCATGCGCGTCTTGAGCGGCTTACCCTGCCAGAAGCCGGTGCGGTATTTCATGTCCACGCCGTAGGCGCTGGTGTCCTGCGAGATGACCAGCAGTTCCTTCACGCCGGATGCCACCAGCTTCTCCGCTTCGGCCATCACGTCGTGCACGGGACGGCTGACCAGATCGCCGCGCAGACTGGGGATGATGCAGAAGGTGCAACTGTGGTTGCAGCCTTCGGAGATCTTCAGGTAGGCGAAATGCTGCGGCGTGAGGCGCACACCCTGCGGCGGCACCAGGTCGGTGTAGGGATCGTGCAGGCGCGGCAGATGCTGGTGCACCGCACTCATCACTTCTTCGGTAGCATGCGGGCCGGTGACGGCGAGCACCTTGGGATGTGTCTTCTGGACGATGTCGCCCTTGGCACCCAAGCAGCCGGTGACGATCACCTTGCCGTTCTCCTGCAAGGCTTCGCCGATGGCGTCCAGCGATTCGGCCACGGCGCTGTCGATGAAGCCGCAGGTGTTGACCACCACCAGATCGGCTTCCTGATAGCTGGGGGTCAATTCATATCCTTCGGCCTGCATGCGGGTGAGGATGAGTTCGGCGTCGGACGCGGCCTTGGGGCAGCCGAGCGAGACGAATCCGATCTTGGGTGCAGCTTTACTCATGAGTGATCCCTGTAGAGGTTGTCGGCCGTTCCAGCGTCGCATCTATCAGCGAGACCGGGTCTTCGATAGGTTCCAGATGCGTGGTGACATGACAGAACGGCACGGCAGCACGGATCTCGGCCTCGATCACTTCGACCAGATCATGGCCGCGCTGCACCGTCCACTTGCCCGGTACCAGCACGTGCATGGAGATGAAAGCCTGACGCCCGGCTTCGCGCGTGCGCAGCGCATGAAAATCCAGCCCCTGCTCACGGTATTTCACCAGTACGCTTTCGATGGCGTCGATATGTTCCTGCGGGATGGCGGCATCCATCAGGCCGGCAGCAGAACGATGCAGCAACTGCCAGCCTGTCCACACGATGTTCGCCGCCACCAGCAAAGCGATGACCGGGTCCAGCCACAGCCAGCCAGTCACCCACACCAGCGCTACGCCGATGATGACGCCGACCGAGGTCCACACATCGGTCATCAGATGTTTGGCGTCCGCTTCCAGCGTGATGGAATGGTAGGCTCGTCCGGCCTTGAGCAGTTCGCGCGCGGCGAACAAATTGATGAGCGAGGCGACCACCGACACCGCAAGACCGATGCCGACCTCGGCCAGCGCCTGCGGATGCAGCAAGCGGTCGATAGCTGCGTAAGCGATACTGAATGCTGCCAGCAGGATGAGGAAGCCTTCGAACGCGCTGGAAAAATACTCGGCTTTGCCGTGGCCGTAGGCATGCTTGTCGTCGGCGGGGGCGGCGGCCAGCGTCAGCATGAACAAGGCCATCAGCGCACCGGCCAGATTGACGAAGGATTCCAGCGCATCCGACAGCAGACCGACCGAGCCGGTCAGCCACCATGCCCAGCCCTTGAGCAGGATGGTGGCGACGGCGGCCGCGATGGACAGCCAGGCGAAACGGGTCAGATCGGCATGCATCTCAGACCCCGGTCGCCAACCCGACAAGACCCACGGTCGCCACACCCAGCACGATCAGCAGCACCTGCTGCACGGTGTCGCGCATCTGCGTGCGCTTATGCAGGCCGGGGATGAGGTCGGCCACGGCGACATAGATCATGCTGGCCGCCGACAGCGCGAGGATGTAGGGCGTCCACGACTGCAAACCCTGCAGCGCGTAATAGGCCAGCACACCGCCCACCAGCGTGGCGAAGCTGGAGATCAGGTTGAGCTGGAACGCGCGCAACTTGCTGTAGCCGGAATGCAGCAGGATGAGGAAGTCGCCGACCTCCTGCGGAATCTCGTGCGCGATGATGGCCAGCGCGGTGACGATGCCCAGATTGATGTCGACCATGAAAGCGGCGGCGATGATGATGCCGTCCACGAAATTGTGGAAAGTGTCACCGATGATGAGCATGGTGCCGCTGCGGCCGTGGTCGTGATCGTGCGATGAAGGCTCATGCGGCTCGTGCGCCTCACAATGGTCATGGTGGCAATGCCGCCAGATCAGCACCTTCTCCAGCGTAAAGAACAACAGGATGCCGAGTAGCACGGTACCGCTCACGGCGGCAGTGTCACCGGCCAGCTCGATGGCCTCCGGCAGGATGTCGAGGAACACCGCGCCCAGCAGCGCACCGATGGCATAGCTGACCAGCATGCCGATCCAGTGCGTGCGCGCATTCAGCGCGAACAGCGCGGCAGCGGCGACGCTCAGCACGCCGCCGAACAGGCTGGCGACGATGATCCAGGATAGAACAGACATAGCAAACAAGGGGGATACGGGGCGCGCATTGTACCCGACCGGCCTCTATTCCCCCAGCATCACATGCCGGGTCTCGGGCAGGCAAGTTAATGGCAACTTGTTCAGCAATCAAGTGCCCACTTGTCGCAGGCAGTCCAGCCGGGCCGGACTGCACCTCCCCTGCCTGCAACTGCTGATAGAATTCCGGCCCAAAGGGGCTTGCGCCAGAAATCCCTCCCATACTTCACAAACATCACATGCCATTCCGCATACTGTTCGCAGTGCTCTGTTTCTGGCCGATCTGGTCATGTGCGGAGTCATTGCCCGAGGCTAGAGGCGCGCATCTGGATGCCTCCGTCACCGAGCTGCCGCTGACACCGCTGGCCGAAATCATCAAGGATCGCAGGCTATCCATGACGGCTGACCAGGTGCTGTCCACACAAGCTGAGGTAAGCAATGCCGGCAGCAAAGCGTTCGTCAGCTTCGGATTCAGCAAGGCTGCTTACTGGTTCCGCATCCCCCTCCACAACAAGGAAGCGGCAACACTCGACTACCTGCTCGTGTTCAAGCCGACCTGGCTGGACGACATTCAAGTCACCCTGTCACAGGATGGCCGCACGCTGCAGGAATACCACGGCGGTGATACGTTGCCATTCAGCCAGCGCAGCGTGGGTAATCCACAACCCAATTTCGCACTGCACGTTCCGCCCGGGCAAAGTCAACTGCTGGTCCGCGTCCAGTCCAGGGACCCCGTCGACGTGGGCATGACCCTGTTCCAGCATGCGACCTTCTACGCCAGTGAAGCCAGTGAAGCCAGATTCTGGGGCATCACCTACGGTGTGCTGGGCGCGCTGCTGCTCTACAACCTGTTCCTGTTTTTCTCTGTCCGGGAAAAGATTTACGTAGCATATGCCGTCTATCTGCTCAGCTTCCTGGTGATGCATGCGACGCTGAACGGCCACGCCTACCAGGCGCTCTGGCCGGACCTGCCGGCGTTCAACAACTGGATACTCGCCGCACTGGTCTATCTCTACATGTTCGCGGGACTGGCGTTCGCCATCCTGTTCCTTGAGCTGCGCACCAGACTATCCAAGGCTTACCGCTGGACGAGAAATTTTGCGCTACTGCTGCTCTCCACCTATCTGCTCACCGCGCTCTGGGGATACGGCCCCAATATCTTCTCGGCAACTGCCTGGGTCATCTTCTACGGTCCGTTTGTCATGCTGTTAGCGATCTGGTCGCTACGTTCCGGCAACCGTGCGGCGCGTTTCTTCCTGCTCGGCACCATATCCGGACTGATCGGCTCGTGCATCACACCGCTGACCACTTCCGGCATCCTGCCGTTCTCCTTCCTGACCTACCACGCTGTGGATTTCGGCATGGTGGTGGATGCGATTCTGCTCTCGCTCGCCCTCGCCGACCGCATCTCTCTGATGCGCCAAGAGAAGGACAAGGCACGCGCCGAGATCGAACAGCAAGACGAACGCTGGCGTCTGGCCATCGAAAGTGCGGGGGAAGGTGTCTGGGATTGGCGCGTCCCATCGGGTGATGTGCTGTATTCCAGACGCTGGAAAGGGATGCTGGGATATGAAGAGCAAGAGATCGCCAACAATGTCGAGGCATGGCGCAAGCTGGTCCATCCCTTTGACCTTCCCGGCGCATCCGAGGGTATCGCAGCCTGCTTCGCGGGCAAGGCCACCGCCTACCGCAGCGAATTCCGGATGCTATGCAAGGACGGCAGCTGGAAATGGATCCTGGCACAGGGTGCCGTAGTGGAGCGTGATGCCGTCGGCAATCCGGTACGCATGATCGGCACCCACATCGACATCAGCGAGCCCAAGCGGCTCGAAGCCACCATCAAGGAGATGAATGAACATCTGGAAGAGCGCGTAGCGCAAAGGACACGCGAACTGGAAGTAGCGCGGGTCGTCGCGGAACAGGCCAACCAGAGCAAGACCCGTTTCCTGGCGGCTGCCGGTCATGACCTCAGGCAGCCGCTGGCTGCGGCGAATCTGTTCATAGACGCGCTGAGATATACCAAGCCCACAGCCGAACAAGACCATCTTCTGCAGCGCATGGAGCAATCGATGACGATGTTCAACGAGTTGCTCGAATCCTTGCTCAACATCTCCAAGCTGGATGCCGGCGCGATCAAGCCGCAATACACCACCTTCAGCATCGGCGTGCTGTTCCACTGGATCGCAGAGAATTTTGAATCCCTCGCGCATCAGCAACAGATCGGTTTCAAACTCCATTACGCCCGCCAGAAAAATCATCTCGTGTGCAGCGATCTCGGGCTGGTGAAATCGGTTGTGCAGAACCTGGTCACCAATGCGCTCAAATTCACCCCCTCGGGCGCGATCATGGTCAGCGCCAGGCGGCGAGGCGATGCAATACTGATTCAGGTCTGGGATACGGGAGTCGGCATCGCCGAAGAAAACCTGCCGCGAATTTTTGACGAGTTCTATCAGGTCGGCAACTCGCAGCGTGACCGCTCCAATGGTCTTGGCCTCGGGCTTTCCATCGCAAAGCGCTCCATCTCCCTGTTGGGTGGAGAGTTGAATTGTCGCTCGCGTGTCGGACATGGCTCGGTGTTCTGCTTCCGCTTGCCGCTGGATGAACAAGCGAGCAGCACGCAGGCGGTCGCCAATGATGCAAGACATACCCAGGAGATCGCACAGAGTGCCTTCGTCAGAGGGAAGAGGTTTGTCGTCATCGAGAATGAGATGCTGGTAGCTGAAGCACTTTCGCAAGTGATTTCAACCATGGGTGGGAAAACCACTGTCTTCTCCGATGCGGAGTCGGCGCTGAACGCTCCCAGCATGCTGGAGGCTGATTACTACATCGTGGATTATATGCTCGCCGGGGAACTGAATGGCATGCAATTCCTGGAACGTCTCCAGAAACAACGCGCGCTCCCGGTGTGCGGAGTGTTGATCACGGGCGACACTTCACCGGAATTCGTATACAAATCCGGCGATTTTGCCTGGCCCGTACTGCATAAGCCGGTCAATATCTCGATGCTGATAGAAAAACTGCTCGCTCAGCCCAAGCTCGCCTCATGAGCTTCTGACAAAATCACATGCGGCGACCCCAGGGCATGGATGCAATCTGAGCCATCCTGCCATGATCCGTGATGTCATGTCCTTCAATGATAAAAACCCGGCATCCGAAAACAACCTCTGCAAGGGTTATTCCCCCAGCACCACATCCTTGGTCTCGGGCAAGAACAGCAGGCCGATGATGGAAGCCATGATCAGCATCCCGACCGGATACCAAAGTCCCGCCATCACATCGCCTGCCTGCACCGACAACAGGGTCACCATGAACGGCGACAGGCCGCCGATCCAACCTGCGCTCAGGTTATGCGGCAACGCGGCGGCGGTATAGCGATTGCGTGCCTTGAACAGTTCCGGCAGCACGGCCGTCTGCGGCCCGGTGATGAGGCCGACCGCGACCACCGGTATCAGCAGCAGCAGGAACAACATCACCGTGTTGGCCTGTTCGCTGTCGGCTTTTGCAGTCCAGCCTTTGGATCGCAGTGCTGCGCTCAGGGCTTCAGGGTCGAAGCCGCTGACCTCGACATCCGATCCGATACGCACCACTGCGCCCTCGCCCGGCTCGGTGCTGTGCACGATGCCGTTCTTGATGAAGAACTCCTGATTGCGCGCGCATGCACTCTTCGCTTTCTGGAAGGGACTGTAATCGCAGTCGCTGCCGGACAGCGTCACCGACACTTCGCTGTTGAAACGCTCCAGCGCGGGATTGCCGAAATGCTGCAGGCCGTTGAACACCGGGATGATGCTGATCGCCCCCAGCAGCAGACCAGCCAATAATACGGGGCGCCGCCCGATGCGGTCAGACAGCCAGCCGAACCAGATGGTGAGCGGGAACAGCACCAGCGTGGAAAGCATCACCAGCGTGCTGGCGAGTTGCGCATCCAGCCGCACCACGCTCTTGAGGAACACGTTGGCATACACCTGCGAAGTGAAGAACAGCAGCGAACCGCCCGCCGAGATGCAGAAGAACAGCAAGGCCATGCCCTTCAGCGTCTGGCGGTCGCGGAAGCATTCGCGCAACGGCGCCTGCGACACGCGGCCCTGCTCCTGCAATTCCTTGAACACAGGCGATTCTTCCAGACTCATGCGCGTCTTGATCGAGATGTACAACAGCACCACCGAGAACAGGAACGGTATGCGCCAGCCCCAGCTGCTGAACTCCGCATCATCCAGGAACTGGTGCAACAACACGATCTGGAAGGTGGAGACCAGAATACCCAGCGGCCCCATCAGTTGCAGCACGCTGGTGTAGAAACCGCGCCGTCCTTCTGGCGCATGCTCGGTCAGATACACCGCCACCCCGCCGATCTCGCCGCCCACCGCAAAGCCTTGCAGCAAGCGCAGCAACAGCAGCAGCGCGGGGGCCAGCATACCGACCTGCGCATAGGTCGGCAGCAAGCCAACGAGGAAGGTGGAGACGCCCATCAATGAGATGGTCACCAGGAAGATCGGTCTGCGACCATAACGGTCCGCCAAGTTACCGAACAGCGCCGACCCCAAGGGACGCACGATCATGCCCACGCCGAACGCCGCCAGACTCGCCAGCAAGGCGGCGGTGGCATCTTCCGGCGGGAAGAACAGCACACTGAAGTAGGTGGCCAGGGTGGCGAAGGTGAGGAAGTCGTACCACTCGAGGAAGGTACCGAAACAGGCGGCGAACACCACTTTGCGCTGGGTCTTGCTTATCGTTTTCATGGCATGGAGCGTAGATTGTGAACAGCGCAGGGATATAAAGCATATGCTGGCGCTTGTCCACCCGAGCGCTTGATTTACGGGGTGGAGACACACACAATGGCGGCGCAATGAACCATTCGTCGCTACGCACGGTCACATACCCGCCATATTTTCGGAGATCACAATGAACACGAATATCCTGCTGACCCTTTCTGTTTCAGTCCTGTTGCTGTCCGCCTGTTCTACCCCCGATGCCGGCAAACCGGTCACCTATCAGGACGTGCATTCCACCGGTGTGGTGGCCGGCGTGGGCGTGGAGAGCCAGGATGTGACCGCCGTCACCGACGCCATGGTGAAAGATATCCTCGCCACGCCGGAAGTGGTGAAGCGCAGCCAGGCGGCGCGCGTCATCCTCGACGCAGCCTATTTCGAGAACGAGAGCAGTCAGCGCATCAACAAGAACCTGCTGGTGGACAGGCTGCGCATCAATCTCCAGCGCGCCGCCCAGGGCAAATTGCAGTTCGTCTCGCGCGAGTCCGCCGACATGGTGGCGCAGGAACGCGACATGAAGCGTCAGGGCGTGACCGATGCGGGCACACTCAAGCAGGCCCAGGCTACCGCCGGTGCAGACTACCGCCTGATCGGCCGCATCAACTCGCTGGATGCGCGCAGCGCGCAGAGCGGCACGGTGGAGCGCTACACGCAGATCACTTTCGAGCTGATCGATCTGGAGACTTCGCTCAGCGTCTGGTCCAACCTGTATGAGTTCAAGAAGGGCGGCCAGGACGATGCGATCTATCGCTGATCCTTCAGCGACATCCCGTTTCGTTCCACTTGCCCTCACCTGCGCCCTCGGGCTGACACTGTCCGGTTGCGCAACCAGCGGGCCGGATAGAAAACCTGTCGAGCCGGGCCGCATCGAACAACTGCTGGAGCCGGATACGGAAGTGCCGACCGCGTTGCGCCACTATGTGTTGCGCGACCAGGAACAGGGCCGCCGCGACCGCGTGCTGAACGAGGCGATGGCCGGACTGACCGCGCTGGAACTTTCGCAACCTCATACCGCCCAGCGTCTCCTGTCCGATGCGCAGGCGCTGATCGAGACCATCTATGCGCACGACCCGGCCGCCAACCGCGCGCGCAGCAATTTCGTGCCTGAGGCCGACAAGGATTTCAAGGGCGACCCCTACGAGCGCGCCATGGTCGGCTACTACCTCGCCCTCGCCGATTTCTCCGATGCCGATCTGGACAACGCCCGCGCCGACCTGCGCTTCGCCGAGATACAGGACACCATGTCCGCCTCCGAGACCTTCCAGAGCGACATGGTGATGATGCCGTTCATCCGTGGCTGGCTGTACAACTGCTCGGGACGCGCCGCGCAGGCGAAGGACGAATTCGCCGCCGTACTGAAAGCAAAGCCGGGCATCAAGCTCCCCTCCGTGACAGACAACGTGCTACTGATCGCCGAGGTCGGCCGTGCACCGGGCAAGATCGCCAGCGGCCGCCATCAGGAGGAACTGCGCTATGTGCGGCGCGACGACGGCAGGGTACGCGGTGTCACCTTCACGCAGGGCGATCATCTGCTGGTGGGGCAACAGATCGAGGACGTGTACTGGCAAGCCTCGACACGCGGTGGGCGCGCAGTGGACAAGATCCTGGCGGGCAAGGCCTCGTTCCGCGATACCGCCGAGGGCATCGCGACCGGTGCCGCCGTGTTCGCGCACATCTCCTCCGACCTTGCGCGCAACGCGGCCCGGCGCAGAGACGGTGACGATGCCGAGCAATATGCCGGACTGGCGCTGCTCGGCATGCTGGTCAGCATCGGCAGCAACATCGTCGCCGCCTCCACCCATCCCGAAGCCGATACGCGCAGCTGGTCCAGCCTGCCAGACCGCATCTATGTGGCGACCACGCAAATCGACGCAGAGGCCGGGCAGATGCCATGGTCGCTGGGTTTCCATGATGCACAGGGCGCGCTGCAAAGTGCGGTAGAGATGAAGACCTTCCGTTCCGGTGCCTGCATGCTGGTGTGGGGCAGACAATATCCGGGCAGCTATCCTTCCAGCTGGGAGGACAGCTCACTTCGACACGAAGCGGTCACCCGTGAGACATGCAAAGGGGCATGCACCGCCGTTGCCGAACAAGTGGCCCGCGATGCCACGAACTTCAAGACACCGCTGGTGCCGCTTGCAGCCCTGCCCGAACCCTCGAACGAAGTGGCACCGCGCCCGACTTTCAGGCGCAGAATATTCATCACCCAGCCGGACTGAACCCGTAACCCCGCTTACATAGGAGAACATCATGTTGAAAAAGACACTTTCCATCCTGCTGTTGAGCTTCCTGGCCGCCTGCCAGTCTTTGCCCGATGCCACCATCATCATGATCGACGAGGACCATCTGGAGGACGTGGTCGAAGTGAACAATGTGCAATCCGGCCGCACCGCCACCGGCACCCTGCGCGTGTGGGGCGAGCTGAAGAACCTCACCGAGCAGCGCGTGCTGATCGAAGTGCGCGCCGCTTTCCGGGGCGACGGTGGGCGTGTAGTGGAAAAGGCTGGCGGCTGGACGCGCGTGTTCATCGACCGCGAATCCACCCAGGATTTCGAGCTGCTGTCCACGGTGAAGGAATCGGAAGAGTTCCTGCTGGAAGTGCGCGAGGGGAAGCAGTGAATCCGACTCAGGCGAGCCAGATGAAAGTGCCCATGCGACCGGTCGCCCCGTCGCGCCGGTAAGAGAAGAAACAATCGGCCTCGCCGTAGGTGCAACGCCAGCCGCCGTGGATGGCGGTGACGCCGAGTGCGTTCAGCCGCTGGTGTGCCAGCAGGTAGAGATCGGCCAGATACTTGTCCGATCCCTGCTGGGCGACGAAGGCTTCCTTCGCCTGCGCATGCTGCGCGATGAACGCCTCGCGCACTTCCGCGCCGACCTCGAAATGCGTCTGGCTGATGGCCGGCCCCAGCCAGGCCATCAGTTTGTTCGGCGCGACTCCCATCGCCCGCACCGTCGCTTCTATGACCCCGTCACACAGTCCGCGCCAGCCCGCATGCGCGGCAGCGACCACCGTTCCATCCGCGTCGCACAGCAACACCGGCAGACAATCCGCCGTCATCACCACGCACACCGAACCGCGATGACGGGCGATGCTGGCATCGGCCACCACCCGGCACGCGGCCGCATCGGCGTTCGCCACCACAGTGCCGTGTACCTGCTCCAGCCATACCGGTTCGGTGGGAAGCAGTGCCGAGAGCGACTGACGGTTATGGTTCACCCGCAGCGGGTCATCGCCTACATGCAGCCCCAGGTTCATCGAATCGTAGGGTGCCTGACTGACTCCGCCGCTGCGCGTGGTCTGCATCGCCTTGACGTTGGCCGGCGCAGGCCAGTCTGGCGCGATGAAGGGATCACACGACCTCATCGTTCGCCTCTTCGATCGCCTCCAGCAACTCGTCCATGTCGTCCGGCAACGGCGTATCGAACTCCATGCGCTTGCCGGTCGTCGGGTGGTCCAGCGCCAGTTTCCAGGCATGCAGCGCCTGCCGCGGGAAGTGGATCAGGATATCGCGCAATGCGGGCACGCATTTCTGCACACCCTTGATGTAGAGCGTATCGCCCACCAGCGGATGGTCGAGGTAGGACATGTGCACGCGGATCTGGTGGGTGCGCCCGGTCTCCAGCTTGCAACGCACCAGTGTGCAACTGTGGAAGCGCTGCTCGACGTGGACATGGGTGATCGCCTCCTTGCCGCTCTCGGTCACCGCCATCTTGGTGCGCTGCGTGGGGTGGCGACCGATCGGCACGTTCACCGTGTAATCGCGGTCCACCTCGCCCCACACCAGCGCCAGGTATTCGCGCTTCACGCTGCGCGCCTGCATCTGCCGCACCAGCGCGGTCTGCGCCACCAGCGTCTTGGCCACCACCATCAGACCGCTGGTATCCTTGTCCAGCCGGTGCACGATGCCCGCGCGCGGCACCTCGTTCAGCTCCGGCGCATGGAACAGCAAGGCATTCAGCAGCGTGCCCTGCCAGTTGCCACTGCCGGGATGCACCACCAGCCCCACCGGCTTGTTGATGACGATGATCGCATCGTCCTCGTACACGATATCCAGAGGGATGTCTTCCGGCTCGGCTACCATCTCGGAAGGGTGTACCTGGGGCAGGACGCTCAGCTTCTCGTTGCCCCACACTTTCTGTTTGACAGTGGCTGTCTTGCCGTTGATCGACACCAGCCCCTGCCCTATCCAGTCTTGCAGGCGGCTACGCGAGTATTCGGGAAGCAGTTTGACCAGGATCTGGTCCAGACGCAGTCCGCCGAGCTCGGTGGGGACTTTGAACTCAAGCGGGTCGGCGCTATCGTCGTCTTTGCTATAATCGGGCAATTCTTCTTCGGGTTCTATCATGCGTCATAGTTTAGCCGTTTTCCTCCTGCTCACGTTAGCTGCTTGCAGTTCACTCCCCGAAGCCGACAACATCGACCAGAAACTGACTGCGGACGAACTGTACGGGCAAGCCAAGGCCGAGATGCAGGACGAGAGCTACGAGCGTGCCGTCAAACTGCTGGAGCGCCTGCAATCGCGCTACCCCTATGGCCGCTATGCACAACAGGCACAACTGGACATCGCCTATGCCTATTACAAAAAGGGCGAGCCGGCACCGGCACTGTCCACACTGGACCGCTTCATCAAACAGTTCCCCAAGAGCGATGCGCTCGATTACGTGCTCTACCTGAAGGGCCTCATCAACTTCGACGAGAACCTTAACAGCTACTTCAGCACCCTGTTCCAGCAGGACCCGGCCGAACGCGACCCGGCCAGCCTGCGCGCCTCCTTCGACGCTTTCAAGGAACTGGTCACCCGTTATCCGGCCAGCCGTTATGCCGACGACGCCCGCCAGCGCATGCAATACCTGCTGGTCACCCTTGCCAAACACGAGATCGCCATCGCCAGCTACTACCTGCGCCGCGGAGCCTATGTCGCCGCCGTCAACCGCGCCCAGGGCGTGCTGACCGACTACCCCGACACCCCGCAGACACGCGATGCCCTGCAGATCATGGTGCAAGGCTATACCCGCCTCGGCATGGACGACCTCAGCCGCGACACCCAGCGCGTGCTGGCACACAACATCGCCAAGGACGGCATCCGCCCCTCGAAGACCTTCTTCAAGGAGAAGGAGACACCGTGGTGGAAGTTCTGGGAGCTGTAAGTTGAGCCTCGCTAGCCTACTGCGTGGTTCGATTGCGGCGTTGCGCGGCCTTGGCACCAGCATCACGCGCGTTGTGCATGAGCTTCACCGCAACATTCGTTGTCGCTTCCTCGCCTACCAACCCGGTATGTGGCTACGACATAACCTGAAGGTTAGTCCGCACCGAAACTCGTTTTCTCAGTCGCTGCGTTCCGTGCGCCTTGCACTCGAACCGCTCTCGACGGCTAATCAAGGCTCACCTAGATGAGATACTGCGCAGACTGCGGCGCACCCGTCGAACTGCGCACCCCGCCGGACGACCACCGCGAGCGCTACGTTTGCACCGCCTGCGACACCATCCACTACCAGAACCCGAAGATCATCGTCGGCGCGATACCCGAATGGAAAGATGGCAGGATCTTGCTTTGCCTGCGCGCCATCGAACCTCGGCACGGCCTGTGGACGCTCCCTGCCGGATTCATGGAGAACGGCGAGACCACCGAACAAGGTGCCGCCCGCGAGACGCTGGAAGAAGCCAACGCCCGCGTGCAGATCCACGACCTCTATGCCGTCTACAACCTGCCTTACATCAACCAGGTGCAGATGCTGTTCCGCGCCACCCTGCTCGACCTGGATTTCTCACCCGGTGTCGAGAGTCTGGATGTGAGATTGTTCAAGGAAGAGGACATCCCGTGGGAACAACTTGCGTTCCGTCCGGTGAAATATGCGCTGGAACACTACTTCGCGGAACGCAAGACGGGCGACTTCAAACTGCATCGTGGCGATCTGGAACCGCCGGTCAGGAAAGGCTGAGGCTAGACTTCTGCTGTCGGCCGATTCAAGCCAACCACGTCACACCGACCAACCTCTCCCGCTCCGTGAACAGAGCACAGCAATGCCTGGTGCATCCACCATCGTCACTCCACATATCCGCTGCCTATCGCCGAGAGCGGCAGGCTCAGTTCCATTTCCGGCACGCGCTTGGCGATCCAGGCGATGAAGGTGTTGCTGTTTGGGCCGGGGAAGGCGGTGTAGCTGTCTTTCCAGGGATATTCCTGCGCGGCCTTGTCGACTTCGGCGATCAGACGATCGACGCCTGCCCCGCGATACTGTTTGATGATGCGTGGCCGCTCGCCGTACCAGTAGCGGTCGGGGATGTCCTGCGCGGCCTGCATGACGGGTTGCCCGTTGCGGGCGCGCCAGCCGACGACGTCGTAGACCGTGTACGCATGCTCGCCGCTGCGTTTGGCCGCGATCCAGGTGTGGATGGCGAACCAGCCGCGCCAGCCCCAGGTATCCGCGCCGAACACGATGAGCACCGCCTCTTCGGTGGTCGCGGGATCCGGGGCGATGCCGGCGGAGTCGCGGCTGGCGGTACGCCAGTCGTTGTTGGCGCAGCCGCCGAGCACCAGCAGCACCGCGAGCAAGAAGAAGGTGAAGGTCCGGCGCTGCTTCATCATCCTGCGCGTCCGGTACTTTATTGCCCGCCCATCACCGACGCGAACCGCTGGCCAAGATCCGGCTGCCCCTCATAACCATCCAGTGCGGGTGTCATCTCGTTCGCCAGCAGCTCCAGCCGTTTGTCGAACGAAGGATGGGTCTTGAACATGAGAGCGAGGTTGGAATCGCTTGGGTTGATGGATTGCAACGTCTGCAGCACGGCCGGCAGGCCATAGGGATCGTAGCCGGCGCGGGCGGCGAGCACCACGCCCATGCGGTCGGATTCGAATTCGTCCTGCTTGTCCAGACCGCGCGCATAGATCTCGGTGCCGGCGCTGACCAGCTTGCTCAGGCGCGGGTCGCCGCCGTGCGACTTGATCGCGTCATTGGCGAGGTCGCTGAACAGTTCCGAGCGTGCGCCTTTCTTCAATGCCAGCAGATGATGTTTACGCAGCACATGGGATATCTCGTGCGCGAGCACACCGGCCAGTTCCGCCTCGTTGTTCATGCGAGCGAGCAATCCCTTGGTGATGAAGACGTAACCGCCCGGCGCGGCGAAGGCATTGATGTCCGGGTCGTCCAGCACACCGAACTGCCAGGGGATGTCCGGCCGCTCGGTCTGCAGCGCGATCCAGCGGCCGACGCGGTTCACATAGCGCTGAACTTCCGGGTTGTCGAGTAGCGGCGCGGCCCCCAGCAGGTTGCTGGCGATGCCGCTGCCCAGCTCGATCTCCTGCGGTTCGCTCACGTCCTCATTGGCCTTCTTGATCTTCTGCACCGTCTTCACGGCTTTCTCCAGGTCAAGGCTGCCAAAGTCGAACGCCTGCACCGGAACAGCGAGACAGACCGCCAACATCACTATGAGTGTTCTCATCGCTCACCTCCTGGCAGATAGTCGACCTGTTGCGCCTTCAGTTTTCCTTGCATGGCAAAACGTTTCGCATCGGCTTTGGTGGCCACGAACGCCTGCGCATCTTCCAGTGCCTGCGGGTTCGGCTTGGCGTTCTTGAGATCTTCTTCCGACAGTCCGCGCACACCGGTGGTGACGGTGCTGCCGCCGCGACCGGTCTGTGCCACGTTGAACAGGGAGCGCAGCCCGTTGTCGGCACGGCGCTGCGTGGTGCCGCGCACCAGTTGCAGACTGAGCATCTTCACCCAGCCACTGGTCTTGCCGCTCTTCACCTGCGTCCACGAGGCGCGGCGCTGCAGCACTTCCACCTTGCTGCGTTCCGGCAGCGTGAGCAGCGTCTCCGCGTCGCTGTAAGGCTTGGCCTTCAATTCGGTGCTGCGCAAAGTAATGGCCTCCTCCGCTACGGCGCTGGCGATGAAACCGAGTGTCAGCCAGACTGCTATCAATCCCTTCATGCCGATTCTCCTTTTCTGGTCGGGGCGAACAGTTCGACTTCCTGCTCGCGCCCTTTCACCTTGAACGATCCGAACGACTGGAATTCGAAGGCATCGCCGCAGGCCTCCCTGGTCTCGCGAGAGACCAGGATGCGCGACACGCCCTTGGTCAAACCTTCGATGCGGCTGCCGAGATTCACCGTATCGCCGATGGCGGTGTACTCGCGGCGCTGTTCGCTGCCGATCAGACCGACCACAGCGGGGCCGGTGTGGATGCCTATACCCACATCGAAGCTGGCATCTTCCTCGCCCAATTCTTTCTTGAAGCGCTGCAACACCTCGCCCATCTCCAGCGCGGCTTCCACCGCATGTTTGGCATGATCGGGATCGTCCAGCGGCGCGCCCCAGAAAGCCATGATGCAATCGCCGATGAACTTGTCCAGCGAACCGCCGTGGCGGAACACAACCTCCACTTGCAGACTGAAATAACGATTGAGCAGTTCTACTACCTGCTCCGGCGTGCGCTTCTCGGACAGCGTGGTGAAGCCGCGGATGTCGGAGAACAGGATGGTGATCTGGCGGCTCTCGCCGGAACGGCTGAGGCCGCCGTGCGCCACCAGTTCCTGCACCACATGCGGATTGACGAAACGACTGAACAGTTGCACCGCCTGTTCGCGCGACCGGCGCTCGCGCAGGTATTCGCGCAGGGCGAAAGCGACATAGGCCAGCCATGCCAGAAGAACCGGGGTGAGCACCGGCAACAGCATCTCGCTGCCCACGGCCAGCCAGGACGCACCG
This sequence comes from Sideroxydans lithotrophicus, assembly GCA_020723185.1. Classification (GTDB taxonomy): domain Bacteria; phylum Pseudomonadota; class Gammaproteobacteria; order Burkholderiales; family Gallionellaceae; genus Sideroxyarcus; species Sideroxyarcus lithotrophicus_A. Next base: position 50,381 of record DYJI01000008.1, on the reverse strand, counting down.
AACAGCAGCACCGACACGCCGAGCAGGGCCGCGCCGATCTTGAGCGTGTGGAGGCGGCGCATGAAAGCGATGCTCAGCGCGCTGAGCAGCAGGATGGCGATACCGGCCGGGAAGCCCGCATCCGCCTGGCGCATCTGGCGTCCGTTCTTCAGATTGTCGAGGGCAGTGGCCAGCATCTCGACACCGGGATAGAGGCTGGCCATGGGCGTCACGCGCACGTCGTGCATGCCGGTGGCAGCGGTGCCGATGATGACGATCTTGTCTTTCAATTCATCCGCCGGACGCTGGTGCTTCTCGCGGCCGAGGTCGGCATACAGGTCGGCATAGGGAATATGTTTGAACGCGCCCGGATTGCCGCGCCAGGCGAGGATCATGTCGCGCTGCTGTGGCACGGCATAACCGAGGTCCTGCGCGACGCGTGCCGGCAGCGAGGGGATGCGCCAGCCATAGGCATCGGTGTAGAGCTGATAACGGCGACCGACACCGTCACCATCCTCCTCGAAGTTGATGGTGCCGACGCGCCAGTGTGCCGGGTCCAGCACCAGCGGCGGCAGGATGGCGAGTTTCGCCTGGTCGTCCGCCCCCTCCCCGCGCTGCAGACCAAGCAATGGCGCGATATCCGTGACCGGCGCGCCCTGCGCATCCATCGCGGCATCGCGCCGCACCATGGGGAAATAGACATTGTTGAGACCTTGCAGCGCCTGGTTGAAAGCCTCGTCGCTATCGGGACGGAACGCGTCGCGTTCGCTGAACAGGATATCGAACACGATGGCTTTGGGTTGCTGCGCCGCGATGCCCTGCACCAGCTCGCCATGGACGGCACGCGGCCACGGCCAGCGCCCGACATCGTCCTCCATCTGCGCCAGGCTGGCGTCGTCGATGTCGACGATGACGATATCGGGGTCGGGTTGTAGTGACGCAGCCTGCATGCGCACGAAAGCGTCGGACAGGCGATTCTCCAGCGGCGACAGCGCATGCAGGAACAGCAGCTCCAGCAGCGCGAGCAACATGAAGACCAGTCCGATGTGCTGGGCGCTCTGACGGTCTGCGGTGCGGGCTGTGGTCTGCATGGCCTTATTCTGCCTGATTGCGCATGAAATCAGCGACTTTCTGGAATGCCGCCATCAATTCCTTGCGCAGCGCCTCGTCCTCCACCACGTCATCCAGCGCCTGCGACATGCACATCATCCACTGGTCACGCTCCTCGTCTCCGATGGCGAACGGCATGTGTCTTTGACGCAGCCGCGGATGGCCGTGTTTTTCCACATACAGTTGCGGGCCGCCCATCCAGCCGGTGAGGAACATGAACAGCTTGTCCTCCGAGTTCTTCAGGCTGATGTGATGCATCTTGCGGATGCGGTGGGCCTCAGGCAGTTCGTCCATCAATTGATAGAAGCGTTGCACCAGCTCGCGTATCTTGGCTTCGCCGCCGATGCGGCGGTAATGGTCGTTCTGCGGTTCGGTCACTTGCATGTTCACTCCGTAAAGAATCGTGCACTCAGCTCTTGCAGGCCCAGCATCTCCAGCATCTCAGTCAATCTTTGCGCCGCCTTCTGGCGCGGCAGGTCCTTGTAGCTGGCGATGATCAGCTCGTTCTTCATCGAATGCTCCCAGCCCACCAGCTCGGTCACCGTCACCTGATAACCGTGCGCCTCCAGTTGCAGGCAGCGCAATACGTTGGTGGCATGGCTGCCGAACTCGCGCGTATGGATGGGATGCCGCCACAGTTCGGTCAAGGTGTTCTTCAGCGCAGCGCCCTTGCTCTTGCGCAACACCGCCGCCACCTCGGCCTGACAGCAGGGCACCAGCACGATATGTTTCGCGCGCTTGGCCAGCGCGAACTTGATGGCGTCGTCGGTCGCGGTGTTGCAGGCATGCAGCGCGGTCACCACGTCCACCTGCTGCGGCAGCTCGGCGGACACGATGGAATCCGCCACCGACAGGTTGAGGAAGGACATGCCGCCGAAGCCGAGCCGCTGCGCCAGCTCGCGGGAATGGCTGACCAGCTCCTCGCGCGTCTCGATGCCGTAGATATGCGAAGCATCTTCAAGTGTTTTGAAGAACAGGTCGTACAGGATGAACCCCAGATACGACTTGCCCGCACCATGGTCCACCAGCGTCAGCGCGCCCTTCTCATTGCGCACCTCTTCCAGCAGCGGCTCGATGAACTGGTACAGGTGATACACCTGCTTCAGCTTGCGGCGCGAATCCTGGTTCATCTTGCCGTCGCGCGTGAGGATGTGCAGCGCCTTCAGCAGCTCGACGGACTGGCCGGGGCGGATCTCTGGATATTCGGGAGGGGGAGCGATCTTCTTCATGGACGCATTATCCCCGAAGTCCGGGGCGCGAGCTTGGCGCCAGCGCATCCAGCATGTCCTGCGGCAGCGGCGGCAGCTTCCCGCACATCTGCGCGGCAACGACTTCGGCAGCGATGCCCGCCGTGAGCAAGCCGCGTGTGCCGTGCGCCAGGCTGCAATACAAACCCGGCGCGACCTCGCCGACCAGCGGCGTCGCCCCCGGCACCGAGCAGCGTACAGCGGCGCGACCATCCGATGGTTCCACATCGCCCAAGGTCTGATGCAGCGCAGGCATGTGGGCCGCGATCTTCGCCAGATTATCGGCATGATCGGTCGCGCGGATGTCGGTCGCTGCATCATCGAACGATGAGGTGGCACCCGCCACATGGCGGTCCGCAACGGCCGGCGCGCAATAGCCCTCGGCACACAGCACCGCCTTCAATCGTGCACTCTGCGGCGTCGCCGGCAGCACGCTGATCTGCCCGCGCACCGGCTGCAGCGGCCACGCGGCGAACGGCGCCAGCCGCTTCGCCTGATGCGCGCAGCACACCACCACCTTCCCCGCCTCGACGGCAAAACCGGCACCGCTGGCACGCCAGCCGCCGGCCACCGCTTCCAGCGCCGTCACCTCGCTATCGAGACGCACCGTGATATCGGGATGCGCCGCCAGCCGTGCACAGACCTCGGGCGGCACCACCCAGCCGCCCGCCGGGAACCACAAGCCGCCATGCGCCATTGGCAATCCGGCCAGATGGATCGCCTGTTCAGCATCCACCGCCTGCAACAGGTGCGGCGGCCACTCCTGCGCGGACAGTTTCGCGATGCGCTTCGCCTCGGCATCGGTCGCCGCCAGTTGCAGCAAGCCGCACTCGGCACGGTTCACGCCATCGACCGGCAACATCTCGTCCAGCAGCGCCAGCGCATGACCGTAGGCAGCCAGCACGAAACGGTGCAGCGCGTTCATCCCCGCGCCGAAACGCGCATGCAAAATACCGCGCGGATTGCCGGACGCGGCGGCAGCTAGCTGCGGCGCGGCTTCGAGCAGGGTGACCTTGATGCCGCGCTGCGCCAAGGCATGCGCCGCCGCACAACCGGCAAGGCCGCCGCCGATGACGATGGCCGAGGATGGCACCCGCCCGTTCGTCGCCTGCGCCCCGGCACTCTCCAGCCGGCCGCGCACCATCTCGCGCTTGCGTCCGAAGCCAGGCACCCGCTCCACCGCGAACCCCGCCTGCTGCAAGCCGCGCCGCACCCAGCCCGCGCTGGTGTAGGTCGCCAGCGTCGTACCCGCATGCGAGGCACGGGCGATGGCAGACAGCACTTCATCGCTCCACATCTCGGGGTTCTTCGCCGGCGAGAAACCGTCGAGGAACCATGCATCCACACCGCCAGCCGGCAATTGCGGCAAGGCCTGCGCCACATCCTCCAGCGCCAGCGTCAGGCGGATGCGGCCGCCCGCGAAATGCCATCGGTTCCAGCCCGGCACACGGCGCTTCCAGCAGGCGAGCAAAGCCCCTGCCTGCACGGCCAGCTGGGGCCACAAGGCCAGCGCGGCACTCAGTTCGTCATCGTCGATGGGGAAGCGTTCGGTGCTGAAGAAATCCAGCGTGGCAGCGGGCGGCGCGTTCTGCTCGAACAACCGCCAGGCGCAGAGGAAGTTCAACCCGGTACCGAAACCTGTCTCGCCGATGCAGAAACCATCACCGGTGGGCAGGGCCGCGAAGCGAGAGGACAACGCATTGCCCTGCAGGAACACATGGTGCGTCTCTTCCAGTCCGGATCCGGAAGAGAAATACACATCGCCGAAACGGGATGAGAATGGCTGGCCGTCTTTCCAGTCGAGCATGGTGTGATCGGCGGGGGCACCCGCCTGAAAGGATTCCGGTTTTGGACCAGCGGATTATACGCGGCGGGAGCGGGTGCCGGTTCAAGCCATCCTGGGCAGGGTGGCGAAGAAAGGACTGCCGAAACGATTGTTGAGATGGTGCTTCAACCGTTCGTGCCCATCCGCTTCGAATCGCGAGAATTCGATCTCCGTCAGGAAGTCACCCTCATGCACCACCGTCATCAGGCTGCGCCCCACCAGCTTCACCAGCGCATGGTCAGAGCCCTGCTCAAGCGGCGGGATCTTCAGCATGACCGCCACTTCTTTCCCGGTGCAGATGTGGTGATCACTGCGGATACGCATGGTGTTCGCAGATATATCGTGGGCGAATCCTTCGCGTATGGTGATCGGCTTGCCCTGTTTCTTGCAATCGCACAGGAAGCGGACCGGCCAGTTCGCCGGGTAGCGGTGCGCGGATGGATGGTCTTTCATGATCGTTCTCCAAGGTGGACACGCCATAAAATTCTTCAAGCACAAGTATCCGCATGGGTTCCAGCGCGTCAATATGCCGGATGGCCTATGCAGTTTTGTAGGTATATAGGCAAAGGTCTATATATCCACGCTATCGGGCTATGCCTTGCCCTCGTTCCGACAACAGTATGGCCGCGTACGCACGTAGCCGATACAATCCGCGGGCTTCACAATTCCATAACCGCTGCATACTCAGGGAGAGATCGTGATTCGTAACAACAAATTTATCGCCGCTTTGGCATTGGGTGCGGCATGCACCAGCGTTCATGCACTCAATGACCGACCTACTGCCGGACATGCCAGCCCCGCCTCTTTCGTCACAGCACCGGGCGCGCATCTCATCCTCAATGGCGGCCTGACCTATGGCGGCGACACTTTGGTGACAGTGAACTATTCGGATGGCAGTTCCGGAAAAGTGAAGGCGGGCTCGTTCGTACAACTCGGCGCAGGCATGTTTTATCAGATGCAGGACCGGCCGATGGCACTACAAATCACGGCCAACTATCACTACGACCTGGAGCAAGGTTCGAACGGCTCGGTGCTGTTCTACCGTTACCCCATCGAAGCGCTGGCCTACTACACCGGAAACGAACGCTGGCGCTTGGGAGGCGGGGTGCGTTACGTGACCAATCCTATGCGCACCATCACATTGAATGGAAAATATCGCATCTCGTATGACAACGCCTTCGGTCTGGTCGGCGAGGCCGGCTATGCGATGACACCGAACTTCTGGATCAACGTGCGCGCCGTCCTGGAGAAATACCAGCCCAAGGAGTACACCATCAACGGTGTCTTCACGGCCGACATGTCCACCTCCCAGTCCGCGAACGGCAATCATCTTGGCGTGAACTTCACCTATCAATTCTGACATCACGACCGGCAGATGTTTGCCGGTCTTCACCTCATGAGCAAACAATCCCTCGACCGTATCCTGCAATCACAGGGCTTCGGCACCCGCAAATGGTGTGCCGGGCTGGTCGCCGAGGGGAACGTGAGCATCGGCGGCGAGATCGTCACCGATGAGCGCCAGCGCTTCGAGACCGACGGGTTGGAATTCAGCGTTTACGGCGAACCGTGGCTGTTTCGCGAGCATGTCTACCTCGCGCTGCACAAACCTGCCGACTATGAATGCTCGCGCAAACCTTCACACCACCCCGGCGTACTCTCTCTGCTGCCGGAACAATTCTCGAACCGCGATGTGCAACCCGTTGGTCGTCTGGACCACGACACCACCGGCCTGTTGCTGATGTCGGACGATGGCAGCTTCATCCACAAGCAATCCTCGCCCAAACATCACGTACCCAAAGTCTATGTCGCCACCACGCACGACCCGGTCACACCGCAACTGGTGGCACAACTGCTGCAGGGGGTGAAGCTGAATGACGAACCGGCACCGCTTTCCGCAGTGTTGTGCGAAACACTGGACGAGCACCGACTGAAGATCGTGCTGGAGCAGGGCAAATACCATCAGGTGAAACGCATGCTGGCGGCAGCCGGCAACCATTGCAGCGCGCTATGCCGCACACAGATATGCGAGCTGAAGCTGGAATCGCTGGGGCTGGCAGAGGGCGAATGGTGTTATCTGGACGAAGCGATGCTCGCATCGCTCAAGCCCGCAGTCTGACATCTAGACGTCGACATATTTGCAGTAGGTCTCACGCACGAAAGCGATGGCGACCAGCCCCATCAGCGCGAACCCCAGCATGATGCCCATCCCGACCTGATAGTCGGCCAGCCCCAGCGGCGATCCGCTTCCCGCATGCGCACGGTCGATGGCCCAGCCCACCAGCGGTTGCAGGATGGCGGTGCCGAGGAAGGCGCCGACGTTGACCACGCTGGTGGCCATGCCGGACAGTGCGGGCGGATTGACTTCTTTCGCGCAGGCCCAGCTCAGCGTGAAGCTGGGGGCGGCCAGCCCCATCACGAAGAACAGCGTGTGACTCAGCACACTGCTCATCTGCATACCGGCCAACAGCGGTAGCCAGCACAGGCTGTACACCAGCGCGCCGACGAACATCACCGGCTTACGCCTGCCCAAACGATCCGACAAAGTACCGATGAAGAATGCGCCGACGGCAAAACCGGCCAGCAGCAGTGTGGTGTGGTCGGTGGCGACGGCGCGGTCCATGCCGTACACGTCGCGCAGGAAAGGCACGGCCCACAGTCCTCCGAAAGCGAACAGCGTGCCCGCCAATCCCATGTTCACCCACAGTCCCGGCCAGGTGGCACGGTTCTTCATCACCACCAATAGACCGTCGTACCAGTGTCCTTCGTGCTTCGGATGTGAAGCCTTGCCGTCCAGTTCGCGCAGGCTCGGCAACCCTGCTTCGCCGGGATGGTTGCGCACGTACCACCACGATAGTGCGGCCAGAAGGAGTGAGGCGATACCCACCGCGACGAACACCGTGCGCCAGGAGACGAAGCCCAGCGCCCAGGCCAACGGTGCGGCAGCCAATACCGAACCCATATTGCCGAGCAGGATGGTGGCACCGGTCGCTGTGCCAAAGTGCCGGTCATGGAACCACACCGCATTGAGTTTGAGCATGCAGATGAAGGCGACCGATACGCCGAGGCCGACCAGCAGACGGCCGACGGACGCCATCGCCAGCGTATCCGCCATGCCGAACAGGATGGAACCGATGCCGGCGATGACACCGCCGATGGCGACCACGCGGCGCGGGCCCAGTGTGTCGGCGAGGATGCCGGTGGGTATCTGCATCACGGTGTAGACGTAGAAATAGGTCGCCGCCAGGCCGCCCAGTGCCGCGCCGCTGGTATCGAACGCCTGCTGCAAGTCGGACGAGATCGCCGCCGGCGCGAAGCGATGGAAGAAGGACAGCACATAAGCGAGGCCGACGATGGCGAAAGCGGTCCAGCGCAGGCGGACAAGTTGGGCGGATTGATGACTATCTAGCATGTGATGGATCTGTGCGACCTCGTTCAATGTTGACTTGTGTACAGCATCTGCGCGGCGATGCGCTATGCTTGCGCCCCTCTGCCTGAGCAGGCAGGCACCGTATCAGGAAAATTCATGGCAATCAAAGCGACGGTATTCAAAGCCAATCTGCAGATCGCGGATATGGAACGACACTATTATCAGGATCACGCTCTCACCTTGGCTCAGCATCCTTCCGAGACCGACGAACGCATGATGGTACGCCTGCTGGCATTCGCCCTGCATGCGCACGAGTATCTGGAATTCGGACAAGGCATGACCGACGAGGACGCCGCCGATCTGTGGCAGAAGGACCTGACCGGTGCCATCGAACTATGGATAGACGTCGGCATCCCCGACGAGAAGCTGATCCGCAAGGCCTGCGGTCGCGCCAGGCAGGTAGTGGTGTACAGCTACGGCGGCCGCGTGGCCGACATGTGGTACACGCAGAACCGCGCCCAGTTCGAACGCCAGCACAACCTCGCCATCATCAACCTGCCGCCCGAATGCACACACGAACTGCCGAAACTGGTGCGGCGCACCATGGACCTGCAGTGCACCATCCAGGACGGCCAGGTGTGGCTGAGCGACGGCGAACACAGCGTGGAGATCGAGCGCGTCAAACTGCGCTGACCTGCGCGGCGATCAGGCGGTCGCGGTCGCCTTTTCGATCAGCGGCTGCAACTCGCCCTGCTCGTACATCGCCAGCATGATGTCGGAACCGCCGATCAACTCGCCGTTGATATAGAGCTGAGGGAAAGTCGGGAAGTCGGCGTAGAACTTCAGGTAGTTCCAGGACACCGGGTCTTCCAGCACGTTCACTGCGACGTATTTCGATACACCCGCCGCCTTCAGCACCTGCGCGGCGCGACCGGAGAAACCGCATTGCGGGAATTGCGGCGTGCCTTTCATGTACAGCACGATGGGGTTCTCGGTCACCGTCTTGCGGATGATCCCCAGTGCGATCTCTTTTTCGTCCATTGCTATTTCCTTATTGAATGTTGGCCCATTGCGCGGGCGTCATAGTCTTCATCGACAGGGCATGGATCTTCTCCATCTTGTCGCCCAGCACCTGATACACCAGCTTGTGCTGTTGCAGCATGCCCTTGCCCTCGAAATCCTTGCTCACGATCACCGCATCGAAATGGCGACCGTCGCCTTCGACCTGGATGTGCTCGCACGACAGGCCCTGCAGGATGAAGTCCCTGACGTTGTCGGGTGTGACTTTCATCGGTGATACTCAGACGCAGCCGGTCGGCTTGGGCATGCCGCCATATTTGGTGATCGGCTTCATTGGCCCGGTCATCCACAGGTCGAACACGTCCTTCTGGTCTTCGTCGATGTATTTGGCGAACTTGCGGATGGGCGGCACCGAGTTGAATTCCTCGTAGTACTCGCGCGCCTTCATGATCTGTTCCCACTTCTTGTCGGTCAGCTCGTAGCCGTCCGCCTCGGCCATGGCACGGCCGATCTCCTCTGTCCAATCGCTCATATCGACGAGATATCCGTCGCCGTCACGTTCCGGTAATTGCATGGTCTACCCCTCTCTGATGAAAAAGTGCATCCATTTAACCTAACCTGAGTAATTTAGTCAATTACTCCTGATGGGGGGGGTATCAATGACGGGTCAGCTCGATCAGCTTGGCATCCTCGACACGGATGTGGTGGATCAACCAGTCGCGCAGATAGGTCAGCACGTCGAACTGGGCCACCAGCGGGTTGGCGTGCAGCTCTTCGTAGAACTCGGCGATCTTCTCCTCGAAGGCATGGTGCTGGTGCAACTGGCGGTCGATGCCGGCGAAAGCGTAGTGGTTCATCATCTGTTCTTCCGAGCGGAAATGGATCTTGGCATAGGCATCCAGCGATTTGATCAATCGCGCCACCTCGCGCGCACCGCGCTTCCTGATCACCACCTGGTACAGGTCGTTGATCAGGTCGAACAGATAACGGTGATGCTCGTCGATGACGTCGATGCCGACACTCAGACTGTCATCCCATGGGATCCACTCGTTCTCGCGATGGCGGATCGGCGGCAGGGTCAACACCTGTTTGGGATCGATGATGTCATCGCGGTACAGCTCGCGGATACGCAGGATCTCCGGCATCGAGGCGTCGAAGGCACGCACCACTTCCGGATCGAAATGCTTGCCCGCCTCGCTCACCACCCAGTCATGGGCCTGTTCCACCGTCCAGGGGTCCTTGTAAGGGCGGGTGGAGGTGAGCGCATCGAACACATCGGCGACCGCACAGATACGGGCCAGCAGGGGGATCTCCTCGCCCTTCATCCCGTTGGGGTAGCCTTTGCCATCCCAACGCTCGTGGTGGCAACCGGCGATATCGCGTGCCGCCTTGATCAGCTCGTCCTTGCCTTCAAGGATGGTGACGCCGATCTCGGTATGCGTCTTCATCACCTCGAACTCCTCGTCTGTCAGCTTGCCCGGCTTCAGCAACACCGCGTCGGCGATGCCGATCTTGCCGACATCGTGCATGGGGGCGGCGATATACAACAGGTCACGCTGTTCCTCTGGCAGATGCATGGCGCGGGCGATGGATTGCGCATAGTTGGTCATGCGCATGATGTGCCAGCCGGTCTCGTTGTCGCGGTACTCGGAGGCCACGCCCAGGCTGCGGATGGCGTCTGCACGCGCCTCTTCGAGTTCAAGCTCGCGGATGCGCAGCGTCTCCATGGACAAGGTGCGCTGTACCAGACCGGACAAGGCGCGCGACAGGTCGTTGAAGAAATCCGCATAGACCTCGCACAGCTCATAGCCCATCGGGACGAACAGGGCTACATAGCCGATATACCGGCCTTCGACGCGCAAAGGCAGCAGCATGATGCGGGTATGGACGACGGCTCCGACTGTCGGATCCTCGTAGGAGACCTGTTTGGTATGACAGCGTTCTATGGATTCCGGATCGGGCAGTTTCAGCGCCTCCCAATCCAGCGTGTTGTCCCATGCGGGCGGCATGCCGAACTGTGCGACCTGAAAATACTTGCCACGGGGGTTGAGCAACAGGACCGCGCCGCGCGACTCGACCGGGATGTCACGCTGCTCTTTCAACAAAAGGAACAGATGCTCCAGCAGAACGTCCAGATCACCCGAATCATTGCCGGACACCGTCAATTCGAAGACCAGCTTGCTTATCGCGAGCTTCTCCTGACCTTTTTCCATCAACCCTCGCCTCCCTTCCCTTTGTCCGATCTATGTATCTACCAGTAGCACTGCGCCGAACTTGTCGCATTAGGACACATTTCATTCTGGGAGACAATTCCAGTCGACACTTTTTTCGGATTCTAACTCTCACAGGGATGCAGGTTGAAAACGGCATGGTTAGAAACGGGTTCAGGGTGGATAATCCAGTAACAAGATCACTGAATCAGCACACCAACAAGGAATCCATCATGTCCAACACCGCCCTGAGCCCAGCCGCCCTTGACCAACTCTTCCTCGCGGCACACACCCACAACCTGTGGACCGACCGGCCCGTACCGGACGAACTGTTGCGCCGACTCTATGAGACCTTGCGCATGGGGCCGACCTCGGCCAATTCCTGTCCGGCGCGCATCGTGTTCGTCAAGTCAATGGAAGCAAAGGAGAAGTTGCTGCCCACCTTGATGGAAGGCAACCGCGCCAAGGTCATGGCTGCCCCCGTCACCGCCATCATCGGCTATGACCTGCACTTCTACGACAAACTGGGCAAGCTGTTCCCGCATGCGCCGGACGCACCGAGCTGGTTCAACGGGAATGAACAGACCGCTTTCACCAACGCTTTCCGCAACGGCACGCTGCAGGGCGCGTATCTGATCATCGCGGCGCGCGCGCTCGGCCTGGATTGCGGGCCGATGTCCGGCTTCGACAATACCAAAGTGGACGAGTTGTTCTTTGCGGGAACGAACGTGAGATCGAACTTCATCTGCAGCCTCGGCTACGGCGACCCCAAGGGCGTGTATCCGCGCAATCCGCGTCTGGATTTCGAGGAGGCCTGCCGCATCGACTGACGCACCGCCGGATGCGGGCGCAAAAAAAGCCGCGAACATCTCGCGGCTTTTTTGTGCACCCGTCGATCAGGCGTGCATCTGGTTCAACTGCTTGGCGATCACGTCGTGGCTCAGCCACAGCACGGGACCGGCCGGTTTCGATGTCTCGTGGAACATCAGCGGTCCAGTACCTTCCAGTACCAGCGCACTCAGCACATCGGTCACCAGCGCATCGCGTGACTTGTGCATCTTCGTGATCGCTTCCGAGGTACCGATCATCACTTCCGCCAGGTCGGCGGTATTGTCCATCGGCCAGGCCTCGAAATTGCGGAAGCCCTTCATCACTTCGCTGTCGTTGTAGTCGTCGATCTTCTGCAACAGATTCTCCAGTGACTCGCCTTCAAGCAGCACCTCACGGCATGCCTGCCACTGCGCTTCCGCCCACGCGCCGCCGCCTTCCTGCTTCAATGCCTTCAGCAGGGGGAACAACGACAGTTCCACGCCGACGAAGATGTCGGACGAGTTGGTACGGATCTCCGGGCAGTTGTACACGGTAGCCTTGATGCCCTGCGCCCACGCCTGCTCGGCATGCTGCTCCAGACGCATCTTGGCGTAGCCCTGGGTGTAGTTGGTATAGGTCTGCCACTGGTAACTGCCGCCGATCAGGATCTCGGTGCCGTGGTAACCGTAGGCGGTGTAGCGCACCTGGCCGCCACTCTTCTCCAGACGCGCGCGGATGGCGGCGCTGCCTTCGATCAGGTACTGGAAGGTATTGGCGGTGACCTCGTCGAAGTTCTTCAGGATCAGCTTGCCCAGATCGCTGTCCAGCAGCGAACGCGAGGACTGGAAACGCTCGCCGCGCCCCTTGTAGATACGGTTGGCAATGGCGAGGAACACCTTGGTCTTGGGGATGCCGCCCGCCATGGTATGCGCGAAGAAGGCATTGGCGCCGTCCGGGATCATGCCGTCCAGCTCGGCCATCACTTTCGCCACGGAATCCTTGAAACGCTTGACGCCGATCTCGCGGCACTTCTCGATATGCGCCCAGTCCAGCTTGTCGTCCTGCCAGGTCTTGAGCGTCATCTCGGCCACCATGTCGGTCGGTGTCGGCGTGCCGGCCGGGGCATCGAGATCGAAACCGGCCATCAGCGGCACGTTGATGATGCGACCGCCCAGATTGGCCTCGGCGGTCGCCAGTTCTTCGGCGGTCAGCGCACGCAGGGTGTTGTCTTCGTTGCGGCGTCCCACCGTGACTCCCACGATGGTCATGCCGGCCTTGCGAGCCTCGTTGATCAGACCGTTGGCATATCCCCGCCCGAACAGTTCGCCGAACAACACAAAGACATCTCCTTTGCGGAATATGTTGGACTGGGGAACGTTGCGTAATGGGATCGGTGCTTTCATACGATGGACTCCGGTTAATGTTTATCGCCAGCCGACGCGGCCTGACCGCTTGCGAAGGCGCAATTGTACAGAAGATGGGCGGGAACCGGCTCGACTTCGATATGCGCCACTTCAATCCAGAAGCCAGATGTCGGCCAGCGCCGACGCCCTGTCGATATCGACCTGCACAGTGCAGCATTCGTTCAGTTCGGACAACGGCGTGGGGTCATCGGCGCACGAACAACCGGCGACCACGCTCTGGAACAGGATATCCAGCCGTACCCGTATCCGTGCCTCATCGGCATCGACACTGCGCAGCAACAGGTTGACCGGGGTCGCGGCGACATGGTTGCCATGCGCCAAGCAGCGCTGCAACGGCAGGGCGTGCTCGCCTGCCGCAATCAGCTCGCGGCGCAGGACCTCGCTGAACGCATCGCTGCCCCAGGCCGCCAGCGCCTGCGGCAAGCACAGGACATCAGGCGACGACGACACGGTTGCGTCCCTGTGACTTGGCGCGATACAGCGCCTGGTCGGCACGTTCCAGCCAGCCGTCCACCTCCTCACCCACCGCCAATTGCGCCACCCCGAACGAAGCCGTGCCGTAGATGGTCTGTGCCCCCTCGACCAGCGGCTTCTCCTCCACACGCTGGCGCACGCGCTCGGCCAGTTTAGCGGCCGCCGCGCTATCGGCCATCGGCAGCACCAGCAGGAACTCCTCGCCGCCATAGCGTCCGGGCATATCTCCCTGCCGCAACAGACCCTCGATGCGGCGGCTGAACTCGCGCAGCACCTCGTCGCCCACCGCATGGCCGAAGCGGTCGTTGACCTGTTTGAAGTGGTCGATGTCGAGCAGCACGATGCTGCACACGTTGCCGTGGCGCTGTGACAGCTCGCGCAGCCGCTCCAGCTGCTCGACGATGAAATGGCGGTTGTACAGGCCGGTGAGCTGGTCGTGGATGGCCATCACCTGCAAGTCGCGGTTGAGCGCATCGAGCTGGGCGTTGCGCAGCTCCAGTTCGCGGCGGATGCGCCGGTTCAGCACCAGCTGGCGCACGCCCTCACGGAACTGCCGCCAGGCATCCCAGCCGATCTGCATCTCGACCAGGAACAGGATGGCGAGACCGACCGCGAGGTTGAGATAGAACGCCTCGCCCTGTATCAGGAAATGTAAGAACGGCACGAACAGGATGGCGGCGCAGAAGGCCAGCATGGTGACGAAGGACGGTGCCATGTTGGTCACGCTGACGGCGGAGATGGAGACCAGCACCAGCAGGATGACCAGCTCGTGGATCAGCTCGACATGGCCGCCGGTATGGAACAGCACCAGCGCCATGCCCCAGCTCAGGCCCTGCAGCACGCGCAGGACGATCTGCCAGTTGAGCACATGGGGGAGACGTTCTGGCGGCGGGGGATGGCGCAGCCAGCGCGAGGACAGCACGAAGGTGACCGCATCCGGCACGCAGTTGAGCAACACCCAGGTGAGCACCAGCGAGAACGGCGCGATATCCAGCACCAGCCAGGCGATGAACAGCGTCCCGAACGGTGCCAGCATGGCCGCCAGTCGCGCCCGCTCGAACAGGGTGCGCATGCACAGCTTATCGACCTCGGCCTCATCCTCCGGTCCGAGCCGGTCCAACCATTTTTGTTCTTTCATACTTCCTCCGGTTGCCGAGTCTAATGCCCGAGGTCCGGATTTGCCAGCGCGGAGGGTTCAAACGTGCGCGGTTCAGGAGTAGCATGGGGCTGTGATCCCATGCACGCAACCGTTCGGGAGATGGTCATGGACCCCTTGCTCAACGTCTATCCCAACGCATCGGTGGCCGGCATCCTCGCCAGCCCGTCGGTGACGCCATCGTATGCGCTGCTCTCAGCCGAGCTCAGCTTGTCCGCGCCCGCACTGTTCGGCTACTCCTCGACCGTGGTCGGCATCTCTGCACGAGGTCAGTTGCTGTCCGCCAGCGTCACCTTCCAGAACACCTTGCGTCCGCTGCGAACCACCACGGACGGTGAGACCATCGACCTCTCCGGGCTCACCACCCGGGCGCAGGGGCTGGTCGATGCGTTCAACACTTTGCAGGGCAGCATCGCCGCCATCGGCAGCCAGAACAACCTGCCTGCCGGCGGCGTCTCCGGCGCGGCCGATCTGGCACTTTCGCTCGATGCGCAGGTATTGGCACGCTATGCGAACGGCGATTCGCCGTTGACCCGCTTATCGCAGCTCGGTATCGACTTGCAACCTGAGCTGCTGCCCGGCAACGGTAGTCGCCTGAGTCTGGACACGGAGCGACTTGAGGCAGCGTTCACCGAGGATGCGCAAGGCACGGCCGCCCTCCTCGCCGGCACGGCCGACGCGCTGAGTGAAGTCGCCGGCAGTTTCATCAGCCGTTCCGGCAGCCAGTTCCCTTCGCTCGATGCCCTGATGCAGAACTCTTTCGGCAACGACCTGCTCAGCGGCCTGCCGCAGGTGCAGACCGCGAACCTGCAGCAATTGCTGGCCAACCAGCCGCAGGACGGCAGCATCAACTGGCGGCAGGTGTATGCCGCCCTCACCGAATATTCGCTGGTATCGCAGTTGTACGGATAAGCGGTTCAGGCGCGCGCCAGCGCCTGCAACACCGCCTGCAGCAGTTCCCAGCAGCGGGCGACCGACGCCACCTCTACCCGCTCGCCGGGCGCATGCGCCCCGCGGATGTCGGGCCCGAACGAGATCATGTCCAGCTGTGGATGGCTGGCCGCCAGCAGGCCGCATTCCAGTCCGGCATGGATCACCTGCAGCGAAGCCGGTGTGCCGAACTGCGCTTCATACACCTGCTGACACAACGCCAGCAGTGGCGAAGCCGGATCTGGTGTCCAGCCCGGATAGGCACCATCCTTGTATGCTCGCAAACCGTAACCGGCGGCGAACGAGACCAGTTTGTCGGCCAAGACATCCGCACGTGCATCCAGCAGGGAACGCACTTTGAACGTCACCTTGCTTTCGCCCTGCGCCAGTTTGAAGACACCAAGATTGCTCGACGTATCGGTCACATCCGGGAAGTCGCTGCTGATCCGTGACACGCCGTTGACCGCGTTATCGAGAAAGCCCAGCAGCCTGTCCCGCTCAGACTCGCTCACCGCCTGCTCCACCGGCATCTCGTCCAGCTCGTAGCGCAACGCGATACCGGCATCCACCTCTGCGAAGCGATGCTGCCATGATGCCAAGCGATGCTCCACCCATTCGTCTATGCCTGAGACTGCTGCCAGCGGCACGGCACAGATGGCGAAGGCCTCGCGCGGGATGGCGTTGCGCGCACTGCCGCCCTGCATCTCGATCAGGCGCACATCGGTATGCGCCGCCAGATCGCGCAGGGCTTCGGCCAGCAGCTTGATGGCGTTGCCGCGCCCCAGATGGATGTCGATCCCGGAATGGCCGCCGCGCAGGCCGGAGACATCGAAACGCAACACCGCATAGTCCGGCGGCAACGCTTCCATCGCACTGATGTGACGCACCTCCACGTCCACCCCGCCCGCGCAACCCAGATAGAAATGTCCCCATTCCTCGGTATCCAGATTGATGAGTCGCTGGCCCTGCAAAGTGCCGGGGAGCAGACCGCGCGCACCGTCCATACCCGACTCCTCGTTGACAGTCAGCAACACCTCCATTGCCGGATGCTCGATCCCTTCAGCTTCCAGTGCAGCCAAGGCCAGCGCCACCCCGATGCCGTTGTCCGCGCCCAGCGTGGTGTCCTCCGCCACCACCCAGCCGTCACGCAGCACGGCCCGGATGGCATCGCGTTCGAAGTCGTGCACCGTACCCGCGTTGGCCTGGCACACCATGTCCAGATGGCCTTGCAGTATCACACCCGGCGCGGACTCGCAGCCGGGACTGGCCGGCTTGTGCAGGATGAGATTGCCGACCGCATCCTCGAAATGCGCGATGCCACGTGCATCAGCCCAGGCAGCGAGGTGCCGCTTCAGCGCTTCTTCACGATAGGAGGGACGCGGGATCGCGCACAAGGTCGCAAAGTGCGACCAAACTACGGAGGGGTGCAGGCCGCTCAGGGCCGGTTCGTTCGTTGTTGCTGTCATGTCCTTGCGACGGTGCCCGGCACCGACTTCCATTTGATGTCCATTGTTCATCCGGCAGCGGCCTGCACAGCTACACGTTCGTCCAGTTGCTGCCCTCGAGATCCCACAACGTCAAAGGCCGGGAAAACAGATAGCCCTGGAACGTGCGACAGCCGAAGGATACCAGCAGGTCGAGCTGCGCCTGCGTCTCCACGCCTTCAGCCACCACTTCCAGCCCGAGGTTCTGCGCCATGCCGATGATGGTCTTGGCGATCATCGCGTCGCCCGCTTCGGTGACCACGTTGCGCACGAAGGCGCGATCGATCTTCAACTGGCTGATCGGCAACTGGCGCAGATAGGAGAGCGAGGAATAGCCGGTACCGAAGTCATCCAGCGAGAAACGGATACCGGCCGACTTGAGACGGCTGATCTTGCCGATCGCCTCATCCACGCCGTCGACAAGTGAGGTCTCGGTCAGCTCCAGCTTGAGCAACCCCGGCTCGACCCCGCAGCTATTGACGATGGCCAGCACATCCTCGACGAAATCCGCCCGCATGAAAGCCGCCGCCGAAACATTGACCGCCAGCGGGATGCGCGCGAAGTCAGGCTTCGCCTGCCAGCGCTGCAGCCGCTGGCAGGCCTCGCGCAGCACCCAGAAATCGATATCGGCGATCATCCCGGATTCTTCCGCATGCGCGATGAACGCATTCGGGAACAGCAGGCCGCGGTCGGGATGTTCCCATCGGAGCAGCACCTCGGCACCGATGCAGCGCCCGTCCGCATCGACCTGCGGCTGGAAATACAACTGGAACTGCTGTTCACGCAGAGCCCGATGCATGTCCTTGTTCAGCCGCGCGCGCGATTCCAGCGCCTGCTGCATGGAGGGATCGAAGAAGCGCAGTGTCGCACGCCCGCTGTTCTTGGCCTGATACAGCGCCACATCGGAATGCTTGAGCAGTTCGTCCACGCTTTTCTCGCTGCCGTGGAACAGCGTCACGCCGATACTGGCCGTGCCGTGGTATTGCTGGCCGTTGAGCAGATAAGGCAGATTGAGCGACGCCAGCACCTTGGTCGCCACCGACTCCGCGCGCGGCACCACGTCCAGCTCGGTGTCGAACAGGTTGGCCAGCATCACCACGAACTCGTCCCCGCCCAGCCTGGCCACCGTATCTCCCGTGCGCACGCAGGCGAGCAGCCGGTGCGCCACCTCGACCAGCAACTTGTCGCCGACATCGTGGCCCTGCGTGTCGTTCAGTTCCTTGAAGTTGTCCAGGTCGATGAACAGCACCGCGCCGTAACTCTTGTTGCGGTCGCACGTCGCCATCGCCAGCTGCAGGCGGTCTATCAGCAGACGCCGGTTGGGCAAGGAGGTGAGCGTATCGTAGTAGGCGAGGCGGTTGATCTCCTCCTCGGCGGCCTTGCGGGAGGTGATGTCGCTGAATATCCCGACGTAGTTCGTCACCTGCCCCTGCTCGTTCCTGACTGCGGTGATGGTCAATTGCTTGGGATAGATCTCCCCGCTCTTGCGGCGGTCCAGCAGCTCGCCTTCCCAGCGACCCTCGCGCGCCAGGGTCGCCCACATCTCCTCGTAGAACGCCTTGTCATGCTTGCCCGATTTCAGGATGGCCGGTGTCTTGCCGATCACCTCGTCCGGCTCGTAGCCGGTGATCTCTGTGAACGCCCGGTTGGCGCGGACGATCCGTGCTTCCGCATCGGTGATCAGGATGGCATCGTGCGTCTCGAAGGCGGTTGCGGCGATGGCCAGCTGCTGCTCCTTCACCATGCGCTCGGTGACATCCAGATTGGTCGAACGCACCCCGAGCAACTTGCCCTGCTCGTCGCGCAGGTCGCTGCACAGATGCTCCAGCCAGCGGATCTGCCCGTCACGGGCCCGGATGCGGATCAGCAGTCTCTCCGGCTTTCCCTGCTCGTGCATCTGGTACACATGCTGGTCCCAGACCCCGCGATCCTCCACCAGCACCAGCCGCGACATCAGATGTGGCTCGGCATAGAAATCCTCCACGCTGTATCCGGTGATCGCAAGACAGGACGGCGACACGTATTCATACACGCCATCGATGTTGCGCACATAGATGAATTCCTGCGCCAGATCGGCCACGGCACGGAATATCTTCTGCCCATTGGCGAGCTCGCTACGCAATGCGACCAGAGTGGACAACAGGAATCCGATGAATGAGCCGAGCAAGACCGGCACGATGAAATGCCGGGGCTGATGCTCGGGCAGGATGAAGAAAATCTGGATCGAGGCGAAAAAAAGAACGATGACCAGACCCAGCAGGGTGTATCGCAGGTAGATGCGTCTATTTCTATGCAGGAACGGAAGCATTTCCATTTAAATACACCCTTATGGCAGGCCCGTCCTCGAGACAGGCCGTACTCTGTGCACCATGCCCGGACTGCGACACGACAGACTCACCCGAACAGCTTCTGCCACCAGCGCCGGCGATTGCCCGGCAAGGGCGCCTCGTCCTTGATCAATGACGGCGGCATACGGCTCAGCATCCAGCGCGGCGGCACCGGGGTACTGCTGCACGAGCTGCCGACAGTGGCCGGATCGTGGATCTTGATGAACGAAGGCTGGGCCATGTCATCGGCATAGACGATGCCGCAGTGCGTACAGTCATGTTCGCGACGCAGCAGCCCATCCACTTCGGTGATGAAATCGTTCAATGCCTCGACCGTCATCGTCTGCGGCAGCGGCTCCTCGCCGACCATGCTGATGTACCACCCCTCAGGCTTCGCCCGCACCGCCGCCCACAATGCATCCAGGTCGCTCCAGTGCAACATGCCGCGGAACGGCCCTTTCATTCGATCCAGGAACTCCTGACTCATCCCCACCCCGCCCTTATACGGTCTATGTGCAAAATCGCAAGCGCCCATCCAGTGCCCTGCCGCGTACCGGCAAGTCGGGATGTCCAAACGGTCCCGAGGCTGCAGCCAGCGGTTCCGGAAGCATGGGCCAGTTGAGCTTTCTCCGCAATACCCTCGCGCCGTCACGCCCCCGCATACCGGCGGATCATCCCCGGACCGGATGATTCTCGTTTACAAAAGTCCAATGTAGCGGTAGCGTTACGCCTGCTTCGCAGAACGCCCGAACACTGAGCTGCGACCTCAGGGCGATTCCCGCGATCGGACAACGGCAAGTCAGCCATCGAGGAACATCATGCACCGCACATACATACGCATCCCCGCCCACTTCTATCGCGTCTCGCTGCACAACGCGACAGACACCGTGACCATGGCCCTGGTGCCCGACGAGAACAATGCCAATCTGATCGCGCATTTGCTCACCGAGCATTACGGCCTGCGCAAGGACGAGCACATCACGGTCTCGACCACCGTGATCCGGCACGAGGACGAACGCTCGACCGGCCACGTCGTCTACTCCGACAACTAGATTCTCAAACGGCCGCCCTCGCTGCCCGGCAAGGTCGCCAACCTGTCCAGCATCAGCGAGAGCGCCAGGCACGCATCTTCTTTGGCCGCTCTCTCCTGCAACTCTTCGAGCGTAATATCAATCGGTGCACCCGCCGCCGCGAAGGCGATAGTGTTGCCGCTGGCGCAGCGCGGGAATCTCACCGCACGCTGCGCGAATGCAGTCTCGATGAAGGCGAAGCCGCCTTTCACACCGTCGCTCAAACCGATGAGGTTGACCGCCAGGATGCCCTGATCGGTCAGGCGCTCACGACACGCCCGGTAGAACGGCAGCGTGTTCAGATCACCGGGATGGGAGTGGTCGTTGAATCCGTCCACCATGATCAAGTCATAGCGCTGGTCGGTGCGGCGCACGAATTCCGCCCCGTCGCCCACCACCACTTCCAGCCGCGCCGGATCGTCCGGCAGACAGAACGAATCTCTCGCCGCCGTCACCACCTTGGGCTCGATCTCCACCACTGTCAGGTGCGCCGCCGGTCTGTGCCTGTACAGGAATTTGGTCTGCGAACCCGCGCCCAGACCGATCTGCAAGACCTTTTCCGGAAAGTCGCCTTCGCGCAGCAACAATGCCGCCATCATCACCCGCGTGTATTCGAATGCCAGGTCGAAGGGATGGTCGATGCGCATCGCGCCCTGCATCCACGCCGAACCGAAATGCAGCGAGCGCAGCCCGTCGCTCTCCCTGACCTCTACCGTGAAGCCCATGCCGATGCCTCTCCCTTATGCATCCTGTGCCTGCAGCGCAACCAGCTCCGCCTCGCTGAATCCCGCCTCACGCCGCGCCGCAAGATTGAACGGTCCGCGCAAAGGCGCGGGATGATGTTGCGCGACCAATGCGGCATAGGTCGCGAGCGGCGCCAGCCCGCGTTGCACGCACAACCAGTCGAACCAGCGGTTACCGATCGCGACATGCCCCACCTCGTCACGCAGGATGATATCCATGATGGGTGCGATCGCCTGATCGCCCGCCTGCACCAGTCTGGTCTTCATGCCCGGCGTCACATCCAGCCCGCGCGCCTCCAGCGTGCGCGGCAACAGGGCCATGCGTGCCAACACATCATGCTGCGTCTTCAGCGCCATATCCCACAAACCGTTGTGCGCGGGAAAGTCACCGTAGGCGAAGCCCAGCGTCTGCAGATGATCGGACAACAAGGTGAAATGCAGCGCCTCCTCGTCCGCCACGCGCAGCCAGTCCGCGTAATAGTCGCGCGGCATATCGGCAAAACGCCACAGCGCGTCCAGCGCCAGATTGATCGCGTTGAATTCGATATGCGCCATCGCGTGCACCATCGCCGCGCGTCCCTCGGGGGTGTGCATGGCACGGCGCGGCACATCGCGCGGAGCGACCAGTTCAGGCCTGGCTGGATGCCCCGGGACAGGCAGTGCGCAAGCCAGGCGCGCATCGGCAGCCAGTGCCAGCCGTCCGTCCGACCAGCAGCGGGCCAGCTCGCGCACCCCCGCGCACTTCGCGGCCACATCGCCTTCAGCCAGCCAATGCAGTGCCGCCAGTCTCAATTCGGTCGGAGTGGACAACGGATATTCCCCGTGATCATTCGTCAGTCGGCCATTCGCCGAACGGAAAAGGGATGGTCTCCGTCACGAAAGTCAGATAGTTCACGATCTGCCGCAAGTAGTCGGCCAGACTGCGGCCGAATACCAGCAAACGTGCATTGGGCGAGCCGTTCGCCAGCACGATCACGAACTGGACCACTGCCACGACAGCCAGCACCGTCCCGCTCACATGCAAGGCGAACCCCATCAACAACATGAACAAACCGCGCATCCAGATGTTGCGGGTATTCCCGGTATTTTCTGGATCGCTTCTCATTCTCGACCTCGTCTCATCCGCGAACTGATCTCTGCGGCACGTTCTTCGCCCTTGCCGGCTGCGCGATCCAGCCAATAAAGGGCCTTGTCACGGCTGCGCGCCACACCGCGTCCTTCCTTGTACAGGATCCCCAACCGCAACTCCGCGAAAGGCGCATCCAATGCTGCCGCCTTCTCATACAGCATGCGCGCCTGCGCATAATCCTGTTCTACCGCCCATCCGTTCTCGTACATGAACCCCATGAATGCGAAAGCCGCCGGCAGCTTGTAGCGCATCGATTCGCGTATCAAACCCATCGCGCGCTGGTGGTCGCGCGTCAGTCCGCCCCGCCCGAGGTTATACATCTGCCCGAGCCGCGTCATCGCCAGCGGCTGGCCATGATCGACCGCCTGCTGATACAGCTGGACCGCCTTGTAGTCATCGCGCTCGACACCGCGCCCTTGCTGATACAGGAAGCCAAGCCGGGTCATCGCCAGATAGTTCCCTTTTTCCATTGCGGTGCGATACAGCTCGGCCGCCTTCAGCCGATCCATCTCGACACCTTTCCCGGTCTCGTACAGATAACCCATCTGGGCATAACCCAACGCATTCTCCGCGCGCAGCGCACGCGAATAATATTCGCGCGCCGTTGCATAGTCTTTCTCAACGCCCAGGCCCAGCTCATAGAGCAATCCCATTCTTGCCAATGCAAAATCATCGCCATTCTGCATCGCACGTTCATACCACTCGCGCGCTTTGGCGTAGTCCTGCCGGACGCCGACGCCGCGCTCATACAGCCAGCCAAGTCTGAACTGCGCCTTGGCATAGCCCTGCTCCGCCAGCTTGTTCATCTCGCTGAACAAGCTGTCAAAGTCGCCATTCAACCGCGCCGCCAAAGCACGCTGGAACGCCTCCCCCACCACCACATCCTTGATCGCATCCTGATACTGCACCACCAATTCCTGCGCTGTCGCTGCATCTGGAACCTCAGCCACCACCGCTGGTGACGGCACTTCAGGCAAGGCAAGCGCTGCGGCCGGCAAGTTCGAGGATGGCTCTGCCAAAGCGACAGACGGCGGTTCCGAGGCCGATGCGGGAGGGGACGTCTCGGCAGCAGGGGGCGGTTCCGTGACCGCTACGGGAGCGCTCGTCGTGGCAACAGGCGTCGAGTCGGAGACTGCTGCGGGGAGACTTTCGGGCAAAGTTAGAGGCACTTCGGATATAGCGGGAACCTCGCTTGCCGCAGGAGAGGCTGGCATGGCTTCCGCCTGCAATCTCTGGAGTTGCGCCTTCAGCGAAGCAAGTTCTCTGCGTGCCTGCTCAAGCGCCTCGTTCGAATCCCGAAGTGCATTCTCCAGCTCAAGGTCGGCTCGCAACACTTTCAACTTGACCAGCACATCATCCGGATCGGCCTTCATCCCGGCACGCACGAAGAACGCCGGTCGCCGCCAGCGTTCTTCCAGAACTTTCATCGCCACGATACCGGCCGTGATATTGATCACATCCTGACTCATGTGCGAATTCCCCAACGAATCCTGATGTATCTCCACGACCGAACTGACATAGGTACCGAGTTCGTCCAGCAGCTCGCGCTTCACCCCCTCGATCGCATTCGTGCGGCAAGTCGATTCTGTGTCGAATGTAGCGCCATGGTAGGTATATTCCCGGACATACTCCGTCACTGCCGCCCGGGCCGACGATGCGCCAAGCAGAATTAACAATATGGAAACATGGGCAATCGATCTCATCGGCATGATCCGGCAAACTGAAACGGCAAAATACGCATCCTGATCATAGCCTCCGGCCCATCCGCGATTAAAGTCCTGACCACTCCGGTCGATAACCTGCTTAAACGGAGGACATCATGGTCAAGATATTTCTCACCACCGACCCGCAGACACACCGCGCGCTCTATGACAGTGAATCCCGGTTCCTGGGGCTGTTCCAGTCGATGCGCGAAGCCTACGAGACACTGGGCGATCTGCTGAACTACTGCAGCATCCGCTCCGCCGGCTAGAGGCTGCATCCCCCGTCGCGCCATGCCCCCCATGGCGCTCTTCAACTGCCCGCAGCCTGCGCACGCAGTTGCTTCAACTCCTCAAGACACAGGTGTATGAACGCCAGCGCGACATAGACCGGTGCGATGAAGTTCAGCAGCGGCACGAACTGCAACAGTCCGGCCAGCGCCCCCAGCAGATAGAGTTTCCCCGAAGCACGCTCCACGACCAGACCGATCTCTTCGCGACTGGCGTGTTCGGCCAGCGCGTCATAGCGGAACAGGCGCTGGTTCAGATAAGCCATGAGCAGGATGGGCAAGACCAGCGCAAAGGGCGAGAACAACCACAACGGCAGGGTGACGATCCAGCCCAGGCAATACACCGCCACGGCCACCAACGCATTCGACACGTTCCCCGCCACCGTGCCACCCTGCTTGCGCACCAACTGCGGATAGTCCTTCTCCGCGACATGCCCGACCATCACCGGCATCGCGAAGATCGCCGTGATCAGCAACGCAGTCACGAAGATCGCCGGCAACAACAGCAACACCAGCAACGTCGCCACCAGATAATGCGCCACAACAGCCAGCACCCCCTGGGCGATCCATTGTTCCAGCGAGGTCTGTTCCAACAGCCCGGTCAGGCCCGCCATCCAGCTGCCCCAGAAGATGAATGCCGCCCCCAGCCACAACGCGGTCGCCAGCAACATCGGCCACAAGACCAAAGCCAGCATCCGGGGATGGAAGAACGACCTGAAAGCGGCCCGCAGCGCCACGATGACACTCTGCAATGTTCACTCCCTTATGCGCGTCCAGCACAGCCGCCCCAGCGGCGTGCGGGCACAGACTAGCGTCGCCACTTGTCCAGCAACTGGTTCGCATCCTGTTTCAGTTTCTGCTTCTGCGCGTCCGTCGCGGCATTCTTGCGCTGCTCCAGATCACGCCGTGCCGCATCCAGGTCGGCACGCAGCTTGTCCACCTGCGCCTGCTTGTCTGCCAGCACGGACTTCAGCCGCGACTCGAGTTCCGCCCGGCGCGCCATCAGCTTCTGGCGTTGCGCGGCGATACGACTATCCACCTGCGCCTGGATGCGCTTGCGTGCCTCGTCCATCTTCTCTTGCAGGTAGCGCTTCATGCCGCGCGCCAGCGCATCCCCGAGGTTGGTGGACAGGCTCATGTCCAGATCACCCCAGGTCCCGCGCACACGGGCATCCATGCTCACCGTCCGCAATCCGGCCAGCGAGGCATCCATCATCCCGCGCACGACCGGCGATTGCGCAGTCGTCTCGAATGCCACGTCGTGGAAACGGTTGCCGGCCTGGATATCCACCCGCTCACCGCGCAGCTCGGCAGTGAAGGCCGCAGATGCCGCCGCCTTGGCAAAACCCAGCTTCACACTCGGGCTGTCCACCAGTGAACGCCCCGCCACTCCATAACGCGCCACCGACAGTTGTACGCGTTCCACCGGCTCACTCTGCGTATGGTCGATCACCAGTTCGGCTTTGACCCCGGCCACCTCCTGCTGCGGGAAATCGCCCTTCAGCGTCGCGATCATGGGGCGTCCGACCAGCGCCTGATCGGTCGCCACATCGCGAATCTCACCAGACAGCCCCTTCTCGCCGGGCAGCCGCGATGTCACCAGCGCACGGCGCAACCAGAAGGCCGGATAGCCCCTGGGATGGCCGAAGGCGTAGTCGCGCCCCTTGTGGATATTGCGCGGCGCGGGCTTGGCCTGCTCTGCAGACTTGGCGGGCAGGTACTCGCGTGCCTGTTCCATATATCCACGCGCCTGCTGAAGTTTGCCCAGCACATCCATGCCGAACAGCGCACGCGACAGGTTGCTGGCATCCAGCGTCGGCAGTTTCATGCGCGCCTGAAGACCGCGCACATCCTCGCGCACCACATCGTCGATACCTGCAAAGGATGATTGCAAGCCCTTCAGGTCGCCCGCCAGGACCGTTCCCGCTTCGCCTATGGTTTTGCCCTTCGCCTCGAACTCGTCGCGGATGGCCTGCAACTCCTTCACCGCAGCCTGCAGCTGTGCGACATCCTTGACGTCGTTCACCTTCACATCGCCCAGCCGGGTACGCAAGGCACCGAAATCCTCGCCTCGCGGCAAAGCCGCCATGCGCGTCTTCCACTGCTGCTCGGTCTCATCCATCGAACGTTGCAGCGCATCCATGTAGGCATCGCTCTTCAGCTCGCCGGTGATCTGCTGCAATTGTTCGGACGGGTTCGCACCCGCCGCGATGGCGGCCAGATCACCGACCACATTGCCGGAAAACTCCTCCTTCAACGTCGCCAGCATCTTGTCCGAAGCGCTCGGCCCCGACTGCGGCGGTGGCGGCGGCAACACCCTGCCGGCCCGCTTGCGCGGCGTATCGATCTGCACATCCTCGATGACCGCCTCTTCAATCACCACTTTGCCGCGCAGCAAGGCATCCCACAGCATGCCGAAGCGCATCTCGCCGATCTGCACCCGGTTACGCTGCGGTTGCAGCGGATCGGTCATCTGCACATCGCCGATCAGCATGCTCGCCTTGAACACGCTGGTCTGCAGCCGCCCGATGTTCACTTCCGCGCCGTTCGCCTGCGTCGCGCCATACTCCAGTCCGCGCCGCAGATGACTATCGAAGAACAGCGAGAAATACAGCACGGTCGCGCCGACAACGATCAGCAACGGCACCACGGCCTCGACGCGGATCGGCCCCTGTCTTTTCACGGGCTTCTTGCCCTCTGCCGGCTTATCCATGGAACTTCTCATAGGTCGAATACCACTTGAAGAAAGTCGTCCCGCTCCACAGCTTCCAGAACGGACTGGTCTTGAATCGTGCCACCACCTTCTCGCGGTAGGCGACGATCAGACGCTTGCTGCCGAAGAACACCAGCGGTGCGAGCAACAAGCTCAGCACCCCGGCCCCCATCACCACGCTGTTATAGAACTGCGTGAGCGGCACCAGCGGCAAGTTGTACAAGGTAGTGAACAAGGGGCGCAGCGATTCCGTTTCCAGAATGGCAGTACCGAGCGCATGCGACACCGGATCGACCAACCAAGCCAGCAGCGCAAAGAACACCGCCGAGGTCAGCGCCGCCCCGATCTGGATGCGGAACAGGAACATGCACACGAACACCAGCAAGCCCTGCAGTGAAAGCATGGGTGCGAACCCGAGGATCAGCCCGCAAGCAACACCGGCCGCGATCTGGTTGGTGCCCGTATCGGAATTGAGCAGGCGGAACAGCGCGAACAACTGTTTCAGTAACAAGGTCATCGTGAGGGACTCAAAGGAAGTGACGGCGCGATTCTAATCCGGGAAACGGGCGGCGTCTGCCACCAATATGCATAGAACCGCCGACACGCATCACTGGTCCAGGATGCGCATCTCGCGCACCCCCTTGTGGCCGATCTCATATTCGAAATCGGTGCGGCCGGGCTGCCCCCCGGTCGCATCGCGTATCACGAAATGGTGTATCTCGACCCGCTTGCCGTAAGTCTTGAACGCTTCCTGGTAATCGAGCGGCCTGCCGCTCGCATCATAGACCTTCGAATCGGAACGAACGAAGAAGGTCTCCGGCTCACCGCCTTCCGGAGTGACGAGCAACTTGATATTGATGTTCGAGAAACCTACACCCTTCGCAAGGTTCCCGCCCGTGACCTTGCCCGTGAATACTTCACCCGCAGAAAGGGAACGTTCCGTCCCCTGCGGTAACGGCGCGCCAGCCTCCAGCGCGGCGAAAGCCTGCCCCGGCTTCAGCTTGCTCACGTAATACTTCCCTTCCAGTTCGTCCAGCGGCACCAGTACCACCCGTGCTTCCATCGTCCCCATCTGCAGTTCCTGCCGGATGAACACGACATCACCCGCCTTCACCGTGATCGGCAACTCCGCCCATTTCTCGCCCTTGGAGAATATCCTGTGTTCGCCGGGCTCCAGCTCGAAGTGGAAATATTGCCCGCCGCTGTTGCGCCCCACCGCATACGCCGGTGTCTGTCCGTCGAGGAACACATCGAACCCGACACTCCCGTACCAGGCTTCCACGAACACCACATAGACGAGCGCCTTGCCCGCCGCGGGCAGCCTGGGCAACTGATAACCGGCGACATCCGCACGCATGGCATCGGCCGGCGGCGGCGCACTGGACATGGCACAACCGGCCAGCAGCAACGAGATCGATAAAGTTATAGACGCGCCCCACAAGCCGATCTTCATATCCGTCCCCTTTCCAGTCGTTGATGCCGCGCCACCGAATATACGCTCACTTCGCCCCGGCATCCGGCACGAACTTCAGCACATTGCCGTTGATGCAATAGCGTTTGCCGGTCGGCGGCGGACCGTCGTCGAACACGTGGCCGAGGTGGATGCCGGAACTCGCGCTGCGCACCTCGATGCGCTTCATGCCGAGGCTATCGTCCGGGTGCAGCGTCACCGACCCCGGCAGCGGCTCGAAGAAACTTGGCCAGCCGGTGCCGCTCTCGAACTTGGTGCCGCTGCGGAACAGCGGTGCACCCGTTATCGGGTCGACGAACATGCCGGGGCGCTTCTCGTCCAGATTGGAACCGGTGAAAGCGCGCTCCGTCCCCTGCTCGAAAGCGATGCGCCGCTGATCCGGCGTCAGCAGCCGGTAGCCCAGCCACTGCCAGAAGCGTTGCTGCTCGTGGTTATAGCCGGTATAGCGCGACACCTCGCGCCCGTTCTCGAACAGCACGATGGTCGGCGTGGCGAACAGCGGCTGCTCCAGCGTCCAGCCTTTGGGCGGCACGGTGGAAAGCGTACGCACCACCGGCACCGGCGACCGCCAGTGCGCCAGCACCTCTGCCTCGAATTGGCGGCAATAGGCGCAATGCTCGCCCTCGAACACGATGAGCTGGCGAGCCAGTTCCAATCGTTGCGGATCGAGTGTCTTCGTCATCGGGACAGGCTGAGCGGCCGCTATGACAGGCGGAGAACCTGCCAATGCGCCAGCCAGCAGCAGGAAAGGGATGGAGCGTTTCATGATCACCTCCTGTTGGAAGCGGGGCAACGTCCGGCACGGACCGTACGTGCCCCATGCGGCATTAACGCAAGGGAGGCGCTATCCGCTGACTAATATCGCCCCTGGGTCTTGGTGATGTAGTTCGCCAGCTCCTGCGTCTCGCGATTCATGCGCGACAGGTTGGCATGCGTGACGCGGAACAGGGCGCGCATCACCTTGAACGCCAGCCGCGGATGCGCATCGAGCAGTGTTTCGAAATCCGCCGGTTTCAAGGTGTAGACAGTAGAGGGGCCGACCGAACGCAAGGTCGCCTTGCGCGGGGACTGCTCAACGAAGGCGCGCGTCCCGGCGCACTCGCCCTCTTTCATGGTGTACACAGACTGCTCCACGCCCTCGGCATCCTTGCTGGTCACCGCCAGTTGCCCGGCAGCCAGGATGAACAGCGTCTGGTCGGCCTCGCCCTCCTTCACCAGCAGCTCGCCATCCTTCAACTGGCGCACGCCCAGCTTGGCCGCCAGCAGCTTGGCCTTCTCCTCGGTCAACTCGCTGCCCACTGTGGAATTACGAACGATCTTGTAGTCTGCGACTGCACTCATGACCCTGCACCTCCCTCTCTGTTTATGAAATCCCCGCTACCCGACACCTCAATTGACGGCCACGATCTCCTGCGCCCAGGCCAGCGCATCGATCATCAGCGCCGCCACTTCAGCGGCTTCCAGTCCGCATTGTGCAGCGGCCGCCTCAATCTCGCCAGCGTCCGATTCCAGCGCGATGGCCAGTTGCAGCGCATCATACATCGGCCCCGCAGCGCCCCTGAGCGCCGCTGCAGCCGCGTCCGGCAAGGCCACCTGTTTCAGCACCTCCTCCAGCGGCAAGGCCAGCATCACATTCATCAGCGAGAACAGCCCGACCAGGAACAAAGGATCGGCACTGGCGGGCACCCGCCCTTTGCCTGCCAGCATCTCCATCAGTCGACCGCGTGTCAGCGCCTGTTCGCGGATCACGTTCTCGCGGAATCCGGGCTTCTTGCTGTCGAACAGCAGCAGCGACAGCCAGCGGTAGAAACGTTCCCGGCCCAGCAGCATCAGCGCCTGCTGGATATCGTCGATCTTCTGTTGCAGGCCGATGCCGGGCGAGTTGATGTAACGCAACAGCTTGAAGGTCAGCACCGGATCGGTACGCAAACAATCGGCGATGACATCGAACTCGGCCCCCGCCCGGATCATCTCCAGCGCCTGGAACACAGGCAGGTGATTCACGTCGCTCCTGGCCGGATGCCAGTCTTCGCGGCTTGAGACGAACGGCCCCATGAAATGATCGAAGCGGCGCTCGAAACAATATTTGAAATCGTCCACCGTCTGCAGATGGCTGGCGATCAACTTCTGTGCGGGGTTGGCGGCGCGCAGCTCGGCCAGCAGGGCCTTCAACTGGATGCCATCCATCGCAGTGGTATCGACTTCTATATAGGCGGCCTGCTGCAGGAATTCGGCATATTCAGGACAAGGCCGGCAGATCGACCAGCCCAGCTTGAACCCCATCCCCGCCACATGCGCCAGACTATCGCGCAACGCGGCCAGATCGACCTCGTCCAGCGGACGCGGGGAGACCATGATCACCATATTGGGATGGGCGATGGAGGACAGCAGCGGACTGCGCAACGAATCCAGCGACAGTCGGATGAACGCGCTTCGCCCGCCCAGCAACGACGACACGCCCAGCGGTGCAAGGTTGCTCAGCATCGCCTCGTCGTACACGCGCCGGATCAGCGCACTCTTGTCGAGCAGGCGGTTCTGCACTTTCTGTCCCAAGGCGAACTCATAGCCAGCGATCCGCTCGTTCCGGTCCAGGATCGCCTCACGGCGGATGAAGGAAGACCCCTTCTGCACATTCTTGCCCGGCACCGCAGCTTGCTCTGGCTTCAGCGGTGCCACTTCATTCAATTGCCGGAATGAATCCTGATCTGAGAATCTGGGGGTGACACCCAGCAAGCGGAGTATCGAATCGAACATCTAATTTCCCTGAATGACTTCGGAGATCATTATGTGTCGATCCGGTCAGCGCAGAGTCAGAGCGGTGCCGTCTGCTGCCGTTTCGACTCGTTCAGCCGCATCCGCTCTTCATCGCGCATGCGCTGGCGGACACGTTCGGCATCGGCGGCGAATCTCGCATCGCGCGTGAAGGCATAGACGTTCTCATAGCGCATCAGCGCCTCGCCCAGACGGCCCTGGCTCTCGTCGAACACGCCAAGATTGTATTCCGCCGCATGACGACACTTCGCGTCCCCGCTAGCGCTCAGCGCCTGCCAATGGCTTGCCGCCGCCAGCCAGTCTCCTTCCTCGGCCGCCTTGTTCCCCTGCTCGCTCTGCGCGCTGTCGCATTCCTCCAGCACGCGGCTCTCCAGCACATAGTGCGGCGCGATCTTCTGCACCAGCAAAGCGTTCGCGGCGGCGATCTCGTCCATCACATAAGACGACACACTCAACTGTTGCGCGCGCTCGCGCACCTTCTGCTCGCTGTCGTCCGTCCACTTCTTCTCGGAGGAATGCTGCACCCGGGAATTCCCCAGCAACATGCCGTGCTTGTCCGTCACCATGAAGCGCAGCGTCGCTTCCACTTTGCGGGTCAAGGTGTAAGTCATGCGCTTGCCCTCTTGGGCTTGCTTGTCCTCCAGGGAAGACAGCCTGTCATCCACCCGGTAGTCCACATGCCCGCTCACATTCGCATCAGCCGTCCCGGTGCCGATCTGGTAATAGCCGTTGCGCACCAGCGCATCCACCAGACTCGAATAGTGGTTCTCCTGCACGCTCACTGCAGACGGTGCAGAGAAGCTGCCCACCACGGCGTTCTTCAGCAGGTTGCTCCAGATATCATTGCCGTTGGCCACGTCCAGATTCACCTGGCCGGACACCGTGAAGCGCGCCACGCTCAAGGTCCTTGCCGCCCCCAGATCCATCTCCGGCGCATGCTTCACGTTCAACTTCACCACGGAAGTGCAGCCGCCCAGCACCAGCAAGGATGCGGCCAGCAAACCCGCTTTCAATGATCCGCTCATCGTATTCTTCATATCCCCCTCGATCGGCCAACCCCATCAGGACGCATCACCCGTTCCGTAATGCTTCCAGCTCCCTTTCCAGCATCTCGGCCTCCTGCTGCAACCGTTCCTCCACCGCCCGCTCTTTTTCCAACTGCTGCTGGAGCGTCGCGACCGGCAGCCCGGCTTCTCTCCACGCGGCCATGCCGCCCTGCACCACGGAGACTTGCGTGAAGCCGGCCTTTTGCAGAATCTCCCATGCCCGGGACGCACGCAGCCCGGAATGGTCGATGACCATGATGGGCTTGCCCTTATGGGATTCCAGTTCGGCCAGACGATATTCCAGGCGTCCGAACGGGATGTTCATGCTGTTCGGGGCGTGGAATTCCTTGTAATCGTCAGCCTCGCGCACATCCAGCAACAACTCGCCGCGCGCCTGCCGCTCGGCCGCAGCCTTGACGTCGATGAACTGGTCCTCTTTGGGGCCGCAGCCTATCAATGCCAATGCGGCCAATACGACGATGTATCTGCTCAATCCTGTCATCCCGTTCACTCCCTGATGGAATCCTTATCCAGCGACATGGCAGAGGATTATCTCACTTCTGCTTCTCTTTCAGCACCGTGCGCACCATCTTGCCGAACGCCCTGTCCTTGTTGCGCTTGTCCACATACGACATCTCGTTGAAATCGGACTCTGCCTTGAGCTTCAGATAGCTCTGGTAGTGCGCCGCATCCAGCTCGCCATTTTCGATCGCCTTGCGGATCGCGCAGCCCGGCTCCTTGCCGTGGCTGCAATCGGAGAAGCGGCATCGCCCGGCGAGTGCCTTGATGTCGGCGAAGCTGTCGTCCAGCCCTTCCCCCGCACTCAGGATGCCCAGCTCGCGCATGCCCGGCATATCGATCAGCAATGCACCGTTGTCGAGTGGGATCAGATGGCGGCGCGTGGTGGTGTGCCGGCCCTCGCCCGTGCCGCTCACCGCGCCCGTCTGCAGCGCATCCTGTCCGAGCAACTGGTTGATGAGCGTCGTCTTGCCCACGCCGGAAGAACCGAGCAGGCAATAGGTCTTGCCCGGCTGCATCAGCGCGCGCACCTGCTCCACGCCCTCGCCCGTCACATTGCTCAGCGTGACGATGCGCGCCGTGATACCGGCCGCGCGAATATTGCCGATCATGCGTTGCAGTTCCGTTTCGCTCACCAGATCGGTCTTGGTCAGCAACAGCACCGGCTCGATATGCCCCTCGTTCACCATCACCAGATAGCGTTCCAGCCTGCGCACATTGAAATCGAAATGACAGGACTGCACGATGAACGCCACATCGATGTTCGCCGCGATCATCTGGAAATCGATGTTCTTGCCGGGCGACTTGCGCCGCAGGAAAGAACGCCGAGGCATCAGGTCATGGAGGGTCGCATGCGACGCCGCATCGTGATATTCCGCGCACACCCAATCACCCACGCAGGGCAGGTCCACGGAGGATGCGGCATGGTGCAGGAACCTGCCGCTCAGCTCGGCCGGCAACTCCTCCTGCGCATCGCGGATGACATAGCGCCCGCGATCGACCGCGGCCACACGCGCCAGATGCAGCCCGGTTCCGCACGGCATATCCGCCTGAACTTGAAGATCGGGACCCAGTCCCGGAGCGTTCGATCCCATGATGTATCTCTACAAAAGCACATCGCCCTTGCGGGCGATGTGAATAAGGCATTGCATGCCCGGCGGACCTGCTTACTTCGCCCCCGGCACCGGCTTGGGTTGCGGTTTCTTGCCCTTTGATTCCTTCTTCTTGTCCTTGCTGCCCATGACGATCTCCTCTGGTTAATGATCCACAACGATGCACTGCACGATACACGACTACGACGATCCAACTTCAACCCGGTATCTCAGGCTCCACCAGATTCGCCAATTGTGCGAGCGATTCCTGCCAGCCGAGATAGCACATCTCCAGCGGAATCATATCCGGTATCCCCTCCTGCACGATAGCGATCTCGGTACCGCACGATACCGGCGTCAGCGTCACCGTCGTCGTCATCGCACCGGGCAGGTTCGGATCGTCGAACTTGTCCGAATAGCGGATCCGTTGCGCGGGGACGAGCTCCAGATACTCCCCGCCGAACGATTCTCCCTTGCCGGTCGAGAAATTTCTGAACGACATCCTGAACGTGCCCCCCACCCTGACATCCATATGTTCCACTTTGCAGGTGAAACCATAGGGCGGCAACCACTTCGGGATCGCGTCCGCATCGAGGAATGCCCTGTAGAGTCGTTCCGGCTTGGTGCGCAACACGCGATGCAGACGAACAGTGCCTGTAGTCATGATCCATTCTCCTTTCGATCCCAAGCTAGACGCCGCAACCTGCCGCGACACAGTTCCGCCCTCTCCGTTTTGCCGTGTACACGCCCGCATCCGCCAGTTTGATCAGCGATTCCAGATCGATCATATCAGGCAGGCGGGATGCCACACCGACACTGATGCTCCCGCGCCACTCGCCTTTGCCGACCGGCACCTGCATCCCGGACACCCTGGCACGTATCTGTTCTGCAAGATGCATCGCATCCTCCAGATGAACACCCGGACAGATCACCAGGAATTCGTCACCACCCAACCTGCACACGACATCCTCCGCGCGCACCGCCCTTCTGAGGCAATCGGACAGGCTGCGCAGAACTTCGTCCCCCGCATCATGGCCATGCGTGTCGTTCACTTGCTTGAAGCCATCTGCATCGATCATCAGACACGACAACGGCGTGTCTTGCTGCACGGACACCTCCCATTCCCGCGCGAAGGTCAGCAATGCATGGCGCCGGTTTGACAACCCTGTCAACTCGTCAGTCAGCGCCATGTTCTCGAGCCGGCGGTTCTGCTCCTGCAAAGCCCGCGTGCGCTCGGCGATCTGCGCCTCCAGCGAATCATCGTCCACTGCCTTCCTTTCGTTCCCGCGCACCCTGACCGGCCATTCGACGCCGGTCACGGATTCGGGCGGTGACAGATTGCGAAACTTGATCAACATCTTGACGTAGGGCAACTCGATACCATGCTGCAAGGCCTGCGCGCACAGCATGGACATGTTCTCATCGTCCCAGCGCGGGAAATTCACATAGTGTTGCCGCGCCCCCAGCGCCAGCCCCTGCCGCAACTTCTCCAGCCCCTGACGCACCTCGCCCCGCGCGAAGGCGAATCTGGCCGCGTGCAGCGCGGCGATGAACTCGATGTGGTTCATGCCGCGACCATACGCCTCGCCCATGGCCAATTGCCGCAGCGCTTCCTCCTGCTGCCCATCGTCGAACAGCGCCACCGCCAATTCGATATGGCACAAGGCCTGCGAAAGATGACTGCCCGTGGCATCCGCGAACTGCACGGAAAGCCTGCCATGCTCGATCGCCTTCTTCAGATTGCCCTGCATCCAGGCCACGGAAGAAGCCTGATACTGGTAGAACGACCTGTCCATGATGCGCGGGCTGTCGATCAACACCATCTTCTTCAGGCAGGCGACCGCAGAGGCCGGGTCGTCCAGCGACAGCCCCGCATAGACGCCCTGCCCCAGCAGATACATATCCAGCAGATGCACGCCACTCTCGGCCGCGTTGCGCAAACCCTTGTCGACCGCCGCCAGACACGCCTTCTCATCCGCAATGACCCAGGCATGCATCGCTTCCATCACATGCCAATTCTGCTGTGTCAGCGGGTCCCGCTCTTTCCCGTCAAGGACCGGGCGCAGCTCATCGATCAGCAAGCCGGCCTTCGCGAGATCTCCCATCCACAGGTAATAGATCATCAGATAGCTGCCCAGCATGACGCGCAACTGCACGTTCGCATGATGGTGCACGATCTGCCGCACCCGCTCCGCCCACACAGGCAGATCGGGCCGATGCGGCTGCCGCCAGGCCAGCGCATTCAACATGCCGGCCGCCACCCGCGCTTCGATCTCGGGCGTTGGGAACACGGGATGATCCGCCAGCTTCTGCTCGATGACCGTGATCCAGCGATCCAACGGGGAGAAATCGCTCCATTGGTAGAGGAAGGTATCCACGATGCCGGACCAGCTCAAAAAGACACCGCTGATGTCCGCATCCGCCTGGAACAGCTCGAACGCCCGTTCGAAGAGAACCCTGCTTTCCGCCGGATCGAACGGCAGGCGACAGACGCCAAGCCAGTATTGTCCCCAGGACGAAGCGCCGATCTGCGGCAGCGGCAACGCCTGCAGCCATCTTTCCAGCGTGCTCCCGCGCCCCTGAGCGATCAGCTCGGCAGCCTGCCCCAATATCAAACCCAAGGCGTTTCCCCAGTCCGTTGCGACGATATACAGACGCACCGCCTCCTCGATCTGCCCCGCCTCAGCGAGCAGCCCGGCAGAGTGTCTCTGGATGTGCAAAACCTCCGAATGCGCGAAGGTCGCCGCCGCGCGCGCCTGCAAGAACGCCTTGAACAAGGGGTGATACTGGTACGCCGTGCCGTATCTTTGCGTGAAGTAGTGCATCAGATTCAGGCGTTCCAGAATCTCCGGCGCAGCGGCCACACCGCTGAGCCGCACCGCCAGCACCGGCTCGACCCGCGACAGGAAAGCCGTCTTCAGCAGCACATCCTGCACATCAGGCTCGGTTCTGGTGAATATCTCATTGGCAAAATAATTGAAGACCTCATACTGCGACGAACACGCATCCAGATGCGATGTCCCGCCGGCGCGCAACTGCGAAGTCAGCAACACCAGTCCCGCCGCCCAGCCCTCGGTCTTTTCATACAGATCATCCAGCATGTTTTGCACATCAGGATGCGCCCCCAGCGAGAACAGGAGCTCGCGGGCTTCCTCCCGCGAGAACCTGATGTCTTCCCAGCCGAGGACGGAAATGAGATTGTTCGCCTGCATACGCGCAAACGCGGCAGGCGGCGGTTCGCGGCTCAACACGATGACATGGCTCCCTTCCGGGATCGTCTCCAGCGCATGCGCCATCATCTCGTGCCAGCCGGAACCTTCCGGAACATCCTGGAAATTGTCGAACAACAAAGTCGTCGCCGGCGGCAGACGACAGAACAGCGCCTCGAAATAACGCCGGGTGAACACCGCGACACCCTGCATGAATTCGGGCGTAAAGACAGGCTGCGGCACTTCCGAACGGGACGGCAGCTTCTGCGCCGCCAGGCTCAGGTAATGGAAGAAACTGGCCAGATCGGCATCGCCCGCATCCGCCTGATACCAAACATGCGATCTGTTCCGTGCATCCAGCCAACTGGCCGCCAGTGCAGTCTTCCCCGCGCCCCCCGGCCCGGTGATCCAAATGACGGGGCGCTTGCTCGCCTGATCGAGCAAGCCGAACAGCCGCCCCCGCGACACCATATGGGTCAGTCTTGGCCGACTGATCTTTGCCAGAGAGTTAGATTGCGGCATTCAATGAATGCACAGACTGGACGGTGGCTCGCAGAAATCGGCCTCGCGACAGAGCGAGCGCTTCCCTCGTTTCGAAAATCATAGCTTGAGTTCCCCTTAAACTCCTCGCACTGCTGTGCTTCCCATTCAAGCCACTTTTGTTTTTTCTCCGAATCGCCCGTGGCCCATACCCGGCTGCATTGTAATACCTATTCCGGCACCCCCTGCCACAGCATGTCGTAACCCAGCTCCCTGGTCTCGCTGCACAGCTTGGCCAGCGCCGCGAATTTTTCCTTGAACACCTTGTCCGCGTGCGAGCGCTCGTGCTGCTCGAAAGACTTCCAGTAGGTCACGATCGCGATATGTTTCTCCGCCGAGCCCGGATCACCCAGCGTGCCTTCTGCCGAAAGGAAACCCGAGAACGCATAGACCTGCCCGGCGATGAAACCGCCCTTGTCGCCGCCGTAAGTGTCTTTCACCACATTGCACATCTCGGCCAGCGCCAGCTCGACATCCTCGAACGCCACGCCGGGTTTGATCGTGGCCGTATTGAAAAGCATCTTCGCCCCGAAGGGGATAGTGACAGGAGAGAACATGATGCACCTCCAGTTGAAATGAAGCAGGTTAAAAGAGACCGCTCAAACCAACCACATGCTTTGCACTTTCCACCTTTGCCGGTCCAAGTTCAACCCTACTCCAAGCGGTGGCATCCGGTGCCCGGCATCATGCGAGCCTCATTCGTGCTCCGAAAACGCATCGTCCTTGCGGTCGATATGCGGGTCATTGCGATACTGCCGCCTGTTAATCCTTTGCTCCGGGAAGGCTATTCCCGACAATTTTAATCAACATTGACACGCAGTCTGTTTTGAATGATATTAGCAATTGCTGATATTTTAATATTCAAACTTGCCCGGCAGCGATGCCGGCGAAGCCATCGGCGATACCTTATCAGCAGCATCCAACAACCACAGGAGGTTAATATGAGATCCACCCTTTCCTTGTCAGCCTGGCTGATGGCGGGCGTCATGGCCATGTACGGTTCCAGCGCACTGGCAGAAGATGCCGTAAAGACCACAGCCCCCTTCAATCCGCCGGCCGAGGAAACTATGCCGTCCGGCCCCATGGGCGAAGCGATCCGTTATGGACATCAGTTGACGACCCAGACACAGGTCTACGCCAAAAAATACGTGGGCAACGACCTGAACTGCAGCAGTTGCCACCTGGATGGCGGCCGCACCCCCAACGCAGCCCCCTGGGTGGGCATCTGGGGCGTGTTCCCGGAATACCGCACGCGCAACGCCGAGGTCAATTCGCTGCAGGATCGCGTCAACGATTGTTTCCAGCGCTCGATGAACGGCAAACCGTTGCCGGAAGACAGCAAGGAGATGAAAGGGATACTGGCCTACATGTGGTGGCTGTCGAAGGATGTGCCGACGGGCGTGGATGTGGAAGGACGCGGCTTCAAGCGCATCAAGGCAGAACGCGCGCCGAACCCCGTCTTGGGCAAGGCCATCTATGCCGAGAAGTGCGCGGTCTGTCACGGAGCCGATGGGCAGGGCATGAAAGGTCCTGAAGGTCAGTACATGTTCCCGCCGCTGTGGGGCGCCAAGTCCTTCAACATCGGCGCCGGCATGGCGCGCCTCAACACCGCCGCCGCATTCGTCAAAGCCAACATGCCGCTGGGGCAAGGCGGCAGCCTCACCGACCAGGAGGCCTACGACGTCGCAGCGTTCTTCACCCAGCAGCCGCGACCGGACTACGCCCGCAAGCACAAGGATTGGCCGAAAGGCGACAAGCCAAAGGATGCTCGCTACTGAGCATCGCTGATCGAGAACCCCGCGCAACCGAAGCAAGCGGGGTTTCAACCAAACGGGGCTGCATCGTAATTGTTCCAGCAGGAACAATTACGATGCAGCCCCGTTTGCTCCCTACATCGCCACCCCCGTCAGAAAATCGTCCTTCCGCTTCAGGAACTCCTCCCATGGCAAGTAGTGGGAGCCATCGCAAGAGAAAGTCAGGCCGACCATGCCGTTGAAGATGTTGAGCATCCCCGAACGCAGATAGATCGTCTCATCCATGAAGCGCAGCGCGCGGAACACCTCCAGTATGCTGTGCACCGCATCCGCGGGTATCAGCGCATCGGCGGGATAATCCACGCGCGGATACGCCAGACACAGATCGGGCTTGCCGAGCTCGTCGATGCCGTGCAGCCGGAAACGGTAGGGATCGTTCATCGCGATGATGGTGGCGCGCGAGCTGGAGAAATGCAGCTTGATGTGGAACACGCCATGCATGGTGACCAGCTCGTTGACGATATGCAGCACGGTGTCGATCTGCTGGTCCATCGGACTGTCGAAGCG
Source organism: Sideroxydans lithotrophicus (assembly GCA_020723185.1). GTDB lineage: Bacteria > Pseudomonadota > Gammaproteobacteria > Burkholderiales > Gallionellaceae > Sideroxyarcus > Sideroxyarcus lithotrophicus_A. Next base: position 10,404 of record DYJI01000008.1, on the reverse strand, counting down.
CTGCTGACGGAACAGCCCGCCCCGTATCGCCGGGTCGCCCTTGAGCTGCATCCACTGCCCCGGTTGCGCATACATGGCCTGCGTCGCGGGCAGTTCGCGCAGGTCGAAGTCCGCCCCCAGAAAACCCAGCACCTCGCCCTGCGCCCCGTGCACCGCCTGCACCGCAGTGAGCGAAGGCCGCTTCGCGTTCTGGCTGATATACGCATCCGAAAGAGAGAAATCGCTCCCCGCAAGCGCTGCTGCAACATAGGGGCGATGGCTACGGTCGCGGCCGAACTGCTTCTCCATCAGGCCGACGCGCGATGCGTTGGAAGTGATCTGGTGCGCCTTGGCATCCATCAGGTAGAGATATTTGCAGTAGGGCAGCTCGGCGATGCCTTCCATCAACCTCGCTTCCAGCGCCGCCCGCTGCGGCCACACCTGCGCGCAATCCTCTGCCAGTATCGAGAGTGAAGAAGCGAGCCAGCCCTTGAGTATCTTGCGCTGGCGTTCAATGGATTCCTGCAGGTTGGTGTTCATCATGATCGTGGGGCCGGTGGTTCGGGAGCTACTCAATGATTGCCACGGAATAATGCGAAGCTGACCCCTTTAATTCGCTCACACGACTTTGCGCACAACAATTCGTCCGATACCTATCTTTTTCTATCACGCCGCCATTTCCAGCGCAGAATCCGTCAGCAATCTGTTTTGGTAAAGGTCGGCGATGGGGAAACAGAGATCATAGTCTCCCCACACCAGTTCGCCATATTCGATTCGATATGCGGCGAAGCGCGCAGGTTCGAGGTAGGCGCGAATGTCGGGGTGGCGGGACGAAGAAAGGAATGGCTTGAAATCCACTGTCTGTGCCGTGCCGTCATCGAATGACAGGCGCAGCGCATAGTCGCTCACCTGTTCCACCGATGTGATGTTTAGGGTCTCAGGAATCATTTCAGCCTCCTTGTGATGCGTTCCGATTTTACAGGTTTGTGCAGCACGAAAAAATCGATCCACTTGCTTACGATATCGCTGGCACGAGCTGTCACCAACTCCTCGAAGTTGCGCATCTCGGTATTCGCCAAAGGCAAACGCCCGGCGACATTCGTATAGCGAATCTCCACAATCTCGCCGTTCACCACGATGATCTCGGCACGGGATTCCCGATCCTGAAATTTGCCGTGAACATGAACCGGCTCATGCTCGTTAGCATAAAACATGATGATCAAACCGAAATATTCATAGAGCTTGGGCATTGCATATCCCCTTCAACTGGAGCGACCTTGTGCCAAAACAATTGCGAGGCTTCCCCTTTAACTCGGTACCTTTAGTTGGTTTGCTAGTTACTCAGCCTCTAATTCTTTTAGACTCTTCCCATGTTTGTTTTTCCAAGCTGTTAAACCGTTTGCCTGACCGCCATGCACAACGGCTGCTGCTGCACTTGGGCTAGAAAACTCAACATCTTTCGCAAAAACCAACTTGTCGCCATCAACCACAAGGCTCCCATCCTCAGTTAATCGGTCACGCAGCGAAATCGCCCAGGGATATTTGTGAGACGACTCCCTTACAGCAAGCACTGCTTGCGATCCTTTCAGGACAGCAATCCCGTTAGGGGTCAGATACCCCGTAGCCTTCAACCCTTTAATTTCACACGACAGAAGATCTGTGTTTTTAGGTGCAGCAGTTTCTGAGATTGCAGGAACGAGAATCTCAATTCCAAGCGCAGGCAAAAGTTGAAGCATCTTTTCCAAAAAGACCTCCATATCCTCCCTGTCTGATTCAGGCAACTTTGACCCGCTACCTTGATTGTTTTTCAAAACTGCACGTCCAGCTTTTTTTGCATGCTCGATAAGCTGGCCTTCAAGATATCGAATGTGCGCCTTCGTGAGATTTTCATCTTTACTGATAAAAAAGACGATGTGATTCCAAAAATCTTTTTCCAGATGTGATTTAACTCGGTCTTTAATAGACTCTGCTTCGCCAATATATACGGCCGTCTTTCCTGATTCAGGATCATTTCCGGTAAGAAAATATACGCCGGAATTAGTCGATTCCTCTCTAGCAAGCACGCTATCAAATTCACTTCTTGGACCCGCAACTGCTTTTCCAGTCCAGTTTGAAAGTTCAGCAGTACGAAGTCTTTTAGGATCTCCGTGCGCCAAGAATATCTTGATAGTTGCACTTGCCATGGGATTTTCCTTATCAGGTTAGTCGAAGCAGAGCACCATCTTTATCTGCTAATCGGCTTATACCGAATCCTCTTAGGCTTAGCCCCCTCCTCACCCAGCCGCTTCTTCTTATCCGCCTCATATTCCTGATAGTTGCCATCAAAGAACGTCCACTTCGAATCGCCTTCGCAGGCGAGGATGTGGGTGGCGATACGGTCGAGGAACCAGCGATCGTGGGAGATGACGGCGACGCAGCCCGCAAACTCCAGCAGCGCATCTTCCAGCGCGCGCAGGGTCTCCACGTCGAGGTCGTTGGAAGGTTCGTCGAGCAGCAGCACGTTGCCGCCGGAGATGAGCGTCTGCGCCAGATGCAGGCGGCCGCGCTCACCACCTGAGAGCTGGCCGACGATCTTGCCCTGGTCCGCGCCCTTGAAGTTGAAGCGGCCGATGTAGGCACGCGCCGGGGTCTCGTATTTGCCCACGGTCAAGATGTCGTTGCCGCCGGAGATGGCGTCGAACACGGTCTTGTCGTTGTCCAGCCCTTCGCGTGATTGGTCGACGAAGGCGATCTTGACGGTGGAGCCGATCTTCACAGTGCCGCTGTCCGGTTGTTCCTTGCCGGTGATCATGCGGAACAAGGTCGATTTACCCGCGCCGTTCGGGCCAATAATTCCAACAATCGCGCCGGGCGGGATCTTGAAGCTGAGGTTGTCGATCAGCAGGCGGTCGCCATAGGCTTTGCTCACGCCGTCGAATTCGATGACTTCGTTACCGAGGCGCTCACCTGCGGGGATGAAGATCTCCTGCGTTTCGTTGCGCTTCTGGTATTCGGTGTTGGAGAGTTCTTCGAAGCGTTGCAGACGCGCCTTGGATTTGGCCTGGCGCGCCTTGGGGTTCTGGCGGACCCATTCCAGTTCCTGCTTCATCGCCTTCATGTGCGCGTCGATCTGTTTGTTCTCCTGCTCCAGCCGCGCTTCCTTCTGCTCCAGCCATGAAGAGTAATTGCCCTTCCACGGGATGCCGTGGCCGCGGTCCAGTTCGAGGATCCATTCGGCGGCGTTGTCGAGGAAGTAGCGGTCGTGGGTGACGGCGACCACGGTGCCGGGGAAGCGCACGAGGAACTGTTCCAGCCATTCCACCGATTCGGCATCGAGGTGGTTGGTGGGTTCGTCGAGCAGCAGCATGTCGGGCTTTTCCAGCAGCAGCTTGCACAGCGCCACGCGGCGCTTCTCGCCGCCGGAAAGGTTCTTGATCACGGCATCCCACTCGGGCAGGCGCAACGCATCGGCGGCGATTTCCATCTGGTGCGAGGCATCGCTGCCGCTGGCGGCGATGATGTTTTCCAGCCGCGCCTGTTCGGCGGCGAGTGCGTCGAAGTCAGCATCCGGCTCAGCATAGGCGGCATATACGGCATCCAGCTTGGCTTGCGCTTCCATCACTTCGCCCAGCGCAGACTCCACTTCCTGGCGCACGGTCTTGGTCGGGTCGAGCTGCGGTTCCTGCGGCAGGTAGCCGATCTTGATGCCGGGCAGGTGCTGCACTTCGCCGTCGTATTCCTTGTCCTGCTTCGCCATGATGCGCAGCACGGTGGATTTGCCGGAGCCGTTCAGGCCCAGCAGGCCGATCTTGGCGCCGGGGAAGAAGCTGAGGGAGATGTCCTTGATGATCTGACGCTTGGGGGGGACTGTCTTGCTCACGCGGAGCATGGACATTACATATTGACCTTGTGCCATTTGCTTGTGCTTTCCTTGCTGGAGGTTGATTCAAAAGGGTGGCGTAGCTTACCGCAAAGCTCCGCCATGTTCACCGAGAAAAACCCTGACGCGCATGCGTTTTTGGATATGATTCCGGTCATTACCGTAACGCAACGTACGTTACGCCATTTCGCAACATCGATCAGGGAGTGTATCGATGCAGGAAAAGTCCGGCGCAAACACGATGGCCGACATCATCGGCGGCACCAAGCCGACCGTCATATCGAGCGAATTCATCCAGTTCGACAAGTTCACCGCTCTGGTGATCGACGACATGGGCGCGATGCGCCATGCGTTGCGTTCGCAACTGGAATGGATGGGCATCAATTCTGTTAAGGGCGTGTCGAACGCGGAAGAGGCGCTGCGCCAGCTGGAGATCTACCAGTTCGACCTGATCCTGTGCGACTACAACCTGAACAAGGCCAGCTCAGGCCAGCACTTCCTCGAATACCTGCGCAACGAACACCTTTTGAGCGCGAAGACCATCTTCGTGATGGTCACCGCCGAGGCGGAATACGCCTATGTGGCGAACGCGGCCGAGTTCGCACCGGACGATTACATCCTCAAGCCCTGCCCCGAGAAGAAACTGCGCGCGCGGCTGGAGCGCCTGTTCGACCGGCGTCACTTCCTGATGCCGGCGCTTACGGCGATGGACGCGAAGGATTACGCGCGGGTGGTGAGCGAGTCCGACAGGCTGCTGGCGCTGGAAAGCAACGAGCGCTGGCAGATGGCGGCCCTGCGCCTCAAGGCCGAAGCGCAGCATGCATTGCACGATGTGACGAACATGCTGGCCACCTACCGGCAGGCACTGGCGCTGCACGACAACGTGCCCTGGGTGAAGATCGGTTTCGCACGGGCACAGCGCATGTCCGGCGATCTGGAAGGGGCGGCCAAGTCGGCACAGGAGATCATCGAGAGCCACCCGAGCTATGTGGCGGCCTACGAGTTGCTGGCCGACATCCGTCTTGAGTTGCACGACGAGGAAGGCGCTTACGAGATGGCGACGCGCGCCGCCGAGATATTGCCCACCGCCCGGCGCTTCCGCACCACCTCGGAATCGGCCTTCCTGCTGGGCAAGCTGGACGACGCGAAGAAGAACTCGGAAGCGGCGATCAAGCTCTCCACCGGCTCCATCACGGAAAGGCCGGACGACTTCCTGGCGCTGGCGCAGATCCAGACCGACCTGGGCGAACCGCAGGCCGCCATCCACACGCTGGAGAAACTGGCGCGCAAATATGCGGAGAAGGACGAGTTCGGTATCTCGAAGAACGCCATCCTGGCACAGGCGTATTTCGACAGCGGCGACGAGGACAAGGCGAAGAAATATCTGGAGCGTTCGCAACGCCTCATCACGCCCGACAACAACACCAGCGCGGCGATGAACCGGCTGGGCAAGGCCGCGCTGAAGCTGGGAGACGAGATACTCGGCCTGAAGCTGATGACGCAGGCGGTGCAGGCCAGCGGCAAGGAGCGCCACCGCATCGCGCGCCATGTCACCAAGTCGATGCGCGACACCGGACGTCACGACCAGGTGGAGGATGTCATCGATGCAGGACAGCGGCGCATCCTGGTGCTGGTGGACGAGGCGCACAAGCTGATGCGCAGCGCGCATTTCGAAGAAGCGTTCGGCAAGGTGAATGAAGCGCTGGCCATCCACGACGAGAACATCGAAGCCCTGCTCGCCGCCGCGCAGTTGCATCTGCTGTGGCTGAAGCAGGACGGCATGGATGAAGAGATCGATGAACGCGCCAAGCACTATCTGGCAACACTGGACAAACTGGTGCCGCAGAACGAGAAGGTGATGGCGTTCTACCGTTTTTATGATCAGATATCGGGGGCATGATGAAAGAAGCGCTTTCTACACTGGTCATCCATGACATCAAGAACTCGCTGGCGCTGCTGGAAGCCGATCTTGAGCAGCTCAACCATCATCCGGACATGCCGGAAGAAGCGCGCAAGGCTTACCAGCGTTGCAGCGAACTCAAGGGACGGCTGGTCTCTTTCCTCACGCTCTACAAACACGAGCAGTTCGGACTGAGGCCGAACCTGGCCGAGGTCGACCTGCGCGAGTTCCTGCAAGACACGCTGGATGTCAGCCCTTCCGCCAGCGGCAAACACGGCCACGCGTTCGAGATGGAAGTGGACGAAGCGCGCATCCGCATCGCGCCCGGAATGAAGCGCGGCGGCACGGCACTGCTCGATGAATACCTGACCGGCGTGGCGATCGAGTCGGCACTGAACAACGCCGTGCGCTATGCCGCCGGGAATGTGCGGGTGTGGTTCGAACAGGATGCGGACAAGGTGACGTTCTTCGTGCAGGACGACGGCCCCGGACTGCACCACCCGTCAGGCAATGCGCCATCGACCGGCGTGGGGCTGGCGCTGTGCAAAGCGGTAGTGGAGGCACACGGCGGCGGCGATGTCTCGCTATCGGATGCGCCGGAAGGCGGAGCGTTGTTCAGATTGGCGTTGCATACGGCCTAGCCTCACGGCAACAACAGATAGACCCCCAGCCCCACCATCACCAGCCCGCTCAACAGTTTGAGCAACCGCCCTTCCCTCTCCTGCAACCTCCGCTGGCTGAGTGTGTAGACACCCACCGCGAGGATGAGCAGATCGTCCAGCATGTAGGCCAGGTCGTACAACAGCAGGTAGCCATAGTAGCTCGCGCCGTCCAGTTCGTGCTGGGTGAGGATGCGCGTGAACAACGCGGGGAAACCGGAGGTGCACATCATCTCGACGAGTTGCACCAGCACGCCGAGCACGATGGTGGCAACGATGGCGGCGGTTAGATCCTTTGCTTGCAGGATGTTGCGCATGCGCTGGTAGATGCCGGGCTTTGCTGCTTGCGGGATGGACAGTGACAGCCCGCGCCCGAAGGCGAAGTAGTCCTTGAGGTTGACCGCCCCGGCGAACAGCGCGAGCGCCGCGATGACGATCTCGGAGATGCGCGACAGGCCGACCAGCAGGAACAGATTGAGCCAGGCGGCGAGGAAGATGAAGTAGGCGATGCCCTGCACCGCGATGAAGGTGCCCGCCACGGCGAACATGCGCTTGCGGTCGTTGAGCGGCGCGAGCAGCGAGAGCATCAGCAACAGCACCCACATCGAGCAGGGATTGAACCCGTCCAGCAGGCCCAGCGTGAGCGTGAACAGCGGCAGGCCGATCTGTGCCAGCGTCAGTTCATGGCCGAACAGGGAAACGCTGAACTCGCTGCTGCGGCGCTTTGCCAGTGTGTCCCGGATGAGGCGGTCGGTGCCGCTCTCTTCGGAATAGCCGACGATGAGTTGTTCGCCGATCGAAATGGTCGGCACGCGCACCGGGCCGTGGCTGGCTGCGATCTGCTGCAGGCGCTGCATGGCGGCCGCTTCCTTGCCCACATCGCGAATGACGATGCGCAAGCCCGGCTGCTCCTGCTGCAACTGTGCAAGGAACTCTTGCGCCCTGGCACAGTGCGGACAGCCCTCGTGCACGAAGGCTTCGATGTCCGCCGTCGGCGCGGCGTCCTGCACCGCACCCGCCGTTGCCGACAGCAGCACAACGAGCAGCAACAATCCCCGCAATATCCTGACCAATCGTCCCTCCTTGTGTGGCAGCCCCATACGCTGCCGTCTGACCGTTCGCGACCGAAAGGATAATACCGCTTGCAATCATATCCTTATGGGAGAAGAATACTCTTCCCCTGTCACGCCGTCCGCGTGCAAGCTTTTTGTGACATGTGCCTTGCAACAAGGAGTGTCGTCATGAACATGCAAGAGTTGCACGTCATCGCCAAGTCTCGAGGCATCCGCCCCGAGTATATGTACAAGATCGAACTGATCCGCAGCATCCAGCTCGCAGAGGGCAATTTCGACTGTTTCGCCACGGCCAGGGAAGGCAAATGCGACCAGCTGGATTGCCGCTGGCGCAAGGATTGTTTCGAATCTGCAGCCCGCAGCTAGAAAAGGAGATCGCCATGTCCAAACATCCCCCCGGTTTCATACTCGTCCGTCGCGACCAGCTCATGCAGGAAGCGGTGCACGACACCTACCAGAGCAAAGGCAAACCCGCCGAACCGACACGCTGCCCGGATTGCGGTGCCGTGTTCCATGATGGCCGCTGGCAGTGGATGGAAGCGCCTGCCGGCGCGCACGAGACACTGTGCCCGGCCTGCCACCGCATACGCGACAGCTTTCCGGCCGGCTTCCTTGCATTGAGCGGGGATTTCCTGGCCGTACACGAGGCGGAGATCCGCCAACTGATCAGCCACCACGAGGATCGCGAAAAAGCCGAGCACCCCTTGCAGCGCGTGATGGACATCGAGGAGACGCCGGACGGTCTGATGGTGACCACCACCGACATGCATCTGGCACGCGGCATCGGCGAGGCGCTGCATCATGCCTATCAGGGCGAGCTGGAGTTCCACTACAACCCGGACCAGAACCTGTTGCGGGTGCACTGGTCGCGCTGAACGGACGGGGAAGGCAGATCAACTCGTCACACCGGCGAAGGCCAGTGTCCAGTCAATTGAACAAACAGTGCAACGCACTGCCATAACAGCATATCAATGAAACCACTGGATTCCGGCCTGCGCCGGAATGACAGTCAAATCCGCCCCTAGTCCTCTTTCTTGTGGTGCCCCGATTCCTGGCAGGCGTGATGGAAAGCCAGCAAGGTCTGCTGCGCGTGTCCCAGCACACTGCCCTGCGGATAGTCCCCGTGCTCGTCCGCCACGCCGGCGGGCAGGCCGGTGAGCAATTCGATCCCCTCGCTCACATGTTCCGCCGTGTAGATATGGAACAAGCCCTGGTCGACCGCTTCGAGCACTTTGCGTGACAACATCAGGTGGCGGCGGTTGCGGTGCGGGATCAGCACGCCCTGGCTGCCGTCCAGCCCGGCCGACACGCAGACACGGAAGTAGCCCTCGATCTTTTCATTGAGCCCGCCCACCGGCAGCACTTCGCCGTGCTGGTTCACCGCGCCAGTGACGGCGATGCCCTGCTTGATCGGCAGACCGGACAGCGACGACAGCAGGGTGTACAGCTCGGCGCAGGAGGCGGAGTCGCCCTCCACGCCGTTGTATTCCTGCTCGAACACGATGGAAGCGTTGAAGTTGAGCGGCGCGTTGTGCGCGAACAGGGCGGACAGGTAGTTCTGCAGGATGAACACGCCCTTGTCGTGGATGGGACCGGACAGTTCCACTTCGCGCTCGATGTTGAGCAGGCCGTCCTCGCCGGCATAGGTGCGCGCGGTGAGCCGCACCGGGAAGCCGAAGCGGTATTCGCCCAGATCGATCTGGGTCAGCGCGTTCATCTGCCCGACCTTGGCACCGTGCACATCGACCAGCAGATCGCCCTCGGCAAAGGCTTCGTGCATGCGCTGCTCGGGATAGTCGTGACGCCTGATGCGCGCGGCCAGCGCGGCATCGACATCGGCGGCCTCGACCAGTCTCGCGTTGCGCGCGGTACACAGCGCGGCACTCTCCATCACCAGCGATTCGATACGCGCGAAGTTCGCGCTCTGGCGCGACTGGTCGTCCACGGCGCGGTGCGCGTCCTCCAGCAAGCGCGCCACGGCGGCGGACGTGAAATGCGGCAGGCCGCGCTGCTTGCAGGCGTTGGCGACGAAGATCGCCGTGGCATGGCGCGTCTCGGCGTTGGCGTAGAAGCTCCCGGCGAAATCCACCTTGACCCGGAAGTGGCGGGCGAACTCGGGATCGTTCTCCTGCAGTTCGTAATACTGTTCACGCGAGCCGATGAGCACGATCTTGATGTCCACATCCACCGCTTCCGGTTCCAGCGACACGGTGGCGATGGGTGTGAAGGCCGTGCCCGGTTCCTCGATCTGCAAACGGCCGCTGCGCAACAGGCGGCGCAGCTTCTCCCACACCAGACCGTCTACCAGCAGGTCGCGCAGATGCAGCATGAGGAAACCGCCGTGCGCCTTGTGCAGGCTGCCCGCGCGGATGCGCGAGAAATCGGTCATCAGCACGTCGTTCTCGGACTGGTATTCGATGCTGCCCAGCAGCGCGCGATGCATGGGATTGTCTTCGATGATCACCGGCGCACCGGACAGCCCGTCGTTGTCCACCACCAGATTGACGCGGTAACGAGACAGCGTCTTGTTCAGCGCCTCCAGCCGGATGTCGTCGTCGCTGGGCAGCGGTTCGAACAGCTCCACCTTGTCCAGCACGTCGCGTGATACCTGGTCCAGATAGTTGCCCAGCTTGACCGAGTCCTTGATCTGTTTCTTCAGGGCGGCGCGTATCTCCTGCAAGGCGTGATCGAGCAGCGGCTTCACCACCTGCCGCCGCAGCGCGGCCTGCGCCTCGTCTTTGGTACGCCCCATGGCGAGCGTCCGGTCGAAATACTGGCTGATCTCGGCGCGCAACTCCAGTTCCGCCTGGTCGATCTGCGCCCGCTTCTCTTTGGGCAGTGCCAGCATATCTTCTTCGGTCAGCGTCTTCCCCTTAGCATCGCTACAAGGGCTTCCCCAATTTCACAACCGGTTTTGAATTTCTATTTCATTGC
>DYJI01000001.1:478455-594100 GCA_020723185.1 Sideroxydans lithotrophicus | reverse complement strand
CAAGGAAGCCATCCTCTCAAGTTTTACGTGGTCCGAAAAGTCTGGAGCAGGTCAGATCCCTTTGCTTGTTAACATTGATACAGCATGCCTCTCTTGGCCTTGATATGTCTTCAAAATTCGCTCCTTAAGATACGAATCAGGGACCTTACGAATTGCCTGAATATCTGATCCTCTCGCAGCAGCGTCAATTTCATTCTGCAGCTCCATTGCCAATTTAAAATTCTTCAACCTCTCTCCTGCCAATTTTTCCTTCTCGACAGCGATTTCAGTTCTTTTCTTTTCGAGTTCGAGTTGGTGAAGTTCTGCCGCTCTACTCTCACCACTAATAGCCTGCAGCATAGTCGCGCCACACTCAAAGAGCGCTCCAAACGGACTCCTTCTAGTAGCTTCTTTAAGTTCTAAGCCATTTTTTTCGCGCTTATTTACTAACGAACGACCAAGTACTCGAAACTTCCCTTCAGCAACCCTTGCGCAAACAAGTGGCCTAGATGTTTTCTCGAAATACTGGAAAAATGCTAAAAGGATTTTAGAAATGTTCTTATCATCTCTTTTATCCGATTCAATAATTTCTTGGCATCTATCATTGTTCAGGCTCTGAATATATGCCACATCAGAAAGGATTTTCGCTTTCCGGACTTTATATTTATCAAGGGCGCTTGAAATCTTTTCTCTAGTGAGGAGCTTTTTGTTTAGCTTCTTTGATTGCTGAAAACTCTTCTTTGCTCGGTCTTCAGCTAAATCAATAATGAACGTTTCAGCTACATCCAACCCCTCTGTTCTCATTTCTCTATATATCAAGGCGATGTTATTTATAGCCAAGGGGCGAACATGCTCTTTTAATAGAAAAGAATTAACCGTATAAAACGCCTGGTAAAGCAGGTTATATTCATAAATGTCTTGATTCGGAAAAAGTGGGTATGGAAGTCCAATTGAATAGAAATGACTTGCTGCATTGGATTCCTCAAGCAAGTTCAATTTCGAGTAGCGTTTGTATAAGGGAAGTGACTTATCAAATACGAAGATGTCAGATGGTTTGATGCCTTCTGTTAGTGCCGAACTTATTGAATTTAGTAAATCAAATTTGTAGTACAGCGTATTGATACTTTCCAAGAACCCCCCGATTTCCCACGGATACATTGGCTCGTCTCGCTCTTGGACAAATCGAATCGCTATTCTGGTATCGCTCTTATAGTCGTAATCATCAAACACTTATTCCACCCTTGTTGTAAATTTAATGGCTCAATTAGTTTGCCAAGCAAACTCCACTAAAGTAACCCGTTGAAGATTCAAAGACATCGGGGCGAACCGTAGCAGCAATTCCACCTAAAAACCATATGCCGAAATATATAGATTTAAGTTACCTATAAAGCCTACCGCCTTCGCCATCCTCTCCCGTCACAAACTCTTCACCCCCCCGTAATCAAATATTCATGTCCCCGCGCCACGATGCGCGCCATGAATACACCGAACGAAACTCTCCAAGTCGCGCCGGCGCTGAGTATCGCGCTGGTTACCGAAACCTACGTGCCGGAAGTGAACGGCGTGGCGATCACCATCGGTCGCATGGTGCACGGGCTGCTCAAGCGCGGGCATCGCATCCATATGATCCGCCCGCGTCAGGGCAAGCAGGATGCGCCGGCCGTCGAGGGCAGCTATGCGGAGACGCTAGTGTCGGGCATGCCTATCCCCGGTTACCCGGAGCTAAAATCCGGACTGCCTGCGAAGAATCTGCTGCTAAAGTTGTGGCGCGCGCAGCGGCCGGACGTGGTGCACATCGCGACCGAGGGGCCGCTGGGCTGGTCGGCGTTGTCGGCGGCGCGCAAGCTGGCGATCCCGGTGAGCACGGACTTCCACACCAACTTTCACAATTACACGCAGCACTACGGCATCGGCCTGTTGAAGAAGCCGATTGCGGCTTATCTGCGCCACTTTCACAACAAGTCGGCCTGCACGCTGGTGCCCACTGCTTCGCTGCAACAGCAGCTGGAACACGAGGGTTATCAGAACGTGCTGGTGGTGTCGCGCGGGGTGGATACGGAGTTGTTCCATCCGGCCAAGCGCGATGCGGAACTGCGCGCCTCATGGAACGCGGACGATGAGACGCCGGTGGTGATGCTGGTGAGCCGCATCGCGCCGGAGAAGAACCTGCAGGTGGTGATCCAGGCGTTCGAGCAGATGCGCAAGATCAACCCGCTGCTGCGTCTGGTGATGGTGGGCGACGGCCCGGCACGCGCCGAGCTGCAGAAACAGCATCCGCATGTGATCTTCGCGGGCATGCAGACCGGCGAGGCACTGGCGCGTCACTACGCTTCGGGCGACATCTTCCTCTACCCCAGCCTGACCGAGACCTACGGCAACGTGACCGTCGAGGCGATGGCAAGCGGGCTGGCGACGCTGGCCTACAACTACGCCGCCGCGCAGCAACACATCAAGCATGATGTGAACGGCCTGCTGGCGACCTTTGCCGACAGCGATGCCTTCATCGCCGAGGCACGCACGCTGGCGAACGATCTGCCGCGCGTGCGCCGCTTGGGCAAGACCGCACGCGACACCGTGGAATCGCTGACCTGGGAACACATCATGGGGCAGATGGAAGCTGTACTGCTGGACACCGTTCGTTCACAGGGAGTGAAACATGGCCAACCTGAGCTCTCCGCTGCAACAGATTAAGAAGTTCGACGTCGACCTGTGCGTGCTCTGCAACCGGCAGAGCCGCAGCTTCACCGTGCGCAACCTGTTCCGCCTCGCCAGCCGCTTGGGCGACGGCGTGTTCTGGTATGTGCTGATGATCTCTTTCCTGCTGCAGGATGGTTACGAGGCAGTGCCCGCCGTGTTGCACATGCTGGGCGCGGGCCTGACCGGCACCGTGCTGTACAAACTCATCAAGGGCAAGACCTTGCGTCCGCGCCCCTTCAACGTCTACCCCGCCATCCAGTGCGTGGGCAAGACGCTGGACCAGTTCAGCTTCCCTTCCGGCCACACGCTGCACTCGGTGGTGTTCACCCTGGTTGCGCTGTCTTACTACCCCGGCCTGTTCTGGCTGCTGGTGCCGTTCACCAGCATGGTCGCCCTGTCGCGACCCATCCTCGGGCTGCACTATCCCAGCGATGTGCTGGCCGGTGCGGCGCTGGGGGCGATGATCGCCTGGGTGTCGTTCCTGTTAGTCTAGGTTCCAGGGAAGCGCTGATCCATTCAGCGCTTTCAGGATTTCTTCTTTGATTTTTTCTTGGGTTCGACTTCCTCTTTCCCCCAATCCTTGAATTTCTTCCTGCAATGCGCCAGCAAGGATTCATACGTCGGGAAGAACAGCTTGAAATCAGCCGAGAGCACCCTGTCGAATTCGCATGACTCGTCGCTATGCTCCCGGCATGCATCGGGGCGGCTCTCATAGATCCCGCAGCGCCCGTCGGGTTGAAGATGCTCGCACCTTCCGTCGATCATCAGATACCAGCCGTCTCCGTCCTTGAAAACCGAAACGTTCTCATGCGAGACCTGCCAGAGCAGATTCTTGTAATCGCTTTGATCGCGGGGCTTCTTGATAGGCTGGGTGATGTAGGTGCAGCAACTTGAGGTCTTGCAGCTGGAGCATTTGCTTTCGGGGAGGATCGGAATCGTCATGGGCATATTTATCGTGCGGCAATAGCGGATTACAAGGGGATCAATCGGGCGACCTTTCGCCGTCCATGTGGCATTGGATCATTCCAGAGCGCCATATTCTGGATGACTTCCGTTAACAATATATTAATGCCGCAGAGAATCTGGAAGATTTTACGGCTGCAAGATCATCCCCTCAATCGAGAGGATGGCATCATCAAACTGTATTGCATCCTTCACATACTTTTCATGCGACAGGTCTATAAACATGCGGCATGAAGCGCACATCGATATCGGTCGTCGCACTATTTCTGGCACTTGCTGCCAATGCCACTCCGCTCTCCGGCGATAATGCACTGCAGGTCGAAGTACAAAGGAACGGCGGCACCTATCTGCTCAACGCCCGCTTCGATACCTCGCTATCGCAATGTGCGGCATACCTTTATCTCACCGATTACGAGTCCGCCACCAAGCTGCCCGGCATCCTCGATTCCAAGGCCTACCGCGAGTCGGATAACACAGTGAAAGTCGAGCGCACCGCCGAAGAGCGCGTGCTGTTCATGCGCATCCACCTGCACTCGGTGATGGAATTCACCGAATACCCCAACAACAAACTGACCTTCACCCAACTATCCGGCGATTCAAAATCCTTCAGCGGTCATTGGCTGATCGAACCGACCCCATCCGGCAGCACACTGCGATTCGAAGGCCGATGGGAACCGGACACCTTGCTGCCGCTGTTCATCATCGACCACTTCGCCAAACACGATCTGGAAAAACGCTTCGGTGAGATCGCCCGTTTGGCCGAAGAACAAAACGCCGAGCTATCCGGCAAATGCCCGCAAGCGACCCGGCTCGCCACGCGATGAACGGCTCTGGGTGCGCTGATCAACTATTGTCCCTTCAGATCATCTAGCGGCTGCACCGTATTCACGGGACTGCAACAAACAGTCTATAAGATTCTTCTTATATTTATCCTTCGGAGTACACGACCATGACGCTATTCTCACCGCTCAAGAAGCTCACCCTGCAACACCAGTTGCGTTTGATGACCGGCCTGTCGCTGCTCGGCATGCTGGCGGTGATCGTGTTCGTGATGCTGAACCTGAACCATCTGCGTCAGGAGTTCCGCGTTTACCAGTCGCTGCAGACCACATCCAAGAGCCTGATCGAGATCAAGGCGACCGCGCTGGCGGTGAGCCGCGCCGATCCGGTGATGGTCGAGAGTGAGGCGCAGTTGCAACAGGCGGGCGCCGACATCGCCGCATCGCTGCAGCGCATCACTGAAGCGACGAGCGATGCGGACATGCAGAAACAGTTGCAGGAGATAGCCGAACAATGGGCGGCCTACACCAAGGGCTTCCGCAGCGCGATCAAGATCGCGGCGACCAGCCCGGAAGATGCGCTGGTGATCCCGGATGCGATCTACGGCATGTATCTGGAGCCCGTCGTGCAAAGTCTGGACGGGATGGTGCTGGCTAACAAGGAACTTGAAGCCGCGTCGGCCCTGAGCATCCGCAGCGGCATGAATGACCTGCTATGGATCGTGCTGGCGCCGATGCTGTTGCTGGGGCTGCTGACGCTGGTGTCGCAGACCCTGTTCGGTCAGCACCTGCGCAAACGACTGGAAGCCATCATCGACGAGATCACCCATCTGCACAACGGCGACCTGAGCCGTCGCCTGCCGGTGTACAACAACGACGAGATCAGCCATCTCGCCACCACCATCAACAATTTCATCGCGCGCTTCCAGGACATCCTGCACGAGGTGCACACCTCTGCCGACCAGACGCAGCGCACCGCGCACGGCGTGAGCCAGATGGCACACTCGGTCACCGCAAACGCCAAGGAACAATCGGCCAGGGCGTCCGAGGTGAGCGATGCCATCGAAGGCATGGGCAACACCATCAAGACCATCGCCAGCAATGCCGGCAACGCCGCCGCCGCATCCAATAAGACGCTGGATCTGGTGCGCTCCGGCAGCGACACCGGCCGCGCCACCATCGTGGCGCTGAACCAGATCGACCAGACCGTGGCTTCCTCGGTGCAGACCATGCAGGCGCTGCATCAGTCGATCAAGCAGATCGGTTCGGTGAGCACCCTCATCAAGGATATCGCCGATCAGACCAACCTGCTGGCGCTGAACGCCGCCATCGAAGCCGCGCGCGCCGGTGAGCAGGGACGCGGCTTCGCCGTGGTGGCCGACGAGGTGCGCAAGCTGGCCGAGCGCACCGCCAATGCCACCACCGACATCAACCAGATCGTGCAGATCATCGAGAGCGAGACGGCCGGTGCCAGCAAGGCGATGACACTGGCCAAGCAGGAAGTCGCACAGGGCGTGCTGCACGGCGAAGGTATGGGACAGATGCTGCTGGAGATCGAGCACGCGGTGCTGCTCGTTGCCGACATGATGCGCCAGATCGCCAGCGCCACCGAAGATCAGTCCGCCGCCGGCGAACACATCTGGCGCAACATCGATTCCGTCGCCACCATCAGCGCCGACACCGCCGTCAGCTTCGAGCAGGCGCGCAACGAGATGCTGACGCTGGCGGAATCTTCCCGGATGCTGTTCGACACCGTCGGGCAGTTCAAGCTGGCGAAGGCTGCCTGATCAGGCGGACAACACCCCGACGCCGACCAGCCCCACCACCACCAGCACCGCACCCGCCGCACGCTGACGCCAGCCTTCGTGTTCCTTCAGCCAGACGATGCCCAGCAGCACGGTGAGCACGATGCCCGCGTTGGTCAGCGTCACCGCATAGGCGGCGGGCAACCAGCGCATGGCATAGATCACCAGCGCGTAGGCGGTGCCCACGCCCAGCGTACCGATCAGCAATGACCGTTTCGACGGCGTGACGGAAGGCACCCAGCGCTGCGTGCGATGCTTCTGCTCGCCGCACAGGAACAGCCAGCCGATGGCGTAGTTCACGCACACGTAACCGAGCGCGACATCCAAGCCATCCAGATGTGCGGCGGCCACTTTGTCGCTAAGGCTGTAGATCACGGTCATCGCAGCGGCGAACAGTGCGTACGGCCAGGCTTTGCTCAATCGCCGCACACCGTCGTGTGAGCTGGTGGCGATCAGCCACAGGCCGCCCGCCGCAACGAGGATGGCGAGCCAGGACGCGAGGGGGAAATCGCGCGCGAAGAACAGGGTCTCGATCACCGCGATCAGCAGCGGCGAGCTGCGCACCATGGGATACACCGCGCTGGCCGGAGCCGTGTGATAGGCCGCGCGCAGGCCGAGGAAATACAGGCCGTTGGCGACACCGCTGATCGCTGCACACAGATACAGCACCGGCGACTGTGCCGCCGCCTGCAGAAAACCCGGCAGAGCGAACGGCGCGAAGGTCAGCACATGCAGACCGACGATCCACCACAGGAAATTGGCATCACTATGTGTGCGGCGAGTCAGCAGGTTCCACGACACATGCAACAGCACCGACAGCCCGACAGCCAGCAACGGTGTCATGGCGTGCCGATGCAGACCAGTGTCTCGCCGTCGCGCGCCAGCGTCATACCGTCAGGTAGCGCATCTGGCTGCGCCGCCAGCCAGACATCCAGCTTGTGCCCGATGTGCATCAGTACCGTTTCGCAGTTCGAAAAGTCCTGCGCGATAGCGATGGCTTCCGACAGATCGAAATGGTTACGCGGCTCGGGTGCGCCGGGCGGGAAGGTGCAATCCAGACAGAGGGTGTGCGGCTGCCAGCGTTGCAGGAAGTCGAGCGTGGCGGGCGGCAGTTCGCGGCAATCGGAAAGATAGGCCAGCCGCGCGCCGTCGTGCTCGATGCAATAGCCCAGCGTCGGTTTGGAGTGCACCAGTGGCACGGCCGTGATGCGCACCTCGCCCAGCTCGATCTGCTCGAACTTGGAGAGCTGCGTGAACTGCAAGGGGCCGGGATATTTGTACAGGTCGGCGCAGCCTTCGCTGTCGTGGGGTGAGTACACATCCAGCTCGCCCTTGCCCCAGCGCAAGTGGAACAGACCCTGTACATGATCGGCGTGGAAATGCGTGACCAGCACCGCGTCCAGCGCGCCCGGAGGGAAGCGCTCGGCCACATCCATCACGCCCGCGTCGATCAGCAGCCGCGTGCCGCCCGCTTCCAGCAGCGCGCAATTCGGTTGTCTGCGCGCGGTGATGTCCACCCGCGCCAATGTACAGACCGGGCAATCGCAGCCCCACAGCGGCACACCACCGGCCGCGCCGGTGCCGAGGAAGGTCAGCCTCATGACAACACCTTTTCCTGGCTGCGGATGAGTTCCACGAACGCGGGGCCGGTCTTCTCCAGCGCATCATCGTTGCGGAAACGTAAAAGTCTGCCGTGTTGCAGGGTGTCGAACTCGCTTGCGCGACGCAACCTTGATTCGATGTCTTCCGCGCGCTCGCGGCCGCGTCCCTGCAAGCGCGCCCGCAGCACCGCTGGCGACACTTCGATCAGCACCGGCACCAGTTCCGGATAACGTCGTGAAGCTTCATGCAGATAGGCGCGCGAGCCGTTGAGGATCACGGTCAGACCTTTCGCCAGCCAGTGGTTCAGCTCGCAGCCGATGCCGTAGCGCAGACCGTGGCTGTGCCAGTGCAGAGGGAACAGCTTCTGTGTCACACGCGATTCGAACTCATCCTCGCTCAGCGCCACATGGTTCTCGCCACCCGCATCCGCCGGACGGGTGATGTAGCGGTGCGCGAACACCACGTTGGCATCCTGCGCCAGTTTGAAGCGTGCGTGCTGTATCAGGCTGTCCTTGCCAGAACCGGATGCGCCGATCACATAGAGCAGGACGCCGCTCATCTCAGGCTCCGTGGTCGAAAGCGAGCGTCATCACCGGCAGGCCTTCCGACCACACGCGCGACACTTGCGGCAGACCGCCCAGATAGCGCACCGCCAACAGGTCGGCGCGCTTGCCGGCCACGATGGAACCCCGGTCGTTCAGGCTGACGGCACGCGCGGGGTTGCAGGTGACGAGCGCCACGGCCTGATGCAACTTGATGCCTGCCATCTCCGGCAATTGCAGCACGGCGGGCAACAGCGCGGCGGGTGAGTAGTCGCCACACAGGCAATCGGCGACGCCTTCGCGCACCGCATCCAGCGCACGCATGGAGCCGGATTGCGATTTGCCGCGCACCACATTGGGTGCGCCGAACAGGGTGGACAGCCCGGCGGCACGCGCGGCGATGGCGGTCTCCAGATTGATCGGGAACTCGGATACGGTCACGCCCAGGCCCTTCACCACATCGACCTTCTCGGGGCGGTCGTCGTCGTGGCTGGCGAGCGGGATGCCAAGCTCGCGTGCGTGCTGCGCCAGTTGTTGCATGCGGCCTTCGGCACCCGCGCCCTGCGCCAGCTTGTCGGCCAGCAGCGCTTCGAACTCGGCTTCGTCCTTCTTGTAGGTGCGCGACTGGAAGCTGCGGTAGGCATCGATGCTCTTGAACTGCCCCTGCCCCGGCGTGTGATCCATGAACGACATCAGGTGGATCTCGTCGTGGCTCAGCAGATCGTTCAATACCTCGGGCGCAGTCGGGTCGGTGATCTCGTAACGGGCATGCACGCGGTTGTCCACCAGCGCATGTTGCTGCCAGGCATGCACCGCGCGCGCCAGTTCGGCGGCCGTGGCGTTGTTGCGCACGCCCAGCTCGGCATTGGCGAACGACAGTGCGTGATAGATGGTGGTGATGCCGGCGGCGGCGTTGCGCTTGTCGGCCTGCGCACAGGCGAAGTCGAACGGGAAATGCACGCCGGGACGCGGCTCGGCTTCTTTTTCCAGCGCGTCGCAATGCAGATCGATCATGCCCGGCATCAGGGTATGGCCGCGCAGGTCGATCTCTTGCGCGCCTTCGCTGCTTGCCGGATCGATGGCGACGATGTGACCGTCCGCGATCAGCACGGCGGCGTCTGGCAAGGTCTCGTTCTCCAGCACGACTTGCGCACCGGTCAGATAAAAATGGGTATTCATGCGATTTCCTCTACGGGTTCTACGATAGTGATGGGGGGTGACAATTCGATGACGTCGTCGGCCAGCCGCTGCACCAGATCGGGGTGATGGAAGATGGCAAGCATGGCGATGCCGGTGTCTTTCAATGTCTCGATGTGCGCGACCACGCGCTCGGTGGTGGCAGGGTCGAGACTGGCGGTGGGTTCATCCAGCAACAGTAGGCGCGGTTGCGCGATCAGACCGCGTGCCAGATTCACGCGCTGTTTCTCGCCGCCGGAGAACGTAGCGGGCGGCACGTTCCACAGATGTGAGGGCACAGCCAGTTGCGCCAGCAAGTCGGCAGCGCGTCCGCGTGCCTCTTCGGTCGGCACACCGCGCGCGAACAAAGGCTCGGCCACCACATCCAGTGCGGACTTGCGCGGCAGGCAATGCAGGAACTGGGTGACGAAACCGATCTCGGTCTTGCGCAGTTCCAGTATGCGGTGCTCATCCGCCTGTGCCAGATCGACGATCTCGCCTGCAGCGGTGCGGAACAGGATGTGCCCGGCGCTGGGCAGGTAGGTGCGATACACACCTTTCAGTACGGAGGATTTGCCCGCACCGGTCGGGCCGATCAGCGCGGTGAGTTTGCCGGGATACACGCTCAGGTTCACATGCGAAGCGGACGGGATGAATTTGTCGCGCTCGTGCAGATGGAAGGTCTTGGCGTAGTTCTGTATATCGAGAAGGGCTGTATTCATATTCATCTCACAAGGCGGATGCGACCAGACGCTGGGTGTAAGCGTGCTGCGGGTCTTCCAGTATCTGGTCGGTAAGGCCGGACTCGATCACACGGCCATGCTTCATCACCAGCGTGCGGCCTGCCAGCAGACGGATCACGCCCAGGTCGTGCGTGACCACGATCATCGCCGTGCCGAGTTCGTGCTGGATCTCCAGGATCAGGTCGAGGATGGCGGCCTGCACCGACAGGTCGAGACCGGTGGTGACCTCGTCCAGGAACAACAAGGGCGGTCGCGTGGCCAGCGCCTTGGCGATCTGCACGCGTTGCTGCATGCCGCCGGAGAAGGTCCTCGGGTTCTGGTCCATGCGCGCACGCGACACTTCGGTACGCACCAGCAGGTCACCGGCGCGGGTGCGGATCTCTTCGTAGTGGCGCAGATCGCTCATCAGCAGGCGCTCGGCGATGTTGCCGCCAGCCGATATCTGGAAGTTCAAGCCCAGATGCGGGTTCTGGTACACCATGCCGAAACGCTTGTTGCGCATGCTGCGTTGCTGCGCGGCATTCAGCGCGAACATGTCGTGCTGCGCATCGCCGTCGTAAAAGGTCGCGCTGCCTGCGGTGGGCATGTCATCGAAATACAGCATCTTCACCGTGCTCGACTTACCACTGCCGGATTCGCCGATGATGCCAAGTATCTCGCCACGATACAGATCGAAGTTCACATCGTGCGCAGCGACCACGCTGCCGCAGTGCGGGCACATGTTGGTGTCGTGTTCCGGCCCGGTGCTGCTGATACACAGCGGGCACTGCTCACCGTGGATGCGCGACAAGCCGCGCACGGACAATATCTTGTTGCTCATGCTTGTTTCCTCGCGCTGATGGTTTCCTGTTGTTCCTCGCAATAGGCAGAGTCGGAACACTGGTGGGTGACGCGGCCCGCATCGTCGATGAGTTCGTCGAGGAAGCTCACGATCGAGCCACAGCAACGGCAGGCGATGCGCTGTCCGTTCGCGTCGCGGAAATCTTCCACGCGGAAGGCGATGTCGTCGAACACCAGCGGCGCGGCCACGGTGTACGGCGGCACGGCGTAGATCTTCTTCTCGCGACCTGCACCGAGCAGCACCAATGCGGGCGAGTGATGCAGACGCGGCACGTCCCAACGCGGGATGGGTGAAGGGTCGATCACGTAGTGGCCGTTGATGCGCGTGGGGTAGCGGTGCGACAGCGTGATCTCGTCGAAACGCACCACGTCCTCGTACAGTTTGACCAGCAGGCGCGAGTAGTCCGCTTCGCCGTGCATGACCTTGCGCCGCGCCTCGGAAGGTTCGACCACCACCAGCGCATCGGGATACGGCACCTGCAGTACCAGTATCTGTTGCTCGGTGAGCATCTTCTCGGGGATGCGGTGACGCGACTGGATCAGCGTCGCCTCCTGTGTCTTCTCGGTGACTGCCACACCGGGACAGGTGAGCTGCACGAACTGGCGCAGGTTCACCGCGTTGACCGAATCGTCCGAACCCTGGTCGATCACTTTCAATGTGTCATCAGCGCCGATCAGCGACAGCGTGAGTTGCAGACCACCGGTACCGAAGCCGCGTCCCATCGGCATCTCGCGCGAGGCATAGGGCGTCTGGTAGCCGGGGATGGAGATCGCTTTCAGGATGCAGCGACGCACTTCCTTCTTGGCGTATTCGTCGAGGAAGCCGAAGGAATAGCCCGCGTCTTCCAGCGGCAGTTCGTAATGCGCGTTCATGCCGTGGCCTCCGTATCTTGCTGCTGCATCTTTTGTTGCGTGGTGCGCAGGCGGTCCATGTCCGACTGGAACGTGACGTAGTGCGGCATCTTGTAGTGTGAAGCGAAGCCCATGGAGTCCACGCCGTCCACATGCAACAGCACGAACTCGGGATCCTCGGAAGGATTGGTGGGGCCGTCGCGCATGCCTTTCTGCAGGGCGCGGTCGAGGATGGCCATGCTGATGGCCTTCACTTCGTTGTGGCCGAAGCACGCGCCGTAGCCCAGCGTGAAGGTGGGCAGCTCGTCGCCGTTGCTGCCTTCGTACATCGCCACCACTTCGCATTCGGTGATGAGCACCTCGCCCGCTTCCATCAACTCACCCGTCACCGGGTGCGGCAGCATCACCGGCAGATAGCCGACGCGCAGTTCCGCCACGGTGGGGTGCACATCGCCGTAACCGCGCATATTGGAATAGGCCATCGCCAGCAGGCCGCCTGTCTCGGCGCGCGCCATGGTGGCCAGCGCGGCAGAGCGCGGCACCGGGAACACCAGCGGGTCGCGCGTGATGTCGAAGGCGGGTGCGCGACTCGGTACGACCGGCGGCAGCAGTCCTTCGGCACGCAACGCGTCGATCACCTTGGGGAAGTTGTCGGGCAGTTCGCTATCCGGTGTGTCGCGCAGGAAACTTTGCGCCACGGCCTTGAATGCAGCCGGGTCTTCGTTGGCGAGATCGAGTTGCAGCAGACGCAGCGCGTAGTCGTAGGTCGCGCCCAGATACTGCCCGCCCGGCACTTCCTTGAACGCGGACGAGATGCGGCGGATGCAGCGCATCTTGCTGGTGTCCTGCGGCGGAGATTCGAGCAGGCGCGGCTTGGTGGAACGATAGGCACGCAA
This sequence comes from Sideroxydans lithotrophicus, assembly GCA_020723185.1. Lineage (GTDB taxonomy): Bacteria > Pseudomonadota > Gammaproteobacteria > Burkholderiales > Gallionellaceae > Sideroxyarcus > Sideroxyarcus lithotrophicus_A. The sequence goes on along the minus strand of DYJI01000001.1, from coordinate 581,226 downwards.
GGCGAACGCGGCTTCCAGCGTGTCGCCCTGGAACTGTTTGAGGGCGAGCGCAGCCAGACGCGGGTGATACAAGCCGCCCTCCGACACCACGCGCGAGGTGAGCAGACGCAACTGCTCTTCTATCATCGCCAGTGTCAGCGGTTCGTCCAACGAGCCTTTGCAGCGCAGGTAGTCGGTGGCCGCTGCCGCGCCATCGATAGCGGCCTTGCCGCCCTTGATCGCGACGTAACTCATGCCTCACCTCCGATCACGATGCGCGTGGTGCGCGGCAGTGCGACGAAGCGCTGCGTATCACACAGCAGCAACTCCACGCCGATCGGGAAGTTGGCTACCCAGTCATTGCGTGCCTTGATCCAGTCAGCATGCAGACCATCGACGCTGATAGTGACCGGCTGGCGGATGCCGGGGCCGCTCAATTGCAAACGCAATGTGCCCGCGCTGTCTTCATGCAGCGATGCGACGCGCAACAGCAGGGTTGCGCCATGTTCCGGCGCTTCCAGTGTGCCGAGGTTAGGCACCATTTGCGGCGCACGGCTGCCGTCCAGCAGGATGAAGGCAGCCAGTTCGTACGGCACGCGCTGCGCTTCCAGTTTCGGCCAGATGGATTCCGGCAGCAGGTCTTGCGGATCGGACAAGGTGGTCTGCCCGTCCAGCAATGCGCTGAGCAGCGACAGGCTGGATTCCGCCGCACAGCTCTGGATGCGCCCCGGGTAGCTGTACGCATCGAGCAGGCTGCGGAACAGTTTCTGCTGTTGCGCCGGATGCCAGATGTCGGTTTCGACCATGGTCATTTCATTCTTCATCTTCGTCGTCCTCTTGTCCCAGCAGCGAGAAATCCACGCGCGTCGCGGCCAGCAGTTTTTTGCGTTCACTTTGTTTTTGCTGGCGCACTTGCATGCCGCGCTGCACCAGCGCCATGGCCGGTACGCTGCCGGGCAACTTGCCGGCCATCACCGCGTCGAGGATGGCGATGGAACGCGCAAGCTGTGCACGGTCGTCCACGATCAATGCGCCGCCTCGCTCTTCATCGCCCGCTGCGCTGCGTACGGTCACTTCGGCACGCGCCACCGGGATCTCGCCGATGAAATACGATTCTTCGAACGCGCCGTCGCGCAGATTGAGCAAGCCCAGCCCGGCATGCGGCAAGGCGACGTCGCGCACTTCCAGTTCGCCCGACAACACGTTCGCCAGATGTTTCACTTCGGCGGCGGGCAGCGCACACAGCGCGGCGGGCCATTCTTTTCTTGCTGCATTCATATCCAGTCTTCCTTGTGCTGCCATGCTGTTAGATGTCTATACAAGTTCGCTTTCCCTGCCTGTAAAAACAGGCAGGAACTACTACATCAACCGGCTGCGCAATCTTGCGGAGAATTGGTCGAGGATGATCACGGTCAGGAAGATGATCACCAGGATGGTGCCGACGTGGTCGAAGTTGAACATGTCAAAGCGACCCTTCAATTCCAGTCCGATGCCGCCCGCACCGACGATGCCGATCACGGTGGCCATACGGATGTTGCGATCGAGGATGTACAGCGTGTAGGCGATGTACTGCGGCAGGACTTGCGGCAACACGCCATACCAGAGCGTCTTGATCTGTCCAGCGCCTATGGATTGCAGCGCCTCCTGCGGACCACGGTCAGCGTTCTCGATGTCTTCCGCATAGAACTTGCCGAGGAAGCCCGCACTATGGATGCCGAGCGCGAGGAAACCGGCGATGGGGCCGAAGCCGAAGGCCAACACGAGGAACAATGCACTGACCAGTTCCGGGATGGCGCGGAACAGGCTGATGGTAGAACGCGCCAGGTTGTAGATGAAGCGGTTGGGCGCGTAGTTGGCAGCGGCGAAACATGCCAGCGGGATCGACAGGGCGACTGCCAGCAATGTGCCCCACAGCGCCATCTCCAGCGTCTCCAGCATCTTGAGCAGCACATGGGCCAGATAGCCTACCGGCTTGACCAGCATCTCCTTGCGCTCGATGGTCTCTTCCAGTTGCAGCGTCTCGGTGTTCAAATGTGGCGTGCGCGATTCGATCACTTCCACATGCGAGAACCAGGGCAGATCGTTGCGGTCGAAATCCTCGATACGCGAAACCTCGATCTCCTCGGAGATGCGCAGCGGCCAGATCGATTCGGCGATGCGTTTCACGCCGGTGGCCACGGAGGATTCATCGTTCAGGCCGACGGCGTAACCCAGCCCCTGCGCGGTTTCCTGCACCATGCGCGGCACTTCCATACGACTGCCTGTCACCGCAAGGATCACAAACACGATGATCGCGAACAGCAGATGGCGCGCGTTGTAGGGCTGGTCCAGATGCCATGTGGCATCCCGGTTCACTGAAAGGTTTTTCATCATATTCATTTCAGGCCGCAGCCAGTTCAAGTTCGGTTTCACACACCGGGAGCGCCGCTTCGGGCAGGTCTTGCTCGCGGTTTAGAGCACCGTGATACAGCTCCTCGCAGACCTTGTCGGTAAGCTGCTCCGGCGTACCGTCGAACACCAGACGTCCCTGGTTGACCGCGATGATGCGGTCGCCGAACTCTCGTGCCAGTTCGGGCTGGTGCAGACTGCACAGCACGGTGGTGTCGTGGTTGCGCGATTGGCGATGCAGCAATTCCAGGATGCCGCGGCTGATGCGCGGATCGAGACTGGCGACCGGTTCGTCGGCCAGCAACACGGCCGGGTCCATCATGAAGGCACGCGCGATGCCGACGCGCTGCTGTTGTCCGCCGGACAGTTCGGAGACGCGGCGGTTCACATGTTCGGGAGTCAGTCCGACCTCATCGAGCAGGCGGCAGGCTTTCTCACGCAGCTCGGGCGGGAACAGGCCGATCGCCGCGCGCCAATGGGCGACCTGCGGCAATGCGCCGGAGAGTACGTTGAGCGCCACAGACATGCGCGGCGTCAGATTGAATTGCTGGTGTACCGTTGCGACGCGTTTGCGCAGCCGCTGTACCGATCGCTCGGTGATCTGCTCGCCTGCCAGATGGACACTGCCTTCCGTCGGACTGGACAAGCCGTTGAGCATGCGCAGCAGGGTCGATTTTCCCGCGCCTGACGGGCCAAGCAGCACACAGAACTGGCCTTTTGGTACGTGCAACGAGATATTCCTCAACGCTTCCGTGCCATCCGGAAATCGTTTGTAGACATTTTCGAATCTCAGCATGTTTGTTTCCTCTGCAATGGCCAACAACAAAACGCCCACCCTATAGTTTCGGGTGGGCGACTGTGCTTAGCGTTGTGCTGCTTTCTTGAGAAGTTCGGCTTTCACCTGATCATCCACCAGCGCCATCTTCTTGCCTGGGGCGTCCATGCCGGATTCCGGGAAGTCGGCGTCATAGCTATCCACTTTCGAGCCGCCATAACCGCGGATCATGTCGGGTGTGACGCCCGGTGCCTTATGCACGGTGTTGAAAGCGTCTTTAAGCTGCTTCTGGATGTGCTGCGGCAACGCTGTCGACATCGCCAGCGGCGGCTGGGGGATCGGGTCGCTCTTGGCCAGCACGCGAACCTGCGTCGGATCGATCGCGCCCTGCTTCACGGCCTTCTCGAATGAGTCGAACGATGCGCCGCTCAGGTCCGCCTTGCCTTCGGCTACCGCCTTGAGCGAGTTGGCATGACTGCCGGTGATCACCACCTGCCCCATGTCGCGTGCCGGATTGACACCCGCATCCATCAGCATCGCCACCGGATACAGGAAGCTCGATGTCGAGTTCACATCGCCCAGCGCCAGACGCGCACCCTTGGTGTCTTTGAGACTCTTGTAAGGTGCGTCGGCACGCGCAAAGACGCCGGAGTAGTACACGGACGCACCCTTGTGTACCGCTACTGCGAGCAGTTTTGCACAGCCCTTGTCGCGCACCGGGATATAGCTTGCGGCACCGAAGAAGGCGATCTCGGTCTGCTTCAGACACATGGCTTCCATCACGGCGCTGTAGCTCTGGCCCACGCGGATGTCGAAATGCAGGCCGGTGGTCTTGGTCACCGCGTTGAAGATCGGCAGAAAGTCCGCCTTGGTGCCGTCTTCGGTACCGCCGTCGGCCGGGATCAGCATGACGCGCAGGGGATGGGCTTTGCTGCCGTCTTGCATGGCGGCTGCCATGCTCTGGGGTGCGACCATCGCGGTGCAGACCAATGCCGAGAATAGGATTTGCTTGAGTTTCATTTGTGAGGCTCCTGTCGGGAAAGATGGAAAAGGTGTTACTGGGTCGGGGTGATGCAAAGTTGGATCCGGTCGGCCCGGAACCGTGTGATGGCGTACTCGACCGGTGTCGCATCGCTTTCGAGCACGTTCAGACTCTTGACCCGCAATACGGGCCGGTGCTGGGTGATGCCCAGCAGTTTCGCGTCGTCGCCCTGCGGCAACACGGCGGTGACCAGACTTTCGGTGCGGCGCAGCGCACCGCAGTGCAGGTTCAGCACGGCATGCAGCGATCCGCTCTGATAGTCCTCCAGCAGTTCGCGATAGGGCTCAAGCGGCAGGAAGTGCGAGATCACGCAGAAGGGGATGCCGTCGGCGATACGCAGGGTCTCTATCCACAGCACCTCTTCGTCGGCTTTGATGGCCAGATGCTTGGCCACGCCCGACGAGGCCGGTGCCACCATCTTGCGGATCACCTTGGTATCGGTGGCGATGCCGATCTCGGCCAGCGTCTGGGTGAAGCGCGTGCCGCTGCCGACGCGATAGTCGAGCAGGCGGTCGGTGATGAAGATGCCCACACCGTGCTGGCGCTCCAGCAGGCCCTCGACGATCAGCTCGTCCACGGCACGGCGCAGGGTGTGACGGTTCACGCCGAAGCGGTCTGCCAGTTCGCCTTCCGCAGGCAGACGGTCGCCGGGCGCACCCTGGCGCACGTATTCGCGCTCCAGCACTTCGGCGATCTGGGCATACAGGGCGATCCCGGTGTCGCGTTCGATGGCATACAGACTCATGGCAATAGATGTCTAGATATGTGATGCAGCCATATTGCAAAGTGAATATTTCGCATCGGTGAAATGTTTATTGCAGTTCCGTCACAATCCAGCGGCGAACTAGACTTCGCTGAAAACGTCCTGCGGCAGCGGCATGCGGTGGCGCAGTTCGCGCGGACGCAGCAGGGCGATGCGCTGGCGGATGACAGGGTCGTCGGCGTGCGGGTTGGCGTCCCACACCGGTTCCTCGCCGGAGAGGATGCGGTCGATGTGGCCGAGGCGCGCGCCGGTCTGCTGCAGGTAGTAGTCGAAGCGGCGCGGCATGCCGCCGTCCAGCAGCTTGCCGCCACGATGGCACAGTTGCGACAGGCGGCTGACGCGCAGCAACTGTTCCGCCCCGGACAGCATGGCGATGCCGCGTGTGGCGACGGGCTGCGGACAGCCGAAGTGTTGCGCCACGTAATCGGCGAGCTCGGCGCGATGCGCATCCATCAGCTCGCCCGGCTGGGCGAACAGCTGGTCGCGGAGGTGCATGTCCATCGCCCACTCGCAGGCGGCGTGGGTGAGCACCGGCACGTTGCCCCATAGCTTCTCGTGCGCGGGAACGAAGTGGTTGTGGGCAATGACGTCCACCAGCAGATGGCTGACAAAACCCAGCGACAGCGCGCATTCCTCGTCGCTCTGCGCATCGTCCAGCAGCTTGCGCGCGCGTTGCCAGTGGTGGGTGGTGGAGAACGGTTCGCCCCAGGTGCGGTCGCTCCACAGCGCGAGGTCGGGCAGACAGGCCCCGGCCAGCACCAGACGCGGATAAGCGAGCACTGCCTTGCGGAATCGCGCATCGGTGAGCGGCACCGCCCACAGCAGCAACTGCGCGAAATAGACGTGGGTGTACAGCCCCCATGCATTGGCATCCGCGCTCCACAACAGCAGCAGGATCCACCAACGCCAATGTCTCATCGCAAGCTTCATGGCGCGCAGTATGTGGACGCCACATGAAGCGCAGATGACAAGTGCGTGAGATTTTGATGAAGACTGGGCGTATCATCCGCGCGTACATTTCCTTTCGGGCTAGAGGCTTACATGGCAGGCGTATTGGCAGGTGATATCGGCGGCACGAAGACGCGACTGGCGCTGGTCGAGGTTCGCGGCACGCAAGCGACGATCACCGGCGAACGCGAATTCGTCAGCGCCGACTACGCCTCTTTCGATGATCTGCTGGCCGAATTCATGGCCACTGCCGGTACCATCCAGTCCGCCGCCTTCGGCGTGGCCGGGCCGGTAAAGAACGACACCGTACAGACCACCAACCTGCCCTGGCGCATAGAGGCCGATGCCTTGCGCAAACGGTTCGGTTTCGCCAACTGCCATCTGCTGAACGATCTGGAGGCGACCGCATACGGTCTGCCCGCGCTACAGGCGGACGATCTGTTCACGCTGCATGCAGGCAAGCTCGATGCACACGGCAACCGCGCCATCATCGCCGCCGGTACCGGATTGGGTGAGGCCGGACTGTTCTGGGACGGCCATAGCCACAGACCCTATGCCACCGAAGGCGGACACGCCAGTTTCGCGCCGCGCGATGCATTGGAGTTCGATTTCGCGCAGGTGCTGCGCCAACGTTTCGGCCATGTGAGCTGGGAGCGCGTGGTGTCCGGCATGGGCGTCCCCGACCTGTACGATTTTCTGCTGGCTCGTCAGGGTGGGCATACGCCGGACTGGCTGGCGGAAACGATGCAGTCTCAAGGAAAGGCTGCGGCGATCTCGAACACCGCATTGTCCGAACGCGATGCCGTGTGCAGCGAGACCCTGCGCCGCTTCGTCGGCCTGTACGGCGCGGAGGCGGGAAATCTGGCTCTGAAGACGATGAGCAGCGGCGGCCTGTATATCGGTGGCGGCATCGCACCCAAGATATTGCCGCTGCTGGAGAGCGGCGTGTTCCTCGATGCATTCTTCGACAAAGGCCGCATGCGCCCGCTGCTGGAAGCCGTGCCGGTACGCGTCATCCTCAACGACCGCGCCGCACTCTACGGCCCGGCCCTTTTCGCCGCGCAACGACAGGCGTAGCATCGCAGCCCAACAGGAGGTGCTGAAACAGCCATCATGAAACAAGCGATTATTGCCACGATCTCGTCTTACTTCCGTCCCCGTCTGATCGATTCACTGCGCGACTACGACAAAACCAGGTTCAGAACAGATATCTCCGCCGGCATCACCGTCGGCATCGTCGCCCTGCCGCTGGCCATCGCCTTCGCCATCGCCTCCGGCGCGAAGCCCGAAGCGGGCATCTTCACCGCCATCATCGCCGGTTTCATCATCTCCGCGCTCGGCGGTTCCCGCGTGCAGATCGGCGGGCCGACCGGAGCCTTCATCGTCATCGTGTACAACATCATCCTGCAGTACGGTTATGCCAACCTGCTGATCTGCACCATGATGGCCGGCGTGATGCTGGTGGCTATGGGGATGTTCAAGCTGGGCAACCTGATCAAGTATTTCCCGCGTCCGCTCATCATCGGCTTCACCAACGGCATCGCGGTGCTGATCATCCTCAGTCAGGTGAAGGAATTCTTCGGCCTGCAGATCGAGGTGATGCCTGCCGACTTCCTCGGCAAGCTGCGCGCCATCTCCGCTGCCATCGGCACGGTCGATCCGCTCACCGTGGCGCTGGCCGTCGCCTCCGCCTTGCTGATCTGGTTCTATCCCAAACGCTGGGCACAAAAGCTGCCCTCGCCCATCGTGGCGCTGATCATCGGCACGCTGCTCGTCGGCCTGTTCAACCTGCCGACCGAGACCATCGGCTCGCGCTTCGGCGGCATCCCGCAGGGCCTGCCCAGCTTCGAATTCCCCGAGCTCACCTTCGCCACACTGCGTCACTTGTTCGCCCCGGCGATGACCATCGCGCTGCTCGGTGCGATCGAGTCGCTGCTGTCGGCGGCGGTGGCGGACGGCATGATCGACGACAAGCATGATTCCAACCAGGAACTGATCGCGCAGGGAATCGCCAACATCGTCACACCGTTCTTCGGCGGCATCCCCGCCACCGGTGCCATCGCGCGCACGGCCACCAATGTGCGCAGCGGTGCCACCAGCCCGGTGTCCGGCATCGTGCATGCGCTGACGCTGCTGGTGATCGTGCTGGTCGCAGCACCTCTGGCGCAATACATCCCTCTCGCTTCTCTGTCCGCCATCCTGCTGGTGGTGGCGCTCAACATGGGCGAATGGGAAGGCTTCCGCACGCTGCGCAAATATCCGCTCAGCGACAGCGCGGTGCTGGTGACGACTTTCGTGCTGACGGTGATGTTCGGCCTGACGGTGGCGGTGGAGATCGGCCTGTTCATCGCGGTGTTCTCCTTCATGCACCGCATCACCGCGCTGACCCACGTCAGCGTGGCGGACGAGTCGCCGCTGCCCGACGACGGCGACGCGACCATCATGCGCAAGGCGGTGCCCAAGGGCGTGGTGATCTACCGCGTGTTCGGCGCACTGTTCTTCGGCGCGGCAGACAAGCTGGAGAACATCCTGATCGAGTTGCACAACGAGCCCGAGGTGCTGGTGCTCAAGATGCACGAGGTGATCAGCATGGACTCCAGCGCACTGCACAAGCTGGAACACCTGCACGGCAAACTGCGCAAACGCGGCAAGCACCTGATCCTGTGCGGGCCGCATACGCAGCCCTATTTCCTCATGCACCAGTCAGGATTCTTCGATCAGGTGGGCAGGGAGAACGTGGTTGGGAGTGTGGAAGAAGCGTTGAAGCGTGCGCGCGAACTGTTGCCGGAACGTAACAGCGCTTAGCTTCCGTTTCTGATGGCTACGATCTGGCTGGGTTTGGTCGCGGCGTAGGCCGGCATCGCCATGCCGACCGTCGCGCCGATATAGGTCGGGTCGGCGATCACGAACCGCTGCCCGAGATGTTCGACACTCGCCATACTGTTTCCCGGCTGCGTGAGTGCGACAGCAGTCGTCATGTGACCCGGGTATAGCAAGCCGATCACTTTCAGGCCTGTCAGTTCGCGCACCAGCCAGGCGAACAACACCGAGCGATCCTCGCAGTCGTTGTATGGAAAATACAATGACTCCTCGATGAAGAAGTATTTCTCGCGTCCGAACTGATCGTTGTCCGTCTTGTAGGCGAAGGCACGCTGGACGAAAGCCAGCAGGAAGTTGACCGCCTCCTGCTCTTTCATATTTTCCGTGTATGCGCGCAACCCCGCCAATACACTGCGGCGCAACAATGAGCTGCCATCGGTATCGAAATAAAGCGCGAACTCCGACTGCGGAAAACCTTCCAGATATTCGACCAGATTGCGGTCATACGGCACGCTCAACTTGACCGCCTGTCCCTTGTAGTCGAAAGACAAGCTGCGCTCTGCACGCACTTCGCGGGTGAAGCCGATCTCGGCCGAACCGATATCCAGCGCTTTCAACTTGACCGGGTAGCTGGCCTCATAGGTATAGAAACGGCCGATGCTGTCTCCGCGATCGTCCGCCAGCACGGCGTAGTAGGTCTGCTCGCCGACGCGTGTGAACTTGGTCGCATACACCGGTTGCCGCACTGCCACGAACAGATAGACATCGTTACCGGCATAACCCAGACGCACGTCATAGCCGGATTTGATCAGGAAGTACCAGAGCAGGAGACTTTGCTCAGTCTTGCGACCGGGTTGCAGGGACCGTGCCACCGCGCGCCAGAGTGAGACCCTGCCCCAATCGTCCAGCTTGAGCCGTTGGCTGGCCATGTCGACAGCCTGCAGCGTCTGCGCATAGCGGCTACCGCTCATCATCATCCAGAAGGCACTCATCGCTTGCGATGATGCTTGCTCTCCCGAGCGGTAACGCTGCCATGCCGGATCGAAACTGAAGTCGAGCGGGTTGCCGTAGAAATCGATACGCAAGGTATCCGGCGACACCGGCGAGGGTTTGGATGGCACGGGCGGAGCTGGGCGCACGGGCGCAACCGGCTTCGGTGCGATGATCTGTCTGGGTGGAGTCACTCCCGGCGCAACAGGGATCTGTGCGGGCTTGGGTTCTTTGATGCGGACTTTGCCATGGAAGCTGTCGAACTCGCGCCACCGCGCCTTGAGGAAATCGGCGAAATCGGCATCCTGCTGCTCGCGGTAAGACTGGAACTCTGCCTGCTGCTTGTGTATGCCCTGCTGTTGCTGCCGGCGGTAGCTTTCGAAATCGTCAGCCGCCGCCGCACATTGCGGGACGATGAACATCCCGCACAACAGTAACGGTGTGTATCGATCGCCTGATGTCATGCAAGACGTACCGAAGCGACGTTACATCCGGCCGGAATCAGGGCGCGCTCTTCTGCGTCTCGGTCGAGAGTTCATCCTGTGCCTTATGGGCCCGGTATTGCTCCCAATCATCCTTCTCTTTCTTCGTGGCACAACCGGTCGTTACACACAGGAAACCGACTGACAGGATCAAAGCGATGAATCTACGCATGCTGCCTCCCTAAATCATTTAACCGCTCACTGGAGTCGGCCTGTCGCGATCTGCGACAGGCCGACCGTGGTTCGCGCGCAATCGCTGCGCTTTCGTCTTTACTGGGCCAACTTCTGCTGGGCGATGTCTGCCGCCAACTCGTCCTGACCTTTTTGGGCCCGGAACTGCTGCCAGGCTGCGCGATCGTTGTTCATGCTGGACTTGAGCGCGGTCTCGGTGATCTTCTGAGCGCTGACCTCATCCAGTCCGACCAGTGCATACATGGAACCGTCCGGCCCGGTGATGGTGCGATACAAGCGGGTGCCGACCAGCGTCTCTTCCGTGATCTGCTTGGTGACCGATGTATTCACCTGATCCACGGTCTGCTGATTGGCGGCACCGGTCGTCTCCGCATACTGCTTGATCATATTGGTCACGCGGATACGCACCATCTGCGCCAGTTGCACACGCGCATCGGCCATCGCCATCTGCTTCATGAATCCCGCGCCGGCGGCAGACTTCGCCGCCACGCCTACCGCCGATACCGTTACGCCTTCAACCGGCATGTCGCACACCCAGTCCGGTGCCGCTTTCTGGGAGTTCGGGAACACGCACTCAGGTGCCACCTCGACCTTCTCCTCCTTTACCGGCGCGCTGCCGCAACCACTGACTGCCAACAGTCCCAGAACCACTAACGAACCAACGATACGATTACGCATGATGCACCCTCCTTTGATTGATATACCCGAACACCCCATTGCACTTCAGCACACGCCCCGACTCAGTCGTGCACTGCCCCTATCCACTCCGCCCCGAAGGATTCGAGGCTTTGCATATCCTGCCTGGTCTTTTCGTTCAGCGCACCTTCCGTGACTTTGTTGCCATCGAAGGACACCATCCTGTCGGCAGCCAGGGTGAATTCGCGCTTGTACTCGATGAACTCCCTGGCCGTTTCCGCGCGATAGGCTTCGAACGCCTGCTTCTCACGCGCGATCGCATCGCGTGCCTCTTTCTTGTAAGCGTCGAATTCATCATTCACTTGCCGGCGGTGGATCTCGTATTCATCGCTGGGGCTAGTCACGCTGATCTCGCCCTTGCGCATACCGATCTCCTTGCGCGCTTCCTCATCGACCACCACAAAGCGCGTGCCCCGCACGCCGATCACGGCAGTCGACGTCTTGATCTGTACCTTGTGCATGGATCGCTGCACCTTGTTCATCGCGTAATAGATCATACCGCTGACCTGCCTGAAAAGATTCGCCGCGCCGCCGGTGCGATCCACTTCCAGCGTACTGTTGCGTTCGACGACCACGAATCCGGCGCTGCCGACTCTGACCACCGCCCTGCCGTTGGCGCCCGTGCTGAACACATAGCGGTTGCCGGTCAATCGTTTGACCCGTGCATCCGTCGCCTGCTTGTCCGGCTCGCCAACCTGGAGCACCCCTTCCGACCTGACCACTTCGATGCTTTCATCGGCCAGACAGACATCGACCGCCGTCAGTCCAAGCAGGCTGGAAAACAAAGCCATGCTCAAGATCTTTCGAACCCCCATCATCACACTCCTTTGGCCCCGCCCCGGTATCGGATCGATCCGGTCACGACAGGCGTCATTGCTTCATGTCCTGATTCAGGAACTTCGAGAACTTGCTCTGCCAACGCTTCACGACATTGATCCCGAGCACATCCATCACCATATCTGCGGAGATCGGATTCCAGCCGGTCGTACCTTTGAAACGGTCGGAGAACACGACCTCACCGTTCTCCACCAACAGGCTGGCCATGGCACCATCGAACTGATAATCGCGACCGCGACTTTGCGGATCGCGATCGACACGCGAGGCCATCTGGCCGGAAGCCACCACTGCCAGCAGCAGACCCTCCTGTCGCAGCATATCCGGCATTTCGCCTTGCGTCATCGCAGTCAATTGTGCCGCTGTCAGCGGTTTGTTCCTGAACTCGACTTCCGCCCCCAAAGGACGGATCACATTGTTGAGTCCGTCGCATGCCTTGAGCCAGCTTCCCGCATCCTTGCCCGCTTTGAAATAGCATAACAGCGTCACCGGGCGACCTTCGAAATACTGCCGCCACAACGTCTTTTCCATATCATCCGCCGAGCAGGCAAGTGTCTCGGCCTTCTTGCGCGCGATCTCCCGGCGGTCGATCAGTTGCGCGGAATCCTGCGCCTGCTGAAAGTAGTTCCGCGCGCCGCACGGACTGCGTCTTTGCAGTTCGACTTCCCCCAGCTTGAACAGCAGATCGCCGGGACCGAACATGTCGGGGATACCGGCGTTATGGTTGGCGAGCAGTGTCTTGTACAAAATCGTCGCCCTGGTCAGCCGCTTCGCCCGCTCGTTCTCGCTGGTCTGCATGCCAGCCTCGGCGACCAGCAGATCAGCCTCGCGCAGATCGGACTGCGCCTGTTGCAGCTTGTCCTTGGCTCGCTGCAAAGATGCTTTCAATCCGCCCAGCAATTTCTGGTAGTAATCCGCCGAACCGGGATCCTTGACGAACTCGAAAGCGATACGCGACAAGGCATCCTGCGCGGCCTCGGTAGCGGCCAACCGCTTATCGAGTGATTGCGTGTCGTTCTGCGCGATTTCGGCATTCGCTTTCATCGCGGCGAACAGCATCTTCGACAGCCCTTCCTGCTTGCCCTTCTCCACATCGGCTTTGGAAACGCGCGCGCGCAACCACATATCGCAAGATTTTGGATCTTCCCAGGTGTCTATGATCTCGACATTGCGCAACGAGGCCTCGGTGGATGTCTGGGTCACCGAACTCAGATTGGAATCGGTGAATTCGCTGCCCCAGCTCTTGCGGCTCGTCTGTTCAAGAACGAATGCGTTCTTGACCGAGACCTGGATCATCTCGGACAGACTCTTCAAGGCATTCTGCTTGGCGGTGGCGATACGTTCCGACAAGGGGACGAGCGCACTATCCGATACACCGGCAGCGAAGAAGTGCTGGTCGGTCACCGTCTCCGGGCTGTCGATCCACGCCGGTCGCGGGCCGCCCTCCGTGCATGCAGCTGCATGTGCGGAAGAGAAGAACGAAAAAGCCGCAGTAGCGAGAAATACTGTCGCGCCGAACTTCATCAGCGATCGATTCGTTCCGGTAGCGCGCGCAGGAATCACTCTCTCACCACCTGATAGAACAGTCTGCGCCCACCCTCGCTCACCGCGAGATAGTCCGCTTCCTGGGTATGCAGATGATCCAGCACGGGCGCGTCGAACGGATCATCGAACAATATCCGCGCCAATTCGACGCCGCGCTCCGTGTCCGCGAACACCAGATGGCTCTGCGATACAGCCGCCACATAGCGCCAGGTCTGCATGAACATGCAATCGGTGATCTTCGAGCCGCCGCGCTGATAGCGGGGATCCTTGTTGGAAACTTCGAATCGCTCGACTTCGCGCTTCGCATCACCGTCGACCACATGCAGATAGGAAGCATAGGAGCGGGTCGGCCGTCCGAAATTGAATGCCGTGCGCATCAGGTAGGTGCCGACCGCTGCCATGCGGCCATCGGGTGATGCCCTGACACAGGTCGGCTCTTCAAAGGTCCAATCGTCCGATTGCAATTTTGCATAGGCGACCATTTCGCTGTCTTTTGCCAGCAGCGGTGGGGCTGCAAGCAATTCCGCCCCGTCCGGCAACATCGGGAGCGGCTTGAGCGAGAATTTGACCAGTCTGGGATTGGTGATGTCCATCACCTGTATGCCGAACTTCTCGGCAGTCTGGTCGATCGCGCGCTGGATGGCATTGTTCACAGCGGCGGACTCCGTCAGCCCGTCCGAGGGAGGCATCCCTTTGGTGCCCATCGGGGCGGAAGCGAAAGACTTGATCTGTGCACCCTCGCCGATGAATCGGATATCCGCGACTGCTGTAGCGGTGAAGGTCGAGGCCAGTCCCGAAGTCTTTCCCACACCCAGATAGATGCGGTAGATGCCGGAGATGTCGTATTTCCCCGCATTCTCGACAAAATCCTCCGCAGTGATCAATGCACCGGGATCACCGAGCCGCGCCCATGATCTCTTGAGTTGCTCTGCTTTCTTCTGGTCGAGGACGACGACGCCGTTGTCGGCCAGCAATTGTTCGAAACGAGTCTGTGCGACCCGCAAGTACTGCTTGGCTGCTGTGTTCTGACCGTATACGACGACCGCGACCTGTTCTTCCCGCGCGCCCGCATCGGACAGCGCCAAAGCCATAGTGAACATGATGCCAAGCAGGATGTGCTTCATCAGTTGATCCGCCATATATTCAAGCCAGTCACAAAACAGGCCGCTCTCGCGGCCTGTTCAGGCGATACAGGATCAGAAACGAGCCGTGATACCCACGTTCAGACGTACACCGGACGTGCTAGTGCCGGAGTAGCTGTTCGAATAGACCTGCGCGGTGCCATCCAGCGATACTTCTTCAGTGACGAAGTGCGCAAAACCACCACCACCCTGGATGGAGAATCCAGCATCGGAACTTTCGGTAGTGACAGGAATGTTAAGACTGTTTGGTCTTGTGACCGAAGAGGACATGAGCAGGATACCGGCGTTACCCAGCACGAACGGCACGGTAGCCGACTTTGCCGGCGCCCCCAGATAATACTTGGCTCCCATCCCCAAAGTCATAAAGTTGCTTACTACTTCGTTACGCCCACCGCTGTCAGTGACCGAGATAGTGTCCATCAAAATGAACGAAATAACTGTCTTGGCATCGATATAGCGGCCTTCGCTCAAATAGACCGTACCGGTTGTGGTCGTGTCACCGATATCGACCATACCCATCAGCGTACGCTCACCGGCGTAACCGCCTGCCGACTTCCCCCCACCCAGAAGACTCGCGAACACCGATTCCTCGGCCATAGCCGAACCCGCCACGAACATCGACAGCACTGCAACAGCCAACATGCGCTTCTTCATCTTGCTCCCCTTATTAAGTGATTGAGACAACTGACCATTTGTTCCGGTGCTTGTCTCAAGCGCCACACCGCGCCACGGCATACTAGATGCCAATCCCGGACATACACACCCCCCCTCATGGGCTATTGCGCTCCAGACACGCCAACCGAATCAGCAACGAGCCAGACGCCACCCGCAGCAGTCTGTGCCACGGGCAGCCAGCGCACATCAGCTCAGTAACGTGCGGTCAGGCCGAACAGCATGCGCACACCGCTCTGGGTCATGCTCGCGTTGCTGCTATCACTCGTCAGTCCGTCTGCGAAACCCTGTAGCGAGAGATCGGCTGAGACATCCTCGGTGAGGAAATAGGAACCGCCCACACCGAAAGCAAAGCCGCCGCCGCTCGTCGTCGTCGCAGCAGTGGTGGTGGTATCGCTGGTGATCACTACCGCGTGTACTTCGCCTTCCAGGAAGGGCACGAACGCTGATTTCGCCGCACCATCCATGTAGTACTTGGCACCCAGGCCGAAGGTGGTGCCGACATTCATGGTCGCCCCGCCACCGCTGCTGCTGCCGAACATGGCAACGTTGCCAGAAACGACGAGTTCAGGACTCAGGTACTGCCCCAGACGGAAGTAGATGAAGCTGTTGGTGGAGTCGGAGGTATAGCCGTTCACGTCGGTCGTCGTCGCCGTCAGGTTGCCGGCGACCGACATCTCCCACTTTCCCTCCTGAGCCATTGCTGCGCCTGCCATGCACATCGACAACAACGCAGCGGTCACTATCATGCGTTTTTTCATTTTGACCCCCTTTTGCAAGATGATTGGACTGCGAAACACGGCCTTCTCCAACTGGCCGATACAAGCGCAACACTGCGCTTGAGGCAGTCTATTGTCAACCTGGAAACGGCACATCACCCGAGCGGGGGATGGCGCATGAAAACAACCGGCAGTCTAGCGTTTCGGCACATCCCGAAACTGTCTTATCCAACCGGTGACTTCCCCGGCCGGCATGGGTTGCGCAAGGCTGTAGCCCTGCACCGAGCCGCACCCCATCTTCTGCAGTTCATCGTTCAAAGCACCGTCTTCCACCCCTTCCGCCACGGTGTGGCGGCCGAAGGTGTTGGCCAGCGCGATGACGCCCTGCACGATGGCGTGGTCGCCCTTGTTGATGCTCATGCCCTGCACGAAGGACTGGTCGATCTTCAGCGTGTCGGCCGACAGTTTGCTCAGGTAGACCAGAGATGAATAGCCGGTACCGAAGTCGTCCAGTGCGAAAGTGACGCCCATCGCGCGGCAGGCGTCGATGACCTCGGATGACTGGACGATGTCTTCCAGCGCGGCGGTCTCCAGCACCTCGATCTGCAACGCACCGTCGCGCAGCTTGGGATAACACGACAGTTCCTTTCTCAGATTCTCCACGAAGTCGGCGACCTGCAGATGCTGCGCGGAGACGTTGATGCTCACCTGCAGCTGCAGTCCCGCGCGTTCCCAGGCGTGCAGTTGCGCCAATGCATTCCTGATCACCCAGTCGCCCAGCTGCACATCCTGTTCCGAGTTCTCGATGATGGGCAGGAACTCGGCGGGTGACAGCAGACCGCGCTCGGGGTGGTTCCAGCGGATCAGTGCCTCGACGCCGACGATGTCGCCGCTGGAAAGCTCCTGCTTTGGCTGGTAATACAGCTCGAACTCGCCGGCATCGAGGCCCTGCGCGATGCGGCGGCGTCCCTCGTGCAGCGTGCGCACGCGCCGGTCATGCATGGCGTCGTACAGATGGAAGCGGTTCTTGCCGTTCTGTTTGGCGATGTACATGGCCTGGTCGGCGTGCCGCAGCAAGGTGTCGCTGTCGGCGGCGTCCTCGGGGAAGAGCGTCACACCTATGCTGGCCGATACGACGACCTGAGCCCCCTTGAGCACGACCGGCTGCGCAATGACATCCAGCACCCGTTCCAGCACCGGATAGCATTCACTCTCATCGCGCATGCCGTTGAACAGCATCACGAACTCGTCGCCGCCCAGACGCGACAGGGTATCGCCCGCGCGCAACACATCCTGCAGGCGGCGCGTGATGTCGACCAGCAGCTTGTCGCCCATCTCGTGGCCGTGCTGGTCGTTGACCTCCTTGAACCCGTCCAGATCGATGTAGCAGACGGCGAGCATGCTCCCGTTGCGCTGCGCGACCGCGATCGCCTGGCGCAGGCGGTCCGCCAGCAGGCGGCGGTTGGGCACACCGGTCAGCGCGTCGTAGTTGGCGACGTGGCTGAGCTCGGCTTCGTGCTCCTTGAAGTAGGTGATATCGGAGAAGATGCCGACATGGCGCTGCACCTGGCCGAGATGGTCGGCGATGACCGAGATGGAAAGCATCTCGGCGAACACCTCGCCGCTCTTGCGCCGGTTCCATATCTCGCCGCGCCAGGTGCCGTGCTCGCGCAAGGCCTGCCACATTGCCTCATAGAACGATGGGTCCTGCCTGCCGGAACTCAGCAGGTTCGGATTCTTGCCCAGCACCTCGGCACGCACATAGCCTGTGATGGTGGTGAAGGCCGTGTTGACATCGATGATGAGATTGTCCGCATCGGTGACGACGATGGCTTCCTGGCTGTTGTCGAACACGCTGGCGTTGATGCGCAGCGCTTCCTCGGCCAGGCGGCGGTCGGTGATGTCGTACTGGATACCGTCCCACAGGATGTCGCCGTTCTCCAGCCGCGTCGGCTGCGCCGCGATGTGCAGCCAGCGTATCGCTCCGTCGCGGCGCTTGATGCGCCCCTCCCATTCGAAACGGTGCATCTGCCCGCGCGCCGCATCGTTGAGCCAGCGGAACTCCTCAAAGTCCTCGGGTAGCAGGCGGGAGAAGGCGGCCTGCGGGTCGCGCATCACATCCTGCTCATCCACATCCAGCAATTCGCACCAGCGCTGGCTGACGTAATCGAACACACCGCCACCCTGCACCGGCATCCGGTATTTGTATACGCCGACCGGGATGCGTTCCACCAGGCCGGAATAGTCGTCCAGCGAGGCACGCAGCGCTTCCTCCATGCGCTTGCGTTCGCTGATGTCGCG
Source organism: Sideroxydans lithotrophicus (assembly GCA_020723185.1). GTDB lineage: Bacteria > Pseudomonadota > Gammaproteobacteria > Burkholderiales > Gallionellaceae > Sideroxyarcus > Sideroxyarcus lithotrophicus_A. The sequence goes on along the minus strand of DYJI01000001.1, from coordinate 562,938 downwards.
GCCTATGCCCAGCGCGCCGATGACACGGCCGTCCTTGTCCCGCTCGGCGACGAAGATGACATGGTGCCAGTGCGGGGTGCGGTCCGGATGCAGCATCTCCACCTCTGTCTCCACGCGCTCGCCGCTGTCCATGACCTTTTCGACCAGGCTCTGCAAACCGCGTATCTGCGCCGAGCCGGGGGCGGACTCGTAGGGCAGCTTGCCCACGATGGGCAGCAGCTCCGGCGCGACGGTGCGCGCCATCGCCGGGTTCATGTAGCGCACGCGGCAGTCGCGGTCGTAGCGGATGATGTTGTCCGGCAGATTGTCGGCCAGCGCGCGGAACTCGCGCTCGCTCTCCTGTAACGCCTGCTCGATGCGCTTGCGCTCGGTGATGTCGCGCGCTACCCCCAGCACACCGATCAGTTTGCCGGAGCGGTCACGCATCGGCATCTTGATGGTCTCCAGCAACTCCTTGTGCCCGTCGTCCGCAAAGGCGATCCACTCCTCGTTGATAGTGGGCTTCTGCGCCGCCATCGCCATGCGGTCATGCTCGCGGAAGGCATCCGCCAGCGCGCGGTCGACGAAGTCATGATCGGTCTTGCCGACGATGTCTTTCTCGGAAGCGCCGAAGAATCGCTCGAAGCGATGGTTGCAGGCGAGGTAGTGCCCTTCGGCATCCTTGAGCCAGATCAGGTCGGGGATGGTATCGAGCAGGGTATGCAGGAACGAGGCCTCGATGCCGGTGCGCTGGTCGTGCATGCCCGCCGCCATCAGTTGCGTCAGGTCGTGTTCGCTGACCATGCCCTGCATGTCGCCGTTCGCGTCCACCACGACCAGATGGCGCACCTTGTGCGACAGCATCGTCTCGGCCGCCTGGCTGGTGGTGGCACCTGCCACGATGCTCAGTACCGGCGAGATCATCACATCACCCAGCGTGGTATCCATCCAGTCCGTCCTGGAGGAAAAGAGCCGCACCACATCGCGCTCGGTCACGATGCCCAGCGGTTTGCTTTCCGCGACCACGACGACACAGGTCTTGTGCTGGGCCTGCATCAGGTCGAGCGCATGCTTGAGTGGCGTCTCCGGGGGCAGCGTGATGCCGGTGCGCTGGGCGACTGAGGTAATCCTGCGTCGCCCGGCCAGCAGGGTCAGGTCGAGATGCAAACGGAAGTCGGTCTCACTGACCACCCCGGTGACCACGCCCGCCCCATCCACCAGCACCAGATGGCGTATACCTTCGCGCTGGCAGGTGCGGTACCCCTCCAGGACGGGGGTGTCGCCGGACATGACCACCACCGGTGCCGACATGACTGCATGCAATGTCGCATTCCCGGCGATGCCGTCGTGCATGGCGCGCAGGATGTTGCGCTCGGTGACGATGCCCACCGGGTGCCGGGAGTCGTCGGTCACGACGATGGACGAGAAACGGTGCGCTGCCATCGCCGTAGCGGCGTCCGACAGGCTTGAATGGACGAGACAGGTCGAGACATCGCGCGTGGCGATGTCGATCAACCGCATATCGTTTTGATGCTCTCCTCGCATGGACAACCTTCGTTCTTATCTACGGCCCCCCGACCGCAAACTACCACAACCCTCACCTGGATACCCGCCATACCCCAGTGTCTGGCTCGGCTATGTGTAGACCACGCGCACCTTGTCCGGGCCGATCTCCTCGGACAAGGTGGCGAGCAACTCCTCGGGCAGGGTGACCTTCCACTCGTCACCCAGCCGCAGCGGGGCTGCGCCGATCAGGTTGCGATAGTTGATCTGCACGGCGCATTCACCACCACAGTAGGGTTTGAGCATCTCGGCCAGACGCTTGGTACACACCTTGTCGTCCATGGAGCAGTCGATATCCAGCCGTTTGGCGAACACCGCGCGCGCCGACGCGAAATCATGCAGCGCATCGGCGCTGATGCGCATGCCGCCGGAGTAGTCGTCCATGCTGGCGCGACCGCGTGCCACCACCAGCTGGTCGTCGCGCAGCCAGTTGCGGTTGGGTTCGAACAGGTCGTTGAACACCGTCATCTCGATCTGCGCGCTGCCGTCGTCCAGCGTCAGCACGGCCATGCGGCCGCGCCGCGTCTGCAGGATGCGGATGCCGCTGATGATGCCGGCCAACACCAGTTCCTTTTCCTGGCGGCGTGACTTGCCGTTGCTGGCAGGCAATATCTCCGGGGTGACCTTGTCCAGCCGCATGCTGACGAAGTTGGACAGTTCCTGTGCGTATTCCTGATAGGGATGACCCGACAGGTAATAGCCGAGTGCGGTCTTTTCCTGCGCCAGTTGCTCGCGCAGTTTCCAGCGCGGCACGTCCGCCAGCGGCAGCGTCATGTCTTCCGCGGGGTCGTCGCCGAACAGGCTGACCTGGTTGGCCGCGCGCGCATGCTGCTCGGCGCTGCCCAGCGCGGCATCGAGCGAGGCCAGCAACTGGTAGCGATGGTCGTTGATGCTGTCGAACGCACCCGCCTTGATCAGTGCTTCGATGGCGCGGCGGTTCACCACGCGCTTGTCCACGCGGCGACAGAAATCGAACAGGTCCTTGAACGGTCCGCCTTCCTTGCGCGCCGCCACGATGTTCTCCACCGCCGCTTCGCCGGTACCTTTCACCGCACCGAGACCGTAAGCCATGGTCCTCTCGTCGGTGGGCGTGAAACGGTACAGCGAACTGTTGATGTCCGGCGGCAGGATGGTGACGCCCTGCGCCGCAGTATCCTGATAGAAGAAGCTCACCTTGTCGGTGTTGTCCATTTCCGAGGACAGCGTGGCCGCCATGAACGCAGCCGGGAAATGGCACTTCAGGTAGGCGGTCTGGTAGGCGACCACGGAATAGGCGGCGGCGTGCGATTTGTTGAAGCCGTAGCCCGCGAACTTCTCCATGGTGTCGAAGATCTCGTTCGCCTTCTTCTCGTCGATGTCGTTCTTGGCCGCACCGGCCACGAAGATGGCGCGCTGCTCGGCCATCTCCTCGGCCTTCTTCTTGCCCATCGCGCGGCGCAGCATGTCCGCGCCGCCCAACGTGTATCCGGCCACCGCCTGCGCGGCCTGCATCACCTGCTCCTGGTACACCATGATGCCGTAGGTGCTGCGCACCACCTTGTCCAGCAGCGGATGCGGGATGATCACCTTCTCGCGTCCGTGTTTGCGGTTGATGTAGTCCGGGATGAAGTCCATCGGGCCGGGACGGTACAGCGCGTTCAGCGCGATCAGGTCGTCGATGCAGTCCGGCTGTGCCTTGACCAGCGTGTCCTTCATGCCGCGCGACTCGAACTGGAACACGGCGGTGGTGTTGGCATTGCGGAATATCTTGTCGTAGGTCGGCTTGTCGTCGAGCGGGATGGTGTCGATGTTGAAATCCTGCGTGCCTTCGATACCTGATGCCTTGATGTAGCGCACCGCCCAGTCGATGATGGTGAGCGTGCGCAGGCCCAAAAAGTCGAACTTCACCAGACCGACTGCTTCCACGTCGTCCTTGTCGTACTGGCTGACCGTGCTCTCGCTGCCTTCGGCGCAATACAACGGACAGAAATCGGTGAGCTTGCCCGGCGCGATCAGCACGCCACCGGCGTGCATGCCGACGTTGCGCGTCAGGTCTTCCAGGCGCTCACCCAGTTCCAGAAGTTCGTCCACGCCTTCTTCGCTGGCGATGATGGCGTTGAACTCCGGCTCCATCTCGCGCGCCTTGGCCAGCGACACCGGCTTCACGCCTTCCACCGGCACCAGCTTGGACAGCCGGTCGCACAGCATGTAGGGGAAATCCAGCACGCGGCCCACGTCACGGATCACGCCCTTGGAGGCCATGGTGCCGAAGGTGGCGATCTGCGACACGCAGGCCTCGCCGTAGTGATGGCGCACATACTGGATCACCAGCTCGCGCCCGTCCTGGCAGAAGTCCACGTCGAAGTCGGGCATGGACACGCGCTCGGGATTGAGGAAACGCTCGAACAGCAACTCGTAGCGCAGCGGGTCGAGGTCGGTGATGCCCAGCGAGTAGGCCACCAGCGAACCGGCACCGGAGCCGCGTCCCGGCCCCACCGGCACGCCATTGGGGAAGCGTTCGTGGCGGTAGGATTTCGCCCAGCGGATGAAGTCGGCCACGATCAGGAAGTAGCCGGGGAACTTCATGTTGATGATGGTCTCGACCTCGAAATCCAGGCGCGCCTTGTATTCCGGGAATTTCTCCGCGCGCACGGCCTCATCCGCATAGAGATGTTCAAGCCTGCGCTCCAGTCCGCGCAACGATTCGCTGCGCAGGAAGTCGTCCAGCGACTCGCCGTTGGGCGTGGGGAAATCGGGCAGATAGTTGGTACCGAGCTTGAGTTTGAGATTGCAGCGCTTGGCGATCTCCACGCTGTTCTGCAAAGCCTGCGGCAGGTCGGCGAACAGTTCGGCCATCTCGGCCTGCGTCCTGAAATGCTGCTGCGCGGTGAATTTCTTCACTCGGCGCGTGTCGTTCAACACATAACCTTCGGCGATGCACACGCGCGCCTCGTGCGCCTTGTAATCGTCGATGGTGAGGAACTGCACCGGATGCGTGGCCACCACCGGCAAGTCCAGCGCGTTCGCCAGTTGCACCGTGTCGCGGATGAACTCCTCTTCGCGCGGGAATCCGCAGCGCTGCACCTCCAGATAGAAGCGGTCGGGGAACAGCGCGGCATAGTCGCGGGCAGCTTGTTTTGCGGCATTGGGGCTGCCGTTCTGCAGGGCCAGGCCCACCTCACCCAGGTGGAAGCCGGACAAGGCGATCAAGCCCTCCGTGCCTTCGCTCAGCCATTCCTTGCGGATCTCGGGGCGGCCCCGGTACTGGTTGCCCAGATAGGCGCGGGTCAGCAGGTCGCACAGCCGCAGGTATCCCGCATGCGACTGGCACAGCAACAGCAAACGGTACGGCTGGTCACGCACGGCATCGTTGCTGATGAACACATCGCAGCCGGCCACCGGCTTGATGCCAGCGCCGCGCGCCTTCTTGTAGAACTTCACCAGCCCGAAGACATTGGAGAGGTCGGTCAGCGCCAGCGCGGGCTGCGCATCCGCCTGCGCCGCCGCCACGGCCTCGTCGATGCGCACGATGCCGTCAGCGATGGAATACTCGCTATGGAGACGAAGATGGACGAAGGCGGGTTGCGGCATGATCGGCGACAGTCAATTCAGGCACCGATTTTAGCACCGCACCCACAGCAGGCCGGAAAGAAATCCAGCCTGCCGCCGTCAGGCTGCGTCGCCCCGGTGCTTCTCGTGGAACACCCGCGACAGCGAGGCCGCGAGGATGGGGATGTCCTGTCTGTGCAGGTCCGGAAAGGCATTGTGCAGGGTCTGGTGCAGCATGCTGTGGGAGGCTGCACTGCCGGACTCGCCACGGGATTTCAATACGGGATAGACGATACGATAGGCTTCGTCGAATATCGCGCGTATGTGCGGATACTTGCGGCGCTCCACCACGCCGCCCTCTGTCTGGATGCCCATACTTCCTCCGGAACCACTGTTATTGTCTTTGTCGCCTGCACACCCTAACGGCAAGCCGGGGCAGGGTCAACTGTTTCATCTGAAACAAAAACCGCCCACGAGGGGCGGTTTTGCATTTGGCGGAGAGGGAGGGATTCGAACCCTCGATACCTTGCGGTATGCCTGATTTCGAGTCAGGTACATTCGACCACTCTGCCACCTCTCCGAGACTCTGTTCGAACGCGCATCAAAAGGCATCTGCGGTGCGAAGGGCGCGCATTTTACCAGCAACCTCCTTTTTCGGGCAGAATGTTGCTCACTCCATTCTGAATCGCATCTCGATCGATAATGCGCAGCCTCTATCCAATGCGGGTGGTCGTCCTGGTCGGCCTGTTCGCATGGCTGGTGATCAAGGCGACCGGAACGCCGCCCCTGCCTGATTGGCGGTCTGGAGAGCTGGTCGCAGTGGTGCCCGATGCCTCCATGGTCACCGATTCCGCGTTCGAATCCGATCTGGTCACCTTGTTCGCCAAACACCTCAACGTCCGGGTGAGATTGGTCAAACAGACATCTGACGAGGCGGTCGCCACTTTGCTGGCGGGTGATGCCCATCTGGTCGCCGGCTTCCGTTCGCGTTCGAACCCCTCCCTTCGCTACAGCGGCGGTTACCACAAGCTGGATGAACGCGTGGTCTGCAACGGCAACACACCCCGCAGACTCGATGAACTCACTCTGCGCGAGATCGTGGTCGCACGCGAGTCCGCGCAGGAAGCCGCGCTGCGCAAACTGCGCGAAGAACATGAAGAATTGGCATGGGAGTCGCGCAAAGGCAGCTCGCCCATCGAACTTCTGGAAACGCTGGCCAGAGGCGAGATCGATTGCACGGTAGCGAACGAAGAGCAGATCACCACCATGCGCAACTACTACCCCGAGATAGGCAGCGGCCTGAGCCTGAACCTTGATTCGGACATGAGTTGGGCCATCAGCGCCGAAGGCGACGAAGCCCTGCTGGAGGAGATCGACCGCTTCCTTGCCGAGAGCCGCAAGAACCGGACACTGCATCATGCGATCGATCGCCATTACGGTCATAACGACCGGCTGGGACCCATCGATGTCACGGCATTCATCGAGGATACGCGCGCCGTGCTACCGCACTACCGCCAATGGTTCCAGGATGCTGCCGACCTGACCGGTATCGACTGGCGCCTCATCGCCGCACTGGCCTACCGCGAATCACGCTGGGACCCGAACGCCACCTCGTACACCAATGTGCGCGGCCTGATGATGCTGACCGAGGTGACTGCCGACCGTATGGGGGTGGAGAACCGTCTCGATGCGCGCGAGAGCATCATGGCGGGCGCTCGCTACCTGCAACTGCTGAAGGAACAACTGCCGCTGCGCATCTCGGAACAGAACCGCCTGTGGATGGCACTGGCCGCCTACAACCAGGGCATGGGACATCTGGAGGACGCGCGCATCCTGACCCTGCAGCGCGGACTCAACCCGGATGTATGGGCCGATGTGAAGCGCGTGATGCCCCTGTTGTCCCAGCCCGAGTATTACGAGAACACCAAGTATGGCCAAGCGCGCGGCGGCGAAGCGGTGATCCATGTCGAGACCGTGCGGCTGTATCACGATATGCTGAAACGTCTGGATGCGGAAAGAAAACTGCCCAAGACTTCATATTTCCAATTCTGGGGCAGCAGTCACGATTGAATACTTTTCTGCTAAGGATTCAGTGCAATGGCATGTCGATGCCTATCCAGCCAGTAACCCCACAGCACCAACAGCCACTGTGCCTGCCCGACCCATGCGATCGCCATTGCGTCAGGCGGCGGCTCACCGAACAGGTTACTGGCATAGATGAGGGCAAGGAACGCGACCAGCGCATAGAGGCCCCAGCGCCCTTTTGAGTCGTTCGCGCGGGTCGCACGCGCATACAGCCACACACCCGCCGCAAAGAACGACACTTCCAGCATCAGCGTGAGCGGCAGCGATGACCAGGCGTGCAGGCCCACACGCATCTCGCCGCCGGGCATCAGCGGCAAATCCGGTTGATGCACCAGCAGGTCGAGCAGCCAGTGGCTGAGCACCAGTACGCCGAGCAACACTGCTTCGCGGGGCGATCTCTTGAGCCAAAGATGGATGGAGGCGACCAGTGCACCCCAGACGATCACCGCGAGCAGACTGTGCGAGATCGGGTAATGCTCGAACAACAGCGGCGTGACCACGGTCGCTCCCGGCTGGATGCGCACGCTTTCCAGTCCGAGCAACAACAGGGTAGGCCACAACAAGTCGATGAACTGCGCGGCAAGGAACAGGGTTCCCAAAGATACTTTCGGTGCGATCTTCTTGGCAGCGAATCCGACGCCGAAATGCGCGATGAACATACCCGCCTCCTTCAGTCCCGTTTATGGTCTTCAAGCAGCTTCTCGACGCGTTCCAGTCGCGCAGCGATATCCTTCAACATGCGATCGGACTCCTTCTCCTCCGCCTCGATCTTCTCCACGTCGCTGCCGATGAAGAAGGCGGCCAGATTGGCCGTGAGCAGGGAGATTAGCACCACGCCGAACAGCACCACCAGCGAGGCGAACAGACGCCCCGCACCGGTGTGCGGCACCACATCGCCGTAGCCTACGGTGGCCATGGTGACCCAGGCCCACCACATGCCGTCCCACACATCGCCGATCGAGGGATCGACGCGCGACATGATGATGCCGGACAACACCATCGCGACGAAAGCGACGATCAGCGTGGTGCCAAGCTTGTGCTGCGACAACAACTTGCGCGCAGAACGCGACATGCGCAGCAGCAGAGCGACCACCAACACCAGCCGCACGCTGCGCAGCAGGCCGATGAGCGGCGCGTATTGCCAGAAATACGGGAAGCCGGCGGTGATGATGAGGATGTTCAGCCAGTTGCCGAACAGGTAGCTGCGCTTGTCGCGCACCTGAGTGGTGAGGATGACGGTCTCCAGCAGGAAGGCCAGCCACACCAGCCAGTCGGCGATACGCGCCACGGCATGGGACAGGCTGCCTGTCTCTTCCAGATACCACTGCAGCACGATCCACAGCGCCACGCCGACCATCGGCCATTCCAGACGGCGTGCCCAGTGCCGCGCGGCGGCGGTCTCATGTTCCGCGACACCGGCGATACCGAGCAGATGGACGACGCCCATTCGCGCGCCTTACTTGGAGAGTTTCTCCATGCCGCCCATGTACGGGCGCAGCACGTCGGGGATGGTCACGCTGCCGTCGGCGTTCTGGTAGTTCTCAAGAACGGCCACGAGTGTACGGCCCACCGCCAAACCGGAACCGTTCAGTGTGTGCAGCAGTTCCGGCTTGCCCGCCGCGTTGCGGAAACGCGCCTGCATGCGGCGCGCCTGGAACGCCTCGAAGTTGGAGCAGGACGAGATCTCGCGGTAGGTGTTCTGCGCCGGCAGCCACACTTCGATGTCGTAGGTGGTGGCGGCGGAAAAGCCCATGTCGCCGGTGCAAAGCTTGACCACGCGATACGGCAGCCCGAGCTTCTGCAGGATGATCTCGGCATGGCCGAGCAGCGCTTCCAGCGCGGCATAGGATTGCTCCGGATGCACCATCTGCACCAGCTCCACCTTCTCGAACTGGTGCTGGCGGATCATGCCGCGCGTGTCGCGCCCGTAGGAACCGGCTTCGGAACGGAAGCACGGCGTGTGCGCCACGAACTTCATCGGCAGCTTCTCCAGCGGCACGATCTCGTCGCGCACCATGTTGGTCACCGGCACTTCGGCGGTGGGGATGAGATAGAAATTCTTCTCTTCCTGCTCTTCGCCCACCACGCGCGGGATACGGAACAGGTCTTCCTCGAACTTCGGCAACTGCCCGGTGCCGCGCATCGATTCTGCATTCACCAGATAGGGCACATAGGTCTCGGTGTAACCGTGTTTCTCGGTGTGAGTGTCCAGCATGAACTGCGCCAACGCGCGATGCATGCGCGCCAGCGGACCTTTCAGCAAGGTGAAACGCGCACCGGCGATCTTGGTAGCGGTCTCGAAATCCAGCCCGCCCAGCCCTTCGCCGATGCTGACGTGGTCCTGCACCTCAAAGTCGAACTTGCGCGGCTCGCCGAAGCGATGGGTCTCGACGTTATCCACTTCCGACTTGCCGACCGGCACGCCGGCGTGCGGCACGTTGGGGATCACGGCAAGGAAAGCATCCATGTCCGCCAGCACCTGCGGCAGCTTGGCTTCCAGCTGTTTCAGCTCCTCGCCCAGCGCGCCCACCTCGGCCATGATGGCTGTCGTATCTTCGCCCTTGGCTTTAGCCTGACCGATCAACTTTGAGGTGGCATTGCGCTTGGCCTGCAACTCTTGCGTGCGCGTCTGGATGGTCTTGCGCTCGGCCTCCAGTTGCTCGAACTTGGCTGTATCCAGTTCGAAACCGCGCGTTTTCAGGCGCGCCGCGACACCGGCCAGGTCGTTACGTAATGTCTGTATGTCCAGCATGCTGCTTATCCTTTTCTGTTCTTTGCTGCTTCATCCAGCGCGCGCAAATGCGCGAGCTTCTCCGATATCTTCGCTTCCAGCCCGCGATCCACCGGTTCGTAGAAACTCACCTTGGGCATGCCGTCCGGGAAATAATCCTCGCCCGCCGCATAGCCGCCCGCTTCGTCGTGCGCGTAGCGGTAGTCCTTGCCGTAATCGAGTTGCTTCATCAGTTTGGTCGGCGCGTTGCGCAGGTGCAGTGGCACTTCGCGCGAGCCGTCCTGTTTGACGAAAGCGCGGGCGGCATTATACGCGACGTACCCGGCGTTCGATTTTGCGGCGACGGCCAGATACAGCACGGCCTGCGCCAGTGCCAGTTCGCCTTCCGGCGAGCCCAAGCGCTCGTAGGTGGTGGCGGCATCGTTGCAGATCTGCATGGCGCGCGGATCGGCCAGACCGATGTCTTCCCAGGCCATGCGCACGATGCGGCGCGCGAGATAACGCGGGTCGGCACCGCCGTCCAGCATGCGCACCAGCCAATACAGCGCCGCATCGGGACTGGAACCGCGCACCGATTTGTGCAGCGCGGAGATCTGGTCGTAGAACGCCTCGCCGCCTTTGTCGAAGCGGCGCATCTTCTGCGCCAGCGTGGCATCGAGGAAGGCGACATCGATGTTGTTGCGGCCTGCCGCCTGGGCGGCGGTCTGCAACTGTTCCAGCACGTTGAGCAGGCGGCGCGCATCACCGTCGGCGTAGCAGATCACGCGCTCCTTAGCCGCCGCGTCGAATGACAGGCCTTGCAGCGCCTCCTGCTGTGCACGCGCGAACAGTTGCCCCATCTCATCTTCGGACAGCGACTGCAGCACATAGACCTGCGCGCGCGACAGCAGCGCGTTGTTCAGTTCGAACGAGGGATTCTCGGTGGTCGCACCGATGAAGGTGACCAGCCCCTGCTCGACGAAAGGCAGGAAGGCATCCTGCTGCGACTTGTTGAAACGGTGCACCTCGTCCACGAACAGGATGGTGTGGCGACCGTTGCGCTGCAGGGTCTGCTCGGCCTGCGCGATGGCGTCGCGGATGTCCTTCACGCCGGACAGCACAGCCGACAACGGCAGGAACTCGGCGTCGAATGCCGACGCCATCAGGCGCGCCAGCGTGGTCTTGCCCACCCCCGGCGGCCCCCACAGGATCATGGAATGCAGCTTTCCGGACTGGAAGGCAAGGCGCAGCGGCTTGCCCTCGCCGAGCAGATGCGACTGGCCGATGACCTCTTCGATATGCTTGGGACGCAGGCGCTCGGCGAGCGGTGCGGCCGGCGCATTGGGTGCGAACAGGTCGGACATCACTCGCCCAGAACGTCAGCGCCTTTGGGCGGCACGAAACGGAACAGCGACGGTGCGAGCTGCGGATTGCGTCGCAGTTGGGCGAAACGCAGGATGGTGGTGTTGCCGAACGCGTCGTTCAGCTCCATCGCCGCCAGTTCAGACTGCGCGTTGAACCCCATGCGGATGGTGGAGAAGGTGGATTCCTTGCTGCGCGGTTTGGCGCTCAGCCAGTGCAGACCGTATTGCTCTCCCGCTTCTTCCAGCAGGAAGCCGCGCTCGATCTCGTTGTTGCCGGAGAGCAGAGCCGCCGGGCTGCTGCCCAGCGCGGCGTCCAGTTTGCGCACGGTGACTTGTTCCAGATCGGCGTCGTACAGCCAGAATTTCTCGCCGTCGCCGACGATGAGTTGTTCATAGGGTTTGCGGTATTCCCAGCGGAACTTGCCGGGGCGCACGAACTGCATGGTGCCGGATGCGCTCTGCATCTTGCGGCCTTTGCTGTCGAGCACGGTCTGGGTGAACTCTGCCTGGGCGGAACGTGTGCCGGAGATGAAGGATTTGAGCTGGGCGATGGCACCAGCATGGGCTTCGAACGCTGTCAGACACAGCAAGAGCGAGATCACACTTTTCAGCATGTTCATTCCTGCCGTGCCGGTGCCAGCACTTCGCGGTTACCGTTGCTCTGCATCGGCGACACCAGCCCGGCCTGTTCCATCGCTTCGATCAGGCGTGCGGCGCGGTTGTAGCCGATGCGCAGGTGGCGCTGCACCAGCGAGATGGAGGGGCGGCGCGTCTTGAGCACGATCTCCACCGCCTGGTCGTACAGCGCGTCGGCCTCGGCGTTGCCGCCACCGCCGTCGTACTCACCTTCGGCCGGCTCATCCATCGAGGTGAGGATGCCTTCGATGTAGTTCGGTTCACCCTGCGCCTTCAGATGCTCGGTGACGCGATGCACTTCCTGGTCGGACACGAAGGCACCGTGCACGCGCTGCGGATAGCCGCTGCCCGGCGGCAGGTAGAGCATGTCGCCCTGTCCCAGCAGCGCTTCCGCGCCCTGCTGGTCGAGGATGGTGCGCGAGTCGATCTTGCTCGACACCTGAAATGCCACGCGTGTCGGCACGTTGGCCTTGATCAGGCCGGTGATGACGTCCACCGACGGACGCTGTGTGGCCAGCACGAGATGGATGCCGGCGGCACGCGCCTTCTGCGCCAGTCGTGCGATCAGCTCTTCCACCTTCTTCCCGACCACCATCATCAGGTCGGCCAGCTCGTCGATGAAGATGACGATGTAGGGCAACTCTTCCAGCGGCTCCGGCGACTCGGGCGTGATGCTGAAGGGGTTGCTCAGCGGTTTGCCTTCCTTGATCGCGTCGCGCACCTTCTGGTTGTAGCCGGCGATGTTGCGCACGCCGAGTGCGGACATCAGCTTGTAGCGTTTGTCCATCTCCTGCACGCCCCAGTTGAGCGCGGAGGCGGCCTGGCGCATATCGGTGACCACCGGTGCCAGCAGGTGCGGGATGCCTTCGTACACGGAAAGCTCCAGCATCTTGGGATCGATCAGGATCAGGCGCACTTCCTGCGGCGTGGATTTGTACAGCAGCGACAGGATCATGGCGTTGATCGCCACCGACTTGCCGGAACCGGTGGTGCCCGCCACCAGCACGTGCGGCATCTTGGCCAGGTCGGCCACCACCGGTTTGCCGGAGATGTCCTTGCCCATGGCCATGGTGAGCGGCGAATGCATGTCTGCATACACCTGCGAGCCCAGGATCTCGGACAGGTGCACCATCTGCCGTTTCGGGTTGGGCAGCTCCAGTGCCATGCAGGTCTTGCCGGGGATGGTCTCCACCACGCGGATACTGACCACCGACAGCGCGCGCGCCAGATCGCGCACCAGGTTGGTGATCTGACTGCCCTTCACGCCCACGTCCGGCTCGATCTCGTAGCGGGTGATGACAGGACCGGGATAGGCACCGACCACTTTCACGGTGACGTTGAAATCGTTGAGCTTGCGCTCGATCAGGCGCGAGGTGAACTCCAGCGTCTCGGTGGAGACCACCTCGACCTGCTTGCCGGCCTGGTCGAGGATGTGCAGCGGCGGCAGCGGCGAATCGGACAGGTCGGCGAACAGCGAGACCTGCTTCTCCTTCTCCACTCGCTTCGACTTCGGCACCTCGACCACCTGCATCTCGATATGGATGGGCTGGTGGTCTTCGACGCGCTTCTTCTCTTCTTCCACGTTCACTTCGCGCCGCTGCGTGGCCCGCGCGCCGATGCGCTTGTCCTGCCAGGTCTGCCAGGCGTTGCGTGTCCACAGGTAGGCGTCCTCTATCCACTCGCCGAGACGGTCGATGAAACGCAGCCAGGAAAGGCCGGTGTAAAGGCTGAAGCTGACCGCCATCAGCGTCAGCAGGAACAGGGTCGCGCCGACGTAACCCAACACTTGCGCCAGCCAGCCGCCGAGTACCGCGCCCAGCATGCCGCCGGGTTCCTGCGGCAGTTCGACCTGCCAGGTGTAGAGACGCAAAGCCTCCAGCGCGCTGCTGGACAGCAACAGGATGAAGAAACCGGTCAGCGACAGCCACAGGGTGCGCACGTCGAACAGGCTGTCGGCACGCATGCGGCGATAGCTCGCCCACACGCGTTGCAGCAGCAGTGTGACCCACCACCAGGCGGAGAAGCCGAACACGTAAAGCAGCACGTCGGACAACCATGCACCGAATGCGCCGCCGGGGTTCTGCGTGACGGCGGTGCTGGCCTCGTGCGACCAGGCGCTGTCCTGACGGTCGTAACCGGCGAGGATCAGAATCAGGTAGGCGGCCAATGCCACCAGCAACAGCCAGCGCGATTCGCGCAGCAGATGCAGCATCCGCTCGGGCAGCGGTGCGCGCGCGTTATCCAGTGCGGCCATCAGGCTTCCCCGGCCGATCTGCCATCTTCGGCCTCGGACTCACCGTTCTCGGAGATGAAACCGAAGCGGCGCGCGGTCTCCACCGCTTCGACGCGCGAATTGACATGCAGGGTCTGGTAGATGGCGGCGACATGGATCTTGACCGTACCTTCGGCCAGGTCCAGTTCGCGCGAGATGTCCTTGTTGCTCTTTCCCGCCCCGATCAGTTGCAGCACCTGCAGCTGGCGCGGGGTAAGGCCATATTTGCTGGCACGCATGCTGCGTTTGTCGTTGAGCGCCTGACCGGGCTCCAGTTTGGATACGGCCTGTTGCAGCAGCTGCGGCGGCACATACACACCGCCGTCCAGCACCATGCGCAACGCGGACAGCATGGACTTGCTCGGCGACATCTTGGAGATGAAGCCCATCGCGCCGAGGTTCATCACGCTCTCGATGTCGTCGCGCTGGTCGGAACCGGACACCACGACCAGCGGCACGGCGGGGAAGCGCTGGTGGAAGAGTTGCAGCGAAGAGACGCCGTTGCTGTCCGGCATGTGCAGATCCAGCAACGCCAGATCCAGGTCGGGGTTGGCCATGACCAGTTGCAGGGCCTCGGTGAAATTGCCGGTATCGAGTATCTCCACCTCGTCGGCCAGTTGCTGTAGCACATAGCGCATGCCATCGCGGAACAGCGCGTGATCATCCACCAGCAGTACCTTGATCTTCATTCTCATGTCCCCTTTTGCAGCCACCTTCCTTTCCGGCCTCCCCCGCAAGCGGGAGCGTGAACCCTCATGAAAGGCGGTCTCGATCCTTGCCCGCGATCATATCACTCCGGGCATGGTCATTCAGCCGCTAATGCTTGCCGGTCAAGGCGAAATACACCATCGCACGCAGGCGTATCGGAGCGATCGGTTTATGCAGCAGCACGGCGCCGCTGGCGTGTATCTCGTGCAAGGTCTCACTGGCGGTATCCCCCGTGAGCACCACGGCCGGCAGATCGGCACCCCACAGTTCGCGCATGCGCCGGATGACATGGATCGCCGTCATGCCCTGCGGCAGACGGTAGTCGCATACCAGCACGTCCGGCCGCTGTGCGGCCACATCGAGTTCGCGCATCACCTCATCCGCCGATTCCGAGGCGAACACCCGGCACCCCCATTGCCGCATCAACTCGTGCGTCGATTCACGGATATCCGGATCATCCTCGACCAGTGCGACCACCCGGCCATCCAGTTCGTATTCGGAATGCGAGATGACAAACGGCTGGGCGAGTTGCGCGGCATCGCCCTTGGGGATGGTGAAAGAGAAGGTGGTGCCGACACCGGATTCCGACCTGACTTCGAGTCCGCTCCCAAGCAACTGGTCGATGCGGTGCACGATGGTGAGCCCCAGGCCCAGCCCCTTGCGGCGGTCACGATGCGGATTGCCTACCTGGTAGTACTCATCGAAGATGTGCGGCAAGGCCTCGGCTTTGATGCCGATACCGGTATCCTCGACCGTGATCACCACCTTGGCATCCTTGCATAGGCAGCGCACCACCACACTGCCGGTGTCGGTATAGCGGATGGCGTTCGAGATCAGGTTGCGCAACATGCGCTCCAGCAGGAACGGGTCGCTGTAGACCACGGAAGCGCATCCCTGCGGCGTGCAATGCTCGCCGATGTTCGGCATCTCGTAGCCGAGCCCCTTGGCCTGGGCGATGGGGGCGAAATCGCCGTACAGCCTGTCCAGCAACGGCCCCAGATTGAAATGCTGCCAGCGGGGTTCTACGATGCCCGCGCCCAGTCTCGAGACATCCAGCAGGTCGTCGAACATATCCACCAGCGCATCGACCGATTTGCCGATCTGCCCCGACAAGCGTAGCGTTTCCTTGTCCTTCGCGGTTTCCTGCAGAGCCTCGGTGAACAGGCGCAATGCTTGCAAAGGTTGGCGCAGGTCGTGACTGGCGGTGGCGAGGAACTTCGATTTGGCGCGACTGGCTGATTCAGCCTGTTCCAGCGCTTCGGCGATCGCCTCTTCGCGCTGGCGCAACTCGCGCAACAGCCCCTCCTTCTCGAAACGCTGCCGCAACGAGAGTTCGAAGGTATACATCAGACGCATCGCCGCATTCAGCATGAAAGCGATGAACACCACCAGCATCAGTGCCAGGAACCAGTGCTGCTTGTCGTTCTCCAGCGCCAGACGGATAACGAGCGGCACCAGCAGGAAGATGAGATACAGGAACAGCGAGGGACGGTGTACCGGGTTGATGGTCACACCGCCCGAGGCGAAGCCCATCGCCACGCAGATGATCAGTATCTGGTAAGCCAGGTCGCCCGGCACATACATCAACAGCCATGCCAACCCCCAGACGGACGCGCCGAGCGCGGTGTTGAAGCGGAAGCGCCGGTCCCAGCGACGGCATTGGTGTATATCGTTGGCCGCCGCGCGGTGACGCCACCATTGCCACAGCTCGAACAGTTGCGACGAGAAGGCCAGCGCCATCCACCACAGCAGGACCTGATGCGACACCTCGTCCCACATCACCCACGCCAGCAGCGGCACGATGGCCATCGCCGGCAGGATCATGGTCGGATAGCAGGCGATGCGCGCGCGCACCTGCTCGCGCCGCACCGGCAGGTTGTCTTCGTCGATGTCGAACTTCAGGAAACCCGCGAGGCCGTTCATTTCATCGCCAGCAGCAAGCGGATGTCTTGCGCGAGGAATTCAGGGCGCTGCGCGAAGGGCGACAGCAGCACCGGCTTGCCGGACGGCGAGATCAGATAGGTGCCGGCCGAATGATCGAGCGTGTAGCTGCCGCTCTTGGTGGCCTGCCGCTGGTAGATGATGTCGAAGGCCTGAGCGGCCCGGGCGGTCTCCTGCGCATCACCGTACAGGCCGAGGAAGGAAGGGTAGAAGGCAGGCGCGTACTGCGCCAGCAATTCCGGTTTGTCGCGCTCGGGATCCAGCGTCACGAACAGCACCTGGACCTTCTCCGAGTCCTTGCCCAGCATGCGCATCACCTGCGCCATGTCGGCCAGGGTGGTCGGGCAGACGTCTGGACAATGGATATAGCCGAAGAACAGCGCGACCGCCTTGCCGCGAAAGTCGGCCAGCGTCACGGTCTTGCCGGACGGGTCGTGCAAACTGAAATCGGCCTGCGCATATTTTCCGGTGACTTCGTTCGCCTTGAACGGCGAGGGCAGTTTGGGCTCGCCGCACGCACCGAGCAGCAGCAGCGACGACAGCAACAGGATGTTACGCAGCGACATGACACGCTCCAGTCCAACCATGCACATAGAATGTGTACGAGACCTTGACCAGGCCGTACACCCCGAAACCAGCCACCAGCGCCCCAGCCGCCAGTCGCACACGCGGCGATTGTACCCAACTCCGGATGCTTTCCCAGAACAGGCCGATGGCAAGCAGGTTAGGCAACGTCCCCAGGCCGAAGGCCAGCATGGTCAACCCGCCCTGCAGCGCATCGCCGCTGGCCAGTGCGGTGAGGAGCACACTGTATACCAGTCCGCACGGCAACCAGCCCCACAGCGCGCCCAGACCCAGCGCGCGCGGCACGGTGTCCACCGGCAGCAGCCTTGTGGTGTACGGCTGCAAGCGCTTCCACAGGCCGCCGCCCAGTTGCTCCAGCCGCCGTACTGCGCCCCACACTCCGGCCAGATACAGGCCGAGCATGACCAGCATCAGGCTGGACAGCGCGAACAGCAGATGCTGCACCGGCACCGCGTCGCGCATCAGCAGACCGGCCTGCCCCACCGCGCCGACCAGCACACCGGCGATAACGTAACTGGCGATGCGCCCGCTGCTGTACGCCAGATGGAACGGCCAGCGTGCGTGCTGCTTCGGCACCTGCGAGGTGAACACGCCGACGATGCTGCCGCACATGCCGAGGCAGTGCACGCCCCCCAGCAGCCCGACCACGAACACTGCAAAGATACTGAATTCACTCATCGTCCCGCACGTGCTCCAATAGATCCATATTCAGATGCCGCGCCACAAGCTTCCCATCCGCCACGTCCATGCGCGGCACGATACCGAGCAGGGGGGCTGCGATGCGCGCGCGCAGCGTGTCGATGTTCTCCTGTAGCGCGGGCATGTCCTCGTCCAGCACATTGGCCACCCAGCCGGCACATTCCAGCTGGCGTTCCTCGATCGCGGCCATGGTCAGCAGCGCATGGTTGATGCAACCCAGGCGCATGCCCACCACCAGTATCAGCGGGATATCCAGCTCGCGCGCCAGATCGGCGAAAGTGAGGTCTTCGTTCAGCGGCACCAGCAGGCCGCCCGCACCTTCCACGATGACCTCATCCGCCTGCCCGGCCAGTTCCTGGAACGAAGTCAGTATGCGGCGCATCTCGATGCGCACGCCGACATGTCTTGCCGCAAGATGCGGCGCGATGGCGCGCGGGAAACAATAGGGGTTCACCTGACCATAGGCAAGTTGCGTACTGCTGGCTTCGCGCAACGCGATGGCATCTTCGTTATGGTCATGTTCGTCGGCTCCTGCAGCGACCGGTTTGAAGCCGTATGCACGCTTCCCCCGCGCGGCGAATCCATGCAACAGGGCGCAACTGACCAGCGTCTTGCCGACGCCGGTGTCGGTGCCGGTGACGAAGTAGCTCATAGCTTGAAATCGGTGCGGATGATGGCGCGCCCGTCCGGGGCGGCCTTGGGCACGGGCTTCCAGGCATGGCCGTAGACGATCTCGAATGTGGCCGGCAACTTGCCGTGGCGGCGCAACGTCTCATAGTTCTCGATGACGCGCTGCCAGGCGGCCTTGCCCATCATGCCCGTTGCACGCCCCGCAGTGACATTGTGTGCACCGATACTCTTCAGGTCCTGCATCACCGCGCGCGCATCCTCATAGGTCAAGGTGATCTTCTCCATCTCCATTACGGGATCGGCGAAACCGGCCGCCACCAGCATGTCGCCGACATCATGCATGTCCACAAAACGATTGAGGTGATTGTAGCCGTCCACGTCGCGGAATGCGATGCGCAATTCCTTGAGTGTATCCACCCCGAAGCAGGAGAACATCAGCAGGCCGTCCGTGCGCAAGATCCGGTGCAGTTCGACGAAGGTGGCAGGCAGATCGTTGCACCATTGCAGCGCGAGGTTGGACCACACCATGTCCACGCTGCCCGAAGCGAGCGGCAACGCCTCGACATCCGCACACAGGAAGCGCTCGCGACGCCCCTGGAACAGCTTCCGCCACCAGCCCGCTGTGCCGCGCGCATGCTGCAGCATGCCGAGCGCGATATCGAGCGCGGTGACGTCCGCCTTCGGATAACGCTCGCCCAATTGTCGCGTGCCCCAGCCGGTGCCGCTGCCCACATCCAACAGGTGTGCCGGTTGCAGCTTGATGTAGTCCAGCTTCTCCAGCATGCGGATGCACACTTCGCGTTGCATCACCGCCGCCGCATCGTAGTCCGCTGCGGCACGGCTGAATGCCTGTCGCACTTGCTTCTTGTCTATCTCGAATTCATTCATGCAGGAATCTCTTCATATGCTGGATCACAGTGTCGGTATGAGACAGGAACGGCGCATGCGCCGCGCCCGCCACCTCCACCACGCGTGCGTCCGGCATCACCTGTGCCAGATAGTAAGAGGCTTCCGGCGGCGTCAGTTTGTCACGCTGGCCGGCGATGGCCAGCGTCGGCTGTTTGATCCGTGCCGCCTGCTCGCGCAGATCGGCATCGCGCAGGATATCCAGACCACCGCGCAGCGCGGACACATCCGGTTCGCCACGGCTGAACAGTTGCTCGCGCAACACGACCAGCAACTCGCGCTCGTGTTCGCTGCCGCGCACCTGCAAAGCAAGGAAACGACGCAAGGTGGCGGCATGGTTCTTTTCCAGTTCAGCCGCGAACTGCTGCAGTGTCTCGCCAGCCATCCCGAACAGCCAGTCTTCGCGTGCAGTGAAGCACGGCGTGCTCGCCAGCAGTATCAGGCGCTCGACCTTGTGCGGCGCACGTGCAGCCCAGTGTTGCGCGATGATGCCGCCGAGCGACCAGCCGAGGACTGCGACAGGCTGACCGAACTGCGCATCGAGTTGTTCGACGATGCCGTCCAGCGTGAGATCGCCTTGCGCCTCGCTTGCACCATGTCCGGGCAGATCGAGGTTGTGTACTTCAAAGTCCTCCGCCAACCGGATGGCGGCTTCGCCCCAGATGCCGCCGTGCATGCCCCAGCCATGCAGCATGACCAACGGTTTGCCCTGCCCCGTCACTTCAACATGCAAGCGCATGCAAGGCCTCGATCAATCGTTGCACATCCGATTCCGTATGCGCGGCCGACAAGGTGATGCGCAGACGCGCCGTGCGCTGCGGCACGGTGGGCGGGCGGATCGCGGCGACCCAGATGCCGCGTGCGCGCAGACCCTCGCTCAAAGTGAGCGCCTGCTTGTTGTCGCCGACCAGCAAAGGCTGGATGGCCGTGTCGGAAGGCATCAATTGCCAGGGCAGATCGCTCAATCCTGCGCGCAGCTTCGCGATCAACCGTTGCAGATGCGCGCGCATGGCATCGCCCTGTTCGATGAGCGTCAGACTTTCCAGCAGCGCAACGGCCAGCGCGGGAGGCGATGCCGTGGTGTACACATAGCTATGCGCGTTATTGACGAGGCTGTCGACGACGACCTGCTCCGCCGCGACGAAGGCACCGGATACGCCCGCCGCTTTGCCCAATGTGCCCATCAGGATGATGCGCGGAGAATCCAGACCGGAATGCGAGAGTGAGCCGCGTCCTTGTTGCCCCAGCACGCCGAATCCATGCGCATCGTCCACCAGCAGCCATGCATCGTGTTTCTCGCACAGCGCCAGCAATTCCGGCAGCGGCGCGATATCACCATCCATGCTGAACACGGCGTCGGTGACGACCAGTTTTCTTCCACCGTGCTGCTTCGCCAGCAGGCTCTCCAGATGGGACATATCGCCGTGGCGGTAACGCTGCATGCTCGCGCGCGACAGCAGCATCGCATCGTTCAGTGAAGCGTGATTGAGTTTGTCGGCGTACACCGTGTCATCTTTGCCGACCAGCGCCTGCACCACGCCCAGATTGGCCATGAAGCCGGTCGAGAACAGCAGGGCAGCGGGTTTACCGACGAAGGCGGCGAGGCTTTGTTCGAGTTCGTGGTGCGGCGTGAAATGTCCGTTCACCAGATGCGCCGCGCCTGCGCCCACGCCCCATGTTGCCGCGCCCTGTTGCAGGGCTTGGATCAGTTGCGGATGGTTGGCGAGGCCGAGGTAGTCGTTGCTGCTGAACGCGAGGTAAGGTTTGCCGTCGACGATGATGTGCGGCGATTGCGGCGTTTGCAGCGTGCGACGCTGACGCAGCAAGCCCTCTGCGGCGCGCTCGTCGAGATCACCTTGCAGCGCCGCAAAGGTCATCAGTGTTTCTCGGCGAAGGGGTACATGCCCAGCTTGTCCATCAGCGCGCGGTCGCGCTCGACATCCGGGTTGCCGGTGGTCAGCAACTGGTCACCATAGAAGATGGAGTTCGCGCCCGCGAGGAAGCACAACGCCTGTATCGCTTCACTCATCTGCTGGCGCCCGGCGGACAGGCGCACGCGCGCGGTGGGCATGGTGATGCGCGCCACGGCGATGGTGCGTACGAAATCCAGCGGGTCGATGTCTTCCTGCTGCGCCAGCGGCGTGCCTTCCACCTTGACCAGATTGTTGATCGGCACACTCTCGGGATAGGGCTCCATGTTGGCCAGTTGCGCGATCAGCCCGGCGCGCTGCGTCAGGTTCTCGCCCAGGCCGACGATGCCGCCGCTGCATACATGCATGCCTGCCTTGCGCACGCGTTCCAGTGTGTCGATGCGATCCTGATAGTCGCGCGTGCTGATGATGTCACCATAGAACTCCGGCGCGGTATCCAGATTGTGGTTGTAGTAGTCGAGTCCGGCCTGGCGCAGTTGCTCGGTCTGTTCGTCGTTGAGCATGCCCAGCGTGGCGCAAGTCTCCATGCCCAGTGCCTTGACCTCTTTCACCATCTCCACCACGGCCGCCATGTCTTCCTTGCTCGGCTCGCGCCAGGCGGCGCCCATGCAGAAACGGTCGGCACCGGCAGCCTGTGCAGCCTTCGCGGCCTTGATCACTTCCTGCACTTCCAGCATCTTGCGGTTCTCCACGCCCGCGTCGTGGAACGCGGATTGCGGGCAGTAGCCGCAGTCCTCGGAACAACCGCCTGTCTTGATCGAGAGCAAGGTGGAAAGCTGCACCGCGTTCGGATCGAAATGCTCGCGGTGCACCTGCTGCGCCTGGAACAGCAAATCTGCGAACGGCAGTTTGAACAGGGCTTCGATGGCTTCCACACGCCAGCGTTGTGGCGTGGCCGGTGTCTTAGCTTTAACAGGACGAACGAGGGTGACGGGCTGGCTTTGCATTTTGGTGTTTGCTTTCAGGGGATTCGGCGCTAAATTGCGGCACGCATGTTCGTTGATGGAGGTTGTATTGTCAATTTTTGGCTCGCAATCGCTGAACATCAGCACATATATTGCTCGCCTGCTACCCGCGCAACCCTGTTTCCTGTGCGGTGCCTCCAGTCACGACGGATTGTGCTGTTCCGCTTGCGCCGACAGCCTGCCCCATCATACCGGTCCCGCTTGCACGGTCTGTGCCGCCCCCTTGCCCTCGGGCGAGGTGTGCGGACGCTGCCTGCAGCATCCGCCCGGCTTTATGCATACCCTCGCCGCCTTCCGCTACGAGTTTCCGCTGGATAGTCTGATCAAGGCGCTCAAGTTCGATGAGCAGCTGATCCTCGCCAACTTCCTCGCCGACGCACTGGCTTCGCGCATCCGTTCGCTCCCCGACTGCCTGCTCGCCTTGCCGTTGCATCCTGCGCGTTTGCGTGAACGCGGCTTCAATCAATCGCAGCTGCTTGCATCGCGCCTCGCCGCCGTGCTGCGACTGCCCCTGCTTACCGGTGCAGCGTCCCGTGTGCGTGACACACCCCCTCAATCCACCCTGCCCTGGCGGGCACGTAGCCGCAACATGCGCAGGGCCTTCGCGTTGACGGCAGGCCTGGATGTGCGGGACAAACATGTCGCGATAGTGGATGACGTGATGACCACCGGCGCTTCGATCGATGCACTGGCGCATCTGCTGCGCGATGCGGGGGCCAGGGAGGTCAGCGCCTGGGTGGTGGCGCGCACCGTTCCGCACCGGGGGAAGTACTAGAGTCCCGCCAACCTCTGCTGCACGAAGGCGGTCAATTCGCGCGAGAGCGTACCGGTCGACAATGCCTGCTTGTAAGCCAGTTTGGCATCTTCCGGCCGCCCTGCCGCCTGCAGCGAGATGGCATAGCCCACACGCCAGACACCGTTGCGGGGCGATATCTGCAGCGCGATCTCATAGTGGGTCACGGCTTCTTTGTGTCGCTCCTGCCGCTGCAACAGCGCGGCATAGAACGCCTGATAGTCGGCTTGGCCATCAGCCGCAGCCAGATGCGACTGCAGCGTCTCTACCGCCAGCCCCAGCTGCTCGCGCCCGAGCTGCATCCTCGCCAGCGCCATGGCGTATGACAAACGCAGCGGTTTCAGGAGCAGGCCGGCTTGCAGGAGGCGCTCGGCCGCCGCTTGCTGGCCGTTCTCCTGCAACAGGGCAGCCATCGCGAGCCGTGCCGCCTCATGCTGCTCATTGCCCTTGAGGGCGGCTTCATAGGCAGCCATCGCTTCTGGCACCTTGCCCTGCTGTTGCGCTTGCAGACCTTTGCGGTAATCCGCATCGGCACGTTGCAGCGGGCTGATCTGCTTGACGGGCAGCGGTGCCTCCCTGCGTGTGATGACGGGCGGGCTGCTCGGCGCTTCGCGCACCGGCAGCGGCTCGACTGCCATGTCCGCCACCAGCGGGCGCGAGGATGACGATGGCGGCTGGGGCTGCGGTTCGCTTTCGCGCAACGATTCAGGTAGCGGCAGCGCGCTGAGCTCATAGCTGAGTCGTACAGCGGGGCCAGTGCGCGGTTCAGCTTCCTGCTCGACCACGG
The DNA here is from genome assembly GCA_020723185.1 of Sideroxydans lithotrophicus. Classification (GTDB taxonomy): domain Bacteria; phylum Pseudomonadota; class Gammaproteobacteria; order Burkholderiales; family Gallionellaceae; genus Sideroxyarcus; species Sideroxyarcus lithotrophicus_A. The sequence continues at coordinate 538,856 of DYJI01000001.1, read as the reverse complement.
TCGGCGCTAACGGGGAAACACTGCTGCCCTGTGCCTCCGGTCCCGGGCTTTCGGCTTTGTGTTTCCACAACCAGCCCCCCGCACTCGCCACGAGCAGGACTCCTGCAGCAAGTGCCAACGGTTTGATCCAGTCCCGTTTCGGCAGTGCGGGGACGGCACGGATCTGCGTCTGATCCGGTGCGGTGTGTGCGCCGCGCTGTTCCAGCTGGTTCAGAACCTGATTGATCAGGCTCATAGTGACAACACCAGCGCGATGACGCTCAGCGCCACGGCGATGACCAGACCCGACAGTGCCCATGGCAGCCAGTCCCGTTTCACTTCGGGTGTATCTGCTGCCGCACTGGCGACATGCTTGCTGCCAACCTGCTGCCGTCCCTCGGCGAACGCCAGCATCAAGGCCTTGTGCGCGAGGATGTTCACCAGCCTCGGTGTACCGCCCGTCACACGATGCATCTTGCCTACCGCGCTGCGGGCGAACAGCGTCTCGCCGGCGTATCCAGCGACTGCGACTCGATGGCGCAGATAACGCTCCAGTTCGTCGCGGCGCAGGCCTTTCAGCTCGTACTGGAAACTGATGCGCTGGCGCAATTGGCGGATGGAATTGTGGCGCAGACGGTCATTCAGCTCCGGCTGCCCGAACAGCACCACCTGCAGCAACTTGCGCTTCTCCGTCTCCAGATTGGTCAGCAGGCGCAGCACTTCCAGGCTCTCCAGCGGCATCGCTTGCGCCTCGTCCAGACAGACCAACACGCGTTTGCCTTCGCGTGCGAAGTGGAGCAAGGCGCGCGTCAGTTCTTTCAGCAGCATGTGCTGGTCGACGTTGGGATCCAGCTCGATACGGAACTCATCCGCCAGCGCCAGTAGCAGGCTGCGCGGCTCCAGATAAGGATTGGGCAGGTAGGCGGTGACGAATTGGGTGCCCGCCGATTGGCTGCCGGCATCCTGGGTACCGATCAGCGTGGTGGTCTGTCGGCCCTGACTCAGGGAGGAGAGGAACTTGCGGCACAGCAAGGTCTTGCCGTTGCCCACTTCGCCGGTGATCTTGATGAATCCTTCACCGTTGCGAGCCGCGACCAGCAGGGTGTTCAGCCCCTCCTGATAATTCGTGCAGGCGAAAAAGAAGCTGGTATCCGGTGTCAGCGAAAAGGGTGGTTCGCGCAGTCCGAAATGCTGCAGGTACATCGCTTAACGGGTCATGCCCTTGATGCGGTCACGGCTGCGCGTGATGTCGTCGGACCAGTCTTTCTCGCTGTTCACCACCGTCGGCTTGATCAGGATCACCAGTTCGCGTTTCTGCGATGTCTGGCTGGTCTGCCCGAATAGCGATTTTGGCAATCCCGGCAGGCCTGACTGGTCTTCATAGGTGGCTTGGCGCATCAGACCGCCGATCGCCACGATCTGTCCATCCTTCGCGCGCACGATGCTGTCTGTCTCGGATATCGAACTGGAGGCCAGTGGCAGGTTCAGTGTGCCGCCCACGCCGCCCACATTGATGGTCTTGTTGACCGTGCTGACCAGGCTGACCGACGGATGGACATGCAGGATGATCTCGTCGTTCTGGTCGATGCGCGGCGTCACATCCAGCGCGATACCGGAGAAGAACGGCTGCAAGGTCACGCTGGGCGTGCTGGTGGTGGCCGTGCCGGTGGTCGTGGTGTTCGTCACATTGGTCACAAAGAACTCGTCCGTACCCACTTTCAGCACAGCCTTCTGGTTGTTCAACGTTGCGATGCGCGGGCTGGACAGTACATGCACATCACCCTGCGATTCGAGGAAGTTCAGCAGCGCCGCGAAGTTGCTGGTCTGGAAGGCGAGGCCGAATATGCTGCCCGCGATGGCGCCCGCCGGTAGCGATCCGGCAGCGGCCAGCGCGATATTCGTTCCCGGCGTCGATGTCACGATCCCGTTGGTGATCGAGCCCCCCGCATTCGGCAAGCTTGTGCCGTTGGCAAGCTGGCCGACGCTGAGTCCGCTGTTGGCCGTATTCTTGATCGCACCCCAATTGACGCCGGACTGGAAGGATTCGTTCAACTGTACTTCCACGATCTTCGCCTCCAGGATCACCTGACGTTCGATGGAGATCTGTGAAGCCTTGAGGTAGGCGGCTACATTCTTCATCTCTTCCGCCATCGCGCGCACCACGATCACACCCGACATCGGGCTGATCACCACGCTACGGCCTTTCTCGTTGCCGACGATGGCAGCCAGCGATTTGCTCAGCTCATCCCAGAAATCGGCACTGCTGGTCATGCTAACCTTGCTGCTGTCCAGCGCAGACTGCCCGCCGGTCGAATTGGTGGCCACACCGGTCGCGCCGGTGGAAGAGGTCGGCGCGTCCGACACGGAGCCAGATGTCACACGCAGACTGGATTTACCCTCGCGCTGGCCGGTCAGATAGTTCACATGGAAGATGCGCGTCTGCAGACCCAGTGGCTGTATGTAGATGCGCGTGCCGTCGATCTTGTATTCGTAACCGTACATCTCGCGGATGGCTTCCAGAGCGTCGAACACGGTCACGTCTTTCAGGTTGAGCGAGATGCTCCCTTCGATATCCGGATGCAGCAGCATGCTGTAGCGCGTGCCGGACACGATGGCCATGAACACCTGCTGGGCCGGCGTGTTGTTCACGGCAAGGTCGAACTTCGCTTCAGAGGCGGCGGAATCGGCTGGGGCAGTCTGCCCCGGCAATGGCGGCAGCAGCGCGTCATAGACCTCTGTCTGCGTGCTGGCCTTTACTGCCGCATCCAGTTCTGTGTCGATCTGGCCCTTGGCGTTCTGGCTGGCACCGTTCGTCGCGCAACCGGCGAATGCAAACAGACTCAGCACGATGAATAATTGCCTCATTTTCCACTCCCATCCTTGGTGTCTTCATCCACGCAGGTCACGACCTTCTTCTTTGCCGGCGCGGTTTTTTTCCTTGGTTTCTTCTTTACGGCCACTTTGCGTATGGTCTGCAGACCGCTACGCCCAGCGCAGGCCAGCTCGTTCTTGGACAGATTGACCGTCGGATACATGTGCATCACCTGGCGCCCTTCCGGCCCCATCAGTACCACGCAGGTCTCGTTCACGACCGTAAGCGTCGCGTTGCCATACTTCTTGCCGACTTCCACTTCCGTGCCATTGATGATGGCTGCCTCACGCTTCCCGGAAAGGATCACGGATTGCAAACCGGTGGGGGCAATCTTTGTAGACGCGGTATCCACGATCTGTCCGTCCAGCCCGGGTACCAGATCGAACGCGGGGCGCGTTGGATCGTCCAAATCGGCAGCCGCCCATGCACCCATGCCCGGCATCATGCATAACAGCAAAGCTGTGGCGAGTCGCTTCATACCTGTAGCCATGTCTTGTCCAAACTGAGTGTATACAGTGTCAGTGTCAATTCCGCTTGGGGGTATTTCACCACATTCAGGCTCGCCATCCCCCAGAACATCTGGGTAGGCAACTCTTCCAGCATCTGGAGATATTGCGTCAAATCGGCATAACTGCCGCGCACTGTGATCTTGACGCCGTGCTTGTAGATCTGCTTGCCCGTTGCCGTGGCGGGCTGGGGATCCTTGTCCGACGGCTCAATGAAGTTCGCCACCTGCATCGTCTCCAGCGAGACCAATTGCAGGCGGCCGTTCTTTACCAGCACCTGTTCCAGCAGATGTGCCATACGCTCGGGAGCCACGAGCTTGTCCTGAGTTTCCTTCAGGAACATCTCGCCCTGCGCAATCTGCTCGCGCAGCTGACGGATACGCTCGCGCTGTGGCGCGTCCTTGTCGGCTTCCTTAGCCTGCAACAGCGCCGCCAACTGCCCCTGTATCTCCTTCATTTTCTCCTGCTGCTGCACCACCTGCGAGGAAAGCCGTTTCTGCTGTTGCAGCAGGGGATTGAGGAAGAACGAGTCGATCAAAGCCACCAGCGCGAACGCAACCGCTGCGAAAACCAAGGCGCGCTCGCGCAGCGACATCGCGTCGATCTTTGAAACAAGCTGATCCCAACGCTCTTTCATTTTTTCCCAACCTCCCCGGCGACCACCGATCTCAGGTTGAATTCAACATACCCCGTCGCCGACTGATTATTTGCAGCTTCCGGCTGCTTCATTTGCAAGGCAGCGAACGATTTGCCCCGCATCACCGGCTCACGATTCATGCGCTGGATATATTCCGGAAGGAGCCGTGGATTGACGACGGCCCCTTGCAGACTCATCTGCGCACCATCGCCATTGATGTCGAAACCGGTCAGCCACAAGCCCTTGACCGTCTGGCGCGCGAATGCGCGCAGATATTCCGAATAACCCTGTGTATTGCCGAACGCACCGCTCTTGAGCGTCGCAAGCAGGGTTTCCTGCTGGCTGGCCTGCGCTTCAACCATCTGCAACTCATCGTTCAGCTGCTTCTGCGCGCGCTCCGGGGAGAACTCGTTGATGTAGTTGACCAGACGCCTCTGCTCCGCCTCGTAGCGCACATTCATCTCGGCCGTCTGTTTCGCCAGCAGTTTCACCTGGTACATGGCATAACCGTAGAACAGCATCGATCCCAGCACGATGAGCAGCAAAGCCTGCAGCATGGTCAGCGCCGAGAAATGCTTCCTCTGTTTGAGAAAGACCGGGTTGAACAGGTTGATCTGCTGACTCATAGCGCTTTCTTCTCCAAGCGCAGCGCGGCACCCAACGCGTACAGCGCGTAACTCGCATACTCGCTATCGGCCAATTCCGGCACCCCGACGATATCCATCCCTTGCGCCAGATCGAGCGTTTCGACCGGCATGCCCAAGCTGCCGCCCAACACGGCGACCATGCCCAGTTCTTCCGGAGCGGATACCAGCATCCGATTGATCGACAGGTGATGGAATTGACGGTCGAAATAATCAAGCGAACGCTGCACTTCCAGTTCGACGCGATCACGGTACTGCTGACGCAGCGTCTCGTCCGCATCGGACAACTGCCCGACGGTGATCTCGATGCGACGGGCCAGGAACAACTCGCCGTCGCTGGTGATCGTGAGCAGCCCCCCCTCATCATCGAAAGACAGCATCGCCAAGCCCCTGCCCTCGGTCTCGAACAGTGCAGCAATGTTGCGTTGCGCCGTTTCGGGGATGTCGATCACGGACAGGTCTATCTTTGCCTTGTCGAACATGCTGATGCGCTTGCGTATCGTCTCGTTCGAGGCCGCTACGGCATACAACGATTGCGGACGCTCACTGCCATACTTTCCGATGGGGATCTGCAATACATCGATGGTCGCATCATCCACATGGTAGTTGAGCGAGTCCTTGATCTTCCAGCGGATGGCTGTTTTCAATTCATCCACCGGCACATTCGGTGCCTCGACCATCAGCATCTGATACTCGTTGGGAGCCAGCAACGTCGTGACGCGCGCATTATCGAGTTGCAGTTCTTTGCGCACTCTGTCCAGCGTAGCCGAATTCACCTCGGTCGCGGCAAGGAATGTGCAGCGCGTGACCTGCGGACGCGCCCCGACATACTTCGCCTGCGCGACATAGACCCCCTTGCTTCCAAGGGTGACAGCTGTCCAGCCGGCCTCACGGCTACCGCGCTGGAACAACGAGAATAATCGGGAAAATTCCATAATTTGGGCGAACTTAATCTACTAACCTATTGCCGTCAAGGATAAATTTCCCCTTCGGCGTCCAGCTTCCGGCATTTTATCTGCCCTTTTCGTCGATTTTCCGACGTTCCGCTGCCAAGCAGCCACGCGCAAGCACGGCGGCCTGACAGCTTACCGACGCCTATCAGTAAGATTCTCGCTGATAGATGTAAGGCCTCTTGCCCGTATAGGTACCGAATATCGCCTCACCTGTCACGAGCGTGTTCGTCAGCAGATAGCTGATGTCAGGTGCCCCGCTTGGGCTGGTGAAGCTGAGTGTCGCAGTTCCTGATGCGCCCGGTGCGTTCAATTCGAATCCCTGCAACTTTCCGCCGGAAACCGATAGCTGAGCGGTACTGGTTGCCGTGACCGCCATGCCCGTCGGCTTGAAATTCCCGTTCGGATCCACACGCGGATCGATCTTCGTGATGCTGTCCATCGTGCTCCTCTGCCACGCCGTCCCATCATAGAACTGCACATCGGCGGTGATAGGCAAAGGCAGCAGACCCGAGCCATAGGCATTGCTGATCTTGAAACGGCCGGCAACGGATCTCGCTCCGCCTTGTGTCGCCCCCGTCCCCTCGGATTTGACCAGATCGGTACCGCTGCTCTCCACCGCGTGCAGGTAGAAATTCACCGGGGCAGGGGTTGCACTTGCCGTCAGGGTGAATTTCGGCGTACCGGTGTTATCCGCAGCAGCGGTCAATACCCCGGAACCCGTGCCCGTGAAGGATGTGGCAGGCAGTGTCAGCGTGCCGCCCAATGTGCCGCCGCCGACTGCCGTATTGCCCGTGCTGGCATCCACAGCGCTCAAGGTGATGCCTTTTGCAAAGCTGACGGTCGGGCTCACGTATTTGTAGTTGCTCGTCGTCCCATAGGTCGTCAGACCCGACACGACGGTGGCTATGGCGTTCTTGGCAGTCACCGTGGTCTTGGCGAGCGTCTGTCCGGAATACACCATGGGGTTCACGCTTGCCGGACATACCTGCCCGGTCGCGCAGGGCATCGTGCCCTCCACAACGGTATCGAAGTGATGCGGCACGAAGCGCCCGACATTGCCGCTGGTGCCGGTCGTGGTGAGCGTCGCTCCCATGAAGCCCGTGGCGCTCGCGGTCAAGGTGATTACGCCGACCTCATCCCACGTCAGATCAGTGACAGTTGCCGTGCCGTCAGTGAAAGCGCTACGGAACAGATTCGTGGTCACCCCTGTTCCCTTCAAGGTACCACTGGAACCGGAAGCTGGCGCAACCAGTGCCCGCGACAGCACGACCTTTTCGAGCGCTGCTTGTGTGGCATTCGCCTTGCCATAGCTGGGTGCCACCGCCCCGGGCAGACAGCTCAGATCCACTTGTTGCGCGCAACGGAGGGCGCTGATGGTGGCGTTGAATGGCATACCCGCTTCAATGAACTTCGCGCCGCTGCCATCCACCGGCGAGGTGTTGGCTGTCGTGCATTTACCGCCGGTCAGCGTGGTACATGCGTTGACGCTGAAAGCATAGGGGTCGGTACGGAACACGTTGCTGCTACCCAACAAAGTCGCACCTCCCACACTGGCCTTCTTGAAGTGCAGCTGGATGTTGCCTACATCGCCGTAATTCAACGTGATGGGGGCGGCATTGTTGGTGCCGGAGAAATTCAAATTCACCGACGTCGTGCCGACCGTATCATCCCTACTCACCAGCGTACCGTTCACGCTGAGCAGATTCGATGCCGCGCACGTCGTCGGGTCGGTACAGGCATAGCCTATCCCTACTGCGACACTCGCACCATTGAGGATGGTCTCGCAGGCACGCGTCGAGGTATTGGTCTTGACCGCCCGCAAGTAGTACTGCGCGCTGTTCTTGCCTGCCACCTGCGTCGGGATGGTGACGCTGGCACCATTCGTGGTCGCCGACAATATGAAGCCGGCACTGGAGAAGGTGGTCGTACAACCACCGGCACCACCCGCACACTGGGTCGCATTGGTGGCCGCATCTGTGACACTGCTGATCGAGACCGTCACGTCCGTTCCGTCTGCCGCCAGCGGATAGCTCAGGCTGCTCGTCCCGACCCCGCTCGCCAGAGTCACCGTGGTCGGCGACAGCGTGGAGGATGCCGTGCTCGACAAGGTGACATTGCTGTTGATGGTGCTCGCAACCGTGTCGCAGGGATTGGTCGCATTCTGGCAAGCGCGCACCGTCACCGTGGTCGGCATGCATGTGATGCTGCTGTTCGCGACCTGGATCTCGTAGTGATCGATGGGGGGCGCGACACTGAAACCACCCAAGCGCGTATGGCTGACAGTGTTTTCGGTACCCTCCTTGGCGTTGACCGAGGCCGTCCACTGGCCGCCCGCGCCGCCTGTCGGGATGGTGTACTGATATTCAAAGGTCTTGGTCGACGCATAATTGGGTGCAACCGGTGGTGGCACGTTGGAATCCGCCACCATCGTCATGGCCGTCGCGGCCTGCTTCACCGTTCCTTTTGAGTCGGTTATGGTGATGTTGGCGGCGTTGATGTCAAAGGAACCAAAGGGGTCGCTCACCACTGCTCGCAGATAGACCACCGTGCCCGCCGGATAAGGCGTAGCTCGCGTGGTCGTGGCCGGATAGGCGGCATCATAGGCAGTCAGGCTGTCAACATTGATCACCGTGGCCGAAGGCAGGGAGATCTGGGATACACCAGCTGCGGGAGCAGGATATACATAGATGCGCCTGTTCGACTTGGTTTGCGTGTTCGTTACCTTGAGCGCCCAGGTGCTACCTGCCGGGCAGGCGGTGGCTGCCGCCAAAGGCAGATTGGCCGTAACCAGTTGTTCCGTGGCAGTCAATGCCGTATTCGGCAGGGTCAGGGTGGAGACCACGGTCGCGCCACAGAGCAGATCGAGTCTGGGGCGGTAATTCCTGGCACTGTTCGTCGCCAGATAGAGTTGCACAGGGATGGTCGCAGACACGGCTGGATCGATCGTCATGGCCGCCTGCAACACCGGCGTCAAGGTCCAGGTCAGGAATGCGTTATTGCCGTTGATCGTCGCGAACGTCGCCCCCGTAGTCGCCGTCACGTTGCGTGACAGTGTGTACGGTGCCGCTACGCCTGCCAGATACAGTTGCTTCATGCCGCTCGCGAGCGGTGTGCCCACGATGACCTGGTCGGCTGCAGGCGATGCTGTGGCACCGCTGGCTGCACTGACATTCGCCGTGTTCGGGATCGCAGTGCCAGTCGGCGTCCCCGCCTTGATCTTAACGCTGAACTCGATCACGGCCGAGCCATTCGCCGGCACTGAGATGTTGCGGATATCGACCATCGTTGCCGTGGAATGGTTCGTCGCACCGGACGGCATGCTGACGATGGTCAGCGTGTCGTAGTTAGCAGAGATGGTGTCGGTGACCGAAACTGAAGAGGCGGCCACTCCAGACGTCTCTTTGAGAGTAATTTTGTAGGTAATTACATCGCCCACATCATGACTCCCACCATTGTTGTCCACCCAGGTCTTTGTGGACGTACTCAGATTGGAGGTAACGACGCTGTCAGTATCAGTCGCAGTCAGCGGCGTAGTGGTATCCGGGTCGCCGGTATTGGGTGGCAACACGGCACTCACCACGTTGCTTACAGTACTGCCGGTTGCGGTGACATCGGCTTTCACGGTGATGGTTGCCGTTGCGCCCGCGGCGAATGGCGTCAGCGTCAGGCCTGAACCTTCCAAATCGGCAAGTGAAGGCACGATCGGACAGGAGAACCCTGGCGACGAACAACTGACCGAAGTCTTATTCAGCCCGGTCGCTACCGCATCTTTGATCTTGATGCCGGACGCGGTGTCTGGGCCATTATTTTTCACTGTAATGGTATAGGTGGTCGTGCTACCAGCCGCCAAAGTGGTAACCCCGTTGGTTTTAGTGAGCACGATGTCAGCAAAGAAGTCGGCCACTGTCACACTATCACTCGTGTCACTGGGCAGTGCATCGGCACTGCCTGCCCCGACCGCACTGGTAAAGGCCGCACGCACGCCATTTCCATAATTGCCGGCACTCATATTGGCCCCGGTGCTGGCGGTGAAGGAGAAAGTAATTTCTTGCCCAGGTTGCAGCGTCAGCGCACCGAAATCCCACAGCACTTGTTGCTGGTTCGGATTGGTGCTGTAAGGGCTTAGCGCAGGCGGATTCAAAACCGTGGCTACGGGCAGGGTGGCTGGGCAACCGGTTGCCGGCACACAACTCACTGCGCCGTTGGATACCCAGGCAAAGCGCTTTGCTGCATCAGCGGTGCTGCCGTCAAAAGGCAGGAAGTCGTACACCAACAAACTACTGGTGGCGGTACTACCGGTGTTGCGCAACTTGAGTGTATAGGTGGTGTTCTGCCCAGCATGTACGGCAGCAGGCGACACAGACTTGGTGATCGTCAACTGCGGCACATTGCTGACATAAGCTGCCACGCTGGATTTTTCCCGACCAGCGGCAACGCCTATGGTGCCTGCATTGGTGAGGGTTGCGTTAGCTGCCGCATTGGTCGTGGCATCGTAATACGTCGTACCGGAAGCGCCAGCTGCCAGACTGGCGATAGGCGGATAAGCAAAGATATTGGTAGCCCCGGCTACGTAACCGCAAGCCGTTGCTGCAGGGCTACCCACGGCAATCGCAGCGGGTGCGCCGATGGCGGGGACATCGCCGCCCGGCTGGGTGAGCGTGGCGGTGAATGCCGGAGTCGCTTGGGTCGAGCTCACCTGATTACACAGATATACGTTGGTGAGCGCGGTTGTGCCGGTATTTTCATACACCGTCTTGTAACGCACCTTGGCGTTCACCGGTACGATGCCGCTGCCCGTGTAAGGTACACAAGTCGCCCCGCTATAGACACAATCTATGGTGGTCGCGACCTTCAGCCCAGACGGGATGGTGATTGGAGCGGCATTCAGATGCGAGCCATTCAAACCAGTGCTTAGGCCGGATGCGTATTGCGCGATGGCGTCGGAATAATGCACGGTGCTGCCTGCGGGAATCGCATTGCCCGCCGTCGCAGTGTAGTCAATCGTGAATGAAGCACCCGGTGCCAAGGTTTGCGCCCCAAAATCGAACTTTACTTCCTGCCGATTGGTTTGCGCGGTGTAACCTGGCAAGGTGGGTGGCGCGACGGGAGTAATGACGGGGGCAACCGCCATGCCTGTGACTGTTGCAGTGCCAGTGTAGTTGAATCGCGCCAGCGGATTCGCCACCGTGCCGATGAACGGCAATTCGTCATAAACGATGATACTGGAAGCCGCAGTGTTGCCAATATTTTTCACCGTGACTCTATATGTCGCCACACCACCGATCCCGAGCGTGGGGGTGGAGGTGGTTTTGCTCACTGTGAGATTGGCGGAATCCAGAACGCTGGTAGTCAGACTGGACGAAGACCCACCCGGATAAACAGCACTGCTGATGTTGGCCGTGTCGGTGATGTAGGTGCCACTGGTGTTGGTTGCGCCGAGTTGCACGTCGAAGAACGCCTTTCCGCTCGCGCCCGCCGCCAAGGATGGTAATGTGGCAAAAGTCATGCTTTGTCCAACCGCCGTCACCGGACCGAGGTTCGCCCCGGTATAAGTATCGCTGCCAGCCACCAAAGCCACACCAGTAGGCAATGTGTTCTTGAGGCTGACATTGCTCTGTGTCGTGCTGCCTTTGTTGACGTAATCCAGCCGGTAACGCAACTTACTATTGGATGGCACAAAGCCGCCGCTATAAGGTGCGCAGATTGCACCCGAATACACGCAATCTATCGCCACGACGACTTGTAGTGGCGTCTCTACTGTGACTGGCGCGGTGCCTGCCACTTCTGCACTCGGCACTGGCCCGCCGGTATAGTTCACCCGTACATCGTCAGTGTACGACGTGGTCGAGGCGGGCACATTGGCACCCACTGTAGCGTTGAACGGTATATCGAGGCGCGCGCCGGAAGGTATGGTGAATCCGACTGGCGGTGAAAAAGTGACTTGCTCGCGGTTACTGCCAGCGTAAGGGCCTATAGCAGGAATTGCCGTAGTCACCGTGAGCACGGTGGGGGTGACGATTGCACCGTTAACCAGCGAACCGCACACCTGATTGGCCGCCAATACAACCGCACCACATACCGAACCCGCCGCAGGCGACTGGAATGTGAAGCGTTCGGCTACTGTTGTTCCACCCGTCGCAGGGAGAGTATTGATGACACTGATCGCCGAGGCTGCTGCCAAGCCCAGATTGGGAATGGAAATGGTATAGCTGGCCGTGCCGCCGGGAGCCACGGTCGGCGTGGAGGTGGTAACTTGCGGATTGAGATTGGCGCTCGTAGTCGGTGTGACGGTCGCCACCGACTCTACGCCGCCGGGTAGCGCAGTGCTGGAGAGTTTAGCCTTGTTCATCAACGGCGAGGTCGTCGGCGGCGCGGCGGCGAAATTGACGTCGAACTGCACCACACCGCCGCCACCGGAACCCAGTACTGTCAGCGGCTGGAAGTTGAAGCCGCCCACGATGGGCGTGGTTGGCAGAATATTTGCGCCGGATTTCACTAATTCCGAACCCGCTACCAGCACTGCGCCCGTCGGCAACAAATCGCTCAGCTGCACCCCAGTCTGGATGGTACCGCTGGTATTCATGTAAGTGATCTCATAACGAAGCTTGAGATTTGCCGCCGCCGGTACTGCGCCTCCCGAGAAAGTCTGCGGAATGCACCCCACCCCGACACACATACCGACCACGCGCTTGACAACGGTGAGGCTAGAATCAGAATTCGCCACACTCGGGAAATGATATTTCCACGGGTTGTCCTTGCCCACGACAGCACCGCCCGCCTTGATAGCTGCATCGCCACCAAACACTTCGGTGGCATTGGTAAGTCCGGATGCCGGGATCGGCTGCGTCACCTTGAGTGTGATACGCACCGCGAACAGTTGCCCCACCGTGACCCGCCCACCAACGAAGCGAACCGCCGTGGTGTTGGCAGGCAAAGGATTGGTCGAGGACAGATTCCAACCAGCCGATGTGGGTACTCCACCTACGCAGCCGCCCGAAGCGGCATCCAACACGCCGGTCATAGTGCCGAAATAAGAGCCCGGATAGCTGATACGTTTCCACGGTCCGACACCCGCGTAATCGTTCTTCAGCACGGCATCCGTTCCTGCCACGGGCGATGCACCCAATGTCGCTACCCAGTTAGCCACTGTGCACGCCGTGGCGGTAGTACGCGCCGTGGCGGCGTAGGTGTTGTACATTTTCCAATCCCAGAAATTATGGGTCGTGGTCTGGCCTGTGAATTTATCCACTCCAGCCAGATATCCATTGGCCTGAGTGATAGCAGGGGAACCATCGTTGGTGTATTTACTTGTCCTCGAATCGGTGGAATAGAAGATTCCCGTTTCGGAATACACCGGCACCAGGCCGGAGAGCACCGGCGGCGGCGGCGGCGGTGCCACTTGGGAATAGCCGCCATTGGCATGTATCTGTACGAACTGTGCGCCCACCACTTGCGTGCCTGACGGAATGTAATCCGTCACATACCCGCCCGCACCGACGATGCCGCCCCCATCCACTGGAGTAAAGTGGATGTAGTAAGAGATCTCGTCACCTACCTGAATACCGGTTTGCCCGGACTGCAGGCGCTGGGAAATCTTCGCGGTGGTGACCGGATCCAGATATTTCGTGGTTTGCACTTCGCCGACGTAGTCCGCATATGCGTGCAACGGCAACAGACTCAGCAACGACAATGCACACAGCAGATCCCTGATCGTTTTTTTCATACTTCCCTCCGACCGCCATTTTGAATTGGCGGCGATTATATTGGATAAGTCCATGTTGCTCGAAACCTGCCCCGACCCCAGGTCACAGCGTCATCAGAACCCCATCTTGGTGCTGATGACGCGCTCCACATAACCGGGCATTCCGGCAGAGCCACCGGTCACGGCTGTCGAGGTGACCAGATAGACGTTGCTGATCGTCTCCCCGCTGACCGCAGTCGCCGCACAGGTCACGGTTACGGTGAATGGCGACAGTACGCCCGTCCCAAGGTCGCCCGGATTGAACACTTTGGCGCAGTTGGCTGCATTGCCGTTCACGATCTGGTAGGCCGCCCATTCCACACCTGTACGGGCGGCCTGATAAGCCCGCGAGCCCATCACATCCATGGCTGCACTCTGATGCTGGGTGGTCGAGAAGGTCACCATCGCTACGCCCAGGAAAGACAACACCACCAACAGGAAGATCGCAGAGATGACGCTGAATCCGCCCTGCTTGCCACGGTCACATCCAGTGAACAGGATATTGAGACGATTGCTCATGGCGCGTTACTCACATGGACTTCGTTATACAAGGTGACCGTCTCCCCGCCGCTGGTCAGGGTCAGCCTGATGGCAAGCAGTCCGAAACGCTGGTTGGCTACTGCGTAATCGATCTGGCACCCGCTGACCTTGTCCGCCAGGGTCGACGAACTCCCCCCCAGCGCGGCTGGCGACGCCTGCACCGGATTGAATCCATATCCCCAATGCCTGACCAACCGTCCCTGCCCATCGCCCTTTGCATCCAGCGTTCCCAGCGTCCCTTCGCAAGCATAGGTAACAGCCTGTTGTACGCCATCCACCACATCGAAACGCTGCGAGGCCGGCGAGGCATCCCACAACCTGGAGAAGGGGGGGAACGGGTCAGCCGAAGTGATGCTCACATTGGTCAGGCTGCCGAACGCGGAAACCGGACGGCGATTGCACGTCGTGACCGACGTCACGTCCTGGTACGGCGGGTTCCCGCTAGACTCTGTGCTACCCACAACGATCTGGTCGCCGTTCGCGAACGTGATCGCCGGTCCGAGACTGTCAAAGCTGGTGTCCGCTATCGAAAAATCCAGCACATCGCTAGGCCCCGCGCCGGTTTCGATCGCCCGATAGCGACCACCGTCCTTGGTCGGCAGGAATTCCACACAAAGCGGCGAACAGGTCGCAGTCCGCAGACTGTTCGGGACCGATGTGCGGATGTCGCGCGCCATGCGCCTTACTGCCAGGTCGGCGATGTCGGTCAACTCCGCCCGACGCGCACTATCGACATACCCCTGAACCGGTGCCTTGATGAAGATCGCCACGATGCCGGCGATGATGCCGGAGATGACGATGACGACGATCATTTCTATCAGTGTGAATCCACGAGACATCCCGCCCTTGGCAGGGACGCGCGGGATGTAAGCACCTCTGTCGCATGATGGATGATGGCTCGGCATCAATATTTCGTCCTGTAACCTTCGATGACGACACTCTCGCCTTGCGGTGTCGTGACCGTCACCGCTATCCTGACCGAATCCCCGGCCGCGATCCCGCCCAACCCTCCGTCAGACAGCGCGACTGTCGCGCTATAGTTCTCGAGGCCGGGCACGATGGTGCCGCCCAAGTCATAGATGCCCGGCGTCGCCCCGCCATTCGGGAATCCCTTGTAACAATCGAGGATATGATACGAACTGCGATTGGTCGGGGTCACAGCGCTGGCGACCGGGCAGGTTGTCGTCACCCCGTCGTTGCCATCGATGTAGTCCTGCAGCTCGATCTCCTCAAGCAAGGATTCTGCAATGGCGATGGCCTGTTTACGGATGAGGGGGTCGGCACTATGCCGGGTGACCTGGTCCATCACCAGCAATATTCCGGTAAGAGCCACACTGACGATCACGATGAAGATGATCAGCTCGATCAGGCTGACACCGCACTGACGGCGCGCAACACTCGCGCGCGCTGTTGGGAATGCCGGCAGTTCAGTGGACATATCCGGTCTCCGGTTCGACTTTGATATCGGTAGCCCCTGATATTCCCACCGTCTGCGTGGCAGCCAGCACATCGACATGATTGCCCGGCACGCAGGTGGCCAGGGCGTTTCCGGTCTTGCGCGGACGCCCCAGACAATCAAAGCTGATGTTCCCCGCTGCTGGTGCCGTGATCGCCACATTGGCGTTCGACACACCCGTCCCCCCCGATGGCATGGTCAACGCGCCGCCAGCGCAGGAAGAGTCGACGCCCCATGTCAGCGCGACGTTATCAGTGGAAAAACCCACGCACACGAAGCGATGCTGGGCGATGGCTGTCTTCTGCGCATAGCGCAGAGTAGAGATCACCTGATCGCGAAAGCCGCGCGAGCTAAAAGCGTCACTATCAAAAAAACGCGGCAATGCGGCGACCGCCAAGATGCCGACGATCACGATGATCGTGATCAGCTCCGTCATGGTGAAACCGCGCTGTTGCAGTAGTTTCGTGTTGTCGCTTATTTTGTACATGCGTTGTGAAATCGTTACACTCTACAGCCGTGACTCGACACAATGTCACACCGTAACCTGCATATAACAAAGGAGGCCACGGCCTCCTTATGTTATTTGCTTCTGACTTTGACTATGGTGTTCAACAATCGCTCGTCATACGACCCAGCTCAAGCCGCCACCTTTTCACCAAAGTTAGTTGATTGCCGGAACAGTGGCAGTCGCAGATGCTGCTGCCAAACTATTATCCGAAACTGTGCAATTGGGGACTGTGCCACCGATGGTATACCCTGCCGGGAACGCACCGCCCTGCATAATTGCGCCTAAGTTCGCGCAAAGAACGCCACTGGTCGCAATCGTGGACGCATATGCAGTACTTGAAGCACCCAGAGAACGAGCACCATAATTGACCACGCCGGCAGAAGCCAAACCACCTGCGACTCCTTTAACGGCAGCCATTTTTGCATCGGTAGACAGATCCACGAACTTCGGCAAAGCCGTCGCAGCCAAGATACCCAGAATCACGATCACCACGATCAATTCGATCAGTGTAAAACCCTGTTGTTTCTTCATTTCACTCTCCTAGAGTTTGGTGGAGCCGCAGCCCCGTTTGATTACGTTTTCGCCCGTTTCACTCCCAGCCGCAGCCAAGGGTCACACAAGCGGCTGGCAATATACCCGAAAAACACGGTGTTATCAATCAAAAATTGAGGTGGATTCTACAAGCGGCAAGCCCTGTCAGACGAATGGCGCAGTTGTCGTTCGGACTGCGAGACGTTCAGCGGCTCAGCCAGATCAGCAGTAAGACCAGGGTATACAGGCCGCCCAGCAGCAGGAAGATGCCGACTTGCCGGGCGTGCCGCTCGACATAGACTTCCAGTCCGTCACGCGGGATCTCCAGCGGCTTCAGGGTCTTGCGCAGGGAAAGCCATTGGTTCGCACTCTCCTCGAAGCCGCGCATCATGCTGGGACGGAACAGGATGAATAGCGCCGCCACGATGGCACCGAGCGCGCCAAGCAAGGCGCAAAGCACCATGCCATCGAGCAGTGCTTCGGCATACGCCTGCGGGTAGGCGAAGCGCTTGGCCAAACCGGCCACGGTCTCGGCACGGTCCAGTTGCACGCCGAAGAAATACAGGATGAACACCGCACCGGCGAGGATCAGCACACCGGACACTTTCCTGTGGCGATAGAACCAGGGGTCCAACGTGATGCGACGCTCCAGCGCGCGGTCGAAGCGGCGCGTCGATATCCAGCGATCCAGCAGCGTACTGAGATTTTGCAAGCGCTCGCGCCGGAACAGCAGCATGGCACCGACCGCCATGCCGGCGACACTGCCCAAGACGAGGAAGATGACGGCAGATTGCAGCAACCAGGATTCGATGAGCGGGTTCATGTATTCACTCCAGCCAGCGATAGGGGTGGGTCGGCTCGAACAGGGTGCTGACCAATTCCTTGCCAGCTTCCGGATTCCCCAGTTTTGGCTCGTATCCCAGCTTCACATGGAAACGTATCCATTTGTTGCCATCCGGCCCCGGCGTGAAATTGTCGGACAAGTTGAGCACATAGATCAGTTCGCGCGACTTGAGATCGAACATCCAGTTACCGGGTGCGACGGATCGCGGGGATGGATCGTAATACTCGCCCTTGTAGTTAGGCGGCAGTTTTTGTAGCCAGGTGATGGGATTGTCTGTAGCGAGGATGCTCAACTCTTTATCGCTGGCCGCGCCGCGTGTCTGCAATGCACCGAAGCGCATCACCAGCGCGCTTTGCAGCGCCCCCTCCACCTGCTGCATAGCGGCCTTTTCCGCACGCTCTTGGATGAGCGGGACACGCACAAGGAACAGACCAGCCATTACCACGATGATGATGATAACGACGATGAGTTCGATCAGAGTGAAGCCTCTTGAGGATTCAGTATTCGGGATTCTGGACTCGGGGATAGCCATCACCCCACCCACTGAATCCTGAATCCTGTATCCCGTGTCATGGCCTCTCATTTGTGTAGCGCCGCTTTGCCCAGGTCCCACATCGGCAAGAAGATACCGAGCGCGAGGATCAATACCAGACCGCCCAGCATGACGATCATGATGGGTTCGATCTGCGCGGAAAGCGTCTTGATCTCGTATTCGACCTCGCGCTCATACATACCGGCCACCTCGAACATCAGCCCGTCCAGATCGCCGGTCTCCTCGCCCACCGCAATCATCTGCATCACGGTCGGGTTGAACACGCCGGTGGCATGGGCGGTGCGCAGGATGCTCTCGCCGCGCTCCACACCGTCGCGCATCTGCTCGATCTTGCTGCGCATGTATTCGTTGTCCACCACCATGCCGACGGTATTCAACCCCTGCACGATGGGGATGCCGCTCTTGAACGACAACGCCAAGCTGCGCGCGAATCGCGCCAGCGTACCCTTGAAGATGATCTTGCCGGCGATTGGCAGCTTGAACTTGTAGCGATCCCATTTGTAGCGACCGTCCGGTGTGTTGATCCATGAGCGGAAGGCCACCACCGCGCCGATCAGCCCGGCCAGCAGCAGCGCCCAGTAATTGACCATGAAATCAGAGAACCCCATCAGCAGCTTGGTCATCAGCGGCAACTCGGCGTGGAAGCCCTCGAAGACTTTGGCGAATGCCGGTATCACAAAGATGTTGACGATGACGATCGCGATCGCCATCGCGATCACCACGAACATCGGATAGCGCACGGCGGACTTGATTCGCTCGCGCATGTCCTTCTCGAATTCCAGATGCTCATACAGACGCAGGAAGGTCTGGTCCAGCATGCCGGTCATCTCGCCGACCTGCACCATGCTGAGATAAAAAGGCGAGAATATCTTGGGATGCCGGCGCATGGCGGTGGACAGTTCGCGACCGCTGTCCAGACTTTCACGCAGATCCTGCAGCATGGCGACGAAGGTCGGGTTCTGCGAGGATTCCTGCAATCCGGCCAGCGCGCGCATGATCGGTACGCCGGACTTGAGCAGGGTGTACATCTGGCGCGAGAACAGCATCAGTTCCAGCGGGTCGACATGCTTCTCCTGATTGAGCCGCTGCCACAGCGTGGGCTCATTCGTCTTGGTCGTCCGTGCGCCGTGCGAGAGCTTGATCTCGGTCGGCGTGATGCCGGTGTTCAGCAACTGGTCGGCGATGACGCTGCTGTCGGCACCTTCCAGCGTGCCTTGCACCAGCTCGCCACCTCGATTGCTCCTGCCTTTATAGGAAAAGACCGGCACTCTTAATCCTCTACCTGATTACTGATACGCATCACTTCCGAGATACTGGTATGCCCCAGCTTCATCTCGCGCAATGCCGCATCGAGCAGTGTGCGGCCTTTGAGATAGTTGCGCGCGGCCTGCATGAAGTGCGTGTTGTCTTCATGGGCAGCAGCTTCCACCAGGTCCTGCGTCATCTCCAGCATCTCGTACACGCCCATACGGCCGTGGTAGCCAGTGCCGTTGCAGTGCGAACAGCCGCGCCCATGCACCAGCTCGCCCCAATCTCCTTTCGCGACACCTTCCACTTCCAGCCATTCGATCTCTTGTGGTGTGGGCTGGTGCGGTTCGCGACAACTCTCGCACACGCGGCGCAACAGGCGCTGGGCCAGCACGCACTGCACCGACGAGGCCACCATATATTTGGGCGTACCCATGTCGACCAGACGGAACAGGGTACCGGCCGAGTCACGCGTGTGCAGGGTGGAGAACACCAGGTGGCCGGTCATGGCGGCACGCATGCCGATCTGCGCGGTCTCGGCATCGCGCATCTCGCCGACCAGGATCACGTCCGGGTCTTGACGCAAAGCGGCACGCAGCACCTTGGAGAAACTCAGCTCGATCTTCTCGTTGACCTGCACCTGGTTGATGCCGGGCAAACGATATTCCACCGGGTCTTCCACTGTGATGATCTTCTGGTCGATGGTATTGATCTCGGACAGGCCCGCATACAGCGTCGTCGTCTTGCCGGAACCGGTGGGGCCGGTCACCAGCACCATGCCGTTGCTGCGCTGGATGATCTCGCGGAAACGCTTGAGCATGTCGGCCGGCATGCCGAGCTTGTCCAGCGTGAGGAACGCCCCGCTCTGGTTGAGCAGACGCATCACCACGGATTCGCCGTACTGCGTCGGCATGGTTGAGATACGGACATCGATCGCCTGCTCGCGCACGCGTACGTTGAAACGACCGTCCTGCGGCAGTCGCTTCTCGGAGATGTCCAGTCCGGACATCAGTTTCAAGCGCAACGCGATCGCGTTGGCGATCTTGCTGTCGGCTTCGGTCTGCAGATGCAATGCACCGTCGATACGGAAGCGGATCTGTAGGCGCGTTTCCTGCGGCTCGATGTGCACGTCGGATGCCCCGATCTGCACCGCATCCTCGAACATGGTCTGCAGCAACTTGACCACTGGAGCTTCTTCGGTGCCGACGGTGTCGCTCAGTGCGCCGAAATCGATGTAACCCTCGCCCAACTCTTCGGAGATCTCTTTCGCCAGACCGCTGATCTCGTCGGTGCGGCGATAGACCCGGTCTATGGTTTCCAGCAACTGCCCTTCCGTGACCACCGCCACATCGATGTCGCGCTTGAGGATGCGCGAGATCTCGTCGAAGGCGAACAGGTCGGTGGGGTCGGTCATGCCGACCAGGATGGCACCGTTGCGCTCTTCCAGCGCCAGGGCACGGAAACGGCGCGCCTGGTTCTCGGGCAGGCGACGCACTATCTCCAGATTGGCGTTGTAATACTTGAGATTGATGTAGGGAACGTTTAGCTGCTTGGCGAGCGCTTCGGAGATCTGGTCTTCGCTGATGAAGCCGTTGTCCACCAGCACGCGCCCTAATTTTCGGCCGCTGCGCTTTTGCTGTTCCAGCACGAATTGCAACTGGTCGAGCGAGATGAGTTTTTGCTGTACCAGCAAGTCGCCGAGGCGAACTTTTTCCGGACGCGCCATAATTCCCCCTGAAGTTTTTGCGAGACGCCACCATCGTCTCAGCGATGGGAGCGGAAGTTAGCCTTTTTCCCTATATCTGACAAGACCTTTCACTACTTTTTGCATGTTCAACATCATACTTTTCCAACCTGAGATACCGCCCAACACCGGCAACATCATCCGCCTCTGTGCCAACACGGGCACGCATTTGCACCTGATCCGCCCGCTTGGCTTTGAACTGGATGACAAGCAGTTGAAACGCGCCGGTCTGGATTACCACGAGTATGCTGCAGTGAAGGTGCACGATGACCTGCAGCAATGTCTGGCCTCGCTGGGTCACCCGCGTGTGTTCGCGCTGACGACCAAGGGCGCGTGCTCGTTCTTTGATCTGGGATTCAGGGCGGGAGACGCCTTCCTGTTCGGTCCGGAGAGTCGCGGGCTCCCGGCCGCGGTTCTGGCTGCCCTGCCCCCGGAGCAACGCGTGCGCCTGCCGATGCGGCCGGACAACCGCAGCCTCAATCTTTCCAATGCCGTCGCGGTGACGGTCTTTGAGGCCTGGCGACAGAACGGATTCGCAGGGAGTCAGTTCAAGGCCTGATGTTTGCCGCTGGAGGAGAACTCTTCGCCCGGCTGCCGGCTCAGCAGCATCTCGACCGCCTTGTCTGCATCGAGCTGCTCATACAGCACGCGATATACCGCCTGACAGATCGGCATGTCCGCCTGATATCGGCGCGCCACGCTTTGCACTTCGCGCGCGGTGTACACGCCTTCCGCCACGTGGCCGAGTTCTTTGAGGATGTTGGGCAGGGACTGATGGCGCGCCAGCAGCATACCGACCTGGCGGTTGCGTGACAGGTCGCCGGTACAGGTCAGGATAAGGTCGCCCACGCCGGACAAGCCACCCAGTGTCTCCGCCTTGCCGCCCATCAGCAGACCGAGCCGCGTCATCTCGGCCAGTCCCCGCGTGAGCAATGCGGCACGGGCGTTCAGCCCCATCTGCATGCCATCGCAGATGCCCGCCGCGATCGCGAGCACGTTCTTGATCGCCCCGCCGATCTCGACGCCGACCACATCTGTACTGGAATAGATACGCAGACGGGGATGGTGCAGAGCCTTGGCGGTTCGCTGTGCGAACTCGCCGTCATTCGAGGCGAGGGTCAATGCGGTCGGCAGACCGCGCGCTACTTCCTGGGCGAAGCTGGGCCCGGTCAACGCGCCGCGCGGGAATTCGACCGGCAGAATCTCCTCCACGATCTGGTGCGGCAACAGAGAGGTCTCCAGTTCGAAGCCCTTGCACAACCACACCACGCCTACCGGTGCCGGCAGGTGGGAGATCTGCTCTAACGTAGCACGCAGACCGGACACCGGCACTGCCACCACCACCAGTTCGGCTGCGCGCATGGCGGCCTGCAGGTCGTGTTCCAGCAGCAGACTCTCTGGCAGTTCGGCATCCGGCAGATAGCGCCGGTTGCGCCGCGTTGTGCGCATCGCCGCGACCTGCTCCGCATCACGCGCCCACAATGTCACCTGGTGACGGGGTGCCAGGCTGATCGCCAGCGCCGTCCCCCATGCGCCCGCACCGAGTATCGCGATATGCATGCTCACTCTCCCCAGACTTCGGATGCACGGATATAGCCGGTGGAACCGTCACGGTGACGGACCTTGACCCAGTCGCCACTGTTGCCCTGCCACTCCAGCCCGAGCTGTCGCGGCGCAACGAAAGCGACTGGCGCACTGTTGCTCCAGTTGCTGCGCACCATGGCTGTCTGCGCGGTGACGACGACATAGCGTTTGCTGCTCAGATTGCGCTTCTCGATCCAGAACACCTTGCCGGTGGAATCGCGCGCCTTGACCCAGGCCTCCAGCACCACCAGTTGCTGCAACGGCAGGAAGCGCGTGGCGACATACAGCCGCTTTGCCTTGAGCGAATTGGCGTCGTACAGGATCGCCGGCTCGGCAACCGAGACGAACTCCAAAGCTTGTGCCGCAGAGCACAGCGCGGACAACAATAGAGTTGCCAGCAACCTCGCCATCAGTGTTTGACCGTTGCACCCTCAGCCTGCGCTTGCGCCTGCTGCTTTTGTTGCTGGTAGATCGCCTCGAAGTTGATGGGATTGAGCAGCACGGGGGCGAAACCGCCGCGTACGGCCACATCGGAAACGACTTCGCGCAGATAAGGGTAAAGGATGTTCGGGCACATCACGGCCAGGATACCTTCCATCTCGGCTGCGGGCATGTTGCGCACCTGGAAGATACCGGCCTGCTTGGCCTCGATGAGGAACATCACCTGTTCCTTCTCGGTCACTTTTGCCGTCACGGTGACGGTCACTTCCACCTCGAACACCCCTTCTTCCAGCTGCCCTGCCTTGGTCTGCAGTTGCAGGTCGATCTGGGGGTTCTCGCGCTGCAGGAAGATCGCGGGCGCATTGGGGATCTCCAGCGACAGATCCTTCACATAAAGTTTCTCGATGTTGAAGATAGGGGCTTCATTCTGCGGAGAGGTTGCGGTCTCGGTCATTTTTCTTCCTTGGTTGATTATTGTTGCAGCAGGGGCAGCAGACCGCCCTCGCGATCCAGTTCGGCCATGTCGTCGAACCCACCGATGTGGCGGTCGTCGATGAAGATCTGCGGCACGGTGCGTCGCTTGCTGCGCGCCTCCATGATGACGCGCTGTTCATCATGCAGGTCGATACGGATCTTCTCGATCTCGGTGACACCGCGATTCTTCAGCAGGCGTTCCGCATTGATGCAATAGGGACAGACGGCGGTGCAATACATCACGACTTTGGCCATGGCGATCCTTACTTCTTCTTTTCCAGCGGCAACTTGGCTTTTTGCCAGGCCAGCACACCGCCCGACAGGAGATAGACCTGCGAGAAACCCTGCTTCCCCAGCCAGGAAGCGATGGGCGTCGCACGTGCGCCGCTACGGCACACGAGGATGATGGGGCGTTCGCGATACTTCTCCAGCTCGCCGACCCGCTCTTTCAACTTTCCGGCGGGGAACAGTTTGCTGTTGATGATATGGCCGCTGTCGAACTCGCTCTGCTCGCGCACGTCGATCAACAGCGCGTCATTGCGGTTGATCAGGTTCATCGCCTGCAGCGTGTCGGCTTCCTTGATACCGAGGATGCGGTTGCCGAAATAGCTCCAGAACAGCATATAGCCGCTGATCAGCGTGATCGACAGGGTGAACAGGTTATCTAGCAGGAACTGCTGCACGACGGTACTCCTCATGATTCCGGGCTGCGGATTCTAGCAGAGGCTGGAACCGCGCGGGATGCCGCTCGGCCAGCGCTTCCATCTCGGCCTTTGCCGCTTCGTAATGGGACGGGTAACTCCATACTGCTTTCTCCAGCATATCCATTGCGGCCTGCGGTTGGTCCGACAGGGCCAGCAAGGACGCCTGGTGGTAGCTCACGATGCCTGTTGGTATGTAGCGGACTGCGCGGGTATTCAGCGCCAGCTTCTCTGCCAGATGATCCTCGTCCGGTGCCATCATGTGCGCGATGAACAGCTCGGCATATCCGTTGAACAAGGGGTACTCCAATGCCTCCAGCAGCTCATCCCGCGCACGTTCAGCGTAGCCAGCATCCCGCGCGGCCTGTCCACGCATGGTCGTCGCGGCTTCAAGATGGCGATAGGCCTGCAAGCCCTGGAACAGGGACAACGTCCCCAGCAGCAGGATGGCGGCCACAGACGCCCTTCCAACTCCGCGCAACTCGAGTCGATGCGCGCCCGCATCGAGCGCACCCAGCAAGATCGCTGCCACACCGATGAAATGCAGATACCAGAGTGGATACTCAAGCAGGGAATGGATGCCCAGCACCGCCAGCACCGCTACCGCCCACCATCGTTCCAGCGTATACGTTGCATGGCGCAGCAATGTGTGCCACGACCAGATGCCCACGGTGGAGAAGAACACCAGTAATCCGGCCAGCCCCGTCTCCGCCGCCAATTGCATGACGATGTTATGCGCATTGTTGTACAAGCCGACGATCTCCGGATTGCGCAATTCGGCGGCCAGTTGCAGATGCTGCCAGGCGAACTGGCCGAAGCCCGCGCCCAACAGCGGGAACTGCGCGAAGATCAGCAGCGATTCTTTCCACAGATGCAGGCGGATGCTCTTTGTCCCTGCCAGATTTATCAGTCGTTCGGCTGCCGAAACACTATCTGTGCTTCCCTGCAGCCACGGCAGCTGTACCAGACCGTGCATCAACGCGTAGGCGACACATAACGCCACCGTATAACGCAGGAGTGAGCGCAATGCCGGCTCCTTGCGCTGCCACCACCAGGCCAGCATGAGTGCGGCGACCAAATATAACCAGCCGCTGCGCGATCCGGACAACACCATGACGAACAACATGGGAGAGGCCAGCAGCATCGTTAGCCAGATGCGCCATCCGAAACGGTGCTGTAACAGCCCCAGCGAGAACAGGCCCAGCGCCACGTAGTGAGCGAAATGGTTGGGCTGCGCAACGTTGCCGTACACGGCAGCTGAGGTCTTGACGGTCACCACCGAATTGAGAAAAGTATCCCAGCGATAATGCTGTAGCACGCCTGCTAGGGTATTCAGTTCTGCGCCGACCAGCAGACAGATAGCCAATACTGTCGCCAATCTCGGCATGCCGATCTGCTCGCGCAGATGCTGCCCCAGCATCATCAGCAAGGCCGCGAACAACAGATACAACGACAACATCAGCACATGGTCGAAGTGGATGACCAGATCCAGCATGAACTGCACCAGCAACACCAGCATCAGCCCGATGGGAAGCAGCACGATGCCAGGCACTTGCGGCGTTTGCCAGTAACGCTTGCTCAGCAACAACGGCAACGCCATCACGCCCAACAGTGCCGCCAGCCATTCCTGATAGAAGGTGGTGAGCGGATAGGCGTGGAGATAATACAGAAATGGAAAAACCCACATCAGGCCGACGAAGGCCAGACTGATGTGGGCGGATTTGGCGGGAAGGGTTAAGAGTCGGTTCAGCAACTGCCCTTGACGCCAAGCTTGGCGAGGATGTTGTTCAAGGGACAGAACTGGGTGAAGCCGCTCTGGAACAGGTTCAGGCCGACGAAGGCGGTAAACAACAGAAAGTACTCGCTGACGAACAGCGGGCTGGCCTGTGCACCCAGTGCCAGCGACAGCATGACAAAGAAACCTGCGACGATACGGACGATACGTTCTGCATTCATGATTTAGAGCTCCTAGGTAAAGTTTACGGGAATTTCTTGTACAAGGTGGCGTAATACAACACCGGGATCACCACCAGCGTGAGCAAGGTGGATACCAGGATGCCGAAGATCAAGGCCAGCGCCAGGCCGTTGAAGATCGGGTCATCCAGTATGAACAGCGCCCCCAGCATGGCCGCAAGACCTGTCAGCAGGATAGGCTTCGCGCGCGCCGCAGCGGCATTCACCACCGCGTGCTGCAAGTCCACACCGTCGCGCAGTTGCAGGTTGACGAAGTCCACCAGCAGGATGGAGTTGCGCACGATGATGCCTGCCAGCGCGATCATGCCGATCATAGACGTCGCGGTGAACTGCGCGCCGAATAGCGCGTGTCCCGGCATCACGCCGATGATGGTCAGCGGGATCGGTGCCATGATCACCAGCGGCACGACGTAGCTCTTGAACTGCGCCACCACCAGCAGATAGATCAGGATCAGGCCCACGCCGTAGGCGATACCCATGTCGCGGAAGGTCTCGAAGGTCACCTGCCATTCTCCATCCCACTTCAGCGCGTACCCTGCGTAAGGATCTGACGGCTGCTTGAAGAAGTAGGGCTCCAGTGTACCGCCCTGCTCCAGCGCCATGCCGCCGGTCTTGCCGTGGATATCGAACATGCCGTACAACGGGCTGTCCAGATCACCAGCCATGTCGCCGGTCACATACACCACCGGCAACAGGTCCTTGTGATGGATCGGGTAGTCGCGCTGCGTCTTCACCACCTGCACGACTTCCGACAGCGGCACCAGCGCGCCGTCACGCGAACGCACTTTCAGTTTCAGCACATCGTCGATGCGGCTGCGCTTCTCGGCCGACAGCCCGAGACGCAACGGCGGCGCGTACTTCGCATCGAGCGCGTGCAAAGCGGTCACGTCCTGACCGGACAGCGCGATCTGCACGGCATCCACGATGTCGCTCTGCGCCACGCCCAGCAGTGCGGCCTTGCTCTGCATCACGCGCAGGATCATCTTGGGGGCGTCTTCGCTGACCGTATCGTCGATGCCGACGATGTCGGTCGTGGCGACGAACTGTTCGCGCACCTGGCGCGCCACTTGTCGCGCACCCTCGTAGTCCGGGCCGTAGATCTCAGCCACGATGGGCGACATCACCGGCGGCCCCGGCGGCACTTCGACCACTTTCACCTTGGCGTTCCAGCGCTTGGCGATCTCTTCGACCGGCACGCGCACCGCCGAAGCGATCTCGTGACTGCTGCGGTCGCGATGGTGCTTGTCCTGCAGGTTGACCTGGATATCGCCCTGTTCTGGCGCATTGCGCAGGTAATACTGGCGCACCAATCCATTGAAATTGATCGGTGATGCGGTGCCCGCATAAGCTTGATAGTCCGTGACTTCCGGCACCGTCGCCAGATATGCGCCGATCTCACGCATCACGCCTGCGGTCTGCTCGACTGCCGTGCCGGACGGCATATCCACCACCACCTGGAACTCGGACTTGTTGTCGAACGGCAGCATCTTCAGTACCACCAGTTTCACCACAGCCAGCGACACCGCGAACAGCAAGCCGCCCACGATGGCCAGCCACAGTTTGCGCCGCGCCGCTTTGCCGTGCTCCCTGTTCAGGAAGGGCCCGAGGCGCATGCGGAAGAAGCGAGCGATGGCGGTGTCTTCTTCGTTCTTGACCACGGCGTGGTGTGCTCCGGCGAACTTGTGCGCCAGCCATGGCGTGACGATGAAGGCGATGGCCAGCGAGATCAGCATGCCCATGCTGGCATTGATCGGGATCGGGCTCATGTAGGGCCCCATCAGGCCGCTGACGAACGCCATCGGCAGCAACGCCGCGATCACGGTGAAGGTAGCGAGGATGGTCGGACTGCCGACCTCGTCCACCGCCTCGGGGATGATCTCGGACAGCGGCTGATGCTGCGACAGTTCGCGCCGGCGATGGATGTTCTCCACCACCACGATGGCGTCGTCCACCAGGATACCGATGGAGAAGATCAGTGCGAACAGCGACACGCGGTTCAGTGTGAAGCCGTAGGCCCAGGATGCGAACAGCGTCACCGCCAGTGTCAGCAACACGGCCACGCCGACGATGAACGCCTCGCGCCGTCCCAAGGCGAACCACACCAGTGCGACTACGGCAAAGGTGGCGAAGAACAGCTTCTGTATCAGCTTCATCGCCTTGTCGTTGGCTGTCTCGCCGTAGTTTCGCGTCACGGTCACCTGTACGTCGTCAGGGATGACGCTACCCTTCAATTCCTCCACGCGCTTGAGCAGCTTGTCGGCGACATCCACAGCGTTCTCCCCCGGCTTCTTGGTGACAGCCAAAGTCACGGCGCCGTATTCACCCTGTGCGGAGATGTGCTTGTCCGATGCTGCTACACCAGTACCCATCCACACATAGCTCTTGGGTTGGTCGGCACTGTCCCGCACCTCGGCCACGTCGCGCAGGAACACCGGCTTGCCCGCCGTGACACCCACCACCAGCTGGCTGACTTCGCGCGCATCGCTGAGGAAAGTACCGGTCTGCACCAGCACTTCGCGGTTGTTCTGCACCAGCGTGCCGGCGCTGTGCGAGACATTCGATGCCTGCAATGCTGCACGCACTTCCTGTACCGACAGTTGGTGCGCGTTGAGCGCTTCCGGATCGAGCAGCACGCGCACCACGCGCGGCGTCGAACCCAGTGTGCCCACCTCGCGTGCGCCGGGCACACGCTTCAGTTCGGATTCGATGGCGTGCGCAACCTGTGACAGATCGACCGCATCGCCGCCGCCCTGCTCGCGCCACAGGGTCAGCGCCAATATCGGCACATCGTCGATGCCCTTGGCCTTGATGATCGGTTGCGCCACGCCCAGCGTCGCAGGCAGCCAGTCGGCATGCGACCAGATTACGTCGTACAGCTTCACCAGCGACGGCACATGTTCTTCGCCCACCTTGAACTGCACGGTGAGCACCGCCATGCCAGGTTGGGAGACGGAGTAAACGTGGTCGACACCCGCGATCTGCGACAACACCTGCTCGGCAGGAGTCGCAACTGTGTTCGCCACATCCTGCGCCGAAGCACCGGGATAGGCGATCAGCACGTTGGCCATGGTCACGTTGATCTGCGGCTCTTCCTCGCGCGGCGTCACCGCCACGGCGAAGATGCCGAGCAGCATGGCGACCAGCGCCAGCAGAGGCGTCATCTGCGAATGCAGGAAGACGCGCGCGATACGGCCGGATACGCCCATGCTCATCGCTTCATCTCCGCTGCGACCATACCGGCCTTGATCGCATCACGCGCCACACGCTCACCGATGTTCAGACCGGCCAGCACTTCTATCTCGTTCTGTGCATTCGCTTCACCCAGGCGCACCTGGCGCAGGCGCGGCGTGCCCTGCTCGTCCACCACATACACGGCGACGACTTCGCTGCGGCGCACCACGGCGCTTGCCGGAATCAACAGCTTGCTCTCCTTGCCCACCACGAAATGCGTGCGCACGAACATGCCGGGATACAGATCGGCCTGTTTGGCCGGTAGGTCGATGCGCACCTGCGTGCTGTGCGTGCGCAGGTCGGCGGAAGGTTGCACCGTGACCGTGGCGGCGTGCACCCAGCGGTTAAGCGAAGGCACCTCCACCGTCACTTTCGGGCGCGCACCGATATCTTTCAGCTTGTCCTGCGACACGCTGGCGATCACGCGCAGTTGGGCGGGGTCGAAGCCGGTCATCAGCGGCTTGCCGACCGTGACCATCTCGCCCATCTCGACCATGCGTGCCGACACCACACCTGCATAGGGCGCGATGACCGAGGTATAGCTCTGTGCCAGAGCGGATTGCTGCGCTCCGGCTTCGCTGGCCTCGGCCTGCGCTTTGGCCATCTCGTAATCAGACCTGGCCTTGTCCAGCGCGGCCTGACTGATGAACTTCTGTTTGAACAGCTCCTGCGAGCGTTCATAGTTCAGACGCGCGTTCTGCAACGCGGCCTGCGCCTGCGACAGTTGCGCGCGGCTGCCGGCCAGCGCCTGTTCTGCCTCGCGCTCGTCGATCTTGAGCAGGATCTGCCCCTTGCTGACGCGGTCGCCCACATCGAAGAAGATCGCCTTCACCCGGCCGGAGATCTGCGCCGACACGGTGGACTGGCGTGTCGCTTCAACCACACCGTCTACGCTGTAGGTCTGCTCCACTTCGCGATACTGCACCGGTGCCAGCGCCAAAGGCTCCGCTGCCTGCACCGAAACGCCCAACAACACGGCCGGAATACCGAACAACACACGGGAATCGAGCTTCATGTCTTCACCTCGGAAAAAGAATGTGCGCATATTAGCGAATTCTAATATGCATGGCAAGGCCCACTTCGGCAGTAGGTTATACGAGTTTCAGATCGAGCAGAAC
This sequence comes from Sideroxydans lithotrophicus, assembly GCA_020723185.1. GTDB lineage: Bacteria > Pseudomonadota > Gammaproteobacteria > Burkholderiales > Gallionellaceae > Sideroxyarcus > Sideroxyarcus lithotrophicus_A. The sequence continues at coordinate 508,577 of DYJI01000001.1, read as the reverse complement.
ACGTCGCGCATCATACCCACCAGTTTGACGGTGCGCGGGTCGCCGATACGGTAGAACACGCGATTGGCGTCCTTGCGCGTGGCAAGTACGCCCTTGTCGCGCAGGATGGCAAGGTGCTGCGAGATGTTGCTCTGAGAAGTGCCGACGTTATCGACGATCTCCTGCACGCTGAGTTCACCGTCGCTCAATACGCACAACACTTTGAGCCGCAACGGGTGGGCGATGGCTTTCATCGCCAGCGATGCCTGCAGAATGTCTTCGTCTTTATCGATCAATTTGTTCGTCATATTGCTCTGTCATCATTTGGAGGTTGGCGGCTTATGGCCAGCCGAAATCGGCTAAAATCGCGACTCGACACGATGTGATCCCATCGCAGTAAATTAGCAACCGCTCATATTCTGATATTTTGGTGAGAAAAAAGCCAGCATGACCGACCATTCCACTCAAGCAATCACGCCCGTCCTCCTGCTCATCCTGGATGGCTTCGGCTATCGCGAGGATAGCGATTTCAATGCCGTGGCACAGGCTCGCAAGCCCAACTGGGACCGACTGTGGCGTGAGTACCCGCACACCCTGATCAATACATCCGAACTGCATGTCGGCCTGCCACGCGGGCAGATGGGAAACTCCGAAGTCGGCCACCTGAACATCGGCGCAGGGCGCGTGGTCTACCAGGAGCTGACCAAAGTGGACCTCGCCATCGAGGACGGCAGCTTTTATACCAACCCCGTATTCGCGGCGGCCGTAGAGACTGCCAAACGTAACGGCAGCGCCTTACACATCATGGGCCTGCTCTCGCCCGGCGGCGTGCACAGCCACGAGGCGCATATCCATGCCATGGTGAGGATGGCCGCGCAGGCCGGACTGGAAAAGATCTACATCCATGCCTTTCTGGACGGTCGCGACACCCCGCCGCGCAGCGCGGCGCAATCCCTGCAAGCGCTGGAAGAACAATGCAAACAGTTGGGCGCGGGGCGTATCGCCAGCATCGTGGGACGCTACTTCGCCATGGACCGGGACAATCGCTGGGAGCGGGTGCAGATCGCCTATGACCTGCTGACCTCCGGCTCCGCCCCCTTCAGCGCGGCCGATGCACTGACCGGCCTGGAGGCTGCCTATGCGCGCGGCGAGAACGACGAGTTCGTGCAGGCCACCGTGGTCGGCGAGGCGGCCTCGATGCGGGACGACGATGTGGCAGTGTTCATGAACTTCCGCGCCGACCGCGCGCGCGAAATCACCCGCGCGCTGACGGATGAGGGATTCGATGGCTTCGTCCGCACCCGCTTCCCCAAACTGGCCAACTTCAGCACATTGAGCAGCTACGGCGCGGATTTCCATCTGCCCAGCGCCTACAGCGCGGACGCCATCCACAACGGCATCGGCGAGTACCTTTCCAATCTCGGTTTGAAGCAATTGCGCATCGCCGAGACCGAGAAATATGCGCATGTCACCTACTTCATGAGCGGCGGACGCGAACAACCCTACCCCGGCGAAGACCGCATTTTGGTGCCCTCCCCCAAGGTCGCCACCTACGACCTGAAGCCGGAGATGAGTGCCTTCGAAGTGACGGAAAAGCTGGAAGCTGCCATCCGCAGCAAGCAATATCAGGCCATCCTGTGCAATTACGCCAACGGCGACATGGTCGGCCATAGCGGCGTGATGGAAGCTGCCGTCAAAGCCGTCGAGGCATTGGATGAATGCATCGGCCGCGTGGTGGACGCGATGCTGGCGTGTGGCGGCGAGGTTCTAATTACCGCAGACCACGGCAACGCCGAGCAAATGATGGACCGCAGCACCAACCAGGCCCACACGGCACACACACTGAACCATGTGCCCTTCCTCTACATCGGCCGTAAAGCCGTAATGGCTCCTGTCGGCGAAGGCGCATTGCAGGATGTCGCGCCGACGCTGCTGGCCATGATGGGCCTGCCGCAACCGCCGGAGATGACCGGCCGCTCGCTGATCCACTTCAAGTGATACGCGGACTGCATTCGTGCTTGCTGGCATTCCTTCTGCTGCCCGCAAGCGCGCTTGCATCGCAGCAATCGGAGCTGGAGCGACTGCGTCAACGCCTGACCGCCATCCAGCAAGACTTCGAGCAGACCACCGAGTCGCGCTCCGAAGCCGCCGATGCGTTGCGCGATTCCGAGCGAGCCATCAGCGACAGCAACCGCAATCTGGCCCAGCTGGCGCGCCAGCGGCGCACGGCTGACTTGGAACTCGTGCGCTTGCGGCAACGCACTGCCGAATTGGATGCCCGCCATGACAAACAACGCTCCCTGCTGGGACGCTTGCTCTACCGGCAATACCTCGGCGGCATCGATCAGGATTACCTGAAACTCCTGCTCAACAGCAAAGAGCCGAACCAGTTTGCACGCGAGCTGCGCTATTACGACTACATCGCGCGCGAGCGCGCGGACACTTTGCAGAAGCTGCGTAGCGGACTTGCCGAGATCAAAGCAGCGAGCCGCGAGCTTCAGGCCAAGCAGCAAGAGATATCCGCCCTGCAAGCATCCGAGAGAAAGGCACTGTCGCAGCTGGAACGGGAACAGGGCAAACGTCGCCAGACTTTGACACGGATCGCCAGACAACTGAAGCAGCAGCGCCACGAGATAGAGCGCCTGCGACGCAACGAAGCCCGCCTGACCAAACTGGTCGGCGAACTGGGACAGCTCTCCGGCACCGGAGACGGCGCCGCGTTTAAGGCGCTCAAGGGCAAGCTGGCGCTGCCAGTAAGTGGCAAGGTCGGCAACCAGTATGGCGCGCGGCGCACCGAAAGCAATCTGCCCTGGACCGGTTGGTTCGTGCGCGCCGCCGCGCGCCAACCTGTGCTGGCCGTCGCTGCCGGTCGCGTGGTCTACGCCGACTGGCTGCGCGGCTTCGGAAATCTGCTGATCGTCGATCACGGACAGGGCTATATGAGCCTGTATGGAAACAACGAGACCTTGTACAAACAAGTTGGCGAAACCGTGCAGACCGGCGACATCGTTGCCAGCGTGGGCAACAGCGGCGGCAACGCGGATTCCGGTTTATACTTTGAACTGCGCTATAAAGGCAGTCCGTTCAACCCCGACACGTGGATCAGGCATCCACAAGGAAAGACAAGATGAGTCGTCGCTTCAAGGAATTGGGTCTGATCAGTATCGGTTTGGTGGCTGGCATCGCCGCCAGTCTGCACTTCTCCGCCATCGCCGAGAAGGAGATGCCGCTGCCATTGCCGGTCGAGGAGCTGCGCGCATTCTCCGACGTGTTCGGGCGCATCAAGAGCGATTACGTGGAACCGGTGAGCGACAAGAAGCTCATCACCGAAGCGATCAACGGCATGCTGTCCGGATTGGACCCGCACTCGGCCTATCTGGATGCGGAAGGCTTCAAGGAACTGCAGGTCGGCACGCAGGGCGAGTTCGGTGGTCTCGGCATCGAGGTCGGCATGGAGGACGGACTGGTCAAAGTCATCTCGCCGATCGAGGACACCCCCGCCTTCAAGGCAGGCATCAAGAGCGGCGACCTGATCATCAAGCTCGATGACACACTGGTGAAGGGACTCACGCTGAACGATGCGGTCAAACGCATGCGCGGCAAACCCGGCAGCACCATCCGCCTGACCGTGGTGCGCAAGAACGAGGCCAAACCGCTCCAGATCGATATCGTGCGGGCGGTGATCAAAGTGCAGAGCGTAAAGTACAAGCTGCCGGAGCCGGGTTATGGCTTCGTGCGCATCACCCAGTTCCAGGAACACACTGGCGAGAACCTCGCGGCTGCGCTGGAGAACCTGCGCAAGCAGAACAAGGCACCGCTGCAAGGCCTGGTGCTCGATCTGCGCAACGATCCAGGCGGCCTGCTGACTGCGGCAGTCGGCGTGTCCGCCGCCTTCCTGCCCAAGGATTCATTGGTGGTCTACACCGAAGGGCGCACCGACGACGCACGCATGCGGCTGCTGGCCAATCCCGATCATTATCTGCGCGGCAACAAGCAGGACTATCTGAAAGACCTGTCGGGAGAGTTCGCCAACGTGCCGATGGTGGTGCTGGTGAACGGCGGCTCTGCCTCCGCCTCGGAGATCGTGGCCGGCGCGCTGCAGGATCACAAACGCGCGGTGATCATGGGCACCCAATCGTTCGGCAAAGGTTCGGTGCAAACCATCCTGCCGCTCGGCAACAACACTGCCATCAAGCTGACCACGGCTCGCTATTACACGCCGAGCGGCCGCTCCATCCAGGCCAAGGGCATCGAGCCCGATATCGTGGTCGAAGATCCGGCGACGGCCGTATTCGATAGTACGCTGCGTTTGCGCGAAGCCGATCTGGACAAGCACCTGAGCAACGGCCAGCCGGAGCCCGCCGACAGCACCAGCAAACCGGCACGCAAAACGCCCAAGAACAGCGACGAGGGCACAGACAAGATCGAGGTGGCAGAATTCGGTGCAAAGAACGACTACCAGCTGAATCAGGCACTGAATCTGTTGAAGGGGATGAGCATTCTGCGGGGGAAATGATCATGAATCCGTTTGAGCTGCACAAGGAACGCATTCTGGTTTTCTCGGATGAGCCTGCCGATCAGGTCGAACAGGCCTATCTGCTGCTGGAGGGCTTGAAGAATTTCGAGGTGGAGCGCGGTCCTATCGACAGGTCCCTGCGCATACGCTACAGCGTTGCGCATTATTCGCTGGAAGGTCTGCAAAAGGCGCTGCAGAAAGAAGGCTTCGTGTTCGATATCAGCCTGCTGGACCGCATCAGACATACCCTCATACACTATTGCGAGGACGTCCAGTACCATAACCTGAAGACGCCCGAACCCCGCACCAAGAACAATTCCCAGGAAGTCTTCATCAAAGCCTACGAACAGCACCCCCACGGCGATCACGTCGACATCCCGCCCGAATCCGGCGCAGCGAAGTGACACGGGGATGGACGATAGCCAGCTGCTGCGGTACAGCCGCCACATCCTGTTGCCCGAGATCGGCATCGAAGGCCAGCGGTCGTTCCTAGATGCCCGCGCGCTGGTCCTCGGCGCGGGCGGCTTGGGCTCTCCTGCCGCCATGTTCCTTGCCGCTTCCGGCGTAGGCACCATTACGCTGTGCGACGATGACCAGGTCGACCTCACCAACCTGCAACGCCAGCTGGCGCATCGAACCGCGAGTGTCGGCACAGCCAAAGTCGAATCCGCCCGGCAAACGTTGAATGCGATCAATCCGGAGGTCTGCGTAATGGTCGTGCAGGAACGGGCTGACGAGCCGCGCCTGGCCGCGTTGGTGGCGGAAGCGGACGTCGTGCTCGATTGCAGTGACAATTTCCCCACGCGCTATGCCCTGAACCGCGTCTGTGCTGTGGCGAAGAAGCCGCTGGTGTCAGGGGCCGCCACGCGCTTCGATGGCCAAGTGGGCGTGTTCGATTTTCGCAAGCCGGACAGCCCCTGCTACAACTGTCTTTTTCCAGAAGACAGCGAGGCGGAAGAGACTCGTTGCGCGGTGATGGGGGTGTTCGCGCCGCTGGTCGGCATCGTGGGCAGCATGCAGGCGGCCGAAGCGTTGAAGTTGCTGGCGGGGATCGGGACGACACTGCATGGCAGAGTGCTGACGCTGGATGCGCTGACCATGCAGCCGCGCGTCATGAAACTGGCGCGCGACCCGCAATGCAGCGTCTGCTCAGGTTAGTTCGCGCTTGATTCCGGCAAGGCGATCTTGTTGCCGGTGCTGAACTGGTAATCCTTGAACACATGCTCGGCACTGAGTAGCTGATAGCTGCCGTCCGCCAACTTGTTGGTGGTGTCTTTCAGGCGGCTGGTCGTCTGCCCGCAGGTCCAGCACTTGAAGTTGCGCATGTGGGTGCACAGGCAGGTCTTGTCGTATACCGCGATCTTCTTTTCGCCGGGATGTGCCGCAATCTCGCGGTTATACGCATCGATATAGTCACAGCGCCCGTTGGCATCCAGCAGATAGCCGTATGACTCACAACCGGGACGGATGCCGGAGCCGGTGGATGGACTGTTCTTCAACATGCGCATGGGATAACCGGTGGGGGAAGTGCCGTTCACCTCGATATCGTCTTCGCTGGCCTTGAAGTATTCCTGCTGTACTTCCGGCGGCAGCCCGCACTCTTTGGCAACCGTGAAGCGCGTCGCCACCTGTACCGCCCCCGCCCCTTCCTGCAGATAGCCTGCCGCATCGCTACCGGTGAAGATGCCGCCCGCCGGGATCACCGGGATCCCCAGGTTCTCGGCTTTCAGGAAGGCGTGTATCTCGTTGGTGATGGTGCGCAGATCATATTGCGCCCAGTCCATGCCGAACCCCAGGTGACCGCCTGCCAGCGGCCCTTCCACGACGATGAAGTCAGGCAGCCGATTGGTCTTGGTGTTCTTGCGCAGGAACAGTTGCAGCGCGCGGACCGAAGACACGATGATGCCCAGCTTCGCATCACGGAAGCGCGGATGATCCTCCATCAGGGTGAACGAACCAAGATGCAGGCCGGCTGCCAGGGTGATGCCATCGATGCCCGCAGAGAGGGCCTCATGCAATCGCACCCGCAGCGTATCGCGGGGGGCGTTCATGGTCAGCTTTTCCATGATGTTGATGAACACCATGCCGCTGCCGCGCTTGCGTTCCATGGTCTTGCTGACGTGCAGACGGGTGGATTCAGCGATGTGACCGAGATCGAACTTGATCGAGGTCTTGTCCGAACTCTCGATGTTGTACTTGTACTGTTGCAGCTTCTCTTTGACGAAACCGGTGTCGTAACGGCGATCGGAGACGGTCGGCAGCATCGCATCGGAGATATGTCCGACGCCGCCCAGACGGGCGGCTTCCAGTGCCAGGTCGGCCGTGGAGATATCGACTCCCATGCCGCCGATCATGATGGGTACCAGCTCGTGCTGGCCGAGCTTCAGGCGAAAATCATCTACTTTTATTGTCATGTCATCCCCTGATTGCGGGGCCTCCTCCATAAAGCCGCCAGCGCCCGCGCGATAGCGGAGCACTGGCAGCATTCCGGACTTATATTACCTTAGAGTAACGTGCGTGTTCCTGACGCGTGCGCAGATACTTGTCGAACACCATGCAGATGTTGCGTATCAGCATGCGCCCCTTTGATGTGACGGTGATCCACTGCGGCGACAGCTCGAGCAATCCTTCACGCGCATATTCCTCCAGCTCTTTCATCTCGGCCGCGAAGTAGGTATCGAAGTCGATCAGATAGGAGATATTGAAGGATTCCTTGGATATCTCGAAATGGCACATCAACGCCTGGATGATAGCGCGCCGCACCAGATCGTCCGAATTCAACTCCAGGCCTCGCATGATGGGCAACACATTCCGATCCAGCGCATCGTAATACGGCTCCAGCTCCCGATAGTTCTGGCTGTAGGTGGGGCCGATCTTGCCGATGGCGCTCACACCGAGGGCAACGAGGTCGCAGTCGGAATGGGTCGAGTAGCCCTGGAAGTTGCGGTGCAGACGCCCCTCGCGCTGCGCCACGGCGAGCTCGTCCTCCGGCTTGGCGAAATGGTCCATACCGATATACACATAGCCGGCCCCGGTCAGTTTTTTTACCGCCATGCTCAGGATGTCCAGTTTCACCTGCGGCGCTGGCAGATCCTCTTCATGGATACGGCGCTGCGGCTTGAAGATGGTGGGCATGTGCGCGTAGTTGTAGATCGACAGACGGTCGGGGTCGGCCGCGATCACCCGATCCAGAGTGCGCCCGAAACCCTCCAGCGTCTGCTTCGGCAGGCCATAGATCAGGTCGATGCTGACCGACTTGAAGCCGTTGGACCGCGCCGCTTTGATGATGCGCAACGTCTCTTCCTCGCTCTGGATACGATTGACCGCCTTTTGCACTTCGTCGTCGAAATCCTGCACGCCGATGCTGATACGGTTGAAACCGGTCGCGCCAAGCAGGGCGATGGTCTCATCGCTGACCTTGCGCGGATCGATCTCGATGGAGTATTCGCCATCCTCGACCAGCTTGAAATACTTGCCTATCGCGGCCATCACCTCGCGGATCTCGTCATCGCTCATGAAGGTCGGGGTACCGCCGCCAAAATGCAGCTGCTCGACCACCTGGCCCGGCCCCAGCAACTCGGCCTGCATCGCCATCTCCTTGATCAGGTAGCGCACATACTCTGCCGATTTGCTTCGATCCTTGGTGATGACCTTGTTGCAGGCGCAATAGAAACACAAGGTGTTGCAGAACGGGATATGGATGTATAGCGAAAGCGGTCGTCCTACCCCGCCTATCTCGCGCTTTGCCAGCCAGTGGCTATAACTCTCGGCGTTGAATGCCTCGACGAACCGGTCTGCAGTGGGATATGAAGTGTAGCGCGGCCCGTTCTTGTCCAGCCTGCGTATCAGTTCCAAGTCCACAACCAGTTGATTTACTGCCTCGTTCATCCTCTCCTCCTCTAGCAAGGGCGTAACTATGCCAGTTTGCTGCCCGTTTGACTTGATATATGTCAAAATAGCCTCGTATCAACCCTTCACTGAACGTGGCTTTGAACGATATCAACCAAACCGAGATGGCTCGTCTGCGGGTCGCCTGCTCCAATTGCAACCTGCGCGAACTATGTCTGCCCGTCGACCTGACGCCGGACGAGATGGCGCGCCTGGAAGAATTGAGTAACCAGAAACGCAGCTACACCACTGGCGATTACCTTTACCGTTCCGGCGACCGCTTCAAATCCTTGCATGCCATCCGCAGTGGCTCGTTCAAGACGCGTGTGCTGCATGAGGATGGCCGTGAGCAAGTCACCGGTTTCCTGATGCCCGGCGAGATCATCGGGCTGGAGGCGATCAGCACCGATGTCCATACCTGTGAAGCGCTGGCAATGGAAGACAGCGAGGTCTGCGAACTCCCCTATGCCAAACTTGCTGAGTTGAGTCGCGAGATACCCAGCCTGCAACGTCATCTTCACAAGATCATGAGCCGCGAGATCGTGCGCGATCAGGGCATCATGCTGCTCTTGGGCTCCATGCGAGCCGAAGAACGTTTGGCCGCCTTCCTGCTGAACATGTCGCAGCGCAATGCCATACACGGCATGTCTGCCACACAGCTGCGGTTGCGCATGTCGCGACTGGAGATAGGCAGCTATCTTGGACTCAAACTGGAGACCGTCAGTCGCGCCTTCTCCCATTTCCAGGATGAAGGGCTGATCCAGGTCAAAGCACGGGCAATTGAGATCCTGGCCCTGCCCAGACTGCGCGAGATGGTCGGAAAATGACTATACTTCCTGCGGTTCCCCGGCTTCGCCCCCTGTAACTTCAATCCGATCCAGAGGCACACCATGAGCGAAAAATATACTGCTACTCCCGACGAGATCATCCGCGCCAAATGGCCGCACGAGATATTCCTGATCAACCTGGTGTTCAACCATATCTTGGTATTCGCCTCCACCTTCGGCGTATTCAGCACCTTCCCGGTGATGGTACTGATCGTTCCCCTCACCTCGTTCGCCATCACCGCCTATATCCTGATCAAGGCAGGCAAGATCAAAGCCGGCAACGAAACGACCTTCGTAAAGGCTCACTGGGCGATCGCGCACAAACGCAACAAACACTTCATGTGGCTGCTCACCATCACCTGCGCCGTCATCGGAGGCGGCTTCATGCTCTCCAAGCTGATGGGTTGGTCCAAGATTGCCACCATTGCCCTGCTGGGCGGCATCGGCCTGCTTCCATTCATGGTCTCGCTGCTGGTGCTGATCGTGCTCGGCAACGATTCGATGTACCAGGCACGCCACAGCAAGATGCCGCGCGGCTTCAGTCCTGCGCCCTCGGCAGCCGAATCCTGAAACCGGCCATATGAGCACCGAAAAGAAGATCTACTGGGGCGTCGGAATCTTTTCCGTCGTCATCATCCTCTCCTCCTTCCTGATCCCTGGTGATCGTCCCGATAAAGAGGATCTGCCCTGGCATATCGAACACCCCGCCCCGGATACCGTCAAGATATTCGGCCTCACTCTGGGACAATCGAAGCTTGGGGATGCCGAGATGCGCTTCAAGGAGGAAGGAGAACCCAGCCTGTTCAAGTCACCGGCAGGCGTATTGTCCGCCGAACTGTTCTTCGAGCAGATCAATCTGGCCGGTTTGCGCTCCCGTGTGGTGCTGACTGCCGACATCCCGGAAACAGAGTTGAAGATGATGTATGAGCGCGGCCTGCGTATGGCCGGGACAGGAAGCGGCAAGAAGATCACCCTGACGCCGGATGACATCGCCGTGCTGCGCAAGGCCGCCATCGGCAGCCTGACGTATATGCCTGGGGTGAGGGTCGATGAAGCACTGTTCCTCAAGCGCTTCGGCCAGCCCGCGCAGGTCATCAAGGAGGAGAAACACGCCACCACCCACTGGCTTTATCCCCAACACGGCCTGGATATCAGCATGGGCGAGGGCGAGAAGCCCGTCTTGCAGTACGTTCCGCCCGCGGCGTTCGACAAGCTGGTCAAACCACTCCTGGCTCAAACAGCGAGCAGCAACTAAGGCTTCTCTTCCGCATCCGGCTTCTTGCTCGGATGCGGCATCATGTCTTCGTCGTCATCCATCAGGATGCGCTGTCCGCCGCCTTCCATATCCTCGTATTGCCCTTTTTTCACTGCAATGATCAATACGATCACAAAGAGGACGCCGAAGAACATCATGCCCGGTATCAAACTGTAGATAACTTCCATCTCTGTCTCACTTCCTGAACATAGTGCGTATACGCGCTGCATTGCCGATCACGATCAGCGAGCTGATAGGCATGGTGATCGCCGCCACCAGTGGACTGACCTTGGCCATCATGGCCAAGGGCACCATGATAAGGTTATATACGAACGACAAGCCGATATTCTGCTTGATTGTGAGCAGGGTGCGGCGCGACAGCTGGGTCGCCTGCAGCACCTTGCCCAATTCACTGTGCATCAACACGATGTCCGCGCTGTCGATCGACACATCGGTTCCCGAACCCAGCGCGATGCCCACGTTCGAGCGGATCAAGGCAGGCGCGTCGTTCACGCCGTCACCCACCATCGCCACGACCTCCCCTCTCTGCTGCAGGCGCTGGATGACCTGATACTTGTCTTGTGGCATCACTTCGGCGATCACCTCCATCCCGCCCAGTTGCCGGGCGATAGCTTCGGCCACCGGCCGCCGGTCACCGCTCAGCAAGGTCATACCGATACCGGCCTCGCGCAAGGCATCCACCATCTGTTGCGCGTCAGCGCGCAGCTGGTCTGCCAGCCCGAATACCGCCACATGCCGCCCGGCGCAGGCCATATACACGCAACTCATCGCCTGCGACTCCCATTGATGGGCTTGTGAATGCAATGCCTCATCCAGCGCCACACCGCACTGAGCCAGCCAGCCGGCGCTGCCCAGCCGGATATCCTGCCCGTCGATCGTAGCTGCGATTCCGAGCCCCGCAGTCGCATGGAATCCGCTCACTTCGAGTGAGCGGAAAGGATATTGATGATGCTCCGCAAAATTCACGATTGCGCGCGCGGTACTGTGTTCACTGAGGCGTTCTGCCGCTGCAGCCTTGGCTATCATCCTCCCGGCATCAACCCCGGCCGCGATCTTTGATTGCGCCACGCTCATCTTGCCTTCGGTCAGCGTGCCGGTCTTGTCAAACACGAAGTGCGTCACCCTGGACAGGGTTTCGAGCACCAGTCCGTTCTTGACCAGAATGCCGTGTTTCGCCCCCAGACCGGAAGCGACGGCGATGGACATCGGCGTCGCCATGCCGAGCGCACACGGGCAGGTGATGATGAGCACAGAGGTCGCCGCCATCAATGCCAATTCGAAGTCTTGTGAATTCCAGATGAAGAAGGTCGTGCATGCGCACAACAACGTCACCAGCACGAACCACGGCACTATCGTGTCAGCCAGACGCTGGATGGGGGCTTTGGAGGATTGCGCCTCCTCCACCAGACGGATGATCTTTGACAGCGTGGTGTCCTGTAGTTGACTGCGCACTTCCACCAGCAATGCTCCCGTGGTATTGACGGTTCCTGCAGAGACCGTATCACCTGCGCGCTTGTTAACCGGCGCGGACTCCCCGCTCAGCATCGCCTCATCCACAGCACTGCATCCCTCCAGCACCACACCATCCACGGGGACGGTGTAGCCCGGCTTCACCATCACCTTGTCGCCAGGCATCACCGCGCGGATGGGCGTCATCTTCTCCACCTCCTCCTTTATGACCATGGCCACTCTAGGCTGCAACTCCATCAGTCGCTTCGTTGCGGACAGCGCCTGGTGCCTGAACATCCCTTCAAGGTATCGCCCGATCAGAATGACAAAGGTGAGGTTGGTGACGGTATCGAAGAAGACTTCTCCGTGCTGATTGTTGGTCAGCGTGACATACAGCGAATAGATGTATGTCACCGACAGGCCCAGTACGATAGGCAGGTCCATGGTCAGATGCCCCGCCCTAAGTCCGCCCGCCGCTCCTTTGAAAAAGGGGTAGCCCGAATAGAATAGCGTCGGCGTAGCCAATACCAGGCCCATCCAGTGGAAAAAGCCGCGGAACTCATCCTGATTGGCGCCGCTATAGAGCGCAATGGCTATCCACATCATGTTCATCGCTGCAAAGCCTGCGAAGAACAGCCTGAACAGCATGGCGCGATTGGTTCTTTTTATGGCACCTTCAGCGCTTTCCGGATCATAGGGCACTGCCGAGTAGCCGATACGCACCAAGGCCTTGATCAGGTCTGACAGCTTCGTCCGGCTGTTATCCCACTTCACATGCAGGCGTTTGCTCGCCAGATTGACCTCGGCCGAACGTACACCGGGCACCTTCTTCAGACCTCTCTCGATCAACCAGACGCAGGCTGCACAGTGGATGCCTTCGACCAGCAGATGGATGGCACGCTCGTCCCCGGCACAGGTGGTGAATTCCTGCTGGACTTCATCGAAGTCGTAGATATCGATGTCTTTGGGAGGCTCCGGCGGCGGAGCGAGCAGCACACCTTCCGGCGTGCGCTGGTAATAACCCTGCAATCCCGCCTCGTAGATGGCAGCACATACCGACTGGCAACCAAAGCAGCAAAAATCCCTGTGCTTGCCTTCCAGTACTGTTGAGAATTCGGCATCGGCCGGAATCGGCAAACCGCAATGGAAGCAGCCAGCCGAAACATTGTCACCGTGACTCATGGACAGTGCGCACTCAGCGTAGCGCCTCAACCACCATGAACCGCTCCGTGTCTACTGCGAACTCGTCACTGCCGCGCTTGAGATGGATGTGCAACTCCCAGTAGCCCTTCAACGGGAAACTGATGTACCCCTGATAGTTTCCTGCCGCGACCTCTTTGAACGCGGTGATGAAGTCTTTGCTGGCATCCGATGCACGATATGCCTCCACTTCCATCTCGCCACTGACGGGCTTGCCATCCTTGTCCAGCACGGAAATCTCATACATCGTTGGCTGCCCCTGGATGAGGGCTTTGGGCTTATTGATGGTGGTCTGCCATCCCAAGGCCTGCTGCCTGCCCAACTCGCTCAACATCTGCGTGTTGGTCTTGCGGTCCTTGGTTTTGTATTCACGGTCGATCAGAGACGACTGGTTGTGTGTGGCGAACCAGATGAATGCCGCATTGACGGCAAGCACCACCACGATGAGGCCAAGCATGCCGAGCAACCATGGGTTGCGCAATCCGGATTTGTGATCTTGAGAAATCATCTGCCTGCTCCGTTATTTCTTGGGGCCGTAGAATTGGCTGGTGTATTCGGCGAAGACGTTCGGATCATCCTCCTGCTCCACTCTGAATCGTATTGGAACAACATCATCAACGATGTTCGCAGATGGCGCTTTGACGAAGACCGTAAAGGATGCTTGCCGTCCGTGATGTGTCATCGGGTTTTGCTCCACCCCGATGATGACTTGATCTTTCACGCCGCCTTCCGCCGTGACTTTCACGCGGAAGTCCTTGTCGGTCTTGTTCAGCACCTTGAAATCGAACTTGTTCTGGATAGAGCCGTCACTCATCTGCACATACAAGGGTTGCCGCTCGTGCATGATCTTCAGCGTCATGGATCCCATATGCGTCAACCCCCAAACGATACCGGCCAGCGCGATCAGGATGATACTGAGATATACCAGCGTCCTTGGATGCTGATACATCTTCTTGGCCGGCTTGCCCGACAGTTCGTCCAGCGATGCGTAACGGATCAAACCGCGCGGCTTGTTGATCTTGTCCATCACGACATCGCAGGCATCGATGCACAGCCCGCAGGTGATGCAACCCAGCTGTTGTCCGTTGCGGATATCCACCCCGGTCGGGCAAACCTGCACGCACTGGAAGCAGTCGATGCAATCCCCTTGCTGGGCCACCGCTTCTCCACCCTTGCGGATCTTGCCGCGCGGTTCGCCCCGCGTGTAGTCATAGGTAGGCAGGATGGTCTGGCTGTCGGTCATGACCCCCTGGATGCGTGCGTACGGACAGAGCCAGAAGCAGGTCTGCTCCCGCAAGAAACCTGCAAGGATGTAGGTTCCAAAGAAGAACATCGTGATAACCACCCATCCTACCGTGGGCAGCTGGAAATTCACAAGCTTGTTCCAGTAATCGAAAGCGTCTACGAACCAGATGGAAAAACTGATGCCGGTCAGTAATGCGATCAGCGCCCAGAGCGTGTGTTTGATCACTCTCTTGCGCAGCTTGTCAAAGTTCCATGGCGCACTGTCCAGCTTTCGTCTGGCGGTAGGGTTACCCTCGATCTTGTCTTCGATCCAGGTGAACCAGTCGGTCCACGCTGTCTGGAAGCAGAAGTAGCCGCACCATACGCGCGAGGCCACTGAGGTAACAGCGAAAAGGGTCATGGCCGCCACCAAAAGTACCAGCGACAACATCCATATGTCCTGCGGCAATACAGTCAGACTGAAGAAATGGAACTGATTGTGGTCAATATCGAACAGGATGGCTTGCTTTCCGTTCCAGCGCAGGTAAGGAAGGAGGAAGAACGGCAGCCACAAAGCCAGCTGGGCCCGATCCTTGAAAGTTCGGAAGAACCCAGGCATGCGCTTGGCATGGATAGTCTGCCCGCCCGTGTTGACCGTCCAGGTCTCGAACTCGTTATATAGCGTGGTGACTTCACCCGGTTCTTTCTTTTCGACTTGCTGATTCATACCGCCTCCTGAATACGCAACGATGTGCCCCTCGATCCTGAAGCACCGTGTAGATTCGTGATTCTACTTCTTTAGATTGTGCCGCTCTGTGATTTTTCGTGCAAAAGAAAAGGAGGAGAGCAAGCTCTCCTCCTTTAGCAAACAGCGAATTCTTACTTGCTGTTCTTATCCTTTGTGGCGTTGCGGAATGTCACATAGAACAACCAGGCAACCACTGCGATCGATCCCACCAGTGCAATGATGACACCCCAAAAAACCATATCCTGATTCATAGCTGCTCTCCTTACGTTATGGCCTGCACAAGGAACCTCATGCAGGCCTCACAAGATTACTGCGCTTGACCACCGCCGAACTTGTACACATACACAGCCAGCTTCTTGATCTCAGCGTCAGACAGCTTGCCGCCCTGGAAGGCAGGCATCACTGCCACACGCGTCTCGGGTGTGCCAGCATTGACACCGTGCTTGATGGTGTACTTGATGCCCTCGACGGAGCTGTCAAAACGCCAGACGCTGTCGGTCAGGTTGGCAGAACCCATGGCTTGCATACCCTTACCGTCTTCACCGTGGCAGGCGGTACAGCCCTTCTCGGCGAAAAGCGGTGTAGAGGTCGGCTTGCCGGCCGCCACTGCATTGGCCAGCGTGTCGATCTCTGCTTCGGACAACATGTCAGCGTGGGCCATCATCATGCCCTGACGTCCACCCGCGATTGTCTCGTGGATGGCGTCGATGGTACCGCCGAACAGCCAGTCGTCGTCATTCAGGATGGGCGCGAACAGACCGAACTTGTCATGCGTTCCCACGCCGTTCTGGCCGTGGCACGCTGCACAGTTGTCACCGAACAGCACCTTGCCGGAACGTGTCACATACTCGGTCAGCTCGCTGTCTGCCAAGATAGCAGCAGGCGTCATGTCCTTCAGTTTGGCCTCATACTTGCCGCGCACCTCATCCACCACACTCTTGTCGGCTTCCATCTCGGTGATGGCAGTCCAGCCACCCAAACCCTTGAACCATGTGCCGCCGTTGGACAGCGGAATGGAAGGGTAGTACAGGAAGTACACCACACACCAGATCGCGCTGGCTGTCAGGCCCAGCATCCACCACTTGGGCGGCTGATTGATATAGTCGCCCAGATCGTCATCCCAGACGTGCCCGGTCGTTGGCACGCTGCTTGCATCGTGTTTGTCGCTCATCTTTTTTCTCCCAATTTGATAGGGTCCTCGTCGTCCAGAGCCATACGGCTCTGGGCTTCGAAATTTTGCTTGTTGGACGGTCGGAACACCATGACGTAGGTCACCACCATGCCGACCGCAGCGACCAGAGCAAAGAACACCCCCAGCCAGTCATTGGTCGTCATAGCCTGCACATCCATACCCAGGTGCTCCAACAGCTTAATCACGGTAGTTCACACCTTCTTCGAACTTGACGTGATTGCCCATGCTCTGCAGGTAGGCGATCAGAGCATCCATGTCGGTCTTGCCTTCCAGCTCGGCCGGAGCAGCCGCGATGTACTCATCGGTATAGATGGTCTTCGGTACCGGGTTGAACGGCATGATGGTCAGAACCTTCATGGTTTCAACGGTCTCGGCGACATCCACCTTCTTGTCATTCAGCCAGAAGTAGTTAGGCATCACAGACTCGGGCACCACATCGCGCGGGTACATCAGATGGCGGCGATGCCACTCATCAGAGTACTTGCCAGCAAGGCGAGCCAGATCAGGGCCGGTACGCTTGGAACCCCACTGGTAGGTGTGGTCGTACATGGACTCTTCAGCGATGGAGTAGTGGCCATAACGGTCTTTCTCGTCGCGGAAAGGACGGATCATCTGCGAGTGGCACAGGAAGCAGCCTTCGCGGATGTAGACGTTGCGGCCAGCCAGTTCCAGGGCCTTGTAAGGACGCACGCCGTCACCGGGCTGCCAATCGTCCAGCGTCTTGTGCGCCGACGTTTCCGGATTCCAGATGATCTTGTCCATCGGGATGACGTTGCCGTTCAGATCCTTGTGCTGCGTGTTGTTACAGGTAGGATCGTTCTGGCACATCGCCGTGTTCGGCAGATAGAACAGCGGCACGATTTCCACGATACCGCCGATTGCCACGGCGATTGCGGTCAACACGAACATCAGGAGCGTACTGCGCTCAGTCTTGTCCTGAAGTTGTGTCGAGTAGATTTTGTCGTGATCAGACATATTATTCACTCCCCTTATGCATTAGCCGGAACAGCGCTGGCACTGCGCGCGGCACTTGCAGTGCGCACAGTCATCACGATGTTGTACAGGGCGATCCAGGTACCGATGTTGAAGATCAGGCCGCCGATAGCACGCATCGCGTAGTACGGATGCATAGCGGAAACAGACTCAACGAAGGTATAGGTCAGCGTGCCGTACTCGTCGTAGTCGCGCCACATCAGGCCCTGCATGATGCCGGAGACCCACATCGCCACGACGTAGACCACAGTACCGATGGTAGCCAGCCAGAAGTGCACGTTCACCAGGCCTTCGGAGTACATCTTTTCCACGCCCCAGAGTTTCTTGACCATGTGGTACATGGCACCGTAGGCAACCATCGCCATCCAGCCCAGCGCGCCGGAGTGCACGTGACCAACAGTCCAGTCAGTGTAGTGGGACAGGGCATTGACGGTCTTGATGGACATCACAGGACCTTCGAATGTGGACATCGCGTAGAACGCCAGTGCGACAACCAGGAAGCGCAGGATGTAGTCGGTACGCAGACGGTCCCATGCACCGGAGAGCGTCATCATACCGTTCATCGCACCACCCCAGGACGGAATGATCATAGCGAGGGAAACAGCAGCACCCAGAGATCCGGTCCAGTCAGGCAATGCAGTGTACTGCAGGTGGTGCGCACCCAGCCAGACGTAGCCGAAGGTCAGCGCCCAGAAGTGCAGAACTGACAGACGATAGGAGAACACCGGACGACCCGCCTGCTTCGGCACGAAGTAGTACATGATCGCCAAGAAGCCGCCGGTCAGGTAGAAACCGACCGCGTTATGGCCCCACCACCACTGGATCATCGCGTCTTGCACACCAGAGTAGATGGAGAAGGAGTTGGTCAGACTGACCGGGATCGCCATGCTGTTGACCACGTGCAAGTAGGTGATCATCACGATCATGCCCATGGTGAACCAGTTGGATACGTAGATGTGCGATGTCTTGCGGATACCGATGGTCATGATGTAGTTGAAGCCGTACATCAACCAGACCACTGCGATCGCGATATCGATCGGCCACTCCAACTCGGCATATTCCTTACCGGAAGTCCAGCCCAGCGGCAGGGTGATTACTGCGGAAACGATAATCAGGTTCCAGCCGATGAAGGTCGCCCAAGCAAGGCCGTTGCTCCACAACTTGGTCGCACCCGTACGCTGCACGATGTAGAAACCGGTTGCCATCAGCGCACAACCGCCGAACGCGAAAATCACCGCATTGGTATGCAGCGGACGCAGGCGACCGAACGAAATTTCGGCAAGATCAAAGTTCAGGAACGGCCAAGCCAGCTCAGATGCGACGTACACACCGATGAGCGTACCTACACATGCATAAATGGCGGCAGCGATGGTGAACCAGCGCACAACCTCCATATCGTACTTTACTGGTGTCGCTTGATTAGCTTCCACAGTAGTCTCCTCCCCAGAGCGAAGTTAAAAATACCAATGCGCCAAGTACCCAAATGTTCCTGTGTACCGGACGCACACTTTGTTGCAAACCTACAGCGCGGCAAATTGTCGCAGTGCGGGCGCGACAAGTAAAGCCTAAATTGGTTCCGAGCTGAGCATACCCCACTAAAATCGTCGGGTAGCTTCGCTGCGAAAGCGGGGCGGATACTATGGAATTTCGATGGCGCGCGATTTGATATAAGTCAAAAAGCAACCACTCTCATGTTATGGATGTTCTTGCATCCGTCGGGAGGATCAATCCGACTGGAGCGGGTGAAGGGAATCGAACCCTCGTCGTAAGCTTGGGAAGCTTCTGCTCTACCATTGAGCTACACCCGCATGGTGTAGAATGCGGCGCGGATTCTAACACGAGCATCATCAAATCAAGTGATCACAATCAGTCTCAACGGTGCAGTTCGCCAGCTCTCGCAGCCCGTCAGTATCGCCGCATTGATCGACGAGTTGGGTCTCGCCGGCAAGCGGGTCGCGCTTGAACGGAACGGCGAGATCGTTCCACGCAGCCAGTTCGCATCCCAGACACTTCAGGATGGCGACGCACTCGAAATAGTAGCCGCCGTTGGCGGCGGATAAGCTCAATTTTGGAACTTAATATATATGAATGACACCTTGACCATCGCAGGTAAGCGCTATTCCTCCCGGCTTCTGGTCGGCACCGGAAAATACAAGGACTTCACCGAGACCCGTGCCGCGCTGGATGCCAGCGGTGCCGAGATCGTCACGGTAGCGATCCGGCGCACCAATCTGGGACAGAATGCCAACGAGCCCAATCTGCTCGACGCCGTCCCTCCTTCAAAATTCACCTACCTGCCCAACACGGCAGGCTGCTACACCGCCGATGACGCAGTGCGCACGCTACGCCTGGCGCGCGAATTGCTGGATGGCCATTCGCTGGTCAAACTGGAAGTGCTGGGAGACCCGCAGTCCCTTTACCCCAATGTGATCGAGACCATCGCTGCAGCCAAGACCCTGGTTGCGGATGGTTTCCAGGTCATGGTGTACACCTCGGACGATCCTATCGTTGCCAAACAGCTCGAAGACATCGGCTGCGCAGCCATCATGCCGCTAGCCTCTTTGATCGGTTCCGGCATGGGCATCTTGAACCCATGGAACCTGCAACTGATCATGGAACGCGTGCAAGTGCCGGTGATCGTGGATGCCGGCGTCGGCACGGCTTCCGATGCTGCCATCGCTATGGAGTTGGGCTGCGACGGCGTGCTGATGAACACGGCCATTGCCGCAGCCAAGGATCCCGTACTGATGGCTTCGGCCATGAAGAAAGGCGTGGAGGCTGGACGTGAAGCTTATCTCGCCGGTCGCATGCCCAAGAAACTCTATAGTGCCAGCCCCAGCTCACCGACTGCAGGCATCATCGCTTCGGCCCGCAGCTGATGACAGCGCCCGAAGACCTGCGCCAGAGGCACATCAGAAGCTTCGTCCTGCGGCAAGGCCATCTTTCCGTAGCCCAACGTCGGGCGGTCGATACGCTGTTGCCGCGCTACGGCATCCCATATATGGCACATCCACTCGATCTGGATCAGGCCTTTGGACGCAATGCTCCCAAGGTACTCGAGATCGGTTTCGGCATGGGCGACAGTACCGCGACCATCGCCGCCGCACACCCCGAGATCGATTATCTGACACTGGAAGTTCACACACCAGGCGTCGGCAATCTGCTCAAACTGATCGACGCGCAATCGATAGGCAATATCCGCATCATCCAGCATGACGCCGTCGAAGTGCTGCGCGACATGATCCCCGATAACTCGCTGGACGGCGTGCACATCTTCTTCCCGGACCCTTGGCACAAGGCGCGCCACCACAAGCGCCGGTTGATCCAATCGCCGTTCATCGAAAAACTGGTGCAGAAGCTGAAACCCAATGGATATATCCATGCCGCGACGGATTGGCAGGAATATGCCGAGCAGATACTGGAAGTCTTCAGCTCAGAACAACAGCTGGAGAATACAGCTGCCGATTACGCCCCCCGCCCGGAATACCGCCCGCTCACCAAATTCGAGCAGCGCGGATTGCGTCTCGGTCACGGCGTCTGGGATCTAGTTTTCCGCCGCAAGAAAGACCTGTAGCAGATCATTCAGGAAGCGCCTTCCCATCTCTGTCGGCGCGATGCGCCCGGCCTCGCGAACCAGCAGTCCTTTTTGCCCTGCCCGCTCCAGCTCATGCCGGATCAATAACAATGGCAAGCTGGTGCGTTCCTGGAACAAGGTTTCTTCGAATCCGTCGTTCAGCCGCAAGACATTCATCATGAATTCGAAAATCAGGTCGCTCTTGCCCAACATCTGTTCGCTCTGTACCTGCCCCCCCTGAGCCACGCCTTCCATATAAGCCTTGGGCTGTTTATGGCGCGCCTGGCGTATCACCTTGTCGTGAAAGCTCAGCTTGCTGTGCGCGCCGGCACCGATACCGAGGTAATCGCCGAATCGCCAGTAATTCAGATTGTGACGCGCTTGCTTGCCAGGCCTGGCGAACGCCGAGGTCTCATAGTGCTGGTAGCCATGCTCAGCCAATAGGGTTTCAATCCCCGACTGCATCTCGCTACTCGCATCGTCATCCGGCACTTGCGGCGGGTGGTGCGCGAACGGCGTATTCGGTTCCAGCGTCAGGTGATAACAGGACAAGTGTTGCGGCGAGAACGACAAGGCCGATCCCACATCGAACAAGGCAGCCTCCTGTGTTTGGCCGGGCAAGGCATACATCAGATCCAGGTTGATGTTCTCGAAGTGGCGCTGCCCGATGTCGATTGCTCGCTTCGCTTCGTCGCCGGAGTGGATACGGCCCAAAGCCCGCAGATACCCGTCGTTGAAACTCTGGATGCCGAGCGAGAGCCGGTTCACCCCGGCATCGCGGAATGCCGCGAACTTGTCTGCCTCGACCGTACCCGGATTCGCCTCCAGGGTGATCTCCGCCTCGTGTGCCAGCGGCAAGCGCATGCGCACCTGCGTCAACAGATACACAAGCGCGTCGCCCGACAACAGACTGGGCGTGCCGCCACCGATGAAGATCGAATAGACCTTGCGCCCCCAGATCAAGGCCAAGGCAGAGTCCAGATCGCGCAGCAATGCGTCCACATATTCCCGATCCGGTATCGCACCCTGAGCCTCATGCGAGTTGAAGTCGCAATACGGACATTTGCGCACGCACCAGGGGATGTGGATATACAGCGAGAGCGGCGGCAACGCCTGAAAACTCACAGGCTGTGATTTGATACCGAACGGTTGCAGTATCTGTGCGCTCATGCGCGCGGAAAACGTTGCATCAGCACCTGCAACGCCTTGGCACGATGGCTGATCTGCGCTTTTTCATCGTGCGTGAGTTCGGCGGCGGTCTTGCCGAACTGCGGCAACCAGAACATCGGGTCGTAGCCAAAGCCGCCTTCTCCACGCTCTTCGTGGAATATTTCGCCCTGCCATTCACCCTCGGCTATCAAAGGCTGCGGGTCATCCGCATGGCGCACCAGCACCAGTACGCAATAATAGTGCGCACGACGGTCGGCCACGCCCTGCATATCCTGCAGCAGCCTCTGGTTGTTGCGCGCATCGGACTTTGGATTGTCTCCGGCATAACGCGCCGAGATCACGCCCGGCGCACCGCCGAGCGCTTCCACGCAGATGCCGGAATCGTCCGCCAGCGCAGGCAGGCCGCTCGCGCGGCTGACATGGCGCGCCTTGGCCAGTGCGTTCTCGACAAAAGTACAGTGCGGCTCCTCCGCCTCGGAGATACCCAGCTGGGATTGCGTCAGCACCTCGATGCCCAAGGGCGACAACATGCGCTGGAATTCACGCAGCTTGCCTGCGTTGTTCGAAGCGATGACCAGCTTGTTCATTGCGCAAGTGCCGCGCGTTGCATCTCGCCCAATTGCTGGATGCCGAATTTGGCCAGTTCAAGCAAGGTATCCATCTCCTCGCGTGAGAAGGGATGGCCTTCCGCCGTACCCTGCACCTCGACAAAATGGCCGCTGCCCAGCATCACCACGTTCATGTCGGTATCGCAATCCGAGTCTTCCGGGTAATCGAGATCGAGCACCGGCGTGCCCTGATAGATACCGACCGAGATGGCCGCGACCGAATCCTTGAGGGGGGTCTCCTTGATCAGCCCCTGCTGCATCAAAGCGCTCACCGCATCATGCAAGGCGACATAAGCGCCGGTGATGCTGGCGGTGCGCGTACCACCATCGGCCTGGATCACGTCGCAGTCCAGCGTGATCGTGCGTTCACCAAGCTTGGCCAGATCGACCACGGCACGCAGGCTGCGTCCGATCAGGCGCTGGATCTCCTGTGTACGACCCGATTGCTTGCCTTTGGCCGCTTCGCGTCCCATGCGGCTGCCGGTCGAGCGCGGCAACATGCCGTATTCGGCTGT
Source organism: Sideroxydans lithotrophicus (assembly GCA_020723185.1). Lineage (GTDB taxonomy): Bacteria > Pseudomonadota > Gammaproteobacteria > Burkholderiales > Gallionellaceae > Sideroxyarcus > Sideroxyarcus lithotrophicus_A. The sequence goes on along the minus strand of DYJI01000001.1, from coordinate 485,418 downwards.
CACCCAGCCTTCTCCGCTACCCTTCTTGTGGGGCGGCACGCGCTCTTCGACACTGGCGGTGCAGATCACTTTGGTATCTCCGCACTCGATGAGCACCGAACCTTCGGCATGTTTGGTGTAATGGCGTGTGATGCGGATGTTGCGGAGTTGATCCGGCTGTCTCTGGCTGGGGCGCATGGCATGAATCCGTGAAAAAGAATCGAGCGCGGATTATACCGCCTCGCACGGCGACCTATGCGGGCGCCCCTTCTTCGAGTATCACGCACACCGGCGATTCGGTCGCATGGTCGAGCTCTGCCATCCCCAGTCTGGCCACCACTGCCGTGGTGTTGTCGGCGCGCGCGCCTTCGCGGTAGATGGCGACATCGATCAACTCGCCCAGCGTGGTCTGCAAATAGCTGGTCGCGTGCAGCTTGGTCAGTTCGGCCTCTTCCAGCGGACTCCAGAAACCGTCGCTGCACAACAGCAACATATCCCCATCCTGCACATCCACGCTGGGCGCGACCTCGGCATAGAACATATCTTCCACGCCGCCCAGGCAGTTGGTGATCTTGTTGCGGTCAGGATGGGTGCGCATCTCCTCCGGACTGATGATGCCCCAGTCCGCCCATTGCTGAACCACCGAGTGGTCGTGCGTCACGTTCTGCACCGCCCCTTGGCGCAACAGGTAGAAACGGGAATCGCCCGCATGCGCGAACCACACCTTGCCATCCTGCACCAGCGCCGCCACGCAGGTGGTACCCGGGTTCCCGCCCAGATTCTGCTTCCTCGCATAGTCGATGATCTCGTCGTGCCCTGCACGCATGGTCGCGCGCAAAAACACCTCCGGCTCCTTCACTTTCCCCGACTCCAAACGGCTGAATGCGCGCATGAAGGTATAGACCGCTATCTGCGCCGCGATCTCGCCATGCAGATGGCCGCCCATCCCGTCCGCCAGCACCAGCAGCAAGGCATCATTGGTATAGGCATAGCCCACACGATCCTGATTGTATTTGCGCCCGCCGATATGGTTGGCCTGGTGGATAGCGAACTTCATTCATTTTCCCGCGGTTTGCCTGCCCGCAACGATGTGCGTACACGGCGAAGTGTTGCAATCGTAATATAATGCGCCCGGTTCAGTCCGTATTTTTTCCTCCCGCCTGGAGTTTTGATGATTTTCAGCATGACCGGCTATGCCGTCGCCACAGCCGAGCTGGATGCCGGCTCCCTCTCGCTCGAATTGCGCTCGGTCAATCATCGCTATCTCGACTTGCAGTTGCGGATGCCGGACGAAATGCGCATGCTGGAACCCGTCCTGCGCGAACAGATATCTGCCGGGATCAGCCGTGGCAAGGTCGAATGCCGCATCAACCTTCTCAGCCGCGCTTCCGCGCAGCCGGAAAGCAAGCTCAATCTCGATGTCGTCAAACAGCTTTCCGCCTGGAGCACACAGGTGCGCGAAGTCCTGCCTGCGGCGGGAGAATTGTCGGTTTCCGAGGTGCTCAAGTGGAACGGCGTGACCGAAAGCCCCACCGTTTCGAATGAGGCTCTGCACAAGGCTGTCTCCACAGCGCTCCAGCAAGCCTTGCAGGATTTCTCTGCCGCGCGGCGGCGCGAAGGGGAGAAGCTCGCCGGCTTTCTGCTGGAACGGGTGGAAGGTATTGAACAGTTGCGGCTGGCGGTCGCTCCGCGCATCCCCGGCACCATCGCCGCCTATGAATCCAAGCTGCGCGCGCGCCTGCTCGAAGCGCTGGGCAGCGAGGATGACGAAAGGGTGCGCCAGGAGATCACTTTGTATGCAAGCAAGATAGACGTGAATGAGGAACTCTCCCGTCTGCACACCCACCTTGTCGAAGTCCGGCGCGTCATCGACAAGGGCGGCATCGTCGGCAAACGACTGGATTTCATGATGCAGGAGTTGCACAGGGAGGCCAACACCTTGGGCTCCAAATCAGTGGACGCGGACGTCTCGCGCTGCGCGATGGATATCAAACTTTTGATCGAACAGATGCGCGAGCAAGTGCAGAACATCGAATAGGAGAACAGCATGCCAGGAAGTCTTATCGTCATCAGCGCACCATCGGGCGCAGGGAAAACCAGTCTGGTACACGCCCTGCTCAAACATTCCCCCGAAATAGGCCTTTCCGTTTCCTATACGACACGTGCTCCCCGTGAAGGCGAGATCGACGGCAAACATTATCATTTCGTCAGTCGCGAGACATTCCTTGAAATGGCCAAGCGCGGCGAGTTCCTCGAAAGTGCCGAAGTGTATGGGAACTTCTATGGCACTTCGCAAAGATGGATCACCGAGGAAACAGCCAAAGGGCGCGACATCCTGCTCGAGATCGACTGGCAGGGTGCTGCGCAGGTGCGCAAGATCTTCCCGGCTTGCGTCTCCATCTTCATCCTGCCGCCTTCGCTGGAAGCCTTGTCGCAACGGCTGAATGGGCGCGGCACGGACGACCCGGGCGTGATTGCCAAACGTCTTGCGGCCGTGCGCGAAGACGTCTCACATGTCGCTGAATTCGATTATGTTATTATCAACGCAGACCTGAACAGGGCCCTGCACGAGCTCGAATCTGTCGTGCTGGCAGCCCGACTGCGCGGATCTCGACAGATCGCCAGGCACCAGCAACTTATCAATCAATTACAGACACCGGAGAATTGAACCATGGCTCGCATCACCGTCGAAGACTGCATGACCCATATCCCCAACCGTTTCGAGCTGACACTGGCAGCCGCCTATCGCGCCCGCCAACTTGCCAACGGAGCCAACCATCTGGTCGAGACCAGCAAGGACAAGCCGACTGTCGTCGCCCTGCGCGAGATCAGCGAAGGTAAGGTCGGCATCGAGATATTGAACCGCGGCATGGCCTGACCCCACTCCCTGCAGGACCTCAGCGGAGCATATTCATGTCCCAGGCCGATGCTGAAGCGCTCCTGCAGGAAGTCTCCGCCTACCTCAAATCGGAGGACGTGGCACAGATCCAATCCGCACTGGATTTCAGCCACACAGCCCACGCCGGGCAGACGCGCCAATCCGGTGCCCCATACGTCACACACCCCATCGCGGTTGCGCGCATCCTCACACCGCTGCATCTGGATGTGCATGCCATCAATGCCGCTCTGCTGCACGATGTCGTCGAAGACACCTCAGTCACGGTCGAGGAGGTCGCAGACCGGTTCGGGCCCGCTGTAGCGGGCCTGGTCGAAGGTCTCAGCAAGATCGATAAACTTAAATTCGATACGCTGGAGGATGCCCAGGCAGAGAATTTCCGCAAGATGCTGATGGCGATGGCGCGCGACGTGCGCGTGATCCTTATCAAGCTCGCCGACCGTTTGCACAACATGCGCACGCTGGACTCCGTTTCCGCCCACAAGAGCGCACGCATCGCACGCGAGACGATGGATATCTACGCGCCCATCGCGAACCGTCTCGGGCTGAACACCATCTACCAGGAACTTGAGGATCTGAGCTTCAAGTATCTGCACCCAAACCGCTATGCCGTGCTCTCCAAGGCACTCAAGGTCGCGCGCGGCAATCGACGCGAGGTGGTCAGCAAGATCCTCGAATCGATCGGACAGCGCCTGGATGCCAACCGCATCAAGGCTGAGGTCAAGGGGCGCGAGAAGCACCTGTTCGGCATCTACCAGAAGATGCAGAGCAAGTCGCTGGCGTTCGCACAGGTTCTCGACATCTACGGCTTCCGCATCCTGGTCGATGACATCCCGTCCTGTTATCTGGCCCTGGGTGTCCTGCACAGTTTGTACAAACCCTTTCCCGGCAAGTTCAAGGACTACATCGCCATTCCCAAGGCCAATGGATATCAGTCCCTGCACACGACGCTGTTCGGACCTTTCGGCACTCCGATCGAAGTGCAGATCCGCACGCATGAGATGGATAAACTGGCGGAGAGCGGCGTAGCTTCGCATTGGCTGTACAAAGCCAGCGACACCCAGATCAACGAACTGCAGCAGAAGACCCACCAGTGGTTGCAGAACCTCCTGGAGAGCCTGGCACAGAGCGGCGATTCGGTGGAATTCCTGGAACACCTCAAGATCGACCTGTTCCCGGATGAGGTCTACGTGTTCTCGCCCAAGGGCAAAATCTTCGCCTTGCCGCGTGGTGCGACAACTGTCGATTTCGCCTATTCAGTGCATACCGATATCGGCAATCGCTGCGTGGCCTGCAAGGTCAATTCGGAGCTGGTACCGTTGCGTACCGAACTGCGCAACGGCGATCGCGTGGAGATAGTCACCGCCCCGCAGGCGCACCCGAACCCGGCATGGCTCGGATACGTCGTCACCAGCAAGGCACGCAGCGAGATCCGGCACGCATTGAAGACCATGCACCTGAACGAGTCCGCCCGGCTGGGTGAGCGCCTGCTGTCACAGGCACTCAGTGCCCTGGGCCTGAAGCTGCAGGATATGGATGATGCCCACTGGGAGAAGCTGCTGCGCGATACCGGCGTCAAATCCCGCCAGGATATCTACGCCGACATCGGACTCGGCCGGCGGCTGAACATGGTGGTCGCCAAGCAGCTCGCCAGCATAGGCGACACCATCTCCAGCGACGCTCTGGGCAATGCCGTCGTCACCATTCAGGGCACGGAAGGCATGGCGGTGCAGTTCGCCAAATGCTGCCGACCGATCCCCGGCGACCCCATCATCGGCATCATCAAGAGCGGCCAGGGTTTGATCGTCCATACCCATGACTGTCCGACCTTGCGCAAAGGGCGCGGTAGCGAGCAGTGGCTGGACGTGATGTGGGACAAGAATATCAGCCGCTCCTTCGATGTCAGCATCAAGCTGATCGTCGCCAACCGACGCGGCGTATTGGCAAAGGTGGCGGCGGCGATCGCCGATGCGGACTCCAATATCGAGAACGTCAATTTCAGCAACGAAGGGGAATATACCGCGACCTATTTCACGCTGCAGGTCAATAATCGCCTGCACCTGGCCAACATCATGCGCAACCTGCGCAAGATTCCCGAGGTTGTGCGCATCGCGCGTTTGAAGAATACCGGTTGAGCCCGACACTACCCCGAGAAGCGTTTCAATACCTCCAGCATCGCGCTGGCTTTGTGGAAAGTCTCCTGATATTCCTCGTCACAGCGTGAGTCCGCTATGATCCCGCCGCCGGCCCAGCATCGTATCTCCCCCTCCGAGTAAACCATGGTCCTGATAGCTATATTGGTATCCATCTGACCGTCGAACCCGATGTAGCCGATACTGCCACAGTAGATGCCTCTCCCATGCGGCTCCAGTTGCTCGATGATCTCCATCGCCCGCCTCTTGGGGGCTCCTGTTATCGAACCACCGGGGAAACAGTCGCGCAGCGCATGCAATGCATCACATCCCTGCCGCAACCTGCCCTCGACAGTGCTGACCAGATGATGGACGTTGGAATAACTTTCCAGCTCGAACAATCCAGGAGTCCGCACCGACCCCGCCTCGCAACTCTTGCCCAGATCATTGCGCAGCAAATCAACGATCATCAGATTCTCTGCCCTGTCTTTAGGGTTCTGCAACAGATCATGCGCAAGCCGCTCATCCTCTTCGCGATTCTGCGACCGCGCCCGGGTTCCCTTTATCGGCTTCGTCTCCACCCTGCCTTCCTCGACACGTAGAAAACGCTCCGGAGAGGCGCAAAGTATCTGTGCATGCGGCCAATCCAGGAATGCCGAGTAGGGTGCAGGACTGACCCTGCGCAGTTCACGGTATGCCGCGAACGCATCGCCAGCAGCCTCGGCAGCGAATCGCTGCGCCAGATTGACTTGATAACAATCCCCCTCTCGCAAATAGGTCTGGACCTTGTCATAAGCCTGTTTGTATTCGTCTGGCGAAAAATTGGAGGTGACAGGACTCTGCACAAAGAATCGCGTCCGATCCATCACAGCCGACTGCGCGTGTTCGATCCTGAGCAGCACCTGTTCCAATATCGCTTCAGTCCGGGGATATCTCAATCGCGATACTAATCGCGCCGCCCTTTCCTGATGATCGACGAGGATAGCCCAGTCATAGATGCCAACCGCCATCTGCGCCATGTGTTCTGTATCCTGTGCAGGCTCCGGCAACCCCTGATATCGGCGAGACAGGTCATAACCCCAGTATCCCAAGACACCTCCTGCAAACGGAATGCCTGGATGTGGCTCGACCGCCTCACCCAATTCGGTGCGGATCAGATCGAACTCAGCCCCCCGTGCTTCCGATTCGCGTGATGCCCTGTCTATGAGCGTTCGCTCGCCTTGTGTCACTAGCGTCGTGACGGGATCGGCAACAATGATGTCAAAGCGACCGATACTGCCGCTATCCAGCCAAGCGGCCCATGGCCAATCTCGCACTGCAGCAAAGTAGGGAGTGACATCTTCCAGATAAGGGATGGGTGAGCTATAGAACATCAGAGGTGATCCAAGACCGGCATTCAGGAGCGAATGAACCAGCATCCAGCCGCATTGCCGCCCTGGATTGAAAGTAAAGAAGACTACCTACTGCGTTCGGGCTCATCTGAGCACTATCGCAAATGCAAGCGTCAGTGACACCTTTGCCGAAAAGGCATTGGTGGGCATGCTGCTCAACGTACGATCGCCTCGCATCGTATAGCGGATGTTGGCCGCCTCGCACAATGCGCAGCAATAGAGCAACCGGGCGCATCGAACCTGCAAGCCCCTGCTCGCCCACAAAAGGTGAATCAGCCCCTACCTGTACAACGAGTCGGGGCTGCTTTCACAGCCTCCCGCAGCCTTAGTTTGGCTTGCCGATACCTGGTGTCGGGAAGGGCCAGGTCGCAGCCGGACGAACAGGCGGCGGCGCGGAAGGCGTCGGTGCCGTCACGACCGGAGCTGCTGCTGGCTTGCTAACCACCGCCGGCTTCTTTGCTGCCACTTTTTTAGCTGCAGGCTTCTTGGCGGCGACGACCTTCTTCGCTGCTACTTTTTTTGCCGCAGGCTTCTTGGCGGCGACGGCTTTCTTCGCTACCGGCTT
>DYJI01000001.1:0-478355 GCA_020723185.1 Sideroxydans lithotrophicus | reverse complement strand
CTTCGCTGCAACCTTTTTAGCTGCGGGCTTCTTGGCGGCGACGGCTTTCTTCGCTACCGGCTTCTTCGCTGCAACCTTTTTAGCTGCGGGCTTCTTGGCGGCGACGGCTTTCTTCGCTGCCGGCTTCTTCGCTGCTGGTTTGGCTTTCTTTGCTGCTACCATTTCAACCTCCTTGAGATATGAAAGTTAATAAGAACAACACGTACTACTCCTCCAGCATGCTGCACGGCAGCAATACCAAAGCCATTACGGCGCCATTCCACAATGCGCCTTCAATCACGGATCGCATTTGATGCCCCCAGTTACCGCGCGCAATGCGAATTGCAGAATACGCCGCGCCGCGACCAGACACCAATGTCGACCGAAAATCTTGTTCTGTGAATTTTGAGGGAGGAAAGCCCCCGAGGAGAATCTCGTTTTGCGATTGCGCATTCAGCGCAAAAGATGAAGCCGGAAATGTAGTTGCTGCCTGAATATCGAGTTCGCGCAAGCGAAGCCCCCTTATTTTTCCCCTGACTACTATAACTAGTAGTTTCGGTGGATTTTTTTCACTACATCTTGCGGTTGCAACTTTATCCGAAATATGTTTGATGTCAATAAGCAAACGTTGTTTTTTTGATAATTCTTTGCTAGCGGGGCACACCGCGTTAGATGGTCTAAAAAATTTTGCCCCTCGCGGGGCAAAATTTTTCACATCAGGAAAACCGTTGGCGGTCAGATAAGCTTTCCCTAGCCATACCCAGCAAACAACAGGTTAGAAAGGTCCGTGACAATCAGCCTTTCCTCCCAAGACACGTTATCCTTCCTTCGTTGACATTAATGACACATAACCCTTCCTCGCCTAATTTTGGGCTTTAATTGATGGGCCTCAAAATCAATATTCCCCGCTTCAGATGGGCGAGACCCTTCAATATTCGCCAAAACTACCGGCATTTTTTCGGCGAAAAAATGCCGCCCTGACAAAGAGGACGGCATTTTCACTGCCCGCGTTGAACGCGGACTGCCTAATTAAGGCGGAATTCTGTTGGAGTCAGTTCGATTTCCAGTCTGTCCAGACTTTGACTACCCGTTTGAAGTTTGTAAACGTTCAATTTGAACTGCACGGCGGGCATATCCCCGTGCACAAGCTGTAGTTGAATTTGAAAACTGTTGCTGATTTGAAGAGGGTCGGTAATACCGGCAAGCTTGAAACGCTCATCTGCCTGTGACATATGCCGTATGCAATCGATAATCAGTGCCGGAGAGATGAAACTGGCGCGGAGTCTGATCTCCTTAGCCCCAAAATCCACTAGCCATTCGATTGGACAGTCGCTGGCATTCGAAGCCAAATGCTTGAACAGTGTGTTTCGATAAACATTGGTCATTTTTATTCCGATTCTTCTGTTAGAGATTCGCTGGTTTCAGAAATCCCCTCTTTAAGTTGATCACATCTGCCCGGGCATACAGCCGCACCCCCTGCCCAGTTCCGACCTTTTTGGACAGAATGGCTCCCCTCCTTTCCAGGTTCGGCAAGTAAGATCGATGCATCTTCAGGAGCCGGCCGCCTTCGGCAGCGGTGACATGTTCCCCAAGAATAGACTCGAGGTATTCCAGCTCTTTGGCCGCAATCTTGCGACATATCCCAAAGTCGAGTGCGTGGAGCACGCCGCTCTTGATCCATCGGCTTTCCAGCATCTCCTTAGTCAAGCCGAGGCGGTTTGCAGCCTCATCTATGGGAAGTAGGTCTTCGCGCTGAAGTTGCCTTTCAAGCCTGCGGACAGACTTTGCAGACACGATGATCTCCCTGTTGAGCTTTGGTACGCGCTCAATAAATCCCTTCTGTATTAACGAATGGATGTCAGAAAGCCCAACCCCAAGTGCGACAGCTGCTGCGCCCGCATTCATCTCGCCATTGGGACTTTGCCCATCCGCTGCCTCCCCGTTTTTCCGCTTCCGTCCTGCATTAGTGGGGTACTGTTCCATCGTTCGCAGCGACTCAATGTCGATCCCTTCAATGTCCACCCGCCGGAACAGATATACCAACAGACCGTCCAATTTCGGCCCAGCCACAGGCTGCACTCCTAGCGCCATGAGTTTTTCAGAAAGGTTTGTTGGGTTCATGCCGAGCTGTGAGGCTATCGTCCCACCCAGAACATAGGCTTTGTGGAATTGCTCAACATCGTGCCGATTCGCGATGAACCTCTTCTTGCCCTCCAAGTCCCGATCCCTGAAGGCAATCCACCCTTTGATCCTCAGGAACCGGACCGCCTCTGGATAGGTGCCTAGCACCTCGGCTACCTGACTGGTATCCACCCAGTCGAAAGACGCTCCTGTTTCCAGCTGCCGATCCTGCGCTTTCTGCTTCAACCGCAAGGTATTCAGCCCCGCTGTCACGTCATACCCTGCGCTTTCAAGATCGCCACACAGGACACTCATCACCATGGATGCCAGGCTCTTTGTCTGCTCCCGGGTCACGCCATCTGCTGCATCGACCTTGCCTAAATTCAGAATGAACAACAGCCGGTTTACTGCCGCCTGGCTTACCCGCCCTCTTGAAGGGCGCTCCCCATTTGGAAAGTCCAATAGAGTTGTCTCCAAGAATTTCCTGAATTGGGCGGTGGAAATCCCCAATGCGAGTTCTGCATCGCGGCGGCCGATTACTTCCTCCCCTTTGAATTCCGGCATATTGTCTGGTGACTGCCATAGCTTCAGGATGGCCTTGGCAAACCTTTCGATCTCAGGGATGTCCGCTCTCCTCAACAGAGGGAGCAGCAGCAGACGTGGATGAAGAGCCGACTCCTTGCCTACCATTTCCATGACCGCCGCATCAACCTCACCGTTCTCTATCCAGGAGCGAACCGTGCATAACCTACGGTGCTCCGATATTGGATCCTTCTCGCCACCATCCATCCCCGAAAGTGCAAGGTATAAGATATCTGCGTGCTGAGAGAGCTCCAGAGAGGACTGATGAATCTGCAACCACCAATCAACTGCTGATGAGTCAGCTGGATCGCTCGCCGCTTGCTTCAAGTTGGTCCCGCAGCTGCATTTAGCGAGCTCACCGCGGCCCGCCGACAATTCGGAACCGCATGTCGGACAGTCTCGTAGCAAATACATATTGTGCTCAGTACACACGGAATATGCCCTGAGGGACCAGCTCCGCCGCCAATATGGACGCTGTTCAAGGCACTTTGGACAGTAGTAGCGTCCATCCTCCCTAAACATCTGTTCATGGATGCACATGCCATCCATGACGCGCGCACTTTCGGATGTTGGGCCTTCCCTACGGAAACATATCGAGTCAACCTCCGGGACCTTGATACCGAATGCGGAGAGGATTTCCGCATACCGAGCGGGATCCGTATGCGCAGCCTCAGCCCAACCCTTGCCGCTTTTGTTTCCCCAAAATGCCCAGATCAGCGCCGACAGACTCGGATAGCCATTCCCCTCGACTGCACGCATCAATAGGCTTGCGGACGATTCACCGGGAATCGGGATGGGGCGAGAAACCAGGTGACCGGTCATCAATAACCCTCCCTGAACATGCTAGCCAGTCTTGCTTGTTCAGCGAGGAAGGGGTTGAAGCCCACTTGGATTTTTTTGCCAAGATCTGCGCCATTCAGCAGACCATTAGCCCAAGTGTTTGCATAATCCCCAATCTCAACGTGTACCCTACCGTTCAACATGGCGTGCAGAGTCGACTCTTTGATGAGAGTCATGATGTAGTCCGGACTTCCGCCCGTGGCAGTGTATATCTGCAATACACTTGAATATGACAGGCTCGGAAACCCCTTGATCTCAGTGGATTCGATGATTGCTTCATAAACATCACTGACGAAGTTTTTCAGCATCCCAGGTGCCGCCTCTGTTCCTGGTCTGAGTTTGTGCAAGATAATCTGACGTTTAAACCGCCGGGACATTTCCTGATCCCCTTTAAATATGTCATGACACTCCGGAATCCCCATCACACAGGTTACTGGCCCACGCACATTACTGATTGTCTTTAGAACCTTGATGAACTTTTGCATAGCTCTGTAGTTATAGTTTTTAAAGCCCTCGATGTCGTGCAACTCATCAAGGAAAATAATCCTTGTGTGACACTGGACGAGCAATGTGTAAAAGCGCTGTGCCTTGTCGACTTCATCACCAATGGTGGGGTGCGGATCACCAAGTTTTCCAAGCATTTCTGTCAGCAACGATTTCAAGCTGGTAGATGACTTGAAGCTTGCGTAAAACGCCGGAACAGTTATCGTCTCCATGTCGTTTTCTCGAATGATCTTCGGCTTCATCGTACTCATGATCATTTCTGCGACAGAAGTCTTCCCCATCCCCCCATTGCCTAGCAACATACAGTTCACCGGCTCCCTAGAAAATGCGGAGGCTTTCAGGCAGTCATTTATGTCATTCAACGCTCCGTTATAGAACTGGTGTCCTACACGTATCTTGTCGATTTCGGCTACGACCTCGTATGCCTGCTGCTCTGATTGGCTAGAAAAAACTTCATTGGATTGTGTATTCGTTTTCATTTGTTACTCCATTCTGTAGATTTTTGATTTGAACGCCCTCTCCGCGCTCGCTTTGAACGCAGGATCTCTGCTAGTGATATCCGTTGTAATTTCAGGTTCCACACCCCGACCCCTCAGCCTGGTTTGGGGATCCTCAGGTTTACGGTGTCTCTCCGTTTCCTGCTTGACCATTGAAGGTGGTGGAGTTTCATCGAGGATGGGTAAGCTCTCCTGCTTCCCGAAGCTCTTTCGACCTGCACCGTTCGTCAGTTTTGCGATCTTCTTGCGAGCCGCTTTCGAATCTTTCTGGACCATCTGCATCAATTGCCACCGAGCCAACAGGTTTGCGTTCTTGCCTAGCGCATCAAGATCTTCCTTGGCCATCTTCATCTTGAGGACTTGGACTTCTTTGTGTTCGGAAAGCGTCAGCCCCTTGGTGTACTCAGGGTCGACAGAATCTGCCTGGATGAAATTGCCCTTTTCATACGGATCCTGGACATATACATATGACAGGTCGAGTTCGTTCAGGAGAACCGTTACAGAACCTTTGTGTTCTGCTTCCAGCTTTTTCAGGGCTTGGCTGCAGAACTCAAGCTTCTCAACGCGCACTCGCCCGCGATTGATCTTGACCTGATAGGGCGTACGCGCAAGCACATCAACATCGGTTGGCGTCAGTCCTTGGCGTGGGACAGCAGATGTCTCTTCCTGCCAGTGCATGATCGGAGCACGCGATGTGCCACTATGTATGCGCTGGTGATACTCCTCCTCAATCCAGAAACGGACATACTTTTCGATATCCTCAAGCGTGGCTGTTGCTTCCTTCTCAGACTTGTAATCACCTCTTGTATTGATATCTGTAAAAGTTCTACCTGGAAGTTTTTGAATAAGGTAGTTCGATAACGTGCTGAAGAAGCGCTCAACGTGCGCCTTGCCATTTGGATCACGAACTTGAGCCGGTTCAAAATGGATAGACAGGCTGGCGCACAACCTAACGACCGCCGCGTTCTTGAATTCAACGCCGTTGTCTGGGATCAAATAAACCGGGATGCCTCCAGGCAGGCCAGAATTTGGGCGGGTCAGCATGTCTTTCACCACACCCAATGTGGTCGCTGCCGATGCTGGCATCAAACTGATATAGACCCCAACGATGCAACGTGTCCTGACATCGAAAGCGCAGACCAGATAAGGCTTCCCAAGGACCTCGCCTGTTTCAGGATCGACCACAAAGACTTTCAGAAAGTGTGTATCGATCTGCACCAGATGCATTGGCCCTGGAGACGTGATTACTTTTCCGGCAGCCCTTACCGCTTTCTCAGCAGCCAACGGTCCCTGCTTAAGCCTGATTAGGAGGTACGGATCGAGCTTCTCGAGGTAGCGCCTGATTGTTCTCTCATGTGGGATGGGAACCTTTTCTCCATCCTTGTCGAGCAAATCCTGCTCGGCCAACCTTCCAGCAATATGAGCAAGAACATCCTTAGCATCCCGACGCTCCTTCTTATTCAGATATTCATCGATCGCTTCCAGCATAAGAATATGAATCTCTGGAGAGAACTTTAGCGTTCTATTTCCACGCTTCCGTTCTGGCGCAAACAAAGCATCTCGCCCTTTTTCACGATAGGTCTTTACCCACGAAGAAACTGACCGAGGAACAGGTGGATTCACGTCCTTGATTCGAGCTGCACAGCTAGGAAGCCAGTTCTCGATTTCCTTGTAGGAGTTTGGATGAACCAACTCAGAAGTTGCAGCTTCCGCGTAGCGAATCCGACGCATTCCTTCAGTCAGCTCCTTCTGGGAAAGACTTGCTGGTGCATAACCACCATCATCGCAACCTTGTACCTGGTCACCCTTATACAACTCGGGCTTCAGAATCTTTATTTCCTTGCGTTCCTGATAGTCATGAAACTTATTAATCTTAAGCCTGTATGGGGTCCCTCCTTTTACCGATGCGTATCTGAGCAATCCGAACTGCGCAAAGCAAACCTCGAACTCAGAGCCGCGCATTTCAAAACGCATCCCTACTTTCGGGTTGCAAATTGAAACATCATTCATTTCCACACCTCCATCAGGTTGTCGATTCGGCACTTCCAATTTGTCTGTAGCCATTCGCACATCAGCAGGTAGGGAACGAGCGAGGCTGGAAGTCCGTTGCTCCTGCAGAGCTCCTGAAGCTCGCCATAAGTTGAACGCTCAAAATCGAGCGCAAAGAACGCCTTGATTTCATCCATGTGAGGGATTCGGTCATATTGCTTGTGCAGCCAGAACAGATTTGCTGACTTCATTCCGCTCGGCATGTCATTCAAATCAACGACGGCATAGCTGATTCCTTCTTTATGTAGAATCCCAGTAATCACTTCGATGCGCTCGCGGAACTCACTGCTCAGATACTCCTTGTTCGCCTTTACTTCTCGAACATGCAGCCTGCCACCCGTATCGACATACAGGAAGTCCGGATAGATCGGATGGTTTGATCCTGGTATGTCCAGTGCAAGAGCTTGCGTCCTGAATGCCTGAACGGAAGGATTACGCTCCAATTCGAGGGCGAACGCAGATTCCGCTCGACTCTCGACAGGAATCGCTACTGCAGGTAGACCTGACTTCGCGTTCTTCTTGCTTGGAAAATAGCTTGCTCGGCCTCCACCACGTTTCCCGAGCTTGATCTCACGGCAACCGTCTATTACCCCACTCAACGTTGGTTCTTTTGAAAAGGCGAGGTCTACCTGTTCGAACAGGCTCCGCCGTACTGCCATTTCCGCGAATGTCGGAAGTTGATCCGCATAAAGCAGGCTACGAGCACTGAGCTCCCTATCTATATATATAGAATGCCCAGCAGATTTCTGGTGTTTGTGTTTCAACCAAATGTCTTGGTTGATGCTTTGCTGAAAATTGCTTGCACCTATTCCTGATGCAAATTTCAAGTTGTCTTGCTCTGCATGAATTGACATGCCTCTTCCTTTCCGGCCGATCACGGCCTCCTGATCTCGATATCACCAAATTCAGGAATAAAGCCGCCCTGGAGCCGAGGAAATCCCGCTCAATTTTGGTGATTTGGATAAATGGGCTTGACGACCAGTAGGAAGGGAGATGACAATACGAGTGCGAATCGGGGGGCTGTCATCAGCTTCCTATAAGGAGGGCAAGCCGTAAGGTTTGCCTTTTTTATTTCATGTTGTGTTCCTCCACTTTTCGTTTCATTTTTGCCTTGCCTGCATTCTTGATGGCCAGGCCCTTTGCTTCCTCAGTCAACCTCTCAGGCATACCTAGAATTTCCGTCATCATGGAAATCTGGCTCGGCAGCAAAGTGGTTATTCGTTGCCGCATCTCGTGAACCAGCCAGTAAACCTGTTCTTCGGCATCCACAGGAATCATCAGCTTTCTATCTGACATGGTTGCTGCCCTGTGAATCCGTTCTGCTTCAAAGTCAGTTAATTCAAATTTATTCACCAGTTTTCCAACGAGCTCCTTCGTCGGCGGTCCTTTGAGCCCGGTCTCCAATGAAGACAAGTAACTCTGCTCATATCCCAGCTTCTCTGCCAGATCCTTTTGCTTGAGCCCTCTTGCCTTCCGAAACCCTCTTAACCATTTTGCAAACGGACTCATTTCTTAACCCATCTCAGCAATATGAGACGAAGTATATGAATTTTTCGTTGAATGTCAATAACTATCTGTTTTTATTGGTATTTGCAACTGTGCATTTGCTCGCAGCATGTGATTAATTAATATTATTAATAGACAGTCGTGAAACTGAACTTCCTATAAATTTCAATGAGCGCGGCTTTTCCCGCCCGTAACGGATAGACTCTCACTATGGCTAAAATTAAGGGGATAAAAAAACACTTGGCCTCCAGCCAGAAACTGGAGGTTTTAAGGGCCATTGAGACAAGCGGCAATGTTTCTCAGGCTTGCCTGCAGCACGAAGTGAGCCGTGCTTCGTATTACGCCTGGCTACGAAAGCATAAAGAAAACCCGCATGCAGGCCTGACTTCAAAGAAAAGAGCCCCAAATAATCCAAACAAGACCCCGCAAGATATAGCTGGCCTAGTTATAGATCTGGCTATACGCCATCCTGATGATGGATGCTCAAAGATAGCGGAGCTGCTATTAAAGAAAGGATTCTCGCTTTCCCCCCCCACGGTTCAGAAGATTCTGAATTCGAACAACCTTGGAACCGTGAGCAAGCGACTCTACCGGCTGGAAAAGCACCATATTCTTGATGGGTGGCCAGTTTCAGACAGGCTGCTTGAACAGATACACAGGAATGATCCCTGTCTTAGAGAACGTTACAAGATAGGAAGTTATCCAGGCGAGATCCTTGTTCAGGATTGCTTCCCGATTTTCCAGCTGATTCCTGGCTGCTATGTTCATGTGGCGATAGATACCTATTCTTCGTCAGCATTTGCGTATCCGTGGTTTGAAAAAACGCCCTCCATTGCTATCGATGTTATAAAACTCCTGGCGTTTAAGGGAATCAGACGAGACAGTTATCCTATTAAAAAAATCTATACTAGCAGTGCCTATATGTTTACGAGGCATGGGAAGGATTACTCAGCATACTTAGCCTCCCGGGCGATCGCGCACGAGATTTATAGTGGGAATAGCAGAAACTGGAATGGCTTTATAGAAAGCTACAAAAAATACTTCTTCCATAAGTACGAGCCATTGAAGTCAGAAGAAATGGATCCTGCAAAAACTACTGAGGTCATTAGAAGAATGAAGTCGTTTGCAGTCTACAGTGCGACAAAGGTCCATGGCTTTCCCAACTTCGGGATGTGCCCAGGAGATCGAGTAGCCCCCTTCAGGATTACCTAAATTGAATGAATCTCACCGGCTTATACTGAGCCCATCAGCTCACTCAATACTGATATCCATTCCATGAGTCATAGACATTCACTTGTATTCATGAAGTGCACATTTTTAATGCTTATAAGTGCACTCGTCAGCCTTACCTATAGCGCGGACGTATTTGCATCTATCTGCGAAGGGAAATTCAGCAGGCCATCTTATAAAACTCGTGGGTTTTACTGCACCCCAGGACAAATGGTGCGCGATGCTTATGAGCTTGACCGTGAGATTGCCTGCGAGGAAATGGAAGTTGATCACCTTGTGTCACTCAGGCAAGCATGGGATAGCGGTGTTTGTGGAGATGATCTGAAGCGCCTTGCCAATGATCCCAGAAACCTTCGGTTTACCTATTGGCAGACGAATAGAGCAAAGGGATATTTGCAGCCAGGGGTATTTGCTAAAACACGAAGCGACGCAATTGCCAGACAAGTTACTCGTGATGCCGAAGTGATCATGAGCGAGTATCGAATTAAAACAAAATCACAACTGCTTTCAGATCGTTTTTTGTTTTATGCCACAAGTGGATCAAAGCACATTCGTATTCCCCTCGCGTCTATAAATGTATCGATCCGAAATAGACTGACTTACCGGAAAGTCGGTGAGAAGACCGTTGTATATGTCGGAAAACGTGCAGTTGGTTATGCAATAGGAATAGGTCTCGCAATTGAAGCAGTCATGGCTGCAGGTTGGGCCGCTGACTGGCTTTCGTCTCCATCACAAGATGCACAAATGAAGAAGCGTGCTGAGTATTTCAGCTCTGTGCTTGAGGGGGATAAATGAGAGCACTTTGTATATTTATGTTCATCTCTTTGAATATGCATATTCCAGCATTTGCTGAATCCACATACGGTAATTTTGAAGATGCACAGCAATACGGCGCATTCTACGACTTTGTCTATCAAAGCAACGTCGTTGAAAGCTACCTTCTTGAATGTACGGGCGACCGATCGGTGTCGTACAAATTCGCGTTTGCAACTGCCCCAATTTCAAATTCATACAAAAGGGAAATACTTGGACTAAACGGGATTGCTAAAGATCCATTTACAAATAAGCCGCTATCAAGGCGCTTGTGGGATGAAGTTAAATTAGCTGTAACCAGAAAGCCCGATCCCCAAAAGAGCCTTTCAGAGCCTGTATTAATGGCTCAAATGGAGGTATTGAGGCAATTCAATGACCACCAAGAGCAGAAAGATACGCTTTGTGACTTTGTATTCTGGGATGAGGTAACTCATCTGGCAGAAGCGATAGATACCCTCATGAGGGACGTAAGAAATAGACGGAGCGGTAGCTCTGCACTAATTGAATTTGAAAAGGAAGCAAAGGTTGGATTGGAAGTAATTGATCGCCTATTCAAGGCGAACCCGAACAGAATCCCGCTTCGCAGGATAGACATGAAGACTAATGCTCAAAGCGGGCCTTTGGACACGACTCTCCAAAATGAACAACCAGAGTCACTTCCAGTAGTAATGCCGCCGTATCTAAAGAAAACTTACTGATTGGGCTAATTCGCCTGAAGGTCTTTCGGCTATTTGCATTCTGTTGTTGGAAACATGGTTTCAACGGCACCGTCGAACTAAGCCGTATTGTGCAAAACTTGGTTGCTCAGTAAGAAGCTCAGCAATCTGTTGCGTGCCATATAGGGTTGGATGCGAAGGACCAGGTGCGGCAAAGCAGCGGTAGCGGTCATCCCAGTCTGGGAATCCACCGACAGCAGGTCGGCCATAACTGTCGGCGGCATTCAGATGGGCCAACGACCGCTGTGGAATGGTCACCGGTCATAGTCACTGAAGTCATGCAGAACATTCTTCGACTCCAATTAATATTTGCTCATCATAGGTTGTCTTCACGGCCGAACTGAACGTCAAGCAAATATTGCTTTCACGAAGCAACCTTCTGCACAGGCAGATACATTCTGTCCGACACGAATACGCCGACCTCAAAAAGCAGCCACATGGGCATCGCCAGCATGAATTGCGAGATAACATCAGGCGGCGTAAGTACTGCACCCACGACAAAAGCCCCCACGATGACGTAGGGGCGACTCTCACGCAACTTCTCAGTCGTCACCCAGCCTAAGTGCACCATCACGACCACCGCGATTGGCACTTGGAATGCCACGCCAAATGCCATAAACATGCCCAGCACGAAGCTCAAATACTTGTCGATGTCGGTCATCACAGCCACTCCAATGGGGGCGGATGCGGTGATGAAGCCAAACACGGCGGGAAGCACAGCGAAATAGACGAAGGCCATGCCCGCTAGGAACAACAGCACGCTGGCAATGATGATTGGGAGCAGGAAGCGTTTTTCATGCGCATACAAACCAGGTGCGACGAACTTCCACATTTGCAAAAGAATGTAGGGCAGGGCAATTAAGAAGGCGGCCATCATTGCTAACTTGATGGGAACGAAGAATGGGGTGGTGACATCGGTAGCGATCATCTGCCCGCCTTGGGGCAACTTCGCGAGCAGCGGTTGCGCCAACACGGCGTACATGTCCGACGCCCACGGAAACAGGCAGATGAACACCAACATGTAACAAACCATTGCATGCGTCAGGCGCACACGCAGTTCGATCAGATGCGCGATGAGGGCTTGCTGTGAACTCATGCTTGATTAGCGGGAACAATGTTGCCATGTGCGGTCGCGTCGATCAGCTTCGCATCATGAACGGGCTGCGCCAGGTCATGTTCGACCTGTCTCACTTCCTGATCAATATCGTTACTTGTCTGCTGCATCGCGAGTTGTAATGCATCGGCCTCTGATTTGACCTCGCTTTGTACTTTGCGCAATTCCTCCAACTCGACACTCGTGTTGATATCTTGCTTGACGCTATAGACGACACGTTGCGCGCGTCCCCACAGATGACCAAGCGTACGGGCCACCTTGGGTAGACGCTCCGGCCCGATCACCACCAGTGCGACCAACATGATGACCACAATTTCGGAAAAGCCAAAATCAAACATGCAGCAAGCCCCTCCTCAATTTATTTTCTTCATCAAATTTAAGCAATGCTGTGCGACTTAGCTTTCACTTCGCCTTCAACTGTTTGGCCAGATTCGACGATTTGCTTCGTAGCATCTTCTTCAGATCGCATGCCTTCCTTAAATCCTTTCACTGCCCCGCCCAGATCGCTCCCTACGTTGCGTAGCTTCTTGGTGCCAAAGACCAGCACCACCACTAACAAAACAATCATCCAGTGCCAAATACTCATCGAGCCCATCTTCATCTCCTATTTAGATTTAAACAATTCCGCATCATTCGAACCGAATCAACACACAATGACAGCAACCTTTGTGCCGATTTGAATAATTGCGTTTCTTGCGGTGCAATAAGGGGGTTGCGTGACTTCCTGCTCCGCTCATCACTCACCCACCATCCGCTTTGATTGCAGGAGTAGAAAGTAGCTTTCCACTACTAGAACTTCACGTTCACACTTGCCCGCAAGGTTCTTGGTTCAGCCGGATGGGTATGGATGTCTGCTACGGATGTTGTTTCGCTGTGAAGTTGAGACTCATAGTAATAATCGATATCGCTCACTTGCGTGTCGAGCAGATTCAGCACTTCCATGTTCAATCTAACCCGCTGCGTGATACGGTAGCCGACCAGCATGTTGACCAGCGTGGATGACTTTGAGCGCACGCTGTTGTCCTCGATCAGCGGACGCGGGCCGAAATAGCGAAGGCGCAAACCTGCAGACCACGGGGCGCTGTCTTGCAAAATCACACCGATAGAAGTGGCATGTTCAATCGCACCGGGAATTCGGTCACCCGTCGGGTCGCCATCGGTGAAGCGCGCACTGGACAAGGACACATCACCATCGATGAGCAACCACGCAACCGGATTCCAGTAGTTCGCCCATTCCACGCCATGACGTCGGCTGGGGCGCGAAGCACTGGTTGTGCCCGCATCGCCGACGAAGACCAGTTCCGAATCGATATCTAGTCGCCAGAGCGTGAGGGAAGTCTGCAACCCCGGCAGCACGGCACTTCGCACGCCAACCTCATACCCAGTGGCGGGAACCAGAGGGCGAACCGGATCGACGGAATCACCGGAACATTCACCCGCCCCACCTGAGCAGCCCGGCCGGGCGCCGGGGCGCGGATCGGGGTTGACGCGGATGGTGGTGCCGCGCGCATCGTTGCTGTGGAAGCCGCGCCCCGCATTCAGGTAATACTCCGTCTTATCCCAAGGGCCAAACACCAGCGACAGTTTGGGCGAGACGATGGCATCATTTTTTTTGCCTGCATTGGCTGCGGTATCACTGTTCACGTCGAATTGATAACTGTCGCCGCGCATGCCAAGGATGGAGCGGAACTTCTCGCCCCACTGTATCTGCGTTTCCCCCCACAGCGACACGCTGGTCTGCTTGACCTTGTCGTCGCGCACCGTCCCCCACTTCTGTCGGTTCTGCGTTGAAAACAGTCCAACGCCGATGTCGTCGTGGCGTACATCGGTGCCGATGGTGGTGATGACCGGTGTGCCGTGCATCTCCTGCAGCCAGTTGTGCGACGCTTTCGCACCGATGATGGTGCGCTTGTCGGCCTGCAGGAACTGGTCGCCATGCACGGTATCTGTGGCGTAGGTGAAGTTGGACCACAGGTTCAGCGCGTAGTCGATTAGGTAGACGTTGGCGCGGCTGGCACCGTTGGCCTCCACATCCGCCCACTCGCCGGACAAGCTGTAGCGGTGCGTGTCTCCGCCTGTACTGGAATCGAGACTCCCATAGCGCCCCACCGTCGCCATCGCACGTTCCGCGATCTGGTCGGTCGCAGTCCACTTCGCGTCATAGCCCAGCAGAGACACCACCCAACCTTCGTCGCGTTGCCCCTGGCCGTAACGCACCAACAGATTATCCTTGCGCAGATGTTCCGGTACCGTCCACGGCCCGTCGTTGTGGTAGCCCTCGGCCGCAATCAGCAGATTACCCTCGTTGACTTTCGGTGAGGCTGCCGCCAGTAGGCGCGAGAATCCTCCATCGCCCTGCGTCACCTGTGCATAGGGCGCATCCAGCTTGCGCACATAGTCGATGCGCGCCGAGCCCGCCGCCGAAAAATCGCCGTCACCCGCATAGTAAGTCCCTTTGCGGTACTGCACGCGCTCCACCAGTTCAGGAATCAGGAAGTTCAGGTCGGTGTAACCCTGCCCGTGTGCATGCGTAGGCATGTTCACCGGCATGCCCATCAACGAGGTGGAGAAATCTGTGCCATGATCCAAGTTGAAACCGCGCAAATAATACTGGTTGGCTTTACCGTCGCCCGAATGTTGGCTGATGATGAGGCCGGGCACGACTTCCAGCACTTCGGCGGGACGCAACAGTGGTCGATTCTCCAATTGTTCGGCAGTCACCGTGCCTTCGCTGGAGGTGGACGCAACGCCGAGTTGGTCAGTTGCTTTGGCGGTGACAGATACTTCGTCCAGAGTCGGCACCCCTGCTGCAAAGGCGCGTTGTGCCAATAGCAGAAATAGCGTTAAGACGAAATAGTTTTTCTTCATAACCCCCCCCCGAAATCAATTAACAACAAACGAATACAAAGGAAATCAGGCTGGAGCAGAAACGCGCTGCTGGGAATAGCGAGCAAATAGAAAACTACAAGCGATGATAAAAATGATGGAAGCTCCGATGAACAACTCGCGCCCATCCTGCCAAGCGGAAGCTTCTGGGAAAAAGCGGCGTGACAGACCCAGTATCGCGACCGAGAGGCTCAATAGTGCGACCGTCACCCCCATCACGCGTGAGGCAGTACGCGCTGTGGCATCTGCTCGTTGCAATAGGTGCGAGATCCACAGCCCGTTGGCGGCATCAGTGAGCATCATGCCCAGCATGAAACATACTGCCAATAAAAATGCATGCGACACACCTCCATACTGTGTCGCAGTCGCCGAGAACAGGGCTGCCTGAGATAGCGTATCGAATGAGAATGCAAACAATGAACCCACCAATGCAATCAGGAAGGGATGTCCTGCGCATTTAAGATTTCCTAGCCAGCGCCCTTTGATGCCGACCATCTGCACCATTTCATGCGAAGGGGTGGTGAACACCGCATACAAATTGAGTGCGCCCAGCAAGATAAGAAAGAATGCCGATACCCAAGCACCGACATCATCCATCCATTGAGGGACGATGCCCTGCTGGAACAGCAGACCCGTAACGACTGCAACGATACAGACCACCGCACCATGGCCAAGTGAGAACAGGAAACCGCACAGTCGCGCAAGCCTTGGACGTCCTGCTGCGGCATTGAACCGAGTCAAGCCGTCAATGGTAGCGAGATGATCAGCATCCATGCCGTGCTTCATTCCCAATACAAAGGCCAGTGCAACTAAAGGATAGATACTGCTATTTAGCGATTCCATAACACCCCCGTAAGATGATTTCCCATATCTTCTTAACAAGATTTATGCCAAATAAGCGTACTCCCCCCTTCGGCTATATAACTACCTGAATATCATTAGAATAGATTGGAGAGATTGAATTGACGGCGCGTCCAGCGGTGTGGTTTGACGCAGATAACTGGTTAAATACTTACCGCTTTAACGTCCAACTGAGCGAGGCAAATGCAATCGAAACTCAGCCCCTCCCTCGGGAGCATTACTCACCTCCAACTTACCGCCGTGCCGCTCGATGATGCCGTAGCTGATAGACAGCCCCAACCCTGTTCCTTTTCCAACTGGTTTGGTGGTGTAAAAAGGATCGAATATCTTGCTCAACGCATGCTCGGATATCCCCAGTCCGTTATCGCGAAACTGAATGACGATCTCATCGCCCAGTTCTGCTTCAATGATCAATGTGGGCTCAGGAATTCCTTCGGTCGCATCTGATGCGTTCTGTACCAGATTGATGATGACCTGCTGGATCTGCCCAGGCGAGCCCGCAATTAGAATCTCCTTGGGCATTTCCATCTTCACACGGAAATTCGCAGGGGTCGCACGCGTCACCCAATGTACCGAACGTTCTATCGTTTCAGCCAGATTGAACTCGACGTTCTCATTACGATCTGAGGCAGAGAATCGCTTCAAACCATCGACGATATCGCGCGTTCGCTCCGCCCCTTCGACCGCACCAGACAACAGCGGATCAAGGTCATCCAACATTCGGTCTATACGTAATTCGGTTCTGAGTTTGTCGAGTGTCGCTTGGGGTGCATGGTCATGCACCGCATCCAGATATCGCTTCATACGCGGCGTGTAGCGCTGCATCGCATGCACATTGCCTAGCACGAAGCTGATTGGATTATTCAATTCATGCGCCACACCCGCCACCAACTTGCCGAGTGAAGCCATCTTCTCGGATTGCAGCAATTGTTGCTGCGTACGCTTAAGCTCCTCATGTGCCTCACGCAGCTTGTGATAGGCACGCCTCAATTCACCCACAGGTCGTCCTGTGATGACCACGCCCAACAATTTCCCCACGCTGGACAATCTCGGCGTGAAATTGAGCGCCACGGGAGTAGCACTTCCTTCTTTAGTGAGAAACTGCAACTCGACATCATTCGCTGGGGCCGTGGTGAGACTGGCAATCACACGCTTAGCGGCCTCACACCCGCTCACCTCCGCGAATAACGAACCCAGCTTGGCCCCCTTCAACTCACTCTCTGTCTTACCCGTAAAAGCGAGCAGTGAATGATTCACTTCCTCGATCACCGCATTACGATCACATACGACCAAAAGGTCAGACATCGAGGTCAGGATGCTGAAAATGAATTGTTGAGATTCCTCCAGTTCAGTGTTCTTCTGCTCCAGCACCACCTCGTATTGCAACAGCTCGTTGTAAACCTCATCCATCGAGCGCACGACATCTATCCATGCAGACTCGGAGAAGGGCTCCATCACCTCGGGTGAGGGTAATCGAACGGGGGATTGATTATCACGTAGGCTCATCGAATGGGGCTGCTAGGTTTTCGGATGGCTATGGACATGTCCATGCCCTGCTTCAACATCGACGGGTACGAGATTGACCTGCCCATGTCGCACACCTCTTTCAGCGATCAAGGCGTCAGCGAAGCGGCGCACGACCTCGGTCTTGCCGCGCAACATCACCGTCTCCAGACAATTCTCATGGTCCAGATGTACATGCGTCGATGCAACGACCAAGTCGTGGTGTTGGTGCTGAAGCTCGGTGAGTCGTTCCGACAGATCACGTTCATGATGGTTGTATACATAGGAAAGGCTCGCGACACAGAATGGTGCCTGCTTCTCTTGCAACCGCAGCGTGTCCAACTTTCCACGCAACATATCACGCACAGCTTCTGAACGATTCAGATAGCCACGCTCCTTTATCAAGCGATCGAATTCGCTAGCGAGTCGTTCATCTAATGAGATGGTGAAGCGTTCCATATCTCCTCCTCAATGCACCGTGCACACCATGCACGGATCGAACGAGCGCACCACATGCTGCACCGCCAACGGTGCGGCATCACTTCCCTCTTGCGCGACCAGCCCGACCAGCGCTTGTTCCAGCGCGCCGGGTTCACCTGCCGCGTCGCGGGGTGAGAAGTTCCAAGTGGTCGGTGCGATGATCTGGTAATTATGTATCTTGCCGTTACGCACATCCAGCCAATGCCCCAGACTACCTCTTGCTGCTTCGATCAAACCGACACCCCGTGCATCTTCGATCTCGGTTGCTGGCAAACAAAATGCAGCGCCCGGCTGAATCTGACGCAACCAAGATTCCATGACAGGCAACACCAAAGTGAATTCCAACAGACGCGCCACGACACGCGCCATGACACTGGCCCCGTGTCGCGCAACCAAGTCGCGCACCAAAGGATGCCCCGCCACCATCTGCCTAGCCAAAGCACCCGTCTCCACCACCTGCCCAGAAAGTCTTGGCGCTTTACACCACGAATACGCCCCCTCTTTATCTGGCTGTGGCACGGTTAAACCCTCATCTGGTGACAGTGCGTCGTTGCCCGCCATCCAACTGCTCGTTACATCCTCACGGATAGCGTTCGTGTCCAACACCTGCAACTGTCCATCCTGCCACACGCCCGATTTAAATACATGCTGCTCTCCATCTGAATACGCTCCGAAGCTCATGAAGCGATCTGTAGCGCGCCCCATGGTGTGCATTTCCAGATCGCGCGCGATGCTCAAGAATCTCGGGAAGTCGGCACCTAGTGAGCGTGACTCCATCCAAGCGAAGAGCGCCGCTTCAGAATGCAATGCTGCCACTGACTCCAAGCGATCACCGAACAGCGTCCGTTCCAAAAATGTTCGAAACTCCGCCAGCAATATCTTCAAGCGCAATCGCTCCGCTTCCTCCAAAGGACGCGAGGAGCCACCAGGTTGTAAAGCCAGCGTATGCGGCCAACGTCCTGCCAGATACCCCATCGTGTTCATGAATTTGGCACGCACTGGCAATACATCCGCCGTGGCCGATCCCGATACTGACTTGAATCTGCTTTCTGCATCTGCGAACCAAGCACGCCCACGATAGCCCTCGCGCGCGAAATCCGGCATGAAGAAAAGATAAAAGTGACTGAGATGATCCGCCAGATTCTCTGCTGCCAAGGTCAGGTTGGCTGCCAAAATCCCATTCTGCGGCGCTTGTATCCCCATGCTTTGCGCTAAGGCCTGCGCCGCCGCAGCTGATTGCGCCACAGAACAGATGCCGCAGATACGTGGCACATAGACCAAGGCATCGAGCGGGTGTTTACCTGCCAAAATTTGCTCAAAACCTCGATACATGGGGGAGTTCACATAAGCAGCGCGAACGCGTCCAGATTCGATCTCGAGGGTGACTTCCAGATCGCCTTCGACACGATTGAAGGGGCCAATAATTCTGCGACTCATGCCCCCCCCTCCACCACAGAGACACAGATACACAGAGCAATGCAAAAGCGTGCTCCATTTTCCCTCTGTGTATCTGTATCTCTGTGGTGAATTGTTTTTGAGACTTTTTTCATTTTGGACGCAACCTTTTGGTGGCAGGCGTGATCACTTGATGGTCGGACACGGCATTCTCTTTGACGCGTTTTGGCGTTGCTGATTTAGATAAGGAGGCCAACGCTACGAACCACGCCTTGGGCATATCCGTCGGTAAGCCTATGGGGATGCCTGCGATCTTGGGAGTTATTCCAAATGCATGGCCCGGCTCCTCAAAACCGGGTTCGGTGCAAGCGATGCAGGCATACCCGCCACGCGTACACGAACCCTCACCGTTCCACAGGCGGATGTTGCAATCAGCATGGACTTGCGTACCTTTACATCCCATGTGTTCCATCAGACACCCTAAGTCAGAGGGTTTAAGCGCACTTGCTTTGAATTCGTAATATTCATTTCGCGTACAACCATGATGCACCAGATGGTCTGCATAGAGCCGAGGTCGATGGAACACATCCAAATCTTTGTCCCGCATATCCCCAGATGCCAAAGCCGAAAGCGTTTCGATGACCCAGTTGGGATGGGTAGGACACCCAGCGATATTGACCACCGGCAATCCAGCTTGAGCACGGTAATCTTCGCCCAACAACCCACCTTGGGTGTCGTCTTCATATTGCAAGCCACACGCTTCCGTGTGATTCCCGCCGCCCGCCGTGATGCCACCAAATGCCGCGCAACTGCCCACGGCTACGGTATGTCCCGCTACTTTTGCCAAGCGCTCGACCAGGTTCATCATTGATTCGCCGTGAGTCATGCGATGAAAGCCGCCGCTCCCATTCGGGCCTTTTAGCACCGCCCCTTCAAGACACAATATGTCCAATCGGGTCGCACCACTTGCACAGGCTTCGAAGATTTCACGCGCTTCGTTTGCGCTCTGCTCTGACAAGGAGGGATGCCACAACAGATTGATGCCTATCGCTTTGAGGGTGTCGAAAAGATTACGGCAATCGGCATTTAACAGGGACAGCGTGCAACCTCCACAACCACCCGACTGCAGCCACAGCAGATTGAGTGATTCTTTGCGGACTGCCAGTTCATTCACTTTTCTTCTCCATGCCATAGCGTGCCAATTTACTCCGCAACCCAACACGCGACAAACCCAACTCGGTCGCTGCTCTCGTCTTATTCCAACGATGGCGAATCAGGCATTCATTCAACACACGCGCTTCCAGTGCTTCCATCCTGTCTTTGAGGCTTCCATCCAGCCCAGCGAGGATGCCCATATCTTGCTGTTGCTCTTCTGGCGCAGCGCGTAGCACTTTAGGCGAGAACAGATGTGCTCCGATGTAGTCACCATCGCACAGCAAAATCGCACGCAGAATCTCGTTCTGCATCTCGCGCACATTGCCTGGCCATTGATAGTTGCTCAGACATTCTAAGGCCTCGGGGGTGAATCCCAATATCTCCTTGCCCATGGCTGGTGCAGCATCACTTAACAAAGCAAACGCAATGAGCGCATTGTCCATCTTGCGCTCGCGTAGCGGCGGCATGGGCAACACGAACTGCGTCAAACGATAAAACAAGTCTTCACGGAAACGTCCTTTACGCACCTCTTCTTCCAAATCGCGATTGGTGGCTGACAGCACTCGCACATCAACCTTGCGCGAACGCGAACAACCGACAGGGCGAATCTCACCTTCCTGTAACACACGTAATAATTTAACTTGGAACGAAGGTGAAGTATCCCCCACCTCGTCTAGGAAGATGGTCCCGCCATCCGCTTGCTCGAACAGCCCGATGCGGTCTTCATATGCCCCCGTAAAACTGCCGCGCTTGTGACCGAATAGTTCGGATTCCAACAACTGATCCGACATCGCCCCACAGTTCTCGATGACAAAAGCTTTCGTTGCACGCGGACTGGAGTAATGGATGGCACGCCCCATCAACTCTTTCCCCGATCCGGATTCGCCAGAAATATGCACCGCGATGTCACAGTCCGCGACTCGTGCTGCCAGATCAATCACTTGATTCAAAGGGCTCGCCGCCGAACGCACGATACGTGCGAACTCATAATGACTGCGCAATTTCTCATGCTTGGCCGCCACGCGCCGCTGCAGGACAGGCTGCGCTGTTCGCAACTCGAGATCCATATTGCTGCTCTGCTGCTGCATATCGTATAACTGCGCGGCACCGCGTACATTGAGCAGCAGCGAATCCGGATGCCAGGGTTTGAGGATGTATTGATAGATACCCGCGTCATTGATGCCCGCGATGATGTCCTCCACATCGGCATAGCCAGAGATGATCATACGCACGGTGTCTGGCCAACTTTCGCGCACCTCCTTGAGAAAGTCTATGCCCGTCACACCTGGCATGCGATGGTCACATAGCACTACATTGACGCGCTCACGCTCCATCACCGCACGTCCTTCTTCTGCGCTTGATACCGTCAGCACATTGAATTCTTCATCCAGCGTACGGCGTATCGCTTCCTGCGAACGCACTTCATCATCGATGACCAGTAGTGTAGGTAGTGTCGCCATATATCAGTGGCCTCCTTATAAAACCTGACGTAGTAGTCGTTGTCCCATCAGGCGAACTCTTTAACGGACAAGGGCAATTCACGATGCACTGCCAGATGGCGTGGCGTGAAAGCATGCGAAATCTTGTACACGAAATGATGGCGTGCGTAATGATAACTAGGATCAAAGCCATAAAAGTTGCGTCGCATCTCATTAAGTTCTGCTGCCCGATACTCAGCCAGCGGTTTCTTCGCCTCGTCGCAGGCACGGCGTGCGCATTTGTCGGCAAGCTGCTGCGTGTAGTTTGGCGAGATCGACAACTCAAGCGCCATGCGTCTTACCCGTGTGAGAAAAGCGTCCCGTGCATCGTAGAAACAGGCGTCGATCAGCCCTTCTCGGGCCGCATCAACCGCCGAGATCGGTAGCCTATTCTGCATGATCGCCTGCGCCCGCTCCTTACCGACACGGGCGGGCAACAGGTAAGTCCAGTATTCGGAACCATACAGATTGCCCATGTTCTTGTAGTGCGGATTGAGCACCACCGCCCGCCGCGCCCACACCTGATCGGCTGCCAGTGCCAAAAAGCAACCCCCCGCACCCGCATTGCCCTGCATCACTGCCACAGTCAGCTTATCGGTCGTGCGCAAAATCTCCAGCGCCAGATCGTCCATCGCCTCAATGTTGCGCATGGATTCGTCAGCGGGACTCGCTGCTGCTTCGATGCGATTGAGGTGGATACCGTTAGACCAGAAATCTACGCCCCCCATCAACACCAGCACTCGCGTCGACCGCTTGCATGCATCCCGATAGGCCTGCCGCAGCCGCTGGCATTGCTCCGTGGACATCGCACCGTTGTAGAAATCAAAGTGTAGGAAACCAACACTGCCGTGTTCTTCGTAGCGTATCTCGTCTGCGGCAAACGACAATTCCGTCAAGGCTGCAGCTTCAGCAGCAAAGGCGACGACCGCAGGCAGTTTGAATCCGGAATCGTGCTCGAGGCGGCGCACATGGCCGATCCAGACCGCACCGTCGGTGGTGGCGCGTAGCACGGCATCGCCACTACGAGCGATTACCTCACCCGCCGCACCGCGATATTCCATCGCAGCGTGGGCATCGAACAGATGGCAGGGCTGACCAAACAACCTGTCCTTCAGGCCCGGGCAACCATCGGCCGCGTTGAGTTTGCGCAGCACGGTGGCCGTATCGTCATACTGCCAATCGATGGCGCGCTGTGCCTGTTGGATGGAGGGGCGTTCGCTGCCGCGCACAGCTGTTTTGAAATCGTTCGGCGGAGTGGGCTTCCAGTCACCGTGCAGATAATCAGGATAATGCGCCAGTGCTTCCAACACAGCGCGTACCGCAGCATCGGCCACTTCGCTGCGATAGATGCTGGATTTTTTTGCCGTTCGTAGCGGGAAAGTATGCGTAGCCCAAATGTCACCGCCATCCATCACTGCATTGGCCTGTAACACCGTCACACCCCACTCACTTACGCCCTCCTGTATCGCCCAGTCGAGTGAAGACGGACCGCGATCCCCCACGATGCCGGGATGCACGATCAGGCATACAAGACGCGACCAGATCGACTCGGGGATGGCGCGCTTCAGAAACGGCGCAACGATCACATCCGGCTGCCACAACGCAACCGCTTCTTCCGCGACCGAATCGGCGATGTCGAGTTCTACGCTGACAGCATGACCGCACGCCTTCAATTCCAGCCACAGACGCTGGGAGAGACTGTTGAATGAGTGGGTCAGGAGCAGGATGCGCATCAGCAGATTCGGGGCAGTTGTTCGCCAGCCAGCCAGTCCACATTGCGGCGACCGCCAAAAGAAGTCTTCATCTGCACGAAATGATGAGGGTCGACATGCGCCGCACCGATGATGGCCGCATCCCCCGCCAGCGGATGTGCGCGCATGACGGCCAGCAGACGCTCGGCATCGGATGCGGCGCATATAGCGATGAGCTTGCCTTCGTTGGCGACATACAAAGGATCGAGGCCGAGGAATTCACACGCGGCAGCCACCACCGGCTTCACTGGGATGGCCTCCTCGTTGATGGTCAATCCGACCCTGGATTGTTTGGCGATCTCGTTCAAGGTCGTGGCCAGTCCGCCGCGCGTTGGATCACGCAGGCAGCGGATGTCCGCACCCGATTCCAGCATGGCCGCGATCAGATGGTGCAAGGCAGCAGTATCCGATTCGATGGGCACATCAAAGTCCAGATTCTCGCGGCGGCTCATGATCGCCATGCCGTGATCACCCATGCTGCCGGAAATCAGAATGACATCGCCGGGACGCACATTGGCACCGGTCAAATCCACGCCATCCATCACCACGCCCACACCGGTGGTGGTGATGAACACGCCGTCGGCTTTGCCCTGCTCGACGACTTTTGTGTCGCCTGTCACCACCGGCACGCCTGCATCGCGCGCTGCCGCCGCCATCGACTGTACGATGCGCTGTAGATCGACCAACGGAAATCCTTCTTCCAGAATGAAGGATGCGGCGAGGTAAAGCGGCTTCGCTCCCATCACTGCCACATCGTTGATCGTGCCGTGTACCGACAAACAGCCGATATCGCCACCAGGAAAGAACAGGGGCGACACCACATGCGCATCGGTCGCCATCACCAGACGTCCACCTGCCGCCGGCAACAATGCGCCGTCATTACCTTGGCGCAAATACTCATTATCGAAGGCGCTCGCAAACAACTCTTCGATCAACTGCGCCATCGCCCGTCCACCGGAACCGTGACTCATATCCACACGGCCATTCTTGATGTCCAGACCGCGCACGTAACCTTTTTTCACTTCTCCATTCATACCGAGACCACCTCGATGTCCTTGAATCGTCCATAACTGTAGTGTGCAGCACACGCACCTTCCGACGACACCATGCACGACCCCAAGGGATTCTCCGGCGTGCACACCGTGCCGAACACTTTACAGTCCTGCGGTTTCTTCACACCGCGCAAGATTGCCCCACATTCGCAGGCCTTGTTGTCGGCCACCGGCTTGTAGCCGATACCGTAGCGCGTTTCGGCATCATAAAGGGCGTAAGCAGAGCGAATCTTTAACGCTGAATAGGGCACTTCACCCAGACCGCGCCACTCGAAGCTGCGCCGCAATTCCAACACTTCCGACACCATGGCTTGTGCCTTTAGATTGCCCTCGCGCGTGACGGCGCGGGTGAATTCATTTTCCACTTCTGCACGTCCATCATTGATCTGGCGAATCAGCATGAGAATTGCCTGCAATACATCCAAGGGCTCGAATCCAGCAATCACTACCGGCTTGCGATACTCGCTCGAAAAATGCTCGTACGGCTGACTGCCAATCACCACACTCACATGTGCCGGACCAATGAATCCATCAAGCGGCACGGTGCCGTACTGACGCACTTCAGGCGATTGCAGAATGTGCGTGATCGCTGCGGGTGTTAGCACGTGATTACACAGCACGCTGAAATTGGTGACGCCCTCGTCCTTGGCTTGCTTGATGATCAATGCGGTGGGCGGCGTAGTGGTCTCGAAGCCAATGGCGAAGAACACCACTTCGCGCAGAGGATTGTCGCGCGCGATCTTCAATGCGTCTTGCGGCGAATAGATCATGCGCACATCGCCGCCGCGTGCCTTGGCGCGCATCAGTGAAAGATTGTCGGAAGCGGGCACACGCATCGTGTCGGCATAGGTGCAAACGATGACATTCAACTCCAGTGCGAGGCGTATTGCCTGATCGACGCGACCGATGGGCAGCACACACACCGGGCAACCTGGGCCGTGAATCATGCGCACATTGGCGGGAAGCAGATCGGCGATACCGTAACGGGAGATGGCGTGAGTATGGCCGCCGCAAAATTCCATGAAGCTATAGTTCTTGTCGGTGGCCGCTTCACGCCGAATGTTGGCGACGATGTTCTTGGCCAGTTCGCCATCGCGGAATTCGTCGATGTATTTCATGATACTGTCCCATTCAATTCTGCATGCAGTTCATCCAACTGCCCCATCTCGGCGAACATCTCCAGCGTGCGTATGGCTTCTTGCTCGTCCACCTTCTGTAATGCGTAGCCGACATGCACGATGACGTATTCTCCAATAGCGGCATCATCCACCAGCGCCAGTGAGATTTCTTTGCGCACACCGCCAAGATTGACGATGGCGTTGCCGGGAGTCGTCAGCTCTTCGATGCGAGCGGGAATGGCTAGACACATATCAAACTCCTTTTATGATTCGTTGCAGCGCGACACTCGCCTGACCTAGGGAGATCGCACCATCGTTTGGCGGCAACTGTTGCGCAGTCAGTACGCGAATGCCGTGCGATGCAAGACTGTCGGTCAATCCACACGTCAATATGTCATTGAGGAAGCAGCCTCCAGCCAAAGCGACAGTGCGGATGCCCGTCAACTGAGTGGCGCGTTGCACCCATGCGCTCAGTCCTGCAACCAGCGTGGCATGGAACAACGCCGCGCCACGCATTGCGTCTTCGCTATCAGCCAGCAATGCGAATAGTGGAAGGAAGCTCAGCACGCCGTCTTGGCTGAGGATGTAACCATCTGGCACAGCGGCAACTCGGCCATGCCGTTGCGCTAAGGCTTCTAGCTCCATCGCTGCCTGACCTTCATACCTCTGCATCTCACTCACACCAAGCAAACCTGCTACCGCATCGAAGTAGCGCCCCATGCTGCTGGTCGGTGGGCAATTCAGCTTGCGCTCCAACATACCCTGTATCGTCTGCGCACCTGCCTGCGAAGTAAATCGATGAGTGATCTCATCTCCCCGTTGTAGATCGAACAGCACGCTTGCTGCCATGCGCCAGGGTTCACGTGCAGCACGGTCACCACCGGGGAGGCTCAATGGCGCTAGATGTCCCAAGCGTTCGCACTGACCCTCTTCGACACGCAACAACTCGCCGCCCCATGCACTACCATCTGTACCCAAACCCACTCCATCCAGCGCCAATCCCAACACTGGAACTCGCACGCGATGCTCGGCACAGACTGCAGCGATATGGGCATGGTGATGCTGTACGCCGATCAGAGGCAGATCATTTTGTGCCGCGTAATCTTGGGCAAACTGGGTGCTATATAAATCGGGATGCAGGTCGTGCGCCACTGCCTGTGGGTGAACATCGAGGATGTCGCTCAGGTAATTCACGGTCTCGTCCAACATGGCGCGCGTGGCGGGGTGGCCGAGGTCACCGATATGTTGCGACACAAAAGCCTCATTGCCACGGGTCAGGCAAACGGTGTTCTTCAGCCAGGCTCCACACGCCAGCACCGAGGGGCCTGTGAACGGCAGCACGATACGACGCGGAGTATAACCACGGGCACGGCGGATAAAGGTGGGCGTGTTGTTTTGCCACTTCATGACGCTATCGTCACAACGATGCAATATCTCCCGATCATGCGTAAGAAAGGCATCCGCCAATTCCGCGAGCGATTCGCGCGCTTCTGCTTCATCTTTCACCAGCGGTTCACCACTTGGATTGGCGCTGGTCATCACCAATGCCAACGGCGCTTCTTGTTGCAACCAATCTGTGCCTGTTGGTCGACCGAGCAACTCATGGAACAGCAGATAATGCAGCGGTGTGTAGGGCAACATCACGCCGATGCTTGAGAGTCCCGGCGCGATTCCCTGCAACTCCGACTCGCACGTTTCCGTTTGACGCAGCAGCACGATAGGACGCTCGCTGATCTCCATCAGCGCGCCTTCGTGCGCTGTGAATGCCGCGTAGTGTGTAGCGGAGGAGCGATTCAACACCATCACCGCAAGCGGCTTTTCTTCACGCTGTTTTCCATTGCGTAATCTGGCCACAGCCTCAGCGTTGCGCGCATCGCAAACTAAATGGAAACCACCGACTCCTTTGAGCGCAATCACTTTCCCGGCACGAATATGGTCGGCAACATGAGCGATAGGATCGTCACTGTCGATCCTATTCCACTGCGCATCAAACAAAGACAACTGCGGCCCGCACTCGGGGCAAGCATTCGGTTGCGCATGGAAGCGGCGTGTAGTCGGCGTATCGTATTCAGCTTGGCATTGAGGACATTGCACAAATTTCGCCATGCTGGTGTGCGCACGGTCATAAGGAAGATGCGCAATCAATGTGTAGCGAGGACCGCAGTGGATGCAGTTGATGAAGGGATGGCGATAACGACGGTCAGCCGGATCGAACAACTCCGACAGGCAGTCCGCGCAGATTCCCATGTCGGGAGTGACACCTGTCTGCACCTTGCCGGATTGGCTCGCGGTGATGTTGAACCCCGCCATGCCAGAGGTCGATTGTGCAAAATCGTGAGTGATGTTTTCGACGCGCGCCAAGGCAGGTTGATCGCTTTGCAAACGCTCGAGCAGACGCATCACTTGGAGATGCTCTCCTTCAACAGATATCTCTACGCCTTCGCTATCGTTACGCACCCAGCCCGCCAACCCGAGTTCATGCGCCAGCTTGTACACAAAGGGACGGAAACCCACCCCTTGGACTTGGCCTGACACTCTGATCTGTGCGTGGATCATGCTCAGTCCATCCTAGTAGCTGTCGATTGATTTTCTATCTATCGCCTTGCTGCAACCGGCCTTGATCCAGTCCAGCCATTCATCCATACCTTCACTGCTGGTGGCTGAGATGCGGATCACCTTGATATCAGGATTCACTCGACGCGCGTTGGCGATGGCCAGATCCGCATCGAATGTGAGATACGGTAGAAGATCACATTTATTCAGCAGCATCAGATCGGACGCGCGGAACATATCGGGATATTTGAGCGGTTTATCTTCCCCTTCGGTCACCGAAAGGATGGCGACCTTATGTGCTTCGCCCAGATCGAAGCTGGCTGGGCACACTAGATTGCCGACGTTCTCGATCAACAACAAACTATCGTCCTGCAAGCCGAGTTGCTGCATCGCCTTGCCCACCATGAACGCATCCAGATGGCAACCCTTGCCCGTATTGATCTGCAATGCGGGCGCGCCGGTGGCACGAATGCGGGCGGCATCGTTATCGGTCTGTTGGTCGCCTTCGATAACAGCGAGGGGAACACTCCCATTCAAGGCACTGATGCTCTTCACCAGCAGGGTGGTCTTACCCGAACCTGGACTGGATACGAGGTTGAGCGCGAAGATGCCATGCTCGGCCAGATAGCCGCGATTCTCATTCGCATACCCATCGTTCTTGGACAGGATGTCCTGCTCGATCTTCACCATGCGCGACTGACTCATACCGGGTGCATGGGCACCGGCGGGACCCAGTCCGTAATGAACGGTCGCTTCATGGGTGTGACCATAAGCATGTTGATGGTCATGAGTATGGTCATGGTGCGTATGGAAATGCTCATGCGCAGAACCCGCTTCATGTAGGTGGTAGTGCCTGTGCTCACCTTGCGTCGACTCATGCGAGTGGCTGTGCTCATGGTCATGAGTATGGTCGTGATCGTGAGAGGTACCGTCGGCATGCACATGAAAATGTGCACCGTGCTCATGGCCATGTTCGTCGTTAACCACCGCTTTTCCGCCAATGGTCGTTTCACCTGTTCCGCAACCGCATACGTTACACATCGCTTCCTCCTATTCAACGTCGAGTTCTTTGACTCGCATCTCATTGCCACCCGTCACTTGGACTTGATGACTGCCACACTTAGGGCACGCATCGAACAATGCATTTACATGCACCACCTCGGCACAATGCAGACACCAAGCTTGCCCCGGCGTTTCGATGACCACCAACTTCGCATCATGCGCGATGCTATCTCTCACCACCGCATCGAAACAGAATCTCATTGCCTCGACTTCAACACCTGCCAACTCCCCGATCTCCAGCCACACTGTTTTGACGTGACTGAAATGCTCTTTCTTTGACGAATCCTCAATCAGTTGCAGCACGCCTTCCGCCAATGACATCTCATGCATCGTGTATCTCCACCTCGTAGGCCACACAAGGATCAAGTGAGAGAACCTCGATATGCGCCAATTGCAACAACCGCGTTTTGTCCTGCTCAAGCAACCCCTTCAAACCCTGAGTGAAAGCACCCTCTGCATGAAAATTCCATTCAGTCGGCGCCACGATCACGTATTCCGCCACGCGTGCTTCAGCCAAGCGTACATGATGCATCAACAATCCTCTCGCGGTGCGTACGACTGATACACCCACACCCGCTTCATCACTTGCACTATCCAACCTTGGCTGGTCGACCTCGCGGGCCATTGCAACCAGATCCATCACCCGTGCGAGCAGCCTCATCAATGGCTTGGATCGGGTTTGCGCCCACACATCGGCCAATAGCGGGCTATCCGCATAATAGGACCACGCCCCTGTTTCCATCGCCACGCCTCGGTAGTCTGGGCGTAGCGCAAATTCATTGCTCCATCTTCCTGCACATGCACCTATTACCTCTTCGCCCGTCCACGCTGGCACTAGCCTTGCCGGAATCGAGTCTTGCTTTACATCTGACTGCGCCGCCAGCGTTCTCAATACACGCGCCAATGAACTATCGGTCTTGCTCCACCATTCCTGCAACACAGCATAGCGCTCGATCTGACTCCAAGATTCAATGGTGAGCCCCAATTCCTCACGCTCCAAAATATGACGAAAGTCGCTCATTTCACTTTCACCATTTGCGATCTTGCGTAACAAAGCATGACGCATGACAAACGTTTGTTCCGCCTGCGGCAAACTTAAGCACTTTGGCCAATCGAGCATCAATCTCCAAAGATGTTCTTGCATGGCCTCGCAGGTGACCGCTTCGTGAATCGCCGCATCGAGGGGTGATGCATCCCCTCTTGCCGCCTGCAAAGCCCCCTTAGCTGCTGCGGTTTGCGCCTGACCGCACACGCCGAACAATAATGAAGCAAGCTGTACCACTTGGGCTTGATTCTTCCCCACAAACAATTGTGCCGCTAATCTTCGCGTGGAGCGTATCTCAGTTGAGCGCACTGCACCACCATCCCACGCCACACCAAGCGACAACTTGCCTGTATCCAACAAGTCACGTCCCCAAGAATGATCCGCGTAAAAAATCGCGGCGAGATAACTGCTTGTCTTTGATAGGCTCCCCCTGCATGCGCGCAGCTTCGAACATCGCCTTGTTATCGGCATCTCGTTGCGCATCCGATCTCTCCGCCACAAACAACTCCAGCATCGCCGCCTCGGCGATGCTGACTGCGTCTGCGTGGCTTTCGATGTGCATGACTGGCGAAATCAAGGAACAGATGTGGCATGCGCCTAGTTCCGGCTCGTTCAACCCCATGAATTCATATCTGCCCGAAGGGAATTCCCATGTCACTTTCTGATCAAGCGACAGCGTCGCAAGCTGTGCTTCTTCTCCCGCCATGAGGATCAAGTTGATCATCCAAGGGGTGATCAATACGCTCAGCCAATATCCCTGCCACTCACGACACCCTACCACTTGAACTCGCAACTCAGGATTACAAATGGGTAGCCCTGCCATGCGCGTATCCGCGATATGGCTAAACACCGCTTGCAGCTTGTCGGCTGCGGAGATCATTCTTTGTACACCATGAACTTGTGTTTAGCTGCATCGCAGTTCGGGCAAGTCCAGTGATCCGGCAATTTTGAGAAGGGCGTCCCCGGATCGATTTGCCACACTTGATCCCCGATTGCCGGGTCGTACACTTCCCAACATATACCGCATTCCATCCGCACGTCATCATCGGATAGCTTACTGGCGTCCCCCATGAATGATCCTTCGAATAGGCTCATATCAAGATTCCATCTTTTCGGGTTCTTGCATGACCATCAACCATTCACCCAAACGCTCGATGCTGTCCTCGTAATCTTCCTGAGAGGCTTGCGCCACTTCCGGCACATCACCGACCTCAATGGTGTTCAGGATCAAGGTATCCATACTGTTGAAATATTGCACCCACCACACGTTCGCCAACTTCGTACTTGAGATGCGGCAATTGCCATACCCGCGCGAAAGGATGGTCACCGCGCCCACCGCCAGTATCGAGGTGACGCAATCCATATCTTCAGGCGACATCGGCAACAAGGTAAGGTTGACCACATGCGTCTCATCACCCACTTTATATGCTTTGGATTTATCCACGATTTCGGACAACACCGATAGTGCATTCATGATGCCGGGTGACTTTTCTGGTAGCGGACAATCGGATACGACATCTTCTTTCGCCCAACGCGTCACCATAGGAGGGATCGCACAGGCCATGAGCGTGTCGCCGATGAGACGAGCGTCAGCAGCGTACTCATTCACGCGCCACACGCTGGCAAATACCGTTTCTTGTATACGGAATTGCCCCGAGCCTCGCACTGCGATACTCACTTCGCCTTCGCCCATCGTCTGGTTAAGCAAACGCACGACATCAGGGGATTTGTCGCTGAATTCGATCATGGGTATCTGTGTAGAACTCAGCGGGGTCGCTTGCATCGCATCGCGCAAAGTCTCCACGATCTTACAAGCCGCAGCCACCACCACGGGGTCGGCTTCCACATTCAGGCTCGGCAACTCGAACATCGTCATGGAACTGGGGAGTTCCATAAATTGCAGCTCTTCGTCTTCAGGCTGCGAGCCGGGACCGTAGGCGACGACGGGGATTGGAAAGTCTTTCATTATATAGCGCTCCTGATTTGGATTAATGACAAGCGGATGGCTCGGCAGTGGATACCACGGGAATACCGATTGAAGGTGCTCGCCCAATAGGCTTTTTCAACATCTCCGCGATCTCGTGCGTGTATTCATCCCAGTTGCGCATGCCATCTATCACGCCAACATACCCCCCATCGCGCACAAAGACCAGTGACGGCCAGCGCGTGATGCCATAACGCGCTTTCTCTTTACGCGCCAAATCGGGAGCAATAATCGCTGCACGCAAACGGTCGCCGGTTAACTTGAGCACCTCAGGCAAGATGACCGCCACATCCCACGTCTCAGGTTGCTGATCCGGCTCTTGCGTAAACAGCACCATGCCATCACCGCCGGCCATGACAAAGGACTCCAAGCCTCCCTCGTCGAGCAAGGTGATATTGCTTTCCGCGCGCAAGCGATCTAGCAACTTATTAAAGCTTTCTTTCATCTCTTCCGCACGTATCGCGGAGAATTCAATCGTCTCACTCATCCCTTATCCTTCCTTAAAAATTCCGGCAGAGTCGGCTCCCGATTCACCAGATCCGCAAAAAAGAGATCAAGGTTGATCTCCCCCCCATCCGCTACCACCTGCAATCCATCAAGCGCTGCATCCACCAATGCCGCCCTTTCGGCATCGATCACCTCGCGTCCCGCCCCCAGAAAAGTCAGCAACCATTGCCCATCTTCAACCGGCCCAAGCAACATGGTGTCGATTAACTGCTGACCATTACGCCCTTCGCACAGGGCTGAATTCTCATGCGCCTCAATCACCCGCATCGGTATGCCTAAACACATAATCAGGCTTGCTCTCTCATGAAGCGATCATCGCCGATGCGGCATGCCAATTCAGCCGACGGACGGCCTGCTTCGTAGTTATCCATTTGCAGGACTTGCCGATGCGCTTCGACCAAGCTAGTCGTGCGTGGCGTATACGTTACCCCCCATTGCTTGGCCTGCTCCAACGCGACTTCAAGCGCACGCGGTATCTGCGCTTTGACGATATCGCGCAGACTGCCTCCAAAATCTTCCAGTTGCTCAGGTTGCACCCCGATGAGCATCATGGATTCTGGCAAGCGGCCTGCCAATGACGCACACGAGATGACTTCCTGAAACCCCGTCTGATGCAAACTCATCTTTTTCACCCCCATGAATCGGGGCACTTCATCGTCTCGCGCAATGACCATCTCGCCAGGTTGTTTGCTGTAGTCGACCGCATCAAAGACGATCAGATAGCGCGCATCTTCCAAAAATGGCAGTAGATAAAGCCCCTGCGTCCCTCCATCCAACACGGTCACATCGTCACCGAATTGGTAAGCCGCATTCAGCGCCTCGACACATCGAACACCGAAGCCCTCGTCGGCCCACAAGATATTTCCGATGCCCAGTACTAACAATTTCGTATTTTTCAATTCACACCCCCATGTGTAACTACACCCGTAACACAGCATGTCTCGTGCCACAGGCATAAAGACGCATATCCTCTATTAATCAATTGGTTGAAAATTATCGAGACACTGCGCACAACAACGACCGGCAATCTGGTTGCCAGTAAATGTCGATTACGGAAGGTTTCTTGCCTTTTTGAAGTACAGCTGCCTAGCCTGATACAAGTCCCAAGCAAATTGCATCTCCAGCCAGAACGCCACATCCGAACCAAAATGCAGTGCAAGGCGAACTGCAGTATCGGGGGTGACAGCGCGCTTAGCGCGCACCAATTCATTGATGCGGCGTCGTGAGATACCCAACGCCAACGCTTCTTGCGAGATATTGCCCGGCTGAAGATATCGCGTATCCAAGAATCGCCCCGGATGAATGGGTACACGATGCGCGGACCAAAAAAAACGCGGGCATCTGCCCGCGTTCAATTGAACTCGCTGCGACATCTGAATCACTTCAGAGGGGAGTGTCGCAAACAAGCTCAACTGCTACTCACGAAAGGTACGTTCGCCGCTAATCATCGCGCTAATCATGCTTTGACGCGACATGATGTCTTCACGTATCGCCGCATAGACATGAATCATCACGAACCACACGAAGGTCCAAGCGATCATGTGATGCCAAGTGTGAACATCCTGACTCTGACCAAACAGTGGTATCACCCAGCTAGTGAATATCATGTGCGACCAATGCCCTTCTTGCGCACCTTCGCCATAAAGCGCGAATCCAGTTGCAATCATAAAGATCGCCCCCAAGGTGATCGAGAAAAACATCATCAAGTGCGCCAGCGGGTTATGGCCAATATATTTTCTAGGCAATTTGACGATGAACAGGTACCAGCGCAACTCCTGCCATATCCCACTCCACCATGCGGGATCTGTAACGGGTAGCTTGAACATCTGCCGTGCATGGTGGTTCCCCACGAATGCCCAGTAGATTCTCACCAAGAATGCGATGGTAAAGACATAAGCCGTCGCAAAGTGAACGAAGCGAATGTATCCCATCAGGAAATTCTCGCTTGCCTCACCCGCGACACTTGGCGGCGGGCTCGCAATGAAATATCCCGTTACCGCCAATATGACGATACTCAACGCATTCAACCAATGCCACAGTCGCACAGGTGCTTCATAGACGTATACCGTATTTCCGGCAGCGGTTAGCGCCGAATACTCATCGTCTTGTGTTTTGACAGTCATGACAGCCTCCTATTTTCACGTTAGCGGACAGTGACCTTGCTCAGCTCTTGCCCGTCTGGTGACATCACATGCGTCGAGCATGCTAGACAGGGGTCGAAACTATGGATCGTGCGCAAGATTTCCAAAGGTTGGTCGGCCTTTGCCACTGGTGTATTCATCAATGAAGCTTCGAATGCACCGATCTGCCCTTTAGCATCGCGAGGACTGCCGTTCCAAGTGGTTGGTACGACACACTGGTAGTTGTCGATCTTGGTGTCCTTGATCTTGAGCCAGTGCCCCAAAGCGCCCCGAGGCGCTTCGGTGAAGCCCACGCCCTTGGCCTCTTTGGGCCAAGTGGACGGATCCCACTTTTCGACATTGGCGGTAGAGGTATCGCCCGCCTTCAGGTTCGCCATCAACTTATCGAATTGCTGTACTTGCAAATCGGCACAGTATCCAGCCTCGAGACCCCGTGCGGCCGTACGCCCCAAGGTAGAGAACAAGGCAGTCACGGGCAGATCGAGTTTGCGTAAGGCACTATCGACAGTATCCTTGATGATTGGATACTGCTTAGGCTGGATGTAACCCAACACCATGCGAGACAACGGCCCAACTTCCATCGCGTGGCCTTTCCAGCGCGGCGCCTTGATCCAAGAATATTTGGAGCTCTCATCAAGGTTCTCGATCTTAGTGCGCGTCCCCTTGAAGTTCGGTCCTTCAGGCGAATAATCCGGCTCAGTGACACCATCCCAAGGGTGTAGCCCTTTGCTCTCGTCCGCATACTTGTACCAAGAATGAGAAACAAACTCTTGGACCTCATCGGGATTGCGCAGATCGACTTCTTGCACTTTGCTTAAATCGCCATTGATGACTACGCCAGACGGCAACAATAAATTCGACTTCGTATAATCGTTGGCACGTTGCGGGATATCGCCGTAAGACATGAAGTTTTTGGACGACAATCCGCCGCCGTATGTCCATCCTTTGTAAAAGGATCCAATCGCCAATATATCTGGGATGTATACCTGATCAATGAACTCCTTGGTGCGATCGATGATGCTCTTCACCTGATTCAGGCGCTCCATATTGATTGCGCCCACAGCACCGGTGTCGTTGATATTGATCGCACAGGGAACGCCGCCCACCAACCAGTTCGGGTGCGGGTTCTTGCCACCAAAGATGGTGACAATCTTGACGATCTCCTTCTGAAAATCCAACGCTTCGAGGTAGTGTGTGACCGCCATTAAGTTCGCCTCTGGAGGCAACTTGTAGGCGGGACTCCCCCAGTAACCATTGCTGAACGGACCCAACTGACCCGATTCGACGAATTTCTTCAGACGATTCTGCACGTCGCGGAAATAACCGGGCGAGGACAGCGGCCAAGACGAGATGCTCTGCGCCAACTCTGAAGTCCGCTTAGGATCAGCTTTGAGTGCAGAAACCACATCCACCCAGTCCAAAGCGTGCAGGTGATAGAAGTGCACCAAGTGATCGTGGATTTGCAGATTCAACTGCATGATGTTGCGAATGGTGTTGGCGTTCTCTGGAATCTGAATCGCCAATGCATCCTCGACGGCACGCACTGATGTCAATGCATGAGTACCGGTACACACACCGCAGATACGCTCGGTGAATGCCCATGCATCACGTGGATCACGGCCTTTTAAGATCACTTCCAGACCGCGCCACATGGTGCCAGTGGATACAGCGTTGCGAATCACATTGTTGCTGTCCAAGTTCACTTCGACACGTAGGTGACCTTCGATACGAC
This sequence comes from Sideroxydans lithotrophicus, assembly GCA_020723185.1. Lineage (GTDB taxonomy): Bacteria > Pseudomonadota > Gammaproteobacteria > Burkholderiales > Gallionellaceae > Sideroxyarcus > Sideroxyarcus lithotrophicus_A. Next base: position 441,701 of record DYJI01000001.1, on the reverse strand, counting down.
ATACCGGATCGACGACGACGCGCTTGCCACTGTTGTCGAGCTTAAAGCCCTGAGTTTCATAAACTGACATGATTACTTGCCTCCATTGTTCTGATCATTCGAACCGCTACGCGCACGACTCAAGGCACTTACTGCGGCATGGGCAACAACTGCTGCTCCAGCCACGCCTGCCACCGTTGCGCCGATCGTATCGGCATTGGACTCCACGCCAAACTGCTTGATGTCTGTGACGCGATCATAGAATCCACCCTTATCCCAGAACCCATCCTCTGAACATCCAATACATCCATGACCAGACTGAATCGGGAAAGAAACGCCTCCATTCCAACGCACCGTAGAACAAGCGTTGTAGGTGGTCGGCCCTTTACAACCCATCTTGTAGAGGCAATATCCTTTGCGTGCGGCTTCGTCATCCCACTCTTCGACGAACTGGCCCGCATCAAAGTGTGGACGGCGATAACATTTATCGTGGATACGCTGCCCGTAGAACATCTTCGGACGACCTTGGCGATCCAACTCGGGGATGCGATCAAAGGTCAACATGTAGGTGACCACTGCCGTCATCACTTCAGCGATAGGTGGACATCCTGGTACTTTGATGATGGGTTTATCAGTAATAACTTTATGTACTGGTGTGGCACGAGTCGGATTCGGCTTGGCCGCTTGCACACACCCCCAAGAAGCACAGGCACCCCACGAGATGATTGCTTTAGCATCAGCAGCAGTTTCTTTCAGCACTTCAACAAAAGGACGTCCACCATGGATACAGAACATCCCATCTTCATTCAAAGGTGGATTGCCTTCCACCGCCAAGATGAAGTTGCCTTTGTATTTCTTTCTGATCTCGGCAAGGATCTCCTCAGCTTGATGACCCGCTGCAACCATCAAGGTATCGTCGTAATCTAACGAGAGCATCGACAGCACCACATCTTTTGCTAATGGATGCGCCGAACGAATGAAGGATTCTGAACAACAGGTACATTCCAGACCATGTAACCAAATGACTGGCGTACGCGGCTTGGTTTCCATCGCATGCGCGATCTTGGGCGCAAACGACGGTGCCAGCCCCAAAGATGCGGCTGTCAAACTACAAAACTTCAAAAAACTACGGCGCGAAATACCCTGCCTCCGCATCACCTCATAAAATGTTTCGATCGACATTTCTCTTCTCCCTTTATCAGCATAGGCAATCACTCTCACAATCAACCGTCCGCCCCTGACGGAAAATCATCCTTGCGCTCTTGATAGAACAAGTTCTGTGCCACTCCGAAGGTAATTAGAGTTTATTCATTTAATTAGAGAGTTAGCGAACATCCACGGCGAGTAAGCATTTTGAAGTCCTGCCAATCGGACAGGCATAGATACGAAGAGAGTGGAAAGTTTGCTTCCACCCATCACAAAGCGCACGTCAGTAAAGTCTGCCAATAACGGAAGTAGCGGTTTTGAAAAACCGAAGGAATGATTTGTGTCAATCCTGATGAATATAAATACGAAGAAGACTCACACTTCTGAAGTGCGCAATCGTGATTGGACTGCCACATTGCAGCAATTCGCTAAGGATGGAAGTGGGTTAAAGGCACGCAGTCTTGTTTCGAGAAAGCAGCCGTTAGGTATTTCCCCAGTGCCTATGGCGGGTGTTGATTACATACAGGCCGTTGGCGAATCTAGATGCCACCGGCAGCTACGGCCGAGCTGCTGTCGGTGGGCCGCGAAGCCTGAGCGTCCGTTGTCAGTCTGAAGCTGGCGTATCCACCATGTGCTAAGTTCAACCAATTGGAGTTTAGTTAGGTTGCATATGAGAGGCCGATTCCAACCTGTACACGGAATCGAGCTGGACTTTGAAATCTTCGCTATCCAACCTCTGAATGCAATTAGCCGGCCTTTCCTAAAGGAGCAACTTGATGGCTCACAATAGATATTAGATCGACAACACAGCAGGGATGAGAAAACTAGAATCCTTTCGGCCTAATTAAAATATATCGGCGAAGGAACCTTTGGGTAAACCCGGTAAACGTGGTTAAACAGCAGTTCTGTAATGCCTTTGATCTCATCTTCCTCGTAGCTGTCTACCGGAAGGCCTGTTCTGTCATCGTAGAGATAATCATAGATACGCTGCCGCACCGCATCGCGGGTGCTCTCTTTTTCGCGCCAGTTGTCGATGTTGAGCTTCTCTTTTTTCAGGGTATCGAGCAGATCGACCGCCACCTTTTTGATGCGGTCGATCTCTTTTCTGGATAGCGTGGGTTTTTTCAGCATATCGAAAAACACCAGCGTCTCGTCGCTGAGATTTTCACTCATGGCGCGAGATTCTTCCTCTGTCAGTTCATTGTGAAACTTCAGTAGGGCTTCAAAGGTACGTTCGATAGTGACTCGATCCTTTTCGCTGTTGTAGCCGTCCACGATCTCTTCAAAGTGCTTCTGGAAATCGGTACGCAGCGGGTTTTGCTGCATCAGTTGGGCCAAGCGTGCTGCCAAGGCATCGCGCAGGTTGACCACTGTGGTCTTCTTGTTGGCAATGCGGGCGAACTCCTGGCGCAGGCGCTCAAAGTCGATCTGGCTGATGTCGTACACCTTGCTTTCACCCACCTCTGATCTCGTTACTTCGACAGAGTTATCCACCAGCTTGTGCAGTTCCATCATGATCTGGCTGATGTCCGCGCTCTCCCTGTCCTTCTGCAAGGCCTTGTAGATGATGTTGATCACATCGCGGTCGATACGGAAGTCGTTGATCTGCGGGCGGATGTTGATGCAGGCCTTGAACTTCTTGAATACCTCCCGCGCCATCACCTCGAACTGCTTGCGGGTCTGGTCGTCTTCATTGATCGCCTCTTTGGCTTGCATGATGGCGGCATTGCGACCAAAGCCCTCGGCCCCAGTAATTGTGCTTGTTGAAAAGCCGCGATCCGACAAGAAGGTCTTTACCATCATGATCGCCTCGCCCAACTCAGCCAGCAGCTCTTCTTTGGGGCGTGTCGGGTCTTGCGGGTTATCTCCCCCTAGGCGTCCATCGTCTCCTGCCCCTGCGAAATCGGCCAGTGCCTTGCGCAGGTTTTTCAGGATGCCGCAGTAGTCAACGATCAGACCATTGTTCTTGCCCTCAGCCACGCGGTTGGCGCGTGCGATCGCCTGCATCAGGGTGTGGGCCTTGAGCGGCTTGTCCAGATACAAGGTCGAAAGCGTCGGCACATCAAAGCCGGTGAGCCACATGGCGCAGACGATGGCGACACGGAAGGGGTGATCCTCTTTCTTGAAGGCTTCTTCGAGATCGATACGCTTGCCGTCTTCGCCCTTGAAGCCATCCTTCAACAGCTTGCGGTGCGGTGTGATGTCCAGATGCCATCTTTCGAACCTCGCCACCTCGCCCTGCTCTTCACTCACCACCACTGCGATTTTGGTCTCATCCATCCAGCGCACCTGGCGCTCGCGGAAAATCATCTCCTGCTCGTCCACACGCTCTGTGCGCAGGCGCTTGTCCAGTTGCAGTTGCTTCTCGCGCCACTTCACCATAATCAGGTCATGCATGCGCACACAGGTGAGCTTGTCGATACAGACCATCATCGCCTTGCCGCTCTCCCATCCCGTCACATAATGCTCGACAAAATCGGCAGCGATCTGCTCTAGGCGGCTGGTGGAGGTGATGATGTGGTAATCGCGCTTTAGCTCACGTTCCAGCCGCTGCTGCACATCCACATCTTGAATATCAAACTCTTCGATCTTTTCGGCGATCTTCTCATTCAGCCCCTTTGGGTCGGCCACCGAATACTCTTCACCCTCATAGCTAAAATGCAGTTTCTCGCCACGGGCATCGTAGTACAAAGGCACGGTGGCCTTATCCTCTACCGCCCGCTGGAAATCATAGGTGGAGACGTATTCCCCGAACACCTTGCGGGTGATCTCGTCGTCTTTCAGCAAAGGCGTGCCGGTAAAGCCCATGTAGCTGGCATTGGGCAGGGCATTGCGCATGTTGAGTGACAGATCGCCGTACTGAGTGCGGTGGGCCTCGTCAGTGATAACGATGATGTCGTCACGCTCCGAACCGGTCATATCCTTATCATTGAATTTCTGGATCAGCGAAAAGACAAAGGCTTTGTGCTGGCCCAGCAACTCATCCAGATGTCTGCCGCTGGCTGCGCGGCAAGGATCGCGGTCGTTATCCACCAGCCCGACCCCGGCAAATGTCTTGTAGATTTGCGTATCCAGATCTTCACGGTCGGTGAGCACCAGAAAGGTGAAGTTACCGCCCAGCTTGCGATGCACCTTCTTGGCGAAGAAGGCGATGGAATATGATTTGCCCGAGCCCTGGGTATGCCAGAACACCCCCAGCTTGCCTTCCAGGTTTTCACGATTTTTCACCGCCTCGATGGCGCGGTTCACGCCGAGGTACTGGTGATTGCGGGCGACGATTTTGATCAGCCTGCCGCTTGAGTCATCGAAGATTGTGTAGTTCTCAAATAAGTCGAGCAGATTGGCCTTGCTGCACACCCCCTTGAGCAGCGTCTCCATATCCACCACGCCAGGCTCATCCTCTTCGAGCCGTTTCCAGTCGTTGAAGTGTTCATATCTGGACGAGAGCGAACCGAGCTTGGCCTCCACGCCGTTGCCGAGAATGACAAAGGCGTTGTGGTGGAACAGATGGGGCACGGTGTCTTTGTAGTCGCAGAAATTCTGCTCAAAGGCTGCCTTCACATCCTTGTGCAGGTTTTTCACCTCCATGAACAGCAGCGGGATGCCATTCACAAAACCCACCAGATCGGCACGGCGGCGGTAGATGTCGCCCTTCACCCACAGCTCGCGCACGATCAGAAAATGGTTGTTGTCCGGCTTGTCGAAATCGAAGATGCGCAGCGTCTTGCGCTGGCGTTCGCCATTGTCGTCGCGGTAGCTCGCCAGAACCCCGCTCTTGTAGAGTTTGTCCTTCTCCTGATTAATGGAGAGTAGTGACAGAGCCAGATTCACATCCATGATCTGGCGCATCGCGTCGCGATATGCTTCTGTAGGCAAGCCGGGGTTCAGACGCATCAACGCCTCACCCAGGTAGCGGCCCAACACAAGCTCCTTCTCGCTCTCGCGCCCGAGCGTGCCCTCCTTGCCCAGCGTCTCATCCATGGCGTAGACGGAATCATTCCAGTGCAAATTGCGGAGTAGATAGTCCGCAGTGGTTTGCTGCACCAGGGCGTCTTCCGTCATGGTGTTCATACAGCCAGCTCTCCATTCAACAGGCGTGGGAGGAGGATGTCGCGGGCTTGGGCGAGCTGCTTATTCTGAAAGGATAGAACCTTTAGCTGTTTAACAATTGTTGCAATTTGCTCTTGAAAAACTTCCAGCAGAGAACCGCTCGGAACTAAAAAGTATTGTTGAGATAAGAACGTCCAATCAGCGCGTGGCATCTTCGAACCCTCTTTCACTGTCTGGGATGCCAAAGCAACAAATTGATCGCTTGAAATTAACATCAAAAGATAAGCGTAATGCTTAGCCTGATGTGGTCTGATAACAATTGCATCGGAAGAGGTAATGCCACTCGTAAGCGCAAAACCAACTTTGTGAAAATAGGGCCTGATTTTCCCAAAAATGATGTCGCCTTCCTGATACGAATATTTCCCGCTAGTCACTTTCTCAGCAGTTTCCCACTCAGACAGGGTAATAGAACGCCTCGGAATATGTTCCAAGCCAATGTAAGGTGTACCTTCTTCAACTTCAGATGGATCAATGCTCACCTTGACTTGATAACACAGTTCATCGAGATTCTTCCTTTCCCATCCCTCCGGCACACCATCAATAATTTTGACATGCTCATGACCTGGGAAGCGCATCTGCACGAACCACTCCTTGTAAAGCAAACGAGCGGACTCTTCCATCAACTGAATGCGGCGGCGGTTGTTTTCGATTAGGTCGTCGTAGTATTCAAGTATCTCAGCAATTCTTTCCTGCACATCTGTTGGTGGCAGCCGAAACTTAAATAGTGTCAAAGTCCTTGCATTTGCATTCCCTTGCGCGGCACCACCCTTAACGCTATTCACGTACTGTTTGTAGTGGCTCGACTCTATTAGTCTCCCAACAAATCCTGGAACACACTTCGCCAAGTCTAGCTTTAACCTGACTAAGTAGGATGCAAAAACGGCATTTTCTTGTTCACGAATTAGTTTTGCATATCCTGTCGTATTGCCTGTTCTTGCAATTACTATGTCACCTACATTTAGTTTGTATTTTTTGTAACTACTTTCATCAATTTGGCAATACGGAACACTTCGCCAATCGATCGCATCTGGAACAATATCTGTAATTCGTAAAAACTTGGGGCCAACTGCATCTTCCGTTGCTGAAGCAGTGTATCCATATTGAGTAGAGCAAACCTCATCTAATGTAACCACTTCCCAACTCATACCCCCAACTCCCGAAAGTTCTGGGCAATCTTCTCCGCCAACGCCACCGCCTCTTCATTCAGGCCTTGCAGCTCGACATGGATATCGCGCAGGGTCTCTTCGAAGTCGAAGTCATCATCCTCTTCTTCCGGGGCGACACCGACGTAGCGACCAGGAGTGAGGCTCCAGTCGTTGGCCTTGATTTCCTTGATGTCCACCAACTTGACCAGCCCTTCCACATCCACCAGCTCGGCATCGGGGAAGCGGCTTAACAGCCAGTGAGCCTGTTTATAGAAGTAGCGCAGCTGCTTGAGCTGTTCCACTGCCTCGACGCGGGTGGCCTCGGCCTGTTTTTTCAGGCTGTCGCGGCCGGAGCTGATGTGTTTGCTGTCCCAGCTTTCATCGTCTTTAGCGGCGAGTTCTTTTTCCGCAGCATCAATCAGGCGGCCGGCAAGCTTGCAGGTGAGGTCCAGTTGTTTGATCAGGTCGCGAGCGGTCTCGGCCGATTGCTCAACCATGCCGCCTTGCTCGATCAGTTTGTTGAGCTGTTCAGCGTTGTCGAAGCCCCCCTTTTCCCACTTGGCAACAGCCTTGTCGATGGCCTTGTCGAAGGCAATGCTGTCTTCACTGAGCGTAGATAGGACGGCGCTGAACTCCTTCAGATGTGCCCGCTGCTCGTCGCCCTGTTTTTCATAGAACGGGGTGATGGCCTGCTCGATCTCTTGCAGCACCCCGATGCAATCGTCCATGGGGCGGACTTCGAGCGTCTCGCCGTCTTGCTCCACATCCATGACGTAGGCATACCAAGCGTGGTCTAGGCAATTCTGGATGTGGCTTTGCACCAGTTCGATAAACCGCTCGCGTTCACCACGGTAGAGCCAGACGATACTGGTGAGGTTGGCCAGTTGCTCGGGGCTGAAATCGTAAATTTTGCGCGTAACCTTGCGGTAGACCTGGCGGGCGTCGAGCATCAGCACCTTGTCTTTATGTGCCTTGGGTTTGTCCTTGTTGAGGAACCATAACTGGCACGGCACGGTGCGGGTGTAGAAGAAGTTGGAACGGATGTCCACCATCGCATCCACGTGGCCGGTCTCGACCAATGCCTGGCGCACCGCCGCCTCGCCGCCCCCGGCGCTTGAGGCCTGGGAGGACATAACGAATCCGGCGCGGCCTTTTTCATTCAGGTAGCTGTAGAAGTAGGAAATCCACAGGTAGTTGCCGTTGGAGACCTTGCCACCTTTATTGACTCCGGGTAGGCCGAAGGGCAGCCGGCGGTCGGTTTTGATCTTGCCGGCGTCTACCTCGTCGATGTTGAACGGCGGATTGGCCATGACGAAATCGACATTGCTCCACAAACCATCGTGCGGATCGTCGTAATAAGTCAGTACGCCACCTGCGATGTTGCCTTCCAGACCGTGAACGCGAAGATTCATCTTGGCCAGACGGGTGGTAGTTTTGTTTTTTTCGTGGCCGTAGAAAGTGAGCTCGGTGCCGGGGTTCTTGTGCTGGTGTTCTACAAAGTGCGCGCTCTGCACAAACATGCCCCCGGAGCCGCAAGCGGGGTCGAGCACCTTGCCGTGGCTGGGCTCGATAATGTTGACAATCAACTGTACCAGAGAGACAGGTGTGAAAAACTCTCCGCCATCATGCGCACCCACATCGGCGAATTGAGTGAGGAAGTATTCATAGATGCGACCAAAGATGTCGCCGTCTGCCTTCTTCAGTTCATCAGGGTTGAGGGTGCGCAACAATTGGCCCAGTACGTCATTGGGAATATTGCGATACTCCTCCTTGGGCAGCTGACCAGTAAGGCCTGTATAGTCTTTCTCGATCGACTCCATCGCAGTGATGATTGCCTCGGCGCGGTCGTCGGCATCGCTGAGGGTTACCAGATGGTCGAACTGGGCGGCGGCGTTAAGGAAGATCGCGCCCTTCTGGGAAAAATCTTCCTTGGTCAAGTCGCGGGTTTTACCGCCACGGCTAGGCAAGGTTTTGACGATCTCATCCTTAACGCCTAGATAGCGGCTGTAGGCGTGGCGCAGAAAGATCAGGCCCATCACGGGCATGAAGTATTCGTTGCTGGCCAGTTCCGAGTTGGAGCGCAAAGTGTCAGCGGCTTTCCACAGGCGTTTTTCGATAGCTTCGATGTGCTGGAGTTGGGACATTTTTTGTTTTTTCTGTTTGAGTGCTACTGCGAAGTTCTTATACCTATTGAAGGCAAGGCAGACATTGCCGAAGACTATCATCAGTCATCCCCAGCGCCTATATGCCTAAATCGGGATAATGCATCAAGTCTTCAATGCGAAAAGAACGACCCAGTAGTTAGCACGGCTTATATACCGATTCCTAACTAAGATTGACAGCAAGGGCTCAGGCTAATCGAATCTCGTAACACCAAGTTCGCCCAACCCCTGCACTTGTCTCTTTTGAGTAAGATGTAGAGAAGGGGAATATGATGCTAGCCGGCTCGGCCTTTAGCTCTGATATAAAAAAAATAGCGAACCCAAGAGCTTGCGGCTTTGTGGCGAGTGGGCTAAGGTAAATATTGCCGACCGAATTCCGAGCACGAAGATGCTGCAGTTTATCGGACAGTTCCGTTGCTACCACAAACGGATCATTTGCTGGAGCAAAAAACACCCGATCTTCCATATCGGGGTTGTCCGCTAGAGGGGTCTTATCAAGCCGCAGGATACTTTCTTGGTACATATCAGCGCTCAAGGAAGGTAAGCTTCGCAGTTGAAAAAGTTTTGCGCCATCTTTCTCATTTACGACTCTAGAAATAAGCTGGTCATCGTATCCAACACCTACGATTAATATGTCGTCTGCAATGTCATCATTATGAGTGCCCTCAAATCCGGAAACTTGGCGCACCATGCACACGTCTTGTGAGAAATCGGTATCTTCCTTGCGCCCATACTGCTCCGGCTCTGTATAAATCATGTCGAATGATGTTATGCCTGCTGTCTGTAGGTACTGGACAAGGAAAAGAATGTGCGGTCGCATAAAGCCAGTGATGTCTATGCAGATTGCCTTCCCTCTGAGGGCATCTATACCGATACGTTCTTTTATTAGTCCTATGATTACGTCTGCCTCATTGCCTCCCGTAAAGGAAATCACTTCTGGCTGCTTTGGCAATTCATCATTTGTGTAACCGTATTCTGGTAGCACTACCCAAAATTTCCTGCCTGCCACTATTTGCTCAAATACTTGCTGCACTCGTTCCGCGCCGTTGTATGCGGATATAAAGATGTCCCACGAGCGGCTAGCGGGCTTAGCGAAAGTTAATATGCACTTCCGATTTAATAGATACCGAAGATTCATTACTTTCTTCAACTTAGAATAGTTTGTTTTGAAAGCTACTGGCGCCAATACTCCCCTTAATGTACGGCTCCTCCATTCCCTTTAGCCGTTCGGCCAAGAGTGTATTCAGTTGAGGGCGGCATACCGGATCAAATAATGCATTAAAAAGATTCTCCTGAAGCTCGATTGCACCACGCCTGTGCTCAGACACTTCCCAACGAGCTACCAGCATTGGACTAAGTTGGAATTTATCGTCAATTGAGTTGCTGTCATTACGGCTGACCCCACCATCTCGAACACGGACAAGGTAAGACCAGTTTTCCGCATGCGCTAGAACGTCCCGAGCCATCTCGGATCCAACTTTTGGATTTACTGAAAACGTTGCCAAATCACACTCTGCTGGCTTGAGGCTATAGCGGACACCCCGAAACAGCTTTGCCAATGACTCAATTGCCGCCCTAACCTCTGATCCGTGCCTATCCGGCTGCGCATCATCCCAGAACCACGCTGCTGCATCGCGAATACCTTCCCCTTGAGAGGAAATTGAAATTTTCCCAGCCTCCGAAAACGGACGCTCACCTGCAAAGTGTGAACGACGAAATATTTGTTTAAGTATCCCAAGAAGATTTCGAGGGACACCTTGTGAGAGGTGTATTAATGTATCGAGACCCGCGTATACGACGTGCTGCTTATTACAGTCTTGATAAATTTGAGCCAGCAGATCCGACTTGAAATGATCCAAGGAGTCAAAATATTTTGGGGCCGCTTCTTTCCCATTTTCAAGAAAGTTTCTTGCCTGCTCTGCAATCGCAGTCGCCGATGCGACCAAATTTGATGTGTTACGCCATTCTTTATACAAGAGATACAGGTTTACTTTTTCAAGCAATGGATCGTTTGGCAGTTGAAGCAGTTGGATAATGTTGTCGGCAATTGTTTGAATCGGTGCCTCTGCACCCCGATCTTCTAGGCTGCAAATAATTTCTTTCAATTTTTTGAAATACGGCCGCAGCTCACCTTTTTCATCGTACTTCTTTACTAGTGCGAGTGTTGGAACTCTGTAGTTATTTTTGGAATCGAGTTCCTCAAACTGATTCCTAAGCCAATTTGAAGCATCTCCTCCGGCGGGAGCAAAATGAAATTGTTGGAGCCGTTTTAGAATTAAGGCCTCCGCCAGCCCTTTGTAGCCTTTTACGTGCTCGCGGAGCCACGCGTCAAGCTCCACTTTCTCATATTCGGAATTTTGCTTAATCTCCTCCCCAGCACCAAGTGTCTTCTTCGTGTGAAGACCGTACAACCGTGCACCAATCTTAATTGAAACAGGACCTTCTCGATATCGAATGAGCGAGTTTAGAAACTTCTGCTGAGTAACGGTGAAGTTCTCTATTTCATCGATCATGAAAACGAACAGCACATCCTTAAAAATATCTGTGCACGAATTAAGCAGCACTGGAAGCTTGTAAACCAAGGCTCCTGGAGAGATACAGATATCAATATCCCTCAAACTCTGATGAATAGCGCAGTTCGCAACAATGTGGTCAACGTGCCGGCGAAGCTCGGCCAGATAATCGATAAGCGCCGCTATCGTTTCAATTGACGATGGCAAATCGGAAGTAAATAGGCTTCTTGCCCCTGCAACTAGCTTTCTTTGATCTATGGTATCAGCGCGTTCAGTCAGACAATCTTGAACATGTTTCAAGAGATGTGTCGCTAACCATAGCTCAAAGTAGTAGCTAAAGACGGCGGCCCAAGCATCATCACTTTGCCCCTTTCCATCAAATCGACCTACATTCAAACCGTCGGCTCGCACATATATGCCAATGTGCTTTTCTTGTTGTGCCGCACTCAGTAAACTTCCATTGAAGCGCAACTTCTGAACTGCGGACGAAAAATACCTCATGAGGTGCGTTTTGCCGCTCCCCTTGCCTCCCAACAACAGCATAGGCATCATCAGCCTAGGCTTAAACAGATCTTCAAGCCCCCCTGGCCCAGCCAAATCAACCCAGAATTGCTGAATTTGCTCATCCGAAAAGTCACTCGCCTTTGTCAGATCGAAGGGGTTGCCACTTATGCGTGTGGTATTCATACACTTTCTCCGTATATCTTCGGATAGCGTTTAAACACGGGTTTCCATGGTATGGCAGCGCGGCCGTTTAGACTGTCGTTCCAAATAATCCCAACTGTGTTATCCGGAGTGTTATGGTGAAATCCCATAAGCATCTGACTATCTTTATAGCCAGATGCATAATCTGGATTTAATAGCATCCCATAGTGCTTCACTAGCTGCACGGCTAAATCACGATCGATATCCTTTGGAAGGATCTTCAAATACCTAGATGCGTCTGACAGGCATCGATAACTGGAATCTAGTTCGTAAACTGCGCCACAGTTCTCACCAAATAACGAGCCCTGCTCAACCTTTTGCAGTCCTATCTTCGTTGCAAATAGGCTGTAATACGAAACTTTTGCCGTGGGGTTAAGCCTCATCAACTCCGTTAGGATCTCATCAGAATAGTCGATTGCGGTATCCCCTGAGCCACAGATGTCATCCAAGAACACATAGCGTCGCACTTCGGGACTCCGTAGCCGTCTCGTGCGGCCTCTTACTAAGTCAGCGATTATTTTGAACGTCTTCTTTGGCCACGAAGCCGATCGATCCGAAGATCTGGTGAATATTTGTACAGAATCTATAAATAGCTTCTTCGATAACCCATTCTCTTGGCGAAAGTAATACAGCAAATGGACACCGCTTTCGGATGGATTGCCAACTCCAATGAACCTTGTGTGCTTCAATTCATCGCGAACTGCCAACTCTATTTCGCTTTCAGTCGCAGTTGGCGAAAGCCTAGAACGCACTTCTTGAATTATTGGATACAGGTATAAATCCCGGTACATCGATTTAAGCAAAACGCGAATTTCTCTCCCGCCAAAATACATAAATTGAGATAGCCAAAATACCGCATGTAACCGCTCAGCGTCTTTGTCCGTCACCTTCCCTGTAAAATTTTCGAGCCACTCCTCTATAGAGGGCCATGTCAGTCGACCCTCCCATACTTTTTCATTAAGTATGAGTATGCGTTTCTTCAAATTCTCAAACGACTCTGACATAAACTAGTGCCTATCGACCCTTTTGCGTTGCTTTGCTGCCTTTTTCTCGAACAGAAGCACCCACTCCCGGGTAATCACGCTAGCCGTCTTATTTCGCTTTGTCATAAGACCGCGCGATTTAATCTCATCAATTAACTTGAGCTTCAGAGATAGCCCATATTTTTCACATATAAGAGCTAGATATTCAGACGATTTGAACGGAAGCCCGCAGACTTCATTGTTTCCAATCACTAGAACCAAATGTCCACCAGGCCTAAGTACACGTGTCATTTCTTTAATCGCCGCATCCATTTCGATAATATACGTAGCGACAATCACGCTTCTGAGCGGGTTTACTTTGAAGATCCTTTTAATTATCCGATCCGCCACATCAAGGCCGGTCTGTGGACACTCCCTATGGGACGAAGTCGGAAAATGTTCACGGCCAATGGATGCATTTTCAAGCGGCTTCAATCCGTCTTTGTTTGCCAAACCCAGCCAACCAAGACTAAGACTGGAGGCTCGTATATACTTTTGAGCCCCTGCGTATGGTGGAGATGTAATGATTAAGTCGACACTTTTGTCGCCAAGCGCTTCGGGAGACAGGTCAAAGTTTGCAGTCGGTGCCCTCAAAGACCTCGCATTATCACCCACATAGAACGCACTATCGAATCCATTCACCATCTGCAAAAGATTCTGCATTCGCCGCAAGTTATTGGAAACCTGGCTATAAAACCCTTTCCAGACGTCCGGAAAACCATCAGGGGCATGTGTAGTAGAAGTCTTAATGCGGACTGGTACTGACAAGCGAGGATCAGCAAGACTGACTTTTCGACAAACTGAGGAAAAAGAAACGCGCAAAAAGTTCTTTATCGCGCAATCAGTTTCGACTTCGATGGCATCTTTAATGCGGCACAAACTTTTTATAACTTCAGGTTCGTACCAGTATTCGAGATTAACAACAGAAGGGGCGGAACCCGTCGGTATGCGAGCATTACTATATCGCCGTTCAACTCGGTCGGCAGCTTGGATAATTGCCTCAGTTTGTACACAACGAGTTTTGACACCTGCAATCAAGCGAGCTAAAGGGTTTGCATCAGCATAATACGCTTTCCGGCCTGCCAATATTGCCTCTAGTGCAACGGTCCCTGATCCTCCGAAGGGATCCAGCACGATATCTCCCTCCTTGGAGAGGCTCTGCGCTGAAAGAAAGAAATGAGCAATCTGCGGGAGCAGCTTCGCAGGGTAAGAGTGAATGTAGTGTGTGGCTCGCTCACCCATCTTGACCCACGGAACAAGATCTCTAAACGAAACGTTTTGCGCTCTTCCCGTCCGTTCGTAGCGAGAAATCATATCTGCAAGCGTTTGCGTCGTATGCTCCGGATATGGGTTGAATCCTGTAGCACCTACGGATTTTTCGTCGCTATTGGATTGTTCCGCTTCGTTATGGGCGCGGAAATTCGCCTCATCCAGATTCACAATGCCCCTTCCCTTCAATTCCATATCGAACTAGTTATTATTGTCAGTCAGTGCTGGAGCGAATACTAACCTTTGTAACTTGTTTTGGACGATATATTGATATCTCTCTAAGTCTTTCCTTGGCGCGCTCATCTGCCCCAAACGCCAGCTTGAATCCCTTGTGCCACGCCCGGCCACAAAGATAAAAGGCCCGCCAACAAAGTTGGCGGGCCTTGGTGTTGCTCCCCTTATAAAGCAAGGAAGGATTACGCGTCACAAAAGGAAGCGTTTTCTGTCCAAAAGGAAGCGTTATGTGTCCGTCAACGCCTTATAAAGCAAGGAAGGATTACGCGTCACAAAAGGAAGCGTTTTCTGTCCAAAAGGAAGCGTTATGTGTCCGTCAACGAAAACATCCCGATCAATCCCATGAAAGAGCGCCGCCTGTCTGATACTCGGTCACTCGCGTCTCGAAGAAATTCTTCTCTTTCTTGAGATCGATCATCTCGGCCATCCACGGGAACGGGTTGGTCGCGCCCGGATAGAGCGCATCGATGCCAATCTGCTGGCAGCGCCGGTTGGCGATGAAGCGCAGGTATTCCTTGAACATGGCTGCATTCAGACCCAGCACGCCGCGCGGCATGGTGTCTTCGGCATAGCGGTATTCCAGCTCGACCGCCTTGGTGAAGTGCCCCTTCAGGCGCTCCTTGAACTCGACCGTCCACAGGTGCGGGTTCTCCAGCTTGATCTGGTTGGCCATGTCCACGCCGAAGTTCAGATGCAACGACTCGTCGCGCAGGATGTACTGGAACTGCTCGGCCGCACCGGTCATCTTGTTCTGACGGCCCAGCGCCAGCACCTGCACGAAACCGACATAGAAGAACAGGCCTTCCATGATGCAGGCGAACACGATCAGCGATTCCAGCAGCTTCTGGTCGTTCTCGGGCGTGCCGGTCTTGAACTCGGGGTTGGTCAGCGTATCGATGAAGGGCAGCAGGAACTCGTCCTTGTCGCGGATACTCTTCACCTCGTGATACATGTTGAACACTTCACCTTCGTCCATGCCCAGACTTTCCACGATGTACTGGTAGGCATGGGTGTGGATCGCTTCGTCGTAGGCCTGCCGCAGCAGATACTGCCGGCACTCCGGCGCGGTGATGTGGCGATAGGTTCCCAGCACGATGTTATTGGCAGCCAGGCTGTCGGCGGTTGAGAAGAAACCCAGGTTGCGCATGACCAGGCGGCGCTCGTCCTCGGTCAGCCCGTTCGGGTTCTTCCACAGCGCGATGTCGGCAGACATGTTGATCTCTTGCGGCAGCCAGTGGTTCGCGTTGCCCGCGTTGTATTTCTCCCAAGCCCAGTTGTATTTGAACGGCACCAACTGGTTCACGTCCGCCTTGCCATTGATCAGGCGCTTGTCTTCCACGCGGATGCGGCCGGTCGACACCGAGGCGATGGTGTAATCATGCTCTGCGACAACAGCTTTTCCAGCCCCCAGCGCCCCCATGCGCACCGCTGCGGGTGCGGCTGTCGGCATCACATCGTCTTCGAAATTCAGCATGCATAGTCCTTTCTTCTTGTATCCGCAGCGCTGGGCGCCGGGGGATTCTCACTGTTCGCCCGGACCGGCAGAACGCCGATCCGGACGCATTTCAGGCTGCCGCCCTTACTGGCAAGCTTCACACTCGGGATTGTCGATCGAACAGAACTTCGTCTCTTCGATCGCGGGAGCCGCCGACATTTCGCCTGCGCCGCCGCTTGATACCGCGTTCAGCGACCCGGCGCGGGACGTGGATTTCTCGGCAGAGGTGGCGCCCAGGGTGCGCAGGTAGTAGGTGGTCTTCAGGCCGCGCACCCAAGCCAGCTTGTAAGTCTCATCCAGCTTGCGGCCGGATACGCCGGACATATAGATATTCAGCGATTGCGCTTGGTCTATCCACTTCTGGCGGCGTGAAGCCGCTTCGATCAACCACTTCGGTTCCACCTCGAACGCGGTGGCATACAGGTTGCGCAGGTCGGCCGGGATGCGGTCGATCTTGGTCAGACTGCCGTCGAAATACTTGAGATCGGCCACCATCACCTCATCCCACAGCCCCAGCTGCTTCAGATCGGCGACCAGATGCTCGTTGATGACCGTGAACTCGCCGGACAGGTTCGATTTGACGAAGATGTTCTGGTAGGTCGGCTCGATGCAGGCCGATACGCCGATGATGTTGGAGATGGTAGCGGTCGGCGCGATCGCCACGCAATTCGAGTTGCGCATGCCAAACTGGCGGATGCGGGCACGCAGCGCATCCCAGTCCATGGTGACCGAGGTGTCGACCTCGACATACCCGCCGCGCGCTTCGCGCAACAGACCCAGACTGTCATGCGGCAGGATGCCCTTGTCCCACAAGCTGCCGCGATACGAGGCATAGCGACCGCGCTCCTCGGCCAGTTCGGTGGAGGCCCAGTAGGCGTAGTAGCAGACCGCTTCCATCGAACGGTCCGCGAACTCGACGGCGGCTTCCGATGAATACGGGATACGCAGGCTATGCAGGCAATCCTGGAAGCCCATGATGCCCAGACCGACCGGACGATGCTTCAGGTTTGAATTGCGCGCCTTGGCAACAGCGTAGTAGTTGATATCGATCACGTTATCCAGCATGCGCATGGCGGTGTGCACCGTGCGCTGCAGCTTGGCATGGTCGATCTGACCGTCTGCGGTCAGATGCGCGGCAAGATTGACCGAACCCAGGTTGCACACGGCAATCTCGTCGGCCGAGGTGTTCAGCGTGATTTCGGTACACAGGTTGGAACTGTGCACCACGCCCACATGTTGCTGCGGCGAGCGGATATTGCACGGATCCTTGAACGTGACCCATGGGTGTCCGGTCTCGAACAACATGGTCAGCATCTTGCGCCACAGGCTCTGCGCCGGCAGCTTGCGGAACAGCTTGATCTCGCCGCTGGCGACCTTCGCCTCATAGCCAAGATAAGCCTTCTCGAACTCGGCACCGAACTTGTCGTGCAGGTCCGGGCAGGTCGAGGGAGAGAACAGCGTCCACTCGCCACCTTCCATCACGCGCTTCATGAACAGGTCCGGGATCCAGTTGGAAGTGTTCATGTCATGTGTACGGCGACGATCATCGCCGGTGTTCTTGCGCAGGTCGAGGAATTCCTCGATATCGAGATGCCAGGTCTCCAGGTAGGCACAGACAGCCCCCTTGCGTTTGCCACCCTGGTTCACCGCCACAGCGGTATCGTTCACCACCTTCAGGAACGGCACGACACCTTGCGATCTGCCGTTGGTACCCTTGATGTGCGATCCCAGCGCGCGCACATTGCTCCAGTCGTTACCCAGACCGCCGGCGAATTTGGACAACAGCGCGTTCTCCTTCAAGCCTTCGTAGATACCGTCCAGATCGTCGGCCACCGTGGTCAGGTAGCAGGAAGACAACTGCGAACGGCGCGTGCCGGAATTGAACAGTGTCGGTGTCGAACTCATGAAATCGAAGCTGGACAGCAGGCGATAGAATTCGATGGCGCGCGCTTCGCGATCCACTTCATTCAGGGACAGTCCCATCGCCACGCGCATGAAGAAGGCTTGCGGCAGCTCGATACGCTGGTCTTCGATATGCAGGAAATAGCGGTCATACAAGGTCTGCAGGCCGAGGTAGTTGAATTGCAGGTCGCGATCGGCGTCCAGCGCCGCCGCCAGGCGCGGCAGGTCGAAACGACCCAATTCCTCGTCCAGCAATTCGGCCGCGATGCCGCGCTTGATGAACTTGGGGAAATATTCGGCGTAACGTGTCGCCATCTCGGCTTGCGTCACCGACTCCCCAAGGATCTCGCAGCAGATGTTGTTCAGCAGCAGACGCGCCGTCACAAAACTGTAGGCCGGATCCTGCTCGATCAAAGCTCGCGCGGACAGGATGGTGCACTTGCGTACCTCTTCGATGGCCACGCCGTCGTACAGGTCGTTCAGGGTGCTCTTGAGTATCTTGGCGGCATCTACCGCCTCCCCCAGCCCCGCGCAGGCTGCCTCGATGATGGCCGATAGCGCCTGCACATCCAGCGGGCGCTTCATACCGCTTTCGATCACGCTCAAGGAAGGTGCAGCATCCGCTGATTCCGCCTTGTTCTTGGCGCGCTCCTGATTGCGACGCTCGCGGTACAGCACATAGGCACGAGCCACGTCATGTTCGCCCGAACGCATCAGAGACAGCTCGACCTGATCCTGGATGTCTTCGATATGGAAGGTGCCGCCATGCGGCTGTCGGCGCGCCAGCGCACCCACCACACTGCCGGTCAACTGCTCCACCAACTCGCGCACACGCGCCGACGCCGCGCCCTGTCCGCCGTTCACGGCGATGAAGGCCTTGGTCAGGGCGATGGATATCTTGGACGGCTCGAAAGTCACAACGGAACCATTGCGGCGAATGATCTTGTATTGATCCAGCATCACGCCGGAAGCACCGGAAACCGACTCGGACTCACGAGTAGCGAACATGTTGGATGACACGGATGGCGATACGGTTTCAGAAGCTTGCAGCATGTATTCTCCCCTTTTATTTGCAGATGTCGCCCGGCCTTGCGCCGGATCAGCTTTACACAGAAAAACACTATATCTAGTGGTCCAACCTGCGAATTGGGGCTAATTCTAGTAGCTGAGGGAATTAATGCAAGCAGAAATTTGGCCTATATATTTTCGATTCCGGCCATCTCCCGCCGTTACGCGGATGAGCGATCGAGCAGCCTGAAATAATGCCCCCAATCGAACAGTGGACCTGGGTCGGTTTTGCGGCCGGGCGCGATATCGGCATGGCCGACGATGTGCCGTATCGGATAATTCCGTCGCAATCGACGCGTCAGCCGGGCCAGGGCCGCATACTGCGCAGGCTCGAAGGGCAGCCTGTCGCACCCCTCCAGCTCGATACCGATGGAAAAGTCATTGCAGCGCTCGCGCCCATGCCACGCCGACACACCCGCATGCCACGCCCGACTGCCACAGGGGACGAACTGGGTGATAGCACCGTCACGCCCGATCAGGAAATGGGCCGACACACGCAAACCTTGCAGCTGCGCATAATAAGGATGCGCGCTGCAATCCAGTGTGTTGGTGAACAAATGTCGCACGCCCGGCCCGCCGAATTCATCCGGAGGCAGGCTGATGCTGTGGATGACCAGCAGGCTGACCGGCGTCCGCGCCGGCCGTGCGTCGAAGTTCGGCGACGCGATACGCCTGACCCCGCTCAGCCAGCCACCCGGACCGAACTTCATTGCTGCTTGTCCCGGTCAGTGATGGACAGCCTGTCCATGCGGTAGCGCAAGGCGCGGAAGGTAACACCCAGTATCTTGGCGGCAGCGGTGCGATTGAAATGCGTCTGCTGCAAGGCTTCCAGTATCGCTTCGCGCTCCACACGATCGAGATAGTCGGTCAGCGGGTACTTGCCACCCGTTGCAACAGCCTGCTGCTCGCCACCCATGGGTCGCAACTGCAGGTCATCCGGCTGGATGACTCCCTCTGCGCACAAGGCCAGCGCACGCTCGATCACATTCTCCAGCTCCCGCACGTTGCCCGGGAAGTCGTATGAAGACAGTAGTTTCAGGGCAGCGGGCGAGAACTTTGCGCCTGCCGCACCGCCGATCCGCTGCAGCAATTGCTGTGCGATCTGCGGGATATCTTCATGCATCTCGCGCAAGGCCGGCATACGCAATGCGATCACATTCAAGCGATAGTAAAGGTCCTGCCGGAAACTGCCGTCACGCACGCATGCGGCCAGATCACGGTGCGTCGCACTCAGGATCCGTACATCCACCGCCTCTTCTTCGGTCGCGCCCACGCGGCGCACCCGTTTTTCCTGGATGGCACGTAACAGCTTGACCTGCATCGCCAGCGGCAACTCGGCCACCTCGTCGAGCAGGAGCGTGCCCTGGTTCGCTGCCTGGAAGAACCCGTCCCGGTCCTTGTCTGCGCCGGTGAATGCGCCCTTGCGGTAGCCGAAGAACTCGCTCTCCATCAGATTCTCGGGGATCGCACCGCAGTTGACCGCGATGAAAGGCTGCCCACATCGGGCGCTCTGCGCCACGATCAGTCGCGCCGCCATCTCCTTGCCGCTGCCCGACTCGCCGCTGATATGCACCGGTGCCTGACTGCGCGCGACACGCGCGATCAGGTCGCGCGCCTGCCGCATGGCCGGTGCCTCGCCCAGCAGTGCGGGCTGAGCCCCTTCCGCCCGCCCGGCACAGGCAGGCAAGCGGAGCGCGGAATTCACCAGTGCTCGCAACTGCTCCAGCGACACCGGCTTGGAAAGATAATCGAAGGCACCTGCCTTGAGCGCCGCCACGGCATTCTCCGTGTTGCCGTGTGCCGTGATCACCGCGACGGGCAGATCGAGACTGCTTTCGGCGATGTGCCGCACCACGTCCAGCCCCGTTCCGTCGGCCATGCGCATATCGGTCAGACACATCGCAAAGCGACGTTCGAGCAGACGTGCTTTCGCTTCGCCCAATCCGCTCGCCCTGGTCACATCCAGCCCCATGCGGGTCAACGCCAGCTCCAGCAACTCCAGGATGTCGGGCTCATCGTCCACGATCAGTACGTTCGGTATCCCCGCTTCCATGCCTTTCCCTTATGCCTCCCCGCCACGTCCGAAAGCGATGCTGAAACATGCCCCGCCCCCGGCACCGTGCCGATATCCGATCACGGCATCGTTCGCCTCACATAACTCGCGCGCGATATACAGTCCCAGCCCGGTGCCGCGACTGTCCGTGGTGTAGAACGGTTCGAACAGGTTCTGCACCTCCGCCTCCGCCACACCCGGCCCATCATCCTCGACTTCGAGCAGCTGCCGCCCTTCGCCATCCTGCAGCCACCGCAGCCGCACGCTGCCGGTCTGCTTGCGACTATATCGCAAAGCATTGCGGCACAGGTTCCACAGCACTTGCTCGAAATGACCGCGATCGAAACTGACCATACTCCCAGCGGGCACCTCCAACTCAAATATTTCCCGTGGCACCTGCTCCACCTGCGCCAGGTTGTCGATGAATACCGACAACGCCGTCGGCACATCGATCTTTTCCATTTGCGAGCGATCGCGCCGGTTGATCTGCATCACGTCCTGTACGATACGGTTCAAGCGCGAGGTGTTATCCAAGATGATCTGCAGCAGGCGCGTCTGCGCCGGATCGCGCGGACTTTCCTGCAGCAATTCGGTGGCATAGCTGATCGAGGACAACGGATTACGCACTTCATGCGCGATGTTCGCGGTCAGCCTGCCCAATGCCGCCAGCTTCACCTGCTGCGCCTGCGCCTGGATGCGCTGTATATCCTCGAGCACGATCACAGCACCCCAGAAGCTTGCCCCGCCGATCTCCATGAAATGCACCCTCACGGTACGGTTGGTGCGCGGCAGCTGCAGTGCCTCGCCGCCCAAGGCGCGATTCTGTCTCCACGCGGCATACATGGCCTCCAGCAGGGGCGAACATTCACCCAGCTCGACCAGATGCTCCGTGGTGAACCCATACCCCAGCAGGCGACCGGCAGCGGGATTGGCCTGCCGCACATGGCCGCGCTCATCCACCACCAGCATTCCGTCCGGCATACCCTGGATCATCAGCCGGTTCGCCTCGGCCATGCTGGACAGATCCTCGCCGCGCCGCGCCGCCAGGCGTTCGCTCTCCAAAGCATATTTCGACATCGCGTGCGCCAGCCAAGCCACCGCAAAATACGAAGTACTCAGGATGCCGGTCTGAAAGAACAGCGCCTCCGACGCATCGCGGGTCAACACCGCATAAGCGTGACTGAGCAGCAAAGTGATACTGGCCAGCGCCGCATACAGCAGTGTGATGCGGCCATGGCTGATCATGCCGGCGAAAGCCAGCGACACAAGCAACAGCATGGGCAGGTTGCTCTGCACACCGCCGCCGATATAACTCAGCGTGCCGATACATGCGATATCGACGCATAGCTGGAAAGCCAATTGCCAGCCCGGCTGCGGCTTGCGCCACACCACGGCCAGCACCGAAACCAGAACCAGCGTGGTGAAGGTGGCACTGACCCAGAAGAATGCCGTCTGCCCGGACTGTGTCAGCGACAGCGCCGCACCGAACAGCGCGGAAGTGAATACCAGCACACCGCCCAGGATCAGGCGATACAGATTGAACAGGGCAAGGGAGCGCCAGAGACTGTCAGGCGTCAGCGCGGTCGGCGGACGCCACGCCGCGAACAGCGAGACCTCGGGATTCGCGGCGTCCCGCATACGCTTCATTCCGGCTTCGATTCGCGCCGGTGCGCCTCGCAACAAAAATAATCGTCGCCCGAGGCGATGGCTTCACTCTTGGGCAGATTCAATCCGCATCGCGCGCAACTCACCATATCTTCCGTCTGCGCGGCATCCCCGGATTCGGAGGATGGCCGACGAAAGCGGCGCAGCAGCCAGTACACCAACGCGATGGCGACCACTAGGAATATCAGACGTGCCATGACTTGCCTCCCGGCCGCAGCGCGACCGCAACATTGGACTTTGCAACGTAATTCTGGCGCGCCCGGCGGGAGTCGAACCCACGACCCTTGGCTTCGGAAACCAATACTCTATCCAGCTGAGCTACGGGCGCTTGTTTGAGGGCGCGAAGGATAGCGGCTTTTGCCCGCACAGTCCAACCGCTATCCGGCGAAACAGGCCAGTTTCCCGGCGTGACAGACATGGGCTTTGGCATAGACCAGTGCCAGCCACATCCAGAACAACAGCAGCACGGCGACCAGCCCCAGATACTGCGGGGCGATGAAGCGCGGCGTCACCTTGCTGGCCAGCGCGATAGCCGGTGAGGCGATCACCTGAAACAGACGATAGACTGGATTCTCTTTATAGCTGCGGCCGGCCAGTACTCGCAGCACGCCCTGCGCCAACAGCGATAACGCGGCGATCTCCACTAGCGCCTTCAGCAGCACGATCAATAGCAGGAGCGGATCTTCCATTACCGGCTCAGGAGGTGCCCCGACCTTCGTCACCTGCCATGTTCGGGTAACGCACGTAGTCCACCAGCGCCTGCACCTTGGCTGCCGGCGGACGGCTCAATACGCTGCCGATGATGACGCCGACGAAGCCTACCGGGATGCCGAAGATGCCTGCCGAGATGGGATTGATCTCCCACCACAGCGGGGCGTTCACGCCGAAGAACGGATAGGTGATGTACATATAGAGCATGCACACGCTCAGCCCGCTGATCATGCCAGCGATAGCACCGACCTTGTTGGCCCGCTTCCAGAATATGCCCAGCACCAGCGCCGGAAAAAAGGCCGAGCCGGCCAGCGAGAACGCCGCGCCCACCATGAACAGGATGTCACCCGGCTTGAGTGCAGTGACATAGGCCGCGCACACTGCCACCAGCAGCAGCAGCCCCTTGGAGATGGCCAGACGCCGGCCGGTGGGCGCCTTCGGGTCTATCATCTTGTAGTACACGTCGTGCGACAGCGCGTTGGCGATGGTCAGCATCAAACCGTCGGCCGTCGACAAGGCCGCTGCAAGGCCGCCCGCCGCCACCAGTGCAGTGACCACATAGGGCAGCCCGGCGATCTCCGGCGTGGCCAGCACGATCAGGTCGCCGCCTATGGTGACTTCTGCCAGCTGCACGATGCCGTCCTTGTTGATGTCGCTCACGTTCATCAACGCCCTGTCCACCGCTTCCCAGGCCGACACCCAGCTCGGCAGCTCGGAGAAGCTGGATCCCACCAGCAAGGTGTACACATCGTATTTGGCCAGCACTGCCAGAGCGGGCGCGGTGAGATACAGCAGCGAGATGAACAACAGCGACCAAAACACCGACAGCCGCGCCTCCTTGACAGAGGTCGTGGTGTAGAAGCGCATCAGGATGTGTGGCAAGGCCGCCGTACCCACCATCAGACAGAACACCAGCGCCAGGAAGTTCTTGCGCTTCTTGTCGCGCGATTCTTCATCCGGCCCCGCATAGGGCTCGGCGTGGGCCACGATAGGCGACGATTTCAGACGGTCGGCCTCCGCTTCGGCACGCCAGATGCTGTTGGCGGCGGCAATCCCTTGCGGGAATGCCTCCAACTCCCGCTGTGCGATCTCGATCTCGGCCTCGGGCGCGTGCCGCGAGCGCAGTGCGGATAGTTCCGCCCCCAGCCGCGCCCGCTCCGCAGCCAGATATTCTTCGCCCCCCGCTTCCAGCGCGCGCAGCCTGTCTTCGGTCGCATCCTGCCGCTGCCGCAGGATGGCGCGCACTTCCGCCTCGCGCGCGCCTTCCGGCGTCTGTGCATCGTTCAGCACCTGCTCGCGTGCCGTCACTTGTTCCAGTACATATCCGTAGGCGATCTGCGGCACGGGGTTGCCGGTATGTTTCACCGACAGCCAGATCACCGGAATCATGTAAGCCACGATAAGAATCACGTATTGCGACACCTGCGTCCAGGTCACCGCGCGCATGCCGCCGAGGAAGGAGCAGAACAGGATGCTGCCCAGACCGACGAACACGCCGACACCGAAATCCAGCCCGGTGAAGCGGCTGACGATGAGACCCAAGCCGTAGATCTGCGCGATGACATAAGTGAAAGAGCACAGGATGGCCGCGAACACGCCGATCATGCGTGGGCCGTCGCCGCCGTAACGCGCGCCCAGGAAATCCGGCACGGTATATTGGCCGAACTTGCGCAGATAGGGCGCAAGGAACAGCGCCACCAGACAATAGCCACCGGTCCATCCCATGACGAACGCTAGCCCGTCGTAGCCGGAGATATACAGCGTACCCGCCAAGCCGATGAAACTCGCGGCGGACATCCAGTCGGCAGCGGTCGCCATGCCGTTGAACAAGGCCGGTACGCGGCGCCCGGCCACATAGTATTCCGACACATCCGAAGTCTTGGAAAGGATGCCGATGCCCGCGTACAGCGATACGGTCACACCGAGGAAGATGTAGCCCAGCGTCTGGTTGGGCACGCCCATCTGTTCGAGGATGGACAGCAACACCACGAAGCCGATGACGCCGCCCGTGTACAAGGAGTAATAGCGCTTGAGCTGCGAGGTGAATTGCGACTGTCCGGCCATCAGGCGTCTTCTCCTACGCCGTACTTCTCGTCCAGTTTTCCCATGCGCCAGGCATAGAAACCGACCAGCAGCAGATAGATCAGCAGAGCGCCTTGTGCCGCCATGTAGAAAGGCAACGGGAAGCCCAGTACAGTCAGCGTCTGCAGCTCGCGTGCAAACCAGCTGACCACGAAAGTGGCGACGAACCAGATCGCCAGCAGCGCGCCGGTCATGCGCAGGTTGCTGCGCCAGTAGCGTTGATGTCTTTCGCCTGCCTGCATGTGAGTTCCTGATCCTGATCCCTGATGTCGCACCCGCCATTTGGACAAACCGCCGCTTGCACATAGAATGCAGCCCAGCGGCAGGCGACGAAGGCATAAGCATACCTGCCCGCGACGAACTTAACCCTATTCCCTTACACGTGACTGACACACGATGCGCATCCTGATCGCTGAAGACGATGAAGTGCTGGCCGACGGACTGTGCAACTCCATGCGCCATGCCGGTTACGCCGTCGATTGTGTCAGGGACGGACAGTCCGCCAAACTCATCCTCAGCGGCGAACAGCCGTTCGACCTGGTCATCCTGGATCTCGGCCTGCCCAAGCTGGACGGCTTCAGTGTGCTGCGCAGCCTGCGCGACAACAATCGCCAGGTACCGGTCATCATCCTCACCGCGCGCGATGAAGAGGGCGACCGCGTCAAGGGGCTGGATCTCGGTGCAGACGATTACATGATCAAACCTTTCAGCCTGCCCGAGCTGGAAGCGCGCGTGCGCGCGCTGATCCGGCGCGGCCAGTGCGGCATGAATCCGGTCTATGTCTGCGGCAGGCTCACCTTCGACAGCGTGGCCCGGCGCACCATGATAGACGGCACACCGCTGGAGCTCACGACACGCGAGCTGAGCGTGCTCGAAGCGTTGATGATGCGCATCGGCTGGGTGGTGAGCAAGGAACAGTTGCTGGAACGCCTCTACAGTTATTCCGAAGAGGCCAGCAACAACGCCATCGAAGTCTACATCCACCGCTTGCGCAAGAAAGTCGAACCGGCGGGTGTCACCATCCGCACCATACGCGGGCTGGGTTACGTCATCGACAACTTGAAAAATCAGGCAAGCTGAGCGCAGCGGCTAAAGCAAAGACATGGAGAATCCGATCCGTTCCTTGCGCAGCTACCTCATGCAGCGCTTGCTCATCTCGCTGTATCTGCTGTGGATCGTCAGTACCGCCGTCGGCTATTTCGCCACCATCAACTACGCCAACCAGCCCTACGACCTGGTGCTGCTGCAGCGCGCCAACGATATCGCCTCACAACTCGGCCTCAGCCGCGGCACGCCGCGCCTGGACGTGATACCCGAACTGCCGGACGGCTCCGACCCCGGCATGCCGGATCGCGTGGTGTACACGGTCACCGACAGCGAGGGACACAAGTTGGCCGGCAACGGTAACACCCTGCGCCCGCTGTCCTATCGGCGCGGCCGTGCCGGTCCGCTGTTCAGCAACGGCGAACGCGAAGGCCAGAAGACACGCATGGTCAGCCTGACCTTCCATGCCAGCGGCCAGGTCCTGCAACTGCATGTCGCGGAAACCACCCAGCAGCGCCAGGCATTGATACGAGGCATCCTTGCCAACATCGTGATCCCGCAACTCCTGCTGACGCTGATCGCGCTGGCCGTGGTGTGGTACGGATTGAAGCAGGGACTGCGGCCGCTGGAGCGGCTGCGCAACGAAGTCAGCAGCCGGCAGCGCGACGACCTGAGCCAGCTGGACGGCAGCAAGGCGCCGGCCGAAGTACGGCCGCTGATCGACGCGGTGAACGATCTGCTGGAACGATTGAACCAGGTGATGGCGGCACAACAACGCTTCGTCGCCGATGCCGCTCACCAGTTGCGTACGCCATTCGCCGGCCTGAAGACCCAGGCAGAACTGGCGTTGCGCACCAATGACACAGAGCAGAAACAGCATGCCCTGCGCCACATCCTCACCAGTACCCGTCACGGCACGCGGCTGGTCAACCAATTACTCGCGCTGGCCAGAACCGAGCCCGCCGGTCTGGGCAGTGACCGCTTCACCCGCATCGACCTGCGCCGCCTGGCACAGGAATGCACGCTGGAATGGGTGCAGATGGCGCTCGAGAAAGACATAGACCTGGGTTATGAGGCGAGCGAGCAAGCCTTGCCGCTGCTGTGCGACGCGCCCAGTCTGGTCGAGATGCTCAACAACCTGATCGACAACGCGATCCGCTACACCCCGCACGGCGGGCACATCACCGTCAGCACCACGCATTCACCCGGTTACGCCATGCTGTGCGTCGAGGACAACGGGCCTGGCATCGCCCCCGAGCACCGTGCGCGCGTGTTCGAACGCTTCTACCGCATCCTCGGCAGCGGCCAGAGCGGCAGCGGACTCGGACTATCCATCGTGGCCGAGGTCGCCAAGCGGCATGATGCCGAACTGTCACTGAGCGAAGGGGCGGACGGCAAGGGAACGCGCATCTGTGTGCGCTTCAGACTGCTTGCCCAGGACTGATGCTCATTCCGCCTTGCGTTTGAGCACCATAGGGTGCGCATGCCGACTCAGAATGAAGTCGGCGATCATCTTCAGCCAGATGGTGATGCCGGCGGTGGCACTCCAGGTCGCATAGTCGAGCTGCGCCGTCAGCACGCCGACGATGACCCATACCACGATCACACCGCCCAACAGATTGATGGCTGCAGCGTAAGGCGCGAAACGCTCCGGGCGCTCGGGCGACACGCCCTTCTTCAGACCGACCTCAGTGAAATCGCGTCGGATAGCGATACGCCAGGCGCGACGCAGCCAGAAGAACGCGATCGGGAACAGGGCCAGAAACAACACCCAGGTCATCGCTACATTCACATCGAAAACCATATTCTCTCCAAGAAAAAACCCCGCCGGAACACGGCGGGGTCTATGTTACATGCAGAACGACTTGTTTTAGTGACGACCGTCGACCGCTTTCGCGCCGCGCGGTGTACGCACGCTCTCCACCAGGTGCTGGATATGCTCCGGCGGCTCTTTGGTGAAACGATCCACCAGGAAGGCAACGCCGAAATTGACCAGCGCACCGATCGCACCGAACGCTTCCGGCGTGATGCCGAAGAAGGAATTCGCGCCGCCGATCAGGTCCAGATACTCGGTACCCTTGATGAAGAAGATACCTTTGTGTGCGAACACGTAGAACAGGGTGATGAACAGGCCAGACAACATACCGGCGATGGCGCCTTCCTTGTTCATCTTCTTGCTGAAGATACCCATCATGATCGCGGGGAACAGCGAACTGGCGGCGATACCGAACGCCAGCGCCACAGTACCGGCTGCAAAGCCCGGCGGATTCAGGCCGAGATAACCGGCCACCACGATGGACACCGACATGGCGACCTTGCCCGCCATCAGCTCGCCCTTCTCGCTGATGTTGGGATTGAACACGCCCTTCACCAGGTCATGCGAGATGGCGGAAGAGATCGCCAGCAACAGACCCGCGGCGGTGGACAGCGCGGCAGCCAGACCACCGGCGGCAACAAGCGCGATCACCCAGTTCGGCAACAATGCGATCTCGGGGTTGGCCAGCACGATGATGTCGGCATTCACCGACAATTCGTTGCCCTTCCAGCCTGCGGCTTCAGCCTTGGCCTTGGCTTCCTCGCTCTTGCTCTTGTCGTTGTAGTACTGGATACGGCCGTCACCGTTCTTGTCTTCGAACTTCAGCAGACCGGTCACCTCCCAGCGCTTCATCCAGTCCGGACGCTCTTCATACTTGAGGCTGGATTCCGCCGCATACAGGTCGCCGTTGCTGGCCACGGCAGTATTCACTGTGCCGATCAGGTTCATCTTGGCCATACCCGCGACTGCAGGTGCGGTGGTGTACAGGATGGCGATGAACACCAATGCCCAGCCAGCGGAAAGACGTGCGGCATGCACGCTGGGCACGGTGAAGAAGCGCATGATCACGTGCGGCAGACCGGCTGTACCGATCATCAGCGACAGGGTGTACACGAACATGTTCAGCGTGCTGCCTGCCGTGGTGGTGGTGTACTGGCCGAAGCCGAGCTCAACCACGACCTGATCCAGTTTCTGCAGCAGCGAGATATCGCTGCCCGTCATGTCGGAACCCAGACCCAGTTGCGGGATCGGGTTGCCGGTCAGCTGCATGGAGATGAAGATCGCAGGGATGGTGTAGGCGAAGATCAGCACCACATATTGGGCCACCTGGGTGTAGGTGATGCCCTTCATGCCGCCGAACACCGCATAGGTGAACACGATGGCCATACCGACATAGATGCCGGTATCGCTGGACACGCCCAGGAAGCGTGAGAACGCCACACCGACGCCGGTCATCTGGCCGATGATGTAGGTCAGCGAAGCCACCAGCAGGCACAGCACCGCAACGGTGGAAGCCGTCTGCGAGTAGTAGCGGTCACCGATGAACTGCGGTACGGTGAACTTGCCGAACTTGCGCAGGTAAGGTGCCAGCAACAGGGCCAGCAGCACATAGCCGCCAGTCCAGCCCATCAGGAACAGGCCGCCGCCATAGCCCATGTTGGAGATCAGACCAGCCATCGAGATGAAGGATGCGGCCGACATCCAGTCCGCTGCCGTCGCCATCCCGTTGACACGCGGGCCGACGCCGCCACCGGCGACGTAAAACTCGGAAGTCGATCCGGCACGCGCCCAGATGGCGATGCCGATGTACAGGGCGAAGCTCAGCCCCACCACCAGGTAAATCGTTGTTTGCAGATCCATGTCAGCCCCTTATTCTTCGTGCACGTCGAACTTGCGATCGATCTCGTCCATCTTCTTGGCGTAATAGAAGATCAGCGCCACGAAGATGTAGATGGAACCTTGCTGGGCGAACCAGAAACCCAGCGGGTAGCCTCCCAGATGTATGCCGTTCAGCAGGTCCGCGAACAGGATGCCCGCGCCGAACGAGACGATGAACCAGACTACCAAGATCTTGGTCAGCAGACCCAACGTCGCCTTCCAATAGGCTTCGCCTTGCTTATCCATGCTTGTCTCCCTTATAGATTTATCGAAGCGCCGCGCCTGGCATGAAGAGAGCCTGCCCGACACTGCTCGCGGCAGGTTACGGGAGCAACCTTACAATCATCTTACGTTGCTAGCCCAGCGCTGGGTACGCTCCAGATCGAGCAATCCTGCGTAGTTGACGACATCCTTGCGCCGCGCCTGCGACTGGGCGATCTGCAGCAATTGCGCGGTCGCCAGCGCATCGGCCAGCGCGTTGTGGCGCGCCTCGATGCGGATGCCAAAGCGGCCTATCCAGTCGTCCAGCACGCGATGGCTGCGCATCAGGTCACGGTTGAGCGCGGGCATCACATAGGCCAGATCCAGCCAGGGATGCTTGAAGTTGTAGTTCAGATACTGGCTTATGGCGCGCCGGATCATGGTCTCGTCGAAGGCGACATGGAAAGCGACCAGTGGCGAGTCGCCAAGGAACTGCAAGAAATCCAGCAAAGCATCGGCAGGCGGCACGCCCTCGCGCTGTACCGACCCTGAGATGCCGTGGATGAGGATGTTCTCCTTGCGGCTACTCTGCTGCTGCTGCAACACCACGGAGAAACTGTCGCCCATCACCACGCGACCGTTCACCACCGCGACCGCACCGATGGAGATCAGCGTGTCCGTCATCAGGTTCAGGCCAGTGGTCTCCACGTCCACCACCACATAGCGCGCCTGCTCGAAAGGCAGTCTGGTGTCCGGCGCAGGCAATTTCGCCCAGGCTGCCAGTCGCGCCATCTGCTGTTCATCCAGCTTTGCACGCGGGGCCAGCCAGCGCTGCAGCAGTTTCTTCACAGCTGATAGTCCAGCGCCAGCTTGGCCTGCACCTTGCGCGCCTGGCGGAACGATTCCTTCAGGATGCGCCGGTCCAGTTCGTTCAGCGCGGCAGGGTCGATCAGATTGTCCAGTTGCGCGATCTCGGCCTCGCTCATTGTCTCGCTGGCTTCATAGTGGTGGCGCAGACGCAGCATCTGGATGAACAGGAAAGCATCGATCCACGCCTCCACCTCGCCCTCCGGCACATGCAACGCTTCGGCACTCTTGCGCAGACGCTGCAGGGTGCTGGTCGCCGTCACCCCCGCAGCCAGACTGAAGATGCGCGCGGCATCCACGAAGGGGGCCAACCCGTTCATCTTCAGGTCCAGGCGCTTGGCATCATTCAACACAAAGTCGCGCACCACCCCCAGTGGCGGCCGGTTGCGCAGTGCGTTGGCCGCCATCTGGTGCAGGAAGCGGCTGTTCCCGCGCGCTAATTCTCCCAGCCAGTTGCGCAACGTATCGGCCAGCTTGCGCTGCCCGGCCAGCGCGCGGAAATCGAAGAAGATGGAGGCGTGCAGCAAGGCTTCCGGCGAGCCCCGGTCCACCCATTTGGTGAATACCTCCTGCCACTCTTCCAGCGACAGGCACCACTTGGGGTTGGAGGCCATGATGTTGCCCTTGCACAGCGGGAAACCGCAGCGCGCCATCGCCTGGTTGATGCGTAGCGCCACCGGCAGCAGGATCGCACGCGCCTCGTCCGCCGTCATGCCGCCAGGCAAGATGAAGATCAAGGCATTGTCCTGATCCGTGTTCAACGTCTGTTCATAGCGGCCGCCGGAGCCCATCACCAGCCAGCACAGGTTGTCATACAACGGTGTGCCGACCAGGCCGGACGCCGTGCTTTCCAGTTCGATCAGGCGTGCCGCCAGCAAGTCGTTCAAGGTCGAGATGAACAGCGTCAACTGCTCCGCCGCCACTCCCTGCGCCATCATGTTGCGCGCCAGCGCGCGGATATCGCGGCTGAGGCCGACCAGCGTCTCCACATCGGCCGCCTTGCGCAGCGCGGCGCTGATCTGACGCAGCCCGACGCGCTGCAGCGAGAACAGGTCGCGTTCGGACAGGATGCCGCGCAGGGTGCCATCCTCTTCCGCCACCAGCACATGGCGGAAGCCGGCACGCGCCATCTCCATGGCCGCCTCGTAGGCCGGTGCTGTCGGCAGCAGCGCCACGGGATCCTGGCTCATCACCTGTGAGATCGGCACTTCGGTCGGTACGCCCGGCAACACCACGCGACCGAGCAGGTCGTTCAGGGTGAAGATGCCCAGCGGTTTGCGCTGTGCATCCACCACCACCATGGAACCCACACGCAGCTCTCGCATGGTGCGCAAGGCATCGAGCAGTGGCGTATCGGGCGCGCAAGTCACCGGTTCGCGGCGCAGGATCTCGGACAGCGGGCTGGACAGTGACTGTTGTTCGGTCGCGGCCTGCGCGAACTGCGCGCGCATGGCTTGATGCGATTGCTCGAACAAAGCGGTGATGCGGCGCGTACAGAAATCCTTGAATACGGGCGAGAGTTCGAGCAAGGCGTGGAAATCGGCAGCATCCAGCTCGAAGCAAAACACATCCTCGGCCGCGCGATAGGTGGAGGTCACCGCACGACCGGCCAGCAGCGCACCCACCGGGAAACTCTCGCCTTCGTGCAGCTCGATCACCGCATCGCCGCTGTCATCCGACTGGCGCGCACCGCGCACCAGCCCCTGCTTGATGATGAAGAAGCGTTGCGACCTGCCCTGTTCGGGCGAGGCGATCACTTCGCCTTTGGCGTAGTAAGCGAGTTTCAGGCGCTCCAGCAGCCAGAGCTGGTGTGCACCCTCGAAACGGTCGAACGGGGCGTGTGCGGCAAAGAAGGTGAGTTGCGATGCATGGATGGCGCTCAAAACTTGGCTCCCGTCATGGATGGACCGATGGTTTATTATAGTCACAGCTTCTTTCTGGAAACTGACATGGCCTTCTGTAACCCCAGCCCCGAAGACATCTGCCGCCTGCTGCGCGAATCGCACACGGTCGCTGTGGTTGGCTTGTCGCCTAATCCCTCTCGACCCAGCTTCAACGTCGCGCGCGCCTTGCAAGGTTTCGGTCACCGCATCGTTCCGGTGCGGCCTTTGGTGGGACAGGTGCTTGGCGAGACTGCCTATGCCGATCTGGAGAGCATCCCGTTCCCGGTGGATATCGTGGAGGTGTTCCGCGCCCCCGAGCATGTGCCCGCCATCGTGGACAGCTGCATCAAGCTCGGCATCGGGAAGCTATGGTTGCAGGATGGCGTGGTGCACGAGGCCGCCGCGATGCGCGCCCGGCAGGCGGGCATCACGGTGGTGATGGATCGCTGCATGTTCCGCGACCACACCCAGTTGTGCGCCGACGTATAATCCGCACATCACTTCCAAGATTCGGTCATGACCCTCAAATTCACCAAGATGCACGGCGCGGGCAACGATTTCGTCGTTCTTGACGGCATCCGCCAGTCGCTCGCGCTGACCCCGGAAAAACTGCGCTTCATCGCCGACCGCCATTTCGGCATCGGCTGCGACCAGATCCTGTTGGTGGAAAGATCGCAGCGCCATGACGCCGATTTCCGCTATCGCATCTTCAACGCTGACGGCGGCGAGGTCGAACAATGCGGCAACGGTGCACGCTGCTTCGTGCGCTTCGTGCACGAGAAGCAGCTCACCGGCAAGAAGGAGATCGTGGTGGAGACCAAGAGCGGTTTGATCTCGCCCAAGCTGGAGGATGACGGCCGCGTCACGGTGAACATGGGCGCACCGGTGTTCGAGGCGGCGCGAATCCCCTTCGCCAGCGTTAGCGACGAGGCCATCCAGACGCTGGATGTGGCCGGACAGGCTGTGCAGATCACCGCGGTCTCCATGGGCAACCCGCACGCGGTGCAAGTCGTGGCTGACGCGGACACCGCACCTGTGGAACAACTCGGGCCGCTGATCGAGCACCATGCGCGCTTCCCCAATCGCGTCAATGCAGGCTTCATGCAGGTGCTTGACCGTACGCACATCAGGCTGCGCGTCTTCGAACGCGGGGCGGGCGAGACCCTTTCCTGCGGCACCGGTGCCTGCGCAGCTGTCGTCGCCGGCATCCGCCGCGGCCTGCTGGACGACACCGTGCATGTCGCCACGCGCGGCGGCACATTGACTATCACCTGGCAGGGAGACGCGAACCCCGTGCTGATGACCGGCCCTGCCATCACGGTGTTCGAAGGCGAGATCAACTTGTAGAGGAAACACATGAAACCTGATGACGTCGTACGTTTTCTGCAGGACCACCCCGAGTTCTTCGAACAGCACGCCGAGATGCTGGCCGAGATCAACCTGCCGCATCCGCATGGCGGCCGCACCATCTCGCTCTCAGAGCGGCAGATGCTCACCCTGCGCGACAAGGTCAAATCGCTGGAGAAGAAACTGCGCGAGCTGATCGAATTCGCCAAGGAGAACGATGCATTGCAACTCAAGGTGCACCAGTTCAACTGCGCGCTGTTCGGCCCGCACGACCGCGCCACCCTGCAGAGTCTGGTGGCACACAACCTGAACGAGATCTTCGCCGTGCCGCATGTTGCCCTGCATCTGTGGAAGGACGAGCCCCCCAGCCCGGAAGTGCTGGCCTTCGCCGACGAGCACACACTCCCGGTCTGCACGCATCACTCAGTTGCCGACACGCAAAGCTGGTTCGGCGAGTCGGGCGTGCACTTGCGCTCTTTCGCCTATCTGCCGCTGCGCGCCAGCGGCCAGACCATCGGCCTGCTCGTGCTCGGCAGCGAAGACAAGGAACGCTTCTATCCCGAGATGGGCACTGTGTTCCTGCAGCGCATCGCCGAGACACTGGGCAGCGCATTCAGATTGCATGTCTGATCAGCCGCTCACGCTGGCCGGCTATCTGGGCTATCTGCAGCACGAGCGCAACTATTCAGCCCACACCTCGGACAACTACGCGCGCGACATCCGCCGTCTGTTCGAGCTTGCCGGTAGTACGCCGTTGGCCGAACTGAAGAGTCACCACATCCGCCGCTACATCGCGCAACTGCATGGCAGCGGCCTGTCCGGTCGTTCGCTGGCGCGCGTCCTGTCTTCATGGCGCGGTTTCTACAACTACCTGATGCGCGACCACGCTTGCCCCGGCAATCCCTGTACCGGGCTGCGCGCACCCAAATCCCCCAAGACTTTGCCGCATGCCCTGTCTCCGGACGAAGCCGTCAAACTGGTGGAGATGAAAGTGGAGACACCGCTGGATGCACGCGACAAGGCGATGTTCGAGCTGCTCTATTCGTCCGGACTGCGTCTGGCCGAACTGGTGAGCCTGGATGTTGCAGACATGCGGGACACGCTGGCTGCGCACGAAGTGCGCGTCACCGGCAAAGGCAGCAAGACCCGCGTGGTGCCCGTGGGACAACCCGCCATCTCCGCCATCAGAGAATGGATGCTGGTGCGCGACCAGGTGGCAACACCGGACGAACCCGCACTGTTCGTCGGCACACGCGGCGCACGCATCTCGCCGCGCACGGTCGAATCGCAGTTGCAGAAGTGGGCGATCAGACAGGGCCTCAGCAGCAAGGTGCATCCTCACATGCTGCGTCATTCCTTCGCCACGCATGTGCTGCAATCGTCAGGTGATCTGCGCGCGGTGCAGGAGATGCTGGGTCATGCCAGCATCTCCACCACGCAGGTCTACACCCACCTCGATTTCCAGTACCTCGCCAAGATCTACGACGGCGCGCACCCCCGCGCCAGAAAGAAGACATGACCCAGCACAGCCAGCGCGGCCGCGACATCCAAGGCCGCAAATCCGGCGGCAAACCCGATTTCCGCAGACGCAGGCCAGCACCAGCCGCCACACCAAGCAGCCCCGCGTGCTGCGGCACGAACCCGGGCCAGCCCGGTCTCATCCTTAAATGCGGACGCGAGAAATCACTGCTGCGCCGCCACCCCTGGGTGTTCTCCGGTGCCATTGAAAGCATCACCGGCAGTTACCGGAGCGGCGACACCGTGGCGGTTCGCGATGCCGCAGGGCGTTTCCTAGCCTGGGCGGCGTACAACCCCGACTCGCAGATCAGCGCGCGGGTGTGGTCCTGGAACGAGACCGAGCAGATCGATGAGGGCTTCTTCCGCCGCAAACTGGCTGCGGCAATCGAGGCGCGCCGCGCCCTGCGCATCGGACAGGACGGCGACGGCATGCGTCTGGTGCATGGAGAATCTGACGGCCTGCCCGGACTGATCGTCGACCAGTATGGCGAGGTGCTGGTGCTGCAGCTCGGCAGCGCCGGCCCCGAGCGCTGGCGCGATACGCTGGCCGATACGCTGCAGGCTCTGTGCAGCCCCGCCTGCATCTATGAGCGTTCCGATTCCGACGGACGCGAGCTGGAAGGCCTGCCCAAGCGCTGCGGCGTGCTGCGCGGCACCCTGCCGGACAAAGTGGAAGTGACCGAACACGGCCTGCGTTTCTCAGTGGATGTGGCGGGCGGACAGAAGACCGGCTTCTATCTCGACCAGTTCGACAACCGTGCGCTGACCGGTGCACTGGCGCAGGACAAGGAAGTGCTGAACTGCTTCTGCTACACCGGCGGTTTCTCGATGTATGCGCTGCGCGGCGGAGCGAAATCGGTGCTCTCCATCGATGCCTCGGAAGGCGCACTGGCGCTGGCACGGCGCAATGTGGAATTAAATGGGCTGGATGGCAGCAAGGCGGAATGGCAGTGCGCGGACGTGTTCGAGGCGCTGCGCAAGCTGCGCGACCAGAACCGCAAGTTCGATTTAATCGTCCTCGACCCGCCCAAGTTCGCACCCACCGCCGCGTTCGCCGAGAAAGCCGCGCGCGCCTACAAGGACATCAACCTGCTCGGCTTCAAGCTGCTGCGGCCGGGCGGCCTGTTGTTCACCTACTCCTGCTCAGGAGGTATCAGCGACGAGTTGTTCCAGAAGATCATCGCCGGTGCGGCGCTGGATGCGGGCGTGGACGCGCAGATAGTGAAGCGGCTGCACGCAGCACCGGACCACCCGGTTCTGCTGAGCTTCCCCGAAGGGGCCTATCTGAAGGGATTGGTGTTGCGGGTGGCAGGCTGAGCACCTGCCCCGCGATTCACTGCTGCCTGATGACTTCCAGTCCGGCCTGTTCCCAGGCGCTGGTCCCACCCTGCACGTTGACCACCTGGGTGAACCCCGCCTCCTGCAGCATCGCCACCGCCTGAGCCGAGCGTCGTCCCGAACGGCAGATCACGGCGACCGGCTTGTCTTTATAGGCATCCAGTTCATGCAGGCGCATACCCACCTGCCCCAGCGGCATCAGTTGCGCGTTCGTCGCATGTACCGCCGCGTATTCGGCGGGTTCGCGCACGTCCAGCAGCAATGCTCCCTGGCTGACCATGCTTTGCGCGGTCTTCACATCCACTCCCTGACTGGCCTGCAATTGCTGCATCGCCAGCATCAAGCCCAATACGGCCGTGATGGCCCAAAGTATCTTGTTCTTCATGACCGCCTCAGCCCAGCCGGTAAGCGGGGAAACCGCTCTGCACCCAAGCCATCATCCCGCCGCGCAGGTTGAACACGTTGGAGAAGCCCTGTTGCTGCAGGAACATGCAGGCCTGCGCCGAACGTGCGCCGCTGCGGCACACCATGATCAGCTTCTCGGACTTGTCCAGTTCATTCACCTTCACCGGCAGCGTGTGCAGGGGTAGCGCTTCGGCTTTGGGTACCGTGCCCTGCGCGATCTCTTCCATCTGGCGCACATCGATCACCCGCATCTTGTGGCCGTCCTCTTCCACCCATTGCGCGAACTGCTGCGCGTCGATCTCTTTAACATTCATGCCGAACATATCCTGCCTCCTGTCTATCAAGTGGCTGGCATATTAGCATATTCTAATTTTCTGACAAGGCGGGATTGGACTTCTATTCGGCAGGAGGCGGGCCGGAAGCGATGACTGGGGCGCTACGCCAACAGGCCGTGCCCGACAATGCCCACCCGATGGGTACCAGCCCCGCTTCCGGATCGCCGAATGTCTCAGTGCTTGCTGACGAAGGGTTTGAAACCGAGACGGCCGGCCAAGGTATCGGCGGCGCGGCGCGCCTCCTCGGAACTGGCGTATGGTCCGAGCTGGATGCGGTTAAGGCCGCTCTGGTGTAACAGGATGATGTCCTTGCCGGTGTCACCCAGTTCACCGCGCATCCGGGCCAGGAAACTCTCTGCCCCCTGCTTCTCCTTGAAGGCCCCCAACTGCAGATAAACCTTGCCGCTGACATCGGGCGGCATCACCGGCATGACGGTCTCGGCAGCCACTGCCTCGGTTCTCACCACCGGCGCGCTCACGGCCGCGGCAACCGGCGCGTTGCCGTTGACCGCGATGCTCTCCACTTCCACTTCGGCACTACCGTTGTTCACGTATCCCAGCCTGTAGGCTGCGGCATAGGACAGGTCGATGATGCGCTCATGCAGGAAGGGGCCGCGGTCGTTGACACGCACGATGACCGATTTGCCGTTCGCCAGATTGGTCACGCGCGCGTAGCTGGGCACCGGCAGCGTTGGATGGGCGGCGGTCATGCCGTACATATCGTAGGTGTCGCCTATCGAGGTGCGCTGGCCGTGGAATTTCTTGCCATACCAGGAAGCGGTCCCGCGCTCTTTGTAACTGCCGACGGTTTGCAGCGGCGTGTAGGTCTTGCCCAGCGCGGAATAGGGCCGGTTGGCATAGCGGTGCAGTGGCTCGGCTTTGGGTACGGCATCCGGGATGCTGTCCAGATTGTCGGGCACATCCGCCCCGGGGCCGTCGCCTGCCAGATACTTGCCGCCTGTCGCAGCGGGCGCGGCGGCGGGTTTGCTTGCGGCCGGTTCGCCGGTGGTGCGGCGCGGGATGTTGGAGCAGGCACTCAACAGCGCGATGCCGGACAGGATGATGATCAGGTTTCTGTTCATGGTGATTCCCTCAGGTTTTGACCAGACGTTGATGGGTATGGATGCTCATCAGCACACCGAAACCGAGCAGCAGCGTGAGCATGGAGGTGCCGCCGTAGCTTACCAGCGGCAGCGGTACGCCGACCACCGGCAGGATGCCGCTGACCATACCCATGTTGACGAAAGCATAGGTGAAGAAGGTGAGCGTGATACTGCCCGCCATCAGCCGTGTGAAGTAGGTGGAGGCGGCGGCAG
This sequence comes from Sideroxydans lithotrophicus, assembly GCA_020723185.1. Lineage (GTDB taxonomy): Bacteria > Pseudomonadota > Gammaproteobacteria > Burkholderiales > Gallionellaceae > Sideroxyarcus > Sideroxyarcus lithotrophicus_A. The sequence goes on along the minus strand of DYJI01000001.1, from coordinate 402,492 downwards.
TGATCATGAACCCGCGCCCGATAACGAAGACGAACAACCCCAGCAAGAACAGATTGCCGATAAAACCAAACTCTTCCGACCAGACGGCGAAGATGAAGTCGGTAGTGCGCTCCGGCAAAAAATCCAGGTGTGTCTGCGTGCCCTGCATGTAGCCTTTGCCCAGCAAGCCACCCGAGCCGACCGCAATCATGCCCTGTATGGTGTGGTAGCCCTTGCCCAGCGCATCCTGCGAGGGATCGAACAACATCAGGATGCGGTGGCGCTGATAATCGTGAAGCATGTTCCACAGGAAGGGTGCACTGGCCGCCGCCGTCACCAGCAAGCCGCCGATGACACGCCACGACAGGCCCGCCAGGAACAGCACGTAGAAACCGCTGGCGGCGATCAGGATGGAGGTGCCAAGGTCGGGCTGGCGGAGGATCAGGGCGACCGGCATCAACAACAGCAGAGTGGCGATAACGTAGTTCTTTATGGTCAGCGTGGCCTCATGCTTCTCGAAGTACCAGGCCATCATCAGCGGCACCGCCACCTTCATCAGCTCGGACGGCTGGAAATTCATGAAGCCGAGGTTGAGCCAGCGCCGCGCACCGTGGCTGATCTCGCCGAACAGGGCGACGCCGACCAGCATGAGCATGCCCAGCACGTAGATGGGCACGGCGATGCGCATCAGCCAGTGCAAGGGCATGTTGGCGACGATCCACAGCGCGACGAAACCGACCGCGATGTTGCCGAGCTGGCCCAGCACGCGCCCGCCTTCACCACCGCTTGCGCTGTAGAGCGTGAGCAGGCTGACCAGCAACAGCGCGCCCAGACCCGACAACAGGACAGGATCCAGATGCAGCATGAAGCGCTGTTTGAGTTGTCGCAGGTTCATCAGTCGTCTTCCACCCCGGCTTTTTCGACCACTTTCTGCAGGGGCTGGGGCTTCTTCCCGAGCAGATAATAATCCAGCACCTTGCGCGCGATGGGCGCGGCGGTCGAACCGCCGTGACCGCCGTTCTCCGCCAGCACGGCCAGCGCGATGCGCGGCTTGTCGGCCGGCGCGAAGGCGATGAACCAGGCGTGGTCGCGATTGTATTCCGAGACTTTCTCCTCGTCGTACTTCTCGCCCTGCTTGATGCCGATGACCTGTGCGGTGCCGGTCTTGCCCGCCACCGGGTAGGGCACACCCCAGAACGCACCGACCGCCGTGCCGCCCGGTTTGACCACCGCCCGCATGGCATCCTTCACCAGTTTCAAATGTTCGGCCGGGATGTGCATGTCGAAGAGCGGCTCGGGAGCGGCCGGGGTCTCGCTCGGCGCGTGCTGGACCTCTTTGACCAGATGCGGTTTGTAGCCCACACCATCGTTGGCCAATGTGGCGGTGGCGACAGCGAGCTGCAACGGCGTGACGAGGTTGTAGCCCTGCCCGATGCCGGCCGACACCGTATCACCCGGATACCAGATCTGCTGGTGGCGTTTCATCTTCCAGTCGGCTGAAGGCAGCAATCCGGACACCTCGCCTTCCAGATCGATGCCCGTGCGTTTGCCAAAACCGTACTGGCCCAGATATTCGTGCATGCGATCGATGCCAAGCTCGGTGGCCAGACCGTAGTAATAGGTGTCGCACGATACGACCACCGATTTGAACAGATCGACCTTGCCATGTCCGCCGGTCTTCCAGTCGCGATACTGGTGTCGGCTGCCCGGCAGCATGTAGTAGCCAGGGTCGTTGATGCTGAAACCCGGTGACCGCACATCGTAGTGCAACCCGGCCAGCGCCATGAACGGCTTGATGGTGGAACCTGGTGGATACTGCCCGCGCAAGGCGCGGTTGTTCAGCGGCACGTCGGGTGAGTTGTTCAGCGCCTCCCAGTTCTCGGTGTCGATCCCGTCGATGAACAGGTTGGGGTCGTAGCCGGGCTTGCTCACGAAGGACAGTATCTCGCCGTTGGCCGGGTCGATGGCCACCAGCGCGCCGCGATAGTCGCCGAAGGCCTGCACTGCCACCTCCTGCAAACCCGCGTCCAGCGTCAGCCTCAGATCCTTTCCCGATTGCGGCGACGTGCGCGACAGCATGCGCACGGCGCGCCCGCCCGCATCCACCTCGATCTGCTCGAAGCCGGTCACGCCGTGCATCTCTTTCTCGTAACGTTCCTCTATACCGGTCTTCCCGATGTAATCGGAACCCAGATAGTTGGCCGCGAGGCCCTGTTCTTCCAGCTCGTCCAGCTCCTGCTGGTTGATGCGGCCGATATAGCCGAGCAGATGGGAGGTCGTCTCCGAATGCGGATATTCACGGAACAGGCGCGCCTTGATCTCCACACCGGGGAAGCGGTAACGCTGCGCGGCGAAACGCGCCAGTTCCTCGTCGGTCAGGCGCGTCTTCACCGGCAACGTCTGCAAGGAGCGGCGCTCCGACATCAGTTTCCTGAAACGGCGCAAGTCTTTGGGCTTGATCTCCACCAGCTTGCCGATCTCTTCGATGGTGGCATTCAGGTCGGTGATCTTCTCGGGTGTCAGTTCCAGCGTATAGCCGGCGTAGTTTCTCGCCAGCACCTCGCCGTTGCGGTCGGTGATCACGCCCCGGTTGGGCACGATGGGCACCACGAAGATGCGGTTGCTCTCCGCCATGGTGTCGAAATGCTCATGCTTCCACACCTGCAGATAGAAGGTGCGCGCCACCAGGATGGCCATCAGCACACCGACGAAGCCGAGGCAGAAGATCAGGCGCAGGCTGAACAGGTATCGCTCGCGCTGATGGTTCTTCAGCTCGACATGAGGCGTCATAGTTCGTTCGGATTACGGCGCGGACGGCGCAGCGTCTGGATGAGCAGGGTCAGCGGTGCCCACAACAGGGCGGAGGTCAGGCTACCGAGGAAGTAGCTCCACTCGACGTACCCCCGTACCTGCCAGTGCACCAGGGCGTATACGCCATAGCTGGCGAGCAGCAGCACGAACACATGCGCGGATTGTTCCTTCAGGCTGAACATCTGCACACGGCGGTTCAGCGACAGCCCGCCGAAGGCGAGCACCGTGTAGGCCAGCGCGTGCTGCCCGAACAGGCTGGCATCCGCCACGTCGACGAAGATACCCAGCAACCAGCCGATACCGATGCCCACACGGTGCGGTTTGTGCGTGCACCAGTAGAGCAGCAGCAGACCGACGAAGTCTGGGCGCAGCACCAAAGCCATGCCGTGCCAGGGCAACCACTCCAGCAGCACGGCCACGACGAAGCTGGCCATGATGAAGCGACGGCTGGCTGGCAGCAGGAACTCGCGGTCCATGGTCATCTGATCTCTCATGGCTTGCCTCGTCGGAGAGGATTCTTGCGCCGCTCGGCATTGTCCTGCACCGCCTCCGCAACGGGACGCGGCGGCAGGGCCGGGACACCGGACACGATGAGCAGTGTGCGATGCCGGTCCACACCCGCCAACGGTACGCATGTTATGCGCGCGAACGGATAAGCCGGGTCGCGCTCGACGCGTACAACCCTGGCGACTGGCAACGCCGGAGGATAAGTGCCGTCCATACCCGAAGTCACCAGCTCATCACCGATCTGGATGTCCACATCGACCGGCTGGTAGCGCAGCTCCAGTTCATTGATGTTGCCGGAGCCGAACACCGCCGCGCGCAGACCGCTGCGCACCACCTGTACCGGCACCACATTGTCCTTGTCCGTCACCAGCGTGACCTCGGACAGCCAGGGATAGGTGCGCGTGACCTGGCCGACCACACCGCTGTTGTCCACCACCGCGCGGCCCGCCTGCACGCCATTCTGTTCGCCAGCATCGACGAACAACTTGCGTTTGAATATGTCGCGTTCCAGATAGACGATCTGCGCCGCCTGCACGCTGTATTCGGCGCGCTGTTTGATCTCGAGCAGGGTGCGCAATTGCGCGTTCTCGTTCAGCACCGTCTCCATCTGCTTGAGCTGCGCCGAATCCGCGTCATGCCGCAGACGCAGCTGTTCGTTCTCGGCGACCAGATGGCTTTGCAGGGAAAGGAAGGCATTGGCACCGTCCCACATCTCGCCGGGCAGTGCAGTCAGACGCTGGAAGGGATAGATGATGATGGAGATGACCTGGCGCGTGGATTCCAGATACCGGTAGCGCGCATCGACGAACAACAACAGCAACGACAATACCGAGAAGAACACCAGCCGCGCGACCGCACTCGGGCCGCGATTGAAGAAGCGCAGGGTGCGGGTGTCTTCCAGCGCCACTTAGATCAATCGGAGGTGAAGATGTTGGTGTATTTGTCCATGCAGTCCAGTGCCTTGCCGGAACCGCGCACGACGCAGGTCAAAGGATCGTCGGCGATCACCACCGGCAGGCCGGTCTCTTCCATCAGCAGACGGTCGAGATCGCGCAGCAATGCACCGCCGCCGGTCAGCACCATGCCTTTGCTGGCGATGTCCGCGCCCAGTTCCGGCGGAGTCTGTTCCAGCGCGGTCTTCACGGCGCTGACGATGCTGTTCAGCGGATCGGTCAACGCTTCGAGGATCTCGTTGCTGGAGATGGTGAAGCTGCGCGGCACGCCTTCGGCCAGATTGCGGCCGTTCACTTCCATCTCGCGCACTTCGCTGCCGGGAAAGGCGGAACCGATCTGCTTCTTGATCTGCTCGGCGGTGGTCTCGCCGATCAGCATACCGTAGTTGCGGCGGATGTAGTTGATGATGGCATCGTCGAACTTGTCGCCGCCGACGCGCACGGAACCGGAGTACACCGCACCGCCCAGCGAGATCACGCCCACTTCGGTGGTGCCGCCGCCGATGTCCACCACCATGGAGCCGGTCGCGTCTTCCACCGGCAGGTCGGCACCGATCGCGGCCGCCATCGGCTCTTCGATCAGTTCCACGCGACGTGCACCGGCACCGTAGGCTGATTCACGGATGGCGCGGCGCTCGACCTGGGTCGAACCGCACGGTACACAGATCACGATGCGCGGGCTGGGTGTGAAGATGCTGGATTTGTGTACGCGGCGGATGAACTGCTTGAGCATCTGTTCGGTGACGGTGAAGTCGGCAATCACACCGTCCTTCATCGGGCGGATGGCGGTGATGTTGCCCGGCGTGCGGCCCAGCATCTGCTTCGCGGCCAGACCGACCTGCTGGATCACCTTCTTGCCGTTCGGACCGCCCTCCTGCCGGATCGCCACCACGGACGGCTCGTCGAGCACGATGCCGTGTCCGCGTAGCCAGATCAACGTGTTGGCGGTGCCAAGGTCGATGGCGAGGTCGTTGGAGAAGTAGTTGTTGAACAGTCCGAACATGTTGGTTCCCGTAGTCTAAAGAGGTGCCGCGAATGGCCGCGTATGATACCCTATCGGCCCAGTTTGAATATAGTCTTTGCCATGTCTTTAAGCACTCAGGATGTCGAAAAAGTCGCCCGTCTGGCTCGTCTCGCGATGAGCCCGTCCGAGATCGAAACCTCCCGCAACCAGCTCAACGGCATCTTCGGCCTGATCGCCGAGATGCAGGCTGTCGATACCGACGGCGTGGAGCCGATGTCGCACAGCCAGGATCTGGCCCAGCGCTTGCGCGAGGACAAGGTCACCGAAAGCAACCAGCGCGAAGCCTTCCAGGCCATCGCCCCGCAGGTGGAACAGGGCCTGTTCCTCGTTCCTAAAGTCATCGAGTAATCCAGCATGTTCGAATCCAGTCTCAAACAAATGGGCGACGCTTTGCGCGCCAGGAAGATCTCCAGCGTCGAGCTGACGCAAAGCTATCTTGACCGCATGGCGCGGCTGAACCCCCAGCTCAACGCCTACATCTCCATCGATGCGGAGAAATCGCTGGCTCAGGCCAAAGCGGCCGATGCGCGCCTCGCGGCAGGCAGCGCCGATGCGCTGACCGGCATCCCCATCGCGCAAAAGGACATCTTCTGCGCCAAGGACTGGCTGACCACCTGCGGCTCCAAGATGCTGCACAACTTCGTGTCGCCCTACGACGCGCACATCATTTCGCAATTCAACAACGCGGGCGCGATTAACCTCGGCAAGACCAACATGGACGAGTTCGCCATGGGCTCGTCCAACGAGACCTCGTACTACGGCCCGGTGAAGAACCCGTGGGATACGGCACGCGTGCCGGGCGGTTCGTCCGGCGGCACGGCCGCAGCGGTCGCCGCACGTCTCTGTGCCGCCGCCACCGGTACGGACACCGGCGGCTCCATCCGCCAGCCCGCCGCCCTGTGCGGTATCTCCGGGTTGAAACCGACCTACGGCGTGTGCTCACGCTACGGCATGATCGCCTTCGCTTCCAGCCTCGATCAGGCAGGTCCCATGGGCCGCAGCGCCGAAGACCTGGCGCTGATGATGAACGTGATGGCCGGTTTCGACGAGCGCGATTCCACCAGCCTGCAACGCGACAAGGAAGACTACACGCGCGACCTGAACAAACCGCTGACCGGTCTGCGCATCGGCTTGCCCAAGGAATTCTTCGCGGAAGGCATGGGCGCGGATGTCGCCAAGGCCATCGAAGCCGCCATCGCCGAATACAAGAAGCTGGGCGCGACCATCGTCGACATCAGCCTGCCCAACTCCAAGCTATCCGTGCCGGTGTACTACGTGCTGGCCCCCGCGGAAGCCTCCAGCAACCTGTCGCGTTTCGACGGCGTGCGTTACGGTTACCGCGCACCCGAATACAGCGACCTCGCCGACATGTACGAGAAGAGCCGTGCGCAGGGTTTCGGCGCGGAAGTGCAGCGCCGCATCATGATCGGCACCTATGTGCTGAGCCACGGCTACTACGACGCGTATTACATCAAGGCGCAGAAGATCCGCCGCCTGATCGCGCAGGATTTCGTCGAAGCCTACAAGCAATGCGACGTGATCATGGGGCCGACCTCGCCCTCCACCGCCTTCAAGCTGGGCGAGAAGGGCGACGATCCGGTGCAGATGTACCTGTCCGACATCTACACCATCGCGGTGAACCTGGCCGGCCTGCCCGGCATGTCCATCCCCTGTGGTTTCGGCGACAACGATATGCCGGTCGGCCTGCAGATCATCGGCAACTATTTCGACGAAGCGCGCATGCTGAACGTGGCGCACCAATATCAACTGGCGACCGACTGGCACAGCCGCGCGCCGCAAGGAATCTGAACATGAGCTGGGAAATCGTCATCGGTCTGGAAGTGCACGTGCAGCTTTCGACCCAATCCAAGATCTTCTGCGGCGCATCGACTGCGTTCGGCGCAGAGCCGAACACGCAAGCCGATGCAGTGAGCCTGGCGCTGCCCGGCGTGTTGCCAGTGTTGAACAAGGGCGCGGTCGAACGCGCCATCAAGTTCGGTCTCGCCACCGGCGCGCACATCGCCCCGCGTTCGGTGTTCGCACGCAAGAACTACTTCTACCCCGACCTGCCCAAGGGCTACCAGATCAGCCAGTTCGAGCTGCCGGTGGTCGGGCAAGGCGCGCTGACCATACAGGTGCCGGCGCAGGGCAAGCAGCCTGCGTACGAGAAGGTGGTGCGCCTCACGCGCGCGCATCTGGAAGAGGATGCCGGCAAGTCGCTGCATGAGGATTTCCACGGCATGACCGGCATCGACCTCAACCGTGCCGGTACACCGCTACTGGAGATCGTGTCCGAACCTGACATGCGCTCTGCCGCAGAGGCCGTGGCCTATGCCAAGACATTGCACACGCTGGTGCAGTGGATCGGCATCTGCGACGGCAACATGCAGGAAGGGTCGTTCCGCTGCGATGCCAATGTGTCGGTGCATAAACCCGGCACGCCGTTCGGCACGCGCCGCGAGATCAAGAACCTCAACTCCTTCCGCTTTCTGGAGCAGGCGATCAACTACGAAGTGCAGCACCAGATCGCAGTGCTGGAAGACGGCGGCAGCATCCAGCAAGCCACCGTGCTGTTCGACCCGGACACCGGCGAGACGCGCGTGATGCGCACCAAGGAAGACGCGCACGACTACCGCTATTTCCCCGATCCCGACCTGTTGCCGCTGGAGATCAGCGAGGAGTGGAAACAGCAGGTAGCCGCGACGCTGCCCGAGCTGCCGCACACAAAACAAGAACGCTATGTCCGCGACTTGGGGTTGTCTGCTTACGACGCAAACGTACTGACGCAAAGTAAGGGCATTGCAGAATATTTTGAAGCGACAGCTCAAGCATGCAATCAGCCAAAACTCGCTGCGAATTGGGTGATTAATGATGTCCGCCGTTTCATGACTGAGGGCGCAAAAGATGAAAATGGCGAACCTGCTGCAAGCGAAGTTAGAGATGGAGTTCCTGGGCGTGACGCAATTCGAGTGCCTGCGGAAAGCCTAGGGAAGCTAATTTCGCGAATTACTGATTCAACAATCTCAAATGCCGGGGCAAAGAAACTCTTCAGTGCGCTTTGGACCGCCCAAGACACTACTAATGTTGACCTGCTTATCGAGCAAATGGGCTTGAAACAGGTCTCAGATTCCGGTGCAATCGAGAAGATCGTGGACGAGATCATGGCGGCGAACACCGACAAGGTCGCTGAGTATCGTTCTGGCAAGGACAAGCTGTTCGGCTTCTTCGTCGGCCAGGCCATGAAGGCCAGCAAGGGCCAGGCCAACCCGGCGCAACTGAACGAAATCCTGAAAGCAAAGCTGGCAGGCTAGTCAGCCGCAATCTCAAAACGCATCACCCGGTAGAAGCCACCGAAGCAATGCTCTTCGTGCGGCGCTCCCGCCAGACGCTTGCCTTGTTTATGTAGCGCCTCATCCAGTTTTGCCGTCACATCCTCCTGCCAGAACCCCGGCAGGAACGGCTCCAGCGTACCCAGTATCCAGCGCGTGAGCGGAAAGCGGTACAGCGGATGATGCTGCGGCGTCGCCGCGTATTCCGTGATCAATACCGACCCGCCCGGCTTCAGCACGCGCGCCATCTCGTCGTAGACACGCTGCCGCGCCTCGGCCGGCAGCTCATGGAACAGGAAGAACAGGATGATCTGGTCGAAGGCGTCGCTGGCGTAGGCCAGCGTCTCGGCGTTCATGCGCGACAGGTGGATGCGCCGCGCGATGCCCTGAGTCTTGCGGTGCGCCAGCGCCAGCTGGCCGCTCGCCACATCGCACAGGTGCACCTCGTTGTCAGCATTGCGGAACAGCGCAGGTGTCAGCTTGCCGTAGACACAGGTCAACTGCAGAAGGCGCGCACCCGAGCGAGCGTCGACATGATGCAGCGTCTTGCGCAACAGCTTCTCGTACTGACCGAACAGGATGGCATTGATGACCGGCTGATGGTCGAAGAACCACAGGCTCCTGTCCCACAGATAGGCCCACCAGTAATGGCGCGCGAGATATTCCGGCACGCCGCCCTTGATGAATCGCCGGTAGATCGCCATCAGCCTTGCGCGCGCGGCTTGTGCGGCGCTTTGGCGAAAAGGCGGTCATACAACCAGTTCGGCAACAATTTCATCATCCGCCCGACGATGGCCATCTGCCAGGGCACCACCTTGAACGAACAGCCGCGTTCGATCACTCGCGCGAAGCGCCGTGCCGCATCGTCCACTTCCAGCATGAACGGCATGGGATAGGGGTTGATGTCGGTCATCGGAGTGCGGATGTAACCGGGGCAGATGGTCACGACTTTGACACCGCTGCCGTGCATCTCCAACCGCAACGATTCCATGTACGAGATCAGCGCCGCCTTGGAGGCGGAATACGCACCCGCACCGGGCAGGCCGCGGAAACCAGCCACGCTGGCGATGCCCACAAGTCGGCCGTGACGCGCTTCGCGCATCTTTGCGATGAAGGGCTGAAAGGTGTGCACCGCACCCAGCACATTGATCTCCATCACATGCCTGAACACATCGCTGTCTTCGGCATGACGGGTCAGGGTGCCGATGCTCACGCCCGCGTTGGCGATCACGATGTCCGGCACGCCGCTGCGCGCCATGAAATCATCTGCCGCCGCGCTGATGGCGGCCGCAACGCACACATCCAGCGCGTAGGGGAAGACCTTGCCGGGGTACTGCATGGAGAGTTCCTGCAGCAGCTCGCCGCGCCGGGCGAAGACGGCGACGGTCGCGCCGCGCTGCAGATAATGGTGCGCGAGGGCCAGACCGATGCCGCTCGACGCGCCGGAGATGACTACCTTCATTTGTTCTTGCTGCGTTCCTTGCGGGCGATCTTGATGACTTCGTTCAGTACGCGGATGGTGTCGGCCGGCTCCAGTCCGGTGATGATGTACTTGCCGTCCACAGCGATGGTCGGCGTGCCGCGCACACCGTAGCTGCGCACCAGCTGGTTGCTGCGCGCGACTTTGCCGGCGAGTGTGAAGGAGTTGTAGGCCGCATCGAACTTGCTGCGATCGACACCGCGCTTGGCGACGAAGGCGGAGATCTTCTCCTGGTCGCTCAAGTCGGTGCCGAACACGTTCCAGGCCTCGAACAAATCGTTGTGCAGCTTGTCACGCACGCCCATCGCTTCAAGCGCATAGAAGGTGCGTGCCATCGGCTCCCAGGAATCGCGGAAGATGACCGGCACGTATTGCAGGTCGACGTCCTTGGGCATGGTCTTCTCCCAGCTGCTGAACGGGCCGTGCAGATGGAAGCAGTGCGAACAGCCGTAGAAGAAGAATTCCAGCACCTCAACCTTGCTGCCGCTGGATGTCGGCTGGGCCGGTTTCAGCACCTTGTAGTCGCGGCCCGCCATCACTTCGGCCTGTACCTGCACCGCACACAACATCAGCAATCCCACGATCAGTTTACGCATGAGGGTCATATCCTTCTCCTGTGGTTATTGGGCGCGCACTGCTGTCGCGGTGACGCCGTTCGTTTTAAGACTGGCGATGGTGGCGTTCGCAGCAGCCAGCCCCGCGAACGGGCCAAGGCGGACACGATGCCACACCCCTTTTTCGGGGAGGGTAACACTGACGATACTGGCCTCGAAACCGCCCAGCGCCAGGCGTGCCTTGAGTTTCTCCGCGTCTTCAACGTTCTGGAACGAGCCAGCCTGCACCAGATAGGGTGTGGCATCCACCGGCACTTTGGGTTGCGGCTTGGCGACAGGCGATGGCTTGGCGGCAGTTGTGCCTTCTGATTTATCCGGCAACACCTTGTAGAACTCATACTGCGGCTGCGCAGCCTGATCTGCCGGCTCGACCGGCTTCGGTTGCGGTACCACGATCTGCGGCACCGGTTTAGGCACTTCGCGCGCCACCGAGGGCTGGCTGAAGGTGGCCGGATTCTTCTTGACCATGTACCAAGCGACGATGCCCGCGATGGAGACGCCGATCACCATGCCGATGATCAGCGAAGCGAGCGCCTTGGATTTCTGTGGTCCGCCTGCAGAAGCCATGTTGTTCCTTTAGTGAGATGGGCGCTTCTATCAACCCTGGTTACATTTGCTCGGGCGCTGAGACACCGAGCAGCGACAATCCGTTCCGTAGCACCTGCGCGATGGCGGCGATCAATGCCAGCCTTGCCAGCTTTAGCCGCTCGTCATCGACCAGGAAGCGCGACGCATTGTAATAGCTGTGAAAATCAGCGGCAAAGTCCTTCAGGTAGACCGCAATCTGGTGCGGTGCCAGATCGTTCGCGGCCGTCTCGATCACCGTGGGGAAATCGATCATCTTCTGCAGCAACACCTTCTCGTAGTCGCTGTCCAGCACCGACAGGTCGGCCGCGTGCAAGGCCTGCTTGTCGCCGCCCCACTGGTTCAGCACCGTGCTGATACGGGCATGCGCGTACTGGATGTAATACACCGGGTTGTCGTTGCTCTGCGACTTGGCCAGATCGATATCGAACACCAGCTGCGAATCAGGCGAGCGAGCGGCGAGGAAGTAGCGCGTGGCATCGCAGCCCACCTCGTCGATCAGGTCACGCAGCGTCACATAGCTGCCCGCGCGCTTGGATATCTTCACCTCTTCGCCGTTCTTCAGCACGGTCACCATCTGGTGCAGCACATAGTCCGGCCACCCTTGCGGGATGCCCGCATCCAGCGCCTGCAGACCGGCGCGCACGCGGGTGATGGTGGAATGGTGGTCGGAGCCCTGCTCGTTGATCACGCGCACGAAACCGCGCTTCCATTTCTCCAGGTGGTAGGCCACATCCGGCACGAAATAGGTGTAGCCGCCGTCGCTCTTGCGCATCACGCGGTCTTTATCGTCGCCGAAATCGGTGGTGCGCAACCACAACGCGTCGTCCTGTTCGTAGGTGTGGCCGCTGGCGATCAGCCTCTGCACCGTCGCTTCGACCTTGCCCTCTGTATACAGCGCCGACTCCAGCGAGAACACATCGAACTCCACCTGGAAGGCGCGCAGGTCCAAATCCTGTTCGCGGCGCAGATAGGCCACCGCAAAGTGGCGGATCGCCTCCTTGTCGTCGGCATCGCCCTTGCCGGTGATGTGCTGGTCGTCCGCCTCCACGGCCTCCTTCGCCATGTAGGCATCCGCCACATCCTGGATGTAATCGCCGCGATAACCGGAATCCGGCCAGGAAGGATCGTTCGGCGTGATGCCCTTGCAGCGCAGTTGCACCGACAAGGTCAGGTTGTCGATCTGCACGCCCGCGTCGTTGTAGTAGAACTCGCGCGTCACGTTCCAGCCCGCCGCATGCAGCACATTGCACAGGCAATCGCCCACCGCCGCGCCGCGCCCGTGGCCGACATGCAGCGGCCCGGTCGGGTTGGCCGAAACGAACTCCACGCCCACCTTGCGCCCCTGTCCGACATGCACATGGCCGTAACCCGCGCCCGCCGTCAGCACGCTGTTCACCACTGCCTGTTTCGCCGTCGTAGTCAGGAACACATTGATGAAACCCGCGCCCGCAATCTCCACCTTTTCGATGAATTCTGTCCTGGGCAAGGCCGCAATCAGCGCATTGGCAATGTCTCGCGGCGGCTTACGTAGCGGCTTGGCCAGTTGCATCGCCAGGTTGCAGGCGTAATCACCGTGCGCGGCCTGCTTGGGCCGCTCGATGAGGATGGCGGTGTCGCCCGACTCCGGCGACACCTCGCGTAACGCCTGCGCGAACAATTCGGAAAGATGGGATCTGAAATTCAGGACTACGGACATTGCGGCACGCCTTCAAAAGAGGCGCGGATTATAGCATTCGAGCCGTTTCGGGTTTGCGTGATGACGTGGCCAGGATTAATGCAGCCAGTCATTCCGTCGTCGGCATGCGTATCATGTATTGCCCCGATTTTTCATCTTTCACCAACGCCACCAGTTTGTGCCTCTGGGCATCCTCCATCAATTCCTTGAAAGAGCGGTAGCCATAATAGGATTCGTTGAAGCCGGGCTTGCGGCGTTGCATGGTGGGTTTGACCATCGAGTACCAGAGTTTTTCGTCCGAGCCGCGTTCAGAGATCAGGCCTTCGACGGTCTCGACCAGGAAATCCATGGCCTCCTGTTTCTTGTCGTCTTCACTCTTCGCGGCAGCGGGTTTGGCCGTTTCCGCTTTCGCCTTGGCCGGCGCCTTCCTGGCAGCCTGCTTTTTCTTGGCCTCCTGCACACGTACCAGGTCGTCGTAGAAGATGAATTCGTCGCAATTGGCGCTGAGCAGGTCCGATGTCGAATCCTTCACGCCGATGCCGATCACATATTTGTTGTTTTCGCGCAGCTTGGAGACCAGCGGCGAGAAATCGGAATCGCCGCTGATGATGACAAAGGTGTCAATGTGAGCCTTGGTGTAGCAGAGGTCGAGCGCATCCACGACCAGACGGATGTCGGCGGAGTTCTTTCCGCTTTGTCTTACGTGCGGGATCTCGATCAGTTCAAACGAGGCTTCATGCATGGGCGCCTTGAATTCCTTGTAGCGCTCCCAGTCGCAATAGGCTTTCTTGACCACGATGCCGCCCTTCAGCAGCAAGCGTTCCAGCACTTTCTTTATGTCGAATTGCGCGTATTTGGCATCGCGCACGCCCAGCGCCACGTTCTCGAAATCGCAGAACAGGGCCATGTTGGTGATGTCGGGTTGGTTCGCCATCGTTGCCTCCGTGGGTGTTTCGAGGGCGGGAGCTTACACCACCTTGCCGGGATTCATCAGGCCGTGCGGGTCGAGGGTCCGTTTGATGTCGCGCATCAGTTGCAGCTCCAGCGCACTCTTGTAGTGGGTGACTTCTTCGCGCTTGAGCTGGCCCAGGCCGTGTTCGGCGCTGATGCTGCCGTCCAGTGCGGCGACGACTTGATACACGATGCGGTTGACGTCGTGCTCATGCTGTTTGATGAAGGCATCGTTCTGCGCGGCATCGAGCATGGAGATGTTGTAGTGGATGTTGCCGTCGCCCATGTGGCCGAAGGCGACGATGCGGATGCCGTCGTATTCCGCGCGCAGCGCGGCGCTGGCGTCGGCGATGAAATCCGCCACGCGGCTGACCGGTACCGACACGTCGTGCTTGATGCTGATGCCTTCGGCCTTTTGCGCTTCGGCGATGTTCTTGCGCAGCTTCCACCAGCGCTCGGCATGCGCTTCATCACAGGTGATCTCGAATGCTATGACGCCATCGAAATCCTGCAATGCGGTGCGCAGGGCATCGTCCAACGGAGCGGGCAGGACGTTGCTCAGCTTGGTGATGACCAGCCATTCGTGCGGCACAGCGAAAGGTTCGTGCGTGTCGTCTATGTGCTTGAACACCAGTTCGAGACAGGAGCGCGAAATGAGCTCGAAACCGCTGATGGTGTCACCGCAACTTGCGCGCAGATTCGCCAGCAGGGCGACTGCTGCTGCGGGATCGCGCACGGCGATGCAGGCGGTCGCTGTGGCGCGCGGACGCGGGAACAGTTTGAGCACTGCGGCGGTGATGATGCCCAGTGTGCCTTCTGCTCCGATGAACAGATGCTTCAGGTCGTAGCCGGTGTTGTCCTTGCGCAGGCGGCGCAGGCCATGCCAGATATTGCCGTCCGGCAGTACGACTTCCAGACCCAGAACCAGATCGCGCGCGTTTCCGTAGCGCAATACGCCGATGCCGCCGGCGTTGGTGGAGAGGTTGCCGCCGATCTCGCAGTGCGGCGCGATGGCGGTGAGGCCGAGCGGGAACAATCGGTCGGCTTGCTCCGCCGCCTCGTACAGTGTGGCCAGCTTGCAGCCCGCTTCCACCGTCATGGTGTAGTTGGTGGCATCCACTTCGCGGATGCGGTGCATGCGCGACAGGTTGATGATGATCTGCGGCGTGCCGTCCGCCAGCGGCACCGATGCGCCGCACAGGCTGGTGTTGCCGCCCTGCGGCACGATGGCGATGCGTTGTGCCGCGCACAGTTTCACGACCTCGGATACTTGCTGCGTATCGGCGGGGAAGACGACCGCGACCGCTTCGCCCTGATATCGACCGCGCCAGTCTTTGCAGTTGGCACTCGCGGACTCACCCGTCAAAACGGCATCGCCGCCCGTGACGGCGGCGATGCGCGCAAGCAGTGTCTGCTCAGAACTCACGTTGCGTCGGAGGGCGGATAAACCGGATGATTCTTGCGTAGCGGCAAAATCCACATCTGGTACAGCGAGGTGAAGATCATAGCGGCCGCCGCAAGGCTGTAGCCGAAACCGCCAATGATGACGAACCAGGCGAAACCGGGGTGGAACTTGGTCAACCACCAGGCCAGCACGTCCACAATCAGGAAGCCGAACGGCACCGAGATCAGGATGGCCTTGTTCATCGGCGAGATTCCGGTCGAGTAGGTGAATATCCAGCCCACGAAGAAGAAGATGAACGAGATGCCGAACAGGTGGATGTGCGACACGCGGGTCAGCGTGGACATCGGCTGGCCTTCGTCGACGGCCAGCAGCTTCTTCATCGTATCCTTGTTGCTGAGGTCGGGCAGGCCCGCAATGTTGGCATGGCAGGGCTGGCAATACTGGTCGATGTCCATGGAGATCCGGTTGTCCCACACCTCCGGGGAAGCTCCGGTCTCCGCCCATTTGATCATCGCCATGCGCACGTCGGGAGGTGCATTGTCCTTCATAGAGCCGTTGAGCTTGGACACCAGCTTGGAACCCTCTTCGCGGTTGCCGTAATAGCTGTAGACGATGTCATCGACCGACAGGCCGACTTTGCCGTCCGCCATGCCGTGGGTCAGCATGATCTGCCCGCCGGCGAACAACAGGCCCAGACCGACCACCAGCAGGTAGCCGCTGAACAAGGTCTTGAGGGGAAGGGCTGCATTGGAGAGGGTAAAGCGCTGGATTTCCATTTTCTGCTCCATGTCGATTGATCGCGCGCATTATAACGCCGATATTAGTAGGGCCTTATATAGCCCTGACGGGTCATTTTCAATTTTCTATCGGATCGATGTCCAGTGCCCATCGCACCTTTTGCGATGGCAGAGTAACCAGCTCGGTTTTCCAACTCCTCAAAAAGGCCTGCAATGTCTTGCGCGCGTCGCTTTGCACCAGCAGTTGCGCGCGGTGGTGGTTGGCACGCTTGGGCATGGCGGCCGGTACGACGCCGTATATCTCGACTGCCGCCCCGATCTGCTCGGCACTTTCCCGCGCCTGATGCAGGAACTTCATGACCGACTGCTCTTGCAGGCTTTCCGCACTCAACAAGGCCTGGAACGTGAACGGCGGCAGGCCCGCCAGGCTGCGTTCTGCCAGCAAGGTCTTGGCCCAGCTTTCATAGTCATGGGCGCGCAACGCCTGGAACAGCGGGTGGTTGGGAAAGGCGGATTGCACGATGACCTCGCCTGCCTTGTCGGCGCGCCCGGCGCGCCCACCGACCTGCGTCAACTGGGCGAACAGTTTTTCCGAGGCACGAAAATCCGCGCTGTACAGCGCGCCATCAGGGCTGATCACGCCGACCAGCGTGAGATTGGGAAAGTCGTGTCCTTTGGCCAGCATCTGCGTGCCGATCAAAATATCCGCTTCGCCGTCGTGTATCTGCTTGCGCATGGCGCTCCACGCGCCTTTGTTGCGCGTGCTGTCCCGGTCCACGCGCAGGATGCGTGCCTGCGGGAAACGGCGCTGCAGGGTTTCTTCCAGTCGCTGCGTACCGATTCCGACCGGCTTGAGATCGGCATCGCCGCAGGTGGGGCAGGCAGGCGGCACGCGCTGCTGATAGCCGCAATGGTGACAGCGCAGGCTGCGGTCTTTCATGTGCAGCACCAGTTTGCCCGCGCATTTCTTGCACTCGGATAACCAGCCGCAGGCGCTGCACATCAGCACCGGCGAATAACCGCGCCGATTGATGAAGATCAGGCTTTGTTCCTTGCGCTGCAGCCTTGTCTCAATGGCAGTCAGCAGCGGTTCGCTCAAGCCATCCTGCAGCGGCAGCTTGGTGACGTCCATGCAGCGTACCGTGGGCAGACTGGCGGGCAGCACCGCGCGTTGCGTGAGTCTGAGCAGGCGGTAGCGTCCGCTTTGCGCGTTATGCCAACTTTCGAGTGACGGCGTTGCAGAGCCCAGCACGATAGGCACACCGCGCTGGCTGGCGCGGAAGATGGCGACATCGCGCGCCGAGTAACGCAGGCCGTCCTGCTGTTTGAACGAGGGGTCATGTTCTTCGTCCGCCAGGATCAGGCCCAATTTCGGCAGCGGGGCGAACACGGCCAGACGTGTACCGAGCACGATACGTGCCGCCCCGGATTGCGCCTTGAGCCAGTTCTGCGCACGCTCGCCGTCGGCCAGACCGCTATGCAGGCTGACCAGCACGACATCGGGGAAGCGGCTGCGAAAATAGTTCTCCAGTTGCGGGGTGAGGTTGATCTCGGGCACCAGCAGCAACACTTGCCCGCCTCGCTGCAGCATCTCGTGCATCAGATGCACATAGACCTCGGTCTTGCCGCTGCCAGTGATGCCGTGCAGCAGGAAACAGCCGTAGCCTTGTTGCTGCGTGACTGCCTCGACCGCTTGCCGCTGCTCGTCGGTGAGTGCATGTGCATCATTGAAGCTGTGCGCGGTGCAGCTTGTCGGCGCGCAGGCCTCCACCCAGCCTGCCTCCAGCAGCCTCTTCAACGCGGCGGGAGCGCCGTGCGAAAGCATGCGCAGTTGAGCCCCGCTGCGCGGGGCTTCGTGCAAGGCACGCAGGATGCGTTGCTGCACCACGCGCCGTTTGGGCAGGGTCGCCACTTCGACCGCTCTGCCTGCCGCGCTCAGGGCGTAGTCGACCGACTGTTTCACGACGATCGGTTCCACGCTGCGCAAGCGCGCCGGCAGAGACGACAACACGGTCATGCCCAGAGGGAAGTGGTAATAGTCGCTGCAGAAGCGCAGCAGCGTAAGCATGTCCTGCGGCAGGGGCGGTACATCGTCCAGCACTTGCGTGACCGGCTTGAGCCGAGTCGCCTCCAGATCGGAGTTTTCGGCCCATTCCATCGCGATGCCCAACATCTGTTTGCGACCGAATGGCACGAGTACGCGCTGACCGATCTCGATCCGCATTTCCGCACTGACGCTGTAGTCGAAAAGTGTTGACAAAGGCACGTCGAGCGCGACGCGTATGATGGACATTTTATGCAGAATCTTTCCGGTGTTTTGTTTGAAGTTTAGCGAATCCCATTGAGCGATATGGAGTTTTTTTATTGTCCACATTTCCTGTGGATAACAATGTGTACAAACCCGCTTTAAATGCGCTAACTGCAAACAGTGTATACAGTTTTTTTCTGTCGCACATTTTCCATGCAGTTTGTTACTTCCTTTATTTTCAATGTATTACGTCATAAATGTAAAAGGCCACGGATAGCACTTCCGTGGCCCTTTACGGTCTGGACACCTGTTCATAAACCGGTGCCTGTCAAGCGTTTTCTAGTGATATTTCTTGCTGAGTTCATGCACGGCCTGCACCAGCGCGGCCGCGTTATCGGGGTCGGTATGTTGCGAGATGCCGTGGCCCAGGTTGAACACATGGCCGCTGCCGAAGCCGAAGCTGGACAGCACCTTCTCCACTTCGTTGCGGATCACTTCCGGTGTGGCGAACAATACAGTCGGATCGAGGTTGCCTTGCAGCGCGACCTTGTGGCCGACCTTCTGGCGTGCCACGCCGATGTCCATGGTCCAGTCCAGACCGACCGCGTCGCAGCCGATATCGGCGATGC
This sequence comes from Sideroxydans lithotrophicus, assembly GCA_020723185.1. Taxonomy (GTDB): domain Bacteria; phylum Pseudomonadota; class Gammaproteobacteria; order Burkholderiales; family Gallionellaceae; genus Sideroxyarcus; species Sideroxyarcus lithotrophicus_A. Next base: position 383,562 of record DYJI01000001.1, on the reverse strand, counting down.
TCTCGATCCACAGGCCGCCACCCTTGGTGAAGACAATGGACGGGATGCGCACGCCGTCCTTCTCCTTGATCAGACCATCCACGATGCGCTGGATGTAGGCCAGCGAGAATTCGTGGAACGCGGAATGAGACAGCGCGCCGCCCCAGGAATCGAAAATCATCACGGCTTGCGCGCCTGCTTCAATCTGCGCGTTGAGGTAAGCGGTCACTGCCTGCGCAGTCACGTTCAGGATGTGGTGCATCAACTTGGGCTCTTTGTACATCAAGGTCTTCACCTTGGCGTAATCATCGCTGCTGCCGCCTTCCACCATGTAGCAGGACAGCGTCCACGGGCTGCCGGAGAAGCCGATCAGCGGCACGCGGCCATCCAGCGATTTGCGGATCTGCGATACGGCGTCAGTCACATACTTCAGGTCCTTGCCGATGTCCGGCACTTGCAACGCCATGATGTCGGCTTCGGTTTCCAGCGGACGCTCGAACTTCGGACCTTCGCCTTCGGAGAAATACAGGCCCAGACCCATCGCGTCCGGTACGGTCAGGATGTCGGAGAACAGGATGGCGGCATCCAGCGGGAAGCGATCCAGCGGCTGCAAGGTCACTTCAGTCGCAAAGTCCGGGCTCTTGCACAGGCCCATGAAGCTGCCTGCCTGACGGCGGGTGGCGCGGTATTCAGGCAGGTAACGGCCAGCCTGGCGCATCATCCACAGCGGTGTGTATTCAGTCGGCTGGCGCAGCAGAGCGCGCAGAAAGGTGTCGTTCTTAACTTTGAAGTTCATGCTGGATCCCTGAATGAATTCCGCCACCGGTCAGGTGGCGGATTTGTTTTTATTATCGTGGCAACAACGACGAGCCCATCAGGAACTCATCCACTGCGCGTGCAGCCTGACGGCCTTCGCGGATCGCCCATACCACCAGCGACTGGCCGCGACGCATATCGCCTGCGGCGAACACGTTCTTGACACTGGTCTGGTAGCACTTGTCGCCGTCGGTGGTCGCCAGCACATTGCCACGGCCATCCTTCGCCACACCGAACGCATCCAGCACTTGCGCCAGCGGATTAGTGAAGCCCATGGCGAGGAAGACGTAGTCGGCCTTGAGTTCGAATTCGCTGCCTGCAATCTCGACCATCTTGCCTTCCTTGAATTCGACGCGCACGCACTTGATCGCCTTGAGCACGCCGTTCTCGCCGATGAATTCCTTGGTGGAGATCGCCCAGTCACGCACGCAACCTTCGTCGTGCGAGCTGGAGGTACGCAGCTTGAGCGGCCAGTTCGGCCAGGTCAGCGACTTGTTCTCCTGCTCCGGTGCACGCGGCATCACTTCGATCTGGGTGATGGAGGCTGCGGCGTGGCGGTTGGAGGTGCCCACACAATCCGAACCGGTGTCGCCGCCGCCGATGACCACGACATGCTTGCCAGCCACATCGATCGGGTTCTTGCCGTCGCCGGCGACTTCCTTGTTCTGCGGAATGAGGAATTCCAGCGCGTAGTGCACGCCGGCCAGTTCGCGTCCCGGTACCGCCAGGTCGCGCGGCTGCTCGGAACCACCCGCCAGGATCACCGCATCGAAATCCTTCTTCAGGGCGGCCGGGCTGATGACTTTCTTTGCATCGTTGACGATGCCCTTCCCCGGCAGTTCCTTGCCGATGAAAGTGCTGGTCTGGAACTTCACGCCTTCAGCGGCGAGTTGCGCCATGCGCCAGTCGATCAGGCGCTTGTCCAGTTTGAAGTCGGGGATGCCATAGCGCATCAGACCGCCGATGCGGCTGTTCTTCTCGAACACGGTCACGGCATGACCGGCACGGGCCAGTTGCTGCGCGGCAGCCAGTCCGGCTGGGCCGGAACCGACTATGGCAACCTTCTTGCCCGTCTTCTTCTTTGCTGGTTGCGGCACGACCCAGCCGTTCTCGCCAGCCTTGTCGATGATGGCGTGCTCGATGGATTTGATGCCGACAGCTTCGTGGCCGATGTTCAGCGTACAAGCCGCTTCGCACGGTGCCGGGCAGATGCGACCGGTCACTTCCGGGAAGTTGTTGGTGGAATGCAGCACTTCGATGGCCTGCTTCCAGTTGCCGCGATACACCAGGTCATTCCAGTCGGGGATGATGTTGTTGACCGGGCAGCCGTTGCTGCAGAACGGGATGCCGCAGTCCATGCAACGTGCACCCTGCTGGGTTGCTTCGCTGTCAGACAGATGTGCAACGAATTCCTGATAATGCTTCAGGCGCTGCTCTACCGGCGCGTAACCTTCGCTGACGCGCGCAAATTCCTTGAATCCGGTTGGCTTGCCCATTATGCGGCCTCCTTCTGCTGCTGCGCCGCAATCTCGAGCAACGCACGACGATATTCGGTCGGCATGACCTTCACGAACTTGGGCAAATATTGTGCCCAGTTATCCAGTATCTGCTTGGCGCGTGCACTGCCGGTGTAGCGCAGGTGCTTCTCGATCTTGCCGCGCAGGGCGGCTTCGTCCGCCTTGTTCAGGTGGTTGAAGTGCACGCGACCGTGAGCTTCCACTTCGCCGGTCTCGCTCTGTGCCGCCTCTTCCGGAATCGCTTCCAGTTGCACCATGGACATGTTGCAGCGCTGCTTGAACGTGCCGTCTTCGTCCAGCACGTAAGCCACGCCGCCGGACATACCTGCCGCGAAGTTGCGTCCCGTATTACCCAGCACGACGACCATGCCGCCGGTCATGTATTCGCAGCCGTGGTCACCCACGCCTTCGACGACCGCGATCGCGCCGGAGTTGCGCACCGCGAAGCGTTCACCTGCTACGCCATTGAAGAACACTTCACCGGCGGTCGCACCGTACAGCACGGTGTTGCCGACGATGATGTTGTCTTCCGCGACCAGCTTGCTGTCCTCGGACGGCTTGACGATGATGCGTCCGCCGCACAGGCCTTTGCCCACGTAGTCGTTGCCTTCACCTTCCAGCTGGAAGGTCACGCCGTGCGCTAGGAAGGCACCGAAGCTCTGACCTGCGGTACCCAGCAGTTTCACGCGGATGGTGTCATCCGGCAGACCGGCATTGCCGTGACGCTTGGCCACTTCATGCGACAGCATGGTGCCGACGCTGCGGTTGACGCTGCCTATCCTGGTTTCGATGGTAACCACGCGCTTGGCATCCAGCGCTTCCTTGGCTTGCGCGATGAGGTCGTTGTCGAGTGCTTTTTCCAGCTCGTGATCCTGCGTTTCGGCGTGGCGGCGAGCCACATCGGCTGCGACCTTGGGTTGATGGAACACCTTGCTGAAATCCAGACCCTTGGCCTTCCAGTGCTTGATACCTTTGCGCATGTCGAGCAGGTCGCTGCGGCCGATCAGGTCCTCGAACTTGCGCACGCCCATCTGCGCCATCAGTTCGCGCACTTCCTCGGCGACGAAGAAGAAGTAGTTCACGACATGTTCCGGCTGGCCGGTGAATTTCTTGCGCAGCTCGGGATCCTGTGTGGCGACGCCGACCGGGCAGGTGTTGAGGTGGCACTTGCGCATCATGATGCAGCCCTCGACCACCAGCGGTGCAGTGGCGAAACCGAATTCATCCGCGCCAAGCAGTGCGCCGATCAGCACATCGCGACCGGTCTTGATCTGACCGTCGACTTGCAGGCCGATACGACCACGCAGTTTGTTCAGCACCAAGGTCTGTTGTGCTTCCGCCAGACCCAGTTCCCACGGCGTACCCGCGTGCTTCACCGAGGACAGCGGCGATGCGCCGGTGCCGCCGTCGAAGCCGGAGATCACGATGTGATCGGCCTTGGCCTTGGACACACCCGCAGCTACCGTACCCACGCCGACTTCAGACACCAGTTTCACCGAAATGGAAGCGCTCGGGTTGGAGTTCTTCAGGTCGTGGATGAGCTGCGCCAGATCTTCGATGGAGTAGATGTCGTGGTGCGGCGGTGGCGAGATCAGACCGACGCCGGGCACCGAGTGGCGCAGCTTGCCGATGTATTCGGAAACCTTTCCGCCCGGCAACTGACCGCCTTCACCGGGCTTCGCGCCCTGCGCCATCTTGATCTGGATCTGGTCTGCGCTGCTGAGGTATTCAGCAGTCACGCCGAAACGACCCGACGCGACTTGCTTGATGCGCGAGCGCAACGAATCGCCCGGCTTCATGGTCTGGTCTGCTTCGATGCGGCCCTTGCCGATGATCTCGGACAGCTTCTCGCCGCCGTGCAGAATCTTGAAACGGTTGGCATCTTCGCCGCCCTCGCCGGTGTTGGACTTGCCGCCGATGCGGTTCATCGCGATCGCCAGTGTGGAGTGCGCTTCGGTAGAGATGGAGCCCAGCGACATCGCACCAGTGGCGAAACGCTTAACGATCTCCTTGGCCGACTCGACTTCATCCAGCGGCACTGCCTTGCCCGCAGACTTGATCTCGAACAGGCCGCGCAACGTCATCTGGCGCTGGGTCTGGTCGTTGATCAGCTTGGCGTATTCCTTGTAGGTCGCGTAGTTGTTGGCACGCGTGGAGTGTTGCAGCTTGGCGATGGATTCCGGCGTCCAGGTGTGCTCTTCGCCGCGTGCACGGTAAGCGTATTCACCGCCAGCATCCAGCATGTTCTGCAACAGAGGATCGTTGCCGAATGCAGCTGCATGTGTGCGTACTGCTTCTTCCGCGACTTCCACCAAGCCGATTCCTTCGATCTGTGTCGCGGTACCGGGGAAGTATTTCTCGATGAAATCGCTGTTCAGGCCGATGGCTTCGAAGATCTGCGAACCACAGTAGGACTGATAGGTCGAGATGCCCATCTTGGACATCACTTTCAGCAGGCCCTTGTTGATCGCCTTGATGAAGCGCTTGTGACCTTCCTTCTCGCTCACGCCCGCTGGCAGATCGAATGAGGAGATCGTATCGAATGCCAGCCAGGGATAGACCGCCTCTGCTCCGTAGCCCGCCAGCAAAGCGAAATGGTGCACTTCGCGTGCCGAACCGGTTTCAACCACCAGACCGGTGCTGGTACGCAGACCTTCGCGCACGAGGTGATGGTGTACGGATGCGGTCGCCAGCAGCGCGGGGATCGCTACGCGCTTGTCCGACACTGCGCGGTCGGACAGGATCAGCACGTTGTAGCCCGCTGCGACTGCCTTGTCGGCCTCCTTGTACAAGGCTTTGATCGCGGCTTCGCAACCGGCTGCACCGTTCTTCACCGGGTAGGTGATATCCAAGGTCTTGGACTTGTATTTGCCTTTGGTGAGTTTGTCGATGCTGTGCAGCTTTGCCGCGTCGTCGTGCGACAGCACGGGCTGATGCACCTCCAGACGCGGCGCCGGCTTGGTCTCGTCCACACCCAGCAGGTTCGGCTTAGAACCGATGAACGAGGTGAGCGACATCACGATCTCTTCGCGGATCGGGTCGATCGGCGGATTGGTCACCTGCGCGAACAACTGCTGGAAGTAGTTGTACAACACCTTGCTGCGACCGGACAGCACGGGCAACGCCGCATCGGTACCCATGGAACCGGTCGGCTCTTCGCCAGCGGTCGCCATCGGCTGCATGATGAACTTGACGTCTTCCTGCGTATAGCCGAAGGCCTGCTGGGCATCCAGCAGGCTGACGCTGCTTTCATGTTTCTTGGCCACGCTGGGCAGATCGTCCAGGAAGTAACGCGACTGCTCGATCCATTTGCGATACGGCTTGGCGGTGGCGATCTGTTTCTTCAGTTCACTGTCGTCAACGATGCGACCCTGCTCCATGTCGATGAGGAACATTTTGCCCGGTTGCAGACGCCATTTCTTGACGACCTTGTTTTCCGGGATCGGCAATACACCCATCTCGGAAGCCATCAGTACCACGTCGTCATCGGTGATGAGGTAGCGTGCGGGACGCAAGCCGTTGCGGTCCAGCGTCGCGCCAATCATGCGGCCATCGGTGAATGCCACGGCGGCAGGGCCGTCCCACGGCTCCATCAAGGCGGCGTGATATTCGTAGAACGCGCGGCGCTCCTCATCCATCAGCGGATTGCCGGCCCATGCTTCAGGGATCAGCAGCATCATCGCGTGCGGCAGTGAGTAGCCGCCCGCGACCAGCAGTTCCAATGCGTTGTCGAAGCATGCCGAGTCGGACTGCCCTTCGACGATCAGCGGCCACAATTTGTCCAGGTCGCTGCCGAGGAACTTGGAGGACATCGCAGCGTGACGCGCTGCCATCCAGTTGACATTGCCGCGCATGGTGTTGATCTCGCCGTTGTGGGCGATCATGCGGAACGGATGGGCCAGATCCCAGGTCGGGAAGGTATTGGTGGAGAAGCGCTGGTGTACCAGCGCGAACGCGCTCACGCAGCTTTCATCTTGCAGGTCGAGGAAGTATTCGCCCACCTGGTTCGCCAGCAGCATGCCCTTGTAGACGATGGTACGTGAGGACATGGACGGGATATAGAAGCCCGCGCCTTGGTTCTTGGGCAGCTTGCGCACGGCATGTTCGACCGTCTTGCGGATGACGAACAGTTTGCGCTCGAACGCATCCTGATCCGCCGTCTTCTTGCCGCGACCGATGAATACCTGGCGCACCAGCGGCTCGACCGCTTTTACACTTTCACCCAAGCCAGAGCTATCCACCGGCACATCGCGCCAACCCAGCAGGGTTTGCCCTTCGGCCTTAATCTTGGCTTCTATGGTTTTTTCGCATGCTGCGCGAGCGGTCTTGTTGCGCGGCAGGAACAACATGCCCACCCCATACTCGCCCGTTGCCGGCAATCGGATCTTGTCCTTGGCGGCTGCCTTTGTCAGGAACTCATGCGGGATCTGGATCATGATGCCGGCACCGTCGCCCGCCAGCGGATCGGCTCCTACCGCACCGCGGTGCGTCAGGTTTTCCAGAATGTTCAGACCTTCTCTTACCCGGTCATGGCTGGCCAAGCCTTTGATATGAGCGACAAAACCGACACCACATGCATCATGTTCATTGCGCGGGTCATACAGACCTTGCCGCGCTGGCAACGAAGAATTATTCACCTTGCTCCTCACCTCGATCATCCGACAACAGGGCGGCTAACGCCGCTTTTTCGGGGAATTTATCCAAAAGGGCGGGAATGCTACCTTAAACCGTAGGCAGTGGGCAACCGAGAACCGGTTAAATCTCTTCTATGGCGAAAATACGCCTGTGCTCGCGGATCGCATAACGGTCGGTCATACCAGCGATGTAGTCTGCCACGGTGCGTGGCAAGTGCTCCGCTTGCCGGTTGCCCGATTGCGGTGGCAGCAGGCGCGGATCTTCCATGAAAGCCTGAAACAGTTCGCGAATCACACGGCGTGCCTTTGCACTCATGCGCATGACCCGGTAGTGGCGATACAGTTCGGTCCGCAGAAAGGACTTCAGTTCGTGGTTCGATTCGCGCATCTGCGGGCTGAATCCTGCCAGTGCCGGGGCGCTGCGCACATCCTCGACCGAGCTCGGCGCGCTTTGGGCTATGTTGGCAAGTGTCTGGGCGATCATGTCAGTGACAAGCGTGTTGATCATCCGGCGGACTGTTTCGTGCACGACGCGACGCTCGGCCAACTGCGGCCATGACTGCCGCACCTGCTCCAAATGGGTGGCAAACAGCTCCACTTCCGCCAGTTGCTCCAGCGACAGCAATCCCGATCTCAAGCCGTCATCGACATCGTGATTGTTGTAGGCGATCTCGTCCGCCAGGTTGGCAACCTGCGCCTCCAGGCTGGGGCGCTGCCCGGTCAGGAATCGCTGCCCCACATCACCCATCCGCTCGGCATTCTCACGCGAGCAGTGTTTCAATATACCCTCGCGTGTCTCAAAGCAGAGGTTGAGCCCATCGAACGCTGCGTACCGTTCTTCAAGAACATCCACCACACGCAGTGATTGCAGGTTGTGCTCGAATCCGCCGTATTCGGCCATGCAGTCATTGAGCTCGTCCTGGCCGGCATGCCCGAACGGCGTGTGTCCCAGATCGTGTGCCAGCGAGATCGCCTCGACCAGATCCTCGTTCAGACCCAGTTGGCGCGCGATGGATCTGCCGATCTGCGCCACCTCGATGCTATGCGTGAGGCGTGTCCGGAACAGGTCGCCCTCGTGATTGACGAAAACCTGCGTCTTGTATTCGAGCCTGCGGAATGCGCTTGAGTGGATGATACGATCCCTGTCCCGCTGGAACTCGCTTCGGCCTGGAGGGCTCGACTCCGGCGTCCGTCGACCGCCCAGGCTCTCGCTCACAGCATAGGGAGCCAACTGCCGTTCAGCCACAGCATGCCTCAAGCGTTTCCTTCAGCATTGACTCAGGCACATCGCCTGTCATGACTGCACCACCCAGCTTTTCCAGCAGAACGAATCTGATCTTTCCTGCCGCCACTTTCTTATCCAGCCCCATCAGTTCCAGGTATTTTTCAAACGTCATCATTGGTCCGCGCACCGGCAACCTTGCACGCTGGAACAGGTCACTGATCCGCGCAACCTCAGCCGACGTCAGCCAGCCCATCCGGCGGGAGAGCTCTGCCGCCATGATGGTGCCTGCGGCGACCGCCTCCCCGTGCAGCCATACACCGTATCCCATGCCATTCTCGATAGCATGGCCGAATGTATGCCCCAAGTTCAGCAATGCACGCTCGCCACTTTCGCGTTCGTCGTTGCCGACCACCTCTGCTTTGTTCTGGCAGCTGCGGGCGATCGCATATTGCAGCGCTTCGGTATCCCTTGCCAGAATCTTTTCCATGTTCTGCTCGAGCCACTCCAGAAACGGCAGGTCCCGTATCAGGCCATACTTGATCACTTCAGAAACACCTGCACTCAGCTCTCTGTCCGGCAGGGTATCCAGCGTGCTGGTATCAGCAAGTACCATTTTCGGCTGATAAAAAGCACCGATCATGTTCTTGCCAAGCGGGTGATTGATGCCGGTCTTGCCGCCCACCGATGAATCCACCTGTGCGAGGAGCGTGGTAGGTATCTGGATGAACGGAACCCCTCGCAAATATGACGCGGCAGCAAAGCCGACCATGTCGCCTATCACGCCCCCCCCCAACGCAATGAGTGTCGTACTCCGCTCACAGTGCGACCTCAGCAGGGAATCGTAGATGGTTTCCATCGACGCGGCATTTTTATATCTCTCGCCGTCCGGCAAGATGATGCTGTCACTGTGCACACCCACGCCCTGCAGGCTTGCGCGGAGCTGCTCCAGATATAAGGGAGCTACCGTCGTATTGCTGATGATGACGGCACGTTTGGTTGGCATATACGGCATGAACAACTCTCCAGTTGATAACAGGCCGTTGCCAATCAATATCGGGTAACTCCGTTCGGCCAGGCCGACGCTCAATGTTTGCATCACTGGATACTCTCTGTTGCCGGTTTGTCTGGGGCGCGATATTCGGCCAATCTTTCCTGAAGTCTGGATAGCAGAAGCTGCACGTTCTGTTTCCCGGTATGAATGACGATATCAGCTATGCTGTTGTACAGCGGGTCGCGCTTCTCATACAACGCTTGCAGGGTCGCGCGCGGATCGGCAGTCTGCAGCAGGGGGCGATTCTGGTCGTGCCGTGTGCGATGCCACAGGTCATGCACACTGCTCTTCAAATACACGACGATGCCGCTCCTGCTCAACAATTCTCGATTCATCTGACTCAGAGGCGCACCGCCCCCGGTCGCAAGTACGATATTGTTTCTTTTGACAAGCTCTTCCAATGTGGCAGATTCGCGCAATCTGAAACCCTCCTCTCCTTCCACATCGAAGATGTGGGGGATGGTGACCCCGGTACGCCGTTGTATCTCCTCATCACAATCGACAAAGGATTTCTGGAGCTGCTTGGCCAACAGCTTTCCAACCGTCGTCTTGCCGGAGCCCATCAAGCCAATCAGAATGATATTGCCACTACTGGATTTGTAGGTGTTGGACGGTTCCATGCCAGAATTGTAGCGGAAATCATGCTCGTAAAAACAAAAGCCCGGCATGCCGGGCTTTTGTTTTTACTTAGATACTTCGCTAATTTGTTCCAAGCGTATCTTTAAGGATCTTCGGTGTGATGAACACCAGAAGTTCTTTCTTGCTCTTGACCACAGTATTCGTCTTGAACAGCCAGCCAAGCACCGGGATGTCCCCCAAACCCGGGACAGCAGAAGTGGAATCGGAATCGTCTTGCGTGTAAACCCCGCCGATGACCACCGTCCCCCCATTATCGACGAGCACTTGTGTGTCGACTTTCTTTGTATTGATACTTGGTACGCCGGAGTAGATGTTACCCACCGTATCCTGACTTACGCTGATCTTCATGGTCACGCTATCCTCTGGCGTGATCTGGGGTGTCACGGTCAACCCCAACACTGCCTTTTTGAAGGCCACGTTCGTTGCACCGCTGCTGCTTGCCTGCAGATAGGGAACCTCAACACCGGATTCAATCGTTGCCGCTGTCTTGTCTCCCGTGACCACTCGCGGGCTGGCGATGTTCTTCGTTGTGCCATCGATGGCCGACGCATTCAATTCCAGCGTGAGCGTCTTTGTCGCTGCCGCATTGAACAGCGTCATGGTCAATCCACCTAACCCCGAAGCTGCACCGGGCAGGTTCAAACTGCCGCCAGAGATACTTCCCCTGCCCGCGTTGCCGACTGCGAAGCCGCCACCTTGCGCTTGCGTTGGACCGGTGTACCCCAGGCGCCCGCCCAATGTATGGTTGAAGGACTCACTGGCTTCCACAAATCGAGCTTCGATCAGCACTTGGCGAACCGGGACATCGATCAGCTTGATGAGCTTGCGCACCTCTTCAAGGCTGGAAGGCACGTCCTTGACGAACAGCAGATTGGTGCGCAGATCGAAGTTCGCGCTGCCGCGGCTCGACAGTATCTTTTGCTTGTCATTGGAGATCAATGTAACTACGTCCGACGCTTTCGCGTAGGCAAGTTCAAAGTTCTCCGTGCGCAACGGCTCCAATTCGGTGATCTCCTGACGCGCAGAGAATTCGATCTTCTCTTTGGCCGCGATCTCTTCACGTGGTGCCACTTGAATCACATTGCCGTTCTTGCGCATGTCCAATCCGCGACTTTGCAGGATGATCTCAAAAGCCTGATCCCACGGCACATCCTTCAAGCGCAGCGTCAAGCTGCCCGAGACCGTATCACTGATGACCATATTCAGTCCGGTAAAGTCCGCAATGACGCTCAACGCTTCGCGGGTCGAGATGTTCTGGAAATTCAACGTCAACTTTTCTCCGGAATATCCCGGAGCCGCCCCCTTCACCAACCTGTTCGGGTCTTCCGTGACAGCCTTGACTTCGACGATGAATTTGTTGTCTGTCTGATAAGCCGAGTATTCCCAAAGTCCCTTCGGTTCGATCGACAGGCGCGCGTTATTTCCCTGAACGAAAGCGTCGATCGTTTGAACCGGGGTGGCGAAATCTGAAACGTCCAGTTTCCGCTGCAGATTGCGCGGCAACACTGCGCGCTGGAAATCAACTATCAGCGCCCGCCCCTGCTGTTTGATATCTATACCGATATCCGCGTCGGACAAATCGATCTGAATTCGGCTTTCACCGTTCTTGCCCCTGCGGAAATCTATGTCTCTCAAGCTATGCTGCATGGCACTTGACGATGCATCAGCGAAATGGGCTGCAGGAACAGGCTCTGCGCCACCTCCCACGCCCCTCGGTTGCAAGGTGATCAATACATCGTTGCCGTCCACCCTGGTGTCATATCCGACCATTTGCGCAAGATTGATGACCAAACGCGTGCGATTCCCCGCTTGAACGATGTTGGCACTACGCAGATCCCCTTCGCCGAAGGTCTGCATGGAGGCCCCCATCCCATTTGTAGTATTGGGAAAATCGAAGGCGATGCGCGGCGGGGTGTTGATCGTAAAAGCAGCAGGTTGGGCTTTCGGCGGCGATTTTAGCGCCACTTTCACAACGAGCTTCCCGTTCTCATTGCTGGCACTGATTGCCTCTATGCTATTAGCCAACTCGGAACTTTCCAGAGCCTGGGCACTGAAGGAGCAAAGAGCAATTGCCATCGCAACCACTCGGATTATTTTGTTTGCCGACATATCAAGCAGTTTCATTTTTCACTCCTAATCATTCGATCAATTGCAGGCTACTTTCGCGCTCCGTCCAGTCACCGGCACTATCCTGAACCATTTCTTTGACCTGGAGTTCGGTCTCCGAGATCGATGTGATCTGACCAAAATTCAGACCTATGTAGTTTCCAACCCTGACCTGATGGATCTTCCCTTCCGACGAGCGGAGTACGGCATGTCCAACTCCCTTTTGGGACAGGTATCCGACCATCTTCAGACTCTCCAGCGGGTAATCTTCCAATTCTTCCTTGGGACGGTCGAAATCCGGCTGGTTAAGCCCTCCACGCCCCGCCCCGCCAGTTTTTGTCTTCCGCGGCTTGAATGGATCCGGCAGTGAAGTCGCGTTGTCATAAGCGAACGGCTCGTAGGGCTTGATGTCTGGCGGAGGGTCCACCTTGCCGCGCATATCAGCACCGGCGTTATTCACAAAATCCCTTAGATCCTGGAACTCTTCACCGCCACAACCGGCCAGCATCATGGCCATAAGCACTGATAGTAGTCGCGCATTCATTATTTTTTCCTCTTGGCGGCCTGCGCTGCCCTTTTCTGCGCCTCCAACTCCGCTTCATCCAGATAGCGATAGGTTTTAGCAGTGGACTCCATGCTCAGCATGCCACCCGCAATAGGCGCAATACGGATGTCGTTCAGCGTCACGATGCGTGGCAACTGGGATATGTCACTCGCGAAATTCCCCAAGTCATCGTAACTGCCGGTCACCTTCAAGGAAATCGGCTGCTCAGTGAATACGCCCGTCGCAACTTCTGGCCCAGGACGGAACAGTTCAAACTGCAAACCGCGCCCCAGACCCGCCTGGTTGATATCGGTCAGCAGGGCGTCCATCTCCGATTTGCTTGGCAATTGCTTCAGCAACGCCCCAAACGATTGCTGCGTATCGATCAACTGCTTCTTGATGATATCCAGATTGATCGCCTCCCTCTTCTTCGCGAGGAACGTTTCCTTAAGGCTTGCTTCTTCACCTTCTATACGCTTCAGGTTCTCGTACTGGTCTTGCCAGTCGAAGAAACCACCCGCGGCCACTACCAATAAGAACATGGCAGCGAAGGACGCGAGCTTGACCAGCCAAGGCCAGTTGCCGGGCTTCTTGGGATCTATGTTTTTAAACTCTTCAATGAAATTCATCGCCATCTTTTATCTTCCCTTGCCCGTACTGTCAGCGCCCGTGGAGTCCATCTGCTTGGTAAGATTGAAGTTCAGGGAGAATTCATTCAGGCGCGATCCGCCCACATTGGCCGCGTGTATCTCTACCAGTGCGGGCGAATCCAGCCATGGAGAGTCGTCTATCGCCCTCATCAGGGTAGAGACGCGGGCATTGGATTGCGCATAACCCACAAGACTGATTCTATAGCCAGATTGCTGGAGCGATTTCAGATGGACTCCTTCTGGCAGGATCCTCAGCATCTGATCCAGCAGATGAACCACGTCCGAACGCGTGGACTGCAAATTCTCGACCACATTCTTTCTGGCGAGAAGCGATTGCGTCTGCTGACGCAACTTCTTGATCTCGGCGATCTGCCTGTCCAATACGGCAGTTTCCTGTTGCAGGTATTCGTTCCTTCTTTCCTGGTAGGAGATCTGGGTCCCGATAGCCACATGCACCAGCCCGACCAGGAAAGCACCCAGCGCGACGGATATGACACTGAGTACGATGAATTGCAGTTGTTTTGCCCGCCGCTTTTCCGCTCGGTGGGGCAACAGATTGATTCTTATCATGATGGATCGAACCTCCGCATCGCCAAGCCGCACGCGATCATCAATGCCGGCGCATCAGTTTGCAGTTGTCGCGGCTTGATCCGAGAAGAAAGCGTCATCAGTTCGAACGGGTTTGCCACAAGCGCACTGACCTGTGTGCGGGTGGCTACCGCCTCATCCAGCCCCAACAATGCGGCACAACCGCCAGACAGCACTACATAGCTCACTTCATTGTACTGGGTCGAGGTAAAGAAGAACTGTAGTGCACGCGCCACTTCCATCGCCACATTCTCGCGGAACGGTGCCAGAACGTCGCTTTCATAGTTTTCCGGCAATCCGCCATTCCGTTTTGCCGCCTCCGCCTCCTCCGCCGTCAGACCGAACGCCGCCTGTATCTGCTGTGTAAGCTGATTGCCTCCAACCTGCTGGTCGCGCGTATAGACAGATTGCCCATTCCGCAGAACGTTCACGTTCATTACGCTGGCACCGATATCGACAACGGCGATGCACTGGTCTTCTGCACCACCCGGCAGCTGGGACCTGATCTGATTGAAAGCGGCCTCAGCTGCATAAGGCTCCACGTCCATAACGACCGCCTTCAATCCCGCAGTCTGTGCGGCAGCGACCCGGTCTTCGACGTTCGCTTTGCGCGAAGCCGCCAACAGGACTTCGATCTCTTCGGGGTTGTTAGGTGAAGGGCCGAGCACCTGGAAGTCCAGGTTCACTTCATCCAGCGCAAAGGGGATATATTGGTTCGCCTCGGATTCAACCTGATATTCCAGATCGTCCTCGCGCAATCCCGCCGGCAGCATGATCTTCTTGCTGATGACTGCGGCCGCCGGTAATGCAAGACTCACATTCCTGATACGTGTTCCCATGCGCTTCCATGCGCGCTGCAACGCCTCGGATACTGCTTCCAGATTATTTATGTTGCCATCACTCACAGCGTCCGAAGGCAACGGTTCTATCGCATACCTTTCCACGACGAATCCGTTCTTTTTGGGCGCCTCGCTCAGTTCCAGCATCTTGACTGCAGACGAACTGATGTCCACGCCTATCATCGGTGGCGTGGAGGTTTGCAGAAAATCTAACGGGATGTCGAAATTTCCTTTAATCATAGGATAGTTAGCGCACTTCCGTATAAACTGGTTTAAATCCTAGCAATAACTCCCAAGAGTGTAAAGTTTTTTCTATGTGCGTCCATCGCGCTCCCTGAACGATATAATCGGGGTCTAACTTAAATATTGATGGTAGTCATGACTTCACGCTGGTGGTTCTATCCTGCGGTAGGCATCCTGATGCTCCCGCTATTGCCTTTACTGCTCCTTCTGTTCGCAGCGATCCTCACCTATCCGACACTCCCGTCGCTTGAGGCACTCACTGACTACCGCCCGAAGATGCCATTGCGCATCTACAGCGCAGAGGGCGTTCTGATCGGTGAATTCGGCGAGGAACGACGCGAGCTTGTAAAGATCGATGAAGTTCCCGAGCGCATGAAGCTGGCCATTCTTGCCGCCGAAGATGATCGCTTCTATGAACACGGGGGCGTCGATTATGTCGGCGTCCTGCGCGCCGCATATTCCAATTTTGCTTCTGGTGGCGTCAAACAGGGGGCAAGCACCATCACCATGCAGGTGGCCCGCAACTTCTTTCTTTCCAAGGAGAAGACCCTCAGCCGCAAATTCAACGAGATGTTGCTTGCCTTCAAGATCGAACACAACCTCAGCAAAAGCGAGATCCTGGAGCTTTACATCAACCACATCTATCTGGGGCAACGGGCCTACGGTTTCGGTGCCGCAGCGCAGGCGTATTATTCAAAACCCATCGCAGAATTGAACACGGCCGAGATGGCCATGTTGGCTGGCTTGCCCAAAGCCCCGGGCGCCTATAATCCTGTCGTCAACCCCTCGCGCGCAAAGCTCCGGCAGGAATACATACTGCGGCGCATGCGTGACCTGGGCTACATCAGCGAAGAAGAATACACCGTAGCTTTGGCCGAGCCGATCCAAACCAAACAATCCGCCTATCATCAGGAATTCGCTGTCAACGCGAATTTCGTTTCCGAGCTGGTTCGCCAGGAGATGTATGAACGCTTCCAGGAGGATATCTACACCCAGGGTTACAGCGTCTATACCACCATACGAGCCAGGGATCAGGCTGCCGCTTATGCTTCTTTGCGGAAAGGCGTACTGGATTACGATCATCGACATGAATATCGCGGCCCGGAAGGCTTTGTCGACTTAAAGAAGAACAACACGGATGCGCTGCTTGATATAGCGCTACAGGATGTCTCCAGCAGCGACGAACTCATTCCGGCTGTTGTACTTTCCGTGAGCCGAAAAGGGCTTTCTGTGCGAGTGAAGGGCGGACTGACAGTCGAGATCCAGGGGGCCGGACTCCGTTTCGCCCAGCAACTGGTAAATGGGCGCTGGGTATTGCATCGCCGTATCAAACAAGGCGCGCTGATACGCATCAACAGGACGAGTGGCGATTCTTGGGAAATCACCCAGATTCCAGAAGCCGAGGCTGCCTTTGTTTCTGCCGATCCGCGCACCGGTGCCGTCTATGCGCTGGTCGGAGGATTCGACTTCAACCGCAAGCAATTCAATCATGTCACCCAAGCATGGCGGCAACCCGGCTCCAGTTTCAAGCCTTTCATCTATTCTGCCGCCCTTGAGAAGGGCTTTACTCCTGCCTCCGTCATCAATGACGCCCCACTCGTTGTCAATTTGTCGGATACGGGAGGTGAGCTGTGGGAGCCCAAGAATTATGAGGGCCGTTTTGAAGGCCCGATGCGCTTGCGGCAGGGGCTCATCAAATCCAAGAACCTGGTATCGATCCGCATCCTGCAGTCCATTGGACTCGATTATGCACAGGACTATGTCACCAAATTCGGTTTCGATCGTGAGAAGGTCGGCCCATATCTGACGATGGCGCTGGGGGCGGTGTCTGCCACCCCTTGGCAAATGCTGGGTGGCTATGCAGTCTTTGCCAACGGCGGCTACCGCGTCACACCCTATCTGATCCAGCGCATCGAGGACGGTCAAGGGAACCTCATCAGCCAGACCGTCCCGGTCGAGGCCGGCAAGGATGCCGAGCAGATCCTCGATATCCGCAACACCTTCACCATGGTCAATATGATGCAGGATGTCGTCAAGCACGGCACTGCGATACGCGCCATGGAACTTGGCCGGCATGATCTGGCCGGCAAGACCGGCACGACCAGCGAATCGATGGATGCCTGGTTCTGCGGATTCCATCCCACTCTGGTTGCCGTCACCTGGCTGGGTTATGACAACCCTCACAGCCTTGGTGAGAAAGAAACCGGCGGCGGTGCCGCCCTGCCGATCTGGATGGACTACATGGGAGAGATCCTGAAGGACACCCCGGAGATCGAATACACCGTCCCTCCCCACATGGTGGCGGCCCGCATCAATGATGAAGGCTTGCGCGATCCGGACGGTGCGCATGTAGAGTATTTCTATGAGGAGAACGTGCCGGCCGAGCGCGGAGTCAGCCTGCTGGAGATATTCAAACCAGCCGAATCTGGCACTGACCAGTTGTTCTGATGCGCAAGTCGCCGATACAGCATCGTGACCTGATGCGCATCCAGCTTGCGCATGAAGCAGCCAAACTGATGGCGGATGGCAGCATCACAGACCACGCTTTCGCCAAACGCAAAGCTGCCCGCCAACTCGGTGTCGCAGATTCACACCATCTTCCAAGCAATCTGGAAGTCGACCTGGCGTTGCAACAATATCGCGCGCTCTACCAGCATGCAGACAATCCGGACATCCTGCGCAATCTGCGCGAGGAAGCGCTGCACAACATGCAACGATTGTCGCAGTTCAAGCCTTACTTGACGGGGTCGGTGCTGAGCGGCACCGCAGGCGTGAATTCAGACATCAACCTGATGCTCTTTTCGGATGATGCCAAAGCCGTGCTGCTGTTTTTACTCAAGAACAAGATCGAATTCGAGAGCGGGGAATGGCGGGTACGGTTCAGTGGACACGAGGAGGCCGTCCCCAGTTACACATTGACTGCGGAGTCCGGGGTGCAGACCCACATCGTGGTGTTACCGGAAAGCGCACGCTTCAGTGGCAGCCGCCACCCCAAGACCCATGCAGACATCGCGGCAGTCGAAGCGTTGCTAACCGCCTGATTTCAGCCAGCGCGCCGCATCCAGGGCGAAGTAGGTCAGGATACCGTCTGCACCTGCGCGCTTGAAGGACAGCAAGGCTTCCAGCACACAAGCCTCCTCATTCAGCCAACCGTTCTGTGCCGCCGCTTTCAGCATCGCATATTCGCCGCTCACCTGATAGACAAAGGTCGGGGTCTTGTATTCGTCTTTCACACGACGCACGATGTCTAGATAGGGCATGCCGGGTTTGACCATCACCATGTCCGCCCCTTCCTGCAGATCGAGGCCGACTTCCCACAGCGCCTCGTCGGAATTCGCCGGATCCATCTGATAGGTATATTTATTGCCCTTGCCCAGATTGCCACTGGAACCCACCGCATCGCGGAACGGGCCGTAGAAACTGGAGGCATATTTGGCCGAGTAGGCCATGATGCGCGTGTAGATGTGCTTGTCCGCATCCAGCGCCGCACGTACTGCACCGATACGGCCGTCCATCATGTCGGATGGCGCGACGATGTCGGCACCCGCCGCTGCATGAGACTGCGCCTGCCGCGTCAACACCGCGATCGTCTCGTCGTTGAGCACATAGCCGCCATCGTCGATCAGACCATCCTGACCGTGACTGGTGTAGGGATCCAAGGCAATGTCGGTCATCACCCCCAAATCCGGGAAATTCTTCTTCAGCTCTGCCACTACACGCGGCACCAACCCGTCCGGGTTAAAGGCCTCTTCCGCACCCAGACTTTTCTTCGCGGCCTCGATCACCGGGAAGATAGCCATCACCGGTACGCCCAGCTTCACACATTGCTCTGCATCTTTAAGCAGCAAGTCCAAAGTCTTGCGCTGCACGCCCGGCATGGACTTCACATCCTCGGTTTTATTGCTGCCTTCCAGCACGAACACGGGATAGATGAAATCGGCCGGTGTAAGCACATGCTCTCGCATCATGTTCCGTGAAAATTGATCTCTGCGCATCCTGCGCATTCTGGATTGCGGGTACTGTCCGAGTATCTGCATAGCTATTCCCAAATTTTTTAGTCATGTAATGGAACTATTTTCGCATAGCCCCGTCTGAGCAAACGAGTAGCGAGAGCTGCTTCCCGTTTCTCCTCCCTGAGCGGGCGTCTTTACCCTGTAAAGACCTTCTGCCCCTGAATCTTTCCCCTTTGGTTCAGGGGCATTTTTTTGCCTGTCAGTCTTTCAGCCATCCGGCAATCACTGCTTCCGCTTCATCTGTACCGGTTTTCTTCAGGCTGGAGAAAAGCTGCACCGTACATTGCGGAAAGTGTTCAGCCAGGAATTCCTTCACTTCGCGCAGCGTCTTGGTCGCTTCCTGACGGCTCAGTTTATCCGACTTGGTCAGCAGGATATGGATCGGCTTCCCCGTCGGTGCGAACCAGTCCAGCATCCCTTGGTCACGTTCCGTCAGCGGATGACGCGAGTCCATGATCACTACCAGCCCGGCCAGTTCCGAGCGTGTTTGCAAGTACTGACCCAGCAGGTGTTCCCAATGCGCCTGGATATCCGGCGGTACTTTGGCATAGCCGTATCCGGGCAGGTCGACCAGGAACCGGTTGTCCCCAAGGTCGAAATAATTGAGGTGCTGGGTACGCCCGGGCGTCTTGCTGGTAAAGGCCAGACGTACATGGTTGGCCAGCGTGTTGATTGCGCTGGACTTGCCCGCATTGGAACGCCCGACGAACGCGACTTCCTTGCCGCCATGCAGCGGCAGATCTTTCATGTGATTGACGGTGGTGTAAAACACCGCACGGGAGAAGAGTCCCATTATTTCCAGGCCGCAAAGACTCTGTCAGCGGCAGCGATGGTGGCCGCGATATCGGCATCGCTATGCGCTGCCGAGACGAAGCCCGCCTCGAACGCGGACGGCGCAAGGTACACGCCCTCGTCCAGCATCGCGTGGAAGAATCGGTTGAACGCCGCCTTGTCGCTGGCCATCACCTCAGCATACGAGGTCGGCGCCTTGGCGCTGAAATACAGGCCGAACATGCTGCCGATGGATTGCGCGCTGAACGGGATGCCGTGCTTCTTCGCACTCGCCGCGATGCCTTCGGTCATGTCCTTCGCGATTTTCGTCAGTCGCTCGTAGAAGCCGGGCGCCTGCACCAGCTTGAGCGTGGTCAGGCCCGCGGCCACCGCCACCGGATTGCCGGACAGTGTGCCGGCCTGGTACACCGCGCCCAGCGGAGCGAGGCATTGCATGATGTCGCGGCGACCGCCGAACGCGGCAGCGGGCAGACCGCCGCCCATCACCTTGCCCAGCGTGATCAGATCGGGCTTGATGCCGTAGTGGCCGTGCGCGCCCTGCAGGCCGACGCGGAAGCCGGACATCACCTCGTCCAGGATCAGCACCGCGCCGTGCTTGGTGCAGAGGTTGCGCATCGCGTCGAGGAACTCGCGCTTCGGCAGGATCAGGTTCATGTTGCCCGCGACCGGCTCGACGATCACGCAGGCGATCTCCTTGCCGATCTCGGCGAAGGTCTTCTCCAGACCCGCCACGTCGTTGTAATCCAGCACCGTGGTCAGGCCCGCGATCTCGGCCGGCACGCCGGAAGAGCTCGGCTGGCCGAAGGTCAGCGCGCCGGAACCGGCCTTGACCAGCAGACCGTCGGAATGACCGTGATAGCAGCCTTCGAACTTGATGATGCGCGAACGACCGGTGAAACCGCGCGCCAAGCGGATGGCGGTCATGGTCGCTTCGGTGCCGGAGCTGACCAGACGCACCATCTCCAGCGACGGCAGGATCCTGCACAGCGTCTCGGCGATCTCCAGCTCCGCCGCGGTCGGCGCGCCGAAGCCCAGCCCCTCTGCGGCTGCGGCCTGCACAGCCTTCACCACTTCGGGATGACAATGGCCGACGATCATCGGGCCCCAGGAATTCACATAGTCGATGTAGCGCTTGTCGTCCGCATCCCACACATAAGCGCCCTGGCCACGCTTGAAGAACAGCGGTGTGCCGCCGACCGACTTGAATGCGCGCACCGGCGAGTTCACGCCGCCGGGGATGAGTTTCTGAGATTGGTCGAAGAGTTCCTGATTGTGCGATGTCATGCTGTTCTGCCTTGCCTGAATAGATTGGAAAATTCTCTTGCCGCCAGTTCGATGTCCGGCGCATTCCATAACGCCGAGATCACTGCCAGCGCGTCCGCGCCTGCAGCGACCAGCTGCCTGCCGTTCACTATCGTGATGCCGCCGATCGCGACTATCGGCACTTGCAATTCGCGCCGCGCGCTCTCCAGCAGTGATAACTCGGCGACGACCGCCCCCGGTTTCACACTCGATGGAAAGAACGCACCGAACGCCACATAGTCCGCACCTTGCCGCACCGCGTCGACCGCCAACGGCGCGCGATTATAGCAAGAGGCACCGATTAGTCCGTCGCTCCCGAGGACCGCCCGTGCAGCAGCGATATCGCCATCCTCGGCCCCGAGATGCACGCCGTCGGCGGTTACCCGGGAAGCCAGCTGCACATCGTCGTTGACGATGAAGATCGCTCCGAATCCACGCGTCATATCGCGCAAAGCTGCTGCCTGTTCCCGCCGCAGAACTCCATCAGCCAGCTTGTTTCGGTATTGCAGGATGCTCGCACCACCACGTAAAGCCCGTTCCACCTGCTGCAACAACCTGGCAGTATCAGGTTCATCCGGCGTGATGGCATACAAGCCCTGGAATGCGTCCCGCCTCTTAATGTCGCGTCTCCTCGCCTGCCTCATCCTCGTCGCGCGCCCAGAACAGACGGTCCGGGATGTGCTGCCCCATGCCGGGACGGAAGCCGTATTTCAGTGCCTCCCATGTGTATTCCTGCGCCTCGCGCACGGCATCTTCCATGCTCAAACCATTGGCGAGCAAGGCGGCGATCGCCGAGGCGAGCGTGCAACCTGAACCATGGTAGATGCCTGGCAGGCGCGGCCAGTCATCGCTGCGCAATTGTCCTCGCTCGCCGTACAGGGTGTTCACCACCTTGGGCGTATGCTCGTGCGTACCGGTGATCAGCACATATTCGCAGCCCATGCCCAAGATGCGTTTTGCGCATTCGGACAGACTTGGATCATCGGATTCATTCTCCTCGTCCATCACCAGGCGGCGTGCTTCCATGCTGTTGGGCGTGAGGATGGTCGTCTGCGGCAACAGAAGTTCGCGCAGCGCATCCAGCATGTCCTCATTGGCCAGCTCGTCGCCGCGTCCTGAGGCCAGCACCGGATCGAACACCAGCGGGATGTCGGGATAATCGGAGATGACTTCGGCGATGGCCGCGATGTTGTCGACACTGCCCAGCAGACCTATCTTGAACGCCGCGACCGGCATGTCCTCCAGCAGCGTGCGTGCCTGGTCGACCACCAGATCGGCGTCCACTGGCTGGATATCCTCCACACCGCTGGTGTCCTGCACCGTGATGCCGGTGATTACCGACAAAGGATGGCAGCCCATGCTGGCGATGGTCAGGATATCGGCCTGCATCCCCGCGCCGGAGCTGGGATCGCTGGCCGCGAAGGTCAATACGATAGGTGGAATGTCGGACATGATGAAGCGACGTCTGCCGGTGATGAATGAGGTGCGATTCTACCCGAAAGCCAGCCGTTCAGCGGCTCAAGGGCAATGGACGGCGCGAGCGCTGATGGAATTGGCGATGCGCGTATATTCCGCCACCCCCAGGTTCTCGGCACGCAACTGCGGGTTGATATCCAGACGGGCGAAATCGCTTTCGGCAAGATAGTCGCGGAGCGTGTTGCGCAGCGTCTTGCGGCGCTGCCCGAAGGCGGCAGTCACGATCTTGCCATACAGCTTCTCATCCGCCACCTCTAGCTTGCCCTTCGGCAGAGGGATCATGCGCACGATGGCAGAATCGACCTTGGGCGCGGGCCGGAAGGATTGCGGCGGGACGTCGAGCAGTTTCTCCATGTAGAAGCGGTATTGCAGCATCACCGACAGGCGCCCATAGGCAGCGGTGGAGGGTTCGGCCACCATGCGCTCGACCACTTCGTTCTGCAGCATGAAGTGCATGTCGGTGATGCGCTCGGCATATTCCGCGAAGTGGAACAGCAGCGGCGAGGAGATGTTGTAGGGCAGGTTGCCGACGATGCGCAGCGGCGTGCCAAGCGTGGCGAAATCGAACTTCAGCGCGTCACCTTCGTGGATGACGATCCTGTCCTGCGGATAGTCAGTCTTGAGGCGGGCGATGATGTCGCGGTCGATCTCGACCACATGCAACTTGTCGAGCGTCTTGAGCAGC
The DNA here is from genome assembly GCA_020723185.1 of Sideroxydans lithotrophicus. Lineage (GTDB taxonomy): Bacteria > Pseudomonadota > Gammaproteobacteria > Burkholderiales > Gallionellaceae > Sideroxyarcus > Sideroxyarcus lithotrophicus_A. The sequence goes on along the minus strand of DYJI01000001.1, from coordinate 360,463 downwards.
GGGCGCGTGAGTGCACCCAGGCCTGGACCGATCTCCACCATGTTGTCGTCCGGCATCGGGCGGATGCAACGGACGATGTCGGCGATGATGTTCTGGTCGACGAGGAAGTTCTGGCCGAAACGCTTTTTCGCTTCATGACTCATTTCAATAAATCCAAAAAGCGTTTCTGAGAAGACTCATACGCGCAGCGTGTGATGTCGGAACCAAAGCTTCATCAATGTTATGTCCGTTCATGCTGCACCATCTCCTCTGCCACCTTGATGGCTTCCAGCAAGCTACCGACATTGGCCTTGCCCGTGCCCGCCAGTTCCAGCGCCGTGCCGTGGTCGACCGAGGTGCGGATGATGGGCATCCCCAAAGTGACGTTCACGCCCTCGCCAAAACTGGCGTGCTTGAGCACGGGTAACCCTTGGTCGTGATACATCGCGAGCACGGCGTCACATTCCTTCAGGCGGTGCTCCGCAAACAGTGTATCGGCGGGCAGTGGCGGTGAGACGTCGAAGCCTTCCGCGCGCAGCTTGTCCAACACCGGGATCATCACCTCGATCTCCTCGCGCCCGAGATGACCGCCCTCACCCGCATGCGGGTTGAGTCCGGCGACGAGGATGCGCGGGCGGGGCAAGCCGAAGCGGCGTTGCAGGTCGCGCTGCAGGATGCGCAGTATGTCTTCCAGCAGCGGCCGCGTGATGGCGTCAGCGACTTGGCGCAACGGCAGGTGTGTGGTCGCCAGTGCGACGCGCATGCCGCCGCCCGCCAGCATCATCACCACCAGAGGGGTGTGGGTAACCTCGGCGAGGAATTCGGTGTGGCCGGTGAAGGGGATACCGGCGTCGTTGATGACGCCCTTGTGCACCGGGGCGGTCACCATGCCCGCGAATTCTCCGGACAGGCAACCCTGTGCCGCACGGCGCAACATCTCCAGCACATAGCCTGCATTGGCGACATCGAGCCGACCTGCATGCACCGGGCTGTGCAACGGCACATGCAGGATGTTCAGCCCATCCTGCCGCAAGGGCTGGCCCGGCCGATAGTCATGCAAGTGCACGGAAAGACCGAGTTGTGCAGCGCGCTGCCGTAGCAACTCCCGGTCGGCGATCACCACCAGCGACTGGGCTCCCTGTGTGAGTTGCAGACACAGGTCCGGCCCGATCCCCGCCGGCTCGCCACTGGTGACGATAAGGGGTGCGCCCACCTACCCTCTCCTCAATCCTCTCCCGCTTGCGGGAGAGGAAGCAAAAGATAGCGCTATGCGCTGAATACGCATCACTCGCGATATTCGATGAAGGCGCGGTCGCGCAACTGGCGCAGCCAATCCTGATAGGCGTCTTCGGATTTGTATGTGCGGATAGCCTGACGTGCCTGCTGTTTCTTCTGCTCGGCACTGATGTCAGTGTCCCTGCGCGCCAGCACCTGGATCAGGTGCCAGCCGAAACCGGACTGCACCAGACCGCTGACCTGCCCGATTTTGAGCGCATCCATCGCCTGTTCGAATTGCGGCACGGTCTCGCCGGGCGATATCCAGCTCAGGTCGCCGCCCTGCGCGGCGCTGCCATCCTCGGAATACAGGCGCGCCTGCTCGGCGAAATCCGCCCCCTTGTCGATGCGGCGCTTGATCTCCTGCAAGCGCGCCTTGGCTTCGCTCTCCGGCACCAGTTCGCTGGTCTTGATCAGGATATGGCGCGCATGTGTCTGGGTGATGAACACCGGCGTATCCGAACTGCGACGCTCCAGTAGCTTGATGATGTGGAAACCGGAGGGGCTGCGCAACAAGGGGCTCAGCTCGCCTGCCTTCATGTCCGCCAAAGGCTCGCTGAACAATGCCGGCAACTGGTTGGCCGGGCGCCAGCCTAGCTCGCCCCCTTGCAAGGCATCCCTGGCATCCGAATAGCCCGCAGCCACTTGCGAGAAGGGCGCACCGCCCTGAAGTTTGGCGAGCGCTTCCTCTGCCTTGCGCTGGTAGTTGCGGATGCTCGCAGCGGTCGCCTGTTCCGGCACCACGACCAGTATGTGAGCCAGCTTCAGCTCTTCCCCTTTGTTGCCCTGCGTCGCTTGCGTGGCGAGGAACGCCTCGATGTCGGCTTCACTGATCACCAGTTTGCTGTCCACCTCGCGCTCGCGCAGACGGCCGGTGAGCATCTCGCCGCGTATCTCTTCGCGGAACTTGGCGAAATCCACCCCGTCCTTTTCCAGCTTGGCGCGGAAAGCAGGTAGTGAAGGGAATTTGTTCTGCATGGCGATGCGCTGCAGCGCGCCTTCAAGCTGGACATCGTCCACCTGCACGCCCGTCTCCCTGGCGAACTGCATCTGCAACTTCTCCATGATCATGCGCTCCAGGACCTGCTTCTCGAGGATGGCCGTGTCCGGCAGTCGTGTGCCTTGTCGCTGTAACTGGCTGATGACTAACCGCATGCGCTCATCGAGCTCCAGACGCGTGATCACTTCTTCATTCACGACGACTCGAATGTCATCGATGGGTCTGGCGCTCTTGGCCACATCAGCTGCGGCTGCGGGGCCCGCAAGCAGCAGCAGTGCAAGCGCGATTCGTATCTTCAGCATATGTTTCTTTCGCAATAGGGGATCAATGCAAGCCTTGTTCCGGCTTGTCGGCGGGTAGTTCGTTCAGCTTGATGTAGCCGGGAACGCTGATGCGCAGCGCCTCCAGCGGGTCAGCACCGACGCGTATCAAGTCACTCAATTCGAGCTGCGTGAATATGCCTGTCGCACGCTCATTGGTGGCTGTCGCAAAACTCTGCACCACCACTCTTACCGACCAGCACGCAGCATTATACTCAAGCCCGCCCAGCGCCTCCAGAAGACGGTCATCGCGCAAAGAATAGTTGATTCGTCCAACGCCATGCCAGCGGCCGAACAAGGGCCACTGGCCAGAAAGGTCCATCTGGCGCAATGAATCACGGGCATAGCGATAGCCAAGGTTCAACAGTTTTCCCGTCTCGGGATTGTAGCGAGCAGCAGCACTATAGTTTTGTGTATAGCTCTGGTTCGGATTGAACTGCAACTGGCTGTCCAGATACCAGGCTCGTGTCATCGTGCCTCCGAGCATCAGCAGGATATCGGAGCGGCTATTGGTATCAGCACTGGCACCAAGATTCACTTGCGGCGTCTGAAATGTGAAGCGCTCCGCTATCGCCACGCGCAAGCGTTCAGTCCCGTCATCCCCGTCGATCACGCGCGAGGTCAGCGCCAGTGTCATCATGTCCGCGTCGCCCACACGGTCGCTGCCGAGGAAGCGGTTCTCGGTGAATATCTGACTGAAGCTGAAAGGCGCCAGCGCCGAATCGAAATTGGGCAGGAAGGACTGGTCGCGATAGGGGATGCGGACATAGTAGGCGCGCGGCTCCAGCGTCTGCATGTAATCATTGCCCAGGAACGAGTCGTTGCGCTCGAAGATCAGCCCGCCATCCACACTGAACATCGGCACAGTGCGCTGAGTGTTCGGGATACCGGATAGGTTGTTGGCATCCAGCGCATAGCTGGTGTAATGCAGCGCCAGCTTCGGTGTCAGAAAATATCCGGGTTCGTTCAATAACGGGTAGCTGATTGACGGATTTATCACCAAGCGCTGCCCACTCACCCAGGAAGGATGGCGATAGTCCACGTATTCACTGCTGAGACTCACGGTACTGTCCGCAAACTGTCGGCTCGTGCTCAGTGTCAATTGCGGCTGGCGGCGATAAGGGATCGCCACCGGCGCCAGCGGGTCCTGCAAAGTCTGGTAGCGCTGCACTCTGGCCGATGCGTTCCAGCCGTATCCTGCATATGACACGACGCCCTCGCGCAGCAGGTTGGCTTGTGACGTTCCGCTGAGGGCCCCTGCCAGATCGCGGTAATAGGCATCGTCCGAAACCACGTTCGCATCCACCGCAGCAGAGAAACCGCTGCCGAGATCGTGCCGATGTTTGATCCCGAAGTGGGATCGGTCAAGCCCACTCACACGGTCCCCGGCCAACACATCGGCATTGATCTCACCGCTGTATCGCGGCTGAAGATAGCGCATTTCATTGTTGAACTGCGTCCCGCGCTTGCTGATGTGGCGCGGCGAGAACGTCACGTCCAGATTGGGCGCGATGTCCCAAAAATAGGGCAGCGTGATCTCGCTGCCGCCGGAGTTGGTACTACCGAAGACAGGCCCCAGGAAGCCCGACCGCTTGTCGTCGTTCAGCGCGAAATCCATCCACGGCGTGTAAAGGAAGGGCACGCTCTTGAACTCGACCCTGGCGTTGTAGGCGACGCCAACCTGTCTGTCGCGGTCGAGTTCCAGCGTGCTCATGCGAATCAGCCAGTCATCATTCCCGGCCGGACAGGTCGTATAGACAGCGGAACGGAAGGTTTGACGCTGACGTCCTTCCAGATTCATCACTGCCGCAGTACCACGCGCATTATTCTCGCCGATGATGAACTCCGGCTGCGCCATCTCGCCGACATCGAGGTCCAGGTTCATCTTCAGCCGGGGGCCGTTCACCACAGTCTCGCCCTGCATGATGCTCACGTTCCCGTCCGCGTACACATCCTGCTTTTCCTGTTCGTAGAGCAAGTGGTCGGCTTTTACCACACGGCCATCCTGGCGTAGTTCCACCTTGCCGCTGGCCTCCAGCTGGTCTCCCTGTCGCGCCTCCAGACTGTCCGCGCTGATGAAAGCCACCCCCGGCTCCGACTGGGCGGGCAGACGCTTGAAAGTACGGTCCAGCTTGAGCGGCAAGGTCTCGGCGACCGCCAGACAGGGCAAGGCGAACAACAGGGAAAGTGCGTACAGGCGCGAACGGAAAAGCATGGGCGGGTCGGTCAAATTAAGGTGCTAAAATCGCACAAAACCCTCATTAAGGCAATCAAATGCAGCGTCAACAACAGCTTACCGACTGGCTTTCATCCCTTTTCCCCGACCAACCGTTCACCCTCGCGCCCGCTTCCGCCGACGCCAGCTTCCGCCGCTACTTCCGCGCCACCTTTGGCGACGGCTCGACCCGGGTGGTGATGGATGCCCCGCCGCAACACGAGAACTGCGAACCCTTCCTGCATATCGGCAAACTGTTCGAACAGGCCGGCACCCATGTCCCGCATGTGTATGCGCACGATCTGACGCAGGGTTTCCTGTTGTTGTCTGACCTCGGCAACACCACCTACCTGCAAGCTTTGCAGACTGAAAGCCCCAAGCAGCTTTACGCGGCGGCCACCGATGCGCTGATCAAGATCCAACTCGCCTCCAAACCAGACGAACTACCGCCTTATAACGAAGCCTTGCTGCGCCGCGAGCTCGACCTGTTCCCCGAGTGGTACATCGGCAAACATCTGGGCGTGACACTCAACGACAAACAGAAGGTAAAACTGGAGGAGGTGTTCCAGCGCATCCTCGCCAACAACCTCACCCAGCCCTGCGTGTATGTGCACCGCGACTACCATTCGCGCAATCTGATGTTCGTGCCGGACAACAATCCCGGCATCCTCGATTTTCAGGACGCCGTGTATGGCCCCATCACCTACGACCTCGCCTCGCTGTTCAAGGATGCCTATATCCAGTGGGAAGAGGCCGATGTCATGGACTGGCTGATCCCGTACTGGGAGAAGGCGCGCAAAGCCGGCCTGCCGGTACGCGAAGACTTCGGCGAGTTCTACCGCGATTACGAGATGATGGGCGTGCAACGTCACATCAAGGTACTGGGTATCTTCGCCCGCCTGTACCACCGCGACGGCAAGGACGGCTACCTGAAGGACATGCCGCTGGTGATGGAATACCTGCACAAGGCCTGCGAGCGCTACATCGACCTCAAGCCGCTGCTGAACATCCTGCTCGAACTCAATATGCAGATGGAAAAGGCCTGAACCATGCGCGCCATGATCCTGGCCGCCGGTCGCGGCGAGCGCATGCGCCCGCTCACCGACCACACACCCAAGCCGCTGCTGCAGGCGGGCGGCAAGCCGCTCATCGTGTGGCACATCGAGCGGCTGGTGCGCGCAGGCATTACCGACCTCGTCATCAACCACGCCCACCTCGGCAGGCAGATCGAACAGGCGCTGGGCGACGGATCGCGCTACGGCGCACGCATCGAATATTCGGATGAAGGCACGGCACTGGAGACAGCGGGGGGTATCGCCTTCGCGCTGCACTTGTTGGGCGATGCACCCTTCGCGGTGGTGAATGGCGATGTGTATTGCGATTACGATTTCGACCATCTGTCGCAGCGTGCTGCCGCACTCGCTGCAAGCAATGATGTGGCGCATCTGGTGCTGGTGGATAACCCCGAACACAACCTCAAGGGCGATTTCTGTCTCGCAGGCGACCGTATCGTGCCCACCCCCTCGATCCTCGGTCCTCGATCCTCGATCCTGACTTTCAGCGGCATCGGCCTCTATCAACCCGCCCTGTTCGCCAACATTGCGCGCGGCAGCGCCGCCCCGCTGGCACCACTGCTGCGCGAACAGATCGCGCAGGGCCGCATTAGCGGCGAGCACCATCACGGACTGTGGAGGGACATCGGCACCCCGCAACGGCTGGATGAACTCGACAAGCAACTGCGTGCGTCGCAGAATGCGGGTCATGCCTGATCTCGCACATTTCCACCAACGCCGCCGCCAGCTTTTCGAAAAGATGGGGCAGGGCATCGCCGTCATCCCCACCGCGCCCGAAGTGGCGCGCAACGCCGATGCGCACTACGACTACCGTCACGACAGTCACTTCTATTACCTGAGCGGATTCGCCGAACCGGAAGCGGTGCTGGTACTGATCGCAGGGAAGGCGCGGCAGTCCATCCTGTTCTGCCGCGAGAAGAACCCCGAGCGCGAGATCTGGGACGGCTTCCGTTACGGCCCTGATGCCGCCGCGCAGCACTTCGGCTTCGATGCCGCCTATCCCATCGCGCAACTGGATGAGAAGCTGGCCGAGCTGATGGCCGATCAGCCTACTTTGTATTATCCGATGGGTGCGAGCAGCGAGTGGGATGCGCGTCTGCTCAAAGTTCGCGAAGCGGTGAAGGCCAGATCACGTAGCGGCATCCAGGCACCGTCCCATCTGCGCGACGTGCAGGAGTTGCTGAACGAGATGCGCCTGATCAAGGATTTCCTCGAACAGGACATCATGCGCCGCGCCGCCGCCATCTCCTGCGAAGCCCATCGCCGCGCCATGCGCTTCACCCGCCCCGGCCAGCATGAATACGAGGTGGAAGCGGAGTTGCTGCACGAGTTCTGCTCTCACGGTGCACGTCATCCGGCCTACACCAGCATCGTCGCGGGCGGTGCCAATGCCTGCACCCTGCATTACGTGGGCAACGATGCGCGCTTGAACGATGGCGAACTGCTGCTAATCGACGCGGGTTGCGAGCTGGACGGTTATGCTGCCGACATCACGCGCACTTTCCCCATCAACGGCAAGTTCTCCCCCGCGCAGAAGGATGTGTACCAGATCGTACTCGCCGCGCAGGAAGCCGCCATCGCCGCCGCCCATCCCGGCAAGCTGTGGGATGCGCCGCATCAGGCCGCGCTGCGCGTGCTGGCACAGGGCTTCATCGACCTCAAACTCTGTCAGGGTTCGCTGGAATCCGTGCTCGAAACCGAAAGCTACAAGCAGTTCTACATGCACCGCACCGGCCACTGGTTGGGCATGGACGTGCATGATGTCGGCGAATACAAACTCGACGGCAGTTGGCGTCCGCTGCAAAGCGGCATGACGCTGACGGTGGAGCCCGGCTGCTACATCCGCCCCGCTGACAACGTGCCGCAGGAACTGTGGAACATCGGCATCCGCATCGAGGACGATGTGTTGATCACCGCGCACGGCAACGAGGTACTGACTCGGGATGCACCCAAGACCGTCGAACAGATCGAGGAGGAGATGCGCCATGAATGAACACTATGACGTCGCCATCATCGGCGGCGGCCCGGTCGGTATCGCGCTGGCGCTGGCGCTGCGCGACAACGACCTCAAGGTGGCCTTGCTGGAAGCGCGCGAATCCGCGATCAACACCACCGACCCGCGCGCGCTGGCGTTGTCTTACGGCTCGCGCCTGCTCTTGCAGCGTCTCGGCGCATGGCAGTCATTGCAGGATGTCAGCGGCATCAAGGTGATCGAAGTCACACAGAAAGAGTCTTCCGGTCACACCACTTTGCGCGCCGATGATCTGGACGTGCCGGACATGGGTTACGTGTTGCCCTACACCGCGCTGCACGCAGCCTTGCAAAGGGCTTTACATCAGACCGATGTCGATCGCCTGTACGGCGCTACCGTCAGCGATCTGTCCAGCGACAACGAACAGTCAACCATCGTCTATCAGCAACAAGGTGCACAGCGCACCCTCACAGCCAGGCTCGCCGTGGTCGCCGACGGCGGCCAGTTACTTGAGGCCAAGCGCCCGCCGCAGATCACCGACTACGGCCAGAGCGGCATCATCGCGCACGTCAACACCGACCGGCCGGACAACGGCGTCGCCTTCGAGCGTTTCACCGCGCAGGGCCCGATGGCACTGCTGCCGTATATGGACGGCTACGAGCTGGTGCTGACCGCCGCGCACGAACCGGTGCAGACCATGCTGGGCTGGGACGACGAGACCTTCCTGCGCTTTCTGCAAGGCCACTTCGGCGACCGCGTCGGCAACTTCACCGCCATCGGCAAGCGCAACAGCTACCCCTTGCGCCTCAAGCGTGCGCCCGACATCACCTTCCCGCATACCGTGCTGATAGGCAATGCCGCGCAGACCCTGCATCCGGTGGCGGGCCAAGGCTTCAACATGGGCATCCGCGACGCATGGGAACTGGCGCAGACCATCCTCGACCACGCACCCGACGGCATCGGCTCCGCCACCATGTGCAAAGCCTACCGCGATTCGCGCCGCATCGACCGCAATGCGGGCATCCGCTTCACCGACGGGCTGGTGCGCCTGTTCTCCAACGACCTGCCGCTGCTGGGCCCGTTGCGCTCGGCCGCGCTCAACCTGCTCGACCACCTCCCGCCGGCCAAGAAGTTCGTGGCCAGGCGCATGATGTTCGGTGCCAACGGCTGATGAGCAGCCAGCAGCTGCAACTCGCCATCCTGTTTGCCGACATCAGCGGCAGTACCGCGCTGTACGACAAGCTCGGCAACGAGGTCGCACTGCACATGGTCACCCGCACACTGTCCATCCTCACCCGGGTGGCACTCGAACATCACGGCAAACTGATCAAGACCATAGGCGACGAGGTCATGTGTTCCTTCCCGGATGCCGTGAGCGCCGTGAGCGCCGCCCGCGCCATGCAACTGGAGATCGAACATCATCGTCCCGGCGGCGACCAGCCGATATATGTTCGCATCGGCCTGCACTACGGCGACGTGCTGCTGGACCGCAACGACGCCTTCGGCGACACCGTGAATCTGGCGGCACGCATCACCGCCATCACGCGCGCGCGGCAGATCCTCACGTCGCAAGCCGTGATCAGCGAACTGCCGGACAAGCTGCTCAAATACACGCGCCCGCTGCAGCGCACGGCGTTCCGCGGCAAGCAGGAATCGTTCGATGTGTTCCAGGTTTTCTGGGAACAGGAAGACACGACCAGCACACGCATCGGCTCGCAGTCATTCCGCAAACCCGCGCTGTCCCGCAACGAATTGATGCTGCGTTACGAGACCCATGTGTGCACCGTCGGCGAGCAGAACCACAGCGCCCTGCTTGGCCGGGCAGAGGACTCGGACCTGGTGATACTCGACAACCTCGCCTCGCGCCAGCACGCCCGTATCGAGTTCAATTTCGGCAAGTTCCTGCTCACCGACCACAGTGCGAACGGCACTTTCGTGCGCTTCAGCGACGGTCAGGTGATAGAGCTGAACCACCAGCAGATCGTGTTGCACGGTGCCGGTGCCATCAGCCTGGGGCGTAATTTCGAGGAAGCGGGCGGGGATGTGATCGAGTACTTGGTGCAGTAGACGATCAGCCCTGCAGCCGAAGCAGCAGCTTATCGTGTATACCGCCAAAACCGCCGTTGCTCATCACCAGTATCTGGTCGCCTGACTTCGCCGCGCTGGCGATGGCATCGATGAGTTCGTTGAGGTCGTCCTTCACCAGCGCCTTATCGCCCAGCGGCGCCAGCGCGCTTCGCGCATCCCAACCCAGATTTCCGGCATAGCAGAAAGTCAGGTCGGCATCCTTCAGACTGCCGGGCAAGGCATCTTTCATCACACCCAGCTTCATGGTGTTGGAACGCGGTTCGAGCACGGCGAGGATGCGCGCCTTGCCCACCTTGCGACGCAGCCCAGCCACTGTCGTATCGATGGCGGTAGGGTGGTGCGCGAAGTCGTCGTACACGGTGATACCGTTGACCGTACCGCGCACTTCCATACGACGCTTCACGTTCTTGAATTCGGACAGTGCCGCCAAGCCTTGCGCCACTGGCACCCCGGCATGGCGCGCAGCGGCCAGCGCAGCCAGCGCGTTCATGCGGTTGTGCTCACCCATCAGTTCCCATTGCAGCTTGCCCTGCAGTTTGCCGTTGAACGACACCTGTTCCTGCTGGTCGATGTTCCAGCCGTCGTCGCTGCCGAACTTCTCCACCGGCGTCCAGCAACCGCGCTTGATCACACGCGCCAGGGATTCCTCGCGGCCGTTGCTCACCACCAGCCCGTTGCCCGGCACGGTGCGCACCAGATGATGGAACTGCGTCTCGATGGCGTTCAGGTCGGCAAAGATGTCGGCGTGGTCGAACTCCAGGTTGTTCAGGATCGCTGTGCGCGGATGGTAGTGCACGAACTTGGAACGTTTGTCGAAGAAGGCGGTGTCATATTCGTCCGCCTCGATCACGAAGAACGGCGCCTCGGTGATGCGCGCCGAGATGCCGAAGTTCTGCGGCACGCCGCCGATCAGGAAGCCGGGATTCAATCCTGCATGTTCCAGTATCCAGGCCAGCATCGACGTGGTGGTGGTCTTGCCATGCGTGCCCGCCACGCCCAACACCCACTTGTCGCGCAACAAGGTATCCGCCAGCCACTGCGGGCCTGAAGCGTACGGCAGGTTACGGTTGAGGATCTCCTCCATCAGCGGATTGCCGCGCGACACCACGTTGCCGATCACGAACATGTCCGGCTTGAGGTCGAGCTGCTCCACGCCCCAGCCCTCGATCAGCTCGATGCCCATCGCCTCGAGCTGCGTGCTCATCGGCGGATAGACGTTGGCATCGCAACCGGTGACGCGATAGCCAGATTGCTTGGCGATGGCGGCGATGCCGCCCATGAAGGTGCCGCAGATGCCGAGGATATGGATGTGTTTGCTCATGGATTACGTTCGAAAAATGAAATACACCGCGCCCATCAGACACAGCGCCGCCCACAGATAATCCAGCTTCAACGGCTGGTTCATATACATCACCGCGAACGGCACGAAGATGGCCAGCGTGATGACTTCCTGCAATATCTTCAACTGGCCCAGACTGAGCTGAGTGTAGCCGATACGGTTGGCCGGCACCTGCAGCAGATATTCAAAAAGCGCGATGCCCCAGCTAACCAGCGCCGCCACATACCACGGCGAGGTCGCGAGGTTCTTCAGGTGGCCATACCAGGCGAAGGTCATGAACAGGTTGGACACGGCGAGCATGAGCACCGTGACCAGCAGCGGATTGGAAAGCAGGTTCATGTACGGTTCAGATGTCTTCCGGCACCATCTTGATCGCGCCACACGGGCATTCTTCCACACACAGGCCACAGCCCTTGCAGTAGTCGTACTTGAACTCGAAGCGTTTGCCCGGGCCGAGCTTGATCACCGCATTGTCCGGACACACGCCGTAGCAGTTGTCGCACTCGAAGCAGTTGCCGCAGGACAGGCAGCGGCGCGCCTCGAACAGCGCGTTGCTCTCGTCCAGCCCGCCCTGCACCTCGTCGAAGCTGGTCTGGCGGCGGATGATGTCCAGCATCGGGCGCACGGTCTTGTGCGCATCCGAGTAATACCAAGTGTTCAGGTTCTTGAACTCGGCCAACTCGTGCTTGGGCGCGGGCAAGTAGGTCGTGCCGCGCAGCCAGGCATCGATATGCCGCGCCGCCTTCTTGCCGTGGCCGACCGCCACCGTGACGGTGCGCTCGGAAGGCACCATGTCGCCGCCGGCGAAGATGCCCGTTGCACCGGTCATCATGTTGGGGCCGACCTGCACCACGCCGTCCTTCACCTCCAGCCCCGGCACGCCTTCCAGCAGCGACAGGTCCACATCCTGCCCCAGTGCCAGCACCACCGAATCCGCTTCCAGCTTCTCGAACTCGCCGGTCGGCTGCGGGAATCCCTTGTCGTCCAGTTCCATCCGCTCAATGGTGATCTCGCCCGCGCCGGCCTGCTTGATGGTAGACAGCCACTTCACCATCACACCTTCCTGCAAAGCTTCCTCGATCTCGAAATCGTGCGCCGGCGCCTTGTCGCGCGTGCGGCGGTAGACGATGATCGGCTCGCCGCCCATACGCTTCACGGTGCGCGCCACGTCGATGGCCGTATTGCCGCCGCCGTAAACCACCACGCGGCGACCCAGCATGGGCTTGTCCTCGCCCTCCATCGAACGCAGCACCGACACCGCATCCACGATGTGAGCCGCATCGCCCGCCGGGATCATGGTGCGCTTGCCGATGTGTGCGCCGACCGCGAGGAAGGCCGCATCAAATCCGCCCGCTTTCATGCTCTGGGCGATGTGCTCCACCTTGGTGTTCAGCTTCAGCGTCACGCCCAGATCGACGATGCGCTGCACCTCGGCATCCAGCACCTCACGTGGCAGACGGTATTTCGGGATGCCGAAGCGCGTCATGCCACCCGCCAGCGGGCCGGCCTCGTGGATCTCCACTTTGTGACCCATGCGCGCCAGATGATAGGCGGCAGAAAGTCCTGAAGGACCCGCACCCACCACCAGTACTTTCTTGCCCGTGGATGCGGCAGGCTTGTCGAACTTCCAGCCGCGCTTGATCGCCTCGTCGCCGAGGAAGCGTTCCACCGAATTGATGCCCACCGCCTGATCGAGCTGCGCGCGATTGCACGCCGTCTCGCACGGGTGATAACACACGCGGCCCATCACCGCAGGTAGCGGATTGTCCAGCGTCAGCACGCGCCAGGCCTGTTCGTAATCGCCGCTCTCGGCGTGGAACAGCCAACCCTGGATGTTCTCCCCCGCCGGACAGGCGTTGTTACATGGCGGCAGACGGTCGAGATAGACCGGCCGCGCACTGCGCCAGGAGCCGGTCAGGTTGGACAGCGAAGTACCGGGCTTCAGCGTAATAGCGAAAGGTTTATTGGGCATTTACCTTCTCCTCGTCCAGCAGCCCGTACTTGCGGATGTTGCGGTCGGCGATGGCCTGCAGGTGCGCCACCATCTCGGGGTGCGCATGCTTGCCGAACAGGTGCGCGAAACGCTTCTGCGGCTTGAGGTATTCCTCGATCGGCTGCTTGTTGCGGATCTTCAGCACGCCGGTCACTTCGCCATGCTCGGCCTCGAACACCGGGAACATGCCGGTCTCCTTGGCCAGGCGCGCCAGCTTGATGGTGTCGTGCGAAGCGGCACCCCAGCCCAGCGGGCAGGGCACGAAGATCTGGATGTAGCGCGCGCCGCGCATCTTCATCGCTTTGCGTACCTTGTATTCGAGGTCACGCAGGTCGGCCACGGTCGCGGTCGCCACGTAGGGGATGCCGTGCGCCATGGCGATCTCCGGCACGTTCTTGCCCTGGCCGAACACGTTGCCCGGCTCCTTGCCCACCGGCATGGTGGTCGCGGTGCGTGCCGTGGGTGGTGTCGCCGACGAACGCTGCACGCCGGTGTTCATATACGCTTCGTTGTCATAGCAGATGTAGAGCACATCATCGTTGCGCTCGAACATGCCGGACAGGCAGCCGAAACCGATGTCGGTGGTGCCGCCGTCGCCGCCCTGCGCCACCACGCGCACCTCGCTGCGCCCCTTCACCTTCATCGCCGCCGCCACGCCGGTCGCCACGGCCGGCGCGTTGCCGAACAGCGAATGGATCCACGGCACCTGCCAGGACGATTCGGGATAAGGCGTGGAAAACACTTCCAGACAACCGGTCGCGTTCACCGCGATCAACTGGTTGTTGCTCTCCGCCATCGCGGCGTCGATGGCATAACGCGCGCCCAGCGCCTCGCCACAGCCTTGGCAGGCGCGGTGGCCGGAGTTGATCGAATTGCTGCGCCGTTCGCCGGCCTGCACGCTGCGCTCGTCCGGCGCGAGCAGGCGGTTGCCCACGGTGTAGGTGCCGGTCTGGTAGAACTTGACGGTCTGGTATCCCATGATCGCTCCTCAACCGAATTTGGCCGACGAAGACATCCCCTTGGCATGCAGGATGTTCTCGGCGATGGGGCCGGAGTGGCGGTTCTGCTTCTCGCGCTCCAGCTGTCTGTTGACCACGTCCCAATCGAGGTCGACGAAGGTCACCGGCTCCAGTGCGCCCTGCTCCGCATCGAGGAACAGCTTGTGCAGCGAGGATTTGGGGATGGGACGTCCGCCCAGACCGGCGATCGCGGTGTAGCCGGTCAGCTTGAGGCCGGCCACCGCCATGCGCAGCGTGGTGTAGAGCACACCGCCCAAGCCCACGGCCAGGTTCTTTTCCACCACCACGAAACGCTTGCAGTGTTGCAGCGCCTCGCGCGCCTGCTGCATGGGGAACGGGCGGAAGCTGATGATGCCCAGCACGCCGATCTTGTGGCCCTGTGCGCGCATGTCGTCCACCACGTCCTTGATGGTGCCCAGCACCGAACCCATGGCCACGATGATGGTCTCCGCATCCTCGGTGCGATAGGTGCGCACCAGCCCGCCGCTGTCGCGCCCGAACTTCTCCTTGAACTCGGCCGCGTATTGCGGGATCAGTTCCAGCGCCTGCAACTGCTTGGCATGGGCCAGATATCTGACTTCCATGAACGCTTCCGGCCCCACCATCGCGCCGATGGAGATGGGGTCGGTCGGATCCAGCACCTGGCGCGGTTCATACGGCGGCAGGAAGGCGTCCACCTGCTCCTGCGTCGGGATGTCCACGCGCTCGAAGGCATGGGTGAGGATGAAACCGTCCATGCACACCATCACCGGCATGGAGAGCTCCTCGGCCAGCTTGAACGCCTGGATGTGCAGGTCCACCGCTTCCTGGTTGGTCTCGGCGAACAGCTGCATCCAGCCGGAATCGCGCTGCGAGATGGAATCGGAATGGTCGTTCCAGATGTTGATCGGCGCACCGATGGCGCGGTTCGCCACCGTCATCACGATGGGCAGGCCCAGGCCGGACGCGTTGTACACCGCCTCCACCATGAACAGCAGGCCCTGCGAGGCCGTGGCGGTGTAGGAACGCGCCCCGGCGGCGGACGAGCCGATGGCCACCGACATCGCGGCGAACTCGCTCTCCACGTTGATGAATTCGCACGGCTGCAACTCGCCCGACTTCACCATCTCGCCCAGCGCCTCGACGATGTGCGTCTGCGGCGAGATCGGATAGGCGCAGATCACCTCCGGGCGGCACAGCGCCACCGCTTCGGCCACGGCCTTGGAGCCTTCCATCTGCTTAAGCATGTGCTGCCTCCTTCATCTGTTGCTTCACCAGTTCGTAGGCCTCGGCCGCAGCCGCGATGTTGCCTTCGGCCACTTTGCCGGAGAACTTCTCGTTGATCGCTTTCACCACGGATTCGAGCTTGAACATGCCGGACAGCGCCGCGAAACCGGCGATCAGCGGCACGTTGGGGATGGGGCGGCCAATATGTTTGATGCCCAGCTCGGTAGCGGGCAGGGCAGCGAGCCGCGCATGACCCATGCGCTGCACCAGCTCGCCCAGACCGAGCTGGTCGAAACTGTGCGCCGAGTTCAGCAGCACATAGCCATCGGCTTTGAGTCCGGCGAACACATCGATCTGGTGTAGCAGGGTCGGGTCCTGGATGATCAGCGCATCCGGCTGCATGATGGGTTCGCGCAGGCGAATCTCCTTGTCGTCGAGGCGACAGAACGCCACCACCGGCGCCCCCGTGCGCTCCGAACCGAAACTGGGGAAGGCCTGCGCATGGCGGCCTTCCTCGAACGCGGCAACCGACAGCATCTCGGTCGCGGTCACCACCCCCTGACCGCCCCGACCGTGGACTCGAATCTGGAACATCTGCCGCTCCTTTACTTGCGTACTGTCACACCAGAATGTTACGCCAGTTTAACCAGCGCGTTCATTTGACTGCGAGCAACTCCACATCGAACACCAGCGTCGCGTTCGGCGGGATCACCCCGCCCGCACCGCGTGCGCCATAGCCCATCTGTGGCGGGATGATGAGGGTGCGTTGTCCGCCGACCTTCATGCCTTGCACACCGACATCCCAACCCTGGATGACACGGCCCCCGCCGAGCGGGAATTCGAACGGACGGTTACGGTCGCGCGAACTGTCGAACTTCGCGCCTTTGTGCTCGGGCGCGGCCTCGTCATACAGCCAGCCGGTGTAATGCACCGAAACCATCTGCCCGGCTTTGGCTTCCGCACCGGCGCCCGGCTTCACCTCGACCTGCATCAACTCGGTTACGTTACTCGGCTTGGCGGCGGGCAGTTCGGCCTGCGAACAGGCACTGAACAACAGACTGCTCGCAGCGACCAAAGCCGCGAAAGAAAAAGAACGGAAGCGCATCATCACTGCACGCCCAGCAGTTCGACGTCGAACACCAGCGTCGCATTACCGGGGATCACACCGCCCGCACCGCGACGACCATAGCCCATCTCGGCCGGGATGATGAGTGTGCGCTGACCGCCCACCTTCATACCCTGCACGCCGATGTCCCAGCCCTGGATCACATGGCCCATACCCAGCGGGAATTCGAACGGCTCATCGCGGTCGACGGAACTGTCGAACTTCATCCCCTTGTTGCCTTCGGCGTTCTTGTCGAACAACCAGCCGGTGTAATGCACCGTCACATGCTGCCCGGCCTGCGCTTCCTCACCTTCGCCCACCTTGGTGTCGATGCACTCGGTGCGGATCACCTTCAGCAACTTCACGTCGAACACCAGCGTCGCATTCGGCGGGATCACACCGCCCGCACCACGCGGGCCATAACCCATCTCGGGCGGGATCACCAAGGTGCGCGTGCCGCCTTCCTTCATGCCTGCCACACCTTCGTCCCAACCCTTGATGACACGCCCGCCGCCGAGCGGGAAGTCGAACGGCTCGTTGCGGTCGAGCGAGCTGTCGAACTTCGCGCCCTTGTTGTCCGCTGCGGCTTCGTCATACAGCCAGCCGGTGTAGTGCACGATGACGGTTTGTCCGGCCTGGGCTTCGGCGCCTTCGCCGAGTTGGGTGTCGGTTTTGATGAGAGTGGTCACTTGGAAAATTCCTTATTCAGTTAAATTACTTTTACCCAGATTACAGCTTGAGCATAACGTTTGAAGATTATCGATTGTAGTTTCCCCGCCCTTGCTCCATGGAAGAATGTGATCTACATGCAACTCAACTTCTGGATTTTTTGCTGGGCTAGCGCCACATTGCTTGCAGGCAAAATTGTCGCGACTTAGCACCTTAAATCGGAGGCGAAGTGATGGATCTCGTCCAGTTTTTCGTTGATTCAAGCTCTCTTCTTTAGGATTGGGGGCAGTCAACTCGCTTGAATTGGCATAGTCAACAAACTGCTCTAATGCTGCACTCCATGAACCAAACCGACGGTTGTATGGCCCCTGCGAAATATCTGATGGCGGCTCAGCTAGCTCCGCACGCTTAGGTTGACGGCCATGATGCTGCCAAAGGCTCAGGATATTTTCAAAAAGCTGCTCGTCTGAATATTGTTGGTTCGATATTGAAAGGCCGGCAATTTCGAGCGCCTTATTCCAAGTACCGAAGCGACGTCCGATGTTTGAGTCATCAAACTTGCCATGTTGACGATAGAGCTTCTGGGTAATTTTAGTAGTCCCAAGAGCAGCAGCAACCTTACGCAAATCAGCAACCATCTCATCATCAGAGACCGGCGAATTCTTTGCTTTTGCAAATTCGAACATCAGTAACTCAACACCGGCGCCAACCACTTCTCCGCCTCTTCCACCGTCCACCCCTTGCGCTTGGCATAGTCCGCGACCTGATCCTTGTCCACCTTGCCGGTGGCGAAGTATTTCGCTTCGGGGTGCGAGAAGTAGAAGCCGCTGACAGCGGCAGTGGGCAGCATGGCGAAGCTCTCGGTGAGCGTGATGCCTGCGTTCTTCGGCGCTTGCAGCAATTCGAACAATGGACCTTTCTCGCTGTGCTCGGGGCAGGCGGGGTAGCCGGGGGCGGGACGGATGCCGCGATATTTTTCGGCGATGATGTCTTCGTTGCTCATGGCTTCATCCGCCGCATAGCCCCAAAACTCGCGGCGCACACGCAGGTGCAGGTGTTCGGCGAAGGCTTCGGCCAAACGATCGGCCAATGCCTGCAGCATGATGGCGCTGTAGTCGTCGTTGGCTTTCTCGAACTCCTTCATCTTCTGCTCGATGCCGAGGCCGGTGGTGACGGCGAAGCCGCCAATGTAGTCCTTCACGCCGCTTGCCTTGGGCGCGATGTAATCGGCCAGGCAGTAGTTGGGGATATCGGCGGGCTTCTTGGTCTGCTGGCGCAGGTTGTGCCAGGTCATCGCCACTTTCTTGCGCTTGTCGTCGGTGTATATCTCGATGTCGTCGCTGTTCACGGTGTTGGCCGGGAACAGGCCGAACACGGCGTTGGCGGTGAGCCATTTCTCCTTGACGATCTTCTTCAGCATGGCCTGCGCGTCGGCGAACAGCTTGCGCGCCTCTTCACCCACCACCTCATCGTCGAGAATCTTCGGATAGCGTCCGGCGAGTTCCCAGGCCTGGAAGAACGGCGACCAGTCGATGAAGTCGACGAGGATGTCGAGCGGATAATTCTCCAGCTTCTGTACGCCGAGCAGACTGGGCTTGGGCGGCGAGTATTTCTTCCAGTCGGTCTTGAGGCCATGCGCACGCGCTTCGGCCAGCGGGATGTAGCTGGCCTTGCCCTGCTTGCCTTCATGCTGCTCGCGCGCCGCCTGCTGGTCGGCCTTGATCTCGGCGATGTAGTTGGCGCTCAATGTTCCAGACAGCAGGTTGCTGCACACGCCCACCGCGCGCGAGGCATCGGTGACGTACACCACGGTGCCGCTCGGGTAGTTGGGCGCGATCTTCACCGCGGTATGCACGCGCGAGGTGGTGGCGCCGCCGATCAACAGCGGCACCTTGAAGCCCTGGCGTTCCATCTCCTTCGCCACATGCGCCATCTCTTCCAGCGAGGGGGTGATGAGGCCGGAGAGGCCGATGATGTCGACCTTGTGTTCGCGCGCGGTGTCGAGGATCTGCTGGGCGGGCACCATCACGCCCATGTTGATGACCTCGAAGTTGTTGCACTGCAACACCACGGTGACGATGTTCTTGCCGATGTCGTGCACGTCGCCCTTCACCGTTGCCATCAGGATCTTGCCCTTGGGCTTGGTGTCGCCGGAGCGCAGCTTCTCGGCTTCGATGTAAGGCACCAGATGCGCCACGGCCTGCTTCATCACGCGCGCCGACTTCACCACCTGCGGCAGGAACATCTTGCCCGCGCCGAACAGGTCGCCGACGACGTTCATGCCGGTCATCAGCGGGCCTTCGATCACGTCCACCGGCTGTGCCGCCTGCTGCCTTGCCTCTTCCGTGTCCTCAACAATAAACGTAGTGATGCCGCGCACCAGCGCATGAGTGAGGCGCTCCTGCACCGTACCCTTGCGCCACTCCAGGTCTTCGACCTGCGCCTTGCCGCCGCCCTTGAAGTTCTCGGCCAGCGCGACCAGTTTTTCGCCCGCGTCTTTGCTGCGGTTCAGCACCACGTCTTCCACCGCGTCACGCAGGTCCTTGGGCAGTTCTTCGTACACGCCGAGCTGGCCGGCGTTGACGATGCCCATGTTCATGCCGGCCTTGATCGCGTGATACAGGAACACGGTGTGGATCGCCTCGCGCACCGGCTCGTTGCCGCGGAAGGAGAACGACACGTTGGATACGCCCCCGCTGATCTTGGCGTAGGGCAGGTTCTGTCTGATCCAGCGCGTGGCTTCGATGAAGTCCACGGCGTAGTTGTCGTGCTCTTCGATGCCCGTGGCGATGGCGAAGATGTTGGGGTCGAAGATGATGTCCTCGGGCGGGAAGCCGACCTTGTTCACCAGGATGTCGTAGCTGCGTTTGCAGATCTCGGTCTTGCGCGCATAGGTGTCGGCCTGCCCGGCGTCGTCGAAGGCCATCACCACGGCAGCCGCACCGTACTTCTTCACCAGCGTGGCGTACTTGATGAAGTTCTCCTCGCCTTCCTTCAGCGAGATGGAGTTGACGATGGACTTGCCCTGTACGCACTTCAAGCCCGCCTCGATGATCTCCCACTTGGAGGAGTCGATCATCACCGGCACCTTGGAGATGTCCGGTTCGGAAGCGATGAGGTTGAGGAACTTCACCATGGCGGCCTTGCCGTCCAGCATGGCGTCGTCCATGTTGATGTCGATGACCTGCGCGCCCGCTTCGACCTGCTGCTTGCAGATCTCCAGCGCTTCCTCGTACTGGCCTTCCATGATCAGGCGCTTGAACTTGGCCGAACCGGCCACGTTGCAGCGCTCGCCCACGTTGACGAACAGCGAGTCGTCGCCGATGTTGAACGGCTCCAGCCCGGACAGGCGGCATTCCACCGGATTCTGCGGGATCTGGCGCGGCGCGATGTCTTTCACCGTGTCGGCGATGGCCTTGATGAAATCTGGCGAGGTGCCGCAGCAGCCGCCGATGATGTTGAGGAAGCCGCTCTCGGCCCATTCCCTGATGTGGCTGGCCATGTTCTCCGGCGTGTCGTCGTAGCCGGTGGGCGCGAGCGGGTTGGGCAGGCCGGCGTTGGGGTGCGCGCTCACGTAGCAATCGGCCACGCGCGACAGCTCTTCCACATACTGACGCAGCTCCTCCGCGCCCAGCGCGCAGTTGAGGCCGATGGAGATCGGCTTGGCGTGCGCCAGCGAGTTGTAGAAGGCTTCGGTCACCTGCCCGGTCAGCGTGCGGCCGGAGGCATCGGTGATGGTGCCGGAGATCATGATGGGCAGCGAACTGCCGCGCTCCTCGAACACCGATTGCACCGCGAAGATCGCCGCTTTGGCATTGAGCGTGTCGAAGATGGTCTCGATCAGGATCAGGTCGGAGCCGCCGTCCATCAGGCCGCGCGTGGCCTCGGCGTAATCGGCCACCAGCTGGTCGAAGCTGATGTTGCGCGCCGCCGGATCGTTCACGTCCGGCGAGATGGTCGCGGTCTTGTCGGTTGGGCCGAGCACGCCCGCGACGAAGCGCGGCTTGTCCGGTGTGGCGTATTCGTCGCAGGCTTCGCGCGCCAGCTTCGCCCCGGCCTTGTTCAGTTCGTAGTTCAGCACCTCCATGCCGTAGGCTTTCAGCGTGGTCGCGTTCGCGCCGAAGGTATCGGTCTCGATGATGTCCGCGCCCGCCGCCAGGTATTCGCAATGGATGCCCTTGATGACCTCGGGCTTGGTGATGACCAGCAGGTCGTTGTTGCCCTTGAGGTCGCGGTGCCAGTCCGCAAAGCGCTCACCGCGATAGTCGGCCTCAGTCAGCTTGTGGCGCTGCACCATGGTGCCCATGGCACCGTCGAGGATGAGGATACGTTGCTGGAGGAGTTCTTCTATGCGGTGGACCATGGTCATTAGGCTCTGGAAACGAGGGCGGATTCTATCATGCGCCCTGTATGCACGGGCCTTCCGGGCTGGACGCCGTCTGTCGCTTCAGGCTTGCCGCATGTCGTTTCCGGAGGGTTCTCGTCTTGCCGCCCCTGATGAATGCCACTACTATCAGTGTGACTTTATTCGCCCCACGGCTCACAGGAGGACCCATGGCCAAATTCATCTGGACCGATCAGCTCAATGTCGGGATCGATGTCATCGACCAGCAGCACCGCCGTATCGTCGAGTACATCAACCAGCTGGATGACGCCCGCTCGAACGGGATGTCCAATGAAGAGATCTCCTGGTTACTCAATGACCTGGTCGATTACACCATCTCCCACTTCGGCTTCGAGGAGAGTCTGCAGGAAGAGGCCCAATACCCTTTTTTGGCCTCCCACAGGAAAGTGCACGATCTGTTCGCCCAGCGTGTCGCCGAGTTCCAGCGGCGTGCCGAGCAGGGCGAGGATATCGTCAAGGCGTTGAACAGCCTGCTGGTGACCTGGCTGTTCAACCACATCAAACGCGATGACAACGACTACGTGGAATCCGTTAAAGCCTACTTGGCGCAGAAGCAGGATTTCGTAGCGCAGAAACGCGGCCTGTTCGCGAGATTGTTCGGGTAGGCACCGCAGCACCCGAGTCGTCACACTACCCGGCCTTGTCCATCCTCCGGTACTGCACAGCCTCGGCGATGTGTGCGGTCTGGATGTCTGTGCTCGCGGCCAGATCGGCGATGCTGCGCGCCACTTTGAGGATGCGATGGTAGGCACGCGCGGACAGGTTCAATCTGGTGATGGCCTGACGCAACAATGCTTCGCCTTGCGCATCCGGCGTACAGTGTGCGTCGATCTCGGTCACGGAGAGGTGGGCGTTGGGCTTGCCCTGCCGCGCCAACTGTCGCTGGCGTGCCGCCTCGACACGCTGCTGTATCAATGCACTGTCTTCGCCGTCCGCCTGCTTCAACAGATCTTCCTGCGGCACGGCAGGCACTTCGATCTGGATGTCGATGCGGTCCAACAGGGGGCCGGAGATCTTGCCGCGATAGCGCGCCACCTGATCCGGCGTGCAGCGACACTTGCCGTTGTAATGGCCGAGATAGCCGCAGGGGCAAGGGTTCATCGCCGCGATGAGCTGGAACTGCGCCTTGAAGTCGGCGCGGCGTGCGGCGCGTGAGATGGTGATACGTCCACTCTCCAGCGGCTCGCGCAGCACTTCCAGCACGCTGCGGTCGAACTCCGGCAACTCATCGAGGAACAGCACGCCGTGCATCGCCACCGAGATCTCGCCCGGACGCGGATTGCTGCCGCCGCCCACCAGGGCCACCGCGCTGGCGGTGTGATGCGGCGAACGATATGGCCGTGTCTTCCAGCGGCTCAACTCGAAAGCCCCGCCCAGCGATTGCATGGCCGCACTCTCCAGAGCCTCTTCCTGTGTCATCGCCGGCAGGATGCCGGGGAAGCGCGCAGCCAGCATGCTCTTGCCCGTGCCCGGCGGACCGTTCATCAATAGCGAATGTCCGCCGGCCGCAGCGATCTCCAGTGCGCGCTTGGCGGCGGACTGGCCTTTCACCTCGCGCATGTCCGGGTAGTGCGGTGCGACGCCTTCCGTCTGCGGGATGAAACGGTCCAGCGGTTCGCGACCGGCCAGATGCGCGGCGACCTGTAACAGGGAACGCGCCGGGTACACCACCGCATCGTCCACCAGTGCCGCTTCGGCGGCATTGGCTTCCGGCAACACAAAGGCGCGCCCGCTGTCCGCCGCACGATAGGTCATCGCCAGCGCGCCGCGTATCGGACGCAGCTCTCCGGTCAGCGCCAGCTCGCCGGCGAATTCGTATTCATCCAGCCTGTCGGCGGGGATCTGTCCCGAGGCGGCGAGGATGCCCAGGGCGATGGGCAGATCGAACCGGCCGCTCTCCTTGGGCAGGTCGGCAGGCGCAAGATTGACGGTGATGCGGCGCGCGGGGAATTCGAACTGGCAGTTCTGCAGGGCGGCGCGCACGCGATCCTTGCTCTCTTTCACTTCCGCCTCGGGCAGGCCGACGATGGTGAATTGCGGCAACCCGTTGGCAAGGTGCACTTCGACCGTGACCAACGCGGCCTCCATGCCCGACAGACCTCTGCTGTATAGAACAGCAAGGCTCATGGCGAGTTACTTGTTGGACTCCAGTGCAGCCAAGCGCGCTTCCAGCTTGTCCAAGCGCTGTGCCAGCACCTCGTATTCCTCGCGCGTCACCAGATCGAGCTTGGAGAAACCCTGTGCCAGCAAGGCCCGGGCGTTCTTCTCGAAATCCTTGGCCGGGCTGTTGGCCACGGCTTCATTCAGTTTGGCCGACATGTCTTCAAAGAACTTCGCGTTCAGCATGATGTATCTCCCTGTGATTGGTGTGGCCGCAGTGTACCAAAAACCTCCGCACCAACACTGTGCGCCGCCGCCGATCTCCGCGCTTACTCGGTGCACCATACGCGTGCGCCGTTTTTCACATGATTGTCACAAAGCCCGCCGTTACAGGGTTTTCAAAGGTTGGCACGGTTGCTGCTGTATGGAAGGCGTGGATACTCTTGTCCCGCTTTGAAACTTAATGAAAGGAAATACCATGTTGAAGAAAAAACTGCTCGTTGCTGCTCTGGCTGCTTCCTTTACCCTGCCGGCTGCTGCCGAATCCACCCTCTCTTCCAACGTCGGCTTTGTCAGCGACTACGTTTTCCGCGGCATCACCCAGAACTCTCACAATCCTGCAGTGCAAGGCGGTATCGATTACGCCCACGAGAGCGGCGTGTATGTCGGCGCATGGGGTTCCAACGTGAGCTGGATCGCCGACAGCGGCGCAGTGGCATCGGGTAGCGTGACCATGGAACTGGATACCTATGTCGGTTATCGCGGCACAGCCTCCGATGTCGGTTACGACGTTGGTTTCGTCCGCTACAACTATCTGGGCGACTACACTGCTGCCAGCGGCTTTGCCAAGGCTGACACCCAGGAGATCTATGGTTCCGTCAGCTATCAGTTCCTGAGCGCCAAGTATTCCTACAGCCTCGGCGACTTCCTGACGGTCGTGAACGGCAAGGGTTCCAGCTACTTCGAATTGAATGCGAGCTACACCCTGGAAGATGCAGGCGTCACACTGTCCGCCCATGCCGGCAAGCAGACCTTCAAGCCTTCGTCTGCTGACATCTACTCCTACACCGACTACAAGCTGGGCGCTTCCAAGGATCTGTCCGGCTACGTGGTAGGCGTGGCATACACCAGCACGAACGCCGGTTCTGCATGGACCTATGCCAACGCAGTTGGCGGCAAATGGGGCAAGGGCGTCCTGGCCGTATCCGTATCGCACGCGATGTAATCACCCCGGGGCGGCTTGCCGCCCCGTTCTCAAGGAGAGACATGATGAAAATGGTCACTGCAATCATCAAGCCGTTCAAGCTGGACGAAGTGCGTGAAGCACTGTCCGCCATGGACGTGCAAGGCATCACCGTCACTGAAGTAAAAGGTTTCGGTCGCCAGAAGGGCCACACCGAGCTGTATCGCGGTGCGGAATATGTGGTGGATTTCCTGCCCAAGATCAAACTGGAAGCCGCTATCAAGGACGACCAGTTGGACCGCGTGCTGGAAGCCATCGAGAAGGCCGCCCAGACCGGCAAGATCGGCGACGGCAAGATCTTCGTATCCGACCTCGAGCAAGTGATCCGCATCCGCACCGGCGAAGTCGGTCCGGAAGCCCTTTAAGGAGAGCATGATGAAAAAAGTACTCGCATCTTTCATGCTGCTGGCCGTGTTGTTCGGCGCAGTCAGCCCCTCGTTCGCCGAGGAAGCGGCACCTGCTGCCGAAGCTGTGATGGCGACGACCGAGGCACCTGCTGAAGCACCTGCCGCCGAAGCGGCCCCCGCTCCGGTTCCCGATAAAGGCGACACCACCTGGATGATGCTGTCCACGCTGCTGGTGATCCTGATGATCGTTCCGGGCCTGTCCCTGTTCTACGGTGGCCTGGTGCGCGCCAAGAACATGCTGTCCGTTCTGAGCCAAGTGTTCGGCATCTTTGCCTTGATCTCCATCCTCTGGGTGGTCTACGGCTACTCGCTGGCATTCGGCGACGGCGGCTCGATGAACTGGTTGATCGGCGACACCTCGAAGTTCTTCCTGGCCGGCATGACCGGTGACAGCACCGCTGCCACCTTCAGCGACGGCGTGGTGATCCCCGAGTTCACCTTCGTGGCCTTCCAGCTGACCTTCGCGGCGATCACCACCGCGCTGATCATCGGCGGCTTCGCAGAGCGCATCAAGTTCGGTTCGCTGATGGTGTTCTCCGCACTGTGGTTCACCTTCGCCTACCTGCCGATCGCACACATGGTGTGGGCAACCGGCGGCTACCTGTTCGAGAAGGGCGCGCTGGACTTCGCCGGCGGCACTGTGGTGCACATCAACGCCGGTATCGCGGCTCTGGTGGGCGCGATCGTGATCGGCAAGCGTATCGGTTACGGTAAAGAGCCGATGGCTCCGCACAACCTGCCGATGACCATGATCGGTGCATCCCTGCTGTGGGTGGGCTGGTTCGGTTTCAACGCCGGTTCCAACCTGGAAGCCACTGGCGGTGCAGCACTGGCCTTCCTGAACACCATCGTCGCCACCGCCGCTGCGGCACTGAGCTGGATGGCTGCCGAGAAGATGTTGCGCGGCAAGGCTTCCATGCTGGGTATCGCTTCCGGTGCAGTGGCCGGTCTGGTCGCCGTCACACCGGCTGCCGGTCTGGTCGGCCCGATGGGCGCCATCATCCTCGGCCTGATCGTCGGTCCGGTCTGCTTGTGGGCTGTGTCCGGCCTGAAGAAGTCGCTGGGCTATGACGACTCGCTCGACGTGTTCGGCATCCACGCAGTCGGCGGCATCGTCGGCGCGATCGGCACCGGTATCTTCGTATCGCCGGCACTGGGCGGCGTGGGCATCGACGGCTACGAGATGGGCGCACAAGTGATCACGCAAGCCACCGGCGTGCTGATCACCATCGTCTGGTCTGGTGTGGTCGCCTTCGTATGCTTCAAGTTGGTCGACATGGTCATGGGTCTGCGTGTCTCGGAAGAAGACGAGCGCGAAGGTCTGGACACAGCGACACACGGCGAGCGCGCATACAACGTGTAACCTCTCCTCCCTGGAGCCTCCCGGCTCCATTTCAAGGGCACCTGCGAAGGTGCCCTTTTTTTCGGGGACGACAACATAACAAGGAGCAAGGAATGGCAGGAGAGATGGAAAGATTGTTCGCCCTCGCCGGACGCATCCACGTTCTGTTGCGGCGCGAACACAACCGCATCATCGACGTGGAATGGATGTGCACCGATGAAGGTTACGCAAAAGAAGTGATCAAGCTGGCACGCTCGGCAGGATCGGAAGAACTGCTAGCGCTGGCTGAACGCGTAGAAGCCGTGCATCCGCTGTTGCCCAAGCCTCAGCGTATCGAAGTACCGATACCCGTGAAGGCCGAGGCGAAATACGTCGCCAGCCTGCGCTGAGCCTCAGCAACTCATCAACAAACACGAAGGGCACCTCACGGTGCCCTTCGTGTTTTCCACCTGCATTGAACGCCAGTTACTCGTGAAACTTCGGGAACTGCTGCAAAGTACGGAAGAATTCGATGTCGTGATTCGGCCACAGCTGGGCATGTTCTGCCTGCTGCAAACCTTTCAATTTGCGGATACTGTCCAGCGCAAGGTCTTCGCGATCCTGCCAGCACAACCCCGGCGCGATCTCCTTGACCAGATTCTCGGACAGGTCAGCCGCATCGCCGCACAGCACGACCGGCGAGCCTTTTGGCAGCTCGATCCATAACGACATATGGCCGGCGGTATGGCCGGGTGTAGAGACCGCCCGCACCCCCGGCACCAGCTCGTACTCACCCTGCTGCACCTTCCAGGGATAGTCGCCGGCGAAGTCGTCACTGAAGTAGGCCGGATCAAGGTCGGTGCGTGCCGCTTGCAGCTCGTCGTGTTGCACGTGCACTTCCTTGCCGCATACGTCGCATAACCCGCCCGCATGGTCGAAATGCAGATGGCTGAGGAACACCACATCCACATCGGCCGGCGTCAGCCCCATCCTGGCCAGATGGTTGGGCAAGCGCTGTTCCGCTTTCATGTCCGGTGCGCCGAAGGCGAAGGTCTCCTCGTCATAGTATTTTGCGCGCTGCCTGGGTTCGGCGATCTTGCCGTAGTCGCAGCCGACATCGAACAGGATGCGGCCGTTCGTGGTCTCGATCAGGTAGGCGAGGATAGGTGCTTCGATGATCTGCCCCTGTCCGCGATGGCGCGTGGAGAGCGATTTGTCGTAATGATGCGTGGCAGTCAGCAAGGGCCACAGCCGCAGTACCTGACTCATTTTGATTCCTCCAGTTCGGTGAGTCGGTCTGCGTCTCGGTGATCCGACACTTGCCCATGCTCTGTTGCTACGGATTCAGTGCGTGCCTCGATGACAGCGGCGGAGAGGATCAGCGTGCCGCCGACCGCTTCCCGCCAGGACAGATGTTCCCCGCCGATCAGCACCGCCGAGATCACCGCCACCACCAGTTCGCCCAGCAACAGGATGCCGGCGCGGCCGGCATCCAGCCGCGCGACGCCGTAGAAGGTAACCAGCGTGCCGGGCAATATCCATAGCAGACCCAGCGCCAGCATCGAGCCGACCTGCTGACCATCGAGCGCCTGCAACGGCTGGCCACTGAATGTCAGGAAGCCCAATGCGATCAATGCACACCCGCCTATCATCGCTGTCGCGCGCACCGAGTCGGTCAGATGATGCCCGACCCGCACTGCCACGTTGTTGAGCGCGAACGCCACGCCGGACGAAAGTGCCAGCAGGTCGATCACCGACAGCGGTGCCGAGAACAGTTCCGGGCCGCCCAGCGTCGCGGCCAGACCGGCCAGCGCCAGCAACAGCGAGATGAGCCGCAAACGGGTGAACGCCTCGCCGAGGAAGATGCGCGCGGCCAGGATGGTCCACACCGGTGCAAGGAAGAACAGCAGCATCACGCGCACCACGCTGCCTTCGGTGAGCGCGGTCACCAGCGAGGCGTTGGCCCAGCCGCCCATCAGCATGATGATCGCCAGCAGCCCGGGCTGGTCGCGCCACTGGGCGAAGCTGCGCAAGGCGAACGGCAACAACAGCAAGGCGGCAAGCCCGTAGGCGTACACCTGCACGATGCTGCCGGCGACGCCTATCCCGTCCAGCGCCTTCAGCGGCCACCACAACATGCCCCAGAACAACGCGCCCACCAATAGCGAGCCGATCGCCATGCCCTCGCGGTGCTGAGCCAATACCCCCCTCGTCATCTCACACCGCAGTCAGGAAGGAGACCGACACTGCGCCGATGAAGCCATCGGCCTTGCCGGTTCCGGTATCGACCACGCCGTAATCGTCGGACAGTACGCGCGTCACCCGATGCCGATGGAACGGCAGCAGCAGCTTCGCCATCGGAATGACTTGTCCGTTACTGTCGCCGTACAGCTTGCGATGCAGGGCGGGCAGGCGATACCAAGGTACCGCGAGCTGCTCGTGGTGTGCGTTGTGATAGGGGAAATTGAGGATCAGCAGGTTCAACCACGGCCAGCGCACGCTGACCAGATTGGAATAGGTGTTGGCTTGTTCGTAAGCCTTGTCGCGCAGCTTGTCATCCGGCACCTTGTCGCTCTCCAGGATCTCATACGCATCATAGGTGTGCTGGAACGCATCGGCGAAGCGCAGCACGGTGACCATGATCAGGTATGCCGCGACATACAGCAGCAGTGCCTGCATCGAGTAGTAAGCCAGCGCAGCGAATACGCTGCCGCGCACCAGCAGGATGAGCGCGACACGCCGGCGATCCGCATGCCTTTCCTTCCGCAGGAAAGGCAGCGCGATGACGAATGCGTGCATCAACAACTCTATGGCGGGGACATAACACCATTCCAGCAGCAGCACGGCGCGGCGCAGGAAGGGCGGAAGCGACTGCACCAGTGCTTTGGTATCCAGGCTGATGACATCAGCGCGATCGACATGATGGCGCACGTGCTTGTGACGCAGATGCTCATAGCGCGCATAGCAGCTGCCGGTGAGCCAGGTCATAAGCACGCCGCCCCATGAATTCATTTCATGGCGGGCGAATATCGTGTCGTGGGCGAATTCATGGAACAGATAAGCGGCGATGATGAGCGCGTGGGCGAACCACAGCGTGGCCAACAATGCCACTGCCAGATCGCTGCTCGTCATCAACCACAAGCCGACCCCGTAGCCGCTCAGGGCGTACGTGATGGCGAGGGAATTCGGAAGGATGCCATCTGCATGGCGAAAGATGCGCGTGCGCATGGTGACTCCTCAATAACGCTCCAGCCTGCGACTGCGCAGGCTGGAGCGGCACTTCATTACTTGGCTACAGCCTTGACGAAGCTGTCATCCAGAGTGGTTGCGATCGCGACCGGCTTCTTGATCTGGCCGCTCTTGATCAGGATCTCGTTGATCACTTCGCCGCTGACGAAGTAGGACTTGGTGTCCTTGCCCGGCTTGAACGGCTGGCCCATCTCTTTCAGCGGGATGTTGTACACGCCTTGCAACTGTTCCAGCACTTCCTTGCCCGACACGCCGATGGCCTTGCCGATGATCTCGGAAGCTTCCTTCGGATGCGACTTCATATAGGCAAGACCTTCCAGATAAGCCTTGATCAGCGCAGTGACTTCCTTGCCGTTCTTCTTGATATACGCCTCGTCGAACACCAGCACGTCGGCGATCAGACCGGGCGCTTCTTTCGAGGAGTAGATCACGTGGAACTGCTTGCCACCACTCATCGCCAGGATCTGCGACACGTTGGGTTCATAGGTCGCACCGGCGGGTACAGCCTTGGATGCCATGGCAGACGGGATCGCTTCCGGCGTCATGTTGATCGGGCTGATGTCCTTGTCGCTCATGCCGTTGATCTTCAACGCATAAGAGATCAGGAAATCGGATGGAGACAGCGGTGCGTAGGCGACCTTCTTGCCCTTCAGGTCGGCGATCTTGTTGATCGACATGTCCGCCAGCACGGCGTCGCCGCCGTTGGAGTAGTCGATGGGCATCACCACCTTGAACACCTGACCCTGCGCGGCCGCACCGATCACCTGGTCAAAGGTCATCAACGCACCGTCCACCGCCTTGCCCGCAACAGCGGAAGGCAACATGGCCGGATCGGCGAAGGTCTGCAGGGTGACTTTCAGCCCCTGCTTCTTGTACATGTCCATACCGTCTGCCACGTAGAACGGCGAGTAGCCGATCCAGGTGGTCAGCGCGATCTTGACCGGTGTCGCTGCGCCTGCCGAGAACGAAGCCGCCAGCAATGCCACGGCCGCCATAAGTTTCTTGATATCCATCATGCTATCTCCTGTTTAAGTTGACCAACCGTTACCTGAGGGTGATGCCTGCCCCCACTGACTACAAACCTTTCACAGCAGATTGCATGCCAACCCTGCTGTGCGGCGTTCTGGCCCGATGCGCCGGTACTGCCACTCCCTGAAACCGATATTCGTGCACCTGCTTCTGGCATATTTCCTCTGCATGCACGATGTTGGAGCCCGCCCTTCTCATGCCTGCGCCATCCCGCTGTACCAAGCCTGGAAATGTTCGCGCTCCGTGCGTCCCATCCATGCATTCACCTCCCACAAATCTGCGACCGGTTGTTGCGTGAACGGCATCGTGTGCAAATAGCCATCCGGTCCGAATTCGGGCGTCATGCTGCTATGGTCCCTGCCGCTGGCCCGCTGTGCAGACCAGATCGCCTCCCAATAACGCTGATGCGAGGCCAACGCCGCGGCATATTCCGGCGCGGCCGGATGCGGCACTTGCGGCCCCTGGTCGTAACCGACCCGCGCATGGATGTGATGCGCATGCTTCGCCACTTCGAGCACGGCATCCCAGTCGTCATCCAGTTGGCGTTCCAGCACCACCAACCCAGTGGCTGAAATCGCAGGTGAGCTTCAGTTCCGGCAGACGTTCCAGCACGGCCAGCGTGACCCACGGGTTGAACAGCGAGCGACTGCGAT
This sequence comes from Sideroxydans lithotrophicus, assembly GCA_020723185.1. GTDB lineage: Bacteria > Pseudomonadota > Gammaproteobacteria > Burkholderiales > Gallionellaceae > Sideroxyarcus > Sideroxyarcus lithotrophicus_A. The sequence goes on along the minus strand of DYJI01000001.1, from coordinate 328,803 downwards.
GCGTCTCGAAGCTGCACGCGATGCCCATGCGTGCCGCGATCTCCTGCGACTCGCCGAAGAAACGCACGCTCTGCTCCAGCGACCACGCGTCGCATCCGCCGATCACCGTGACCCATTGCGGAGCGAGCGGGCGGCCCAGTTCCAGTTGACGTTCCACATCGACGATGTGCTCCAGCACCGTGTCATGGCGGCGCGGCACATAGTTGCCGCCGGTCACGATCTCCTGGATGTAGGCCAGACCATGCTTCTGTAGCACCTCGCGCAATTCGTCGCGCGGCAGGTTATCGGCATTGCCTTCCAGGCCGGCGAAGCCTGCGTCCAGCGCCTGTGTGGCCGCGGCATCCAGTGTGCCCTGATGCCCCCACAAGGTCTTGAACAGTTGCAGTTCCATGCTCAGGCCCCGCGCTGTGCCAGATACGCGCGCCAGCCGCCGAAGCGCGTGATGTCTTCGGCATCCGCTACCGCGTACTGCTCGCACACGAAACCCGCTACCGATGTCCCGTCCGCCAGCTTCAGCGTGCCGATGCCCAGCGGAGCAGGGATGCCCGCCACGAAAGAACCGAGCTCGCGCGCCGCCATCTCCCACACTTCCACTTCGATGGCATCGCCGCCCTGTGCCACGCGCACCATGCCGGGCCGATGCGGCGGGCCGCCGGGCAGGGCGTACAGTTTGTAATCCGGGCTGCTGTGCGTGCGTGCGACCAGATGCGCGCCGCGGCTGGTGAGCTGGTGATTGAGCGGCAGGCCTTCCAGATGCGCGCCGCACACCGCGACACGCACCCGACCGCCCTGCGCCTGTGGCATCGGCAGATCTGAATTTGCGTTGCGGTTCAGACGTTCCGCCAGATGCAGCAGCGGCACATCCTGGTGCGCCGGTGCTACCAGCGTGATGCCGAACGGCAGGCCGTTGCCTTGGAAGCCGGCAGGCACCGCGACCGCGGCGCAATCCAGCAGGTTCATGAAGTTGGTGTAGTAGCCCAGATTCGCATTCAGCCTGATCGGATCGGCTTCCATCTCGGCGATGCGGTAGATGGTGCCGGCGGTCGGCGTCACCAGGCAGTCGATGTTGTCCCACGTCGATGCAGTTTCTGCGCGCAAGGCTTCCAGCTTGTAGATGGCCTCGAACGTGTCGGCAGCAGAGAACTTCTTCGCCCCCGCGATGATTTCGCGCACCACGGGATTGATTGCAGCGGAATGTGCATCGAAGAATTCGCGGATGGCGGCATAGCGTTCCGCCACCCAGGGACCTTCGTATAGCAGACGCGCCGATTTGAGGAAGGGCAGGAAATCGATCTCCACTTTCTGTCCGCCGATGGTTTCCAGTTCCTCGCAGCTTCTCTGGAACAGCGCCACCGCGTCCTGATTGCCAAAGAACTGCAACTGGTCTGCGCGCGGTACGCCGAAGCGGAAACGCTCGGCACGGCCGAAATCGAAACCGTGCGTGAGCGCCTGCCGTGAATAAGGCTCTTCTTGATCGTATGCAGTGGCGACCGACAACACCGTGGCGGCGTCAGCCGTATCCAGCGCGAAGATGGACACGCAATCCAGCGAGCGGCAGGCCGGCACCACACCGCGCGTGGAGAGCCAGCCGCGCGTGGGCTTCACGCCGACCAGATTGTTGAATGCGGCCGGTACGCGACCCGACCCAGCAGTATCCGTTCCCAGACTGAAACTCACTTGGCCCAGCGCGACCGCCACCGCCGAGCCGGAACTGGAGCCGCCCGAGATGTAATCCGGGTCATAGGCGTTGCGGCATGCGCCATAGGGTGAGCGCGTACCGTTCAGGCCGGTGGCGAACTGGTCTAGATTGGTCTTGCCGACGGGGATCGCGCCCGCCTCGATGAGCAGACGCACCACCGTGGCATGCCGTTGCGGATGGTAGGCATACTCGGCGCAACCGGCCGTGGTCGGCGCGCCCGCCAGATCGATGTTGTCCTTGATCGCGAACGGGATGCCGTACAGCGGCAGTGCTGCGGGGTCCTTGCCCTCCAAAGCGGACACATACTTTCCCATCTCTTCCAGCGACAGGCGATGGATCCACACATGGTGCGGATCGTCGCCTATGCGCGCAACGATGTCCTGCATCACCTGGCGCGGATGGGTCTCGCCCGCCAGATAGCGGCGGCGCAGGGCAGCGATGCTCAGGTCGGGTCTCATCGCGTCCTCATTCCTCGCCCTGGATCACCAGCAAGTCCTGCCCGGCGGCGACCTGGCCGCCGATGCGGCAGCTCATCTGGATGACCTCGCCGTCGCACGGCGCGACCACGGCGATCTCCATCTTCATCGACTCGATCACCACCAGCGTGTCGCCCGCCTTGACCTTGCTGCCGACCCCGGCCGGGATGGCCCACACGTTGCCGGCGACATGCGCGACGACGGCGCGGCTGCCCGGCGGCAGGTCGAGTTCGCTGTCCGTGCCCGCTTCCGCCACGCTGCTGTCGCTGGCGTATTCGGCCTGGCCGTTGGCTTTCCACATCTCGCGCTCGGCGGCGAAAGCGGCGCGCTGCGTGTCGCGGAACGCGCTGATCTCGCGGTCGTTGTCCTGCAGGTAGCGGTTGTAATCCTTCAGGCTGAAGGTGCTCTCTTCGACCTTGAGCTGGAAGCGGCCGGCCACGAAGTCCTCGCGCATCTTGAGCAGCTCCTGCTCCGATACCGGATAGAAGCGGATCTGGTCGAAGAAGCGCAGCAGCCAGGGTTTGCCTTCCTTGAAGTCGGCCGTCTGCTTGTAGCGGTTCCACATCTGCACGGTGCGACCGACGAACTGGTAACCGCCGGGGCCTTCCATGCCGTACACGCACATGTAGGCGCCGCCGATGCCGACCGCATTCTCCGGCGTCCAGGTGCGCGCCGGGTTGTATTTGGTGGTGACCAGTCGATGGCGCGGATCGAGCGGCGTCGCCACCGGCGCACCGAGATACACGTCGCCCAGTCCCATCACCAGATAGCTCGCCTCGAACACGATGTTCTTAACTGTCTCGATGTCCTCGATGCCGTTGATGCGGCGGATGAACTCGATGTTGCTCGGACACCAGGGCGCATCCTTGCGCACCGACTGCATGTATTTCTCGATGGCCAGCTTGGTGGAAGGATCGTCCCACGACAGCGGCAGATGCACGATGCGGGTCGGCACGCGCATGTCATCTATCGGCGGCAGCTTCTTCTCCGCCTTGACCAGCATCTTCACCAGCGCCTCGCGCGCCAGCACACGGCTATCGAAATGGATCTGCAGCGAACGGATGCCGGGTGTCAGGTCGAGGATGCCGGGCAAGCTGCCGTCGGCCACCGCACCCTGCACCCATTCCATCAATGCATGCACGCGGAAACGCAGGTTGAGATCGAGCACCAGCGGGCCGTACTCGATCAGCAGATTGCGGTCGCCGGACTGGCGATACACCACCTGCACCTGTTCACCCTTGGCCGGGATGGTGTGCACGATAGGACTGCCCATCTTTTGTGCAGCAGGGTAGGCGTCCAGCTGCTGCGGCAATTTCAATGCAGCGATGGTCGCGTCCTGCAAGCGCTCCAGATGGTTGGCTTGTTCCAGCGACATGAAACGGAAGCGTACGGTGTCGCCCGGGCGCAACTGGCCCATCTTCCACAGCTCGGCATGCACGATGGTGACCGGGCACACGAAGCCGCCGAGGCTGGGGCCGTCCGGCCCGAGGATGACCGGCATGTCGCCGGTGAAATCCACCGCCCCGATGGCATAGGCGTTGTCGTGGATGTTGGACGGATGCAGGCCGGCCTCGCCGCCGTCCTGACGCGCCCATTCCGGCTTGGGACCGATCAGGCGCACGCCGGTGCGGCTGGAGTTGTAGTGCACTTCCCACTCGGTGGCGAAGAAGGTTTCGATGTCGGACGGAGTGAAGAAATCCGGCGCACCGTGCGGGCCGTACAGCACGCCGATCTCCCATTCCTTGCTGTAGCTCGGCAGCAAGTCGGACGGCAGCGAGCGCGCGACATACGATCCAGACGGGGCACCCAGATGCAGCACGTCGCCGACGCGCAGGGTGCGGCCGCCATGGCCGCCGAACTGGCCCAGCGTGAAGGTGGATTTGCTGCCCAGGTAATCCGGCACGTCGAAACCGCCCGCCACCGCCAGATAGCTGCGGCACCCGCCGCCCTGCACCGCGCCCAGGCGCAGCATGCTGCCTGCCTTCACCGCATGGCTGCGCCAGAACGCCAGCGGCGCGCCATCCAGTTCGGCTTTCATGTCGGCGCCGGTCAGTGCGATCACGGTGTCACGGTTGAACTTCAGCGTCGGGCCGGACACGGTCAGCTCCAGTCCCGCAGCCTTCTCGTCATTACCCACCAGCTGGTTGCTCAAACGGAACGCCAGCGCGTCCATCGGTCCCGATGGCGGCACGCCGATGTTCCAGTAACCCATACGGCCTGGATGGTCCTGGATGCTGCTCTGCACACCGGGTTCCAGCACGTCGATGGTGTGCGGCTGGTAGTGGAAACCGTTCAGGTAGCGCGTGGTCTGGCGACCTTCCGCGAACACTTGGTCGGCCACGATCTGGCGCAGGTAATCGAGGTTGGTCTCGATGCCGTCCACGCGCGTCTCGGCCAGTGCCACACCCATCTTCTCCAGCGCGGACTCGCGGTTCATCGCCTTGACGATGATCTTGGCGATCATCGGGTCGTAGTAGGGCGGCACTTCGCTGCCGCGCTCCACCCAAGTCTCGTTACGCGCCTGCACGGAGAATTCGACGCCGCTCAACACGCCGCTGGACGGCTGGAAGTTCTTGTTCGGGTCTTCCGCATACAGGCGCACCTGGATGGAGACGCCCTTGGGCTTGATATCGATGCTGTCCAGCGCGGGCAGTTCGCCCGCTGCCTGCAACACCATCCACTCCACCAGATCGACGCCGGTCACTTCCTCCGTGACGCCGTGTTCGACCTGCAAGCGCGTGTTCACTTCGAGGAAGTAGAACTCGCCGCTCAGCGCATCGAACACGAACTCCACCGTGCCCGCCGACTGGTAGCCCACGGCCTTGCCCAGTCGCACGGCCGTTTCCAGAAGATGCTGTCTGACCTCGGGCGTAAGGTTGGGCGCGGGCGTCTCCTCGATCACCTTCTGGTTGCGGCGCTGCACCGAACAGTCGCGCTCGCCCAGTGCGATCACACCGCCCTTGCCGTCGCCGAACAACTGCACCTCGATATGGCGCGCATGCTCGACGTACTTCTCCAGATAGATGCCGGCATCCTTGAAGTTGGCACTCGCCAGACGCTCCACGGACTGGAATGCCTCGTTCAGTTCGTCCGCGCTCCAGCACAGGCGCATGCCGATACCGCCGCCGCCGGCTGTGCTCTTGATCATCACCGGGTAACCGATGCGAGATGCTTCGGCATGCGCGTGACCGACATCGCCCAGCAGTCCGCTGCCGGGCAGCAGCGGCACACCGTTCTGCTCGGCCAGTTCGCGCGCGGTGTGCTTGAGTCCGAAGCGGCGCATCTGGTCCGGTGTCGGGCCGATGAACACCACGCCCGCTTGCGCACACTGCTCGGCGAAGCCCGCGTTCTCGGACAGGAAGCCGTAACCGGGATGGATGGCCTGCGCGCCGGTGCGGCGCGCGACTTCGAGGATGTGCTCACCGCGCAGGTAGCTGTCGGCAGCGGCCGCAGTGCCGATGCACACGGCCTCGTCCGCCATCTGCACATGCAGCGAACGGGCGTCGGCTTCGGAGTACACCGCCACGGAACGGACACCCATCCTCTTCAGAGTGCGGATGATGCGGCAAGCGATAGCGCCGCGGTTGGCTATCAAGACTTTATCGAACATGGTTCTTCACCTGTGTCGCAGGTCGTCCTGCGTGGGTTGTGCGACATCCGGTCGTCCGGATGTGGGTCGTGTCAGGCTGCGGCATCCCAGATCAGCAACCGCACCGGCGTCGGGTTGTAGGCGTTGCAAGGGTTGTTGAGTTGCGGGCAGTTGGAGATCAGCACCATCACATCCATCTCGGCGCGCATCTCCACGTACTTGCCGGGCGCGGAGATGCCGTCGGCGAAGGTCAGCTCGCCCTGCGGCGTCACCGGCACGTTCATGAAGAAGTTCACGTTGGCGGTGAGGTCGCGCTTGTCCATACCGCAATCGCAATGCCCTAGTGCGTGCAGGAAACTGTCGCGGCAACTGTGCATGTATTTCTTGTCGATGGCATAGCGCACGGAATTGCTCTCGGCGGCGCAGGCACCGCCCAGCGTGTCGTGACGCCCGCAGGTGTCGGCGACGATGGTCATCAGCACATTGCACTCGCTGGACAACAGCTTCGTGCCGGCCGTGAGGTAGAGATTGCCCTGCTCGCGGATGGTGTCCACCGCGCTGTAGCGCTCCTGCGGGTCACGAGCGTTGTAGAACAGGGTATCCACGGCCTGGTTGCCTTCCAGATCGAGGATGCGGAACACCTGACCGCGTTTCACTTCATGCAGCCAGGATTCACCGGCGGGCAGCACGATGTCGTAACTCGCTTGTTGTGGATTCAGTTTGCTTTCAACGATGCTCATGTTCTCTCCTGCGCTCAACGGAACAGCAGTTCGGTGTTGTGGAAGCCGCGTGCGTTCTCGGGACGGAAGTTGCGGCAGTGGTCGCCTTCATCCGGTGTGCCGCAGCGCCAGGCTTGCAGCAGCACCGGCTTGGGGGCGTACGCGGGATTCGGGTCGAGCGGGTGCTGGGTGGCAGACAACACCACCAGCACGTTCATCTCGAAACGCAGTTCGACGAATGCGCCTGCCTTGGTATGGTTCGCAGCGAAGTGCAGCCCGCCGCTATCGTCGGCGCTCACCTTGCTGAAGAAGTTCACGTTGGGCACGATGTCGCGCTTGCCTAAGCCATGCTTGCCCAGTTCGATCAGCATGCTGTCGCGTGCATTGCGATGCATGGCGTTACGCGCCTGCTGGTAATCCGCTTTGCCGTATTTGCGTTCCACGAGGGCGGCGTTGCTCATGCCGCTGATGGTGTCGTGCCAGCCGACGCTGTCGCCGATCACCGAGGCCAGCACGCGCCCCATGTCGGAATACAGCACGAAGCCGGTGGTGAGGTGCGCGGTGTGCTGCGCCTTCAGCGTGTCCGGCATGTTGTAGCGTTCCAGTTTCTCTTCCTGGTTGTAGAACAGCGCGCACAGGTTGGCGCCGCCTTCCACATCGGTGAGGCGCAGCGCGGTGCCTCGCTTCATCACGAAGGACCAGTGCGCACCGCCGGGAAGCGTCTCTTCCCACAGCAGATTGGTTTTGGATAATGGCTCGGTCATCTCGTCGTTCCTCATTGCATGTCGTTCTGTTGTGCGGCCTGCTGCGTCATGCGTTCCAGCAGTTCGTAATCGGTATGCATGCCGGCGGTCTCGCGGATGCGGGTCAGGATGGCTTTCTTCTGCTGCAGGAAGCCTGGGGCCAGCTTCATGTCCTGATCGCGCTGCTCGGGCAGGTCGACCTGATAGATGCTGTCGACACGTCCCGGTCGCGGTGCCATCACCACCACGCGCTGCCCCAGATAGATGGCCTCTTCGACATCGTGGGTGACGAACACGATGGTGGTCTTCTCCAGTTTGGAGACATGCAGGATCATGTCGTGCATCACTTCACGCGTCTGCGCGTCCAGCGCGCCGAACGGCTCGTCCATCAGCAATATCTGCGGACGCGGCAACAAGGCGCGCGCAATGGCGACGCGCTGCTGCATGCCGCCGGAGAGCTGGTTGGGATAAGCATCGCGCACGTGGTTCAGACCCATCAGGTTGATCAGGGCATCGGCACGACCCGAGGCGGCTTCGACATCCGACGAGGTCAGGTCTTCTCGTCCGGCACGCAGCTGTCGGCTGAACTTGATGTTCTCCGTCACCGTCAGCCACGGGTACAGGCTGTAGTGCTGGAACACCATGGCGCGGTCCACGCCGGGGCCGTTGATCGTCTCACCGTCCACCTTGATGCTGCCGGATGACAGGCTCTCCAATCCGCCGATGCAGCGCAGCAGCGTGGACTTGCCGCAGCCCGATGCGCCGACGAAGGTGACGAACTCGTTGCTGCCGATCTCCAGATTCACTTCCTGCAGGGCGACGATGGCCTTCTCGCCGCTGCCGAAGGTCTTGTGTGCTGCCTGTATGCTGATCTTGGTCGTCATCGTTCGCCTTATTTCTTGTACATCCAGGGGAAGTTCCTGCGATGCAGCCAACGGAACAACTGGTCGATGGTCAGACCGATGAGGCCGATCAAAATGATGCCGGCGAAGATCTTGTCGGTCTGCATGAAGCGCTGTGCGCGCAGGATGGAATAGCCGAGGCCGGAGTTGGCCGCGACCAGTTCGGCCACCACCAGATAGGTCCACGCCCAGCCCATGGTCACGCGCAAGGTGTCGAGCAAGGCGGGCTTGGCCGACGGCACGATCACCAGCGACACGATCTCGCCGCGGCTCGCGCCCATGGTCTGCGCGGCCTCGATCTGGGTGATGGGCACGCGGCGCACGTCCTCCGCCACCATCAGCACCATCTGGAAGAAAGTGCCGATGAAGATGATGGCGATCTTGGAACTCTCGTCGATACCGACCCACAGCATCACCAACGGGATGAAGGCGACGGCGGGCATGTAGCGGATGAAGTCGGTGAGCGGTTCCAGCATGGCCTGCACCGGACGGTAAGTGCCGATCATCAAACCGATGGGGATCGCCAGCACGGCGGACAGGGCAAAGCCGGCCATGACGCGATAGGTGCTGATCCAGATGTCGTGTGACAGCTCGTCATCCATGAACCAGGTGTAAGCACGGGACACCACTTCCATCGGCCCCGGCATGAACACCTTGTCCATCCAGCCGCTGACCGACACGCCCCACCACGCAGCCAGCGGAACCAGCATGCCGAACAGCGCGAACATAATATAGGTGCGGCGGCTCAACTCCCCGCGTATCACCCAGAGACTGTCCCAGCTGGCGAGAATCTTGTTTCGTGACGACATCACACACTCCTGAAAATAACAAAGCCCGGGAGGGTGCCAACCGTAACGTGGTCACATCCTCCCGGGCTTTTATCCCTCCGTGGAGCCTTGTCTCCGACAAGACCGAGAACTCTCGGACCAGACATCACCGTTTTAAACTTGGCGATCGGAACCCTAGTTCTCACAAGTGACTGATCGACATGATCAGCACCCTCGCCAGCTATACAGCATGATGTGTGCCAACTGCTTCATTCTTGTAGATACAGAGGGTTACGGCAGTGCGGGATTGGGGGGCGCCTGATAGCAGTGCATGGGGAGGGGCGGCGCACCAGAAGTGGGCGTAGCATGTTCCATATGTGGGAGGGCTGTCGGAGATCGCGCTGAGGGAGAAGAGCGGCTGGCTTGGTACTTGGAGCCGCCCCATAAACAATCTGCTATTCTTGCCGCATGAAAGTAAGCGAAATCCTGATGATGCTTAAAGGGGATGGCTGGTATCTCGCAGCAACGCGCGGCAGCCATCGGCAGTTCAAGCATCCCGTCAAGACTGGCCGCGTCACGGTACCCGGAAAACCAAGCGACGATTTGGCACCTGGCACGTTGAATAGCATACTTAAGCAAGCTCAGTTAAAGGACTAAACCATGCGCTACGCAATCGTTCTCGAAAAAGGCACAAACAATTATTCGGCCTACGTCCCCGACTTGCCCGGATGCGTTGCAACAGGCCTCACAGTCGAAGAAACCGAACGTGAGATTCGTGAAGCGATCGAGTTCCACATCGAGGGACTTATCGAAGATGGTTTGCCCATCCCGCAACCGGCAAGCATCGTTGAGTACCTCGAAATCGCTGCTTGATTCCATACTTTAGCGTAGTTGAGCATCAGCTCCGCATCTCAATAATTATTGAGGGCACCGCGAGGTGCCCTTTTTTCATCTGAGAATATAGTCAAAGTCAAAACTGTCGGGGGTTGCCCGACAGCAAGTCACTTTTCTTGTCTTGCCAAGAAAAGTAACCAAAAGAAGTCGCCCCCGGTTTGCCGCCCCTTCGGGGTTCCCTGCGTTGCTCGAACGGCCGGGCCTCCTCATAAACTCGCACGATCCGCTACGCGGCCACGTGCTCAAACATATTCGTCGGACTTCCCCCGGCCGTCCTGCGCTACTCGGCGGCGCACAGGGGAGGGAAAAGCGAAAATCAAAATCACATGGTGGGCAGCAAGCTGCCCACCATAGTCAAAACAATTCGACTCCGGTACATTGGAGTCATTGGTGTCTACTTTACTTTAGCTGACTATGGCTCGCTTCTCATCCGAAATAAAAATTCCATCGTGCATCGTCACGAAAGCATTGATCGAGTCCATCGAGAAATATTTGCGGACAAAATTCCTCGCGCTTGCAGCAACCGATGAAGACAAGCAACTTCTTGAAGAAGCGATATCGATTTCGATCACTGACTCATTCGGTACTGAACGTCTGAATTCCATATCCGAGTTTTCTCTTCCTCGCTTTAGCGATGACACGACAAGACTCTGTATCGGCATACGACGCCCTTATCGTAGTTCGTTCGACGCATTCGAGGTTGACGTGCAGTTCGATGTTTCCCGCACGTTTACGAGAGCGAAAGCAGACTACGAAGGATCAAATTCACGCGAATTTGTTACCGGGCTGCTTCAGGGAATCCAAAATTGTGTTGCAACGACGAAAACAAAGAATTGGCTATTTAATTTACCTCCCGGACCAGAAGGTGGTCTTTGGGGCTTGACATTGTTTTCTCCCGCATTTGCCATTTCTATCTTTGAAGCATCCTCGCCGCTGACCTACATTCCGCTTTTCGCGGCACTGACCCTTTTCGCTTACCTCTTTGGGGCAAAGCGCCTTAGGCCATATACAACTTTTGATTCAAACTTGGCCGATAGGCGAGATAAATTCTGGAATTGGTTTGTCGGCGGTTTCCTTAGTTTTATTGTCTTCTCAACCGTGTTGGCAAGGTTTCGGGATGTGCTACTTGGATGATTAAGAATCATCAGCTACCAAATTATTCCACCGGACCTTGCCCATAAAGCCGCGCAAAACCGGTGAATTCAAACGTTAGCAAATCAACCTCGTTATTGCAGTAGTACATGGAGGGCAGCGCCCTCCATATGTTTTTGACTTTGACGTTATTTCCCCTGTGCGCCGCCGAGTAGCGGAGGCTGGTCAGGGGATTTCGGCGAGGACTGTCTGAGCGCGTAGCGCGAGTTCCGCAGCCGCCTGACCAGTCGAGCAACGCAGGGAACCCCGAAGGGGCGGCAAACCGGGGGCGACTTCTTTTGGTTACTTTTCTTGGCAAGACAAGAAAAGTAACTTGCTGTCGGGCAACCCCCGACGGTTTTGACTTTGGTTTTGAAGTTACGAGGGAACGCCAAGAGCGCTCCCCCACCCTAGCCCTCCCCCGGAGGGAGAGGGAACTGAAAACAACCTACCCGCCCCCATAAGTATCCGGCACCGTACTCCTGGAAAAACTACTCCTAGAAAACACACTGCGCGAGAACTCTCTGGACTGTGACATGTAGTTCGACAGCTCGGCCTGCGTGTTCATACTGAAACCGCGGTACAAGTCCATGTCGTAGTCGCTGACTTCGATCAGTTGTATCGCCTTGGCCAGATCGGCGATGAATTCATCCCAGTTCGCATAGCGTTCAGCCGGATTCTTCTGCATGGCACGTTCGACCACGTCGGTGAGCACCTTGGGCAAAGCCTTGCGGTACGTGTCGATGGGCGTGATCGGGAAGTTCAGGATCGCGATGCGGGCGTCGAACTGGTTGTCCGCTTCGAAGGTGTAGTGGCCGGTCAATAGCCGGTACAGCACGGCGCCCAGCGAATAGATGTCCGAGCGCTGATCGAGCGCTTCACCTTCGATCTGTTCCGGCGACATATAGGCCAGGCTGCCGGCCACCACGGCGCCCATCTCGCTGACCGGGATGGCACAGCCGAAGTCGGCCAGTTTGGCGATGCCGTTGGGCATGAGGATGATGTTGCCGGGTTTGACGTCGCGGTGCACCACGCCCATTTCGGCCGCGTATTTCAGTGCCTCGGCCACTTGCGCGGTGACGGACAACACCTTGTCCAAGGGCAGCAGGTTCTCGACCTTGTCGTGATGGTCGAGCGGTTTGCCGTTGATGTACTCCATCACCAGATAGGCGCCGGTCGGCTCGTTCAGGTCGGCGTCGATGACGCGCACGATGTTGCGGTGCTGCATCCTGTGGCCGAGTTCGACTTCGGCAGTGAACATGGCTTTGTGCAGCGGAGTTTGGCTGGCACGGCGCAACTGCTTGAGCGCGACCGAGGCGTAGGAGCCGTCGCGCAGCGCGAGATAGACATTGGAGGTGGCGCCTTCGCCCAGTTCGCGCACGATGGAGTAGGGTCCGATGCGGAGGATGGGCGGGGTCACTGACATGCGTTCGCGATAAGCATCGAGCTGGAGATGGTTTTCAACGACGCCATAGAGTAGGCATCGGCCGATTTAGTTTCCGGACGGCCGAAATCGGACAAGGTCAGGCAGCGACCTCGACCCGGTTGCGTCCGCCTTCCTTGGCGCGGTACAGCGCTTCATCTGCCTGGGCGAAACTGGATTCCAGTTCGCTCACCTCGTCGATGGGGGCGATGCCGCTGGAGACGGTGATCTTGAATGCCACACCGTGGCTCACCACTTCGTTGGCGGCGACCATCTTGCGCAGGCGTTCGGCGATGGATTTGGCTTCTCCCAGCGCGGTATCCGGCAGCAGGATGGCGAACTCTTCGCCGCCGTAGCGCACCAGCAGGTCGTGTGGGCGCAAGTTGTGCTGCATGATGTCCGCCAGCGATTTCAGCGCGGCATCGCCCACCAGATGGCCGTAGCTGTCGTTCACTTTCTTGAAGTGGTCGATGTCCAGCACCATCACGGCACTGTGCTGTTTGTTCAGCGCGCAGCGGTGCAGCACGCGCGGGAAGGCGTCGTTCATCCAGCGCCGGTTGTGCACGCCGGTGAGCGCGTCGACGGTGGCCTGATGTTCGTATTGCGCGCGCTGGTTGTGCGAGGTGATGAGTGCGGAATTGTCGTGGCGCATGCGCCCGGCGATGATGGCGAGCAGGTTGCGCGCCACGTCGTGCGACTGGTCGACCAGCGACCACACCGTGTCGTGCGGCACGGCCAGCACGCGCGTGGGTTTGGCGGCGACCACCAGTGCGGAAGGGTTCTTGCCGTCCACCAGCGAGATCTCGCCGGTGCATTCGCCAGCCACCAGCGTGGCATGTTCCACCGTCTGCTGGGCGGCCAGATGCACGCGCAGCTCGCCTTCGAGGATGAGATAAAGGTGTTCGTTGGGAAGTTCGGGTTGCAGCAACTTGTCACCGGCCGCCAGTGTCCTCACATGGCTGCGTTCCAGCATGTATTCGACGCTAGTGAAGTCCACGTTGCGGAACAGCAGGTTCTGCGCGGTCAGCGCGCGATCACTTTCCAGCTCTTGCATAGGCCCCCCGGCTTATCGGATCAACGGAACACGATGGTCTTGTTGCCGCACACCAGCACGCGGTCCTCCACATGGTAGCGCAGTCCGCGCGCCAGCACGGTCTTCTCGATGTCGCGCCCGTAACGCACCAGATCGTCCGGCGTGTCGCCGTGGTCGATGCGCACCGTGTCCTGCTCGATGATGGGGCCGGCATCCAGCTCGTCGGTGACGTAGTGGCAGGTGGCGCCTATCAGTTTCACGCCGCGCTGGTAGGCCTGATGGTAGGGCTTGGCACCGACGAAGGAGGGCAGGAAGCTATGGTGGATGTTGATGACGCGGCCGGGATAGCGCTGGCACAGCCAGGGCGGCAGGATCTGCATGAAGCGCGCCAGCACCATGGCGTCGCCGCGATGCTGGTCGAACAGTGCGGCGATATGCTGGAACGCCTCTTCCTTGTCTGCGCTCATGTCGACATGGATGAACGGGATGCCGTGCCATTCGACGAAGCTGCGCAAATCCTCGTGGTTGGAGATCACGCAGGGGATGTCCACCTGCAACTCACCGCTGCGCCAGCGGTGCAGCAGATCGTCCAGACAATGGTCCTGTTTGCTCACCAGTACCACCAGCCGTTTCTTGTTGGCGGAGTCGGTAAGCTGCCAGGTCATGTTGAAGCTGTCCGCCAGTGGTTTGAATTTCTCGCGGAAGGTCGCCGCATCGAACGGCAAGGAATCGGCGCGCATCTCCTGGCGCATGAAGAAACGCTGCGCCTCCTGCTCGGTGTGATAGCTCGCCTCGGTGATGAATCCACCGTGCTCGGCGATGAATCCGGTGACGGCGGCGATGATGCCGGAACGGTCGGGGCAGGAGATGGTGAGGGTGTAGCGATGCGCATTGCTCATGCAGGGACTCCGTTTGTCAGTGCATGGATTCTAACGGATATCCCCCGCGGCAAGGCGTTCCCCGCTATGTCTGGCGCGGCTTGCTCTGAAAGTAGTGGCAGGGCTGGCCGGAAGCCTCCAGCACGTCGAGCATGGGCAGGCGCTGGCTCTTGAAGTCCATAGCGCGGCAACCGTAGCGGAAGTGTGCGTCCCATGTGATATGGAAATGCCGGCAGACCTTGCAGTCCGGTGCGGCGGCCTTGGCATCAGGCATCAACAACCGCCCCATCGGTCGTCGCGTCCACCCGGTTGCGGCCCGCTTCCTTGGCACGGTACAGGGCGCGGTCCGCCTCGCTGAGCAGGATATCGAGATTGGTTTCCATCTTCCGTTGCGTGGTGACACCGATAGACACCGTGAAATGCTGCGGCAGGCCGGCCTCGAACACCACGGCCGTCTGCTCCACCGCCAGTCGCAGACGCTCGGCGACTTCCACCGCCTCGGCCAGCTCCGTCTCGGGCAGCAACACCGCGAACTCCTCACCGCCGACACGCCCGAGGATATCCACGGTACGCAACGTGCCGCGCATCACTTCTGCCAGTTTCTGCAGCACCTGGTCACCCGCCTTGTGACCATAGGTGTCGTTGAACTGCTTGAAGTGGTCGATATCCAGCATGAAGATGGACAGCGCGCGGCCATGCCGCTGCGCGCGTGACAGTTCTGTCTCGCCCTGTTCCATGAAATGGCGGCGGTTGTACAGCCCGGTCAGATAGTCCAGATGCGCCTGCTGTTCGAAACGCTCTTCCAGTGCCTTGCGCTCGGTGATGTCGGTGGAGATGCCGCACAGACCCCAGATGCGGGAACGATCGCCGCCCTCGTAGATCGGCGTCTTGATCTCCCAGTACACGCGCCGCTTGCCGTCCGGTGTATCCACCACCACTTCTTCCGCCGAGTCCGCCCCCTGATCCAGCACTCGCGAGTCGATCTCATGCAGCCTGGCTGCCGCCTCCGGCGGGAAGAAACGCGTATCGGGACTACCGACCAGTTCCTCGGCCGTGCAGCCGAACAGTTCCAGCGTCGGCTTGTTGGCATACACATAGCGCCGCTCGCGGTCCTTCATGTAGATGTAGGTGGGGATGCGATCCAGCGCCACGTTGAAACGCTCGACCTGCTCGCGCGCTTGCGCTGCCAACCGCTCCAGACGGCTGCGGTGGCGCTGGTAGGCCCGCATGCCGAGGAGCGATACGGTCGAGAAGATGACGAGCACCGAGAGCTGGAACAGCGCATTCTGCCGCCAGGGCCGATACAGCGCCTCCAGATCACGGCTCACCGCGATCACCAGCGGCTGGTCCATCTTCAATACGGCTGGCTGCACCGTGCGCTGCGCCATCATCCGCATCTCGCCTGTGCTGTATATCTTGCCGCTGGTCACCGTGGCCGTCAGCCCGCTCTGCCGGTGCTGCGTGAAGAACGAGCCCGGTTGTGCCAGATTGCTGCCGCGCAACTGTTCGCGTTCCGGTTGCATCAGGAACAGCGTGCCGTCGCCATGCGCCACCGCATCCCACATGTCCGGCGTGTAGAGCACCGACGACATCAAGCTGCGGAAATAGTCCGGGTTCAGGGTCGCCGTGACGAGACCGGCGAATTCGCCGCGCGGTCCGACGATAGCGCGCGAGACATTGATCGCGTAGACACCGAGCAGGGTCTCGAACGGTCTTGATACATAGAGCGTCTCACGGTCGGGGCGCGCTTTCGCCTGCTGGAAATATTCTCGATGGCTCAGATCCGTGCCGATCAGCTCGCTCCGGTTCGATGCCCTGAGTCGCCCTTGTGCATCGATGATGTTGAGGGTGCGCAGGCCGGGCATGACGCGCACCAGCAACCGGAGATGGCTCTCCAATTCTGCTGTGGGCGCGCCACCCCGGACGCCGAGATACTGGTCGCGGATGCTCTCCAGCGCCAGATTGGTGCTGGCCAGGCGCGACTCCATGTTCTCGGCGATGACGCGTGTCTGGACCAGCAACCTGTCCTGCTCACGCGCTTCCAGACGGTCATGCTCGAGATAGATGTCAAAAAGGATCAGACCGGACAGGCAGAGCAGCACCATCCACAGGATCAGCCATCTTGCGGCCGACGAATGCAGCTTGTTCTTGGGCAACACCATGTTCGGGGTCCGGATCAGGGGGCGACAGGATTGTACCCAGCCGGGGCAGGTTCAGATAGCCTGCTACTCAGCAGAATGTCGCAGGCAGCGGTGCAACGGTGATAGGCCCTTTCCACAACAAGGACATGATGCGCCCAGCTTGCTCCGCATCACCGCTGGAATAAAAACGCTCGCCGCCGGCCACGCCCAACTGCGGGTTTGGCGGCAGTTCCGTCTCCACCCTGCGCTTCAGTTCGCGTGCGACGGCGGCACCGGTATCGATCAGGGATATGCCCTCGCCGACGACTTCGCGGATCAGCGGCGCAAGGAAAGGATAGTGGGTGCAGCCGAGGATGAAAGTGTCCGCGCCAGCCTGCAGCAGTGGCGCGGTATAGCGCTCCACCAGCCGCCGCGCTTCCTCGCTGTGCAGGTCGCCGCGCTCGACCAGTTCGACCAGACCGGGACAACCCTGGGTGACGATCTTCACGTTGCCCGCATACTTCTCCAGCAACGCGGCGAAGCGCGCGCTCTCCAGCGTGCCCACCGTCGCCAGCACGCCCACCACACCGCTCTTCGTGGCCGCCACGGCGGGTTTCACGGCGGGTTCCATGGCGACGATGGGGATCTTGCTGAACCGATTGCGCAACGGCAGGGCGGCAGCGGCGGTGGCGGTGTTGCAGGCGATGACGATGGCTTCCGCGCCCTGACTGAGCAGGAAGCGCGTCAGCGCCATGGCGCGTGCTTCGATGAAGGCGGTCGACCTGCCGCCGTAAGGGACATGGCCGGAATCGGCGACATAGATCAGGTTGGCCTCGGGCAGTGCTTCGCGGATGTGGAGCAGGACAGACAGTCCGCCCACGCCCGAATCGAATACGCCGATGGTCCTGACCACGCCGGGCCCTCGTTACTCTTCAGCGCCCTGGCTGCGCAGATACTCTTCGTAGGTGCCGTGATAATCGGTCACGCCCTTGTCGGAGATCTCGATGATGCGCGTGGCCAGTGATGACACGAACTCGCGGTCATGGGACACGAAGATCAAAGTGCCCTTGTACAGGTCGAGCGCGGTGTTCAGCGATTCGATGGCTTCCATGTCCATGTGGTTGGTCGGCTCGTCCATCAGCAACACATTGGGGCGCTGCAGCATCAATTTGCCGAACAGCATGCGGCCCTTCTCGCCGCCGGACAGCACCTTCACCCGCTTCTTCACGTCGTCGCCGGAGAACAGCAGGCGGCCCAGCGTGCCGCGCACCACCTGGTCGTCGTCGGACGGGCCGCGCCAGTCGGTCATCCACTCCATCATCAGCTTGTCTTCGGCGAAGTCGTGCGCATGATCCTGCGCGTAGTAACCGAGCTTGGCTTTCTCCGCCCATTTGATGGTGCCGGTATCCGGTTCCAGATCGCCTGCCAGACAACGCAGCAGCGTGGTCTTACCGATACCGTTGGGACCGATGATGGCGACTTTCTCGCCCGCATCGATGCGGAAGTTGACGTTGGAGAACAGCATGCGGTCGAAGCCCTTGGCCATCTTCTGCACCTCGACGGCGGTGCGGTGCAGCTTGTCGCGCTCGTCGTATTCGAAGCGGATGAACGGGTACTGGCGACTGGACGGCTTGATGTCCTCGATCTTGATCTTGTCGATCTGGCGCGCACGCGAAGTGGCCTGCTTGGCCTTGGAGGCGTTGGCCGAGAAGCGGGCCACGAAGGCCTTGAGTTCGGCGACCTTTTCCTTGGCCTTGGCATTGTCCGCCTGCTGCTGCTCGCGCGCCTGCGTGGAGGCCAGCATGTAGTCGTTGTAGTTGCCCGGATAGACGGTGATCTTGCCGAAATCCAGGTCGGCCATGTGCGTGCACACACTGTTCAGGAAGTGGCGGTCGTGGGAGATGATGACCATGGTGCTGTTGCGCGCATTGAGGATGTTCTCCAGCCAGCGGATGGTGTTGATGTCCAGGTTGTTAGTCGGCTCGTCCAGCAGCAGGATGTCGGGATTCGAGAACAGCGCCTGCGCCAGCAGCACGCGCAGTTTGAAACCGGGCGCGACCTCACGCATCGGCCCGTTGTGCAGCTCGATGGCGATGCCCAGCCCCAGCAGCAGCTCGCCCGCGCGCGCTTCGGCGGTGTAGCCGTCGTATTCGGCGAAAGTCGCCTCCAGATCGGCGGCGCGCATGTAGTCTTCTTCGGAAGCGTCGGGGTTCGCGTAGATCGCATCGCGCTCGCTCATCGCCTGCCACATCTCGTCGTGACCCATCATCACCACGTCCAGCACGCGATCGTCCTCATAGGCGAACTGGTCCTGGCGCAACTTGCCGAGACGCTCGCCCTTGTCCAGCATCACCTCGCCGGAGGTCTGCTCCAGATCGCGGCCGAGGATCTTCATGAAGGTGGACTTGCCGCAGCCGTTCGCGCCGATCAGGCCGTAGCGGTTGCCATCGCCGAATTTGACGGAGACGTTCTCGAACAGGGGCTTGGCCCCGAACTGCATGGTGATGTTTGCTGTAGATAACATGGGACTGCCTTATTTTCGAAGGCGCGCATTCTAGCATCCCCCGCTTATGACTTCCCCGTGTTCAGGGGGTTGGTGCTCCCACGGCCATCCGCTATGCTGTCGCCACCTTGTTCGCTGTGTAGGTCCCATCATCGTCACCAGCCTGTATCACCGCTTCGTTCGCTGTTCAGTGGGCTGGCTATTGGTCGGCTTGGCCTCCTTCCTCGCGGCACAGTCCGTTTCGGCGCTTGAGCTGGATCATGCGGAATACGCGCGCCATTCTGGCAGGACGCCGCCCGCAGAAGCCGATTGGACGCCGGTGCGCCTGCCCGACCTGTGGAGCGAAAACCATCCCGGCTACGGCGGCGACATCTGGTACCGACTGCATTTCAAGCTGGATGAAGTACCGCAGGAAGAATATGCGGTGTTCCTGCCGCGCCTGTGCATGAACGCCTCGGTCAGGTTGAACGGTGTCCATCTCGGTAGCGGTGGGCGTTTCGAGGATCCTGTCTCGCGTAACTGGAACCGCCCGCTGCTGTTCCTGGCCCCGCCCGCTTTGCTGCGGGCCGGCGACAACCTGCTGGAGTTGCGCCTCCACTCGCCGGCCTACTCGCTCGGCAGCCTGTCGCCGGTGTCGGTCGGTCCGGACAGTGAACTCCGCCCGCGCTACGAAGTGCTGTTTTTCACGCGCATCACGCTGAACCAGACCGCCACGCTGATCATCACGGCAATGGGGCTGTTCATGCTGGCCCTGTGGTGGCAACGGCGGCAGGACACGATGTATGGCCTGTTCGGCCTGTCCTCGCTGGTGTGGGCATTCAACTCGAGCAACATGTTCATCCAGAACATCCCTGTCCCCGCCCCGCTGTGGGAGACCCTGATCCAGGGCAGCTTCCAGGTGTTCATCTCCCTGCTGATGATCTCGCTGCTGCGCTTCCTTGGTTTGCGCCGGCCATGGCTGGAACGTCTGCTCTGGGCCGTGCTGGCGGCATCGCCGCTCAGTCTGCTGCTCCTGCCGGACGACTGGCTGGCCTCCGCGTCGCTGCTATGGCATCTGGTCACCCTGCTCAGCAGCGTCTGGGTGGGAGCGCTGTTGCTCCGCCAAAATTTCCGCACCGCCGATCTCGACATCACCCTGCTTACCGGCGCGCTCAGCCTCAACATCATCTTCGGCTTCCATGACTGGCTGATGTACGCCTCTATCGTCGAGCATGGCGGGACCTACTGGATACATTACGGCGGTCCGGTGTTCTTTCTGGTGGTCGGCGGGATCCTGACACGCCGCTTCGTGCAGGCGCTCAACCAGTACGAGCATCTGAACGCCGATCTGGAGCAACGCGTGCGCGCCAAACATGCAGAGCTGGAATCCCAGTTCGCCACCACTCAAAGCATCGTGAAACAGCGCGCCATGCTGGAGGAACGCAACCGCATCTACCGCGACCTGCACGACGACATGGGTGCCAAACTGCTGGGGCTGGCCATCTCCGCCGAACGCGCCAACCTCGGCAAGGAAGCAGACCTTGCCCGCTCCGCATTGCAGGACCTGCGCGACGTGGTGTCGCGCTCTACCCATGTCGCCACACCGCTGTCCGACCTGCTGGCCGACTGGCGCATGGAGACCGAGCAGCGCGTGCGCGCCGCCGGCTTGTTACTGGGCTGGCAATTCCCCGAACGCAACAGCGAGATCATGGTGAGCCCGGAGGCCGCGTTGAACATGAGCCGCATCCTGCGCGAGGCGGTGACCAATGTGCTGCGCCACGCCCGCGCCAGCAGCATCCGCGTCGACACCCGGCTCGACGACGACCATTTCGCGCTCGACATTGAGGACGACGGCATCGGCCTGCCGCCGCAACTTGCGCCGCATCGCGGCATGAGCAGCATGCAGGCGCGCGCGGCCGCGCTCGGTGCAACACTGGAATGGCAACCGCAGGAGCCGGGCTGCCGGGTCACGCTGCGCGTGCCGCTTGAACAACTGGCAGGGCAGGTCGTCCGTCATGAACCCGCGCTATAGACGTCCCACCTTCCTGCTGCTCCTGCTCTGGTTCGCCACCCTTGGGCTATGTGCCGCTGCGGCATGGTCCGCCATGCAGCAATCCTGGCTGGAGCTACGGCTGGTCGCCGTCGACGGCAAGGTGCAGCTCGCCCGCGACACGCAGGGACGCATCCCGCAAGGGGCTGAAGTGCTGCGCATCACGGGCGCGAACGGTGCCGCGCTCGAATTGCGCGCTTCCGACCTGCTCGACAACACCGACACCTTTCCCAGCTATGCGCACAAGGACGAGTTCTTCGCCCGGCAGGACACGTTGCACGCGATCCAGGAGTCGGGTGCGGTGCGCCTGACCTGGCGCGCAGCGGACGGGCAGGAGCAGACCAACGCCATCACGCCGCAAGCGCGCACCCTGTCCAGCCTGTCCCCGATGTTCTGGTTCACGCTGGCCGTCGCCAGCCTGTGCCTGCTCATCGCCTGCTGGGTGTTCCTGCTGCGGCCGCAGGAGCGGGCTACGCGCATCTTCGCGCTCACCGGCATCACGCTGTTTGTCGGCTGCATCACCTCGGCCTTGCTCAGCGAACGGGCGCTGGCGCTGGATGTGTGGCGGCTGGAACTGCTGGATACCGGCAATGCGCTCGCCGGCATCCTGTTCGGCTGCACACTGGTCATGTTGTTCCTCAGCTACCCGCGCCTGCTGCTCTCTCCCGCCCGACAGCGCGGGCTGCTCGCGTTCTATCTGCTGTGGTGGCTGCTGGATCAGCTCCACCTGCTGCCGAATCCGGACCTCGGCCTGATGAGCGCCATCCTCAGCCAGATCGTACTGATGATGGTCTGCGGCATCGTGCAATGGCGGCGCACTGCCGATGCACCGCTGGAGCGCGCCGCCTTGCGCTGGTTCGTGCTGTCGGTGCTGCTGGGTTGTTCACTGTTCGCTTTCACCAACATGATGCCGCGCCTGTTCGGCCAGCCCGAGCTGCTGATCCAGGGTTATGCCATCGGCTTCTTCCTCATCATGTACATCGGCATCGCACTCGGCTTGCGCCGCTACCGGTTGTTCGATATGGACGAATGGGCTTACCGCGTATTGCTGTGGGTGGGAGGTGCGACGCTGGTGATCGCGCTCGATGCCTTGCTGATCGTGGCCGGCCTGTCGCTGGGCGTCTCGTTCGGCGTCAGCCTGCTGCTGGGCGGCTGGTTGTATTTCCCGCTGCGGCAATGGTTGTGGCAACGCATGGTCATCCGGCACACGCCGAGCTTCGAGAGCCTGCTGCCGGAACTTTCCGCTGTTGCCTTCGCCGCCGGCAGCGGCGCACAACAGGGCCGCTGGGAAGAGCTGTTGCAACGCATCTACGAACCTCTGGAGCTGCACCCTGCCACCGCGGATGAGGTGCCCGGCATCGGCGAGGACGGCCTGGTCATGGTGGTGCCGGGCAGTGGCGAACTGCCACCGCTGCGCCTGCGCCATGCCGGACATGGCGCGCGCCTGTTCTCCTCGCGCGACGCTGCCTTCGCCGCCTCGCTCAGCCAAGCGCTGGAAAGCATGATGGGCGGCCGCCAGAGTTTCGAAGCGGGTGCCTCGCAGGAACGGCAGCGCATCTACCGCGACCTGCACGACGACATGGGTGCCAAACTGCTGGGACTGGCGATCTCGGCACAACGCGCCAACCTGCCGAAGGAGGCCGACCTCGCGCGCTCCGCGCTGCAGGACCTGCGCGACGTGGTATCGCGCGACATGCATGCCCCGACGCCGCTCGCCGACCTGCTGGCCGACTGGCGCATGGAAGCGCAGCAGCGCGTACAGGCCGCCGGGGTGTCGCTGGACTGGCGCTTCCCGGCACAGGAACCCGAGCTGCTGCTGACCCCGGAAGCGGCGCTCAACCTCACCCGCATCCTGCGCGAGGCGATCAGCAACGTGCTGCGCCACGCCCAGGCCGGCCGGCTGCGGGTAAAGACCGGACTGGACGAACAGACCTTCACGCTCAGCGTGGAGGATGACGGCATCGGCCTGCCAACCGTGCCCGCCGCGCATCGCGGCATGAGCAGCATGCAGGCGCGCGCGGCGGCGCTGGGCGCCGCGCTGGATTGGCAGGCGGTGCAACCGCACGGCTGCCGCGTCACGCTCAAGGTGCCGCTGGCCGCGCTCACCCCCTGAACGCGGGGGGACGCCGGCCGGGACGCTCGGCTATCATGCGCCGCCATGAAGACCGCCCTCATCCTGGATGATGTCGCCGACTCTCAGGCGTGGCTGAGCCAGGCGCTCAACACGGCTTTCCCCGGCATGACCCTGCACTGCACCGGCAGTCTGGCGGAAGCGCGCGCCTGGCTGGCGGCGCATGCCGCGCCGGACATCGCGTTGATCGACCTCGGCCTGCCGGACGGCAGCGGCGTGGAGCTGATCGCCGAACTGAACCGGCGCGCGCCGCAGACGCTGTGCGTGGTGGCCAGTATCTTCGACGACAACGAGCATCTGTTCCCCGCGCTGCGCGCCGGCGCACAGGGCTACCTGCTGAAGGACCAGCCGCTGCCGCAGATCGTCAATCTGCTGCAAGGTATCGCGGCCGGCTCGCCGCCGTTGTCGCCCGCCATCGCGCGCAAATTGCTCGGCCATTTCCAGCCCGCACCGCAACCCGAGCTGGAGCAGTTGACCGAGCGCGAGACCGAGGTGTTGCGCTACATCGCCAAGGGCATGACCCTGCCCGAGACTGCGCGCCTCCTCGGCATCAGCGCGCACACCATCTCCGGCTACGTGAAGAACATCTACCGCAAACTCAACATCTCCTCGCGTGCCGAAGCCGCCATGACGGCACGCAACCTCGGCATCATCTGACCCCCCGAACGCGGGGTTGAGACACCCGCTTGCGCTCAATAAAGTTCGGACGTGGGAAGGGTTACTCCTCGAGCGGCAGTACAGCACCTTTGCATGACCCTTCCCGCACCAACACGAGGGCGGTTCGCGCCGCCAGGGATACCAAAACAGACTAATGGAGACATCATGGGATTCAAGAAGCTTTCCACCCTCGGCACGCTGCTGATCGGTGCGTCCGTCCTGCTCAGCGGCTGTGCGTCCGGCCCGAAGTATTTCGACAACAACCAGCTCGCTTCCAACAAGGAAGCGATGGTGAAGGAATTCACCGATTCCGACGGCTCCCGTCACATCCGCAAGGTGAGCGGCAAGAAGGTCATCATCCCCACCTTCCAGGTCGAGTTCCTGGTGAAGACCGGTGGTGCGGCCGACAGTTATGACGCGATGAGCAAGAACCGCTCTAGCGCCAGCGCCAGCTATGCGATGAAGGGCGTAAGCGAAAAGACCATGCAGGACATCACCAATCAGATGTATGCCAAGTTCGTCAAAGACCTGACCGCCGCCGGCTACACCGTGGTGCCGCAGAGCGAACTGGCCAAGAGCGATTTCTACAAGAAACTGGCCGCCAAGTTCGACAAGAAGTCGCCGTTCAAGGATGGCAGCCTGCTGGGCGGCAACGACGAATCGCTGTTCTTCGCCGCCAGCGGCCAGCCGATGTACTTCTCCATGGATGACGGCAAGGGCGGCATCGGCAACGTGTTCAGCCAGGCCGGCAGCGGACTGGGCGGCGAGAGCATCATGGATCTGGAAGGTGAATTGATGCACGCCTTCGACGCCGCCCTGGTGCGCCCGCGTCTGGTAGTGGGTTTTGCCTCTGTTTCCGAGTCGGGCGGCACAACTTCCTCTTCCGTCAGTGCGCGCATGGGGGTGGCAGTCGCCTCCAAGGAATCCAAGGTCACCTTCTATCCCGAGACCTACAAGATCATCGGTCGCGACAAATACCAAGTGGATAGCAACCGCGGCAGCGTGTTCCTGAAGAAGCCGATCCTGGCCGGGGACAATGTGGTGAACGAGGTGGCGAACGTCACTTCCACCGGCACCCAGGTCGGCATGGTCGCGCTGAACGCCTTGAGCCTGCTGTCCGGCGGCGGATCCTATGCGCACAAGGATTTCGAAGCGCGCATGAACGAACCCGCCTACCGGGAAGCCGCGCTCAAGCACCTCAACGCCGCCTCGGAGATGCTGGTGTTCAAAGCCAAGTCGGAGTGATCCCGTCACCCATCCAGAGCCGCCCGTCCCGTACGGGCGGTTTTGTTTCCAGCGTTAGCTTTTCAGGGAGAAAACGATGCGAACCGCAAGACCATTCATCGCAGCACTGTTGCTGCTGTCCCTCTGCCTGCCGCAGGCCCAGGCGGCCACCTTCAATGTTGTCGGCGCGCTCAACGCCGACGGGCTGGCCATCCCGTTCCGCGAAGAGATGACGCCCCCGCAAGCCGGATTGCATCCGACGTTGACCAACGAGCGGGTCGGTGTCACCGATGAACAAGGCAACTGGGTGCTGCAACCCAACTACCAGTTCGTGATGGTGCTGGACGAGAACCGTTTCATGGTCTGGCAAAACATGCAATATATGCTGCCCTTGCCGGGCGCAACGGCCTACCCGACAAATGGCTTTCATCTCAAGAATCCTCTGTACATCGTCGATCGCAGCGGCAACAAGGTCGCCGATGCGCCGTCTTTCGCCCAGGAGCTGACATATATCGGTACCACCGAGATGCCCCATCTCTACAGGTTCTTCGCGGTGCGTGATGGGAAAAATTACTACGGCGTGATGACGCATGACCTGCGCGTGATCGCACAGGATGCAAAGATTTACGATCCCGTGATCACTGACCGCCACATCATCATGGGCGAACAAGTGGACAGAATGGGATGGCAAGTTCTTTCCGTATCCCGGGTCTTCGACCATCAGGGCAAGCTGCTCTCAGATGCGCCACACCTCGGCAACTTTGTCGAAGAGGACAGCGGTTTCCACAACGGTCTCGCCGTCAGCTTCGACCCGGCAAAGGAACGCGTGGGCTTCATCGACACGGCAGGTAACTGGGTGATCGAGCCCAAATACTACCGGGCGCAACCTTTCTATGACGACGCGGCATTGGTCGTCACTTCGCGGGACAGCCAGTACGAACTGGTAGGCATGCTGATCGACCGCAACGGCAAGAAGATCACCTCCCTGCCTGAAGCGCGCTGCTACACCCAGGCCGAGAACGGCCGCATCTTCGCCCAGATCGAAGTCGGCAAGAAAGACTACGGTTACCTGCTCGACTACAAAGGCAAGAAGATCGCCAAGTTGGCGGGCGTGTATTGCAACGGCGAGGGCGCCCGACTGCAATGGATAGATGACAAGCACTTCGTGCTCGGCGGGACGGTGTTCAACGCCGACGGGCAGAAGGTGCGCTTTGGCAATTACCCGTTCGTCTACAACAGGGTGATGTATACCGACCGGAAGAAAGGCCTGCTCTACGTCCGCGGGTTCGACGATTCTCCGCGCAGCCTGGCGCAATTGAAGCAGATGGAGCAGGAGTTTTATGACAACGTCGGTTTGCGCCCTGTCGGCAATGCCGACTGGAAGGAGCTGAAAGAGCCGGATTTCCATGTCTATCAGGTGACGCGGCTGTATGCCGACGAATCCTGGCAATCCGGCAACCGGCTCGATTACCACCTGGTCTCACTGGGCGTGGAGGTCAAGATGCGCGACGGACGCAGCATGCGCGATCCGCAGTTCGTGCTGGCGACCGCAGGCTGCATACCTCCGCCCGGCATGCGCTTCATCGCCGAAGGCGTCCTCACCCCCGATGAACCGGACGAGAACGACTTCATCGAATACGACACCTTCAAGGAGTTCCTCGAAGACAAGACCGGCGAGGAATACATCATCGAATCTCAACGCGGGATCCCATGCAAGACCACGCGCCTGATCGACGGCCAGATCCCGCGTCCGGCCGCCGCCAAACAGTGAGGTGAACATGAAAAACAGAACGCTACGGCCACTGTTGTTCCTGCTGCTGTCGGCCTGGGCCGCATCCGCCCAGGCCGACTGGCGCAGCCAGTTCGATGCCGACCGTTTCAGTTCGCGCATGAACGAGCTGCTGCGCGCCGAACAGCGCAGCACCGACGGCATCATCGCCGGCGCGCAGGCCGACATGGCGCGGCAGACCGCCGGTTATTACGAACGCCGCGCGCGCGAACGCGATGCGCGCTTCGCCGCCTTCCAGCGCGCGATGGCCGATGCCGAGGCGGCGGAGCGCGCCGAACGGCAGGCGGCAAGGGCGGCAGCCGCCTCGGCCGCGTCCCGGCCGCGCGAACCGAGCGGCTACGAGATCTTGCAGCGCATGGAAGCCGCCGCGCGCAATGGCGACGCCACGGTGGCGCGCACGCTGGGCGATGCATATCGCGCCGGGGTCGGCGCAGCACAGCAGAACGCCGTCACCGCGGCGCAGTGGTATGAGCTGGCCGCCCGCGGCGGGGATGTGCTGGCCGCCAGTGCGCTCGGCGCGATGTATGCCAACGGCATCGGCGTAGCCAGGGACGACGCAGCCGCCTTCCGCTATACCCTGCAGGCGGCACAGGGCGGCGAGGAGACCGCGCTCGGCAACGCCGGCACGATGTACGAGTTCGGCCTCGGCACGACGAAGAACGATGCCGAAGCGGTGCGCTGGTACAAGCTGGCCGCGGACAAGGGCAGCGCGCGCGGGCAGAGCGGCTACGGCCGCGCGCTGTTGCTGGGCCGTGGCGGCCTCGCCGCCGATGCGCACGCCGCGATGGAATATCTGCGCCCGGCCGCCATGGCCGGGGACAGCGCGGCGCAGATGTTCGCCGCGCAGACGCTGATGACTGGCAACGGCGTGCCGCGCGACACGGCACAGGCGCTGCAATGGTATGAATCGGCCGCACGCGATTTCCCGCAGCTCTATGGCGACCTCGCTTCACTCCATGTGAACGGTGCGCAATACGGCATCGCGCAGGACCGCGAAAAAGCATTGGCGTATGCGAAGCGCGGCGCCGAGGCAGGCGATGGCATGGCGATGTACCTGCTGGCCGACGCTTATTTCAACGGCAGGGCTATCACCAAAGACGATGTCGCGGGACGGCAATGGATCGCGAAGTCGGCCGCCGCCGGATATGCGCCGGGCATGTATTCCTATTCGCTCTGCCTGTCGCAGGGGGTAGGCGGCGCGGTGGACCACGCCGAAGCGGAACGCTGGCTGCTGCGTGCGGCGGACGTCGGCGTGGTCAAGGCGCAGTTCGACGCGTCCATACTGCTGTTCTCCAGCAGCCCCAATACGGCAAAAGACATCCCGCGTGCGGTGCGCATGATGCGGGCTGCCGCAGAAGGCGGCCATGCTGATGCGCAAGCCAACTACGCCAACTTCCTCGAAGTCGGGGAACTGGTGCCTGCCGACCCCGTCGCGGCACGCGAATGGGCGCGGCGCAGCGCTGACCAGGGCAATGTCGTGGGTCTCATCAATTACGGCGATTTGCTGCTGCGCGGTGTCGGTGGCCCGCGCGACCAAGCCGGTGCCAGACTGCTGGAGAAAGCCTCCGCCATGGACAGCCAATTCAGCCCGCATGCTGCGCTGACCCTTGGGCAGTATTACCGCGACGGTCAGTATCTCCCGCGCGACGTGGCGCTGGCCCGCCAGTGGCTCGAGAAAGCCCGCGCACTGGGTCATCCGGAGGCGGAGAAGGAATTGCAAACGCTGCGCTGAAACCATCCATCACGTCGGGGAGACACACAAGACGAACCGCAATGACTTCCTTCACACCGCATCCTGAATACCGGGGGTTGATGCAGGGACTTTGATCGGCACGGGGCGGTTCGTGACTTACGGCATGGTTTACACTGCCGCACTCACTGAACGCCCAAAGAACCGATCATGCAAGAGAAGACCATCGATATCACCAGGCTGGCGCGCGACCGCAATGACGGGATGAGCGACGAGGAACGCGCTGCACTGAAAAGGAAGCTGGCCGAGGCACTGCAAGCGCTGTCCACTTCGGATGAGACCGCCCCCTTGCCACGCGCCAGACTGCAACTCGATGTCGCCGAGATGCTGAACGCCTTGGAGCGTCGCAAGGAAGCGTGGGACATCGCGCGCGAAGCTTTCTTCACCTGCATGCAGCATGAGTCCTGGGCGGATGCGGTCGAGGCTTGCGATGTGCTGTTCCAGGCACAACAGCCGGATTCGCTCTCCGCACTGGGCATGGGCATCTGGTTGTCGGTGACGTTCCCGGTCGATCCGGAGCTGACGGTCGCCATGCTGATCCACATCGTGGACGAGACACCGAACGACTCGGACGGCGCGGCAGTGGCGGCCATCACCGCGCGGTATGTGGTCGACCTGCGCGCCGACGATGACAAGCACGAGAGCATGAGCTTCCTGGTGAACAACCTGATCGGCATGGTCGCCCAGCGCCACAGCAACGTGCAGGATCAGGATGGGCTGGACCGTTGGCTCAACCACCTGCAACTGCGCGACCCGCAGATCTTCCTGCCGCGCCTGGCGCAAGTGGTGGACGCCATCGTGGGCGACAAATGGTGGTTCGACCGCGACGTGTTGCGCAGCCGAATCCCCGATTGATTCGGGCTTCAACCTCATTTGCCTGATGCCAAATCGGCTAGAATGCCTGCATCGTCTTCCGCAGGTTCAACATGGTTCCCCATCTCACCACCGCACTCAAAGGCCCGCTGCTCGATCTGGAGCGGCGTTTCCTGGCCAAGCAGTCCGATATCGAGCGCTGGTTCCGCACCCAGTGGCTGGAACACACGGTGCCGTTCTACGCCTCGGTCGACCTGCGCAACTGCGGCTTCAAGCTGGCGCCGGTGGATACCAATCTGTTCCCCGGCGGCTTCAACAACCTGAACCCGGATTTCCTGCCGCTGTGCATCCATGCGGCGCAGAGCGCGATCGAGAAGATCTGCCCCGAGGCGCGCGGCGTACTGCTGATCCCCGAGAACCACACGCGCAACCAGTTCTATCTGCAAAACGTGGCGATGCTGGTGCGCGTGCTGCGCCAGTCCGGTTTGAACGTGCGTATCGGCAGTCTGCTGCCGGAGATCACCTCGCCCACCGAGCTGCAGCTGGCGGATGGCAATACGCTCACGCTGGAGCCGATAACGCGCAAGGGGAACCGCCTGTCGATCGGCGATTTCGACCCCTGTGTGGTGCTGCTCAACAACGACCTGTCGGCGGGCGTACCCGAGTTGCTGCGCAATCTGGAGCAGAACGTGCTGCCGCCGCTGGAGGGCGGCTGGACCACGCGACGCAAGTCGCGCCACTTCGCGGCCTATTCGCGCGTCGCAGCAGATTTCGCGCAGTTGCTGGGCATAGACCCGTGGTTGATCGACCCCTATTTCGAGTCGTGCGGCGAGGTGGATTTCCACGCGCGCACCGGCGAGGACTGTCTGGCCGCCAAGGTGGATGTGGTGCTGCAGAAGATGCGCACCAAGTACGCGGAATACGGCGTGAAGGACGACCCGTTCGTGATCGTGAAGGCGGATGCCGGCACCTACGGCATGGGCATCATGACGGTGAAGGATGCCAGCGAGGTGCGCGACCTCAACCGCAAGCAGCGCAACAAGATGGCGGTGGTGAAGGAGGGACTGTCGGTGTCGGATGTGCTTGTACAGGAGGGCGTCTACACCTTCGAGCAGATCAACGAGGCGGTGGCCGAGCCGGTGGTGTACATGGTCGACCATTTCGTGGTCGGCGGCTTCTACCGTGTGCACACGGGTCGCGGGGTGGACGAGAACCTGAACGCGCCGGGCATGCATTTCGTGCCGCTGGCATTCGAGAGCAGCTGCACCTTGCCCAACCCGGACCGCGCACCGGACGACACGCCGAACCGCTTCTACGCTTACGGCGTGGTGGCCCGCCTTGCGCTGTTGGCGGCCTCCATCGAGCTTGAGGAACTGACGGCATGATAGTCAGATTCGCTGCCCTGCTCGCTACGCTTCTGGTGCTGACCGGCTGTGGCAAGGAACCGCTCTACCAGGAGCAAGCCTATGTGTTCGGCACCATCGTCGAAGTGAGTGTCTACGGCGAGGAAGAAGCCAAAGCGCGCCAGGGTGCGGCGGCCGTGATGACCGAGTTCCAGCGCCTGCATGACCTGCTGCATGCCTGGCAACCCTCCGCCTTGTCGGCACTGAACGAGGCGTTCGCCCAAGGCAAGCCGCATGCAGCGACACCCGAACTGGTGGCCTTGTTGCAGGATGCCGAGCAGTTCTCGGTGCGATCGGGCGGCACGTTCAACCCGGCCATCGGCGGGCTTATCAAGGCCTGGGGCTTCCAGTCGGACACCTTCCAGCCGGTGCTGCCCGATGCGCAAAGGATCACGGCGCTGCTCAAGGCGAACCCGCAGATGACGGACTTGAGCTATCTGCCGCCCGCTCCCGGCACCACGGAAGCGCAAGTCCGCAGCAAGAACCCCTCCGTCATGGTCGACCTGGGTGGCTATGCGAAAGGTTATGCGCTGGATCGCGCGGTCGAGTTGCTACAGCAGCAGGGCATAGCCAACGCGCTGGTCAACATCGGCGGCAACGTGATCGCGCTTGGCACGCACGGCAAACGCCCGTGGCATATCGGCATCCAGCATCCGCGCAAGCCGGGCGCGATCGCCACGCTCGAACTGCGCGACGGCGAGGCCGTCGGCACGTCCGGCGATTACCAGCGTTATTTCGAGCTGGACGGCAAACGCTATTGCCATCTGCTCGATCCCCGCACCGGCCAGCCCGTGCGGGGGGTACAGGCGGTGACCGTGCTGGCGCGCGGCGAACGCGCCGGGCTGCTGTCGGATGTGACCTCAAAGCCCATCTTCATCGCCGGCCTGTCCGGCTGGCGCGCGGCGGTGCGCGACATGAATCAGACCGACGCGCTGCTGATCGATGCAGAGGGCAAGGTGCATCTCACCGAAGCCCTGCAGAAGCGCCTAAAATTCAGCGACAGCATGACAGTCGTCATGCCCGTGCCATGAGCGAAGACGACCGTATGCAACAGAACATCGAGCGCAGCGTCGCGCACCATGCGCTCAGGCAGATCCGCGATATCGTGGACGAGGAGAATGCCGACGACGCATTCAAGTCGCGTACTTTGGGTTGGCTGTTGCGCTACGGCTGGTTGGTGCTGCTGGTCCTGGCATTGTTGTTCGCACGTTATTTGGGAGTCATCTGATGGCCGGCATATTGGTGGTGGCGCATAACGCGCTGGGAGAGAGTCTGGTGGATTGCGTGCGGCATGTGCTGGGCAGGCCACCGGAGAACGTGAAAGTGCTGTCGGTATATGCCGACGATGACCCGCAACAGAAACTGGCCGAGGGGCATGAACTCATCCGGCAACTGGACAAAGGCAACGGCGTACTGATCCTTGCCGACATCTTCGGTGCCACGCCCAGCAACGTGGCTCGACAACTGTGTCGCAAGGAACACATCATGGGCGTCGCGGGGGTGAACCTGCCGATGCTGTTGCGTGTGGTGTGCCACCCCAACAAGAACATGCCGGAGCTGGCGCGGATCGCGCTGGAAGGCGGTCGCGAATGCATCGTGACCATGGGCGACGAATAAGGTTATCCAATGCAGAATCAGGACGCACAGATCATCAACAAGCTCGGTTTGCATGCACGGGCATCGGCCAAGCTGACACAGACCGCCTCGCAGTTCCCTTGCGAGGTGTGGCTGTCGCGCAACGGCAAGCGCATCAACGCCAAGAGCATCATGGGTGTGATGATGCTGGCCGCAGCCAAAGGTTCGACCATCACCATAGAGACCAACGGCGAGCGCGAGGAAGAAGCGATGGCGGCCTTGCTGGCATTGATCAACGATTACTTTGGAGAAGGCGAATGACTTTCGCTATACATGGTTTGCCCGTCTCCAGCGGCATCGCCATCGGCCGCGCTCATCTGGTGTCGCATACCTCGCTCGAGGTCTCGCACTATGTCTTGCCCAAACACATGGTGGATGAGGAAGTCGCCCGTCTGGACGCGGCTTTGCACGCGACGCGGGAAGAGCTGACCGACCTGCGCACTCATCGCCCGCAGTTGGCGGCGGCGGAGTTCGACGCTTTCCTCGACCTGCACCTGATGATCCTCGGCGACGAGCACATCAGCCATGCCGCGCGCGAGATGGTGAAGGCCGAACATTGCAATGCCGAATGGGCGCTGAAGACGCAGATGGACGAGCTGGTCGCACAGTTCGAGGCCTTTGACGATGCCTACCTGCGCGAACGCAAGACCGACGTGATCCAGGTGGTGGAGCGCATCCTCAAGGTGCTGGGCGGCCATCCCGGCCATGTACCGCCGACACCGCAACATGACACCGAGATGGTGCTGGTGGCGCACGACGTCAGCCCGGCAGACCTGATACAGCTCAAACCGCACCAGTTCTGCGCCATCCTTACCGACCTCGGCGGCGCGACCTCGCACACCGCCATCGTGGCGCGCGGCCTGAACACACCTTGTATCGTCGGTCTGCACCATGCGCGCGAGCTGATCAAGGACCGCGACATGCTGATCGTGGACGGTGGCCAGGGCGTGGTCATCGTCAATCCCGACAAGAACCTGCTGGCCGAATACAAGCTGCGCCAGAGCGAGTGGCAACTGGAACGCCAGAAACTGAAGCGCCTGAAGACGGCGCGCGCCAACACGCTGGACGGCACCGTCATCGACCTGATGGCGAACATCGAGATGCCGACCGACGTGCAGCAGGTCAAGGACAACGGTGCCAACGGCGTCGGCCTGTTCCGCAGCGAGTTCCTGTTCCTCAACCGCGACGACCTGCCCGACGAGGAGGAACAGTATGAAGCCTACCGCGCAGTACTCCAGGGACTGAAGGACAAGCCGGTCACCATCCGCACCTATGACCTCGGCGCGGACAAGCAGCTCAAGGGCGTGACCCGCGTCGCCAGCAACCCGGCGCTCGGCCTGCGCGCCATCCGCCTGTGCCTGGCCGAGCCGCAGTTGTTCCGCACCCAGCTACGCGCGCTGTTGCGCGCATCGGTGTATGGCAACCTCAAGATACTGGTACCCATGTTGTCCGGTGCATCGGAGATCAACCAGACCCTGCAGTTGATCGACTCAGTCAAACAGGAGCTGGCGGCACAGAACATCCCGTTCCGCGAGGACGTGCCCATCGGCGGCATGATCGAGATCCCGGCGGCCGCGCTGGCGCTGGGTGCATTCATCAAGAAGCTTGATTTCCTTTCCATCGGTACCAACGACCTGATCCAGTACACGCTGGCCATCGACCGTACAGACGAGGAGGTCGCACATCTCTATGACCCGCTGCATCCGGCGATCCTGGAGTTGCTGTCGCACGTGATCACGACTGCCAACAAGGCCGACATCCCGGTCTCGGTGTGCGGCGAGATGGCGGGTGAATTGATCTATACGCGTTTGCTGCTGGGTCTGGGCCTGCGCCAGTTCTCCATGCATCCGGCCCAATTGCTGGGCACGAAACAGCGCGTGCTCACCACCAGCCTGTCCGAAGTCACGCCGCTGGTACAGCGCATCCTGCGCGCGGATGACCCGCTCAAGATCCGCGAACTGCTGGACAAACTGAACGCGCTCTAATCAGTTTCCTGCAGCACAAATGCAGAACGGGCACCTTGCGGTGCCCGTTCTGTTTCTTACAGCTCAGACCGGATCTGGCTTAGAACGAGTGGACGATGCCGCCGCCGATGGTGGTAGCAGTCACGCTGGTCGCGCCGTTGGTCTTCTTCGAAGCGTAAGCAGCGAAAGCTTCGGTACGCTTGCTGAACTTGTATGCATACTTCAGAGACAGCTGGTTCACATCGTTGGCTGCTGCGCCTGTCGCGGCAGTGGAGCCTGCCTTGGCGAAGCTGGCTGCGAAGCTGGATGCGCCCATCTTGACGCCGCCGACCAGTTCCACGTTCTTGCCGGTCACGCTGGCTGTCGCGTTGGTATTGGTCTTGATGTTCTCGAACATCGCGCCCAACCATGCATCGGCCAGATCGAACTTGCCGACCAGACGGAAGGCGCTGTCGGTCGTGCCGACGACCACATCCGCACGGCTCTCATACGCTGCCGCTGCGTAGATCTCGTCCTGTGCGAAAGTTGCGGACATGGACAGGATGCTTGCGTTCTTGGTTGCTGTTTTTGCTTCGTCCGGAGAATACATCACCGCTGCTGTCAGAGCGCCCATCTTCGGAGACCAGTATTGCACCATGTTCTTCTGGCGGGTGTTGTAGTCCTTGCCAGCAGACTTGCCGATGGTGTTGATCGCGCTCCAGGAAGTGGTGTTGTCGAACAGTTCAATCGCGTTGTGAGCGACCTTGAACGGGGAGTCGTGGATACCCAGAACGACCTTACCGAACTCGCCCTGCAGACCAGCAAAGCTGTTGCGTGTCTTGCCCAGGCCAGCACCAGTGCTGCCATCAGCATCCATCTCGACTTCGTACTGGTAAACAGCCTTCAGACCGTCGCCCAGGTCTTCGTCACCCTTCACGCCGAAACGGGAAGCGTTGGTGTTCACGCGCATCGCGCTGGAAGCGCCTGCCACGCCGGTGTCGTGCTGGTCGAATGTCAGGAACGCCTTGCCGTAAACGTTGATGTTTGCATTGTCAGCGAAAGCGGGGGCAGAGAGGGCAGAGGCGATTGCCAGTGCGATCAGTTTTTGCTTCATGGTCACTCCTTGTCGTTGAATAGATAACTGCACTTGGCTCTTAGCGGCCAAGCGCCGAAAGAACTGGGAACGCATCATGCCGTCGCTTTGTTACCGCCTCGTTAAGCCTGCATGACAGTTTTGTTTCAGCGCACGCGATCTCCCCGCTCACTATGTGAATTGACAGCCTGTAACAAAACACGGACACTTCGCCCCGTGCCGATTTGAGCTCAGCTTGCGGGGCACGTTAAACATTCCAGCTAAAGCGAAACGACCCGCTCTAGCTCCAAGCTGTGCGGGTTTTGTTTTTGGGAGTGTCACTTGTCTGGATCGGTAGGCATCGTCAGCGCGCAACGCGCCAGCTTCGAGGAACCGCTGCATTTCGCCTGCGGCAAGGTTCTGCCGCGCTACGAATTGATGTACGAGACCTATGGCACGCTGAATGCCGCCAAGTCCAACGCCATCCTTATCTGCCACGCGCTGTCAGGCCACCACCATGTCGCCGGTACCTATGCCGACCAGCCCAAGAACCTGGGCTGGTGGGACAACATGGTCGGCCCCGGCAAACCCATCGACACTGACCACTTCTTCGTCATCGGCCTTAACAACCTCGGCGGTTGTCATGGGTCCTCCGGCCCCTCCTCGATCAATCCGGAGACCGGCAAACCCTATGGTTCGCATTTCCCCATGGTAACGGTGGAAGACTGGGTACAGGCGCAGGCGCGCCTGGCCGACCAGCTCGGCATCCGGCAGTTCGCTGCCATCATCGGCGGTAGCCTGGGCGGCATGCAGGCGATGCAGTGGTCGATCGCTTATCCCGAACGCGTGCGCAACGTGCTGGCCATCGCCACCGCTCCGCACCTGACCACCGAGAACATCGCGTTCAACGACGTGGCGCGCAACGCCATCCTGACCGACCCGGATTTCCATGGCGGCGATTTCTACCAGCACGGCGTGGTGCCGACGCGTGGCCTGCGCCTGGCGCGCATGCTGGGACACATCACCTATCTTTCCGACGATGCGATGGCGGGCAAGTTCGGTCGCGGCCTGCGCTCCGGTGAATACAAGTACGGCTACGACATCGAGTTCGAGGTCGAATCCTATCTGCGCTACCAGGGCGACAAGTTCGCCGCGTATTTCGACGCCAACACCTACCTGCTGATGACCAAGGCGCTGGATTACTTCGACCCGGCACGCCATACCGAACACAATCTTGCGCGCGCCTTCGCCAACGTGCAGGCCAACTATCTGGTGGTGTCTTTCTCCAGCGACTGGCGCTTCTCACCCGACCGTTCGCGCGAGATCGTGAAAGCACTGCTGCACAACAAGCGCGACGTGAGCTATGCGGAAATCACTTCGCAACACGGTCACGATTCCTTCCTGATGCAGGACGAACAGTATTTTGCGGTGATGCGGAATTATCTTGAGCGCGTGGCGGAGGGAGTAGCAGCATGACAACACGACGCGTAGCGACTTGTTGCGGCGTAGGCTTACCTTCAGGTTATGCCGGAGCCAACAGGAAGCAGGGGCCCCGCGCAGTGGGGATGCGACCGTCCGCGATTGCTTGCGGACACCGACAACACCAAGTGATGGATTTTACAGTTGCCCTTTTGGAGGTGGCCCGATGAACGCCTCCATCATCCAGTCCCGCCCGGACTTCGCCGCCATCGCGGCATGGATCCCGCAAGGCTCTTCCGTGCTCGACCTGGGTTGCGGCGACGGCAGTCTGTTGCGTTATCTGCGCGAGACACGCGAGGTGCGCGGTTACGGTGTGGAGATCAGCGACGCCAACATCGCAGCCTGTATCGCCAACGGCGTGAACGTGATCCAGAACGACCTCGATGCCGGTCTGGCAGATTTCGAGAGCGACTCCTTCGACTTCGTCATCCTGTCGCAGACGCTGCAAGCCACGCGCCATACCGAAGCCCTGATGAACGAAATCGTCCGGGTCGGGCGTGAGGGCATCATCAGCTTCCCCAACTTCGGCTACTGGAAGAACCGTCTGCAAATCATGCAAGGTCATATGCCCGTGTCGAAGCAATTGCCCTACCAGTGGTACGACACGCCCAACGTGCACCTGTGCACCCTGAACGATTTCGAACTGCTGTGCGACCACCTCGGCATCCGAATCCTCGATCGTCACGTGATGAACGAGGGCGGCGACGTGAACCTGCTGCCCAACCTGCGCGGCAGCGTCGCGGTGTATCGCTTCAAGCGCGAGGCATGAGCGTCTGGCAACAACTCTTCACCCGGCGCATGCTGATATGCGTCTTCACCGGTTTCGCTTCCGGTCTGCCGCTGTTCCTGCTGTTCAACCTCGTGCCCGCCTGGCTGCGCAGCGAGCAGGTCGACCTCAAGACCATCGGCCTGTTCGCGCTGATCCAGTTCCCCTACACCTGGAAGTTCATCTGGTCGCCGTTCCTCGACCGCTACGTGCTGCCCATCCTCGGCCGCCGCCGCGGCTGGATGCTGCTCACGCAGATCGGTTTGCTCGCGGTCATCGCCGCACTGGGCGGCTTCTCGCCGCAGACCGACATGACCGCCATCGTGCTGTTCTGCACGCTGCTCGCCTTCCTCTCCGCCACGCAGGACATCGCGCTCGACGCCTATCGCCGCGAGCTGCTGTCTGACGCCGAGCTGGGACTGGGCAATGCCATCCACGTCAACGCTTACCGCATCGCCGGTCTGGTGCCCGGTTCACTCTCGCTCATCCTCGCCGACCACATGGCGTGGGACTGGGTGTTCATCATCACCGCATTGTTCATGCTGCCCGGCATCGCCATGACGCTGATGGTGAGCGAACCGCATCGCGCTTCGCCACCCAAGACGCTGCGCGAGGCGGTGGTAGAACCGTTCCATGAGTTCATCACGCGCAAAGGCTGGAACAGCGCGCTGCTGGTGCTGGCCTTCCTGCTGTTCTACAAACTCGGCGACAGCATGTGTACCGCACTGGCTACGCCGTTCTATCTCGACATGGGCTTCACCAAGACCGACATCGGCCTCATCGCCAAGAATGCCGGCCTGTGGCCCTCCATCATCGGCGGCATGCTGGGCGGACTGTGGATGGTGAAGATCGGCATCAACCGCGCACTGTGGCTGTTCGGCGTGGTGCAGGTGGTGTCCATCTTCGGCTTCGCCTGGCTCGCCTCGCACGGCCCCTTCACCGAGATCGGCGTCGCCGAACGCACCCAGCTCGCCATCGTCATCGGCCTGGAAGCGCTAGGCGTCGGCCTCGGCACCGTCGCCTTCGTTGCCTTCATCGCCCGCACCACCCATCCCGCCTACACCGCCACCCAGTTCGCGCTGTTCACTAGCCTGATGGCTATACCGCGCACCTTCGCCAATGCCGCGACGGGGTGGCTGGTGGAGAGCATGGGGTGGACGATGTTCTTTATGCTGTGTGTGTTGCTGGCGATACCGGGGATGGTGTTGTTGCTGAAGGTTGCGCCGTGGGGTGAGGAGCAAAAAAATTAGTTTGCTTAATCTGAAGGAGCTAACGTGAAAAGTCTATTTACGATACTTCTATTGTTGGTTTTTGTCGGGTGCAGCCATGAAAAATCAGATGGTGTTAAGTCCGCAAAGGGTGACACCCCCGTTAAATACGTAATCTGTGGGCAGGGCGAATCTAATTGTTTTGTGGCAGCTAGGTTCAAGGATCTAGGCGGATGCCAGAGCCATAAAGATTGGGCTGACATGTTGTGTGATAGCAAGTCCGTTGCTGGAACGATGTTATGCAAAGTAGATAGTCGCCCACAAATTGCTGTCGCATATTGCACGCTATAGCAACAAGCCCGCGTAGGGCGCAATAACCGAAGGGCATTGCGCCGGATGGATTCAATTCAAAACCGTCGGGGGTTGCCCGACAGCAAGTCACTTTTGGCTCCGACTAACCTAAAGGTAAGTCTTCGCCGCGACTTCGTTGTCTTGTCTTGCCAAGAAAAGTAACCAAAAGAAGGCGCCCCCGGTGCGCCGCCCCTTCGGGGTTCCCTGCGTTGTTGGCTACGACATAACCTGAAGGTTAGTCTTCGCCGCAACAATCCGCGTTGCGGCTTGTTGTCGACTGGTCAGGCGGCTGCGGAACTCGCGCTACGCGCTCAGACAGTCCTCGCCGAAATCCCCTGACCAGCCTGCGCTACTCGGCGGCGCACAGGGGAGGAAATTCGAAACCCCTAAACCAAAAGTCCAAAGCCAATCCGCGATGCGGGCAAGCCCGCATCGCCAAATAAACAAGAGATGTGCACAAAGCGCACACAAAATCACAGTTGACCTTATCGCAGTTGACCTTCCTTCCCTTGAGCGCCGCCGAGTAGCGCAGGACGGGCGGGGGTAGTCCGACGAATATGTTTGAGCACGTGGCCGCGTAGCGGATCGTGCGAGTTTATGAGGAGGCCCGACCGTTCGAGCAACGCAGGGAACCCCGAAGGGGCGGCAAACCAGGGTCGCCTTTTCTTTGGTTACTTTCTTTTGGCGAAGCAAAAGAAAGTAACTTGCTGTCGGGCAACCCCCGACGGTTTTGACTTTGTTGGGTATCGCTACGCTCCTCCCAACCTACAACTCAATCCTTGTAATCCACCGTCAGCGGCGCATGGTCGCTGAAGCGCTGTTCCTTATAAATACTCGTTGATACCGCCTTCTCCGCGATGCCCGGCGTGGCGATCTGGTAGTCGATGCGCCAGCCCACATCCTTCGCCCATGCCTGACCGCGATTCGACCACCAAGTGTAGGCTTCCAGCTCGGGATGCAGTTTGCGGAACACATCGACGAAGCCGACCTCGCTGAACAACGCCGTCATCCAGGCGCGCTCCTCGGGCAGGAAGCCGGAGTTCTTCTTGTTGCCTTTCCAGTTCTTCAGATCCTTTTCGGTATGCGCGATGTTCCAGTCGCCGCAGACGATGACGTCGCGCCCGCTGTTCTTGAGCGCAACCATGTGCGGCATGAAGGCTTCAAGGAACTTGAATTTCACGGCCTGGCGCTCTTCGCCGCTGGAGCCGGAGGGCAGGTAGAGCGAGACCACGCTGAGGTTGCCGTACTGGGCTTCGATGTAGCGGCCTTCGCTGTCGAACTCGGGGATGCCCAGACCGATGATGACATCGTCCGGTTTCTTCTTGCTGTAGATGCCGACACCGCTGTAGCCCTTTTTCTCGGCGTAGTGGAAATAGCCGTGGTAGCCGAGCGGGGCGACCATGTCGGGCGTCATGTCCGATTCCTGTGCCTTGAGTTCCTGCACGCACAGGATGTCGGCATTTTGCTTGCCGAACCATTCAAGCAGGCCTTTGTTGTAAGCGGAGCGGATGCCGTTGAGGTTCAGGCTGATTATTCGCATAACGGTGGTGCGTCTTCTGTAATCTGGGGTGGCGGGCATTATAATGGCCGCATTCTTCAATTCGTTCCCCATTCTTCCCATGCACGCATATCGCCAGGATTTCATCCGTTTCGCTGTCGCCCAGAACGTCCTCCGCTTCGGCGAATTCCAGACCAAGGCCGGGCGTCTGTCGCCTTACTTCTTCAACTCGGGGTTGTTCCAGGACGGTGCTGCGTTGCGTGAGCTGTGTCAGTTCTATGCGCAGGCCATCCTCGCTTCCGGCCTTGACTTCAACATGCTGTTCGGCCCTGCCTACAAGGGTATCCCGCTGGTAGCGGGTACTTCCATCGCGCTGGCGGAGCAGGGTCGCAATGTGCCGTATTGCTTCAACCGCAAGGAGGCCAAGGATCACGGCGAAGGCGGCAATACGGTGGGTGCGAAGCTGGTTGGGAAAGTGCTGATCATCGACGATGTGATCTCGGCCGGTACCTCGGTACGCGAGTCCATCGACCTGATCAAGGCGGCCGGTGCCACGCCGTGCGGCGTGGTGATCGCTCTGGATCGCAAGGAGCGGGGCCAGGGGGAGTTGTCGGCAGTGCAGGAGGTGCAACGCGACTACGGTATCCCGGTGGTGTCGATCGCCTCGCTGGACGACCTGCTCGGCTATTTGCAGGGAACTCCGGATATGGTGCAGAATCTGACCGCCGTTCAGGCTTATCGTGACCGTTACGGGGTGAAATGATGATGAATCCGAAAACAATGCTGGGTGCAGCAGCCTTGCTCGCTGCTGTATCACTGAGTGCCGAAGCCAAACTGTACAAGTGGGTGGACGAGAACGGCACCACGCACTATGGCGAGACCATCCCGCCCAAGTATGCGAACCGCAACGCACAATCCTTCGAGAAAGGCCGTGTGCAGGAACGCGATACGGCACGCAGCAGCAAGACCACGCGCGTGCAGACACCCGAGGAAGAACAGGCCGAGCGCCGCGACAATGCACTGATCAACACCTACAGTTCGCCCGAGGAGATCGATCTGGCGCGCGACCGCAACCTGCAACAGGTCGAGGCCCGTATCAGCAGCTACAACACCTTGCTCAAGTCAGCGAACGAGAACCTGGCCAGCCTGCAACAGGAACGGGAGCGGATCGTCAAACAGAACCGCAAGATCCCGAAGTCGCTGGAAGACGATCTGGCAGAGGCGCAGCAGCGCATCGACAAGTTCCAGGCCGATCTGGATACCAACAACGAAGAACTGGCTGCCGTGAAGGCGAAGTATGCGGCCGACAAGGCGCGCTATCGTGAATTGAAAGGCCTGTCGCCCGTGGAAGGGCAGTGATCAGATCACTTTGCGATGAACCGGCAGTCGTCTGCATCGTATTGCAGCAACTGTCCGTGTTCGATGTCGAAGTACCAGCCGTGAAGCTGTAGCCGTCCTTCTCTGACGCGCTCGCGTATCCAGTCGAAACTCATCAGATTGTCCAGTGAACTGAGGATGGCCTGCTGCTCGCAGGCGCGTTCGAGTTCGTGTTCCGGCGCACCCGGCATGTCTTGCAGCACTTTGTCGCGCGCCTGCTCCGCGAGACGCATCCAGCTGTTGATGAAGGATTCCTGACCGTCCGCCATGCCCGACCCGCTCATCAGCGCGCGGATGCCGCCGCATTGCGCATGGCCGAACACGATGACATGCTCCACCCCCAAAGTCTTCACGCCGTATTCCAGCGCGGCGCTGGTGCCGTGACGTCCGCCGATGCGGTTCTCGTCTGGCGGGACCAGATTGGCCACGTTGCGGATGACGAACAGGTCGCCCGGCGCGCAATCGAGCACCAGCGCCGGGTCGACACGCGAATCGCAGCAGGCGACCACCAGGATCTTCGGCGTTTGGCCTTGCTGCACCAGTTGCCGGTACAAGGCATCGTCGTCCGTGAAATGCTGTTCACGGAAACGATGGAACCCTTCGATCAGGTCTGCCGGATTGGTCATTCGCCGGTCAGCAGCCGCTGTGCCTCACGGTATTTGTCGGAGGTCTTCTGCAGGATGTCGGCCGGGACCGCTGGCGCCGGTGGCTGCTTGTTCCAGCCCGAGGATTCCAGCCAGTCGCGGATGAACTGCTTGTCAAAACTGGGCGGGTTGCTGCCGACACGGTACTGGTCGGCCGGCCAGAAGCGCGAGGAATCGGGAGTCAGCGCTTCATCGATCAGATACAGCTTGCCCGTTTCATCGGTCCCGAATTCGAACTTGGTGTCGGCGATGATGATGCCACGCGTCAGCGCGTAATCCGCCGCTTCGGTGTACAGGGCCAGCGTGGCCTTCTTCACCTGTTCCGCCATATCGTCGCCCAGCAGCTTTTTTGCCTCTTCGAACGAGATGTTCTCATCGTGGTCGCCTACGGCGGCTTTGGTGGAGGGTGTGAACAGTGCCTGCGGCAGCTTCTGCGCTTCCTGCAGACCGGCAGGCAGCTGGATGCCGCACACGGCACCGGTCTTCTTGTAGTCCTTCCAGCCGGACCCGACCAGATAGCCGCGGACGATGGCTTCGATCGGCAGCGGCTTCAGCTTCTTGGTGACGAACGCACGGCCGCGCACCTGTGTTTTTTCGGCTTCGGTCTTCACCACGGATTCGGGATCGATGCCGGACAGGTGGTTGGGGATGACATGGCCCAGCTTCTTGAACCAGAAATTCGACACTGCGGTCAGCACCTCGCCTTTGCCGGGGATGGGCGTGGGCAGGATGAAGTCGAACGCGGACAGTCGGTCGGTCTGCACGATCAGCAGATGGTCGGCATCCACTTCGTACAGGTCGCGGACTTTGCCACGGTGCAGGAATTTCAGGCTGGGCAGATCGGATTCATGCAAGGCTGAAGACATCATGACCTCGATAGTTTGTTGTTACGGACGTGACAACGCCCCCGTTGCCGGGGGCGTCTTTCGCGGTATTACGCGCCTTTGTGGTAACCGACCACGCGCTCGACTTCGTTCTTCGAGCCGAGGATGACCGGCACGCGCTGGTGCAGACCTTCCGGCTGGATCTCCATGATGCGCTGACGACCGGTGGAGCTGGCACCGCCAGCCTGTTCCACGATGAAGGACATCGGGTTGGCTTCGTACATCAGGCGCAGCTTGCCCGGCTTGGTCGGGTCCTTGGTGTCGAACGGAT
Organism: Sideroxydans lithotrophicus; assembly: GCA_020723185.1. GTDB lineage: Bacteria > Pseudomonadota > Gammaproteobacteria > Burkholderiales > Gallionellaceae > Sideroxyarcus > Sideroxyarcus lithotrophicus_A. Next base: position 285,002 of record DYJI01000001.1, on the reverse strand, counting down.
ACATGAAGATGCCGCCACGGGTCAGGATGCGGTGCACTTCGGCCACCATGGAAGCGACCCAGCGCATGTTGAAGTTCTTCTCGCGGCCGCCGTCCTTGCCCTTGACGCACTCTTCGACGTAGCGCTGCACCGGCTTCTCCCAGAAGCGCTGGTTGGACATGTTGATGGCGAACTCCGCGGTGTCGGCCGGAATCTGCATGTTCGGGTGTGTCAGGAAGAAGTCACCGACGTCGCGGTCCAGTGTGAAGCCGTTCACGCCGTGGCCGGTGGTGATCACGATCATGGTGTTCGGGCCGTACAGTGCATAGCCTGCGCACACTTGCTTGGTGCCGGGCTGCATGAAGTCCTTGGCGGTCGGGTTGGTCACGCCTTCCGGGCAACGCAGGATGGAGAAGATGGTGCCGACGGAGATGTTCACGTCGATGTTGGAGGAGCCGTCCAGCGGATCGAAGGTGATCAGGTACTTGCCGCGCGGGTACTGCTTGGGGATCTCATAGATGTCGTCCATCTCTTCGGAAGCCATCGCCGCCAGGTGGCCGCCCCACTCGTTGGCCTTGATGAACACTTCGTTGGTGATGATGTCGAGCTTCTTCTGTGTCTCGCCCTGCACGTTCTCGCTGCCGGCGGAACCCAGCACGCCGATCAGCGCGCCCTTGTTCACGTCATGCGCGATCTGCTTGCAGGCGGATACGATGTCGCTGATCAGGCCGGTGAAGTCGCCGGTCGCGCCGGGGATCTGACGTTGTTCTTCGATGATGAACTGGATCAAACTTTTGCTCATGCTGCTCTCCTCTTTTAGAAATTTTTCAACTGCCGGATTTTACAGGTTTTACGGTCCTTACTCCACGGCTATTTGCCTGCTGCTTTGCCGCGTGTGGCGATCAGGCTGGCAGCGACGCTGCCGCCGATCAGCACGGTGACAATGGCCAGCGAGGCCTGTACCGGGACGTGATACCACGGCGCGATCAGCATCTTGCTGCCGATGAAGGCCAGCACCATGGCCAGACCGTATTTCAGCAGGTGGAAGCGGTCGGCCACATCCGCCAGCAGGAAGTACAGCGCGCGCAAGCCCATGATGGCGAAGATGTTGGAGGTGAATACGATGAACGGGTCGGTGGTGATGGCGAAGATGGCCGGGATGGAATCCACAGCGAACACCAGATCCGACACCTCTATCAGCAGCAGCACCAGGAACAGCGGTGTGAAGTAGCGCACGCCATCTTTGGTCACGCTGAACCGCTCACCGTGGTCGCCCTCCGCGATACGCAGGTGTCGGCGGGCAAAACGCAGTACGGGATTGTTCTCGAGATCAGGCTGTTTCTCTGCGGCCACCAGCATGCGCACACCCGTGAACAGCAGGAAAGCCCCGAACAGGTACAGCACCCAGCTGAATTCCTTCACCACCCAGGCTCCAGCCAGGATCATCACGGCGCGCATCACGATCGCACCGAGTACGCCGTATATCAACACGCGGCGCTGGTATTCGGGCGGTACATGGAAGGCACCGAAGATCAGCAGGAACACGAACACGTTGTCCACCGACAGCGACTTCTCGATCAGGTAACCTGTCAGGAACTCCAGCGCCTTGGCATCCGCCACGGCTTCGCCGGCCGTCCCTTTCAGATGCCACCACAGCAGGCCGTTGAAGATCAAGGCCAGCGATACCCAGACCAGCGACCACAGCGCCGCTTCCCGGACGCTGACCTTGTGTGCCTTGCGGCCCCCGAGGGCGAACAGGTCCAGTGCAAGCATCAGCAGGACGAAGAGGATGAATGCGCCCCACATCCAGGGTTGGCCGATATCGTTCATGTAAGTAGCTCTGTAAAGATCGCGCGTTCTATGTGGTCCCGGGCAGGGGCTGTTTTTTGTGGCTTACTTCGCAGTCAGCTTGGCCAGCGCCTGGTCGGCTGTCTCGTCGTAGCGGGCACGTTCCTTCTTCGCCGCTTCTTCCAGTGCCTGGTTGATCTCGGGATATTTCAGCGCGAGGATGCGCGCGGCCAGCATGGCGGCGTTCTTGGCACCATCCACCGCCACGGTGGCGACCGGGACGCCGGGTGGCATCTGCACGGTGGACAATAGTGCATCGAGGCCGGACACCACACCGCCCGATAGCGGCAGGCCGATCACCGGGAGACGGGTATGACCGGCGATCACGCCTGCCAGATGGGCGGCCATGCCGGCGCAACCGACCAGCACTTGCACACCTTCCTGATGGGCGCGGTCGATGTAGGCGACCACCTTGTCCGGCGTGCGGTGGGCCGAAGCCACCACGATCTCGCTGGCGATGCCGAGGTCCGACAACGTGTCGCGCACTTTGACCACGGTGGGCAGGTCGTTGGGACTGCCGGTGAGGATACCTACCAGTACTTTGCCATTGGAAGCTTGTTGCATGCTTGCTCTCCTTGATTGCAGTTGCTATTTGGTCAGGGCGATGAACAGCTCCGGCAATTTGACCGGCAACTGTTCGATCTTGTCCACGATAGTGTATTGCCTGCCGAAGATGTCGGACACATATTCGTCGGCCTTGGGATCCAGGTTGATGCAATAGGTGTAGATGCCATCGCGATCCAGTTCCTTGACGGCCTGGCGCGCATCCTGGATCAGCGATTGCGGATCGCGCGTATCGATGTCGGCCGGCTCGCCGTCGGTAAGGATCAGCAACAGCTTCTTGTCGGCCGGCTGCGCCTTCAGATAATGTCCGGCATGGCGCATGGCTGCGCCCATGCGCGTGGACCAGGCGGCCTGCATCGCACCGATACGCCCCTTCACACTGTCGTCCCACGGCTCGTTATAGCCCTTGATGTGGTAGTAGCGCACATCGTGGCGAGTGTTGGAGTGGAAACCGGAGATGGCGAACGGATCACCCAGATGCTCCACCGACCAGGCCAGCAGCGATACCGCTTCCTGCGACAGCTCAAGGATGGTCTGTCCGCTGCCCTGCACTTTTTCGTTCAGCGATTCGGACAGGTCCAGTACCAGCGACACAGCGATGTTACGGCCATCGGTGCGGTGGCTCATGTTGATGCGCGGGTCTGGCTGCGAGCCGGCCTTGTAGTCGATCAGCGAGCGGATAGCGATATCCAGGTCGAGCTCCGAACCTTCTTCCTGATAGCGGATACGCACCTTGTCCTGTGGTTTGATCAGATCGAGGATGCGCTTCATGCGTTTGGCCAGGCCGGCATGCTTCTCCAGCAGGGCGTCGACCTTGGCCGGGCTGCCGCCGGGATGCTTCATCTCATACACGCTGGCCCAGTCCGGACGGTAACTCTGGTTGCTGTAATCCCATTCATCGTAGTGGCGCGGGGGCAGGGCGTGCAGTTCCTCTTCCTCTTTCTTCTTGATGTCGAGGTGCTCGAACAGGGTGTCCTCGTCGTCGCCCTTTTCCAGGTAGATCCACAGATGGCGGTTGTCGTCGCGATAGTCCACCTCGGTATCCTGAAAATAGACGTTGGGCGACAGGTCGGACTGGCGGCGCATGCGCGCGATGAAGGACAGACCCAGACGCGACATCTCGGGGCTACTGCTCTCGCCGGCCGCCATCGCTTCATGGAAACGGTTGGCGAACTCCCGGATGTCGGTGTTCTTGTATTCATAGTCCGGATCGAGCATGGCGCGCGACACCATGGCCAGCTTGACGCGGATAGCCGACGCTTCGGGATTGTCCAGCAGGCGCTCGTCCGGGATCGGGTGCAGGGCCAGGAACAATCTCCGCAGGCCGGGGAAACGTTGCATGGTCAGAAAATCGACACGGCAATCCTCGAACACCTCCACGCCCAGACGCTGGAACGGACTCCAGTTATCCACCACCATCTTCGTGCTCCAGCGACGGTGTGCGGCCATGTGCGCAAGCGCTGCGCGGTAACGTTCTATGCCACGGATGTCGCCGAGATCGTCGAACACGTCGGGGACGCGGATACCGTCGTCATCGTAATACGGTGTCGGCTTGGTCAGACTGTCGAACACCTGGGAGTAGGGCACCAGCTGTTCGGGATCCTGCCACAGGCCCCTCAGGTACAGGTCCAGCTTGCGCTCGTTATCGATGAACAGGGTACCGTGGCGTTCGCGTTGCAACACCGCCTTGGAATCCGCCGATTGCAGCGAGAAATACTCTATCTGTCGCTCGGGATGGTCGTTGTAGTATCGGATGCCGTAGTCGATCCAGTTCTTGAATCCTCCCAGCGGCACCAGCGACAGGATGCTCGGGACCTGTTTCAGCATCTCCGGCAAGCCGGGACTGGCGAAGGTGGTGTGATGGCCATGCACCGAGCCGGTGGTGCGATCCATCATGTCCCGCACCAGCTCGACATACTGCTTGAACAGTTCTTGTGTCGGCAGGCATTCCGCCGCCGCCGCGCACGTCTGCAGGAACGGCACGATGGCCTTGAAGTTGGTGTGCGTGGACATGTAGTAGGCGAACTCGCGCAGGTCGGTCAGCGACTGTTCGCCCACCAGCACAGCGACGCGCGGCGCGTCCTCGAGATAGACCAGCAACGGTTCCGCTCCGCGCCCCATCTTGCCGATGAAACGCGCGTTGTCGAGATATGCGTCCAGACCGGCCGGCGACAGACTGGTCAGCGCTTCCTTCATGCACTCGTCGAACACGGCATCCACCAGGGCGAATCTGCACCCGAGTCTCTGCCAGTAACCCTCCAGCTCTTCGCTTCTTGCTGTCGCCTCAACCGCCATCGCACCCACCTGTTCGCTTGTCCATCAACACACGGTGTGTCGCACCATCACGCGCTGTCAGCCGAACGCCGCGTCGATCGCGTGATCGAGCGTGTCGCGGATATCCGCATCATCGGTGATCGGCCGCACCATCGCCATACGGCAAGCCGCTTTGGTTTCGACGCCGTTCTTGATCAGGGTCGCCGCGTAGACCAGCAGTCGCGTGGAGATGCCTTCATCCAGACCGTGACCCTTGAGGTTGCGGGCCGCCTGGCCGATCTGCACCAGCTTGCCACACACCTCGATCGCCAGCCCCGTCTCTTTGGCCAGGATCTCCGATTCTAGGGCGGCATCGGGATAATCAAAGTCGAACCCGGTGAAGCGCTGCTTGGTGGATTGCTTCAGGTCCTTCATCAGGCTCTGGTAACCCGGGTTGTAGGAGATCACCAACTGGAAGTCGGGATGTGCCTCGATCAGTTCGCCCTTCTTGTCCAGCGGCAAGGTACGGCGGTGGTCGGTCAACGGGTGGATGACGACGGTGGTGTCCTGACGCGCTTCCACTATCTCGTCCAGATAGCAGATGGCACCGATACGTGCCGCTATGGTCAGCGGGCCATCCAGCCAGCGTGTGCCGTTGGCATCCAGCAGATAACGTCCCACCAGGTCCGAGGCGGTCATGTCTTCGTTACAGGCCACGGTTATCAGCGGCTTGTTCAGCTTCCATGCCATATATTCGATGAAGCGCGACTTGCCGCAGCCGGTAGGCCCTTTTACCATCACCGGCAGGCGAGCGTTGTAGGCTGCTTCGTACAGCGCGACCTCGTCGCCTTGCGCCTGATAGAACGGCTCAGAGCGGACCTTGTATTGTTCCTTGTTTTCCATAACGAGCTCCTTGCTACGACGCATGTCCGCAAATGTCTTGCGGTTTTCGGCGTCTGGAAAAAAACGCCCCCAACGTGTGGGGGCGCGTTTATTGCTTCGATAGACCGGGCGATCTTACTTGTGTACGCCCAGCTTCTCGCGCCATCCCGGGAAGAACTTGTCGCCGTCTTTCGGGAAGGACTCGAACGCGCGGGCGAATTCCTTGTGGGTCTTCGCGTATTCGATCGGGTCCGCACCGGTCTTCCAGCACTCGTAAGCCTGGCCGAGGGAGATACCGCCGGCTGCCGGGCTGTCGATGTGGCCGAAGGAGCCGCCGCCGCAGGTGTTGATCACGTTGCCGTGGCCCAGGTTCTTGAAGAACCCTGGCAGGCGCAGTGCGTTCATGCCGCCGGAGATGATCGGTGCTGTCGGCTTCATGCCGTACCACTTCTGGTAGAAGTAAGGTCCCTGGCACTCGTCACGCTCCAGCATGTAGGCCAGCACGGTCTCCTTGGCATGCCCTTCCATCTTGCCGTAGCCCATGGTGCCGGTGTGGATACCGGAAGCGCCGGACAGACGAGCGATCTTCATGTAGCACAGCGGATCCATACCCATCGGCGACTTGTAGGAAGTCACGGCACCGTGACCCGCACGGTGGAAGTGCAGGAAGGTATCCGGGAAGTGGCGACGGCAGGTGGTCACACCAGCCGGGCCGGTCACGAAACCGTCCACCAGGAAGGCGACATGCTTCTCGGAGCCGATCTTGGCGAACTCGCTGAGGATGTACTCGCCGCGTTTGATCATCTCGCCGTGGAAGTCTGCAGTCACGTTGGCCGAGAACAGCTTGGCCTGACCGGTCTCCTGCTGGGCCTTGTCCATCGCTTGCACGACCTTGGGGATGACCACTTCCATCGGGCAGAACGGCTGGTTGGCTTGCGGCTCGTCGTTCTTGATGAAGTCGCCGCCCAGCCAGAAGTCGTAACAGGCTTTGGCGAAGGGATCCGGACGCAGGCCCAGTTTAGGCTTGATGATGGTACCGGCGATGTAGCCGCCGTCCACTTCCGGACGGCCCAGCACTTTCCACAGGTCCTTGATGCCGGCGCTTGGGCCGTCGAACTTCTTGATCATGCACTCCGGAACCAGGAAGTCCAGCATGCGCAGGCCGACATGGTCGCCCATGCCCTGGTTGTTACCCAGGATCAGGGACCACATGTGGGAAACGTTGAAGTGGCCGTCGATCAGGTTCGGGTCGAACAGTTCGACCGGGTATGCGATCTTCATCAGACCGCCGCCCTTGACGGGATCGTCACCGAATGCGGTCTCGTCCACTTCGTACACCAGCGCGTCGACACCGCGTGTGAAGTCGTCGGTGGTGGACACTTCCACGTTGGTACCGGTGGAGGACTCTGCCGCAACGTGAGCAGCCACTTCCAGGAAGCCGTAACCCTTGGCCGGGATCAGCTTGTAAGCAACCAGCAGGTGACGACCGCCGGCGATCAAATCTGCCTCTTTCAGGTTCAGATTTGCATAACGATTCGATTGATCCATTGTTTTCTCCTCTTGTCGTTTAAGTGTTCTTGCAACGAAACGCACTGTACGCATTCGTTATCATAAATAACAGTCAAATATTTTTATTGGTAGCATAAGAAATGCTTATGGAATAAACTTTGACGATCATGCTGCCACTCACCTTGCGCCAACTTCAGGTCTTTGAAAGTGTCTCGCGCCACCTGAGCCATTCGCGCGCTGCGGAAGAACTCTTCCTGTCGCAGCCTGCCGTATCCATGCAGATAAAGCAGGCTGAGCAGACTATCGGAATCCCCTTGTTCGAGCAAGCAGGCAAACGCCTGTTCCTGACCGAGGCCGGGCGTGAGTTGATGCATTACGCGCGTACCATTTTGCAGTTGATGCAGGAGCTGGAGTCCAGCTTCGATGCGATGAAAGGCATGGAACGCGGCAAGCTGAACATCGCTGTGGTCAGTACCGCCAATTATTTCATGCCCCAGCTGCTGGCCAGCTTCATCCATCTTCATCCCGGCATACAGGTCGCGCTTTCCGTGGCCAACCGTGATGCGGTGGTCAAGCAGCTTGCCGAGAATCTCGCGGACCTTGCCATCATGGGCCAACCCCCGGCCGGGACCGAGATGGTCGCCATGCCGTTCTTGCAGAATCCAATGGTGGTCATCGCGGCTCCCTCGCATGCGCTGGCTGGTAGTACGCATATCCAGGCGCATCAGCTTGCAAGGGAGACCTTCCTGCTGCGTGAACTGGGCTCCGGCACGCGCGGCGTAGTGGAACGCTACTTCGATAGCAACAAACTCCCGTTGCCGGCGCATATGGAGATGGACACCAACGAGGCGATCAAACAGTCGGTCCAGGCCGGCATGGGGATCGGCATCATCTCGCGGCATGGCATCGAACTTGAGCTTGAAACAGGCCGCCTGGTCGTGCTGGACGTGGACGGCTTTCCCATCGTGCGCCACTGGTACATCGTGCAGCGCAAGGACAAACGCGCTTCGACTGCCGTCACAGAATTCGAAAGGTACCTGATCGCACAGTCACAGATGCAGACTGCGGACAAATAAAAAGCGGCCCGGAGGCCGCTTTTTATTTGCTTGCTGCAGCGAAAATCACTTCACGATCGCGTTCAGCTCGCCTTTGATGTAACGCATCGCCATGGCATCCAGTGCGATCGGCTTGATCTTGCCGGCCTGGCCGGCGGAACCGAAGGCTTCGTAACGTGCCTTGCAGATCGCCTTCATGGCCTTGGTGGTCTCGGCCAGGAACTTGCGCGGATCGAAGTCCTTGGGGTTCTGCGCCAGGTAACGGCGGGTCGCGCCGGTAGAGGCCATACGCAGGTCGGTGTCGATGTTCACCTTGCGCACGCCGTGCTTGATACCTTCGACGATCTCTTCGACCGGCACGCCGTAGGTCTGGGGCATCGCGCCGCCGAACTGGTTGATGATCTCCAGCCACTCTTGAGGAACGGAAGAAGAACCGTGCATCACCAGGTGGGTGTTGGGGATGCGGGCATGGATCTCCTTGATGCGGCTGATTGCCAGCGTGTCGCCTGTGGGCGGCTTGGTGAACTTGTATGCGCCGTGGCTGGTTCCGATGGCGATAGCCAGTGCGTCCACCTGGGTGGCCTTGACGAACTCGGCGGCTTCGTTCGGGTCGGTCAGCAACTGGTCGTGGCTCAGCACGCCTTCGGCGCCGTGACCGTCTTCCTTCTCACCGTGGCCGGACTCCAGGGAGCCCAGACAGCCCAGTTCGCCTTCCACGGAAACGCCGACTGCATGGGACATCTCGACGACCTGACGGGTCACGTTGACGTTGTATTCGAAGCTGGACGGTGTCTTGCCGTCAGTCATCAGCGAACCGTCCATCATCACGGAAGAGAAGCCGGACTTGATGGCGTTGATACAGACTGCCGGGGATGCGCCGTGGTCCTGGTGCATCACGACGGGGATGTGCGGGTACATCTCGACTGCGGCTTCGATCAGGTGACGCAGGAACGGCTCGCCCGCGTATTTACGCGCACCGGCGGAACCCTGCATGATGACCGGGCTGTTGGTCTCATCAGCCGCTTCCATGATGGCCTTGACCTGCTCCAGATTGTTGACGTTGAACGCAGGCAGGCCGTAGCTGTGCTCGGCTGCATGGTCCAGAAGTTGACGTAGGGATACGAGTGCCATTATTTCCTCCTGAGATAAATTACGAAACGTTAACTCTTGCGATGATCGCCGACGCGCACGATCTTCATGGTGTTGGTGTGACCCGCTTTACCGATGGCTTCGCCGACCGTCATCACGATGAGGTCGCCCTCCTGCACCATCTTCTGGCGCAGCAACTCGTCCTCTGCCTGGCGCAGGGTGACCGAGTGGTCGTCCGAGGTCGATTCGAAAGCGATCGGGTGCACGCCGCTGAACAACGTCACTTTGCTCAAAGTCGCTTCCATCGGCGTCATCGCAAAGATGGGCGTCGTGTCGCTGCTGCGGGACATCCACAGCGCCGTCGAGCCCGACTGGGTCAGGGCGACGATGGCCTTTACCTTGAAGTGCGAGGCGGCATATAGAGCGGACATGGCGATGGACTGGTCGATACGGCTGAACTTGCTGGTCACCAGTCTGCGATCCGCCGCGCTTTCCTCGCTCTCACCTTCGGCATTGATACAGATGCGTGCCATGGATTCGATCGTCTCGACCGGATAGTCACCGACCGCGGTTTCGGCTGACAGCATCACCGCATCCGTCCCGTCCAGCACGGCGTTCGCCACATCGGATACCTCCGCGCGGGTCGGGATTGGATTCGTGATCATCGATTCCATCATCTGGGTGGCAGTGATGACCAGACGGTTCTTGGCACGCGCCAGCTTGATCATCTTCTTCTGCAGACCCGGTACTGCTGCATCGCCTACCTCGACCGCCAGATCACCGCGCGCCACCATGATGCCGTCGGAAGCTTCGATGATCTCGCCCAGCACTGGGATCGCCTCTGCACGCTCGATCTTGGCGATCAGCAGGCTCTTGCCCCCCGCCGCGTGCATCAGCTCGCGTGCCAGCTTCATGTCGTCGGCCGAACGCGGGAAGGAGACCGCCAGGAAATCCGCCTTGATCAGTGCAGCGGTCTTGATGTCTTCCTTGTCCTTGTCGGTCAGCGCTGGGGCGGTGAGTCCGCCGCCCTTGCGGTTGATGCCCTTGTTGTTGGACAGAACCCCGCCACGTACCACGTTGCAGTGAACTTCTGCACCTTTAACGCCGGTGACGTGGAATTCCAGCATGCCGTCGTTCAGCAACAGGACCGTGCCGATCTCCACATCCTGCGGCAGTTCCTTGTAATCCAGACCCACGCGTTCCTGATTGCCCAAACCATCCAGTGCGGCATCGAGAATGAACGAGTCGCCCGGCTTCAGCACGATCTTGTCGTTCTCGAACTTGCGCACACGGATCTTCGGACCCTGCAGGTCGGCGAGGATACCGACCTTGCGGCCCGCCGTGGCAGCTGCGGCACGCACGATCTCGGCGCGTTTCTGATGGTCTTCGGCAGTGCCGTGCGAAAAGTTCATGCGCACGACGTCGACGCCGGCACGTATGATCGCGGTCAACGACTTCAAGTCATTGGTCGCCGGCCCCAGGGTTGCTACTATTTTTGTTCTGCGCAGCATGATTTCCTTGATCGATTCTCTCGTACTACCCTGCATCCCTCTCTCTCCTTCGGGGATGCAGGTGACGTTACGTTTTACTGCTTTGCACGTTGTTCCAGGATGGCCACGGCAGGCAAGGTCTTGCCTTCGAGGAATTCCAGGAACGCACCGCCTGCAGTGGATATGTACGACACCTTGTCGAAGATGTCGTACTTCTGGATCGCAGCGATGGTGTCGCCACCGCCAGCCAGCGTGAATGCACTGGTGTTGGCGATCGCTTCGGCGATCTTCTTGGTGCCTGCGCCGAACTGGTCGAACTCGAACACGCCGACCGGACCGTTCCACACCACGGTGCCCGCCTTCATGATGATGTCGGCCAATTCCTGTGCGGATTTGGGGCCGATATCGAAGATCATGTCGTCATCGGCCACTTCACCCACATCCTTCAGCACAGCCGGCTCGTTGGCATCGAATTTCTTGCCGCATACCACGTCCACCGCGATGGGGATGTTAGCGCCGCGTTGTTTCATTTTTTCGATGAGTGCCTGTGCGGTCGGGATCAGATCATCCTCGCACAGGGACTTGCCGACATTGCCCCCGGTCGCCTTGATGAAGGTATTGGCGATACCTCCACCGACCACCAGTTGTTCGCATTTCTCGGACAGGGATTCCAGCACGGTCAGCTTGGTGGAGACCTTGGAACCGCCAACGATAGCGACCATCGGACGGGCCGGGTTGAGCAATGCCTTGGTCAGCGCTTCCAGCTCTTCGGTCAGCAGGATGCCGGCCGCAGCGACCGGCGCGAACTTGGCCACGCCATGGGTGGAAGCTTCGGCACGGTGAGCAGTACCGAACGCGTCCATCACGAACACGTCACACAGGGCGGCGTATTTTTTTGCCAGCTCTTCAGTGCTCTTCTTTTCGCCCTTGTTGAAACGGCAGTTCTCCAGCAGCACCAGTTCGCCTTCTGCGACATCGAAACCGCCATCGATCCAGTCACGGATCAGGCGCACTGGCTTGCCCAGTTTGTTTGCGATGTCATCGGCCACCGGCTTCAGCGAGTTCTCTTCGGAGAAGACGCCTTCTTCTGGACGGCCCAGGTGAGATGTCACCATCACTTTGGCACCGGCCTTCAAGGCGGCATTGATGGTTGCCATGGATGCGCTGATACGCGCATCGGAAGTCACCTTGCCATCCTTGACGGGCACGTTGAGGTCGGAACGGATCAGGACGCGTTTGCCCTTCAGATCCAGGTCGGTCATTTTGATCACAGACATGATTTTTCCTTCTTGCAGACTTTGAATGCAGAAAGGGCCGGCACCAGCCAGCCCTTGTTCGGTACGGATTACTTGGCGACGTGCAGCGCGAAGCGCAGCATGTTGCAGGTGTAGCCATACTCATTGTCATACCATGCCACGACCTTGACGAAGGTACCGTCCAGCGCGATGCCGGCTTCCGCGTCAAAGATCGAGGAATAGCCGCAACCGCGGAAGTCGGTGGAAACCACCTTCTCGTCGGTATAGCCCAAGGTCTTGCTGATGTCACCGTTCTGCGAAGCGGCTTTCATCGCGGCGCAGATGTCGGCGTACTTGGCTTCCTTGTTCAGCTCGACGGTCAGGTCGACCACGGAAACGTCAGAGGTCGGCACCCGGAACGCCATGCCGGTCAGCTTGCCGTTCAGTTCCGGCAGCACCACGCCGACTGCCTTGGCCGCGCCGGTGGAGGAGGGGATGATGTTCTCCAGGATACCGCGGCCACCACGCCAGTCCTTCTTGGACGGGCCGTCGACGGTCTTCTGCGTCGCAGTGGCAGCATGCACGGTAGTCATCAGGCCACGCTTGATGCCCCAGTTGTCATTCAGCACCTTGGCGACCGGTGCCAGGCAGTTGGTGGTGCAAGAGGCGGCAGACACGATGGCCTGGCCGGCGTAGCTTGTGTGGTTCACGCCGTACACGAACATCGGGGTCTTGTCCTTGGACGGGGCGGAGATCACCACCTTCTTGGCGCCTGCGGCGATGTGCTTCTTGCAGCCTTCTTCGTCCAGGAAGAAACCGGTGCACTCCAGCACCAGGTCGGCACCGACTTCGCTCCACTTCAGGTTGGAAGGATCGGTCTCGGCGGTCAGGCGGATCTTCTTGCCGTTCACCACCATGTTGTTGCCGTCGACCTTGATGTCGCCCTTGAAATTGCCGTGCACGGAATCGTACTTCAGCATGTAGGCCAGATAGTCAGCGTCCAGCAGGTCGTTGATGGCGACCACTTCCAGCTCGGGGAAGTCCTTCGCGATCGCGCGGAACGCCATGCGGCCGATACGTCCGAAACCATTGATACCAACTTTGATTGCCATTTTTTCTCTCCCGTATAGTAATTGATAACTTGTGCCTTACAGTACCGACTTCACGGCCTTGACCACGTTCTCGGTAGTGAAGCCGAAGTGCTTGAACAGTTCCGGTGCCGGAGCGGATTCACCGAAGGTGTCCATACCGACCACTGCGCCGTCCAGTACATACTTGTACCAGCCGCCGGTGACGCCGGCTTCCACCGCCACGCGCTTGATGCCCTTGGGCAACACGCTGTCCTTGTAGGCCTGATCCTGCTTGTCGAACACGTTGGTCGACGGCATCGACACCACGCGCACGTTGATACCTTCAGCGGCCAGCGCTGTTTGTGCGCTCAATGCCAGTGACACTTCGGAGCCGGTGGCGATGATCACCGCTTGCGGCTTGCCACCAGCTGCTTCGGACAGCACATATGCACCCTTGCGGATAGCAGCGATCTGCGCCGCATCGCGCTTCTGGAACGCCAGGTTCTGGCGGCTGAAGATCAGGCTGGACGGGCCGTCGCGACGCTCGACCGCACAAGCCCAAGCCACCATGGATTCCACGGTGTCGCACGGACGCCAGACTTCCATGTTGGGAATATAGCGCAGTGTGGCGGTCTGCTCGACCGGCTGGTGCGTCGGGCCGTCTTCGCCCAGACCGATGGAGTCATGGGTGAACACATAGATCACGCGCTGCTTCATCAGCGCGGACATGCGCAACGCGTTGCGCGCATATTCCGAGAACATCAGGAAGGTGCCACCGAACGGCAGGAAACCGCCGTGCAGGGCCATGCCGTTCATGATGTGCGCCATACCGAATTCGCGCACGCCGTAGCTGATGTAGTTGCCGGGCTTCTTGCCGGAAACGTGGTGCGCACCCGTCCAGTTGGTCAGGTTGGAACCGGTCAGGTCGGCGGAACCGCCGAGGAACTCGGGCAGTGCCGGTTGCAGCGCATTGATCGCGTTCTGCGAAGCCTTGCGGGTAGCGATGGTCTCGCCCTTTGCATTCACCGCCTCGATGGCCTTGGCCACATGCTCGGCCCAGTTGGCCGGCAGGTCGCCCTTGATGCGGCGCTCGAACTCGGCTGCTTCCTTGGGGAACGCTTTCTTGTATTCAGCGAACTTGTTGTTCCACAACTTCTCCAGCCCTTCGCCCTTGGTACGGGCATCCCATGCCTCGTACACGTGAGCAGGGATCTCGAACGGGGGATACTTCCAGCCGATGTGCTCGCGGGTCGCTTGAACTTCCGCATCGCCCAGTGCCGCGCCGTGCACATCGTGGGTACCTTGCTTGTTAGGGGAACCAGCGCCGATGACGGTCTTGCAGCAGATCAAGGTCGGCTTGTCGGTCACAGCATGCGCGGCCTTGATGGCAGCGTCGATCGCTTCGGAATCGTGCCCCTGCACGTCGGCGATGACGTGCCAGCCATAGGCTTCGAAACGCTTGGCGGTGTCGTCGGTATACCAGCCGTCGATGTGGCCGTCGATGGAGATGTTGTTGTCGTCCCAGAACGCGGTCAGCTTGCCCAGGCCCCAAGTACCGGCCAGCGCACAGGCTTCATGGGAGATGCCTTCCATCATGCATCCGTCACCGAGGAACACATAGGTGCGGTGATCGACGATCTCGTGACCCGGCTTGTTGAATTCGGCTGCCAGCAGCTTTTCGGCCATCGCCATACCCACGGCATTGGTGATGCCCTGGCCCAGCGGACCGCCGGTGGTCTCGACGCCGGGGGTGTAACCGTACTCGGGGTGACCCGGGGTCCTGGAGTGCATCTGGCGGAAGCGCTTCAGTTCTTCGATCGGCAGGTCGTAACCGGACAGGTGCAGCAATGCATAGATGAGCATGGAGCCGTGACCGTTGGACAGTATGAAGCGGTCACGATTCGGCCATTTCGGATTTGCGGGGTTGTGACGAAGATGGTGGTTCCACAATACGTCGGCGATCTCTGCCATGCCCATCGGCGCGCCCGGGTGGCCGGAATTTGCCTTCTGCACTGCATCCACCGCCAGCATGCGGATCGCACCTGTGATGTCGTTATATTTTGGTGGCGTTACACTGCGTGTTGCTGACATTTCCGTTCTCCTCCGAAAAGACTTTGTGGCGATTAAGCACGAGACACTACATTAAAGAAGGGCGATTATGCCTCAGCGCCCATTGCCTGAGCAACTCGACAATGCCCCTGGCTGTTGATTGGGAATAGCTTTTGCTTCAGCCCCCGTTCTTTTTGGGCGGTTTTATGCCCAATTGCTTGAGTTTTCGGTACAAATGCGTACGCTCCAGGCCGATTTTATCCGCAAGACTGGCAATATTCCCCTTGGCCATTTCAAGATGATAGTTGAGATAGGCCGTATCGAAATGTTCGCGCGCCTCCCGGAACGGCAGATCCAGTGGTAATTCCAGTTTCACGTTGCCATCTCGTTTGCCGTCTTGTGATTCCAGCTTGCTCCCGGATTTGTCGGCCATGGCTTGTTGCGGCTTCAAAGTCTGTGCGATCGTCGCCAGCAGCTTTTTCAGGGCGATGGGTTTTTCCAGGAAATCCACCGCACCGATGCGGGTCGCTTCCAGGGCGGTCTCTATGGTGCCGTGCCCCGACATCATGATGACCGGCATCGTCAGTCGTTCCTGTGCCACCCATTCCTTGAGCAGAGTGAGGCCGTCCGTGTCGGGCATCCAGATATCCAGCAGCACGACATCGGGCCCCTGTTCGATCAGCTTGCGCGCTTCTTGCGCGTTCTCGGCCAATAGCACCCCATAGCCCTCGTCGTAAAGGATTTCGGATAGCAGCTCGCGTATGCCTGCCTCGTCGTCCACGATCATGATGGTCTTGCTTGTCATACCACTCTCCCAGTCTTTTTTTCCAGCACCGGCAACAAGATGTTTACGCACGTTCCGCCCTGTGGCCTGTTCTGAATGTTGATGCTGCCGCCGTGTTCTTCCACGATCTTCTTTACTATGGGCAACCCCAGCCCCGTCCCCCTGGCTTTGGTCGTTGTGTAAGGTTCGAATGCCTTCGCGAGGAACTGCTCCGGAAAACCGCTTCCGTTGTCTTCCACTGACAATCTGAGCATGCCGTTCTTCTCGTCTGCGGTGGACAGGGTGATCAGCCTGTCTTGCACCTGCTGCAATGCATCGTGCGCATTCTGCAACAGGTTGTGTACCACCTGTCGCAAGCGCGTCGCGTCGCCATTGATCATGGTTTGACGGGCCTCCAGTTTGACTTGGATAGGGCTGCTGTTCGCTTCATACAAACCCAGTATCTCGTTCAGCAACTGGTGCAGGTCCAGCGGTGTCAGACGCGCGGCCGGTGCGCGAGCGTAATCGGCAAAGTCTGAGACCATGTTCTTCATCGCGGCTACCTGGCTGACTATGGTCTGCGTTGCACGCAGGAGCAGTTGTGCATCTTTCTCATCGAGTCGATCTGCAAGTTTATGTTGCAGGCGTTCTGCCGAGAGCTGGATCGGTGTCAGCGGGTTCTTGATCTCATGTGCGAGGCGTCGGGCGACCTCGCCCCATGCAGCTTGACGCTCGGCCTGCCGCAGATGGGTGATGTCGTCGAACACCATGACATAGCCCCTGTTTGCGTCTCCTGCCAACCGCGTTCCGCGCAACAGCAGCACCTGATCGCCATCCTTGCTCATACGCTCGATCTGGCGCTGCCACACTTGCTGCGGACTCGACGCGATGCCTTGTTCGATAGCAAGCAAGAACGGTTTTAGCAGGCCATGCTCTTCGGCCAGACTCAGGATGTTCTTCCCATGCATCTCTGCAGCCGGCAAGCCGAGTATCTGCCCAGCGCTGGCATTGGCCGAGCGCAGCATCAAATGTTCATCCAGAACCAGCACGCCGGACGACAAGTGACCCAGGACGCTTTCCAAGTGTGCCTTTGCATCGGCAACTTGCTGCTGTTGCTGTTCACCCAGGGTCTTCGCCGCCGACAGTTGCGAAGTCATCTGGTTGAACAGCGCTGTCAATCCGCCTAGCTCATCGTTGCTCTGCACCGGATAACTGCTGCTGAAATCCCCTTTCGCCACGGCTCTTGTCCCCTCGGCCAAAGCCGCCAGCGGCGCGCTCAGTTTTGCGCTCAAGTAGAACGCTGCCGAAATCGCACTCAGCAGAACGATCAACAGTGAAAGTGTCAGTGTGATGCCATACAGTCGTTTGAGCCCTACCCTGGACAGGCTCAACTGCTGATAATCGCCATAGACACCCTGAACCGTCTCCGCATCTGCGGCCAGCCGTTCTGCCACAGGTTGCGCGAATTGCAATACACGCCGCGCGTTATCCATCGAACGGATAGGTACGATGACCCTCAAAACCAATCGGCCATCCGGCAAGGCATCCGCCTGGCTATATCGGCCTGCTTTCCACACTTCACGCAGCATGTCGGGGGTGGGAGACTCTATGCGTTCGACATTCCTGCTGCTGGCATATGCGGAAAGCCTTCCGCCATTGTCGAATACTGCCGCCTCCTGGGTACCGCCTTCGGATACGAAGCGGGCCAGGGTTTCACCATGCCGCTCCGGAGATTGGTCCGCAAGGATCAATGCCACGAACTGGCCTTTCCTTCCCAATTCATCCAGCCCGTTCTGCAAGGTACTGCGTGCGAGATTCAGGCCGCCCTCCAATGCCTTCTCGACGCGCACATCGAACCATGATTCGATGCTCTTGCCCAGGAACTGTACTGATACCGCATAGACCAGCATGCCCGGCAATACGGCTATCAACGAAAAGAACATCGCCAGACGCAAAGTAAGCCTGGCACCGTACACCTGGTCGCGCAGCTTGTTCTTCAGTTGCCAGAACTGATAGACCACCTGCACAAGGAGTCCGAACGCCAGTGTTCCCGTCAATAGCAGCAGGGTGAAGTAGTTGGCTGCATACAGATCCGTGTTCCCGCTCGCAGTGGACAACAAATAGAGCAGGATGACCCCGATGATGCTGGAGAACAGGACCAGGTACTTCATTGCGCACCTTCTTCTGCTGGGGGCTCAGGGCTGATATCCCAGTGAAAGCGTTCCGATTCGACTTTCCATTGGTCGCTGGTCAGCGCGTTCAACTGCATCGGTTTCGGCAATTGCGTGATATCCAGACTCATCCAGGCGGTTGCGCCAACCTGACTGCCTTTCTTTACCAGCCTGGAAAAATAACCGCCACCGGACATATCAAGACGAGAAACTTCTATCGGCGGCGCGACTTGCCTCCCCAGGATACGCAAGGCATCCGGCAGGGACAGGAAGCTCTGATACAAACCGCCGCGGGTCAGGCGATATTGCTGGGTCAGTGTGTTGAACGAAAGTTTGCTGGTCTGTGTGTGGGTGGCGATCTCGCTGTCCATCCAGTACCAGCGCGAACGGTGTACCGACAGTTCGCTTTCAAAATACAGCGTCACCCCCCGCTTCAGAGCCTCCTCTACCGGCGGAGGCAACCGGATCTCGAAATCTGCGGAGACCAAATAACCCTCGCTGGTCAGCCGCGCTTCTGCTTTTTTTACCTCGATGCCGTCCGCAATAGCGTTCGCTGCGCCAAGGATCAGTCCCAAGGCGCAGAGGCTTCGCATCAGTGCTCTAGTCATCTTTGCGCAGCAAGGCATAGAAGAATCCATCGTGCTGGTCGCAGGGTAACAATTGTCCGGGCGGTTCGTTTGCAAAAGGCAGCTCGATAGTCTCCTGATGCGCATCCACATGTGTAGCCAGGAACCGTTCGACAACCTCCTGGTTCTCCTGCCTGAATACCGAACAGGTGGCGTAAAGCAATTTACCACCCGAATCCAGTAACGGCCAAACAGCTTGAAGTATGCCGAGCTGTTGTCTGGCGAACTCTGCAATGTCAGCAGGTCTTCTCAACCACTTGATATCGGGATGCCGACGCACGACCCCAGAGGCCGAACAAGGCACGTCCGCGAGTATGCGCTGGAACGGCTTGCCGTCCCACCATGCGCCTGGTTGCGCGGCATCTCCGCAAATGACTTCCGCGTTCAGCTTTTCCCTGCGCAGGTTCTGCCTGACCCTGTCCAGCCGCTGATCATCCTTGTCCATAGCCACAAGTTCGATGTCCGCGCGCTCCAGCATATGCATCGCTTTGCCGCCCGGTGCAGAACAGACGTCGAGTACGCGCATGCCATCCTCGACTCCGATTATCGACGCCGCGCACTGCGCCCCCGCATCCTGCACCGACACCCAACCTTCGGCGAACTTGGGTATACGGTCCACCGGTGTCGGTCGGGCGAGCAGCAGCGCTTCTGCTGTCACACTCTGCACTTTGATCCCCGCCGTATCCAGCAATGCCATATAGTTCTGGGTTGTCGCGAGTCGTCGATTGACTCTCAGCGTCATCGGCGGGTGCGTGTTGCCAGCCTGCAGGATGCTGGTCGAGCGTTCGCCGTACTGTTGTTCTATCTCTTGTATCCACCAGTCCTGATAAGCATAGCGGCTCGCTTTCTCCGCCTCGGCTGCCTTGCGAAGACTCTCGCGCTGACGCAGGAAATTGCGAAGAACGGCATTTACCATACCGCTGACCGGTGACTTGAATCTCTTCGCCGCGCGCACAGCTTGGTCGACGATCACATGCGATCCGGCTTTGCTGTATTCCAGTTGGTACAAGGCTACCAGCAACAGGTACGACACCAGCTTATCGCGGGGAGGCCGCTCGAGTAGTTTTCCCAACATGAACGCCAAGCGCGAGTGGTAGCGGACCGTGCCGTAACTCAAATCCTGAAGCGCCCCTCTTTGCTGCGGTGTGTAATCGGGGTTCTCCGCCAGCCTGTCGGCGAGTGCCCGATCCAGATTTCCCCCGCCCATCACACGCTGAACGATGCCGGCCGCCTCGGTCTGGATGACATTCACGGCTGGCCGCCACCGAATCTGTCGCCGATCTTGAGCGGGAACCCCTGCACGAATTGTGCCGCCGCCAATGGCTTCCCTCCCGGCTTTTGCAGCACCTCCAGCGCCAATGTGCCGTGACCGCATGCCACCACGACTTCATTCTTGTTCACGGCCAACACCGTTCCGGGACTTGCTGTTTCATTCAACCCTGTTCGGGCGCGCAGTATTTTTATTGGCGTTCCATTGAACTCGCTTTGTGCGACGGGGAATGGATAGTAGCCTCGCACCGCCCTTTCCAGGACAGCAGCATCCTCGGACCAGTCGATAAGTGCCTCCTGCTTGCTCAACTTTGCCGCGTAGCAAGCTTTGCTTTCGTCCTGCTTCTCCGGTTGCACACCGCCATCCTCCAGCCGTTGCAAAGCCTCGACGATACCGGAGGCACCCAAGTCCGCCAGCTTGTCATGCAAGGTCCGAGCATCATCCGTATTCAGGATGGGGCAGGGATACTTGAATAGCATATCTCCCGTATCCAACCCCACATCCATTTGCATGATGGTGATGCCGGTCTCTGTGTCGCCGGCCAGGATGGCGCGTTGTATCGGTGCTGCGCCACGCCATTTAGGGAGCAATGAAGCGTGGATGTTCAGACAGCCCAGACGCGGGATGTCCAGTACTGCGGCAGGAAGGATCAGTCCATAGGCTGCCACCACCATGACGTCAGCCTGAAACTCCCGCAAGGTTTGCTGTATGGCATCCGACTTCAGGGACGCGGGCTGCAGTACGGGGAGGTCATGTTCGAGCGCGAGTTCTTTCACCGGGCTTGCGGTCATTTGCATGCCCCGGCCGGCCGGCCGGTCTGGCTGTGTAAGCACGGCCAGTACCTTGTGCCTGGTTTTCAGCAAGGCGGCCAGCGCGCTTGCCGCGAAATGTGGCGTTCCTGCAAAGATGATATCCACGTTGCGTTCTACAACGTCTCGCGCCGCTGTTTCTTCAACTTCGCGCGGATGCGGGTTTGTTTAAGATGGGAAAGATGCTCGACGAACACCTTGCCTTGTAGATGGTCGATCTCATGCTGGATGCAGACCGCCAGCAGACCATCTGCTTCCAGCTGGAACGTTTCGCCGTTCTCGTTCAGCGCCTGGACCTTGACCCGGTTAGCCCGTTTCACGGTCTCATAGATGCCCGGGACCGACAGGCAACCCTCTTCGCTCTCCTCGACACCATCAAGCTCCAGGATGACTGGATTGATGAAGACTCTCAGTTCGTCGTGGGTTTCAGACACATCGATCACGACGATCTGCTCATGCACATCGATCTGGGTCGCAGCGAGTCCGATACCTGGTGCGGCATACATCGTTTCACTCATATCCTTGATCAACTTCCGAGTCTGCTGGGTCACCGCAGCAACCGGCTTGGCCACCTTATGCAGCCGTGGATCTGGATATTTGATAATGGGTAGTAACGCCATAAATGCTTGCCAACTTAAGAGACTAGATGCAGAATTTAAACAGGTGCACAAACTTTGCACCGCATTTCATTACTTTGCTGGGGTTTTCCATGCGCAAGATTATATCGCTGATTTGCTTTCTGTTGCCCATCGTTGCCTCCGCAGACATATTGCAGATCCGCGAAGATGCGCCGGATCGCTATGTCGTCGTCAAGGGCGATACTTTGTGGGACATCTCGGCGATGTTTTTCAAAGACCCGTGGAAATGGCCCGAGATATGGGCTTTGAATAAACAAGCCATCAAGGATCCGCATTGGATTTATCCTGGCGACCTGGTGTATCTGGATCGCACCACGGGGACATTGACCACAACCCCGCCTGCGGTTGCACCTGAGCCCGTTACCCCGTCGAGTATCGTCAAGCTCGAGCCTAAAGTGCGTGTTGTAGCCCAGAACACCGAGGCGATTCCAGCTATCCCGCTAGATGTGATTGCCTCGTTTTTGCAACGCCCACTGGTGGTCGACGAGGAAGAGCTGGATGAGGCTCCCAAGTTGGTTGGAACCTATGAACAACGCACGCTGCTGTCCGTCAATGATTTGGCATACGCGCAGAACTTGCCTTCGGACAAAGGTTCACAGTGGCAAATCTATCGCCCGAATGTGAAGTTCGTCGATCCCGATACGGATGAAGAACTTGGACAAGAGGTTCTTTATCTCGGTGACGCAAACGTTGAAAAGTTCGGTGATCCCAGCACCTTGCGCATCACCAATGCGATCCTGGAGATCAACAAAGGCGATTATTTTGCCCAGGCGGCCACCGGTTTCAGCCCCAATTATCTGCCGCATGCTCCTGAGGATCAGATATCCGCCAAGGTCATCTCGATCTACGGTGGCGTGCAACAAGCCGGTCAACATGCGGTTATCACGCTGAACAAAGGCCGACGTGACGGTCTCGAAGTCGGCCACATCCTCGGGCTGTATCAAAAGGGCGAGGTTATAAGAACGAAAGGCTGGTTCACACCCAATATCAATCTCCCGGATATGCGCTATGGTTTGGTCATGGTATTCCGTGTATTCAACAAAGTCTCATATGCCTTGGTCATGGAAACCAAACTACCGGTGCAGCTCCTGGATAGCGCCCGCAACCCGGAATAGATGGCCGTTGACTCTGGTCTCGTTGCTTGGCTCCGGCTCTGCACGGTTCCGGGGCTGGGCCTCGAAAGCCAGCGCAGGCTGTTATCGGTATTCGGTTCACCAACGGCCGTCTTCGATCAACCGCTTGCCGCGCTTTCCCCTTATGTAAAACCTGCTGTCGCACGATCGATCTCTGCAGACTTCGATCCCTCTCTTGTCGATACTGTCTCTGCTTGGCTGGATGACGGGCTTAACCATGTCGTCACTATCGCCGACGAGGAGTACCCAAAATCTCTTTTGAACATTTCAGACCCGCCTTTGTTGCTGTTTGTTAAAGGCAGGCTCGATCTGTTGAATGCACCTGCTTTGTCCATCGTTGGAAGCCGCAATGCTTCATCGCAGGGAGTACGCAACGCAGAAGCGTTCGCTCGCGCTGCTTCGGAAGCGGGCCTGTGTGTTGTCAGTGGCTTGGCACAGGGCATAGACACAGCAGCGCATATCGGCGGTCTGAAAGGACGTGCCGCGAGT
The DNA here is from genome assembly GCA_020723185.1 of Sideroxydans lithotrophicus. Taxonomy (GTDB): domain Bacteria; phylum Pseudomonadota; class Gammaproteobacteria; order Burkholderiales; family Gallionellaceae; genus Sideroxyarcus; species Sideroxyarcus lithotrophicus_A. The sequence continues at coordinate 262,080 of DYJI01000001.1, read as the reverse complement.
ATTGCTGTGGTCGGCACCGGGCTTGATAAGGTCTATCCCGCTTCAAACCGGGATCTGGCACACACGCTCGCCCAGTCCGGAACCATCGTTTCCGAGTTCCCTCTTGGCACGCCGCCTTTGGCAGCAAACTTTCCCCGCCGTAACCGTATCATCAGTGGACTTGGCCTTGGTTGTCTGGTCGTTGAGGCCTCTATCCAGAGCGGCTCTCTGATAACTGCCCGTCTGGCGGCGGAGCAAGGTAAGGATGTATTCGCCATCCCGGGGTCCATCCATTCCCCCCATGCACGGGGTTGCCACGCGCTGATCAAACAAGGTGCAAAACTGGTGGAGGGGATAAATGACATCTTGGATGAGCTCGGTATTTCCATTCATGATGGTCCTTTGAACGACTCCTCCGTTGAGCATCCTCTGTTCGATCACCTTGGCTACGACCCCATAGATGCTGAAGCGCTCGCGCTGCGTAGCGGCTTGACGATAAGCGAGCTATCAGCCATCCTGTTGCAACTTGAACTTGACGGGCATATCGCATGTCTGCCCGGCGGGTTGTATCAACGCATCTCCTAATATCCATATTTCATGTTCGATATCCTTCTATTCCTGTTCGAGAGTTATTTCGATCTCGGCAGCTATCCCGATCACGACAAACTTTCGCTGAAGCTCACTGCTGCCGGGTTTGAGGAAGAGGATATCAATCAAGCTTTGCTCTGGCTGTCCGGCTTGCAGCAGCTTACCCAGGCAAAGTATCCCGACAGCATCAATCACAGTGGCTTTCGGCTATATTCCGATTACGAACAGAAGCGCATCAGCTCTGAAGCCCTTCAATTCCTGAGGTTCTGGGAGCACAACAAGTTCATATCCCCCATCGAGCGGGAAATGATCATCGACCGGGCTGTCGCACTCGATCGGGAAGGCCTTCAGTTGGACAAAGTCAAACTCATCATGCTCATGGTGTTATGGAGCCAGCATGAGGAGCTGGACCCCATGTTGATCGAAGACCTGCTTACGCCTTCCGGCACAACACCACTACACTAGAATCCGCCTATGGCAACCAATCTGCTAATAGTTGAGTCTCCCGCCAAGGCCAAGACACTCAAAAAATATCTTGGCAAGGACTTTGAGGTGTTGGCCTCGTATGGTCATGTGCGCGACCTCGTACCGAAGAATGGTGCTGTTGACGTTGATAACGGCTATGCCATGGATTACGAAACAATCGCTCGAAATTCCAAGCATGTCGACGCCATTGCGAAAGCTGCTGCTGTAGCGGACAACATCTACCTGGCTCCCGACCCGGATCGCGAGGGTGAGGCGATAGCTTGGCATATTGCGGAATTACTTAAAAGTAAGCGCGCACTCAGAAGCAAGAACATGCAGCGCGTCGTCTTTTACGAGATTACCCAAAGTGCCGTCCGAGAAGCCATCACAAAACCCAGGGAAATCTCCATGCCGCTGGTCAACGCCCAGCAGGCGCGCCGCGCGCTGGATTACCTGGTCGGCTTCAACCTGTCGCCGCTGCTGTGGCGCAAGATCCGCCCCGGTCTTTCCGCCGGTCGCGTGCAGAGCCCCGCGCTGCGTCTCATCGTCGAGCGCGAACTGGAGATAGAGAAATTCAAGAGCCAGGAATACTGGTCGGTGCATCTGGATAGCCAAAAGAACAGCATCCCGTTCAAGGCCAAGCTGTTCCAGTTCCAAGGCAAGAAGCTGGAACAACTCAGTATAGGCAGCCAAGCCGAATACGACGCCATCCACGCCAAGCTGGCCGATGCCAAATTGCCGCCCAAGGTCGTGCGCGTGGAGAAGAAAGGCAAGCAGCGCAGTCCGGCGGGCCCGTTCACCACTTCCACCCTGCAACAGGAAGCTGTGCGCAAACTGGGCATGACCTCAGACCGCACCATGCGTACCGCGCAGTCCTTGTATGAAGGTGTTGACATCGGCGGCCAGACCATCGGTCTCATCACCTACATGCGTACCGACTCGGTGAATCTCGCCAACGAAGCCGTCGCCGAGATTCGCCAGTACATCGGCGACAACTTCAGCGCCGAGTACCTGCCCGCCAAACAGCCCGTTTACAAGAGCAAGGCCAAGAACGCGCAGGAAGCGCACGAAGCCATCCGCCCCACCTCCATCCTGCGCACGCCGGACAGCCTGCGCGACCACCTGAACATCGACCAGTTGCGTCTGTACGAGATGATCTGGAAGCGCACGCTGGCCTGCCAGATGTCGCCCGCGCGTTTCGACACCGTGAGCGTTGATATCCGTTTGAGCAGCGACGACACCCTGTTCCGCGCCAGCGGACAGACACTGGTGTTCCCCGGCTTCATCGGCGTATACATGGAAGACGTGGACGATGCCGAGGAAGAGGACAGCGCCAAGCTGCCGCCGCTCGCAGAAGGCGATGTGCTGCCCATCGACAAGCTCTACGGCGAACAACACTTCACCCAGCCGCCGCCGCGCTACTCCGAAGCCAGCCTGGTGAAAGCGCTGGAAGAATACGGCATCGGCCGTCCTTCCACTTACGCCACCATCATCTCCACCTTGCAGGCGCGCGAATACGCCACGCTCGACAAGAAACGCTTCATGCCTACCGACGTGGGCCGCGTGGTGATCAAGTTCCTCAACGAGCACTTCACGCGCTACGTCGATTACGGTTTCACCGCCAACCTCGAAGACGAGCTGGATGACATCTCGGAAGGCAAGCGCGACTGGATTCCCGTGCTGGATGAGTTCTGGAAGGGCTTCAACAAACTCATAGTCTCGAAGAAAGACGTCGATCGCCCCGGCACTGAAGTGCTGGAAGAAGCCTGTCCCAAGTGCGGCAAGCCGCTCTCCAAGCGTCTCGGTAAGCGCGGCAGCTTCATCGGTTGCACCGGCTATCCTGAGTGCGACTACACCCGCAGCCTGGTCGAAGAGGATGCAGGCGAAGCACGCCGTGAGCTCGGTCACCATCCCGAGACCAACCAGATCGTGCTGTTGTTGCGCGGCCCCTATGGTCCTTACGTGCAACTCGGCGAGATGGAAGAGGGCGCAAAAACCAAACCCAAGCGCGTCTCCTGGCCCAAAGAACTGCCGCTGGAGAACGCCGACCTTGGCTCCGCGCTAAAGCTGCTCTCGCTTCCAAGAGAAGTCGGCGCTCACCCCGAGACCGGCAAGAAGGTCATCGTCAACATCGGTCGCTTCGGTCCTTACATCGGCCACGACGGCAAATTCAAATCCATCCCCAAGACCGACAGCATCTTCGACATCGGCCTCGAGCGCTGCGTGGAACTGCTGGCGCAAGCCAAGACCGGCGGCGCCGCCGTGCTGCGCACCTTGGGCGAACACCCGGACGACAAGGCTCCCATCGAAGTGTGCAGCGGACGCTATGGTCCTTACGTGCGCCATGGCAAGATCAACGCCACCCTGCCCAAGGACGTGACGCCGGAAGCGGTGACGCTGGAAGAAGCGCTGGAGATGATCGCCGCCAAAGCAGCGAAGGGCGGCTCGGGCAAGACGGTGAAAAAGGCAGCGACAAAGAAAGCCGCGACTAACAAGAAGACCAAGGAAACGGCGGAAGAAAAACCCGCCGCCAAACCCAAGAGCACGGCCAAGAAGGCCACAGCCAAAACTGCTGCCGAGAAACCTGCGGTGAAAAAGGCCAGCACCGCCAAGTCCACGACCGCGAAAACCACCGCAAAGAAGCCAACTGCCAAAAAACCGGCAGCCAAGAAGACCAGCAAGAAATAAGGCCCGGGACTTTCGTCCCAGGCCTACCCCTTGCCGACATCCTGAAAATCGTTTGTAGCGCGCTTTGAGCGGTCTGCGCTGGAAAGCCCGTGGTTATATTGGGTTTGAAGAAACAAGGCGAAGGTTAGCCTACCAAGCTTATTCTGCAACACCATTATTCTTTTTGAAAGAACCGGCCCCTTGCGGGGCCGGGTTTGATGCTAACTGAATATCATCATAAGCAAAAACAACAGAAATTCTTGTAATTGCCTACAGCTGATTTTCAACTTTAGCGATAGCTCAATCATGACAATTCACCCATGATAAGCAGTCTCGCGGGCCCGCTCGACCGCAACTGAATGTGGCCGGGCTTTGGTGGTTACGAGAGCCAAGGCGAAGTAATTCATGTTGGGTCTTGGCCACCTGACGACGCGGATGCCTCCGCACCGGGGATTACTTTCTGTCGTGAGAAGTTATTCCATCGGCAGAAAGTTCCCAAATCTATCTTGCATTAAACATCCAGATTCTTCACCCCCAGCGCATTCTGTTCAATGAACGCCCGGCGCGGTTCGACCACATCCCCCATCAGCGTCGTGAAGATTTCGTCCGCCCCGATTGCGTCCTCGATGCGCACCTTGAGCAGGATGCGGTTCTTCACATCCATCGTGGTCTCCCACAGCTGGTCGGGATTCATCTCGCCCAGTCCTTTGTAGCGCTGGATGTTGACGCCCTTCTTGGCGTCTTCCAGTAGCCATTCGATGGCCTGCTTGAAGCTGGCAACGCCGCGCTTCTGTTCGCCGCGCTGGGCGTAGGCGCTGGGGGAGATGAGGCCTTCCAGTGCGCGGGCGGTCTGGCGGATCTGGGTGTAGTCACCGCCTTGCAGGAATTCCTGATTGAGGTAGCTGACGGAGTGGTTGCCGTGCCAGGTCTTTTCCAGGCGCAGGCGCAGTTCGCCGTTCTCGTCGGTCTCGACCACGGTCTTGATGATGCCGCCGCAGGCATCCTGCAACAGCCTGGCGCTCTTTTCGGCCTGGGCTGCGTCGGCCAGCGAGAGTTCGGGCAGGACGAGCAGGGCGTGGCTGGCTTCGGGCGCGATGAAGTGGGAGAGGCGGTCGATGACGGCTTCGGCGAGGAAATACTGCTTGGCGATCTCGCCCAGCGCTTCGCCCTGGATGGGGGCGGCATCGAGCGCGGGGTAGAACGCGGCGCCATCCAGCGCTGCGGCCAGCATGTAGTTCTTCAGCTCGTGCTCGTCCTTGAGGTAGCGCTCTTCCTTGCCTTTCTTGATCTTGTACAGCGGCGGTTGGGCAATGTAGATATGGCCGCGCTCGACCAGCTCGGGCATCTGGCGATAGAAGAAGGTGAGCAGCAGGGTACGGATGTGCGCGCCGTCCACGTCCGCGTCGGTCATGATGATGATGCGGTGGTAACGCAGCTTCTCGGCGCTGTATTCCTCCTTGCCGATGCCGGTGCCCAGCACGGTGATGAGGGTGGCGATCTCCTGCGAGGCGATGAGCTTCTCGAAGCGGGCCTTTTCGACATTGAGGATCTTGCCCTTGAGCGGCAGGATGGCTTGGAACTTGCGGTCGCGGCCCTGCTTGGCGGAGCCGCCGGCGGAGTCGCCCTCGACCAGGTACAACTCGGACAGGGCTGGATCTTTCTCCTGGCAGTCGGCCAGTTTGCCGGGCAGGCCGATGCCGTCCAGGATGCCTTTGCGGCGGGTCAGTTCGCGTGCCTTGCGGGCAGCGTCGCGGGCGCGGGCAGCCTCGACGATCTTGCCGCAGATGATCTTGGCATCCACCGGGTTCTCCAGCAGGTAGTCGGCCAGCTTCTGCGACACCACTTCGTTCACCGCGGGCTGGACTTCGCTGGAAACCAGCTTATCCTTGGTCTGGGAGGAGAACTTGGGTTCGGGCACTTTGACCGACAACACGCAGGTCAGACCTTCGCGCATGTCGTCGCCGGTGGTGTCCACCTTGGCCTTCTTGGCCAGTTCATGTTCTTCAATGTATTTGTTGATGACGCGGGTCATCGCCATACGCAAGCCGGTCATGTGGGTGCCGCCATCGCGCTGCGGGATGTTGTTGGTGAAGCACTGAACAGCTTCGGAATAGCTGTCGTTCCACTGCATGGAGACTTCCACGCTCACCGGACCGGAAGTGCCTTCGGCATAGAAAGGATTGGGATGCAGTACGCTCTTGCTCTTGTTCATGTATTCGACGAAACCGCGCACGCCACCGGAATGCGCGAAGTTCTCGCTCTTCCCAGTACGCTCGTCGATCAGTTCGATCTTCACACCGTTATTCAGGAAGGAAAGCTCGCGCAGGCGTTTGGCCAAGATCTCGTAATGGAACTCGACGTTCCCAAAGATTTCTTTGTCAGCCAGAAAGTGCACTTCGGTACCGCGCTTCTTACTCTCTCCCAGGTCGCGCACCGGGGAAACATCCACGCCGTTCTGTTGCTCGATCGAGCGATCCTTGACGTGCCCACGAGCAAAGTCCAAGCCGTATTTCTTGCCATCGCGGTGGATGATGAGCTTGAGCCATTCGGACAAACCGTTAACGCAGGACACGCCTACGCCGTGCAGGCCGCCGGATACCTTGTAGCTGTTCTGATTGAACTTACCACCAGCGTGCAGTACGGTCAGGACGATCTCGGCGGCAGAGCGCTTGGGTTCGTGCTTGTCGTCCAGTTTTATGCCAATCGGGATACCTCGACCGTTGTCGGCAACAGAGATCGAGTTATCCCCATGGATGATGACTTTGATGTCATCGCAATGCCCTGCCAAGGCTTCATCGATGGAGTTATCCACCACTTCGAACACCATATGGTGCAAGCCGGTGCCGTCCGAAGTATCGCCGATGTACATGCCGGGGCGCTTACGTACAGCCTCGAGTCCTTCTAGTTGCTGGATACTTGATTCGTCGTAGTTTTCGCTCATCTCTTATTTACACTTTCATTGCTGTTTCACGTGGAACAAGTTAAATACGCATGGGCATAACTACATATTTATAGTCATTCTTTTCGGGTGTTGTAATCAATAAGCTGCTATTTTGATCCCCAAATGAGAATGTCACCTCATCACTATTCAAGTAATTAATACCATCAAGCAGATAATTTACATTGAATCCAATATCCAGCGCACCTCCTGTGTATTGGGTCTCAATATCCTCCTGGGCTTCTTCTTGTTCGCTGTTGTTGCTGATTATTTGCAGGTTATTCTGTGTAAGAAGCAGTCTTACCCCACGGAATTTTTCGTTGGACAGGATTGCCGCCCTTTGTAGCGCCTGCATGATAACCACTCTATTCAATACCAAATGATTGGTGTGGTTGGGAATGACCCGAGTGTAATCAGGAAATTTCCCATCAATCACCTTGGAGGTCATGGTGGTGTCTGCAAAATTGAACCTTACTTGTTTTTCTGCGAGCTCAATTAGCAGTTCATCATCACTATCTGTGAGTTGTTTCAATAATTCATTCACGGTTTTGCGGGAAAGAATCACTTCCAATTTTGGATATTCGCCATCCATTTCTTCTGCGATGTAGGCCAAACGATGACCGTCGGTCGCAACCAGTTTGATGGAAGTATTTTCCACAACCACTAAAACACCATTGAGATAATAGCGAATATCTTGCTGTGCCATTGCATGCTGCACCGAACTCAACAGGCGTTTCATCTTGCCTTGTTTGATTCGGATCTTGGTTGCCCCATCCAATTGGTCTGTAAGATTCGGAAAGTCCTGAGCGGGCAATGTTTGCAAGCTGAATTTACTCTTGTTGGCTTTTACAAGCAGCTTACTTTCCTGGATGTCCAGACTGACCAGACTTTCTTCCGGGATCGCTTTCAAAATATCCTGGAATTTTTTGGCTGATATCGTTATAGAGTCAGGACCATCCGACCCCTGTAGATCAATTTTTTGCCTGGCTTCAATCTGTATCTCTAGATCTGTCGTCACCAGGTTAAGCGAATCTCCGCTTTTTCTAAGCAATACATTTGAAAGGATCGGAAGAGGTTGCTTCCTTTCCACAATACCGACAACTGCTTGTAAGGGTTTTACCAAGTCATTTCGATTGATTTGTTTGATAAACATGTTTTTCCTTAAATTCTTAATAAAAATAATAACAGCGATCGTTTTTGTGGAAAGCCTGTAAATCTCTTTTAAATCAACAACATTAATATATTAAATGCTGTTACTCAACGGTACTGAATACTGTAAACAGATTGTGGAAAAAAAAATCAAAACGAATTTTTCTGCACTTGCTCACAACTATAAACAGCGATATCCATAGTTATCCCCTTAACGTCTGATGCAATAGATTGAATTCTGCTTCTATCGTTGAATCAGTGTTCCTTAATGAATCTATTGTCTTGCAAGCATGGAGCACAGTGGTATGGTCTCTTCCGCCAAACGTATTACCTATTTCAGGAAGACTGAGCTGAGTTAGTTCTCTGGCCAAAGCCATAGCGATCTGTCGAGGGCGGGCGATCGCGCGTGTTCTTTTCTTGGATAACAATTCAACTAACTTGATTCTGTAGAAGTCCGCGACGGTCTTTTGAATGTTTTCGATAGAAACTTGCTTGTTTTGCGCGGCGAGCAAATCTTTTAGCGCTTCCTTGGCCAGATCAATTGAAATCGCTTTCTTGTGGAAACGAGCGTAGGCCTCGATTCTGTTCAACGCCCCTTCCAGCTCGCGGATATTGGAGCGGACGTGTTTGGCGATGAAGAAAGCGACATCTTCTGTGATGGGAGTGGCGCTATTAGCGGCTTTCTGCAACAAGATTGCTACCCGCATCTCAAGTCCAGGCGGCTCTATAGCGACAGTCAAACCACAGGTGAATCTGGATGTAAGCCGGGGCTCTATCCCTGATATCTCTTTGGGAAAGGTATCGCAAGAGATTACAACCTGTTTATTGGTATCTATCAATGAGTTAAGGGTATAGAAGAATTCTTGTTGAGTCCCAGGTTTATCCGCGATGAACTGAATATCATCAATAAGCAATAAATCCAATGAGTTGTAATACTGCTTGAACTCATCGAAGCTTTTTGTCTGGAAGGCTTTGACTACACCGGAAACATAGTTGGTGGCATGGATGTAACAAATCTTTGCATCACTATTCTCTTTTGCAACCAAGTTCCCAATCGATTGTAATAGATGGGTCTTTCCCAACCCCACGCCCCCGTAGACAAAGAGAGGGTTGTACGTCGCCCCCGGTGTTTCTGCAACCTGTAAACCAGCCGCATGTGCGAGTTGATTTGCTTTACCGGTTACAAATGTATCAAAAGTAAGCAGAGGATTAAGCTTGCCGGAGGATTTTTGAATTTTTGGTGTTGTTGCCGGGACGGGTGTGGAAGCGCTTTGTAGCTCATTGGGCACTACAGGTTTGCTAGTACGTTTTTTTTGGAGCCTTAGCTCTATTTCAGCAGGGAACCCAAAGAAATCATGGGCTTGCTTTGATAGAGCGGTGAGAAAACGTTCCTGAATGATTCTCAAGGTAAAGCTATTTGGAGCGGTAAGAATGACTTTGTTGCCATCAATTTCGAACAACAAGGGCTTGATCCAGGAATTGTATTGTTGCGGGGGCAGCAATTCCTGAAAATACTTCTGGTAGGACACAGACAGGCCTTGGGATGACATAAAAAGACAGGATTCGATCACTTGTAGACCGCACGATTCTACAAGCTCCACCCAAAGTTATCCACAATATAAATTAAGCTTGACAGAGGAAGCGCAAACGATTGTAATTGCGAGCTTTTCAATACTAGAAATATAGGATTCAACCATGAAGCGCACATTTCAACCGTCAGTAACCAAAAGAAAACGCACCCACGGGTTCCTCGTTCGCATGAAGACCAAGGGAGGTCGTGCAGTGATTGCTGCCCGTCGAGCAAAGGGTAGAACCCGCCTTGGTGTATAAAGCGGGACAAAACTTTTGTTTTCCTAGGCGTTCCAGGATTTCACGCCAAGAAGGTTTTTCCAGGCTTTTGCAAGAAAAGCCCATATCGAATCGCTGGTTTGTCATCCATTCCAAACCAAACAATTCGGGATGCGCAAGACTAGGGCTGTCCGTTGGTAAGCGCCACATCCCCGGTGCTGTCCAACGTAACAGGTTGAAGCGAAAGATTCGAGAGAGCTTTCGCCTTCAAGCCAGAAGCGGCTTACAGCAGGATGTGATTGTTAGATTGAGAAGACCGATCGAAACAGCGGAGCTATCGCAGGTTTTCTCTGCGCTTGCCGAGATGTTGAAAGTGATATTGGTGAAGAAATGAAATCAATATTGCTATTTTTGGTGCGCGTATATAAATACCTGATCAGCCCGCTCCGGCCGCCTTCATGCAGGTTTCATCCAAGTTGCTCACAATACGCAGAAGAAGCAATCGTCAAACACGGGGTATTGAAGGGCGTTTGGCTGTCTACAAAGCGAATATTGCGGTGCAACCCTTGGAATGCGGGCGGTTTCGATCCCGTACCTTAGACAATACTGACAGGTGACAGATTCATGGAAACACGGCGCTTATTGCTTTTTATCGTTTTTTCTTTTTCCTTGATCATATTGTGGGGCGAGTGGAGTCGACAAGGTCAGCCGACAACCCCTCAGACACAGGAAAAGAAGGGCGTTGAAGTAACACCTGAAGTGACTTCACTGAAATCAGTTCCTGCACAGCCCAAAGAGCAAACAACAAACGCGGCGGCAACTGGAAAAATCCTGGTTGTTGAAACAGACAACTATGTTGCTCACATCGACACAGCCGGCGGGAGCATCGTTGGTTTCTCTTTGCTGAAGCATCGTGTGGCAGATGACAAGACAAAGCCGATCACACTGTTTCAAAAAGATGGCAGCCGCACATATGTAGCCCAATCCGGATTGCTGGGTCCCGGGCTTCCCACGCATAACGCGCAATTCCAGACAGACCTGACCGGGACGACCCGTCTGGAAGACGGAAAAGAGGCTGTTTCGGTCGTATTATCTGCTACTGAAAACAACCAGGCACAGGTTACCAAAACACTTGTATTCCATCGCGACTCTTATTTGGTTGACGTTACCTACCGCATTGAAAACAAAAGCAAAGAGATCATCCAGCCCACAGCCTACTTTCAATTGGTAAGGGACGAGGTGCCGCCAGAGGGTGGGTCGATGTTCATTCCGACTTATACTGGCCCGGCTATCTATACGGATGAAGAAAAGTTTTTGAAGATTGAATTTGGCGATATTGCCAAGGAGAAGCAAAAGTTACCTACGGCGGCCAATAATGGCTGGGTCGGCATGTTGCAGCACTATTTCGTATCGGCTTGGTTGCCAGAAGGCAATGGTCAACGAGAGTTCTACACAAAATCTCTGGGTGATGGGCTGTATTCGGCCGGCGTTGTTATGCCAGAAGCCGAAGTCGCACCTGGTCAAGCTGTCGAGATCAAGTCAAGGCTTTATGTTGGCCCTGCCCAGACCAAGCTCAACGACATCGCGCCCGGCCTTGGTTTGTCGGTTGATTATGGAATATTCACGATATTCGCATCGCCCTTGTTCTGGTTGATGTCGTTCCTGAATGACTGGACAGGGAACTGGGGGGTGGCCATCATTGTGCTGACGGTGTTGATCAAGCTTGTGTTCTTCCCCTTGTCAGCCGCGAGCTACCGATCCATGGCTCAAATGCGATTGGTTGCTCCAAAGCTGGAAAAGATCAAACAGCAATGTGGTGATGATAGAGAGCGACTCAACAGAGCGATGATGGACCTGTACAAGAGCGAGAAGATCAATCCTTTGGGCGGATGTCTGCCAGTGTTGATCCAGATCCCGGTTTTCATCGGCCTGTATTGGGCTATCCTGGAAAGCGTGGAGTTGCGTCACGCACCGTTTGTGGGCTGGATCGTAGATCTTTCCGCGACCGATCCCTATTTTGTGCTGCCTGTCATCATGGGGGTCAGCATGCTGATACAAAGTAAACTCAACCCCACGCCGACTGACCCGTTGCAAGCCAAGATTATGCAGATCATGCCAGTGGCATTCAGTGTCATCTTCTTTTTCTTTCCCGCAGGGTTGGTATTGTATTCCATCGTAAACAACATCCTGTCCATTACACAGCAGTGGTATATCACTCGCGGTGCAGAAGCGGCTCAAAAGGGTGTTGCCAAAGCCTGACACAATAGCGGCGATTGCCACTGCGCCAGGTCAAGGTGGGATCGGCGTGGTTCGAGTAACAGGCTCTTCCTTGAAGGGCCTGTCAAAGGCCATTACGGGGCGAGAGTTGGCCCCTCGAATTGCTACCTATACACCATTCCTTGATGACGCCGGTGAAACCCTGGACCAGGGAATAGCGCTATATTTCACTGCCCCCAACTCCTTTACAGGAGAAGAAGTGCTTGAATTGCAAGGTCATGGCGGGCCGGCAGTTATGCAGTCCATCCTGCATCGTTGTATCAGTCTTGGGGCGCGCCTGGCCCAGCCCGGAGAGTTCAGCCAACGCGCATTCTTGAATGGCAAGCTTGATTTGGCCCAAGCAGAAAGCATTGCAGACTTGATAGCAGCGACCACACAACAAGCGGCGAAAAGCGCGGTTCGATCTCTTAATGGTGAATTCTCTAGGGCCATAACCTCCGTTCTGGAAAAAATCATACGTTTGAGAGTGTTCGTTGAGGCCAGCTTGGACTTCCCTGAAGAAGAAGGCGTTGTGACGGTTGATTCCGGGCGGCTGCAGACAGATTTGGGTGCCTTGAGGGGTGAGCTGGAGCATATACAGTCATTGGCTACGCAAGGAAATATATTGCGGGAAGGTGCCCAGGTCGTTTTGATCGGCGCGCCCAATGCGGGAAAGTCTAGCTTGCTGAATCTGCTTTCAGGCGAGGAAGTGGCGCTGGTGAGTGATATCCCCGGCACGACACGGGATACCATACGGCAAGCTTTGCAGATCGAAGGGGTGCCGATCCATCTGGTCGATACAGCGGGAATACGCGAAACCGAAGATGTGCTGGAGCAGATGGGTATCGTTCGAGCTCGCCAAAGCATAGACAAAGCCGACCTGATCATCCTGTTGATAGACGAAACAAGCGCAGTAACAGCGAAAAACATGGTTGCGGCGGAAATGCAAGACTGCGCTACCCCAACGATATTCGTCCATAACAAGATCGACCTAACTGGTGCACCTGCTTCTATCGAGCGACATGGCGGGACGACGCGGGTGTTCCTTTCCGCCAAGACGGGAGAGGGTGTGGAGCTTCTAAAGGAAGCCATTCTCAGCGCCGTAGGCTGGCGCCGGGAAGAAGGCATATACATGGCCAGGACCAGGCATATGGATGCGATATCCCAGACAGTGACAGCCCTGCGAGGTGCAGAGAACTTGTGCGGCCAACTGGAGTTGTTCGCAGAATCGTTGCGCTACGCCCAAAACGAGCTTAACCAGATTACCGGAGAATTCGTTGCTGACGACCTGTTGGGCGAAATTTTCGGGAAGTTTTGCATAGGTAAATAGAGCGAAACACAATTGTTTCACGTGAAACATGGTTTTGTGGTTGGATCGCCCTGATGTAAGATGCGCCCCCCTTTTGATTCGTGAATACGATGGATTATCCGAATAAATTTGATGTGATCATTGTTGGCGGCGGTCATGCGGGGACCGAGGCGGCACTAGCAAGTGCTCGAGCGGGTTGCAAGACGTTGTTGCTTAGCCACAATATAGAAACCTTGGGTCAGATGTCCTGCAATCCATCGATTGGCGGGATTGGCAAGGGCCATCTGGTCAAAGAGGTTGATGCACTCGATGGTGCCATGGCTGCGGCGACGGATGAGGGCGGTATTCAATTTCGAATTTTGAATGCCAGCAAAGGTCCAGCAGTCAGGGCAACCAGAGCGCAGGCTGATAGATTGCTGTATAAACAAGCCATACGCTCACGCTTGGAAACCCAAGAGAATCTATGGCTGTTCCAGCAGGCGGTGGACGCCTTGATCATCAACACAAATAAGGTAGAGGGTGTAATTACCCAAGCGGGGATTCGTTTTTCAGCCAATAGCGTCGTCCTGACGGCGGGGACCTTTTTGTCCGGCCTGATACATGTGGGCCAATCGAATTATTCGGCTGGGCGAGCGGGGGATCCCCCCTCGATTGCGCTAGCCGAGCAACTCCGCGAGTTGGGGATGCCGGTCGGTCGGCTGAAAACCGGTACCCCCCCCAGAATTGATGGACGCACTGTCGATTACTCAGTCATGAAGGAACAGTGGGGTGATGATCCGCCCCCGGTGTTCTCATTCATGGGTAAAGCCGCCCAGCATCCGCGACAGATGCCATGCTGGATCACGGAAACCAACGAAAGAACCCATGAGATCATTCGAGGAGGGCTGGATCGCTCCCCGATGTTCACGGGCGTGATCGAGGGTGTGGGGCCGCGCTATTGCCCTTCCGTCGAGGATAAGATAACCCGGTTTGCCGGCAAAGATTCCCATCAGATATTTCTTGAACCGGAAGGCTTGCAGACACATGAGATCTATCCCAACGGAATATCGACCAGCCTTCCCTTTGATGTGCAGATAGCATTGGTACGCTCGATCAAGGGCCTTGAAAATGCGCATATTTTGCGCCCCGGCTATGCCATAGAGTACGACTACTTCGATCCCAGAGGTCTAAAAAGATCGTTGGAAACCAAGGCAATGGCGGGTTTGTTCTTTGCCGGGCAGATCAATGGCACAACGGGTTATGAAGAGGCGGCCGCACAAGGTCTGCTAGCGGGGATTAATGCAGCTCGATATGCAAGCGAGAAAGAAGCTTGGATTCCAAAGCGCAACGAAGCATACATCGGTGTGATGGTCGATGATCTGACGGCTAGGGGCGTGACGGAGCCATATCGAATGTTCACGAGTCGGGCTGAATACAGGCTCCAGCTGCGCGAGGACAATGCGGACCTGCGGTTGACTGAAGTTGGCTGGAATCTGGGGGTGGTGGGTGAGGCGCGCTGGAGGGCCTTCAACGAGAAACGCGAGGCGATTGAACGCGAGGAGCAGCGCCTGAAAAGCACTTGGCTCAACCCTGCGATCCTGAGTGAAGAACACGCGATTCGTGTCTTGGGAAAGCCGGTCGAACGAGAATACTCTTTGTACGATCTATTGCGACGTCCGGAGGTGAGTTACGACGCATTGATGTCATTACCGAATAGCGGCCCAGGTGTGGCGGAAGAGGTTGTGGCCCAGCAGGTGGAGATCTGTGCCAAATATCAGGGCTACATCACCAAACAGAATCAAGAGGTGCAACAGCAGGCTTCCCAAGAGAATCTGGAGCTTCCCTTGACGTTGGACTATCGAGAGGTGAGGGCCTTATCCATCGAGGCGCAACAGAGATTGAATCTGCAAAAGCCGGAAACGATAGGCCATGCGAGCCGCATCTCGGGAATTACCCCGGCCGATATTGCATTGTTGCTGGTTCATCTGAAGCGAGGGTTTCGTACAATCCGTTCGGGTGGCAATGATGCAGAGTGAGCGCCAAATACTGATCGCTGGCGCGGAGAAATTAGGCATGGAGCTGAGTGCAGACGCCCAGGCGAAGTTACTCCAATATATGGCCTTGATGCAGAAATGGAATAAAGTGTACAACTTGACCGCGATCAAAAGCGGTCCAGAAATGGTGACTTACCATCTGTTGGATAGTCTGGCAATACTGCCGCATCTGTGGGCTGGCAAATGGCTGGATGTGGGATGCGGCGGAGGGCTGCCAGGAATAGTGCTGGCTATCATGCGTCCTGATTGGGAGTTTACATTGCTGGACAGCAATTCAAAAAAAACGGGATTCGTGCAACAGGCAGTCATTCGGCTCGGGTTGAAGAACGTACGCGTAAATACCGGCAGGGTTGAGGATTGGAAGGAAGATGGACGGTACGACGGGATTATTTCCCGGGCATTTGCCGAGATTGGGAATTTTTTCAGCCTGACCGAGAGGTTGCTGGCCCCGACGGGACGCTGGGCTGCCATGAAGGGGAAACTGGAAGAAAGCATTCCCAGCCAATATAAAGTTGACCAAATCATCTCGTTGCAAGTGCCGGGACTTGATGCATCAAGAAGTCTGGTGATCGCAGGCAGGAAATAGGGAGCGACAGGAATGACAAGGATAATGGCAATAACCAACCAGAAGGGCGGGGTTGGAAAGACCACGACGACGGTGAATCTGGCAGCCAGTCTTGCTGCGGCGAGAAAGCGTGTGTTGCTGGTCGATCTCGATCCGCAGGCGAATGCAACCATGGGCAGCGGCATAGACAAGCATGCGCAGCAAACTACTGTCTATGATGTACTGCTGGGCGAGGCCACTATTGCGCAAGCCAGGATAAGCTACCAACAAGGGAAATACGATGTGTTGGCAGCCAGCAGGGATCTGGCCGGTGCAGAGATCGAACTGGTGAACGTGGATGGGCGCGAAACGCGCTTGAAAAATGAGATCGAGTCTGTCGAGCACGAATACGATTACGTACTTGTGGATTGCCCCCCCGCACTTAATCTATTGACGCTGAACGGATTGTGCGCGGCACATTCCGTGATGATCCCCATGCAGTGCGAATATTATGCGCTCGAAGGATTGAGCGATCTGGTGAACACCATACGCATGGTACGAGAAAGCTTGAACCCTCAGCTTGAGATCGAGGGGCTATTGCGTACCATGTTCGACCCGAGAAACTCATTGGCGCAGCAGGTTTCTGATCAATTGCAGCAACATTTCGGGGAGAAGGTGTACCGCACTGTGATTCCTCGCAACATCAGGCTGGCAGAAGCCCCGAGCTATGGCGTGCCAGTGCTGTACCACGACGCCCAGTCCAAAGGAACACAAGCATATCTGGCGCTCGCTGGAGAGATCCTGAATAGAGCACAGAAAAATCAGGTTATTCAATAACTTAAATTGAACGGAAAAACAATGGCAAAAATAAACAAGGGCTTGGGCAGGGGATTGGATGCGCTGCTGGGTGGCGGCGCAACAAAGACCAATGAATCGTTACGCGAATTGAACGTAAACCAGCTCAAGCCTGGCAAGTACCAGCCGCGCAGCCATATGGACGAGGAGTCACTCAAAGAATTGGCTGCCTCCATCAGATCGCAAGGTGTGATGCAGCCGATCCTGGTACGTGAATTGCCGAACAGTAGTTACGAGATCATAGCCGGAGAGCGCCGCTGGCGCGCCTCGCAATTGGCGGGATTGACTCAGGTGCCGGTATTGGTGCGCGTCGTCCCGGATAACGCAGCGCTGGCCATGGCACTGATCGAGAACATCCAGCGCGAAGATTTGAATCCGCTGGAGGAGGCGGTGGGCATTCAGCGTCTGATAGATGAATTCCAGATGACCCATCAGGAAGCAGCCGATGCGGTCGGACGATCCAGAAGTGCAGCCAGCAATCTGTTGCGATTACTGAAATTGCCGGTAGAGGTGCAAGGCATGTTGATGGAAAACAAGCTGGATATGGGGCACGCACGGGCCTTGCTGTCACTGGAGCCGGCGCAACAGATCATGCTGGCAAACAAGGTGGTGTTGGATGGCCTGTCAGTTCGTGAGGCCGAGATGCTGGTGCAAAAACAGGGGGAGGCTGTACAAAAGTCCGGTTCCAGACAAAGGGTGGCGAACAGGGATACAGAACGCCTGCAAGAAGAGCTGACCGAGAAGATAGGCACACGTGTGCAGATCAATAGTGGTAGCAAAGGGAAGGGCAAACTGGTCATCGAGTATGCGAGCAACGACCATCTGGACGAATTGATCACACGGCTGACCCGAGCTGGATAGCGTACGAAGTCATGGGAAAACAGCTGCAAGAGTGTTTGACACCCCGTAAGAACGCCGCTATCATCCCGCCGCTTTTCCAAGCCGAAGAACAAGAAGAAAGATCGGCACGCCAAGTGATCTGGCTCCAAATGCTGGTGACGCTGTCCGCAGCTGGTGCTGTCATTTTGGGAAGCTCGCCGCAAAATGCGATAGCAGTGTTGGTTGGGGGAGGGATTTCGATTCTCAACGGCGCGTTGCTTGCCTGGAGGATGTCCCAGGCGACTCGGCGCCCGATCCAAGACGCGCATCAACAATTACGGCTCATGTATTTTTTTGCCGCCGAGCGGTTTTTGGCGGTTGTGGTTCTGCTGGGTCTGGCCCTGGTAGAACTCAAGGATTCTCCGCTGATGGTAATGGGTGGATTTGTATTGGGGCAGGCGACGCTGCTGGCAGCGCGCTTATTGTTAAAGTTCAAGACGGAAAGTGGCTCACAAAATGTCCAGTGAAATGGCGCATGCAGCAACCGAGGTAGCTCACGAGGCGGCCCACACATCGGGTGATTACATCAAGCACCACCTTCAGAACCTGACATATGGCCAGTTGCCGGACGGCACATGGGGTATCGCTCATAGCGCAGCAGAAGCCAAGGCTATGGGCTTCTGGGCACTCAATCTGGATACATTCTTCATGTCTTTGCTGCTGGGTGCGATCTTCCTGTTCGTATTCCGCCACGTAGCGAAAACAATAGTGAGCGGAACTCCCGGCAGTCTGCAAAACTTCTGCGAATGGGCAATCGAATTCATCGATACCAGCGTTCGCGGTTCTTTCAGTTCCAAGAACAACATGGTTGCACCACTGGCACTGACCATCTTCTTCTGGGTTTTCATGATGAACTTGATGGATCTGATCCCGATCGACTGGGTGCCGCTGATGATGTCTGCGCTGGGCGTACCTTTCTTCAAGGTCGTCCCTTCAACCGACCCCAATGCGACATTTGGCATGGCCATCGGCGTGTTCTTGCTGGTTCTGTACTACAGCGTGAAGATGAAGGGGTTCGGCGGATTCATGGGCGAGCTTACCCTGCAGCCGTTCGGCAAATGGGGTATGCCGGTCAACTTCCTGCTGGAAGGCGTCAACCTGATCGCCAAACCGATCTCGCTGGCGCTGCGTTTGTTCGGCAATATGTATGCGGGTGAAATGATCTTCATCCTGATCGCGCTGATGGGCGGCGCTTGGGCGGGCTTCTCGCTGGGCGGTGTCACCTTGTTCGGTTCGCAGATTCTGCTGTCTCTCGGCTGGGCGATCTTCCACATCCTTATCGTAACCCTGCAGGCGTTCATCTTCATGACGCTGACCGTGGTCTATCTGGATATGGCGCATCAGGAACACCACTAATTTCGGCTTCACTTAACTTTAACTTTACTTTTATCTAACAGGAGAAATTGAAAATGGAAATGGCAAACGCACTGCTGTACATCGCTGGCGCATTGATGATGGGTCTGGGCGCGCTCGGCGCAGCTGTCGGTATCGGTATCCTGGGTGGTCGCTTCCTGGAAGGCGCAGCGCGCCAGCCTGAGCTGATCCCGATGCTGCGTACACAGTTCTTCGTTGTGATGGGTCTGGTCGATGCTGTCCCGATGATCGCTGTCGGTATCGCCATGTACGTTCTGTTCGCAGTGGTGGGCTGATTCGCGCAAGCGAAACGCATAATTTAGAAAGGAAGCTTGCATGAATATCAATGCAACTCTTCTCGCTCAGCTGATCATGTTCGCGCTGTTCGTATGGTTCTGCATGAAGTTCGTGTGGACCCCGATCGTGGCGGCGCTGGACGAGCGCAAGAAGCAGATCGCTGACGGTCTGGCAGATGCAGAACGCGCCAAGCAGGACCTGGAGCTCGCGTCCCGTCGTTCCGCAGAGATCTTGCGCGAAGCGAAGGAGAAAGCTGGCGAGATCATTGGCAACAGCGAAAAGCGCGCGAGTGAGATCGTCGAAGAGTCCAAGACTCAGGCCAAGATCGAGGGTGACCGCATCATCGCGGGTGCAAAGGCTGAGATCGATCAGGAAGTGTTCCGCGCAAAAGAACAGCTGCGCACACAGGTATCCGCGATCGCGCTGGCAGGTGCCGGCAAGATCCTGGGTCGAGAGATCGATGCCAAGGCGCATAACGATCTGCTGGACAAACTCGTTGCGGAAATCTGATCACCATGTCTGAAGCCATAACCATTGCACGTCCCTATGCCCAAGCAGCTTTTGAGGAAGCTCAAAAGCTGAATGCGCTACAGGCTTGGTCGGATGCACTCATTGCACTGGCAGAAGCAGTCTCCCACCCCGAAGTGCGCGCCATCATCGGCAATCCGAAGGTAGCGAAAACACAAGTGGCTTCGCTTATGGCGGGTTTTCTGGGTAACGCTCCGGATGCCAAGCTGAAGAACTTCGTGCATATCCTGGCCGACAATCAGCGCGTATCGGTTCTGCCAGAGATTGCAGCCAGCTTTGCAGCACTGAAAGCGGAAGCGGAAAAATCGGTCAGTGTAGTGGTTGAGTCTCCGTTCGAATTGTCAGCCGCGCAGCAAGACAAGATCGCAGCTTCGCTGAAAAAGCGCATGGGCCGAGAGATCAAACTTGAAAGCCGCATCAAAAAAGAATTGCTGGGTGGCGTGGTGATCCGCGCCGGAGACAAGGTCATCGACGGATCCGCGTTGACGCGCCTTGGCGAAATGGCGACAGCCCTGGCCTGATAGATTTATCAAGAATAAGGAAATCCAGATGAAGCTCAATCCTTCTGAAATTAGCAATTTGATCCGCAGTCGCATCGATAACTTCGAAGCACTGACCCAGGCGCGCACCGAAGGTACGGTGGTCAGCGTAACCGACGGTATCGTTCGCGTACACGGCCTGTCCGATGTGATGCAGGGCGAAATGTTGGAATTCCCCGGTAACACCTTCGGTCTGGCACTCAACCTCGAGCGCGATTCCGTCGGTGCCGTTATTCTGGGCGAATACGAGCACATCACCGAAGGCGACACCGTCAAGTGCACGGGCCGCATTCTGGAAGTGCCGGTCGGCCCCGAGCTGCGCGGTCGTGTGGTGAACGCGCTGGGCCAGCCCATCGATGGCAAGGGTCCGATCAATGCAAAGATGACCGACAAGATCGAAAAGGTCGCGCCGGGCGTTATCGCACGTAAGTCCGTTGACCAGCCGGTGCAGACCGGTCTGAAGTCCATCGACTCCATGGTCCCGGTCGGCCGCGGCCAGCGCGAACTGATCATCGGCGACCGCCAGACCGGCAAGACCGCTGTCGCTGTCGACGCGATCATCAACCAGAAGGGTCAGAACATGACCTGTATCTACGTTGCTGTCGGCCAGAAAGCCTCGACCGTAGCCAACGTGGTGCGCAAACTGGAGGAGCACGGCGCGATGGAATACACCATCGTCGTGGCAGCGACCGCTTCCGACTCCGCCGCGATGCAGTTCCTGGCTCCGTACTCGGGCTGCACCATGGGCGAATACTTCCGCGATCGCGGCGAAGACGCACTGATCGTGTATGACGATTTGACCAAGCAAGCTTGGGCCTATCGCCAGATCTCCCTGCTGCTGCGCCGTCCTCCCGGCCGAGAAGCTTACCCCGGCGACGTGTTCTATCTGCACTCCCGCCTGCTTGAGCGCGCAGCCCGCGTGAACGCCGACTACGTCGAAGCCTTCACCAAAGGTGAAGTCAAGGGCAAGACAGGTTCGCTGACCGCGCTGCCGATCATCGAGACCCAGGCCGGTGACGTGTCCGCCTTCGTGCCGACCAACGTGATCTCCATTACCGACGGTCAGATCTTCCTGGAAGCCGACCTGTTCAACGCCGGTATCCGCCCCGCGATCAACGCAGGTGTATCGGTGTCCCGCGTGGGTGGTGCAGCACAGACCAAGGTCATCAAGAAGCTGGGTGGCGGTGTGCGTCTGGCGCTGGCCCAGTATCGTGAACTGGCCGCGTTCGCGCAGTTCGCTTCCGACCTGGACGAATCGACCCGCAAACAGCTGGAGCGCGGCCGTCTGGTGACAGAATTGATGAAGCAATTGCAGTACGCACCTTTGTCCGTATCCGAAATGGCAACGACGCTGTTTGCAGTGAACAAGGGCTATTTCGACGACGTTCCGGTTAACAAGGCACTGGCTTTCGAGTCCGCTTTGCACGCAAACCTGAAATCGAGCAAGAAGGAACTGATGGACGCGATTGAAGCGAGCAAGGACCTCTCTGCAGACAATGAGAAGCTGCTGGCCGCTGCGATCGAATCGTTCAAGGCAACTGCAGTCTACTAAGGGGAGCTGAGTTATGGCGGGCAGTAAAGAGATTCGCACCAAGATCAAGAGCGTAGAGAATACGCGCAAGATCACGCGTGCGATGGAGATGGTGGCAGCTGCGAAGATGCGCAAAGCGCAGGATCGTATGCGCGCCGCTCGCCCTTATGCCGAGAAGATCCGCAATGTCGCCGCTCACCTGTCACGTGCAAATCCGGAATACAAGCATCCGTTCCTGGTGAAGCGCGAAACAGTAAAGAACGTGGGATTGATCGTCGTCACTTCAGACAAAGGCCTGTGCGGTGGTTTGAATACCAACCTGTTGCGTCTCGCAGTAAACGAGATGAAGTCCTGGGAAGGTGAAGGCAAAGGTCTGCTGGTATGCCCGATTGGCAACAAAGGGTTCGGTTTCATGAACCGTATCGGGGCCAAAGTCCAGTCGCACCTCACGGGCTTGGGTGATACGCCGCATATCGAGAAACTGATCGGCACCGTCAAGGCGATGCTGGATGCATATGTGGCGGGCGAGATCGATGCGATATATTTGAGTTACAACCACTTCATCAATACGATGAAGCAGGAGCCGCGCGTAGAGCAATTGTTGCCACTGACCGGGGAAAAGATGGGAACCAGCGAAGGAAACTGGGACTACATCTATGAACCGGATGCCAAGAAGGTCATCGACGAACTGTTGCTTCGCTATATCGAATCACTGGTGTATCAGGCCGTGGTTGAGAACATGGCTTCCGAGCAAAGCTCGCGAATGGTGGCGATGAAAGCCGCTTCCGACAATGCCAAGAGCGTCATCAGCGAACTCAAACTGGTCTACAACAAAGCTCGTCAGGCAGCGATCACGAAGGAGATCTCGGAGATCGTGGGCGGCGCGGCGGCGCTTGAGTGATTTCGATAGCAAAGAATTCAGAATTAATTTAGACGGGGAATCTTAAAATGAGTCAAGGAAAGATTGTTCAGTGTATCGGTGCCGTGGTGGACATCGAATTTCCGCGCGACCAAATGCCCAAGGTGTATGAGGCCTTGACGCTGGCGGATGCAGGTAACTCCACTGCCGAAGTTGGACTGACCTTCGAGGTCGAGCAGCAACTGGGCGACGGTGTTGTTCGTACCATTGCGATGGGTTCTTCCGACGGCCTGCGTCGCGGCATGGCCGTGACAGCAACCGGCAACCCGATCCAGGTGCCTGTCGGTACCGGCACTCTGGGCCGCATCATGGACGTGCTGGGCCGCCCGATCGACGAAGTCGGTCCGATCAAGAGCGACGAAAAACGCTCCATTCACCAAACTGCACCGAAGTTCGACGAACTGTCTCCTTCCGTTGACCTGCTGGAAACCGGCATCAAGGTGATCGACCTGGTTTGTCCGTTCGCCAAGGGCGGTAAGGTCGGCCTGTTCGGCGGCGCTGGCGTGGGCAAGACCGTGAACATGCTGGAGCTGATCAACAACATCGCCAAGCAACACGCGGGTCTGTCCGTGTTCGCCGGTGTGGGTGAGCGTACTCGCGAAGGTAACGACTTCTACCACGAGATGTCCGACGCGGGTGTTATCGACAAGGAAGACTTCAGCAAGTCCAAGGTCGCGATGGTGTTCGGCCAGATGAACGAGCCGCCCGGCAACCGTCTGCGCGTCGCGCTGTCCGGTCTGACCATGGCCGAGAAGTTCCGTGACGAAGGCCGCGACATCCTGTTCTTCGTGGACAACATCTACCGCTACACACTGGCCGGTACCGAAGTGTCCGCGCTGCTGGGCCGTATGCCTTCTGCCGTGGGTTACCAACCGACACTGGCCGAAGAGATGGGCCGCCTGCAAGAGCGTATCACTTCGACCAAGGTAGGCTCGATCACTTCCATCCAGGCCGTTTACGTTCCTGCGGATGACTTGACCGACCCGTCTCCTGCGACCACCTTCTTGCACCTGGACTCCACCGTTGTGTTGTCCCGTGACATCGCCTCGCTGGGTATCTACCCCGCCGTCGATCCGCTGGACTCCACTTCCCGCCAGCTCGACCCGCTGGTCGTGGGCGAAGAGCACTACTCCGTGGCCCGCAGCGTGCAGCAGACCCTGCAGCGGTACAAGGAATTGCGCGACATCATCGCGATTCTGGGTATGGACGAACTGGCACCGGAAGACAAGCTGGCTGTGGCACGCGCCCGCAAGATCCAGCGTTTCCTGTCCCAGCCTTTCCACGTTGCGGAAGTGTTCACCGGCGCACCAGGCAAGTATGTGACCCTGAAAGACACCATCAAAGGTTTCAAGGGCATCGTCAATGGCGAGTACGATCATCTGCCGGAGCAAGCGTTCTACATGGTTGGCGGCATCGAAGAAGCGGTCGAAAAGGCCAAGACACTGCAATAATTAGTGGGGATAACCATGGCAATGACCGTACATGTAGACGTGGTGAGTGCGGAGGAGCAGATCTTCTCCGGACTGGCTGAAGTCGTCGTAGTACCGGGCGAGATGGGCGAATTGGGTATCTACCCTCGCCACACAGCCCTGATGACTCGCATCAAACCTGGTGCTGTACGCATCAAGCGTCCGGACCAGGAGCAGGAAGAGTTGATCTATGTGTCCGGCGGCATGCTGGAAGTGCAGCCCAGTGTAGTCACCATCCTTGCCGATACCGCTATCCGCGGCACCGATCTGGATGAGGCACGTGCACTGGAAGCTAAGCAGGCGGCTGAAGAGGCCATGAAGAACCGCACTTCTGATATCGACTATGCAGCTGCCCAGGCAGAACTGGCAGAAGCGATTGCGCAGTTGCGAGCTATTCAGCAGATGCGCAAGCATACGCACTAGGACTCTGGTATCAGTAACGACAAAGAAGCAGCTTCGGCTGCTTTTTTGTTGTCCGAAAGATATACTCGCGAATCCATGAAGAACATAACGTTATGACCGCCTTGAACATCATCATCCTTGCTGCCGGTAAAGGCACACGCATGTTCTCCGATAAGCCCAAGGTGCTGCATGCATTGGCTGGCAAGCCACTGGTTCAGCATGTGCTCGAATGCGCAATTTCTCTACAACCGGAACAGATCTGTGTCGTGTATGGGCATGGCGGAGAGGCAGTACCGCAGGCGATGCAGAGGTACGCAGACAGATTCGTGTTGCAGGAGCCGCAACTCGGTACAGGCCACGCAGTGCAGCAAGCCATGCCGCACCTGAATGACGATAGCCGAACGTTGATACTGTACGGGGATGTGCCGCTGATCCAGCACAGCACGTTGCACCAGATGCAACAAGCAGGGAATGGACTTGTTCTGCTTACCGTAGATCTTGACGACCCGACAGGCTACGGTCGCATTGTGCGTGATCCACAAGGCGATGTACTGAGTATCGTCGAGCAAAAGGATGCGTCGGCGGAGGAACTGGAGATTTCAGAAGTGAACACCGGCATCATGCTCGCCCCGACCACGAAGCTGCGCGAATGGTTGAGCAAGCTGGGAAACAACAATGCGCAGGGTGAGTACTACCTGACCGATATCGTCGCGATGGCCGTGCAGCAGGGTGTGTCGGTGCATACCGTGCAACCAGAACAACGCTGGGAAGTCGAAGGCATCAACAACAAGACCCAGCTCGCTGCGCTGGAACGTATCAGGCAACAGGATGTCGCGGGCAAGCTGATGGCGCAGGGCGTCACGCTGGCCGATCCGGCACGGCTGGATGTGCGCGGGGAATTGAACTGCGGACGCGATGTCGAGATCGATGTCGGCTGCATCTTCGAGGGCAAGGTCATGCTGGGCGACCGCGTGAAGGTTGGCGCCTACAGCGTCATCCGTAGTGCCAGCATCGGCAGCGGTACGCAGGTCGCTCCTTATACCCACATCGACCAGAGCGAGGTCGGCGCCAACTGCCAGCTTGGGCCATATGCCCGTTTGCGGCCCGGCACCAAACTTCAGGACGAAGCGCATGTCGGTAACTTCACCGAGATCAAGAACAGCGAGATCGGCAAAGGCAGCAAGGCCAACCACCTGAGCTATATCGGAGATAGCACCGTGGGCAGCCGCGTCAATATCGGCGCGGGTACCATCACTTGCAACTACGACGGCGCGAACAAATTCCGAACCATCATCGAAGACGATGCCTTCATCGGCTCAGACACGCAGCTCGTCGCACCTGTAACGGTAGGCAAGGGCGCTACCATAGGGGCAGGATCCACCATCACCAAAGACACCCCTGCAGGGGAGCTTACTCTCTCGCGCAGCAAACAGGTCACGATTGCCGGTTGGCAGCGTCCAGTGAAAGGAATGAAATAACATGTGCGGTATCGTCGGAGCAGTCGCAAAACGCAACATCGTCCCGGTCCTGGTGAATGGATTGCTGCGACTCGAATACCGGGGCTACGATTCAGCTGGGCTGGTCGTGGTGCATGAAGGGAAGCTGGAGCGGGTACGCAGTGCCGGGCGCGTGGCCGAACTGGGTCAAAAAAGTGCGAATACCTCAGGCGAGGTCGGCATCGCCCATACACGCTGGGCCACGCACGGAAAACCGAGCGAACGCAATGCCCATCCTCACATGAGTCGCGAACTGATTGCCGTAGTACATAACGGCATCATCGAGAATTACGAAGAACTGAAGGCGGAACTATCCGCCCAAGGCTATGAATTCACCTCGGATACCGATACCGAAGTGATCGCTCACCTGATCCATAGCCATTATGCCCAAGGAAGTTTGCTGGTTGCGACACAGATGGCCTTGACGCAACTGGTCGGTGCCTACGCGATCGGGGTCATCGCTGCTGACAACCCGCACCTGATGGTCGCGGCTAGAAAGGGTAGTCCGCTACTGCTTGGTGTAGGAGAGGGAGAACACTTTGTAGGTTCAGACATGTCGGCCCTGCTGCAGGTCACAAGGAACGTTGTGTATCTGGAAGAAGGCGATGTGGTCGAAATAAAAGCAGACAGCTTCCGCATTTTCGATATGGCCGGCGTGCGCGTACAACGACAGATGCATGTCAGCGAACTGGATAATGACAGCGTAGAGCTCGGGAAATACCAGCATTACATGCAGAAGGAGATCCACGAGCAACCGCAGGCGCTGGCCAATACACTGGAATCTGTGTGCAACAGCCAGTCGCTGGTGCCGGGGATCTTTGGGGCAGAAGCGAACGACATCTTCCCTCATGTCGACAACATCCTCATCCTCGCCTGCGGTACCAGCAACCATGCGGGCCAGGTCGCGCGCTACTGGCTGGAGGAGGTCGCCGGTATCCCGTGCAATGTCGAGATCGCCAGCGAATACCGCTACCGCACCAGTGTTCCTAACCCAAAGACACTGGTGGTGACCATCTCTCAGTCGGGAGAGACCGCCGACACATTGGCCGCGCTCAATCATGCGAAAGCTACCGGCCACAGTTACACACTGGCAATCTGCAACGTGCCGGAAAGCGCGATCATCCGCCAATCGAAACTGCGTTTGCTGACGCGCGCAGGTCCGGAGATCGGAGTGGCCTCCACCAAGGCTTTCACCACCCAGTTGGCAGGATTGTTCCTGCTCACGCTGGTGATGGCGAAAGTGCGCGGCCGTCTGGACGAGACGCGAGAACAACAATTCCTGCATGAATTGCGTCATCTCCCCACCGCCATGCAGAAGGTGCTGGAACTGGAACCTCAGATTGCAGAGATCGCCGCGCATTTTGCGGACAAACATCACGCACTGTTCCTCGGGCGCGGCATGCACTATCCGATCGCTGCTGAAGGCGCGCTCAAACTAAAGGAGATCTCCTATATCCATGCCGAAGCCTATCCGGCCGGCGAGCTGAAACACGGCCCACTGGCACTGGTGGACAAGGACATGCCTGTAGTATCGGTTGCACCCAATGACGCACTGCTGGAAAAACTCAAATCTAACCTGCAGGAAGTCCGTGCGCGCGGGGGAGAGTTGTTCGTCTTCGCCGATGCAGATACCCACATACATTCAAGTGCCGGCATACACATCCTGCAAATGCCGGAACACGCGGGCTTTCTCAGCCCTATTCTGCACACTGCCCCTTTGCAACTGTTGGCATATTACGTAGCACTGCAAAAGGGAACGGATGTGGATAAGCCTAGGAACCTCGCCAAATCCGTAACGGTGGAATGACGCAGTCGAAGAAGGGAGCATGGCGCAGGAAAAGCTATGGATTCCTATGACGATACAGTGATTCCGGCCTCCCGCTACACCGGAGAAAAGCACGCATGGCGACGATCGCCGTATTCAATCAGAAGGGTGGAGTAGGCAAGACCACAACCTGCCTCAATCTGACGGCGGCATTGTCGCTTGCCCAGCGCAACCCGATCGCGTTGGACATGGATCCGCAGGGACACCTGAGTCTGGCATCAGGCCTGCGCCACGGCACGACCCAGCGCGACAGCATCGTATCCTTCTTCAGGGATGGTACGCCGTTGGCCAAACTGCTATATGAGACGCCCGCAGGCTGGCAGCTGATACCCGCGACACTGGAACTCTCCAAGATCGATGCCATGTACGGCAACGACCCGCAGGCAGCCAAGAAACTGAAACAGGGATTGGCCGAGGAACTGGCGCTGACAGGCGCACCGATCATGATAGATTGCTGTCCCATGCTCGGTGTGCTGACGCTGAACGCCCTGTTGGCGGCGGACAAGGTGCTGATACCGGTGTCGCCCGACTTCCTGTCGCAGCACGGTGTGCACAGGCTGGACAGTGCATTGAACGTGCTGGAAAAGAAACTGCAAAGGACATTCGAACGTCGCATCGTCGTGACGCGTTTCGATTCGCGTCGCAAACTCTCATTCGATATCTACGAGAAGCTCAAGCAGCGCTACGGTGACCTGGTGTGCAAGACGCGCATCGGCGAGACGGTGGCGCTGGCTACCAGCCCCATGCACGGTCTGGACGTGTTCGCCTACGCGCCGAACAGTCCGGGTGCGGCAGATTACAGGGCGCTGGCCAAGGAGCTGACCGAAACCGGCTTCATCTAGCCGAAGCGTGAATAGACGGCCAGTGCCAGACCGGATGCAAGCAGGACCGCGATCAGGGACAGCCAGCCATTCCGTACCCGCTGCTGCGCGACCAGTTCCAGCAACAGGGGAGCCGCGTGCTCATAAGGCTCCTGCTTCAGACGCTGATGGATCAGCCGCGGCAACTCGGGGATAAGGGTAGCGAAACGGGGTGTCTCGCGCTTGAGCGTCTGCAGGAATCCCCGCCATCCTATCTGCTCGCTCATCCAGCGCTCCAGCCACGGCTTGGCCGTCTTCCACAGATCGAGCTCGGGATCGAGTTGCAGCCCCAGTCCTTCGATGTTCAACAGCGTCTTCTGCAGCAACACCAATTGCGGCTGTATCTGGATACCGAAGCGGCGTGAAGTCTGGAACAGTCGCAACAGGATGCGGCCGAACGAGACCTCGCGCAGCGGCTTGTCGAAGATAGGCTCGCACACGGCCCGGATCGCGGCTTCGAACTCGTCGATGCGCGTGCTGGCAGGCGCCCAGCCGGATTCGATATGCAACTCGGCCACTCGCCGGTAATCACGGTTGAAGAAAGCGATGAAGTTGTGCGCCAGATAATGCTTGTCGTTGTCGGTCAGCGTACCCATGATGCCGAAATCCAGCGCAACATAACGGCCATCCCGTGCCACCAGGATGTTGCCGGGATGCATGTCGGCGTGGAAGAAACCGTCACGGAAAACCTGGGTATAGAAGATCTCGACACCATCGCTGGCGAGCTTGGGGATGTCGATACCGGCCTCGCGCAGCGTGGAGATCTGACTGACGGGGATGCCCTGCATGCGCTGCATCACCATCACCCGCTCGCTGCACCAGTCCCAGTAGACCTCGGGGACCAGCAGCAGGCTGGCATCGATGAAATTGCGCCGAAGCTGGCTGGCATTGGCCGCCTCGCGCATCAGATCCAGTTCGTCATGCAGCGTCTTCTCGAATTCGGCGACGACCTCTTTTGGCTTCAGACGCTTGCCGTCCTCCCACAGGCGTTCGATGAGCGAGGCGGCGATGTCGAGCAGAGCAAGGTCATGTTCGATGACTTGCTGGATACCGGGTCGCAACACCTTCACGGCAACCTCGCGTCCATCCGGCAGCACGGCGAAATGGACCTGCGCGACAGACGCGCTGGCGACGGGCAGCTGGTCGAAACTGGCGAATACCTCCTGCAAAGGTCTGCCGAAAGCGGATTCCAGCAAGGACACGGCCATGGCAGAAGGAAAGGGTGGAACCTGATCCTGCAGGGAGGCGAGTTCGTCCGCGATATCGGTCGGTATCAGATCGCGACGGGTCGACAACAACTGGCCGAACTTTACGAAGATGGGGCCCAGAGCCTCCAGTGCCAGCCTTAGCCGCAATCCGCGCGGGCGCTTGTTGTCCCGGAAGAACAGCAGCAGGTTGAGCGGACGCAACAGCCAGCTGGTGCGTTCATGCGCCAGCAGGAATTCGTCCAGCCCGAAGCGCAGGACGATGTAGCAGATCTTTAGCAGTCGAAAGAAACGCATCGCTAGAAATGAAAAGGGCACGGCAAAAGTGCCGTGCCCGTAAGTCTACTTCAGTTCACACTCAATTCTGCTGAATTCCGGCCAGCAGCCATACGGAAGCTTCGTCCTTGAGGTCTTTCTGCACATGCCAGACTTCCTCGAAGTGCTCCGGTGCACCGTTGTTCTCGCGCAGCTGGCCGGAGAGGCGCACGCTGGCGATGGCGAGATCGTTCTCGGTCACCACTTCCAGCAGTTCGGCATTCACGAAGCCGACATCGGTCTGCTGCGGTGCATCACCGCGCTCCTGCAACTGCATGCTGATCTCGGCGAACATCTCGGGGGTGGTGTACTCGCGGATGTCGTTCAGGTCCTTGCGGTCGTTGGCTGCCTGCAGGCGGATGAAAGACATCCTGGCGCTGCGCAGGAAACTCTCCACGGGAAAATCGGCGGGGATGTTTGCGGCACGGTGCGGGGCTGTATCGGCTGAAACCTGGGTGGTGGCAGGCGCGGCTTGTGCGGTGGCCGCATAGTCACGTCCGGCCGCGGCGTACTGCATGGCCGGCTGCGGCTTCTTGCGCAGCGTCGAGAACAGGAAGAAAGCGCCGACTGCCAGCAGGACGATCATCAGCAACATACCCATACCCTCACCCAGTCCGAGGTGGGAGAACAGCGCCGCCAGACCGAGACCGGCCGCGATACCGGCCAGCGGTCCCAGCCACTTGTTGCCTTGCTTAGCGGGGGTGCCGGCAGCTTGGGCAGGGGCGGCCTGGGTCGGCGCGGGTGCAGCCTGTTTCTGCGGCGCACTCATGGTGCGCTGCTTGCCGAGGTTGACGCCTCCTCCGAGGCGCTTGGCTTCGGCACCGGTGGAGATCAGGGACAGGCTTGAAAACAGCAAAGTCAGGGCAACAGCGAAACGTTTCATTTGCATCCTTAAAATCGAGATCGAACAGGGCGCGCAGTATAACGCAGCAAAGGGCGATTTCAGAACGATGGCATATGCTCGAATGCCAGTGATTCCCCACTTGCGGGATGGGTAAAGCGCAAGGCGCAGGCATGCAGCAACAGGCGCGGTGCACTATGCTCATCGCCGTACAGTGCATCGCCCAGGATGGGGTGACCGATGGAAGCAAGGTGCAAACGCAATTGGTGGGAGCGCCCCGTGACCGGCTCCAGCTCGACGCGTGACCGATCGCTCTCTTGTTGCAGCAGGCGATAACGCGTGAGCGAGGACTTGCCATTTTCGGCATCGATGCGCTGCAGGGGTCGGTTCGGCCAGTCGGGTGCGATGGGCAGATCTATCTCGCCCTGTGGTGGTTGCAATGTACCTGCACACACGGCGATGTAACGTTTGTCGACCGTGCGCCGCTGGAACATCAAAGACAAGGTGCGCTGCATCGCGACCCCCCGCGCAAACAACATCAAGCCAGATGTCGCCATATCCAACCTGTGGACGACAAGCGCATCCGGGAAATGAACCCGTACACGGGCCGACAGACAATCCTGTTTATCAGGCCCGCGCCCTGGGACCGACAACAACCCGGAAGGTTTGACGGCCACCAGCAAGTGGTCATCCGCGAACAGCAATTCGACTGCGGGATCGTTCAAGCGACGTCAGCCACCACGGGGGTGTGGTCGGAAGGGCGTTCCAGTTTGCGCGGGGCTTTGTCGATGTGGCACGAGCCGCATTGCAGCGCTGCGCTGATCAGGATGTGGTCGATGCGCATGCCCATGTTGCGGCGGAAGGCCATCATGCGGTAATCCCACCATGAATAGAGTTTCTCGCCGGATTCATGCTGGCGGAAGGCATCGCGCAGGCCGAGCGCAAGCAGCTCCTGGAACGCCTCGCGTTCAGGCGCACTGCACAGCACCTTGTCCTTCCACGCGACCGGATCGTACACGTCCCGGTCATCCGGGGTGATGTTGTAGTCGCCGAGCAGCGCCAGCCGTGGATGCTTCTGCATCTCGTCCTTGAGCCAGTCATGCAGGGCGGCGAGCCAGCGCAGTTTGTACGCGTACTTGTCCGACCCCACCTCCTGACCGTTGGGAATGTAGACACAGACGAAACGCACACCGGCGATGGTCGCGGCGATCACGCGTTTTTGCTCGTCGTTGAAGCCCGGGATGCCGACTTGTACATCGCTGGCCAGTTCGCGACTGAGGATGGCGACACCGTTGTAAGTCTTCTGGCCGCTGTAGACGCAGTGGAAGCCTGCCGCCTCAAGCTCGGCCAAAGGGAAGTTCGCGTCTTCTGTCTTGGTCTCCTGCAGGCACAACACATCCACAGGCGATGCTGTCTGCCAATCCAGCAGGTGCGGTAGTCGCACCTTGAGCGAATTGACGTTCCAGGTAGCGATCTTCATCGCGCAGGTTGCTCCTGGTGCGGACGATAAGGTGCGGTCTTGGGATAACCGGCGAGATCCAGCTCCTTGTGCCAGGCGCTATCGAGGAAACCCTTGAGGCGCGTGCTGCCTACCGTGAGCGCGGGGATCTCCAGCCCCTCGTTCTCCTGACGATAGGCCTCCACCTTTTCGGCGGTATCCAGATTCTGTTCGGTGTAAGGGATGCCTCGTTTGTACAGGAAAGCACGGGCTTCATCACAGGGCGCACCACAGTTGGCGGCGACGAACAAAGTCACGGGAAAGTTGTTGCGGGCGCGCTGCGTCTCATAGGGCAGGCTGTCATCCGGCGTGGGCGGCGTGTCCTGCTTCAATCGCTCGACGTCATCGGTACCCGCCAGCGGACGGTCGCTGTAATGTACCTTGCCCTGACTATCCACGGAACGGTATAGCTCAGCATGCGCAGTGACGGTAAGACCGCAACACAGTGCGAAGAGAAGAAAGAAACGCATGGCGAACTCCTGCTATTCAGTCTCGACCAGCCCATTATGCCGCAACAGCGCGTCGATCGAGGGCGCGCGTCCGCGGAAGGCCGTGAACGATTGCATCGCCGGGCGCGCACCGCCGATGGACAGGATCTCGCTACGGAAGCGGCTACCGATCTCGGGGTTCAACACCCCATGCTCCTCGAACAGGCTGTAGGCGTCGGCCGACAGCACCTCGGCCCACTTGTAGCTGTAGTAGCCGGCCGCATAGCCGCCGGAGAAGATGTGCGAGAAGCTCTGTGGGAAGCGGTTGAACTCGGGCGGGAGCAGCACCGCGACCTCGGCGCGCACCTCGTCCAGCAGCTGCAGGATGGATTTCGCACCGCCGGGCTGGAAGCTGCTGTGCATCAGCATGTCGAACAGGCCGAACTCGATCTGGCGCAATGTCGCCAGGCCGCTCTGGAAATTCTTCGCCGCCAGCATCTTGTCGAACAGGGCGCGCGGCAGCGGTTCGCCGTTTTCCACGTGGCGCGTCATGTTGCGCAGTACGTCCCACTCCCAGCAGAAGTTCTCCATGAATTGACTGGGCAGTTCCACCGCATCCCATTCCACGCCGTTGATGCCGGACACACCCAGTTCCTCCACCTCGGTCAGCAGATGGTGCAGCCCGTGGCCGAACTCGTGGAACAGGGTCTGTACCTCATCGTGGGTGAACAGTGCAGGTTTATTTCCCACCGGCGCGGAGAAGTTGCAGTTGAGGTAGGCCACCGGGGTCTGGATACGGCCATCCGCCAGACGGCGCCGCGTGATCACGTCATCCATCCAGGCACCGCCGCGCTTGCTGGCGCGCGCATACAGGTCGAGATAGAACTGGCCGACCAGATCGCCCTGGTCGTCGCGGATATCGAAGAAACGTACAGTGTCGTGCCACACCGGGGCTTGAGCCGGGGTGATGCGCAGGCCATACAAGGTCTCCACCACGCGGAACATGCCGCCCAGCACCGCGTCCTCGGGGAAATACTGCTTTACCTCCTGCTCGGAGAAAGCATAGCGCCGCTCGCGCAGCTTCTCGCTGGCATAGGCCACATCCCAGGAATGGAGTTCCTGCAGGCCCAGCTCGTTGTGCGCGAACTCGCGCAGTTCGGCCAGATCCTTCTCCGCGAACGGGCGCGCGCGATGCGCCAGCTCGCGCGAGAACTCCACCACCTGCTGCGGCGTCTCCGCCATCTTGGCTGCCAGCGACAGTTCGCCGTAGTTGGCAAAGCCGAGCAATTCGGCCTCCTCCGCACGCAACAACACGATCTCGTCCATCAGCGGCGAATTGTCCCAGTCGTGGTTGCCGAACTCGGACGCGCGCGTGGCATAGGCACGGTACATCTGTTCGCGCAATGCGCGGTTGTCGGCGAACTGCATCACCGGCAAGTATGAAGGCGCTTTCAGAGTGAACAGCCAGCCGCTCTTGCCGGCCGCCTCGGCCGCTTCGCGCGCGGTCTGCAGCACGTCCTCGGGCAGGCCGGATAGTTCCCCGCGCTGTTCGATCACCAGCGTAAAGGCATTGGTCGCATCCAGCAGGTTGTCGGAGAAGCGTGAGGACAGTTCGCTCAGGCGCTCCTGCACCTGCATGTAGCGCGACTTTTTGTCCTGCGGCAGTTCCGCGCCGCCCAAGCGGAAGTCGCGCAATTCATGTTCGATCACCTGCTTGCGTGCCGGACTGAGGGACTCGAACGCAGCGCTGGCGCGCAACGCTTTGTACTTCTCGTACAGAGCCTGGTTCTGGCCCAGCTCGGCGTAATACTGGGTGATCCTGGGCAGGGTGCTGTTATAGGCCTCGCGCAGCTCGGGCGAGTTCATCACCGCGTTAAGGTGGCCCACCGGCCCCCAGGCACGCGACAGCCGCTCGTTGGCATCCTCCATCGGGCGCACGAATGCGTCCCAGGTGGGCGGCACGCCATCAGCCAACTGGCGTGCGATCAGCGCACGGTTCTCGGCCAGTAACTGGTCGATGGCGGGTGCGACATGCTCGGGGCAGATGTCGGCGAAATGGGGCAGTCCTGAGAAATCGAGTAAAGGGTTATCCATGATGTTCCTGGGTTAAGGCCGCGCCCGGCTGGGCGCGTGTCATTGCTGGAATACGATCTGGCCGTCGAGCAGCGTGTAGCGCACGCGGCCTTGCATCTCGTAGCCGTTGAACGGCGTGTTCTTGCCTTGGCTCTTCAATGCTGCCGGTGCCACGCGCCAGCGGGCTTCGGGGTCGAAGATGCAGATGTCGGCATGCGCGCCCTGAGACAGGTGTCCCATCTTCTGGCCCAGCAGCTGCGCCGGGTTGATGCTGATGCGCGACAGAGCATGCAGCAGCGGTACGTTCTCCTGCTCGGCCCATTTCAGTACCAGCGACAGCAGCAGCTCCAGCCCGGTCGCCCCCGCTTCCGCCTCGGCGAACGGCAGCAGCTTGGCGTCGTCGTCCACCGGGGAATGGTTGGAGCAGATGGCATCGATGGTGCCATCCAGCAGACCGGCGCGCAAAGCAGCGCGGTCGCGCTGGCTGCGCAGCGGCGGCATCAGGTGGCAGTTGGCATCGAAGAAGCCGATATCCATCTCGGTCAGGTGCACATGGTTCATCGACACGTCGCAAGTGACGTTCAGGCCTTCCAGCTTGGCGGCGCGCACCATGTCCACGCCCGCAGCACTGGAAAGGCGGCAGATGTGCAGGGTGACACCGGTCTCGCGGGCCAGCTGCAAGGCCGTGGACAGGGCGATGGTCTCCGCAGCTACGGGGATGGGTGGCAATCCGAGGCGGGTGGCGACTTCCCCGTCATGTGCGACGCCGTTCTTGGCCAGGAAGCTGTCCTGCGGGCGCAACCATACGCGGTAACCGAAAGTGGCAGCGTATTGCATCGCGCGCAACAGCACGCGGGTGTCGGTCAGCGGCGCATCCGCCTGGCTGAAGGCTTTGCAGCCGGCTTCGGTCAGCTCGGCCATCTCGGTCAGTTCCGCGCCCTTGAGTCCATAGGTCAGCGCGCCGATGGGGAACACGCGGCACTGGTTGAGGTTACGCGCACGGTGCTTGAGCATCTCCACCAGGCCCGGCTCGTCCAACGGCGGATCGGTGTCGGGCGGGCAGGCGAGCGAGGTCACGCCGCCGGCGACGGCTGCCGCCATTTCCGATTCAAGCGTGGCCTTGTATTCATAACCGGGCTCGCGCAGGCGCGCGGCGACATCGACCAAGCCAGGCATCACCACCAGGCCTTGTGCATCGATCACCTGTTCCGCCTTGAAACCCTTGGGTGCATCACCGATACCGACGATGCGCCCTTCGCTGATGTACAGGTCGCGTTGCGCATCGAGGCCGTTCTGCGGATCGATCAGGCGACCGCTCTTGATCTGGATGTCCATGTTCAATTCCCCGCCAGTATGCTCATCACCGCCATGCGCACCGCGATGCCGAAGGTCACCTGCGGCAGGATCACCGCCTGCGAGCCGTCGGCCACGCTGGAGTCGATCTCCACACCGCGGTTCATCGGGCCGGGGTGCATCACGATGGCGTCGTCCTTGGCCAGCGCCAGTCGTTCCTGGGTCAGGCCGTAATACTTGAAATACTCCTGCGCCGAAGGCAGCAGCGCCCCCTGCATGCGCTCGTTCTGCAGGCGCAGCATCATCACCACATCCACGCCCTTCAACCCTTCCTGCATGTCATGGAAGACGCGCACCCCCAGCTTGTCGACGTGGGTGGGCAGCAGCGTCTTGGGTGCGATCACGCGCACTTCCGGCACGCCCAGCGTGGTCAGCGCGTGGATCTGCGAGCGCGCCACGCGCGAATGCAGCACGTCACCGACGATGGCCACGGTCAGGTTGTGGAACTCCTTCTTGTAGTGGCGGATGGTGAACATGTCCAGCAGCGCCTGCGTCGGGTGTGCATGGCGCCCGTCGCCGGCGTTGATCACGTGGATGTCCGGCGCGACATGCTTGGCGATCAGGTGTGCCGCGCCGCTGGTGGAATGGCGCACCACGAACATGTCGGCATGCATCGCACACAGGTTGTCCACGGTATCGAGCAGGGTCTCGCCCTTGCTGGTGGAGGAGGAGCCGATGTTGAGGTTAACCACGTCGGCTGACAGGCGCTTGGCCGCGATCTCGAACGTGGTGCGGGTGCGCGTGCTGTTCTCGAAGAAGATGTTGAACACCGACTTGCCGTGCAGCAACGGTACCTTGCGTACTTCACTGGCACCGTTCGGGTTCACGAACTCGCCGGCGCGGTCGAGGATGTCGCGCAGGATGCGCGCGGGCAAGCCTTCGGTGGACAGCAGGTGCTGCAGTTCACCGTTCTTGTTCAACTGAGGATTATTCATGCAGGGATCCCTGAGCTGGGTTCATCGAAATACGCTTGCAGTATCTGTTGCGCGGCATATTGGTCAAGCAGGGGTTTCTGCTTCCGGCCATGTATGCCACGCTCGTCCAGGGCCGAACTTGCGGCGGCAGAAGTATACCGCTCATCCACCAGCAAGGTGGGCAGATTGAAACGCCCTTTGAGGCGGTTGGCGAAGCGGCGACAGAGCGCGGTCAGCTCGTGCGGACTGCCGTCGTCGTTGCAGGGCAGGCCGACCACCAGTGCAGCTGGTTGCCATTCATGGATCAGCGCGCCGATGGTGGAGAAGCGCACCTCGTTGCGTTCGTCATCGATGGTGGCGAGCGGATTGGCAGTGGCGGAGATGGTGTTGCCCACGGCGATACCGATGCGGCGGGTGCCAAAGTCGAAAGCGAGCAGGGTGCCGGAAGGGAAAGCGATGGTCACGCCCTCAGGCATGGCCGGCTTCATCCGACAGGGTCGCGTAATCCACGCCCAGCAGCTTCATCGCGGCCGGCAGGCGTTCTTCGGCCGGCAGGTCGAACAGGATGTGCTCGGTCGCGGGGACCGATAGCCAGGCGTTATCGGCGATCTCCTGTTCCAGCTGGCCTTCCGACCAGCCGGCGTAGCCCAGCGTCACCAGCAGGTGCTTGGGGCCGCGACCCTCACCGACCGCCTGCAGGATGTCCTTGGAGGTGGTGAGGCTGACCTGATCGTTCACTTTCAAAGTGGATTGCCACGCTTCCCCTGTGTCATGCAACACGAAGCCGCGGTCGGTCTGCACCGGGCCGCCGAAATGCACCGCCATGTCCTCCAGCCCGGATTGGGTGAGCGGCATGTTTATCTGCGCGAACAGCTCGCTCAGCGTCAGGCTGATCGGCCGGTTGACGACGATGCCCATCGCGCCTTCCTCATTATGTTCGCACACGTAGGTGAGCGATTTGGCGAAGAACGGATCGGTCATCGCCGGCATGGCGATCAGGAAGTGGTTGGTGAGGTCGATGTCGGACATGGCGGCATTGTAGCTTTACGCACTTGCCTTCACAATTCGCCGCATGACAGCGCCTTCAACACTGCCAGCACTGTGCTGGTTCCGCCGCGACCTGCGATTGCATGACCACGCTGCCCTTTACCATGCGCTGAAACGGCATGACCGGGTGCATTGCGTGTTCGTGTTCGATACCGACATCCTCGATAGTTTGCAGGACCGGCAAGACCGCCGCGTGACCTTCATCTGGGAATCGGTGCGTGCCCTGCATGCAGAGCTGGCCGAACAGGATGCCACCCTGCATGTGTTGCACGGCCGTGCGGCGGAGCAGATCCCGGCACTGGCACAAAGCCTGGGTGTCACGGCGGTGTACTGCAACCGCGACTACGAGCCGGCCGCACGGGCGCGCGATGCACAGGTGGCGGCGCAACTCGCGGCCCAAGGCCGCAGTCTGCAAAGCTTCAAGGACCAGGTGATCTTCGAACAGGATGAGGTCCTGACCGGCAGCGGCAGGCCCTTTGCCGTGTTCACACCCTACAAGAACGCCTGGCTCAAAGTGCTGGACGACTTCCAGCTCAAGGCCTATCCGGTGCAGCGCCATCTGGCGCACCTTGCCCGAGAACCTGCAGCAGCAATACCTGCCATCGAGGCGCTGGGTTTCCAGCACACCACGCTGATGGTCCCGCCAGGAAGTGCCGGCGCGGCGCGCCTGTTCGAGGATTTCCAGACGCGCATGGTCGACTACCATACCGCGCGTGACTATCCGGCGGTGAAAGGCGTCTCCTATCTTTCCACGCACCTGCGTTTCGGCACGGTTTCCATCCGCGCACTGGCCGCAGCGGCATGGCATGCCGGCGGCAAGGGCGCGCAGGCCTGGCTGTCGGAGCTGATCTGGCGCGATTTCTACCACATGGTGCTCTACCATCATCCGCAGGTGGTTGGGCATGCCTACAAACCGCAATTCGATGCGCTGGAGTGGGTGGACGATGCGGAAGGGTTTGCGGCCTGGTGTGCCGGACGTACCGGCTATCCGCTGGTGGATGCTGCCATGCGCCAGCTGGAGCAGATTGGCTATATGCACAACCGTCTGCGCATGGTCACGGCCTCGTTCCTGACCAAGGATCTGCGCATCGACTGGCGTAAGGGCGAAGCCTGGTTCGCCAGGAAGCTATTGGACTATGATCTGGCGGCCAACAACGGCGGCTGGCAATGGGCGGCGTCCACGGGATGCGACGGCCAGCCGTGGTTCCGCATCTTCAATCCGGTGACGCAGTCGGAGCGCTTCGACCCGCAGGGGCGCTTCATCCGGCGTTATCTGCCGGAACTGGCCCAGTGTCCGGATCGTTATCTGCATGCCCCTTGGCTGATCCCGGTAGCGGCACAACAGGCCAGCGGGTTCGTGCCCGGCAGGGACTATCCCCTGCCTATCGTGGACCATGCCGTGGCGCGGGTGCGCACGCTGGAGATGTTCAAGCGCTGTGCGCGCTGACGAAGCGCGCGATGTGGCCGAGTAGTTCGTCTTCCTGATAGGGTTTGCCCAGGTATTCGTTCACGCCCAGCTCCATCGCGTAATTGCGGTGCTTGTCCGCTGTGCGCGAGGTGATCATGATGATGGGCAGCGCCTTGGTCTTGCTGTCCTGGCGCAGGCGTTTGGCCAGCTCGAAACCGTCCATGCGCGGCATCTCGATGTCCAGCAGCATCACGTCGGGCGATATCTCCATCAGCTGCTCCAGCGCATCCACGCCGTCCTTCGCGGTCACCGTCAGATAGCCGTTACGTTCCAGCAAACGGGTGGTGATCTTGCGCACGGTGAGTGAGTCGTCGACCACCATCACCAGCGGTTTGCTGTGTACCGCCTCGGCCACGGCAGCCTTGGCGATCTTGCGCGTCACCGCGATACGCTGGGTGAAGGCGACCGGGTTGATGATCAGGATCACGGCTCCGCTGCTGGATACCGTCGCCCCGGCGATGCCGGGCAGGCGCGCCAGCTGTGGTCCGATGTTCTTGACCACGACTTCCTGGTTGCCGAGCAGGGCATCCACATGCAGGGCGATGCGCTGTTCGCCGCTGCGCAACAGCAGGATGGGATTGTGCGGCAGGCTGACCACTTCGGCCTGGTCGTCGCCGAGCACGCGCGGCAGGTAGAACAGCGGGTAGCGTTTGCCCTGCCAATCGACGTATTGCTGGGCGTAGAGGGCGTTCAATTCAGCGGGCTTCACCTGTTGCACGTGCTCGACCATGGTGCCGGGCAGAGCATATACGGCATGTGCCGCGCGCACCATCAGGGTGCGGGTGACTGCCAGCGTCAAAGGCAGGTGGATGGTGAAGCGCACGCCCTTGCCGGCCTCGGAGCTGACATCGACGCGGCCGCCCAGCGCCGATACCTCGCTGCGCACAACGTCCAGCCCGACGCCGCGCCCGGCGATCTCGGTCACCTCGCCGGCGGTGG
This sequence comes from Sideroxydans lithotrophicus, assembly GCA_020723185.1. GTDB lineage: Bacteria > Pseudomonadota > Gammaproteobacteria > Burkholderiales > Gallionellaceae > Sideroxyarcus > Sideroxyarcus lithotrophicus_A. Next base: position 221,330 of record DYJI01000001.1, on the reverse strand, counting down.
ACAAACCGGCCGTGAAGATCAGCTGCATTAGCTGTTCGTCGCTGATCTCCTCGTCGGCGGTGATGAGGCCGCCCTCCAGTGCCTTCTGGCGGATGCGGCCGATGTCCAGACCGGCCCCGTCATCCGCCAGCTCGAACACCACTTCGTTGCTTTCCTGACGCAGCGAGAAGCGCACTTCCCCGATGGGCGGCTTGCCGCTCAGCTCGCGCTGCTCCGGGGTCTCCAGACCATGGGCGATGGCATTGCGCAGCAGATGCTCGAACGGCGCCGTCATCTTTTCCAGCACGCTGCGGTCGAGTTCGATCTCGGTGCCGGACAGTTCCAGATTGGCGCGTTTGCCCAGTTCCTTGCCGGTCTGGCGCACGATGCGGTACAGGCGTTCGCTGATGCTGGCGAACGGCACCATACGTATGCTCATCAGGCCCTGTTGCAGGTCGCGGTTGAGGTGTGCCTGGGCGTTCAGCGCGGCGGCGGTCTCGTCCAGGTTCTTCAGCAGAGTCTGCTGCACCGTCTGCACGTCGTGCACGCTCTCGGTCATGAAGCGCGTCAGTTCCTGGAAACGGGTGAAGCGGTCGAACTCGAGCGGATCGAACTGGCCGGCGACGTCCGAGCTGACAGCGACATTGGCCTGCATCTGGCTTTCCGCCTGGATCTCGATCTCGCGCAACTGTTTGCGCAGGCGGTTCACGCTGTCGGTCAGTTCCAGCACGCTGGCGCGGAATTCGCGCAGCTCGGCCTCGGCGCGCGAGCGCGTCACGCTGACTTCGCCGGCTTCGTTGACCAGCCGGTCCACGATGTCGGAACGCACCCGAAGCAGGGCCGATTGCATCGCGCGTTCGGCACCGACCTCCAGCGCGGCGACAGGTGCCGCAGGGGTGGCAGGGATCTCGGCGGCGGGTTCGGCTGCCGGAGCCGGTTTCGATTCGGCAGGTTGTGCAGGGGCTTCTTCCGCGACAGGCTGGGTCAACTGCTCGATGGCATGCGCGATGCGGTCGAGATAGTTGTCCATCTCGTTCCACAGGGTCTCGTCCAGCACATTCTGCGCGATGGCTTTGCTCACGCGGTCTTCCACGCGGTGGGTCAGTTCACCCAGTCGCATGGCACCGGCCATGCGTGCGCTGCCCTTGAGCGTGTGCAGGCTGCGTTGCAGGTTGCGGCCAAGCTGCGCATCCTCCGGCGTCTCGCGCCACGCGCGCAGGGTGCTGCCGATCTGTGGATAGAGCTCATGCGCCTCTTCCAGGAAGATGGGCAGCAGTTGCTCGTCCACTTCATCGTGGACGGTTCGTTCATGCAGTTCCGGCTGGGGCGCGGGAGTCTCCTCTTCTTCCACTGCTGCTTCTGCGGCAGTCGCCGGATGCGTTGCTTCCGGCTCGGGCTCCGGCATGGCGCTGACCGGCGCTGCAGCCGCAGCGGGTTCCCCGATGGCCGCTTCCGCTGGTTCCTGCGGGATGTCGGAGCCGCCAAGGAGCTTGTCTGACTGCAGGCGCTCGATCAGCTCGGTTTGCGCAGTCGGCGCGATGCGCGCGCGCACGCCGTTGCAGAGTTCGTCCAGTCGGGTGATGACGTCGTCCAGCAACACCAGTTGCGGGGTGCCGATGGCACCGGCCTTGTCGATGCGCGGTTCCAGCCACATCTCCAGTGTGTAGGCGAGTTCAGCGACAGGCAGGAAGCCCATGGTGCGGTTGACGCCTGCCAGCGTGTGGGCGGCGCGCATGAAATCGTAGGCGACGACCGGTTTGGACGATCCTTGTACCACATCGAAACAGGCACGCAGGGCATGCACGTGCTCCAGTGCCTCTTCCGACGCGATATTGAACAGTACCGGCGACATGCTGACGTCGCCGATGACGACCGGGCCTTCTTCCTCGGGTTCGGCAGGCGCTTCGACAGCGGCTTCGACCTCCGGCTCGGCTGCGGCGACCTCGGGCACGGCTGGCTGGGGTAGCGGTTTGCCGTGTTCGATGCAATCCGCCAGCGTGAGCAGATGCGCGGTGTCGATCTGCGCGGTGGTGCTGCCGCTCTTCAGCATGTCCACCCAATGTTGGAACAACACTTCCGCATCGCCGACCAGATCGAGCAGGTCCGGCGTGGCGGGCTGGTTGGAGGCTATCCACTTGTTCATGGCGCGTTCGACCGCCCAGGCGACCTCGCCCAGCTCGGTCAGTCCGACCATGCGGCCGCTGCCCTTGAGCGTGTGGAAGGCGCGGCGTATCGTGATCCAGGGATCGCGACTGTCCAGATGCAGGCGCGAGATCTCGAGATTGGTGCGCAACGTCTCCATCACTTCCTGCGCTTCTTCCAGGAACACTTCCAGCAGTTCGGCATCCTCGTCGCCGGAGCGCACGGACACCACCGAAGCGGGCGTTTCCGCTTCTGCCGCTTCAGCAGCGGCCTGGGCATGACCGGCGGTCGCCTCGGCCAGTTCGCGCACCACATCGTTCAGCGCCACCGGGTCGGATTTCTGTCCCAATGTCAGCCCGTGCACATAGTCGTCCATGACGCTGATCGATGTCGCCACGGCGCGCATCTCGGCCGGGGAAGGCGTATCGCCCTGGTGATAACGCTCGGTGATCTGGCGCAGGGTGAGCAGCAGTTGTTCGGCGATATCCAGTGAAAGGATGTGCAGCCCGCCTTGCACCTGCGTCAGCAGGCGATTCACCTGCAGCAGTTCGGTACGTTTGGCGGCATTGCCGAAAAAGGCGTTCAGTGTCTGCTCGATATGCTGCAGATTGCTCTGCATCTCGACGGCCAGGGGCCCCATCACGTCGCGCTGTTCCATCTCGCAGTACAGTGCGACCAGGCTGGCCAGTTTGCCATGGTCCTCGGGCTGGTTCAGCAGCGTCTCGTGCAGGCGCGAAGTGAGCAGCCGCGCCTGTTCGTGGAAGCCGCTGCCCAGATGCTGGTAGTGCTCGATACCGCTATCGAGCAACAACAGCGCCATGGCCATATCCATGGAGATGGTCTGCGCGTGTTCGGGATTCTCCACATGCTGTGCCGTGGCATGGATCTGCTTGCACAGGAACTGTAGCGTGTTGCGGTCCAGTTGCTCGGACAAGGCATGGAGCTGCTCTGTCTGGGTCGCGAAGCGGGTGCAGGCCGCGCGGTCGTTCAGCACGCACTGTTCCCATGCTTCGTCGGCAATGGCGAGTTGCGCGCGCATGTTCTCCAGCAAGGCCGACGTCTCGCCGGGCGGCAGGGGCGGCGCATCGGGCAGGTAGGTGTCCAGATCGAACACCTGCTTTATCTGCTCGACCGTCTCATTGACGGTGTGGCTGCGGGCGACCAGGTAGAGCATCTCGCTCATCGCACCGACCATATCGAACGCGCTGCCGTCCAGCAGGGCGCGCATACCCTGGTCGATGCGGCTGAACGATTTCTTGACGTTCAATTCGGGCGGCACCCCGTCCAGCGAAACGCAGCCCAACACCCCTTCCGCCACCCACCAGAAGGCGCGTGCCTCGCCGGTCACACAACCCGCGACGGCTTTGACCGCCGCGCTCATGGCACGCAAAGCCTCGCTCGTGCCGTCCTGGCGCAACCACTTGAGCAGCCCCTGCTGGAAGTGCATGCGAGCCTGCTTGATGCGTGCGGGTGCGTTGTCGGGCGTAGCGCCGTCCAGCAGTTCCGGTGGCAACTCGACGTTCAGCTCGGGGAAGAACAGGTCGACCTCGAAGGCCATATCCAGACCGCGCACCTGGTGCAGTTCCTGGTATTCCGGGAACAGCCGCAGGGCGGCATTGGCTGCACCGGCGGACAGCGCATCCAGATAGTGTGTGAGGCCGAACAAGGCATGCCGCAGGGCGTCCTGATGCATCACCGTGGCGCTTTCCGGGCGATCGGCCATTTCGCGCAACAGTGTTTCCAGTTCTCCGCAGAACACTTCCAGGGCCTGCAGGTGCAGCATCTGCAACACGCCGCGCAAGCGGTGCAACTCGTCCAGTGCGGCATCCAGCGGGTGCTTGCCGCCCGAGGAGAAGAACTGTTCCTGCTCGCGGAGGATGGTGGCCAGCGAGCTGTCCAGCTCGGACTTGACCGAAGACAGCAGCAGCGGATTGAACGCGGGAGTCACTGGATTCCTGTGCCGTGATTAGAGTTTGAAGCCGGAGACCGACCCGCTCAGTTCTTTGGCCAGACCTTCCAGCTGGTTGACCGACGCGCTGGTCAGCTGCGTGCCCTTTGAGGTCTGCTCGGTGATTTTCAGGATGTCTGCCATCACTGCCGCGACCTCTTGCGCCATGTCGGTCTGCACCTGGGTCGATACAGAGATACTGTTCACCAGGTCGGTCAGCTCGCGCGTGGCCTGTTCGATCTGCTGCAGTGACTGGCCGGCGTCATCGGCGAGCTGCGCACCTTCGACCACACCCTGCGTGCTCTTTTCCATCGCCGCCACCGCGTCCTGCGTGTCGCCCTGGATCGTCTTCACCAGCAGACCGATCTGTTTGGTCGCCTCGGCGGAACGTTCCGCGAGGCGCTGCACTTCCTCGGCCACCACCGCGAAGCCGCGGCCCGCTTCACCGGCGGAAGCGGCCTGGATAGCGGCGTTCAACGCCAGCACGTTGGTCTGCTCGGTGATGTCCGAGATCAGGTCCACGATCTCGCCGATCTCCTGTGAGCTCTCGCCCAGCCGTTTGATGCGTTTGGAGGTCTCCTGGATCTGCTCGCGGATGCCGTCCATGCCGGACACCGATTTCTGCACCGCCTGGGCACCCTGCTCGGTCACCTGCAGCGTGCGCGTCGCCACCTGCGACGCCTGCGACGCGCTGCTGTCGACTTCCTGGATGGACTTGGTCATCAGCTCGACCGCGCTGCCCGCATCACGGATCTCTTCAGCCTGCTTGCTGGCAGCGCTCAACAGGCCTTTGGTAACGGTACCCGCGTCGCTGGTCGCCTTGTTCACCTGTTCGGATGCGGTGATGACGCGCGACACCAGTTTGCGCAGTTCGTCGGTGGTGTAGTTGATCGAATCGGCGATGGCACCGGTGATGTCCTCCGAGACGGTCGCTTTGGCGGTAAGGTCGCCGTCGGCGAGGTCGGACAGTTCGTTCATCAACCGCAGAATCGCCTGCTGGTTCTGGCGGTTGATGCGGGCGGATTCGTGTTCACGGCGCTGCGACTCGTCCAGATAGATCTTGGACAGCAACAGCAGCAGCAACAGCAGCATGCCACCGGAGAGTGCCACCACGAAACTGGTGATGCGGTTCTGGCTGGTCTGCTCATAGGCGGTCAGCAGGTTCTGCATCAGTGTCTGCATGCGCGCATCATCGTCCAGCAGTTGTTGCGCGGCCTGGCGTGAACTGAGCAGCAGTTTCTGGTTGGCGATGATGAAGCCCACCACGTTCTGGTAGCCATCGAATTCCTCGTCCAGTTCCAGCACATCGCTATCGGATTGTGGCAGCTCGCTGAACAGGGCGCGGGCAGCCTGCATCTTCGCTGGCAGGCTATCCAGGATGTCGATGGAGGAAGAGGTCTGCACGGTCTGCACCGCGCCCACGATCTGCTCGAGCAGCAATTGCAGGCGGGCGGCCTTCTGGCTGTACACGGGCGGCGCACGCAATGCGATCACTTCCGCACGGTGCAGCATGTCGCGTTGCAGCGAGGCACCGCGCTCCAGTGTCACCAGCAGCGGGCGGCCTTCTTCAACCTGGTTCAGCAGTTTCTCATGCTGTTGCCATTTTTGCAGTAGCACGTCCAGCGAGTCACGCGGCGCACCGGTGGTGGCGGGCAGCTCGGCACTGCCCTTGTCCAGACCGTTCAGCGTGTCCGAGAACTGGGCGCGCGTATTGAGCAGCGCATCGAACGCATCGTTCTCGCCGGAGATACTGGCCACTTCGGCATGCTTGGCCAGTTGCAGCGACAGCAGCTGCAGCTTGGACGCCTGCGCCACATAGCGCGAGCTCTCGCTGGTCGTGCGGGTGTCGAGATAGGTGAAGGTGGCGGCGATGATCAGGAACACCATCAGCAGGAAACCCAGGATGCGCAGCTGCCGGTCGAACGACTGGTCGCTGAACCATGGGATACGGATGGCGCTTGCCGCCTGTTGCGGGGCGGTGCCGTGCTTGGCAAGCTTGGTCGGGGTTTTGGTGAACGGTAACTTGAAAGCCATTGCTTATTCTCCCTGTGCCTCGGGGTTCATTCCCCGATCTGCAAAAACTCTGGTTGCGACAATAATCCTGGTATGTCCAGCTTGTTCCATGTCTGCCCGTCCGGGTCACGGAAACGGGTCATGCCGTCCTCCGCGCTTTGCGGCCAGTCTTCCGTGTTGCGCAGACCCAGCACGCGCGAGACCAGCAGGCCGGTATTGAAGGCGTAGCGTTGCCCGAGCAGCAGCACGCGGTTGTGCGCATCGCGGACGGTCGATTGCTGGCGGGTATAGGCGTTCAGATCGATGATGCTGTACAGGTTGCCGCGCACGTTGGCGACGCCGCAGTACCAGCCTCTGGTCAGCGGCACCGGTGTGAGCGCCGGCAACGGCATGACCTCGCTGATGTCGGTCATGTCGACCAGCCAGTTCTCCTGCCCGAGCTGGATGCCCAGCGTCGACTGGCGGCTGTCGCCGGCAGTCTGCGCCTGGAGGCGATCCAGCACCTGTTGCTGGAATTCGCGCAGGTTGAAACGCTTCGACATCGTCTGGGGGGTCAGCCGAGGGCGGCGATCTTGCCGAGCAGCTCGTCGGCGCTGATCGGTTTGGTGATGTAATCCTTGGCCCCCTGGCGCAGTCCCCACACCTTGTCGGTCTCCTGACCCTTGGTGGTGCAGATGATGATGGGGATATGCTTGGTCGCGTCGTCATGGGTGATCGCGCGCGTGGCCTGGAAGCCGTTGAGGCCGGGCATCACCACGTCCATCAGGATCAGGTCGGGCAACTCGGTCTTGGCGTTCGCCACCGCCTGTTCACCGCTTTCGGCATAGACCACCTGAAAACCCTTCTTGCCGAGGATGTCCCCCAACACATGGCGCTCGGTCGCCGAGTCATCCACCACCATCACTTTGCTAATTGCCATAATCCACATCCTCGTATTGTTGCGTATGAGCGATGACCGCCTCGATCAGACTCTTCTTGCTGAACGGCTTGGTCAGATACTGGTCGGAGCCGACCAGCTTGCCGCGTGCGCGGTCGAACAGGGTGTCCTTGCTGGTCAGCATCACTACCGGCACGTCCTTGAAATCGCGGTGGTTCTTGATGAGCGCGCAGGTCTGGTAGCCGTCCAGTCTGGGCATCATGACATCGACGAAGATGATATCTGGCTTGTGATCGACCACCTTGGACAAGCCGTCGAAACCGTCCTCGGCCAGGATGACCTTGGCTCCCGCCTGCGACAGGAAGATCTCGCCGCTGCGGCGGATGGTATTGCTATCGTCGATCAGTAAAACGCTTATCCCGGCCAGACTATCGCTCATGCTGCCCACCTAAGTTGGTTGTGTTCGAGACCCCTCCCGCTGCATCGCCGCCGCGATACGGGCGAATCCTACCGCATTTGTCCCTGCAGCCTCAATGTGTTTATCTGCGCCAGAATGCGGGCGTGAACAGGATCAGCACGGTGAAGATCTCCAGTCGTCCGACCAGCATGCCGAAGGCGCAGACCCAGGTCTGGAAGTCGGTGAGTCCCTGGTAGTTGGATGACGGGCCGACCGCGCCGAGGCCGGGGCCGATGTTGTTGACCATCGACAGGGCGGCGGTGAAGCCGGTGATGAAGTCCATGCCGCTGATGAACAGCACGAAAGCCAGTGTGGCGATGGTCATGAAATAGAGGAAGATGAAACCCAGCACGGCGAACACGATGTTGTTGGCGATCACATGGCCGCCGATCTTCATCGGGTTGATGACTGCCGGATGCAGCAGCTTGAGGAACTCGCGCCCCGCCTGCTTCACCAGCACCAGCGTGCGGATCATCTTGATGCCGCCGCCGGTCGAGCCGGAGCCGGCGCAGATGCAGCCGAGGAAGAACATCCACATCGGCGCGAAGATCGGCCATTGCGCGAAATCCACGCTGGCATAGCCGCTGTCGGTGGCGATCGACACCAGATTGAAGCTGGCATGGCGCAATGCGGTCAGAAAGTCCGGATAGACACCCTGCCACCACAGGAACAACGCGATGCCGCCGCAGCTGAGCAAGATCAGGCCGATGGAAGCGACCGCTTCCGCATCGCGCAGGTAGAGCCTGAGCGATCTGCCGCGCCAGATCAGGAAGTGGGTGGTGAAGCTGACCACCGCGAACAGCATGAACACGATCAGCACGAACTCGATCAGCGGCGAATCGAAATAGCCGACGCTGGCATCGTGGGTGGAGAACCCCCCAAGCCCCATCGCCGAAAAACCATGGCAGACCGCATCCAGCCAGTCCATGCCTGCCCACTTCAGCGCGCCGATGCAGATCAGCGTGATGACGACATAGATGATCCACATGCTACGCGCCGTGTCGGCGATGCGCGGCGTGAGCGACTTGTCCTTCATGGGGCCCGGCGTCTCGGCCTTGAACAGCTGGCGGCCGCCGATGCCCAGCAGGGGCAGCACCGCCACCGCCAGCACGATCACGCCCAGCCCGCCCAGCCATTGCAACTCGTGCCGCCAGACATTGATCGCCGGCGGCAAAGCGTCCAGCCCGACCAGCACGGTGGCACCGGTAGTGGTCATGGCCGACATGGTCTCGAAATAGGCATCGGTGAAGGACAGGCCGGGGATGGCTAGCAGCAGCGGGATGGTGGCGAACAAGGGCATCGCGGTCCACATGGTCACCACCAGCAGGTAGCCGTGACGGATGGAGAGCTCACCCTTGAAGCGGCGTGTCAGCAGCCACATGGCGATGCCGGAGCCGGCGGTCCAGAGCATGGCGAGCAGGAAATCCAGCAGCAGGGCGCTGTCGTGGTAGACCAGCGCGGTGATGACCGGGAACAGATAGGTCAGGCTGAACATCACCAGCAGCAGGCCCAGCGCGTGGAAGACGGTCAGGGTGCGGCCCATCAGAAGAACCCGAGGCTGACCTGGAACAGTTTCTCGACCTTCTTCACCATCTTCTTGTCGATGACGAACACGATCACATGGTCCTCCGCCTCGATCACCGTATCGCGATGCGCGATGATGACCTCGCCGTTGCGCACGATGGCACCGATGGTCGCGCCTTTAGGCAGGTCGATCGCGTCGATGCGGCGGCCGACCACGCGCGAGGAATCATGGTCGCCATGGGCGACCAGCTCCAGCGCCTCGGCCGCTCCGCGCCGCAGCGAGTGCACGGCGGCCACATCGCCCTGACGAACATAGGCCAGCAGCGAGCCGATGGTGACCTGCGCGGGCGACAGCGCGATGTCGATCTTGCCGCCCTGCAGCAGGTCGACATAGGCGCTGCGGTTGATCAGGGCGATCACCTTGCGCGCGCCGGCCTGTTTGGCCAGCAGGGCGGACATGATGTTGTTCTCGTCGTCGTTGGTCAGTGCGCAGAACACATCCACCTCGCCGATGTGTTCCTGCTCCATCAGCTTCTCGTCGGTACCGTCGCCGTTCAGCACCAGCGTATGGGTCAACAGGCTGGCAAGGCGGTTGCAGGCCTTCTTGTTGTATTCGATCAGCTTCACCTGATAGTCGTTCTCGATGGCTTTCGCCAGGCGGAAACCGATGTTGCCGCCGCCGACGATGGCCACGCGTTTTACCGGTTTGTCCATGCGGCGCAACTCGTGCAGCACATGGCGGATGTTCTCGGTGGCGGCGATGAAGAACACCTCGTCGCCATCCTCAACCACGGTCGTGCCCTCGGGGATGATCGGGCGGTCGTGGCGGAAGATGGCAGCCACACGTGTTTCCACCTGCGGCATGTCGGTGCGCAGGAAAGACAGCGGCTGGCCGACCAGCGGCCCGCCCTGGAAGGCGCGCACGGCCGCCAGCGAAGCCTTGCCCTGCGAGAACTTCTGCACCTGCAGCGCTTCCGGGAACTCGATCAGCTTCACGATGTAATCGGTGAGGATCTGTTCGGGACAGATGGAGAAATCGACGCTGAAGATGTCTTTCTCGAAGATCTCCGGACGGTTCAGGTAATCGGTGGCGCGGATGCGTGCGATGCGCGTCGGCGTGTTGTACAGGCTGGCGGCCAGTTTGCAGGCGACCAGGTTCACCTCGTCGCTTTGAGTCACCGCCAGCAGCATGTCGGCATCGGCGATACCGGCCTGTTCAAGGATCGACGGATGCGCGGCATTGCCGACTACGGTGCGCAGATCCAGTCTGTCCTGCAATACGCGCAGTTTTTCGGGGTCTGAGTCGATGATGGTGATGTCGTTCGCTTCGCCGACCAGGCTCTCGGCTACGGTGGAGCCGACCTGTCCCGCCCCGAGGATGAGTATCTTCACGCTGTCTCGCCTTTCCATTTGATGGAACAGCCCATGCTGGCGAGCTGCTCACGCGGACCTTGCCCGGTCTGCGCGACTTGCAGCATCGCCTCGAACAGGTCGCGTCTTGCATCCGGCGCGGCTTCCTTGCGCGAAGCGTCCAAGCGACCGCGGTATTGCAGTTCCAGCTTGGCATTGAAGCCGAAGAAGTCGGGCGTGCAAACGGCACCGTAATCCTTGGCGATCTGCTGTGTCTCATCCCACACGTAGGGGAAAGGGTAATTGAACTCCTGGGCCACCTTCTTCATGTTCTCGAACGAATCCTCCTCGTAATCGGCGGGATCGTTGGACATGATGGCGATGCTGTCGATACCGTGCTGCTGCAGTTCGCGCACATCGCGGATGATGCGGTCGCGGATCGATTTGACATAGGGGCAGTGGTTGCAGATGAACATCACCAGCAGGCCGTTCGGGCCTTTCGCGCTCTCCAGCGTATGGCGCTTGCCATCCACACCCGGAAGCTCGAATGGGCGGGCCTTCCAGCCGAAATCGCACAAGGGGGGTTGCAGACTGACCATGAAAGACTTCCTCCTGATGAACAGCGTGATTTTTTGCGGCGGTATATTATCACGGCCATTCAAAAGCCTACCCGCTCGCATGTCCGCCCCCAGATTCTATTGTCCGCCGCCGCTGCCGCAAAACAACAACTGCGAACTGCCGCCCGAAGCCGCCCATCACGCCAGCCGCGTGTTGCGTTTGCGCGTCGGCGATGCGGTGCAGATATTCGACGGCGAGGGCAACGCGCTGGATGCGACCATCCACGACATCAGCGGCAAGCATGTACATCTGGGCAATCTGCAGACTTGCATGGTCCAGCAGCAGGCGTCCGACCTGCAGATCGTGCTGGCACAATCCCTGTGCAGCAGCGAGAAGATGGACTGGGTGATACAGAAGGCCACTGAACTGGGCGTGAGCGATATCGTACCTATCCAGGCGCAGCGCAGCGTGGCGAAACTGACCGGCGCACGGGCCGAGAAGCGGGCCCAGCACTGGCAGAACGTCATCGTCTCGGCTTGCGAGCAATGCGGGCGCAACGATCTGCCGCGCATGCATCCCCCTGCGCCGATGGCGGAATGGCTGCAAAGCACGCGCGCTCAAAGCGGCAGCAAGTTCATCCTGATGCCGGGCGGTGCCTGCGCGCTGAAGGCGCAAGCCGAACCGCAGGCGCGCGTGACCCTGCTGATCGGACCGGAAGGTGGATTCACCACGGATGAAGCCAATGTCGCACAGCAGGTCGGTTTCAGCCCCATCCTGCTCGGGCCGCGCGTATTGCGCACCGAAACGGCGGCTATCGCCGGCATCACCGCCATCCAGACCCTGTGGGGAGATTTCAACTAGCAAGGAGGAGGCAGCATGCCCTATGTGAACATACGCATCGCGGGAACATTGAGCCGCGAGCAGAAGGCAAGGATCGCCGAAGAGATCACCGACACGCTGGAGCGCATCGCGAACAAGCCGGCGAGCTACACCTACATTTCCTTCGATGAGCTGCCGGATGAAAACTGGGCAATTGCCGGCAAGCTCTTGGACGAGGCATGACGGTGTACGCGGTCGTTCCCGTGTGATTCAGGCGGGCAGGCTCTGCATCAAGCTGTACATCATCATGCCCAGACTGACCGACAGCAGCGACATGGTGAGGCCCACGCTGGTCGGGTGTTTGAGGACCCAGCTGTCCACTTCCATGTGCATGGTGTCGAATGCCTTCGTGCTTCTGCGTACCGTATACCAGTGATCGGTATAGCGCTCGACCACGGTCAGTGTGCGGGGGAAGAACAGGATGGCGATGCCGACCAGCAGACAGAGCGCGTTGCCGACCAGCAGGAAAGTCTTGAGATTATCGGCGACGCCGCTCATCTCGATCGGGGTCAGGCTGCCGTCGAATAGCAGCAGTGCCGGGCGCAGATCGACATCCTGCAACAGGTACAGCGCGATCGCGGCACCCAGGATGATGGCGCTGCCGAGCCAGACCGGCTGTCGCATCAGGGTCGGTTCCACTTGATGCGGCATGGTGAGCGGCTTGATCATCCTGCGCACCGAGATCCAGCGGTTCAGCACGTCGAACAAACGCATCGCGCGCCGGCTCCGGAATGCAAGACCCAGCCCCACCAGGAAAGAGAACGCGCTGGCGATGAGGAAGAACAGCAGCGTCATGTACAGGAATACCGGATAAGAGACCTGGCTGAGGAGATGGTTCATGGTCGTGAGCCTTGCAGTGTGGCGAAGATCGCCGTCTTGTTCGTCGCTTGGATTCTAGCGCCTTTGATCCGCGCGACAAATGGCAATTTTTCCGTTCTGGGTGTCTAATTGCAAGCGTTGCCAACTTCTTCCGAAACGATCGCCATGCCATTCCAGTCCACCGAGTTCGTCAACTGGTTCCGTTCGGTCGCCCCCTATATCAATGCCTTCCGCGGCAAGACCTTCGTCATCGCCTTCGGTGGCGAGGTGGTGGCGGACGGCAAGTTCGTCGAGCTGACGCATGACTTCAACCTCCTGGCGGCACTGGGTATCCGGCTGGTGCTGGTGCACGGCGCGCGCCCGCAGATCGAACAACATCTGGCCAAGAACAAGCTGGAAGACGCCTACCATCACGGCGTGCGCATGACCGATGCCGAGACCATGCAATGCGTGAAGGAAGCCGTCGGTCGCGTGCGGGTCGAGATCGAGGCGCTGCTCTCCATGGGGCTGGCCAATTCTCCGATGGCCAATGCCGACATCCGCGTGGCGGGCGGCAACTTCATCACCGCGCAACCGCTGGGTGTCATCAATGGAGTCGACCTGATGCACACCGGCAGCGTGCGCAAAGTGGACGTTGCTGCGCTGAACGACAGGATGGAGTTCGGCGAAGTGGTGCTGTTGTCCCCGCTGGGTTATTCGCCCACCGGCGAGGTGTTCAACCTCACCCTGGAAGACGTCGCCACCGCCACCGCCATCGCGCTCGATGCCGACAAGCTGGTGTTCCTGATGGACACGGACGGCGTGCAGGACAAGAAAGGTAGCCTATTGAAGGAGCTGACCATCAGTCAGGCACAAGCCATCCTCTCCGGCAAGCGCAAACTGCCGGATGACATCAGCCTGTTCCTCCCCTGTGCCGTGCGCGCCTGCGAGGCGGGCGTGGCACGCACACACCTGGTCAGCCGCCATGTGGACGGTGCGGTGTTGCAGGAACTGTTCAGCGACGACGGCATCGGCACCATGGTGGTCGAATCCACGCTCAATACACTGCGCGCGGCGACGATCGAGGACGTGGGCGGCATCCTTCAGTTGCTGCGCCCGCTGGAAGAGGAAGGCATCCTGGTGCGGCGTTCGCGCGAACTGCTGGAACGCGAGATATCGCGCTTCGAGTTGCTGGAGCACGACCACCGCATCATCGGCTGCGCTGCGCTCTACCCGTTCCCCAACGAGGCTTCTGCCGAGCTGGCCTGCCTGGCCGTGGACAGCCAGTACCGGGACCACGGTTACGGTGAGGCCATCCTCAATCACATGAGCGAGCTGGCGAGTAGCCAAGGCATGAAGAAGCTGTTCGTGCTGACCACGCGCACCGCGCACTGGTTCATCGAGCGCGGTTTCAAGGAGGCTGATGTGAACCAGCTGCCCAAGGAGAAGAAAGCGCTGTACAACTACCAGCGCCGCTCCAAGGTGTTCGTGAAGAACCTGAAATGAGATGCTTTGTTTCATCGGCGTGTAACATTGCGCGCCTATCATCAACCGGCTATGGAGAAGAGCAATGACAAGAATGGTGCAATGCGTGAAACTGGGACGCGAGGCGGAAGGGCTGGAGCGCCCGACCTACCCGGGCCCGCTGGGACAGCGCATATTCGACAACGTGTCGAAGGAGGCCTGGCAGGGCTGGATCAAGTTCCAGACCATGCTGGTGAACGAGAACCGCCTCAATCTGGCGGACATCAAGGCGCGCCAGTATCTGGCGCAGCAGATGGAGAACTACTTCTTCGGAGCGGAGGCACAGATGCCGCAGGGTTACGTGCCGCCAAAAAGCTGAGATTGGCCAAGACCTATACCGCGCAGAACTTCCTCAACCGTGAACTCGGCCAGCTCGAGTTCAACCGGCGCGTGCTGGCGCAGGCCGAGGATCCCTCGGTGCCGCTGCTGGAGCGTCTGAGATACCTGTGCATCGTCAGCAGCAATCTGGATGAGTTCTTCGAGATTCGTATCGCAGGTCTCAAGGAACAGATCCGTTTGCATGGCATCGCAACCGGTCCGGATGGCCTGGGTGCCTCACAAGCGATGAAACGGCTGTTCGATCCGACGCATCAACTGATCGCGCGCCAATACCAGTTGTTCAACGAGGAGCTGGTCCCCGCACTGGCCGCCCAAGGCATCAAGTTTCTGCGTCGTACGCATTGGAACGAGGCACAGCAAGTCTGGGTCAAGGACTTCTTCCTGCGCGAGGTGATGCCGCTGTTGACGCCCATCGGTCTTGATCCGGCACATCCCTTCCCGCGCGTAAGCAACAAGATACTAAATTTCGCCGTCGAGTTGCAGGGCAAGGATGCCTTCGGCCGCAACTCGGCCAAGGCGGTGGTGCAAGCGCCGCGCGCCTTGCCGCGCGCCATCGTCATGCCGCCGGAGATCGCCGGTTGTCCGCACGGTTTCGTATTCCTGTCTTCCATCCTGCACGCGCACGTGGGCGAGCTGTTCGCCGGTATGGAGGTGAAGGGCTGTTATCAGTTCCGCGTGACACGCAACAGCGACCTGTTCGTGGATGAGGAAGAGGTGAAGAACCTGCGCATCAGCCTGCAGGGCGAATTGCCGCAGCGCCATTTTGGCGATGCGGTGCGGCTGGAGGTGGCGGACAACTGTCCGCAGGAGTTGGCCGAGTTCCTGTTGCAGCAGTTCGAGCTGGGCGCGGACGACCTGTACCGCGTGCATGGCCCGGTCAACCTGGTGCGCCTGATGGGCATCCCCGACAAAGTGGAACGCCCTGACCTCAAATTCCCCGATTTCGTGCCCGGCCTTCCCACGGTGCTGAAGAAGAAGGGCGCGGACATGTTCCAGGCCATCCGCAAGAGCGACATCCTGTTGCACCATCCCTACCAGTCGTTCAAACCGGTGCTGGATTTCATCCGACAGGCGGCCAGTGATCCCGACGTGGTGGCCATCAAGCAGACGGTGTACCGCACCGGTGTCGATTCCGAGTTGATGGAGGCGCTGATCGCTGCAGCCAAGCGTGGCAAGGAAGTCACCGTGGTGGTGGAGTTGCTGGCGCGCTTCGACGAAGAGGCCAACATCAATTGGGCCTCGCGTCTGGAGCAGGTCGGTGCGCATGTGGTGTATGGCGTGGTCGGCCACAAGACGCATGCCAAGATGCTCATGGTGGTGCGCCGTGAAGAAGGCAAGCTGCTCCGCTACGTGCATTTGGGCACTGGCAACTATCATCCGCGTACCGCGCGCCTGTACACCGATTTCGGCCTGATGACCTGCCATGAAGAGATCGGTGCCGACGTGAACGAGTTGTTCATGCAGCTCACCAGTCTGGGCAAGGCGAGCAAGCTCAAGCACTTGTGGCAGTCGCCGTTCACCTTGCATAACAAGGTGCTGGAAGCCATCCGCAACGAGATCGCACAGGCCCAGGCGGGCAAGCCGGCACGCGTCATCGCCAAGATGAACGCGCTGCTGGAGCCGGAAACCATCAATACCCTGTATGAGGCTTCGCAGGCCGGGGTCGAGGTGGATCTGATCGTGCGCGGCGTGTGTGCCTTGCGTCCCGGGGTGAAAGGACTGTCGGAGAACATCCGCGTGCGCTCCATCATCGGCCGCTTCCTCGAACACACGCGTATCTTCTACTTTCACAATGGCGGCAAGGAAGACGTCTACCTTGCCAGCGCCGACTGGATGGACCGCAACTTCTTCCGCCGTATCGAGGCCTGCTTCCCCGTTCTGGACAAAAAGCTGAAGAAACGTGTGCTGGAAGAGGGATTGGGGATATACCTCAAGGACAATCTGCTGGCTTGGGAGATGGACTGCAACGGCTTCTGGCATCGCAAGAAGCCGGGGCGCGGCAAGGCCATCAATGCCCAACTGCAGCTGGCGATGGAGCTCGGTCAGCTGCAGACGGCACTGCCTGAAGAAACTTAGTGCTTCTTGGGACGGCCGGTCTTGATCGGTGTCAGGCCGGAGATCACGCGTTTCAGCTGCAGCGCACTGCTCTTGTCCAGCAACTGCAGACCGGCACGCAACAGCGCGCTCTTCTTCACCGGCAAGCCGGCGGTTTGCGCCTTTTCTTTCAACTTCGCGATCAACGCGTAGTCATCCTGCGGCATGCTGAAACTGTCGCGAACCACTTTCACCTTCTTGGGCGCGGCAACTTTCTTGGCCGTTTTGGTGGCAGGTCTTGCAGCCGGTTTTGCGATGGCTGTTCGGCCGGGAGCCGTGGCGGGTTTGCGTGCAGCGGGGGTTGCTTTCTTTGATGCGGACGTGACCATATCGTAGCCTCCGGTTGGGTGATGGCAAAAACAGTATAGTCGGTATATCCTGCTGACACGATTGTAATATTTCGGGAGAGGCAGCATGGAACTGATACTTTGGCGGCATGCCGAGGCAGAAGACGGAACGCCCGATCTCGAACGCGGATTGACCGCAAAAGGACACAAGCAGGCCGACAAGATGGCGAGTTTCCTGCGCGCCAGATTGCCCGAGCATACCCGTATCCTGGTTAGTCCTGCCAAGCGCACCCAGCAGACCGCACTCGCCCTCACCAAACACTACATCACCGACGCCGCGCTGGGCACCGCCGCCACCCCGCAGAATGTGCTGGACGCGGTCGGCTGGCCCGATGCTACAGGCACGGTGCTGGTGGTCGGCCACCAGCCCACATTGGGGCAGATCGCCGCCCGCCTGTTGTCGGATTCGAATGCCGGTTTCAGCGTCAAGAAAGGCGCAGTGTGGTGGCTGGTGCGCAAACCGAACGAAGGCGATTTCCAGACCAGCCTGAAGCTGGTCATCGCCCCGGAAAGCCTGTAACGCAAGGGAGAAGAAAATGTTTGAATCCGCCGAACTGGGACACAAGATAGACAAAGCCACCTATGACACCGAAGTGCCCAAGCTGCGCGAAGCCTTGCTGGATGCGCAGATGGAGCTGGCGAAACAGGCGAAATTCCCGGTCGTCATCCTCATCGGCGGTGTGGATGGCGCAGGGCGCGGCGAGACGGTGAACCTGCTCAATGAATGGATGGACCCGCGTTTCCTGCAGACACACGGTATGGGCGAACCTTCCGACGAGGAACTCGACCGACCCATGATGTGGCGCTTCTGGCGCGCGCTGCCGCCCAAGGGGCGCATCGGCATCTTCCTCGGCTCCTGGTATACCTGGCCCATCCTCAACCGCGTGCGTGGTGTGACCAAGAACGCCGAGCTGGACCAGAGTCTGGAGCGTGCCAAGCGACTGGAGAAGATGCTGGTGGACGAGGGTGCGCTGGTGCTCAAGTTCTGGATGCATCTGTCCAAGGAGAAGCAGCAGAAACGGCTCAAGTCGCTGGAGAAGGATCCCAAGACGCGCTGGCGTGTGACCAAGCGTGACTGGGAGCACTACACCATGTATGACAAGTTCAGCGCCGTCAACGAAAGGGTGATCCGTCATACCAGCACCGCTGTCGCGCCGTGGACCATCGTCGAAGGCTACGACCCCCGTTATCGCAGCCTCACCGTGGGCAAGATCATCCTCGATGCGATCGAGAAGCGGATGAAGGCGGCCGAGAAGAAACCGGCTGCCATCACCGCGCCACCGCCGATGCCGTCCATCGACCGGCTGAACGTGCTGAAGACGCTGGACCTGAAGCAGAAGCTGGACAAGAAGAAATACGAGGCCGAACTGGAGAAATACCAGGGCAAGCTGGCCCTGCTCACGCGCTCGCCAAAATTCGGCAAGATCACCGTGCTCGCCATGTTCGAGGGCAACGATGCCGCCGGAAAGGGCGGTGCCATCCGACGCATCACCAGTGCACTCGACGCGCGGCAATACAACATCGTGCCCATCGCCGCGCCCACCGAAGAAGAGCGGGCCCAGCCCTATCTGTGGCGCTTCTGGCGGCACATCCCGCGCAAGGGACGCGTCATCATCTTCGACCGTTCCTGGTATGGCCGCGTGCTGGTGGAGCGCGTCGAGAAGTTCTGTTCCGAGGCAGACTGGATGCGCGCCTACAGCGAGATCAACGACTTCGAGACGCAGTTGGACCGGCACGACATCGTGGTGGTCAAGTTCTGGCTGGCGATCAGTAAGGAAGAGCAGCTGCGCCGTTTCAAGGAGCGCGAGAAGATCGGCTTCAAGCGATTCAAGATCACCGAGGAGGATTGGCGCAACCGCGAGAAGTGGGATGACTACGAACGTGCGGTGTGTGACATGGTGGACCGCACCAGCACCGAGATCGCGCCGTGGACGCTGGTCGAGGCCAACGACAAGAACTTCGCCCGCATCAAGGTGCTGAAGACATTGAGCGACCGCATCGAAGCGGCACTGAAGAAAGTGAAATAGGGCGCGCTGGCTGGACGCACCGCAGGTCAGGACTGCCGGTGTTCCTGGATCAGCACGTACGGTCTTGCGACCACGGCCCACACGATAGCGTCGGCATCATGCCAGGCAAGCGCCTGGGCATCGGTGACACGGGCGATGTGGCCGTGTTCCATCCACTCCGCGACTTGCGCCGCATTGTCCTTGGCGATCTGGTAGGCCACCTCGACCAGGTCGAGCTCTGGCCCGACATACACCGTCGCACCACTGGCAAAAAAACGTTGCAGCTCCCGCCAGGCGATCTGCGCGGTCTCGAGATTGATCTGGCCGCGCAGCAGCTTTTCGTTCTTCTCCGGATTCATGCTTGCTCATTCCTCAGGTTACTCATCACATTGCGTGTTTCCAGCTCGCTCCATATGGCCTGCGCGATGTTCACCCAGGCACCCTGCTGCCGGGAGAGGGCGTCCAGCTGCGTCATGTAGGCCGGGCCGAAGGTGGTGACATTGGCCTTGTGCATCAGCACTGCCAGTCCATACAGCTCGATCTTGATGCGCGCCTGCATGTCGCCGCTCGCAGCCGCCTTGCCGTAGCTCTCCAGATGGCTCAACACATCATGGGCGAAATGGTGCAGCGCAGCATGGTCATTGCAGTCCAGCCGCAGAAGCAGGCACTTGCGTTCGATCTCCAGCTCCAGCTCCCGTTCGATCTGCATTTCGATTTCCGTGCCGAACATATCAGCTTGTTCCGCCACGCAGATAGTTGTCTTTCACGCGGATGTAATGCTCGGCGGAATAACGCAGGTAACGCAACTCGTCCCCGGTCAGCGCGCGTACCGCCTTGGCCGGACGCCCCATATACAACATGCCCGCCTCCAGTGTCTTCCCCGGTGAGATCAAACTGCCCGCACCCACCATCACATGATCAGGGACCACCACATCGTCCATGATGATGGAACCCATGCCGATCAGACATTCGTTGCCGATAGAGCAGCCATGCAGGATCACCGAATGGCCGATGGTCACGTAGTCGCCGATGATGAGCGGCGAGCCATCCGGTTTGTCGGGTGTCTTGTGCGACACATGGCCCATGCTCAGGTCCTGCACGTTGGAACCGCGGCCGATCACGATGCGGTTCACATCACCGCGCAACACCGTGTTGCACCAGACGGAACTATCCTCGCCGATCGTCACATCGCCGATCACCTGGCAGGAAGGGTGCAGGTAGACCTTGTGCCCGATGACAGGCGTAGTGTCGAGGTAGCTGGATAACCGCATTGCCCGACTCACACGAAATTCAGTTCGACGAAGAACTCATGACCGTTCATGTTCACCGGCAACAGCATGGTCTGCCCGTCGTGATGATGCGCGATCTCGTGGCCATCGCCGTGCATCATGCGTGGTGTCTGCATATCGAACTCCATACCCTTCTCGGACAGGATGCGCTTCGCACCACCCGCCAGCATATTGGAAATCTCGCCCGCCAGACCGGCTGCTTCCCCGTCGATAGTTGTGATCTCCTCACCCAGCAGCCTGCGGGAGATCTCGTTCAGGGCAGGCATGGGCAAGCAGATGGCCACGCTGCCGCGTGCGTCATCGGAGCTCATGCCGATCAGGGCAGAGACGCCGCTTTGCACAGTATTCGCCGGTTTCGGAAAGGGGGCACCCATCTCGACTTTGGTACCCATCATCGTCTCGAAGATCGAGTGCAAGGAATCGACCAGCGCATCGAGTATGACGGCGTCCCGCAGGCTGATATCACTGGGCGGCGTCTCCCCCTTGCCGGATTTTGTGGTGCGTATCTTGCGTACCATCATGTCCTCCCGAAACTGAGCGCCCATTGTAAGGCCCATACACACGCGCATCCGCAGGAATAACCAGCTATTCGCCTATCCCTGCCGTCGCTGAAAAGCCACGCACAAGCAATATCCTGTCGTTGCACGAGCCGCGTAGCCTACTTCACCAGCCTCCACTGCATCGTCTCGCCAGCCCGTAGCGGCACCAGCTTATGCTCGCCGAATCCCACCGAAGCAGGCACCTGCCACGCATCCTTGCGCAGCGAGATCGTCTCTGTGTTGCGCGGCAGGCCGTAGTAGTCCGCGCCGTGGAAGCTGGCGAATGCCTCCAGCTTGTCCAGCGCGCCCGCTGCCTCGAACGCTTCGGCATACAGCTCGATGGCGCTGTGCGCGGTATAGCAGCCGGCACAGCCGCAGGCGTTCTCCTTGGTGTGCTGGGCGTGCGGGGCGCTGTCGGTGCCGAGGAAGAATTTCCTGCTGCCGCTGGTGGCGGCTTTGACCAGCGCTTCGCGGTGCGTCTCGCGCTTCAATATCGGCAGGCAGTAGAAGTGCGGGCGGATGCCGCCGACCAGCATGGCGTTGCGGTTGTAGAGCAGGTGCTGCGGGGTAAGCGTGGCGGCGATGGTGTCGGGTGCGCTGGCGACGAACTGCGCGGCATCTTTGGTGGTGATGTGTTCGAACACCACGCGCAGGCCGGGCAGGTCTTTCAGCAGCGGTTGCATCACGCGCTCGATGAACACGGCTTCGCGGTCGAAGATGTCGATATCCGCGCTGGTGACTTCGCCGTGCACCAGCAGCGGCATGCCGCAACGCTGCATCTCTTCCAGCGCGGCATAGGTCTTGCGCAGGTCGGTGACGCCAGCATCGGAGTTGGTGGTGGCACCCGCCGGGTACAGCTTCACCGCATGCACCACACCGCTGGCTTTGGCCTTTTTGATCTCTTCGGCACTGGTGATATCGGTGAGGTACAGCGTCATCAGCGGTTCGAACTTCATGCCCGCCGGCAATGCCTTGAGGATGCGCTCGCGGTAAGCCACGGCCTGCGCGGTGGTGGTGACGGGCGGACGCAGGTTGGGCATGACGATGGCGCGGGCGAACTGGCGGGCGGTGTCGGGCAGCACCGAAGCCATCAGCGCGTCGTCGCGCAAGTGCAGGTGCCAGTCGTCGGGGCGGGTGAGGGTGAGTTGTTGCATGGAAGAATCCCGGCTGATTGAAGTCAGCCGGGATTGTAGCGCGATTGCTCGCGAGTCGTTCGGTGCCGCCTAGTCGACGTGCTTGCGCGAATGGCCCGGGAAGAAGCGGCGCATGATGACGAAGAACACCGGCACCAGGAACACCGCGAACAGCGTGGCGGTGAGCATGCCGCCGATGACGCCGGTACCGATGGCGTGGCGGCTCTGCGCGCCCGCGCCGGTGGAGATGGCCAGCGGCAGCACGCCCGCCATGAAGGCGAACGAGGTCATCAGGATGGGGCGGAACCGCAGACGGCAGGCTTCCAGCGTGGCGTCCACCAAGCTCATGCCCTCGTCCTGCAGCTTGCGCGCGAACTCGATGATCAGGATCGCGTTCTTGGACGACAGGCCGATGATGGCGATCAGGCCGACCTTGAAGTACACATCGTTCGGCAACTCTCGCAGCGTCACCGCCAGCAGTGCGCCGAACACGCCCAGCGGCACCGCCAGCATCACCGCGAACGGGATGGACCAGCTCTCGTACAGCGCCGCCAGACACAGGAACACCACAATGATGGAGACGCCGAACAGCAGCGAGGATTGTGCACCGGACTGGATCTCTTCGCGCGCGGTGCCCGACCATTCGAAACCGAATCCCGGCGGCAGCTTGGCGGCGATCTCCTGCATCGCCTGCATCGCTTCACCGGAACTGCGTCCCGGCGCGGGACCGCCGGCGATCTTCATCGCGGGCAGGCCGTTGTAACGATCCAGCTTGGGCGAGCCGCTGATCCAGCTCGCCTTGGCGATGGCGGACAGCGGCACCATGCCGCCCTGCTTGTTGCGCACGGCGATGTTGAGGATGTCGTCCGGCGTGCGGCGTGTGTCGGCCTCGGCCTGCATCTGCACGCGCAGTACGCGACCCTGACGCACGAAGTCGTTGATGTAGGCACCGCCCAGCATGGATTGCAGAGTCTCGTTCAGGTCGGTGATGGAGACGCCCAGCGCCTCGGCCTTGACGCGGTCCACGTCGAGAAACAGCTGCGGGCCGGCTTCCTGGCCTTCGGGACGCACGCCGGCCAACACAGGATTCTGCATCGCCATGCCCAGTGCCATGTTGCGCGCTTCCAGCAGTTTCTCGCGGCCCATACCGCCGCGGTCCTGCAGGCGGAAGTCGAAACCGCCGGCCGCCGCCAGCTCGGGGATGGGCGGCGGATTGATGGCGAAGATCATCGCCTGCTTGATGCGGAACAGCGCCATGTTGGCGTTGCGTGCCAGCGTGTTGGAATTGCTGGCCTCGCCCGGACGTTCGCTCCAGTCCTTCAGGCGCACGAAAGTGATGGCCGCGTTCTGGCCGCGTCCGAAGAAAGAGAATCCCGCCACACCGATCACGTGGTCGACTTCCTTCAGGCCGAGGTAATACTGCTCCACCTGCGACAGCACTTCGACCGTGCGGTCATGTGTTGCGCCCGGCGGCAGCTGGATCACGCTGACGAAATATCCCTGGTCTTCCGACGGCAGGAAGCTGCCTGGCAGTTTGCTGAACATCCAGCCCACGGCCACGAGGATGGCGGCATACACCAGCAGGTAGCGCGCCGCCTTGCGTACGATCCCGCCCACTGCGCCGACATAGCGCTGGGTCAGGCGGGCGAAGGCGTCATGGAACCAGTGCAGGGGGCCGGAGGCCGGTACCAGGTCATCCTTGCCCGGCGTGTGCTTGAGCAGGGTGGCGCACAGCGCTGGCGTGAGTGTCAGCGCCATCAGCGCTGAGAAGCCCATGGTCAGCACCAGCGTCACTGCGAACTGGCGATAGATCGCGCCGGTCGATCCGGGGAATAGCGCCATCGGGATGAACACCGCCGACAGCACCAGCGTGATGGCGATGATGGCACCGATGATCTGGTCCATCGCCTTGCGTGTGGCTTCGCGCGGCGGCAGGTTCTCCGTGGTCATGATGCGCTCCACGTTCTCCACCACCACGATGGCATCGTCCACCACGATACCGATGGCGAGCACCATGGCGAACAGCGTCAGCACGTTGATGGAATAACCCAGCAGATACAGGCCGACCAGCGCACCGACCAGCGCGATGGGGATCACGATGGTGGGGATCAGCGTGGCACGCAGGTTGCCGAGGAACAGGTACATCACCAGGAACACCAGTAGCAGCGCCTCGGCCAGGCTCTTCAGCACTTCCTTGATGGAGATCTCGATGAACTTGGAGGTGTCATACGGCACCAGCCAGTCGACGCCCTGCGGGAAGAACTTCGCCATCTCGGTCATGCGCGCCTTCACAGCGGCCACGGTCTCCAGCGCGTTCGCATCGGGCGTCAGACGGATGGCGATGCCGGCAGCGGGCTGACCGTCGATGCGCGCACGTACCGAGTAGTCCTGCGCGCCCAGCTCCACGCGGGCCACATCCTTCACGCGCAGGGTGGAGCCGTCCGGATTGGTGCGGATGAGGATGTTGCCGAACTCTTCCGGTGTGGCGAGGCGGCTTCTGGTCACGATCACCGCATTCAGTTCCTGACCGGACGCGGAAGGCAGCTGGCCCAGTTCACCGGTGGACATCTGCGCGTTCTGCGCGCGCACGGCTTTGGAGATGTCGGCCGGCGAGACGCCATAGGCCTGTAGCTTCTCCGGCTTCAGCCACAGGCGCATCGAATACTCGGTACCGAACAGCATGGCTTCCCCCACACCGGGCACGCGGCGCACACTGTCCAGCACGTTGGCGGCGGCATAGCTGCCCAGCGCCACGTTGTCGTAACTCTTGTCCGGCGAGATCAGCGACACGATCATCACGTAGTTGCGTGCCGACTTGGTCACCGTCACGCCCATGCGCCGCACTTCCTCCGGCAGGCGGATCTCGGCACGCTTGACGCGGTTCTGTGTCTCGACCGAAGCGAAGTCGAGGTTGGTGCCGGCCTCGAAGGTCAGCGTGATGCTGCCGCGCCCCAGCTCGGCGGCGGACTCCATGTACAGCAGGTCCTCTATGCCGTTCATCTCCTGTTCGAGCAGGGCGATGACGGTCTCTTCCACCACGTCGGCCGAAGCGCCGGGATAGGTGACGCTGACCGACAGCGCGGGCGGTGCGACGGAGGGATATTGCGCGATGGGCAGGCCGCGCAATGCCAGCACACCGGCCAGCAGGATGACCAGCGCGATGACCCACGCGAAGATGGGGCGGTCGATGAAGAAGCGGGCGAGCATGGCGTGTTACTTCGCAGCGGAAAGCTGGCTTTCCATCTTCATGGTGGTCGCCAGCGGCACCGGTTTCACGACCGTACCGGGGCGTGCTTTCTGCAGGCCATTGACGATGACCTGGTCGCCCGGTTTCAGGCCGGAAGCGATGACGAAATCCGCTCCCGCCATGCCGCTGGTGGTGACCGGGCGCGGCGCGACCTTGCCGTCCGGGCCCACGGTCATCACGAACTGACCCTGTGCGCCGGACTGCACCGCACGCTGCGGCACGCGGATCACGTTCTCCGCCATTGCCTCGGGGAAGCGCAGACGCACGAACATGCCGGGTAGCAGCTCGCGTTTCGGGTTAGGGAACTGGGCGCGCAAGGAGACCGAGCCGGTGTTGGCATCCACTGCCAGGTCGGTGAAGAAGATACGGCCGGTCTTGTGATACACGCTGCCGTCCTCCAGCATCAGCTCGACGTCGGCGGCATCGGCGCGTTTCAGCACGCCGGTCGCCACGGCCTGGCGCAGGCGCAGCAGGTCGGCGGCGGACTGGGAAAAATTCACATACACCGGGTCGAGTTGCTCGACGGTCGCCAGCAGGGTAGCGGCATTCTTGCTGACCAGTGCGCCCTCGCTCACTTCGCTGCGGCCGATGTGACCGGAGATGGGCGCGGGTGCGCCGGCGTTGGTGACGTCCTCGTTGGCACGCACCAGTGCCGCGCGCGCCTGCGCCGCCTTGGCCAGGGTCAGGTCGTACTCCTGCTGGCTGATGGCTTTGATCTCGAGCAGGCGCTTGGCGCGATCCAGATTCTGGTAGGCCAGCGCGGCGTCGGCGTTGGCCGCCTCGGCAGTAGCGCGATAGTTGCGTGCATCGATGCGGAACAACTGTGTGCCCTCGGTCACGTCGCTGCCTTCCTTGAACAGACGCTGCTCGACCACGCCATCGACGCGGGCGCGCACTTGCGCGGTGCGGAAGGCTTGCACGCGGCCTGGCAGGTCGCGCGTGTAAGTGGCGTTGCCGGTCGCGATGGTGACGACTTCGACCTCGGGCGGCGGCGGCATGGCCCCGGCTCCGGCGGCGGGTGCGGCGGATTTCTTGTCACCGCCACCGCAGGCAGCCAGAGACAGCGCCAGCAGGACAGGGAGGAATTTGGATGCGGGATTCATTGCGTCCTCGAAAGATCGGATCGTGATGCGGGAGGGCGAGTTTAGCAAAGCCGACGCGAATAACAACCGCGCGATTATGCGGATTTGATGGAAAGCGCCTTCTGGTAGAGCGCGTTCTTGTTCTGTCCGGTGATCTGCACGGCGAGTTGCACTGCTTGTTTGAGCGGCAGTTCTTCCAGTAGCAATGTGAGCACCCGCTCTGCCTCGGCATCAAGTTCCTCGGTGCGCTCTGCCGCGCCCGACACCAGCAGCACGAACTCGCCGCGCTGGTTGTTGGGGTCGCTGTTCAGCCAGTCCAGCGCGACACTCAGCTTGCAGCGATGGATGCTCTCGAACAGTTTGGTGATCTCGCGCGCGAACACGATCTCGCGCTCGTCGCCGAACACGGCCTGCAGGTCGGTCGTGCATTCGAGGATGCGGTGCGGGGCCTCGTAGAAGGCCAGCGTGCAGGTCTGGTTGGCGAGTGCCTGCAGCGCGGCGCGGCGCGCGGCGGATTTGTTGGGCAGGAAACCGTAGAACAGGAAATGCGGATTGACCAGACCCGAGGCGGACAAGGCGGTGACCACGGCGGAGGCGCCGGGGATAGGGATGGCACGAAAGCCTGCTGCGCGCACGGCTTCCACCAGAACCGCACCGGGATCGCTGACGGCAGGGGTGCCGGCATCGGTCACCAGCGCGACGCTTTGCCCTTGTTGTAACAATTCAATGATACGGTCTGCGGAACCGCGTTCGTTGTGCTGGTGCACGGCGAGCAGCTTGGCATCGCCAATGCCATGATGTTGCAACAGATGACGGGTATTACGCGTATCTTCGGCTGCCACGACGTCCACGCCGTTCAGGATGTCGAGCGCACGCAGCGTGATGTCACTCAGATTTCCAATCGGGGTGGCGACTACATATAATGCGCATTCGATTCTTTGATTGGTCCTGCTATGCAAACGAGTATCCCCGGGTTGAGATGGTTGCGCGGTCTGTTGATCGCCGCACTATACGTGAGCGTGTTTGGCTGCGCTACTCCGCCACAGCCCCCAGTCCCTGTTACTGCTCCAGCAGCAACGACCGAAAAACCCGCCGCCGAAGCGCCCGTCGTCGAGACCGGCATCGTCGATATCGAGCAACCGCAGGTCGAGCCGGTACTGCCCAAGTTAGCGGAAGGTGCGGAACACCATATCGCATTGATCCTGCCACTGCGTTCGCCCGTGTTCGGCCGCGCCGCGGAAGCGGTGCAACTGGGTTTCCTGTCTGCGGCGGAACTGCAGCCCAATGAATTGCCGGTGCGCGTCTACTCCGCCAGCGACGAGAAGTTCGAGGTCGATGCCTTGTATCGCCAGGCGCTGGAGCAGGGCGCGTTGGCGGTGGCCGGCCCGCTCACCCGCAACGGCGTTGCGGCATTGGCCGCGAATCCCGCGCTGCCGGTGCCGACGCTGGCGTTGAACGTGCTGGAGGGCGAGCGCGGCGACCAGTTGTATTTCTTCGGGCTTCCCCCCGAACTGGAAGCACGCCAGGCCGCGCAGTGGGCGGCCAGCAACGGCCTGCTCACCGCCACCGTGGTACGCACCGACAGCGCCTTGTCCAAGCGGCTGGCGCAGGCGTTCGAGGAAGAATGGCAGCGCACCGGCGGGGTGTTGTGGCCGGAGATCGTGTACGAGGGCGACCCGAGCGAGATCCGTCTGCTGGGTGGCGAAGCGGGCAGCATGGTGTTCATGGCCGCAGAGCCGGACAAGGCGCGACTGATCCGGCCCTATATTTTCGCCGACATCCCGGTCTACACCACGTCGCAGGTGTTCATCGGCAACGGCAACAATCTGGTCAATTTCGATCTGGGCGAGGTGCGCTTTTACGACATGCCCTGGGTGATCCAGCCCGACCATCCGGCGGTCATGGTCTACCCGCGCGCGGAGCCGCCCTATCCGACGGACATGGAGCGATTGTTCGCGCTGGGCATAGACGCCTACCGCATGCTGCAGGTGTTGTACCACCACAATACGAGCAACGGCCTGCCGCTGGACGGTGTCACCGGCAAGCTGTCGCTGGAAGGTCATCAGGTCAAACGCGAAGGTGTGAAGTCCACCATGCGCAACGGTCAGGGCATGACGCTGGAAGCCGCGCTGAGAGGGCCGCAGCCGCCCATGCCGACGTCGGTGCCGGAAGAGTGACCGGATGAAGGTCGGTGCGCGGGCCGAACAGACTGCTGCACGGTATCTGCAGCATCAGGGCCTGCGACTGTTGCACAGCAACTACCGCTGCCGCTTCGGCGAGGTCGACCTGGTCATGGAAGATCGCGGGTCGCTGGTGTTCGTCGAAGTGCGCTTGCGCACGCGGACGGATTTCGGCGGGGCGGCGGCCAGCATCGACGCGCGCAAACAGCACAAGCTCATCCTCGCCGCGCAGCATTACCTTTCTTCCGTGTCGCCGACGCCGCCTTGCCGTTTCGATGCCGTGCTGCTCGGCGCGGCCGAAGGAAGCGAAGGCATCGAGTGGCTGAAGAACGCCTTCCAGATAGGGTAAAATCGGGCCCGTTCACCAACGAGAAATCCTACATATGACACTCGCAAAACGCGTCAGCAAACATTTCGATGATAGCGCCGAGATCAAACTCCAGAGCAAGAAGGTGCTGGCCCAGCCGGTCGCCGATGCGGCGCAGGCCATGGTCAACTGCCTGATGCATGACGGCAAGATCCTTGCCTGCGGCAACGGCGGATCCGCCGCCGACGCGCAGCACTTCGCCGCCGAGTTGATCAACCGTTTCGAGGTCGAGCGTCCGGGCCTGCCGGCCATCGCGCTCACCACCGACAGTTCGGTGCTCACCTCCATCGCCAACGATTACGACTACAAGCAGATATTCTCCAAACAGGTGCGTGCGCTCGGCATGGAAGGCGATGTGCTGCTCGCCATCTCCACCAGCGGCAGTTCGCCCAACGTGGTGGAAGCCATCGAAGCCGCGCACGAGCGCGGCATGGTCGTGGTCGCATTCACCGGCCGCGACGGCGGACAGATCGGTGCGATGCTGCAGGAAGGCGATTTCCACCTGTGCGTACCGACGCAGAGAACGGCCCGCATCCAGGAAGTGCACCTGCTCATGCTGCATTGCCTGTGCGATGTGATCGATCATGTCCTGCTGGGGGGCGAGTGATGACCGGACGCTGGCCGCTGGTCGCGCTGTTCCTGCTTGCGCTGCTGCAAGGTTGCGCCCAGACGCAGGGCATCACCGATCCGCAGATCGAGCGCCGCAGCGCCGCAGCCGTGCAGGACGACCGCAATATCGAGTACACCTCGCGCCAGCGCATCGCCGACAAGTATCGCAGCAACATCCAGGTGAACGTCACCTGCTTCAACCGTTTCGCCCTGATCACCGGACAAGTGCCGGACGATGCGACCAAGCAGGGCATAGAGCGCATCGTGAGCGGCATCTCTCCCATCAAGGGCATCGCCAACGAACTGCATGTGGCGCGCGCGGCTGATACCGGCGTGCGTCGCAGCGATTCCGGCATATCGGGCGATGTGCGCACACGGTTCCTTGAAGACAAGTCTTTCAATCGTGAGCACATCAAGGTCTACACCGAAGAAGGCGTAGTCTATCTGCTGGGCATCGTCACCCGCGCCGAGGCCGATGCGGCCTCCGAGATCGCGGCCACCACGCGCGGCGTGAAAAAAGTGGTACGCGTGTTCGAGTACATGCAGTGATGTACCCGACCCCGAGCTTCGAAGACAAGTTGTGCACGGCAGATGATTTGGCTGCCAAGGTGGCTGCGCTGCCGCGTCCCGTGGTGTTCACCAACGGCTGTTTCGACGTGCTGCACCGCGGTCATGTCACCTATCTGGCGCAGGCACGCGCGCTGGGCGCATCGCTCGTCGTCGGCGTCAACAGTGACGCGTCGGTGAAACGTTTGGGCAAGGGGGATGACCGCCCCATCAACAACGAGGTCGATCGCATGGCGGTGCTCGCCGCGCTGGAGGCGGTGAGCCTGGTGGTGAAGTTCGACGAGGACACGCCGCTGAACCTGATCCTCGCCTGCAAGCCGGACAAGCTGGTCAAAGGCGGCGACTGGACGCCGGACCGCATCGTCGGCGCAAAAGAAGTACAGGGCTGGGGCGGCAGTGTGCACAGCATCCCCTTCCTGCACGAACGCTCCACCACCGCATTGCTCAAGAAGATACGCTCACTATGAATGCCATCCCGACCGAGATCGTTCTGCACCAGAAATCCAACTCACTGGAGATCGCCTTCTCCGACGGCGCGCGTTTCAACCTGCCGGCCGAGTTCCTGCGTGTCCAGTCGCCTTCCGCAGAAGTGCGCGGACACGGCCCGGGTCAGGAGACCCTGCAGGTCGGCAAGCGCAACGTCGTGCTCAAGGGGCTGGAACCTGCGGGTAGCTACGCGCTGAAACTGGAATTCGACGACGGCCACGACAGCGGCCTGTACGACTGGGACCTGCTCTACACGCTGGGGCAGAACCAGCAGGAGTTGTGGCAGGAATATCTGGACAAGCTGCAGGCGGCAGGTGCCACGCGCGATCCGAAATAGGAGAAACCATCATGGCAAAGACACACTTCGGATTCGAGACCGTAGACGAGAGCGAGAAGGCGAAGAAGGTCGCGGGCGTGTTCACCTCCGTCGCCAGCAAGTACGACATCATGAACGACCTCATGTCGGTCGGTCTGCATCGCGTGTGGAAACCCTTTGCGGTCGGTCTGGCCAATGTGCACGAAGGCCAGCGCGTGCTGGACGTGGCAGGCGGCTCGGGCGACCTGACCAAACTGTTCCTGAAGAAGGTCGGCCGCAGCGGTCAGGTCGTCCTCACGGACATCAACAACGCCATGCTGCGCGTCGGTCGCGACCGCATGCTGGACAACGGCACACCGACACCCACCGCACAGTGCGATGCCGAACATCTGCCCTTCCCGGATAACTATTTCGACTGCGTCAGCATCGCTTTCGGCCTGCGCAACGTCACCCACAAGGACGCCGCCCTGCGCGAGATGAAACGCGTGCTCAAACCCGGTGGACGCGTCATCGTGCTGGAATTCTCCAAGGTCGCCAAACCGCTGGAGAAGATGTACGACCTGTACTCCTTCAAGTTGCTGCCCAAGATGGGCGAACTCATCGCCAACGACGCCGACAGCTACCGCTACCTTGCCGAATCCATCCGCATGCATCCGGGTCAGGAAGAACTGAAACAGATGATGGTCGATGCGGGACTGGAGCGCGTCGAGTACTTCAATATGACCGGCGGCGTGGTGGCAGTGCATCGGGGATACAAGCTGTAATCCGCATCGTTGCATCCCCCATACGCCTGGTTACGCTGCGCTCTCGTCCCCTGTTGGGTGCCCGACCGGCCTTACTAATCTTTTACTTATAGGAAACACCATGTCCGATCTGCCCAAGTGTCCCAAATGCGACTCACCCTTCACCTATGAGGACGGTGACAACTACGTCTGCCCGGAATGCGGTTGGGAATGGAGCAAGCATGAGACCGCCGATGCCGGCGAGGAGCAGAAGGTGTTCAAGGACGCGTTCGGCACGGTGTTGAATGACGGGGATACGGTCACTGTCATCAAGGACCTGAAGATCAAGGGCTCGTCCTCGGTGGTGAAGGTCGGTACCAAGGTGAAGAACATCCGTCTGGTGGACGGCGACCACGACATCGACTGCAAGATCGATGGCATCGGCGCGATGCAGTTGAAGACCGAGTTCGTGAAGAAGGCGTAACAAGGAGCTGTCATGAGCGGCTGGGGTTGTCCGCACGAGGTCGACGGCAAGTGCCAGAAGGTGCTGAACCTGCCGTGCGACATCGGCATGAAAGGTTGTGTGCTGGCAGGGCGTTTCCGTTTTGCCGATCCGGGCAAGAACCGCACACGCAAAAAGGTGCAGGACGATACGTCCGCGCCGGCCTCGAACGACAAGGAAAGATGATGAGATTCGTGTCCGGGCTGCTCCTGCTTTGCGCGGCAGCGCAGGTGCAGTCAGCCGCCTTGCCGCGGCCCGACCACATCGTCATCGTGATCGAGGAGAACAAGTCGTACTCGCAGATCATCGGCAATCCCGACGCACCCTATATCAACGCGCTGGCGCAACGCGGTGCGCTGTTCACAAACTCGCACGGCATCACCCATCCCAGCCAGCCCAACTACCTGGCTTTGTTCAGCGGCAGCACACGCGGCATCGGCAGCAATACCTGTCCGCTCGATCTGTCCGGTGACAATCTCGCCAGTGCCTTGCAGGAAAAAGAGCTGAGCTTCATCAGTTATTCGGAATCGATGCCGACGACCGGCTACCCGGGGTGTCGCTACGGCGCGTATATGCGCAAACACAATCCGGTGGCGAACTGGAAGGAACTGGCATCGGCGAACCAGCCGCTGACTGCCTGGCCGCGGGACTATACGAAGCTGCCCACCGTCTCTTTCGTCGTGCCAGACCAGCGCCACGACATGCACGATGGCAGCATCGCGCAGGGCGATGCATGGTTGAAACAGAACATCGAAGGCTATGCGCAATGGGCGATGGACAACAACAGCCTGCTCATAGTCACTTTCGACGAGGACGATGGATCGGAAGGGAATCGCATCGTCACTTTGTTCGTCGGTCAGATGGTGAAGCCGGGCAAGTATGCACAGCGTATCGACCACTACAGCGTGCTGGGCACCATCCTGCACATGCACGGCCTGCCGGGACTGAACGAGAGTGCCCGCGCGGAAACGATTGGGGGCGTTTGGCGCTAGGGTTACTCGCCGTCCCCGTCCAGACCCAGCTCCTGGATCTTGCGCGTCAGCGTGTTGCGGCCCATGCCGAGCAGCGTGGAAGCTTCGATGCGGCGTCCGCCGGTGTGTTGCAGCGCTTGCGTGATCAAGGTGCGCTCGAATTCCCGGGTGAGCGCGTCGAGGATATGCGGCTCACCGCGCTGCAACATGAGTGCAGTCTGCTGCGCCAGCAAGGCATGCCAATCCCCGCCGACGGGTGCGGAGGATGAGGCGGCACGCCATTCCGCCGGCAGGTCGGCGATCTCCACCAGCTGCGTCGGCGTCATCACCGTCAGCCAGTGACAGAGGTTCTCCAGTTGGCGCACGTTGCCGGGGATGTCCTGCGCGGCGAGATAGTTCAGCGCGGCCTCGCTCAGCGTCTTCTGTTCAACGCCCAACTCCTTCGCGCTCTTCTGCAGGAAATACTTCGCCAGCAGCGGGATGTCTTCGCGGCGCTCGCGCAGCGGCGGCAGACGCAGGCGGATCACGTTCAGGCGGTGGAACAGGTCTTCGCGGAACAGCCCCTGTTTCACGCGCTCATCTAGGTTCTGGTGCGTGGCCGCGATGATGCGCACGTTGGCCTTGATCGGCTGGTGGCCGCCCACGCGGTAGTAGTTGCCGTCCGACAGCACGCGCAGCAATCGCGTCTGCAACTCGGCCGGCATGTCACCGATCTCGTCGAGGAACAGCGTGCCGCCCTCGGCCTGCTCGAAGCGACCGTGGCGTGTGGTGTTGGCACCGGTGAACGCGCCTTTCTCGTGCCCGAACAGTTCCGATTCCAGCAGGTCCTTGGGGATGGCGGCAGTGTTGATCGCGACGAAGGGCTTGTCGGCTCGCGGGCTATGGCGGTGCAGCGCGTGCGCCACCAGCTCCTTGCCGGTACCGGATTCGCCGTTGATGAGCACGGTGGCGTTGGATGCAGCAAGCCGGCCGATGGCTCGGAACACCTCCTGCATCGACGGGGCATGGCCGAGGATGTCTGGTGCCTCCGTGCTTTCCACGCCGTTGCTCTGCTTGCGCTGGCTCTGCGCCAGCGCGCGGCGGATCAGCTCGACCGCATGGTTCACATCGAAGGGCTTGGGCAGATACTCGAACGCGCCGCCCTGGAACGAGGACACCGCGCTCTCCAGATCGGAATAGGCGGTCATGATGATCACCGGCAGCGCCGGGTATTCGTTGCGCAGCGTCTGTAGCAGGTCGAGGCCGGAGCTGCCGGGCATGCGGATGTCGCTGATCACCATCTGCGGCAGGCTGTGCGGCAATTCGGCCAGCGCCTCGTCGGCCGAGGCGAAACTCTTGTATTCGATCTCCTCGCGCGCCAGTGCCTTCTCCAGCACCCAGCGGATGGACTTGTCGTCATCGATGATCCAGACAGGTTTAGTCATTGCTGTTTTTCCATGGAAGTGAGCGGCAGCATCACCGTGAAGCAGGTGCGCCCCGGTTCGCTGTCGAATTCGATACTGCCCTGATGCTGGCTGACGAAATCCTGCGCCAGCGTGAGGCCCAGGCCGTGCCCGTCGGCCCGCCCAGAGACCAGCGGGTAGAAGATCTTGTCCTGCAAATGATGCGGGATGCCGGGGCCGTCGTCGATGATCTGTACCGAGATGGCCAGCCGGTGGCGCTTCTTCATCAGCGTCACCTGGCGCGAGATGCGCGTGCGCAGGATGATCGTGCCCTTGCCCTGCATCGCCTGCGCGGCATTGCGCACGATGTTCAGGATCACCTGGATCAGCAACGCCTTGTCGCCGTCCAGATCGGGCAAGCTCAGGTCATAGTCGCGCTGGATGGTCAGGCTGTCCGGCAACTCGGCCATCACCACACTGCGCACGCGCTCCAGTACCTCATGGATGTTCAGCGCACTGAAATGGGGCGTGTGCTGCGGCGTGAGCAGGTTCTCCATCAGCGAACGAAGCCGGTCCGCCTCCTGGATCACCACCTGCGTGTATTCGCGCAGTGCCGGTTTCTCCAGTTCCTGCTCCAGCAGTTGCGCGGCACCGCGGATGCCGCCCAGCGGGTTCTTGATCTCGTGCGCCAGATTGCGCAACAGCATGCGGTTGGCCTGCGTCTGGTCCAGCATCTGCTCCTCGCGCGCCAGCTTGAGCGGGCGTTCGATGGGGTGGAATTCCAGCATCAGGGCATAGTGCGGCAGCTGCAAGGTGTTGACCGTGCAACTCAGATGCAGCTTCTGGTTATGGCTGTGCGTACCCAGCAGCAGGTCGTGCTCGATGTGTGATGAACGGTTAGCCAGCGCTGACTGGATCGCGCTGAACAGTTGTTCGGTATGTGTGAAAGCGAACTGCAACGGATGACCGATGAGATTGCTGTGGCTCACCGCGAACAGATGCTCCGCAGCCGGGTTCAGATATGCGATGCGCGACTGGTCGTCGAGCAGCATCACGGCTGTCGACAGGAAATCCAGTGTGGGGAGCGGGGCGCTGGTCATGTCATTAAAAGAGCAGAAAACATGCCAGCGTCAGGTCACTTGAGATTGTCGATCTCGGTCTGTATCGCCCGCAGGTTGTTCTCGTGCATGCGCACGTTCTCCTGGGCGGCCTGGATGCTCTCTTCGTATTTCGCCATATTGCGGTAAGTCTTGCCGTCCGCGCCGGTGTAGATCTGCGGCGTATCCTCTGCCACCTTCAACTGCGCGCGTGCATCCTGAAGTGCCTGCCGCTCGCTGGCCATCTCGTCCTCCAGGATGCGCAGTCGCTTGTCGTCGCGACGCTTCTGCGTCGCGTTGTCCACGCGCGGGAAAGAGGACTCCTCGCTTTCGCGATTGCGTTCTTTGGCAACGGCTCTGGGCGCGGGCACGGTCGGCAAAGGTTCCAGTTTCAACTTCTGCGCGCCGCGGATTGGCTCGCTGGAATAGGTGACGCGACCATCCTTGTCCACTCGCTTGTAGATCTCTGCGTGGGCGGTGCTGCTGGCGGCAGTGAAGACGGCGCACAACAACAGCATGCGGGTTGGCTTCATGGGGTGTCCTCTGGATGCGATGGGGGAAGTATAGGGTAAGGTCAGGGGTGAGACAAACCGCCCAAAAACAAACGGAGCCGCGAGGGCTCCGTTGTTTTGCGGCAAGTCGCGAACGACTTAGATGCTGTAGTACATGTCGAACTCGACCGGATGGGTCGTCATGCGGATCTTGTTCACTTCGTCCATCTTCAACGCGATGAAGGCGTCGATGAAGTCGCTGGAGAACACACCGCCACGGGTCAGGAACTCGCGGTCCTTGTCCAGTGCTGCCAGGGCTTCGTCCAGGCCGGCCGCCACGGTTGGGATCTTCGCATCTTCTTCCGGCGGCAGGTCGTACAGGTTCTTGTCAGCAGGATCGCCGGGGTGGATCTTGTTCTGGATACCATCCAGACCGGCCATCAGCAGTGCGGCGAAGCACAGGTACGGGTTCGCAGTCGGATCCGGGAAGCGGGTCTCGATGCGGCGTGCCTTGTCGCTGGCGACGTGCGGGATGCGGATGGAAGCGGAACGGTTCTTGGCGGAGTAAGCCATCTTCACCGGCGCTTCGTAGTGCGGAACCAGACGCTTGTAGCTGTTGGTGCCCGGGTTGCAGATCGCGTTCAGTGCCTTGGCGTGCTTGATGATGCCACCGATGTAGTACAGCGCTGTCTCGGACAGGCCGGCGTAGCCGTTACCCGCGAAGGTGTTCTTGCCGTCTTTCCAGATCGACTGGTGCACGTGCATACCGGAACCGTTGTCGCCAACGATAGGCTTGGGCATGAAGGTGGCAGTCTTGCCGTACTGGTGCGCAACGTTGTGCACGATGTACTTCAGGGTCTGTGTCTGGTCGGCGCGCTTCACCAGCGTGGAGAACTTGGTGCCGATCTCGCACTGGCCTGCAGTCGCCACTTCGTGGTGATGCACTTCGACGGGGATGCCGACTTCTTCCAGCAACAGACACATCTGCGCGCGGATGTCGTTCAGGCTGTCCACCGGAGGAACCGGGAAGTAGCCGCCCTTCACCATCGGACGGTGGCCGGTGTTGCCGCCTTCGAACTTCTCGCCGGTAGACCATGCAGCCTCTTCCGAATTGATCTTCAGGAAGCAGCCGGACATATCCACCTTCCACTCGACGGAGTCGAAGATGAAGAATTCCGGCTCGGGGCCGAAGAAAGCGGTGTCGCCGATGCCGGTGGACTTCAGGTAGGCTTCAGCGCGCTTGGCGATGGAACGCGGGTCGCGGTCGTAGCCCTTGCCGTCGGTCGGCTCGATCACGTCACAAGTGATGACCAGGGTCGGCTCGTCGAAGAACGGGTCGACATAAGCGGAATCCGGATCCAGCATCAGCAGCATGTCGGAAGCCTGGATGCCTTTCCAGCCGGCGATGGAGGAACCGTCGAAGGCGTGGCCGTCTTCGAACTTGCTCTCGTCCACGGCGCTGACCGGCACGCCAACGTGCTGCTCCTTGCCGCGGGTATCAGTGAAACGAAGGTCGACGAATTTGATGCCTTGTTCTTTGATCAGCTTCAGAACGTCGGCGGCTGTTTTGGACATACTCGAATCTCCCAGGAAATTAAAAACAAAAGTCAGTAAGGCGAACCGTTTGATTGGTACGGGTCGAAAAAAGCAGAAACTGTGCCATCGCCGGATATCCAGTCAGGCGAGCATTGTGCCATATATCAAGGGAAATGGCGGGCAACGTACACGCCCAAAAACAGGGCGTTCCGAAGGCGACGCGCACTATTTTGGTGCGGAAATCTGAAACACCTTGATGCGCTTGAAATAGGGGTCGTCGGCGACGATGGCATCGCACTTCGCCTGCAACATCCCGGCATCGACCGCCAGCGGAAGAAGCAACTCGGCCTCGATCTTGCCGTTCAGGTAATGCAGCACGAAACGCGTGTCCGGCGGCAGCTCCATTTCAAGGCGCTTCTGCAGATGCATCAGCAGCAGATGGCGCTGCGGTGTATGGGCATTCGGCTTGGACTTCACATCATCCTCCGGGTCGATATGCACCATCACATCCATCACATGGTGGCTGTTGAGCACGGCGGCGCGCGCCGCCTCCGCGATGTAATGCCCTTCCGACACGCTGATGTAGGGATCGACCATGATGTGCGCGTCGACCAGCGCGTTGTCCGCCATCTTGCGCGTGCGAAGTTCGTGCAGGCCCAGCACGCCCGGCACCGATTTGAGCGTGTTGCGGATGGCGCGCACCTCTTCGGCCTCCAGCCCGGTATCCACCAGCTCCAGCATCGCATCGCGCGCGAACTGGAAACCCATGTAGGCGATCATCACCCCCACCACAGCCGCAGCGATCAGGTCGAGGAAGGTATAGCCCAGCAGGTTGCCCGAGATCCCCACGATCACCACCAGCGAAGACGCCGCATCGGAGCGCGCATGCCACGCGTTCGCCACCAGCATCTGCGAACGCACGCGTTTCGCGATGGCCAGCATGTAGCGGAACAATATCTCCTTCGCGGCCAGAGTGAACAGCGCCACATACAATGTGTAGACCTGCACCGGCTGCACCTGCTCGGGATGTTGCAGGCGCAAACCCGCCGAGATCAGCAGCGCGATGCCGACCGCCCCCAGACTCGCACCGAGGATCAGCGAAGCCGCCGTCTCGATGCGCGCATGGCCGTAGGGATGGTTCGCATCGGCGTGCTTGTTGCCGTGACGGTTCGCGAACAGCACGAGGATATCCGCCAGCAGATCGGAGAGCGAATGCAGGCCGTCTGCGATCAGCGATTGCGAGCGACCGAAATAACCGCCCACCAATTGCGCCACAGTCAGGAACAGATTGACGAGGATGCTGACCCAGGTGCTCTTGCGCGCCGCAGCGAAGCGCTCGGGATGAGCGGGTTCAAAGGCGGCCGACTTGTCGTGGCCATGTGCGTGCGTGTGATTTTTCATCGCTGTTGGGATAGTATGCAGACGAGCGCGCAGGATAGCATCCGCGCACCGAACCTTAAACAACACAGACACAAAGGTATATGGGAAAGATCACAGAAATATTGACGACAGCACAGAACCGCGCAAAGGATCTGGGCCTGCCGTACGAAGGCGCACTCACGCCTGAAGAAGCGAACACCATCTGGCAGAGCGCCCCCGGTGCCAAACTGGTCGACGTGCGCACCCGCGCCGAGATCGACTGGGTCGGCAAAGTGCCGGGCGCGGTCGAGATCGAATGGCTGAGCTACCCCGGCATGAAACCCAACCCCAACTTCATGGCCTCGCTGGAACAGCAAGTGGACAAGGAATCACTGGTGCTCTTCCTGTGCCGCACCGCGCAACGTTCACACATGGCTGCTGCACTCGCCACGCAGAACGGCTACGCCGATTGCTACAACATCCTCGAAGGCTTCGAAGGCGACAAGAACAGCAGCAACCAGCGCAACAAGCTGAACGGCTGGCGCGCAAAAGACCTGCCCTGGGAACAGGGTTGACCACACGCCGTTCGTGCTGCGCTAGCCGAAGTATGAACGCAAGAAATGCCCGCTTCGGCGGGCATTTTTACGGATGCGACCAGCTCACCACCCCGGTGTAAGCCGTCAACAGCACGATCACACCGAACACGATGCGATACCAGGCGAACACCACGAAGGTATGGTTCGAGATGAACTTGATGAAACCGCGCACCGCCCACATCGCAGCGATGAACGAGCACACGAAGCCCACCGCGAACACCGGGATGTCGGCCGCATGCAGCAACGCCCAGTTCTTGTACAGATCGTAAGCCGTCGCCGCGAACATGGTCGGGATCGCCAGAAAGAACGAGAACTCCGCAGCTGTCTTGCGTGACAGACCGAAGATCAAACCGCCCATGATGGTCGCCCCCGAACGAGACGTGCCGGGGATCATCGCCAGCGCCTGCGCAAAGCCCACCTTCAGCGCATCCGGCCAGCGCATCTCATCCACCGAATTCAAGCGCGGGTGATAGTTGCGCTTCTCCACATACAGAATGACCAAGCCGCCCACGATCAGCGCCGTCGCCACCGTGATCGGATTGAACAGCAGCGCCTTGATGGTCGAATGGAACATAAAGCCCAGCACCGCCGCTGGCAGAAATGCCACGAACAGCAACCCCACGAAACGTTGCTCGACCGGATCCGTCTTGATGCCGCGCACCGTGCGCATCAGCCGCTCGCGATAATCCCAGCACACCGCCAGAATCGCCGCCAACTGGATCACGATCTTGAACACCTTGCTCGTCTCGTCGTTGTAACCAAGCAGATCACCGAGGATGATCAAGTGACCGGTCGAAGAGATCGGCAAGAACTCGGTCAAACCCTCCACCACGCCGAGGATGGCGGCCTTCAAAAGCAGAGCAATATCCATAAAGTCTTGTCATTCCCGCGCACGCGGGAATCCAGTTAATCAAAGAACCGTTCACCCCAAGCAGGGCGAACGCAAGTTGTCGTACTAGGTTTGCCGAGCGCGTCCATCACCCAGCAACGCGATCCGCCGATTCACCGCCCGCCGCTCCTCATCGTTCATCTCCAGCCAGCGGCTCACCTCCTCGAAGGTGCGCAAACAACTGCGGCAAACGTCATCGCCCAGCACCGTGGTGCAATGGCCGATGCAAGGTGAATCAGCAGTGATCTCAAGGGGAAGGGGAGGATGTGCGGAAGACATGGCGCGGCATTATACCCGCGGGCAAGTCGCCAGCTCCAAACGCGTCAACCACGCCAGTGCATGCTCACGCGACTCGCCACACATCTCCGCCGAAGGCTGCAACCCGCCACAGAAAGCAGGCCGCTCAGGCTTGCCGAACACCTTGCAACGCAACGCCTCATCAAGCTGCACGCACGGCACCCCGGCAGGCTTGCCATGCGGCATGCCGGGCAGGGGCGAGGTGATGGAAGGCGCGATGCAGCAGGCGGCACAGGAAGGGCGGCAGATCATGGTGGGTAAGTGAGCGAGCGGAGCGATAGTTTACATCGGAGATATATCTAGAATGGATACCAGGATAAACTGATGCGCACCATTTGATACGGATGCCTCGGCCATATGCAGGTCGAATCGTCGGAGGACTACATGGCTACGAACCGCTGGACGAAAGAACAATTAAAACTCGCATTCCATCTGTATTGCCAATTACCGTTCGGCAAGTTGGATATGCGCACGCCAGAGGTCATCAAGCTTGCGGGTCTTATTGGGCGGACGCCCGGAGCCGTGGCAATGAAGCTGAGTAACTTTGCCAGCCTTGATCCGGCCATCACGAGCACGGGTCGAAAAGGGCTTGAAGGGGCGTCGAATCTTGATCGTGAGATTTGGGATGAATTTCACGCTGACTGGGAGGCTTTGGCTGTCGAGAGCGAAATGCTCAGGCGAAAGCTGGACGCCGATGCTCAACCGATGGACGACTCAGACGAACAACTCATTCCAGAAGACTTCACTGGGGAGACTCGCAAAGTCGTGACCGAGCAACGCATCAAACAAAGCTTCTTCCGCCGTGCAGTGTTGAGTAGCTATCGAGGGCGCTGTTGTATGTCAGGTTTGTCGGAGCCTCGTTTGCTGGTAGCCAGTCATATCGTGCCTTGGAGCAAAGATAAGGCGAATCGCTTGAATCCAAGCAATGGCCTTTGTTTGTCAGCCATTCATGACCGTGCATTTGATAAAGGGCTTATAACGATTTCCGACGATATGAGGGTCGTCGTTTCGGAAGAGTTGAAGCGGAACAAAGAGGCGTTTGTGGTTGAGGTTCTCTTGCCGCTAGAGGGGCGGGTGATAGAATTGCCCGAACGCTTTGCACCTCAGCCAGAATTCATTGCATGGCACCGCAACGAACTTTTTTTGGATAGTCGGGGGTGACGAAAACGTGCATTGCAATGCTGAAAATTCGGATAGTCGAATCTATTTCATCATGAACGACCAACCAGACACTTGCGGATATTGCGGCGCACGTCTTGAGTTACTCGCAATAAAGGAAATCGAAGGCGAGCGCGTATTTGTTAACGAATGCTTAGGCTGCAAGCGCGAAATACTAATGGTTGAAAATTAAACGGGCCGCGATGCGGCCCGTTTCTTTTGCTGAGTACAAGAGGCATCACGCCTTGTGATAAACCTCAGCTCCCTGCTTCACAAACTCTACCGACTTCACTTCCATCCCTTTTTCCAGCGCGGCCTGCTCGGATAGTCCTTCCTTCGCAGCGAAGTCGCGCACGTCCTGGCTGATCTTCATCGAGCAGAACTGCGGGCCGCACATGGAGCAGAAGTGGGCGACTTTGGCGGATTCCTTGGGCAGGGTCTCGTCGTGGAATTCGCGGGCGCGGTCGGGGTCTAGGCCGATGTTGAACTGGTCTTCCCAGCGGAACTCGAAGCGCGCCTTGCTCATGGCGTTGTCGCGGATCTGCGCGCCGGGGTGGCCCTTGGCGAGGTCGGCGGCGTGGGCGGCGATCTTGTAGGTGATGATGCCTTCCTTCACGTCGGCCTTGTTGGGCAGGCCGAGGTGTTCCTTGGGGGTGACGTAGCAGAGCATGGCGGTGCCGAACCAGCCGATCATCGCGGCGCCGATGGCGCTGGTGATGTGATCGTAGCCGGGGGCGATGTCCTGCGTCAGGGGCCCTAGCGTGTAGAACGGCGCTTCGTGGCACCACTTCAGTTGCAGGTCCATGTTTTCCTTGATCATGTGCATGGGCACATGGCCGGGGCCTTCGATCATCACCTGCACGTCGTGCTTCCACGCGATCTGGGTGAGTTCGCCCAGCGTCTTGAGTTCACCGAGCTGAGCTTCGTCGTTAGCGTCGTAGACCGAGCCGGGACGCAGACCATCACCCAGACTGAAGGTCACGTCATAGGCCTTCATGATTTCGCAGATCTCTTCGAAGTGCGTGTAGAGGAAGTTCTCCTTGTGGTGCGCCAAACACCACTTGGCCATGATGGAGCCGCCGCGCGAGACGATGCCGGTCATGCGCTTGGCGGTCATGGGGATGTAGCGCAGCAGCACGCCAGCGTGAATGGTGAAGTAGTCTACGCCCTGTTCGGCCTGCTCGATCAGCGTGTCCTTGAAGATCTCCCAGGTCAGGTCTTCGGCCTTGCCGTTCACCTTCTCCAGCGCCTGATAGATGGGCACAGTGCCGATGGGCACGGGCGAATTGCGGATGATCCATTCGCGCGTCTCGTGGATGTTCTTGCCGGTGCTCAAGTCCATCACCGTGTCGCCGCCCCAGCGGATGGCCCAGGTCATCTTCTCCACTTCTTCCTGTATGCTGGAACCGAGCGCGGAGTTGCCGATGTTGGCGTTGATCTTCACAAGGAAGTTGCGGCCGATGATCATCGGTTCGCATTCGGGGTGGTTGATATTGGCGGTGATGACGGCGCGTCCGGCGGCAACTTCGCTGCGCACGAACTCGGGCGTGATCTCTTTAGGCATCGCCTTGCCGAAGTTCTCGCCGGGGTGCTGTTTGAGCATCATCTCGGAAAGACCGTCGCGCTTCTGGTTCTCCCTGATGGCGATGTATTCCATCTCCGGCGTGATGATGCCTTTGCGGGCGTAGTGCATCTGCGTCACGTTCATGCCCGGCTTGGCGCGGCGCGGGGTGTGCTTGAGGTTGAAGCGCATGTCGGCCAGCGCCGGGTCGCCCAGACGTTGCTGGCCGTAGTCGGAACTCAGGCGCGGCAGCTCCTCGGTGTCGCCGCGCTCGGCGATCCATCCTGCGCGCAGTTCTTCCAGACCGGAACGGATGTCGATCTTCACATCCGGGTCGGTATAAGGGCCGGAGCAGTCGTACACGTAGATGGGCGGGTTCTTCTCCACGCCGTTGTTCAGGTGGGTGTCGCTCAGCGTGATCTCGCGCATCGGCACGCGGATGTCGGGGCGCGAACCTTGCACATAGATCTTGCGCGAATTCGGCAAGGGCTTGATGGCGGCCTCATCGACATGCGCAGTAGAAGAAAGGAATTCGGGTGCGTTCATTGTGGTACTCCTGAGATTGCAAGAAGCACCGGAAGGATGCTTCCCTACGACGGCATGACCCGTACAGGTTCAAAGGGTGTGTCTCACTGCCCTGCGGCAGACCCCTAGCGAGGGGCGCAAGGTACTGGAAACAGGGCAAAAACACAAGCCAAAACAGGCTCATGCCCACGCATGGAAAAGGGTCGCCATGTCTGGCGACCCTTCAGAGTAAGGGCCCGACACCTCCGCCGAGGAGAGAGGGAGAGAGAAGCGGAGGGACGG
The DNA here is from genome assembly GCA_020723185.1 of Sideroxydans lithotrophicus. Taxonomy (GTDB): domain Bacteria; phylum Pseudomonadota; class Gammaproteobacteria; order Burkholderiales; family Gallionellaceae; genus Sideroxyarcus; species Sideroxyarcus lithotrophicus_A. The sequence goes on along the minus strand of DYJI01000001.1, from coordinate 177,312 downwards.
GCAAACGGTTGGACCGCCTACTTGGCTTGGCCCAGCTTGCGCCAGGTCTCCAGCAGGGTGTCCGGGTTGAGCGACATGGTCTGTATGCCTTGTTCCATCAGCCACTGGGCGAAGTCGAAATGGTCAGACGGCCCCTGGCCGCAGATGCCGACGTATTTGTCCAGCCGGTTGCAGGTGCTGATCGCCATCGTGAGCAACGCCTTCACCGCGCCGTCGCGTTCGTCGAAACGGTCGGCCACCAGACTGGAATCGCGGTCGAGACCCAGCGTGAGCTGCGTCAGGTCGTTGGAGCCGATGGAGAAGCCGTCGAAGTATTGCAGGAACTCTTCGGCCAGCAGCGCGTTGGACGGGATCTCGCACATCATGATCAGGCGCAGGCCGTTCTCGCCGCGCTTCAGGCCGTGCCTGGCCAGCGTCTCCACCACCTCTTTCGCTTCGCCCACGGTGCGCACGAAGGGGATCATGATCTCGACGTTGGTGTAGCCCAGTTTCTCGCGCACGCGCTTCATGGCGCGGCACTCGAGCTCGAAGCAGTCGCTGAAGGTGGCGGCGACATAGCGCCCTGCGCCGCGGAAACCGATCATCGGGTTCTCTTCCATCGGCTCGTAGACCTCGCCGCCCAGCAGCTTGCGGTACTCGTTCGACTTGAAGTCGGACATGCGCACGATGACTTTCTTCGGCCAGAACGCGGCAGCCAGTGTGGCCACGCCTTCGGTGAGTTTCTCCACGTAGAACTCGATGGGGTCGGCATAGCCGGCGGCGCGTTTCATCACCGCTTCGTGCAGCTTGCCCGGCAGGCGGTTGTGCTCCAGCACGGCCTTGGGGTGGATGCCGATCATGTTGTTGATGACGAACTCCAGCCGGGCCAGACCGATGCCGGCAGAGGGCAGTTGCGCGAACTCGAAGGCCAGCGTGGGATTACCCACGTTGAGCATCAGCTTCACCGGGATCTGCGGCAGGGCTTCCTCGTCATGCACCACCACCTCGAACGGCAGCGCGCCGTGATAGACGAAGCCGGTGTCGCCTTCGGCGCAGGACACGGTCACCATCTCGCCGTCCTGCAGGTCGGTGGTGGCGTGGCCGCAACCGACGATGGCCGGGATGCCCAGCTCGCGCGCGATGATGGCCGCGTGGCAGGTGCGGCCGCCGCGGTTGGTGACGATGGCGGCGGCCTTCTTCATCACCGGCTCCCAGTTCGGGTCTGTCATGTCGGTGACCAGGATGTCGCCGGCCTCGACCTTGCCCATCTCTTCCGGACCGGACACGATGCGCACGCGGCCCACGCCGATCTTCTGGCCGATGGCACGGCCCTCGGTCAGCACGTCGCCGCGCTGTTTCAGCCGGTACTTCTCGGTGCCGCCGTGCGCGACGTTGGATTTCACCGTCTCCGGGCGTGCCTGCAGGATGTACAGTTTGCCGTCGTTACCGTCTTTGCCCCACTCGATGTCCATCGGGCGCCCGTAGTGCTGTTCGATCGCCACCGCATAGCGCGCCAGCTGCAGCACGTCCTCGTCGGTGATGGAGAAACGCTGCTGGTCGGCGGCGGGAACCGCTTCGATGCGCGTGGAGCGGCCGGCCGAGCGCTGCTCGTCGAACACCATGCGCTGCAGCTTGGAGCCCAGCCCGCGGCGGATCACGGCGGGGAAGCCGGCTGCCAGTTGTGGCTTGTGAACATAGAACTCGTCCGGGTTCACCGCGCCCTGCACCACCATCTCGCCCAGACCATAGGAAGAAGTGATGAACACGGCATCCTTGAAACCGGACTCGGTATCCAGCGTGAACATCACGCCGGACGCGCCTACGTCGGAACGCACCATGCGTTGCACGCCGGCGGACAGCGCTACTTCGGCGTGGGTGAAACCCTTGTGGACGCGATAGGAGATGGCGCGGTCGTTGTACAGCGAGGCGAACACTTCGCGGATCGCATGCAGGATGTTCTCGATACCGTGGATGTTGAGGAATGTCTCCTGCTGGCCGGCGAACGAGGCGTCGGGCAGGTCTTCCGCTGTGGCCGAGGAGCGCACGGCATAGCTGCCTTCGTCACCGTCGGTCATGCGTGCGTAGTGCTCGCGGATATCGGCCTCGAGCCGCGCCGGCAACGGTGCGTCGACGATCCAGTTGCGGATGGTGCGGCCCGCTTCGGCCAGCGCGGAGACATCCTCGATGTCCAGCGTGGAGAGCTTCTCCTCGATGCGCTTGTCCAGCCCGTCGTTGGCGAGGAAGTCGCGATACGCATGCGCCGTGGTGGCGAAGCCGCCGGGGACCTGAACGCCTGTCGAGCTCAGGTTGGAGATCATCTCGCCGAGCGAGGCGTTCTTGCCGCCTACCTCGGGGATGTCGGCGATGCCCAGCGATTCGAATGGAATGACATACGGTTGCATAACGTTCTCCCTCGTTAAAGATCTTCTAGTGGTGATGAGTGCTGCTCACACAATGGCCGGCGCAACTGCTGCTGCATCCGCCACAACTTTCTTCTCCTTCTTCGCGCGCCGGTCCGAATTCCGGATGGTGCGCAGCGAACCGTCTGGCCGCAGTTTGCACCGCGAGCCAGATGAATACCAGACCGAGCATGACCGCGATGGCGACGAGATACTTCATCGCGCCACCCCGATGCCGCCGAAGCCCATGAACGCCAGCGACAGCAGCCCGGCCAGCATCAGCGACAGGGCCGTGCCGTGCATCACACCGGGCAGATTGGACAGGTTTAATCGCTCGCGCACACCGGCCATCAGGATCAGCGCCAGCGAGAAGCCCACGCCGCCGCCCAGACTGAAGGCCACGGCCTGACCGAGGTCGTAACCGCGCGCGGTCTGGAACAGCGCCACACCCAGCACCGCGCAGTTGGTGGTGATCAGCGGCAGGTAGATGCCCAGCGCGCGGAACAGCGCGGGTGAGAATTTCTTCATCACCATCTCCACCAGTTGCACGGCGGAGGCGATCACCGCGATATAGGCGATCAGGCGCAGGAACTCCAGATCGAAATGGGTCAGCAACTGGTTCAGCGCATAGCTGCACAGCGAGGCGACCAGCATCACGAAGCTGGTGGCGATGCCCATCGGTACGGCAGTCTCCAGCTTGCCGGACACGCCGAGGAAAGGACACAGACCGAGGAACATCGCCAGCACGAAGTTGCTGGAGAGCACGGTGATGATGAAGATCTGCCCGAGCGTCTCATGCTCCATGTTGAGCCTCCTTGCGTTTGGCCAGCCATGCGAAGAACAGCAGCCACAGACCGAGCACGAAGAAGCCGCCGGGCGGCAACACCATCACCACCCAGGGCTGGAACTGGTCGCCGAACAGCGAGATGCCGAACAGCTTGCCCGCGCCGAGGATCTCGCGCACGCTGCCCAGCGCGAACAGGCCGATGGTGAAACCGATGCCCATACCCAGCGCGTTCACCATCGCGGAGAACGGCGGGTTCTTGGCTGCGTGCGCCTCGGCGCGGCCGAGGATGATGCAGTTCACCACGATGAGCTGGATGAAGGCACCCAGTGCCTCGTACAGCGCGAGGCTCACCGCCTGGATGAGGTAATCGACCAGCGTGACGAAGGTGGCGATGATCACGATGTAGGTAGCGATGCGCACTTCCCTGGGGATGAAGCGGCGCAGCATGGAGATCAGTGTGCAGGAGCAGATCAGCACGAAGGTGGTGGCCAGTCCCATGCCCAGCGCGTTGAATGCCGACACGGTCACCGCCAGCGCGGGGCACATGCCGAGCGCCATCACGAACACCGGGTTCTGTTTCCAGATGCCTTCCAGCAACTGTTCCATGTTGCTCGCCTGCAAGGGTTGGCTGCTCATTGCATGCCTCCATTCTGTTTCACGGCTTCCAGATGCGGCAGCAACAGGGGTAGCAGACGCTGCGCGCTGTCGTTGATGCCGCGTCCCACCGCCTTGGACGTGATGGTCGCGCCGGCGATGGCGTCGATCTCCCAGCCGAACTGCTTGCTGCCGTGCTTCACGGTCTTCACGGTATTGAACAGCGACTTCATGTCCGGCGTCAGGCTCACGTCCAGACGCTCGAAGTTCTTCAGGAACGCCGGGTCGGTGATGATCTTGTCGCCGATGCCGGGCGTCTCGCGCATCTGCGTGACCTGGATGCCGAAGATGCATTCGCAGGCGTGGCGATAGCCGTACAGCACGCGCACCGTGTCGGAATAACCGCGCGCGGCGCCTTCGGCGGCGATGGCTTCCAGCTTGCCGTCTTTGTCGTAAGCGGCATAGAAACGCACCGCGCCCGCCGCCGGGTCGCCCTTGGCGGGCATGATGCCTTGGCTGCTTGCGTCGTACTCGACGATCTCGGCCGCGTTGGGGATCAGCGCGCGCACGCTGCGTTCCAGCACTACTTTCTTGTTGGCGGCGATGGCCGGTTGCGTCCATTGCCACACCGCCACGATCAGGCCGCCGCACAGCGCGGTCACCAGCATCAGCGTGCGCACCATGCGCAGGCTGTTGACCGGCGGGACGACGTGGATGGGTTGCACGCCACTCATTTTTTGTGCGCTCCGAACACCTTGGGTTGCAGGTATTTATCCAGCAGCGGCGCCAGCGCGTTGCCGAACAGGATGGCGTACATCACGCCTTCGGTGAGGCCGCCGAAATAACGGATCAATATCGTCACCGTGCCGATGATCGCACCATAGGCCCACACTGCGCGCGGGCTGACCGGCGAGGTCGCCATGTCGGTGGCCATGAACAGCGCGCCCAGCATCAGGCCGCCGGACAGCAGTACCAGATGCACGGGCGGATATTCGTCGCCACCGAACAGGCGGAAGGCCAGCGCCAGCAGCAGCGCGCTGCCGACCACCGCCACCGGGATGCGCCAGTCCATGAACTTGCGCGCGATCAGGTACAGGCCGCACACCACCAGCAGCAAGGCCGAGGTCTCGCCGGTGGAGGCGGAGGCCGCGCCGGTGATCATGTCTTCCACCGGGTAGACGAATTGCTCGAACTTCCAGCGCGCCAGCGGCGTGGCCCCGGTGAAACCGTCCACCATGTTGGCCGCTACCCAGGCGCTGATGTCGTTCGGCTGCATCAGCGGCAGGGTCAGCGAGGAGGGGATGAACTCGGTGAAACGTTGCGGGGCGAAAGCGGGCGCCCAGGTGGTGATGGCGGTGGGGAAGGCGGCTTGCACGAAAGCGCGGCCGACCAGCGCCGGGTTGAACGGGTTGTGGCCCAGTCCGCCGAACAGGGACTTGCCAAGCCACACGGCGGTGAGTCCGGCCACCGCGCCCATCCACAGCGGGAAAGCGGGCGGCAGCGTCAGCGCCAGCAGCACGCCGGTGATGGTGGCGCTCCAGTCGGACAGGGTGTTCACCGTGCCGGACAGTTTGTTGGAAAGGCGTTCGGCGAACAGGCAGGAAAGGGTGACGGTGACGATCAGCGCGAGCGAGGACAGGCCGTATTGCCAGATCGAGAAGGCGCACACCGGCAGCAGCGCATACACCACATGACGCATGATGGTGGGGACATCGCGCCCGCTGTGCAGGTGCGGCGAGGCGCGCAGTTGCATGCTCAAGTCGGTTTCCTTTCGCGCAAGAAAGCCTTGGCCGCGCGGAACTGCTGCACCAGCGGGATGTGCGACGGGCACACATAGCTGCAACAGCCGCATTCGAAACAGTCGCCGAGATGATAGTGCTCGGCCATCTCGTCGAACTCCAGTTTAGCCGACAGCATGCCCAGCTGTGAGGGATTCAATCCCATCGGGCAGGCGTTCACGCACTCGGAACAATGGATGCACGCCCAGCTCTGTTTGGTGATGGGTTCGAGCATGCGCTTGTCGAACACCAGGATGCCGGAGGTGCCCTTGCTCACCGGGATGTCCAGCGTGCTGGCGGCCTGTCCCATCATCGGCCCGCCGAGGATGACCTCGCGTTCCTTGCAATCCGGATCGCCCGCCCAGTCGAGGATGCTGCGCAGCGTGGTACCGAACGGGATCCAGTAATCGCCGGGCTTCTTGATGCCTGGGCCGGCCAAGGTCACCACACGCTCGATCAGGCCCTGACCGCGCGGCAGCAAACGACCCAGCAGCGCCAGCGTGCCGACGTTGTGCACCACCAGTCCGAGCTGGCTGGGCAAGCCGCCGTTCGGCACATCGAGACCGAGCAACGATTTGATCAGCATCTTCTCCGCGCCCTGCGGATATTTGGTGGCGACCGCCTGCAGCGTGATGCTGCCGTCCGCGGACAGGTGTGGACGGATGGCGGCCATCGCGTCCAGCTTATTGTCTTCCACGCCGATGATGGCGCGCGTGGCGCCGCTGGCGCGCAGCGCGATGCGGATACCGGCCAGCAACTCGGCTGGCCATTCGCGCATCAGCTTGTAGTCGCAGGTGAGGTAGGGCTCGCACTCGCAGCCGTTCACGATCAGCGTATGCACCTGCTTGTCGGCGGGTACGTTCAACTTGGCGTGGCTGGGGAAGGCCGCGCCGCCCAGACCGACCATACCGATCTGCTGGATGGCGGCGATCAGTTGTGTGTGGTCGAGCGCGTCGAGGTCGAGCGGCTCGCCGCAGCGCACCTCCTGTGTCGAGGCTTCGTACACGCGCAGCACGATGGCATCGGTCCACGCACCGCGCGTGTTGGGGCGCGGCGTGATGGCCTCGATCACGCCGTCGGCCGGAGCGTGGATGGGCGCGGACAGCGCGCCGTCCGCACGCGCGATGAGCTGACCGCGCGCCACTTCCTCGCCGACCGCGACCAGCGGCACGGAAGGCTTGCCGATGTGCTGCGCCAGCGGCAGCACCAGCTTGCGCGGGAAGGGCATGCGTTTGATCGGCTGATCGAGCGTGCCCTTGTGCGGTGCGGGGTGGACGCCGCGCTGGAACGTGCCGCGACGCCAGGAAGAAAAAAGTGAAGCAAGCCCGTGGGAAGGATGTTGCCCTTCCACCAAGGGGGGATGCGCGGGGGGCGCAGGGAGGAGAGAGAGCCCCTTTGCCGAACCTGCTTCACTGTAAACCGGTCGATCCATTTTTTCGGTGATGGATCAGTTGAATTTGGCTGCCCGGGCAACGAGCTTGTCCAGGTTGGGCTCATTGCTGTTCCAGGGCGTGCCCGGATGGATCACGCCGGCGGTGCACTTCTCCGCCGCCTTGACGATCTCCAGATAAGTGCCCGCTTTCGGGTCGATAACGATTGCTTTCTTGGCTTCATTGTAGGCAAACACCTTGGGGTTGATATTCATGCATTCGTCACACGCCGTACATTCCGGCGTTTCGATCCACACGGCTTCATAGTTCTCCGCGTTGGCAGCCGGGGCGGATGCGCCACCGGACACTGTGCTCATCACCTGCGGTGCCGGTGCGCCACCGCCCAGGCCGGAAGACAATTGCTGGATCAGTTCCCGGCGTACGCGGTCTGCGATGACAGTCTCGTCGCCGACTGCGCGGCCGATGGCGGCCACATCCTTCAACTGTTGCCAGAACTGCTGGCGCTCCTCGCAAGAGTTGACCAGTTCCTGCGACACCAGTGCGCGCATCAGACGCTGCTTCTTGTCCACCGCCCAGATGTAGGGGAACTTGCCGTTGCGCTCGTCCGCATCCAGCTTGAGGAAGTCGGCCAGCAACACCATGTCGTCGTTCCAGGTGTCGGGCGGAGCCTTCTTGAACTGCTTGGCGAAGCGGCCTTCGGAGAGCGCGAAGTCGGCGAAGGTCAGCGGCAAGCTCATCTTCTGCGGCTGGCCGTTCTCGTCCAGATAATCGAGGCTGTACTCGACCCAGTCCTTGTCCAGGGACGGGTTGCCTTCCAGGCTCACGCACTCGGAGAAGGTGACGCCCGCATCCGGGTCGTAGCGGAACAGCGGGTAGGCGCGCGATTCCACCGCCAGCTTGCTCTGCCGGGTCAGGGTGTCGTCGCCCACGCCGTGCTCGGGCGGACACACGGCATACACGTTGAACAATGCCGGACGGCGACTGTTGAGGCCGTCGATGTAGCTCTCGATCAGGTGGGTCGGATTGGACACGCTGCCCTGCAACACGTAGGAGGTGCGATGGGTCATGCCGATTAGGCTGATCTCCTTGCGGATCTCGGTCTTGCCGTGGCCCTTCTTGCCGTACGGCGACATGTCCGCCACCTGGCTGATGAAGCCCGAGGTGCACGCCTGTCCGCCGGTATTGGAATACACCTGCGTATCCACCACCATCACCTTCACCGGCATGCCGGACATCAGCATGCGCGACAGGTTCTGGAAGCCGATGTCGTACATCGCGCCGTCGCCGCCCATGGCCACCACCGGCGGGCACAGATGCCATTCTTCTTCCGACAGTTGCTGCCAGTTGAAGTGGGAGAAGAATGCGGCATCGTCCGCGGCGGCATAACCGCGTTCCAGTTCGATCTCGGCCATGCGCACCGCCTTGAAGCCGTCGATCATCTTGGCCATGTGGCCCTCGAACACGCCCATCGCCACCGACGGTGAATCCTGGAACAGGTGCGAGGTGAACGGGAAGGGATAGGGGCTGAACGGGAAGGTCGACGCCCATACCGAGGTGCAGCCGGTGGAGTTGATCACCCCCATGTGGGCGCGGCTGCGCGGGCCGGTGTAGGCCTCGCGCAGGTCGACCAGTTTCTCCAGTAGTTGGCTCACCCAGCGCAGCCAGTCCTGGTCGATGGGCTCGCCGCCCTGAGCCAGCGCGGACAGGGTCAGGTCGCGGCCCTGATTGGCTTGCACGGCCTGCAACAGGGCATGGGTGTCGGTCAGGTTCACCGTGGACGACAGCTTCATGCGCAGGTGGTTTTCCAGCTGGCCGATCAACGTGTCCAGCTTGGCCACGAACTTCTTCACGCGCGGCTGCATCAGTGCGGTGACGGTGCTGGTGAACAGGTGGATGGCGGTCTTCTCGCCGCAACCCAGACAGGCACCGTCGCCGCTGACCATGGAGTTGTAGTTGTGTTTGTCCAGCAGCAGGGTCTCCAGCGCGCCGACCTTCTCGTCCAGATCGTCGATGCGGCTGAACTGCGCCGGTGTGGTCGGCAGTTCCATCCAGAAGTCCCACTCCTTGCGCAATGTCTCGATGCGGTCCGGGGTCTGCGTCACCATCTGCAGCGCGTTGTCCGCGCACACTTCCACGCACACCGCGCAGCCTTTGCAGGTGTAGGGATTGACGGTGATGGAGAACAGGCCGCCGCTGCCTTTCTCCTTCTTCTCTTTCTGCGTCCAGTACGGTTTGGTGGTGGCGAACTTGAAGTCGCCCAACTTCTCGCGCAGCAGGTTCAGTTCCACTTCCAGCCGGCCGCGCTCGTCGCCCTGCGTGGCATCCTCTGCGAACGCTTCGGTGATGGCGTTGCCGATCAGGGTGCGCACGTCGAGGCCGTCCTTGTCCAGCATGCCGCGCAGCTTCTTGTCGACGGCGCGGCTGAACTTGCGCAGGAAGCGCGTCGGGCGTCCGCCGATCTCTATCATCTGGATCGCAGTGTTGAGGATGTCGCTGCTGGTCGAGACCAGACCGGGGATGGCGTTGTCCGGGCACTGCGTGTAGCACTCGCCGCAGGCGGTGCAGTTCTCGGCGATCCACTCGGGATACTCGAAGCGGATCTGTGTCATGTCGCGGTACACGCCGGTGGCGGCCGGGATCAGCGCCATGCCCATGAACGGATCGACCAGATTGTCGGAGCCTTGGCCCTTCATGTAGAAACTGCCGGTCTGCTCCCAGAAACGGTGGATGTCGGTCGCGCCGCCGTCGCCTTCCGGCAAGTGCTTGAGCATCACCGGCAGCGCCGGGGCGACTTTGGCCACGGCGAGCTGACGCGCGCCGACCTGTTTGGCGGAAGCGGGTATCTCGAAGATCTCTTCGTAACCGCGGCGCACCACGCGCAGGTTGTCCTCGACGATGCGCTTGCCCTTCTTGCCGAACTTGGCTTCCAGCTGGTTCTCGATGGCCTTGAACAGCGCTTCTTCGGAGAGGCCCGCACGTTCCTTCACATCGGACGCGTGGAAGAACGCGCCCTGGAAGGCGTTGCCCTGCATGCGCAGCTGCAGGTCGGGATTGGAGGATTCCTCGCGGGCGATCTTGAACGCGTCCAGGTAGAACACGCGGATGTCGTTGTCCACGATGTATTTCTGCGTGTGGGCGGGGAAGGTGGCCCATACCGCTTGGGCGCTGCCGAGGTTGCTCTGGATGATGAACGCGCCGCCTTTCTTCAGACCGGCCACCGCGTTGGTGTGCAGGAACACTTGCGGGTCGGGCGACAGCGCCACATCGATGGCGGTGTATTCGCAGTTGATGCGGATCGGCTCCGGTGCGGCCGACAGGTAATAGGTGGTCGGCTGACCTTTCTTCTCGGAACCGTATTTCGGGTTGGCCTTGATGTCCCAGCCCAGCAGTTCGAACAAAGTCATCGCCAGGTTCTTGCCTGTGGTCACCGCGCCCCAGCCGCCGATGGAGTGCATGCGCACCGCGATGGCACCCTTGGGCAGCAGGTTGGGGTTCTCGGAACCGCGCAACGCCATCTGCTTGATGTTGGGATAGGCTTCCAGCAGCGCCTGCTGGCGCACTTCCTGTTTCGGTGTGGCGGATTCGTCGCGGACGAAATCGACGGAGAGGTAGTAGAACTTGCGGTGCGCGGCACCCGGCAGCATGTTCTCCACGGCGGCGATCAGCCCTTCCGGTTGCAGGTCGCGCGAGCCCAGACCGTAGCAGCCGGAATACAGCGCGGGCATGTCCTTCAGACTTTCGTAAGCGGCATAACCGGCGTGGTTGTTCTCTCTGCCATTCTCCAGGCACTTGGACACCGTAGCGCGCACTTCGCGCATCAGCGGCAGGTCTTCCGCCAGCGGCTGGTCGGTGCGCTCCAGCACCGCCACGCCCTTCTTGCCTTTCAGCACCTTGCCCAGCAGGTCGCCGGGGAAGGGGCGGAACATGGTGAGGTTGACCACGCCCACCTTGATCTTTCGATGCTCGCGCAGCCAGTCGGCCACGGCGGCGGCCTGCACCGTCATGCTGCCCTGGCCGAGGATGAGGTAATCGGCATCTTCGCAGCGGTATTCGTCCACACGCTTGTAGCGGCGACCGGTCAGCTTGTAATACTCGTCCATGCACTGCTCGGCCAGTTGCGGGATGTGCTCGAAGAAGTAGGGGCGCTGCGCGGCCACCGCCTGCATGTAGGCATCCTGGTTGGCCACTCCGCCGGAGGAGACCGGGTTGTCCACGTCCCACAGCAGGGGCACGCGGCGGCGTTTGTCGCCGTAGATCAGGCGCTGGCCGGGGGTGGGGGTGTCGATGATGTCGTCGGAGTGGCCGAGGTATTCGTCCACCAGTGCGCGTTCCGGCACCAGTACCGGCTCGATCAGGTGGGTGGTGAGGAAGCCGTCTTGCGCCACCATGGCCGGTGTCAGTGCCAGCTCGGCGGTCTTGCGCGCGATCATGTTCAGGTCGGCGGCTTCCTGTGCGTTCTTCGCCATCACCTGGATGAAGCCGGTGTCGTCGGCGCAGTGGTAGTCATCATGGCCGCAGTGCACATTGAGCGCACTCTTGGTGATGGCGCGGCAGCCCACGTTCAGCACGTAGGGCAGGCGTTTGCCGACCGCTCCGTACAGTGATTCGTGCATGAAGGCCATGCCCTGCGAGGAGGTGAAGTTGACCGCGCGCTGGCCGGTCATGGCCAGTCCGGCGGTGACACCGGCGGCGGCGTGTTCGGATTCCGGCTCGATGAACACCAGCGGGCGACCGGCGGTGTTGAGGTGGCCGGCGGCGACTGCCTCGGCCCAGTATTCGCCCATCTGGGTGGAAGGCGTGATCGGATAGGCGCCCGCGCCATCGGAGGCTTCGCGCTCCACCATGATGACGGCGGTGTTGCCGTCGATGGCGTCGCGTACGCCGGGATACTTGAACTCGGCCTTCTGCTCGGCACCGGTGAGGGCGTCCAGCAACTTGAATTGTTTGATCTTGTTCAACATGGTCGGACTCCTCAAGCTTCTGCCGTGGCGGGCAGGGGTTGGATACGGATGATCTTGCGGGCGGCGCGGCCCTTGTCGGCACGCTGGCCGTCCAGCCAGACGATGGCACCGGTGGGACAGCGTTCGATGGCACGGCGGTCGGCCATGTCGTTCTTGCTGTAATCGATGACGGCCAGATTGCGATCGAGCTTGATCAGGCCGGGCGCAGCGTCCATCACGCAGCGGCCGCAGGCGGTGCAGGACACCTCGCAGGAATTCTCGGAAGCGCTGGGGTCAGCCTGGTTCTTGCAGGCCACCCACAGTTGGCGCGACACAGGCTCCAGCGAGAACAGCTGCTTGGGGCAGATGTCCACGCAGTCACCGCAGGCGGTGCACTTTGCCGGGTCGACTTCGGGCAGGCCCTGACGGTTCATGTGGATGGCGCCGAAATCGCAGACATGTGAACAATCGCCCAGACCGAGACAGCCCCATACGCAGGAGCGTCCGCCGCCGCTGATCACTGCTGCTGAACGGCAGGTGGAATGGCCGACATAGTTGGCGCTGCTCTTGGCGACATTGTTGCCGCCAGCGCAGGCCAGACGCGCGATGCGTTTTTCCACATTGCCGAGGTCGATGCCGAGCAGGGAGGCGATGCTCTGATTCTGTTGCGGGGGATTGACGGTGCAGCGGGCGGGTTCGATGGAGCCGGCAACCACTTGTTCGGCGAAGTTGCGGCAGCCGGCGGTACCGCAGGCACCACAGTTGGAATGGGGCAGCAGCTCTTCGACTTGGTCGATGCGCGGGTCTTCGAACACATACAGGCGCTTGCTGGCCAGCGCGAGGAACAGCGCGAGCAAGCCGCCCAAAGCAGCCATGAAGGTAGTGGCAAACAAGACCGATTGCATCATGGTGACCCCCCGTATGCGCCTGCCTCGTCGTGCAGTCTGCGCTAATTCGTAGTGGAAGTAAGGGTAATAAAGTTACAATCATTTACCGAATCAATAATTTCAATTTTAATTATTAGGCGAATAAGTATTAGTTGAGGAGATCGGTATGGCAAAGGACGGACAGGCTTACTATAAAGACAGCAGGATCAAGCAGATGCGCGCCTTCTGCGAAGTGGTGCGCAGCGGCAGCGTGACCCAGGCGGCGCAGAAACTGTTCATCAGCCAGCCCTCGGTGACCCTGCAGATCCAGGCGCTGGAACGCGAATTGAACGTCACGTTGTTCGAGCGGCGCGGCCCGGTGCTCAAGCTGACGCCGGATGGCGAGTCGCTCTATGAACTGGCCGAACCGCTGGTGAAAGGCGTGGACGGCTTGCAGGAGAACTTCGCCGCGCTGCACGGGCGGCTGGAATCCGGCGAGCTCAACATCGGCGCGGGCGAATCCACCATCCTGTATGTGTTGCCGGAGGCGGTGCGCCGTTTCGTGGCCAGCTATCCCGGCATCCATACCAAGCTGCACAACGTCACCGGTCGCGACGGCCTGAAGATGCTGCGCGCCGACGAGATCGACTTCGCGGTCGGTTCCATGCTGGAAGTGCCGGACGACATCATCTATGAACCGGTGGCCCTGTTCGATCCGGTGCTCATCGTGCCACTCGACCATCCGCTTGCGGCCTACGACGAAGTGACGCTGGAAGCGGTGAGCCAGTACGGGATGATCTTGCCGCCGCGCCACCTGTCTACCTGGAACATCGTGAAATATGTGTTCCAGCAGCACAACCTGACTTTCAAGGTGACATTGGAGGCGGGCGGCTGGGAAGTGATCAAGAAATACGTCGAGCTCGGGATGGGTATCTCCATCGTCACAGCGATCTGTCTGACAGGGAGCGAGAAGCTGAAGTGCATCCCGCTGAAGGAATATTTCCCTCAGCGCGGCTATGGCCTCGTCCTGCGCAAGGGCAAGTTCCTGTCGCCGCAGGCGCGGCGCTTCGTCGAGTTGCTGCACGAGGTGTATGGCACCGCCCCGACCATGTGAGCACGGTTCAGTCATCTGATTAAGTCGCTTGACTGAATCGGAAGGCCGGGATTACAGTGCGCGCCCTGCCACTGATTTACGGAGCGCCGGTGAGCCCAGCCAAGAAGCCAAGCTGTCCCCTGATGAACATGGCCCAGCGCCTGTTGGGGCATGAGCCCAGTTCGCAGGAGGAGACACGCTGGCGCCTGTTGCAGGCTGCTTCCGAAGTGTTCGCCGAGGTCGGCTACCGCGCCGCCACCACGCGAGAGATCGCGCGCCGTGCCGAGGTCAACCTCGCCTCCATCCATTACCACTTCGGTGACAAGGCCTCGCTCTACCAGGCGGTCTTCCAGCTGCCCTTCCTGACCGAATGCAACACCTTCGCCACCATCGACGTGGCGAGCACCCCGCTGCGCGATGCGCTGCATGCGCTGTACGGCTGGATGTTCCCGCCCGAGGCGGAGGACGATCCCATGCTGCGCCAGTTCATGCGTCTGCATGCGCGCGAGGAGAGCGATCCCAGCGGGGTGCTGGGCGATTTCATGGTGCAGGCGGTGGCCCCCAACCATGACAAGCTGGTGGCGCTACTGTGCCGCGAACTGGGATTGGCGGCGCCAGACGACGAGGTGCAGCGTCTGGCGTTCAGCCTGCTCGGTCTGGCGATGGTCTATCACCAGAGCGGACGGCGCATGGTCGAAGCCTACGCGCCGCAGTTGCTGAATGGCGCGGCGGCGCACGAGAGCATGGTGCAACGGCTGGCGGGATACGCGCAGGCGCTCATCGAAGGCGAACGAACAAGACGCAAGGGTCAAGCAAAGGAAAACATATGATGAAGACACGACTCCTCGACAACAAGGCGCAGCTCGCCAAACTGGCGGGTTCGGCGCTGCTCATCGGCGGCGGGATCCTCTGGTTCGGCGGCCACAGCGCGGCGGAAGACGGCGCGACGCCGGCTGCAGCGGCGACCGGTCGCCCGGCCCTGACGGTGCGCACGGCGGTGTTGCGCGAAGACAAGTGGGCCGAGACCCTGTCCGCCAACGGCAGCATCCTGCCCTGGCAGGAAGCCATCATCGGTTCGCAACTGCAAGGCGTGCGCATCGCCGAGGTCAAGGTCAGCATCGGTGACCGTGTGCGTCGCGGCGAAGTATTGGCGACGCTGGATAACGCGATCCTGCGCGATGACGACGGATCCCCTCAGGGAAAGATCCTCGCACCGGACGACGGGGTGATCTCATCCGCCAGTGCCAATGTGGGTTCCATGCCGCAGGCCGGTTCAGAACTGTTCCGTCTGATCCGCAAGGGACGTCTGGAATGGCGCGCGGAACTGACGGCGGATGAGCTGATGCGCTTGCGTCGCGGTATGAAGGCGCGCGTGATGCTGGTCGGCGGGCGCACCCTGAGCGGTAACGTGCGCGCCATCTCGCCGTCGGTCGATCCGAATACGCGCTACGGCTATGCGCTGGTGTCGCTGGACGACAGCAACGGCGTGATAGCAGGCGCCTTCGCGCGCGGCACATTCGATGTAAGCGGCGCGCGCAAGGTACGCTGGCTGCCGGCCAGTGCCGTGCTGCAACGCGGCAGCCAGAGTCATGTGCTCGAGGTCGATGCGGAAGGTCGCGTGCACGAGCGCGCGGTCGAGATCGGCCAGCGCAAGGAAGCGCGTATCGAGATCAGTAAAGGCTTGCAGGCCAATGTACCGGTGGTGGAAAGCGGCGGAGCGTTCCTGACCGAAGGTGATCTGGTGCGCGTGGTGAAGGAATAAGCATGAACGTCTCATCTTGGTCTATACGCAATCCGACGCCAGCGATCCTCGCCTTCATCATGCTCACGCTGATGGGGATCATGGGCTTCAAGGCCATGAAGATCCAGCAGTTCCCCGACATCGACCTGCCGACGGTGACCGTGACGGCCTCCTTGCCCGGTGCTTCGCCGGCGCAGATGGAGACCGAGGTGGCGCGCAAGCTGGAGAACTCGCTCGCCAACACGCAGGGGCTGAAACATCTGTACACCAAGGTACAGGACGGCACGGTGATCATCACAGCCGAATTCCGCCTTGAAAAAGGCACGCAGGAAGCGGTAGACGATGTGCGTGCTGCTGTGACGCGAGTGCGCGCCGACCTGCCGCGCGACCTGCGTGACCCGACGGTGGCCAAGGTGGAGCTGGCTGGGTTGCCGATCCTGACGTACACCATATCTTCGCCCAGCATGAGTGAAGAGCAGTTGTCGTGGTTCGTGGACAATGCGGTGACCAAGTCACTGTTGTCAGTACGCGGTGTGGGCGCAGTGGCGCGTGTGGGTGGTGTGACGCGACAGGTCAGCGTGGAGCTCGACCCTGCAAAATTGCTGGCGCTGGATGCGACAGCCTCCGAAGTGTCGCAGCAGTTGCGCCTGATCCAGCAGGAAGCGTCCGGTGGCCGCTCTGACATCGGCGGCATGGAACAATCTGTACGCACCATCGCCACGGTCCAGACTGCGGAAGAGATGGCGAAGATCGAAGTGGTGCTGGCGGACGGACGGCATATCCGGTTGGACCAGGTGGCGACGGTCAGCGACACCATCGCCGAGCGGCGCAGCGCGGCCCTGCTCGACGGACGCGATGTGGTGGGCTTCGAGATCAGCCGCTCGCGCGGCTACGGCGAGGTCGAGGTGGCTGAGGGGGTGGTCAGGGTGCTGGACAAACTGCGCGCCGACCATCCTGATATCGAGATCACGGAAGCGTTCAACTTCGTCGACCCGGTAGAAGAGAACTACGTCGGATCGATGAACCTGCTGTACGAGGGCGCGGCGCTGGCGGTGCTGGTGGTACTGGCCTTTTTGCGCAACGTGCGCGCCACCGTGGTCGCGGCGACCGCCTTGCCGCTGGCGGTGATCCCGACCTTCGCCGTCATGTATTTCATGGGTTTCTCCATCAACGTGGTGACATTGCTGTCGCTGTCGCTAGTGGTCGGCGTGCTGGTGGACGATGCCATCGTCGAGATCGAGAACATCATGCGCCATCTCGAGATGGGCAAGACGCCCTACGAGGCGGCGATGGAGGCGGCGGATGAGATCGGGCTGGCGGTGATCGCCACCACTTTCACGCTGATCGCGGTGTTTCTGCCGACCGCGTTCATGAGCGGCGTGCCGGGCAAATTCTTCGTGCAGTTCGGCTGGACTGCGGCTATCGCGGTGTTCTTCTCGCTGGTGGTGGCGCGTATGCTGACACCGATGATGTCGGCCTACATCCTGCGGCCGCGCGTGTCGCACGCGCTGCCCGGCTGGATCACGCTATACCTCAAGTGGGCCGCGTTCTGTCTCAGGCACCGTGTACTGACTCTGGTCGGTGCAGCGGTGTTCTTCTTCGGATCGTTCGCGCTGGTGCCGCTGCTGCCGACCGGATTCATCCCGCCGGACGACCTGTCGCAGTCGCAGGTGACCATCACCCTGCCGCCTGGCAGCACTTTCGATCAGACTTACCGTATGGCGGAACGCACGCGCGAGATCGTGGCGCAGAACCCGCACGTGAAGCTGATATATACCGCCATCGGCGGCGGCAGCGCGGGTGGCGACCCGTTCGCGCCACAGGGAGCGGCCGATGTGCGCAAGGCAGTGCTGACCCTCAATTTCACGCCGCGCCAGCAGCGCGAGATCAAAAAACAGGACATCGAGAGCCAGCTGCGCGAGGCCTTGCAGGTGCTGCCGGGCGTGCGCGTCAAAGTCGGCCTGGGCGGCTCCAACGACAAATACATCCTGGTGCTGGCCGGCGAGAACGGCCAGGTATTGGGCGAGCATGCGCAGAAGGTGATGCGCGAGTTGCGCACCATCCCCGGCATCGGCAACGTCACCTCGACTTCCAGCCTGGTGCGTCCGGAGCTGGTGGTGAGGCCTGACTTCGCGCGCGCCGCCGACCTCGGAGTTACCACGGCGGCCATCGCGGACACCCTGCGCATCGCTACGGCGGGAGATTACGACCAGTCGCTGGCCAAGCTCAATCTGTCGGACCGACAGATCCCGGTGGTGGTGAAGCTGCGTCCAGATGCGCGGCAGGATATCGATCTGCTGTCACGTCTGGTGGTGCCGGGTGCGCGCGGACCGGTGATGCTGGGCAATGTGGCCGACTTGAGCATAGAGAGCGGGCCGTCCGAGATCGACCGCTATGACCGCATGCGCAACATCAACTTCGAGATCGAGCTCAACCAGCAGCCGTTGGGCGAGGTGGAGGCCCGAGCGCTGGCCTTGCCCAGCCTGAAGGACCTTCCACAGGGGGTGAGCGTGGCGACGGTGGGCGACGCGGAGGCGATGGGCGAACTGTTCCAGAGCTTCAGCCTGGCTATGCTGACCGGCGTGCTGTGCATCTACATCGTGTTGGTGCTGCTGTTCAAGGACTTCATGCAGCCGACCACCATACTGGCGGCGCTGGTGCTGTCGGTGCCGGGCGCGTTCCTTGCGCTGTTCATCACGCATACCGCGCTGTCCATGCCGTCCATGATCGGTCTGATCATGCTGATGGGTATCGCCACCAAGAACTCCATCCTGCTGGTGGAATACGCCATCGTGTCGCGCCGCGAACGCGGCATGAACCGGGCGGAGGCGCTGCTCGACGCCTGCAAGAAGCGCGCGCGCCCCATCGTGATGACCACGCTGGCGATGGGCGCAGGCATGATGCCGGTGGCACTGGGTATCGGCGTCGATCCCAGCTTCCGCTCGCCGATGGCGATCGTGGTGATCGGCGGCCTGATCACCTCCACCTTCCTCAGCCTGCTGGTGATCCCGGTGGTGTTCACCTATGTGGACGACGCCATCCAGTGGATGCTCAGGATGGTGAACAGGCTGCGTAGGTATCCGGCAACCGCAAGCGAGGCAAAGGCAGGTTGAGGGTGCCTGGGGGTGTTGTTATACTCCCGCGCGATATGGCCCATCGGACGGCGATAATGGACAAGGAGAGAGAGTAATGAATCTGGAACAAGCACGCTTCAACATGATCGAGCAACAGATCCGCCCGTGGGATGTGCTCGATCCCCGCGTCCTGGAACTGCTGAAGGTGGTGCGCCGCGAACAGTTCGTACCGGCGGACAGCAAAGGGTTGGCTTTTGCCGATACCGAGATCGCGCTGGGACACGGCGCAAGCATGTGGCAACCCAAGATCGAGGCGCGCGCGGTGCAGGCGCTGGCGCTGCGACCGACCGACAACGTACTGGAGATCGGCACCGGCAGCGGTCACCTGACCGCCCTGCTGGCGCGCCTGTCCGCGCAGGTGACCAGCGTGGAGATCGAGCCGGAACTGAGCGCTGCCGCCGCGCGCAATCTGGCGACGCACAACATCGACAATGTCACGCTGCAGGTGGGCGATGCCGCACAGGGATGGGGCGAGGCTGAATATGATGCGATCATGCTGACCGGATCAGTGCCGGTGCTGCCGGAAGCCTACAAGCAGCAACTGAAGGTCGGCGGACGTTTGTTCGCCATCGTCGGTGATGCACCGGCGATGCGAGCGCAACTCATCACACGCACCGGTGCCGATTCCTTCGAAACAAAACAACTGTTTGAGACGGTCGTGGCACCGCTGCGCAACGCGACACAGCCGCAACGTTTCGTATTCTGAAGTCCGATCGCTACACACGCTTGCCTCACTTGGGGTAAGCGTTTAATATTAGCCATTTCTAATATTCTAATGGAGTGCCTCATGAAACCGTCCAGAACCCTATTGAGCGCGATGCTGGCCACAGTGTTTGCCGCGCCGGCTTCGGCGGCCGATCTGATAGACATCTACCGCGCCGCCCAGACGCAGGACGCAGTGTTCGCGGCGGCGCGCGCGGCGCAGCAGGCCGGGCAGGAAAAAATGAGCCAGGGTCGTGCGCTGCTGATGCCCAGCGTCAATCTGAATGCCAATACCGCATACAACGATGTGAACGCACCCTACGGTGCCAACAAATACAACAGCCACGGCTATAGCGTGACGGTCACGCAGCCGCTGTTCCGCGAGCAGAACTGGGCCATGTACAACCAGTCCGAACTGCAGGTCGCCATCTCCGACGCGCAGTTCAAAGCCGCGCAGCAGGACGTCATCCTGCGCAGCGCGCAAGCCTATTTCGACGTACTGATCGCTCAGGACACGGTGCAGTTGATCGCCGCGCAGAAATCCGCCATAGCGCAGCAACTGGAACAGGCCAGACGCAACTTCGAAGTGGGTACGGCCACCATCACCGATACCTACGAAGCACAAGCCCGCTATGACCTGATCCTGGCGCAGGAGCTTGCTGCCGCAAGTGACCTGGAAGTAAAGCGCCGCGATCTGCAGCAACTGATCAATGCGGATCTCCCGCCACTGAACGTGCTGGGTGCGGGATTCGACCCGGTCGCCCCGGAACCGGCTGACGCGCAGAAGTGGGTGGAGGATGCGATGGTCAACAACGTGCAGGTCAAGATCGCCGAAGCTGCTTACGAACTGGCAGACGAAGAAGTATCGCGCAATCGCGGCGGCCACCTGCCGACGCTGGATCTGGTGGGCAACTATGCCAAGAGCACCGGCTGCGCCTTCACCACTTGCGGTGAAACGCGCAGCACTTCGGTCGGTCTGCAACTGAACCTGCCGCTGTTCCAGGGCGGGGCGACGCAGTCCAAGTGGCGCGAGGCAGATGCCAACCGCGAGAGGGCCAAGCAGGATCTGGAGAATGCTCGCCGCAGCGTTGCTGTGCAGACGCGTCAGGCATATCTTGGCGTGGCGACCGGCATCGCCCAGGTGCAGGCATTGCGGCAGGCACTGAAATCAAGCGAGAGTCTGCTGGCGGCCAGCAAGCTGGGGCAGGAAGTCGGCGTGCGCACCAGCCTCGACGTGCTCAATGCGCAACAGCAGATGTACGCGACACGTCGCGACCTGTACCAGGCGCAATACAACTATCTGGTCAGCCAGCTGCGCCTGAAAGCGGCGGCGGGGAGTCTGCAGGAAGCCGATCTGGAGCGGGTGAACCAGGCGTTGCACTGATAGCGGAGTGTGAGGCGGGACAGCAGGGCGGCGCAGCGATGCGCCGCCCTGTGTTTTTAGCTGCGATCCTTAAGCAGCCCGAGCAGATATTTGCCGTATGCGTTCTTCGCCAGCGGCTGGGCCAGCGCTTCCAGAGCCGAGGCCGAGATGTAGTTGCGGCGGAAGGCGATCTCTTCCGGACAGGCGATCTTCAGGCCCTGCCGTTTTTCCAGCGTCTGGATGAACATCGAAGCCTCCAGCAGCGACTCGTGCGTGCCGGTATCCAGCCAGGCATAGCCGCGCCCCATCACCTGCACGTCCAGTTTTCCCTGTTCCAGATAGATCTGGTTGACGGTGGTGATCTCCAGCTCGCCGCGTGCCGAGGGTTTGATCGACTTGGCGATGTCGACCACGTCGTTATCGTAGAAATACAGGCCGGTCACGGCATAGCTGGACTTGGGTTTGACCGGCTTCTCCTCGATGCTGAGCGCGCGACCCTGCGCATCGAAATCGACCACGCCGTAACGCTCGGGATCCTGCACGTGATAGGCGAACACGGTGCCGCCTTCGGTCTTGTTCGCGGCGGCGGTCAGCAGGTCCTCGAACTTGTGGCCGTAGAAGATGTTGTCGCCCAGCACCAGCGAGCAGCCATCGTTGCCGATGAACGACTCGCCGATGATGAACGCCTGCGCCAGACCGTCCGGCGAAGGCTGCACTGCATAAGAGAAATTGATTCCCCACTGCGAACCGTCGCCCAGCAACTGCTCGAAACGCGGCGTGTCCTGCGGGGTGGAGATGATCAGGATGTCGCGTATCCCTGCCAGCATCAGCGTGGTCAGCGGGTGGTAGATCATCGGCTTGTCGTAGATCGGCAAGAGCTGCTTGGAGACGGGCAAGGTCACCGGATAGAGACGGGTGCCGGAACCGCCGGCGAGGATGATGCCTTTCATCAGAGGCTCCTGTTCGTATAGTTTTGTTCGACCCAGTTCTGGTATTCCCCGCTGGTCACGCCGCGCACCCAGTCGTCGTTCGCCAGATACCATTCCACCGTCTTGCGCAGCCCGGTCTCGAAAGTCTCCAGCGGTTTCCAGCCCAGTTCGCGTTCGATCTTGCCGGCGTCGATGGCGTAGCGCTTGTCGTGGCCGGGACGGTCGGGAACATAGGTCTTCAGGCGCGCATGCGGTGCACCCTGCGGACGCAGTTCGTCGAGGATGGCGCAGATCGCATCCACCACCTCGAGGTTGGTCTTCTCGTTCCAGCCGCCGATGTTGTAGGTCTCGCCCAGCCGGCCGCGTTCCAGCACGGTGCGCAGAGCGCGTGCATGATCGTCCACATACAGCCAGTCGCGGATGTTGTCGCCCTTGCCGTAGATGGGCAGCGGCTTGCCATTGCAGGCATTGAGGATCATCAAGGGGATCAGCTTCTCGGGGAAGTGATAGGGGCCGTAGTTGTTCGAGCAGTTGGTGGTCACCACCGGCAGGCCGTAGGTGTGATGCCAGGCGCGCACCAGATGGTCGCTCGATGCCTTGCTCGCGGAATAGGGCGAGTTCGGCTCATAGGCGGTCTCCTCGGTGAAGAAGCCGTCATCGCCCAGGCTGCCATACACCTCGTCGGTCGAGATGTGGTGGAAGCGGAAGCCGGCCTTCTTGTCGCCATCCAGCCCGTTCCAGTACTGGCGCGCCGCTTCCAGCAGGGTATAGGTGCCGACGATGTTGGTCTGGATGAATGCTGCCGGGCCGGTGATCGAGCGGTCCACATGCGACTCAGCCGCCAGGTGCATCACCGCATCCGGCTGGTGCTCGCGGAACACGCGCGCCACTTCGGCCGCGTCGCAGATATCCACTTTCTCGAACGCGTAGCGCGGGGAGGTGGAGACCGGGGCCAGCGATTGCAGATTGCCGGCATAGGTCAGCTTGTCGATGTTGACCACGCGATGCGGGGTGTCGTTGATGAACTGCCGGATGACGGCAGAGCCAATGAATCCGGCACCGCCGGTGACTAGGATGGTTTTCATGCGGCGCATTATAGCCGAGCAGTTGATGAAAACGGCTTGGCTAAGACAGTTGGAGCGAGTTAGGCAAGCTATAATCAATCATGTTCGCATCGGCCATGAAAGAGAACGATATATGAAGGTCGTCCAGACAGAGCTTCCCGACTTGCTGATCCTCGAACCCAAGGTGTTCGGAGACAGCCGTGGATTTTTCTACGAAAGTTTCAACAAACGAGCGTTCTACGAACTTTCAGGTATCGAAGCAGAGTTTGTCCAGGATAATCACTCTCGCTCCTCGCAAGGCGTGCTGCGCGGCCTGCATTACCAGATCAAACAGCCGCAGGGAAAACTGGTGCGTGTGGTGCGCGGTAAGGTGTTCGACGTGGCCGTAGACTTGCGCCGCTCTTCGAAGACATTCGGAAAGTGGCGAGGGATTGAGCTGAGCGAAGAGAACAATCGCCAGCTGTGGATTCCGCCCGGATTCGGCCACGGCTTCGTGGTGCTCTCGGAGAGTGCCGACTTCCTCTACAAGACGACCGACTACTGGGCACCCGAGCACGAGCGCTGCATCAAGTGGGACGACCCCGATCTGGCAATAGACTGGCATCTGGAAGGTATCGTTCCGCAGCTCTCCACCAAAGATCAGCAAGGCAAACCGTTCCGGGAAGCGGAGACCTTCGTATGAGGACCATCCTGCTCACCGGTAAGAACGGCCAGGTCGGCTGGGAGCTGCAACGCACACTCGCCCCGCTGGGCAGGGTGGTCGCACTCGACGCGGAAGACCTCGACCTCGCCGACGCGCAAGCCATCCGCCGCAAGGTGCGCGAAGTGCAGCCGCACATCATCGTCAACCCCGCCGCCTATACCGCAGTGGACAAGGCAGAATCCGAGCCCGAGCTGGCGATGGCCATCAACGGCATCGCCCCCGGCGTGTTCGCTGAAGAGGCGCGCGCCCTCGATGCCCTGCTGGTGCACTACTCCACCGACTACGTGTTCGACGGGCGCAAGGACGGCCCCTATGTCGAAGACGATGTGCCCAACCCGCTCGGCGTCTACGGCAGGACCAAACTGGCCGGGGAAGAAGTGGTGCGCGCCGCCGGATGTCGACACCTCATCCTGCGCACCAGCTGGGTCTACGGCACACGCGGCAAGAACTTCCTGCTCACAATTCTCAAGCTGGCGAAAGAGCGCAGCGAACTGCGCATCGTGGACGACCAGATCGGTGCCCCCACCTGGAGCCGCACGCTGGGCGAAGTCACCGCGCAGATGCTTGCGCAACTGCATGCGCCGGGTCGCGCGCCGTCCGAACTGCAAAAGCTTTACGGCACCTATCACCTCACTTCGGAGGGCGCAGTTTCCTGGTATGGCTTCACGGAGGAGATTTTGCGTCAGGCCAATGCGCGGCCGGAACCGGCGTTGCATCCCATCCCCACGCGCGACTACCCCACACCTGCCGTGCGGCCGGCCAACTCGCGCTTGTCCTGCGACAGACTGCTGAGCACTTTCGGTCTAAGCGGCGGCGGCTGGCAGGACAACCTGAGGCTCTGCCTGCAAGAGTTGCAGAACGCATAAGGGAAGGACATGGCAGACAACAACCCGAATAAATCGGCCAACGTGGTGTGGCATCACGCCACCGTGACGCGCGAACGGCGCGAAACGATGAACGGCCATCGCAGTGTGATCCTGTGGTTCACCGGCCTTTCCGGTGCCGGCAAATCAACGCTCGCGCACGCGGTGGAAGAGGCGCTGCATTGCATGGGTTGCCGCACCATCGTGCTGGATGGCGACAACGTGCGTCACGGGCTGTGCGCTGACCTCGGATTTTCCAATGAGGATCGCGTGGAGAACATCCGCCGTATCGGGGAGTTGTCCAAACTGTTCGTTGAAACCGGTGTGATCGTACTGACCGCCTTCATCTCGCCATTCCGCAGTGATCGCGAGCGCGTGCGTTCGCTGGTGCCACACGGGGATTTCCTGGAAATCTATTGCAATTCTCCGCTGGAAGTGTGCGAACAGCGCGATGTGAAGGGGATGTACAAACGTGCGCGCGCCGGCGAGATCAAGGACTTCACCGGCATCTCCTCGCCCTACGAAGCTCCGGACAACCCCGAATTGGCAGTGGAGACGAGTGTGCTGAGTATCGAGGAATCGGTATCGATGGTTATGCGCTTGCTGCGCGAGCGCGGCATAGTCAAAGATTGAACGCGATATCATCAGATCAAGGGGTGATGGGGCGATGATCCTCATGCCCAATAGAAAATCTATCTCGAGTGAGTTAGAAAAGGAGTGACCGTTGCGGTCGCTCGTTCCGTTGCGCCACGATTGGCATTGGCGAATCGCAGGCCGCACGCTCCCATCTGGCGTAGCGCTGAATCATCCTGTAACAGCGCCCCCACTTTCCGTATTAGTTCGTCAGCATCCTGCACACGCAGCGCGGCACCGCAGGCGATGGCCTGTTCGGTGGCGTCGTTGAAATTGAAGGTGTGCGGGCCGATCAGTACCGGCGTGCCGCAGGCGGCGGCCTCGATCAGGTTCTGCCCGCCCAGCGGCAACAGGCTGCCGCCGATGAAGGCGACGTCGCTGGCGGTGTAGTAGGCGAACATCTCGCCCATGCTGTCGCCGAGCAGGATCTGCGTGCCGGCGTCACAGGTCTCACTGTCCCAATGGCTGCGGCGTTGCATGCGGAAGCCGCGTTGCCTGATGAGCCGTTCGACTTCATCGAAGCGTTGCGGATGGCGCGGGACAATGATGGTGAGCAAACCTTCGATGTTCACATGTTGCAGGGCATCTAGCAGAAGGGCCTCTTCGCCTTCGCGCGTGCTGGCGGCCAGGAACAGCGGGCGCTGCGGTTTGCACCAGCCGCGCAGTGTCTCGCCGAGCTCGATCTGGTATTCGGGCGGTTCGATATCGAACTTCAGATTTCCCATCACCGAAACCTCTTTTCCGCTCAGCACCTTGAGCCGCGCTGCATCCGCATCGGTCTGAGCGGCGATGTGGGTGAGGGCTTGCAGGCCGTCGCGGGTGAGCTGCGGGAAGCGCGCGTATTTGCGCGCCGAGCGTTCGGACAGGCGCGCATTGAGCAACAGCAGGGGCACTTTCGTGTCGCGACATCCCTGGATGAGGTTGAACCAGATCTCGGTCTCCAGCAGCACGCCCGCCTGCGGGCGGAAATGGCGCAGGAAGCGACGCACCGCGAACGGGTAGTCGTAGGGCAGGTACACGCGCAGCACGTCGTCGCCATAGAGCTGTTCGCTGGCGGCGCGGCCGGTGGGTGTGGTGTGGGTGAGCAGGAGCTGATGGTCCGGATAGCGTTCGCGCAGGGCGCGCACCAGCGCGGCGGCGGCGCGGGTCTCGCCGACCGAGACGGTGTGTAGCCAGATCACCGGCTTGTCGCTACGCACGTTGTAGCGTCCGAAGCGCTCGCCGATGTGGCGCAGGTATTCCGGCTGCCTGCGCGCGCGCCACCACAGGTGCAACAGCACATAGGGCAGCAGCAGCCACAGCAACAGGGTGTAGGCGTACCGATTGTCGAACAACCTCATGCGCGCTCTCCCAGCGCACGCGCCAGTTGCTGCATCACGTCTTCGACTTCGATCAGCGCCATCGCGCCGGGGTGGTGCACCCGCGTGTTCCAGGGCAGGTGCGCAGGGTCTTTGCCGAGGAATTCACGCGCCGCGTCGGCATAGTTGTCGATGCAATACCCGGTGCGCTGGTAGGGGCCGGTGAGGCGTGCCGGAGCGACGGCGTAGAGGCCGACCACTGGCGTGTCCACGGCGCGGGCGAGATGCACGGCGGCGGTGTCAGGGGCGATCAGCACGTCCGCTTCGGTGAGCACGGCCGCGAGCTGTTTCGGGGTGGTGCGGCCGCACAGGTTCAGGGTGTGGCGCGGCGCGACCTGGGCCAGTCGTTCGCAGATCGCGCGTTCGTCGGGGGCGTTGCCGCCCGTGATGACGATGCCGCAGTCGAAGAACTTGACCGCCAGTTCGATCACCTTGACATAGCGCGGTGTCAGCCAGTTGCGCTCCATCTTGCTGGATACCGGATGCAGGGCGATCAGCGGGCGCGGCAACGTGGCGAGCTTTTCCTGCGCCCAGGCGCGGTCGGCGTGGGAGAGCGGCAGCTCCCATTCCGCGCTGGCCGGCGCACCGGTCAGTTCGCGGGCGAAGGCGAGGAAGCTGTCGACCAGATGTTCGTCTTCAAAGCGGATGCGGCGGTTGCAGAACAGCCATTGCCCTTCGCGCGCGCGGGTGCGGTCGAAGCCGATCTTGAGCGGGGCGCGCAACGCGGGATAGAGCAGGTTGATGCGCAGGTTGGCCTGCATCGCCAGCACCGCGTCGAAACGCTGTGCGCGGAGCAGACGGTAGCAGGCGCGATAATCGGACAGGCTGCGCGGTTTCTCCAGCACCAGGAAATTCACGCCTTCCATGCCTTCGAGCAAAGAATGGGCGAGCGGACTGGTGACCCAGGTCAGGCTTGCGTCCGGCAGGGCGCGGCGCAGCGCGCGCACGGCGGCGGCGGCCATCGTCACATCGCCCAGCGCTGAAAAGCGGACGATGGCGATATGCGGCGAAGCAGGGAGCGGTGCGGTCACTTGTTGAGATCGGAGGGAATAGGGCGATATTGTAGCCAAAACCCCCGCATCGTGGCTTGACACGGTTCGTTCGAGCCTGTGTAATGCCGCCCGTTCAATGGTTGAACGCAGACGAATGCTCGACGAAAACACACACTACACGCTACTCAAGACACTGGAAGAGAATCCCGGAATGTCTCAGCGCGACTTGGCAAAAAAGCTGGGTGTCAGTCTCGGCAAGGTTAACTATTGCCTGAATGCGCTGGTTGAAAAGGGAAGCGTGAAGATCAACAACTTTCGCAACAACAACAATAAACTGGCCTATGCCTATCTGTTAACCCCGAGCGGGATCGAGCAGAAGGCGCGCATGACCGTGGACTTTCTCAAGGCCAAAGTGCAGGAATACGAGCGACTCAAGGCTGAGATCGAAGAATTGCAGCACGAAGCAGAACAACAAAATCAGGCGAGTAAACAAGCATGAAATTGATACCGACCATCTTGTGCGGCGGAGCCGGTTCGCGGTTATGGCCCGTATCCAGAGAAGCGCATCCCAAGCCTTTCATCCGTTTGGTAGATGGACAAAGTCTGCTGCAAAAAGCCTGGTTGCGTGGCGCAGTGTTGCCGCAGGTGACGGAGATGCTGACCGTCACCAACCGCGAATTGTTCTTCAAGACTGAAGACGAATACAGCGAGGTCTCGGGCCCGGTTGGGAAAACGAATCTACCGAACCGATATATCTTGGAGCCGTTCGGACGCAATACCGCGCCTGCGATTGCTGCGGCAGCCATGCAGATTGCTGAGAAACACGGCGAAGACGCGTGCCTGCTGGTGTTGGCCGCGGATCACCTCATCGCGGATCAGACAGCTTTCGCCGAGGCAGTTGCCAGCGCATTGGGCTTGGCACAACAAGGCAAATTAGTGACCTTCGGTATTCGCCCGGACCGGCCGGAAACGGGATTTGGCTATATCGAAGCTGATGGCAACGAGGTCAAACGCTTCGTTGAAAAACCCGACTTCAAAACAGCGGGTGAATATCTGGCATCCGGCCGCTTCCTGTGGAACTCCGGCATGTTCTGTTTCCAAGCGGGAGCGATGCTGAAGGAAATGCAGTTGCACTGTCCGAGGGTGCTGGAGGCAGTCAAGCGCAGCATCACCGTCTCCAAAAAGATGGAAGGGGAGGCAGTGAGCCAGCTCGAACTGGATGCGGACACATTCAAGGAAGTTCCTGATGACTCGATCGACTATGCCTTGATGGAGAAGTCGGCGAACGTAGCTGTCGTGGCCTGCGAGATCGGCTGGAGCGACATTGGCTCGTGGTCTGCCTTGGGGGACCTGACGGCAGCCGATGCAGCGGGCAATCGGGTCGAAGGCGAAGCGATACTGTATGAAGCGAGCAACTGTTACATACAGAGTGCAGATCGTTTGGTCGCCGCAGTCGGCGTAAAAGATCTGGTCATCATCGATACGCCGGATGCGCTGCTGGTCGCGGACCGCAACAGCTCGCAGAACGTCAAACATGTCTTCGCCAAACTCAAGGCGGAGGGGCACGAAGCGCACCGATTGCATTCGACCGTGCACCGTCCCTGGGGGACTTACACCGTGTTGGAAGAAGGTTCCCATTTCAAGATCAAGCGCATCGAAGTCAAGCCCGGTGCCAGTCTCAGCTTGCAGATGCATCACCATCGCAGCGAACACTGGATCGTTGTCAGCGGCATGGCAAAGGTGGTCAACGGCCAACAAGAGTTGTATGTGCAGACCAACGAATCGACCTACATTCCTGCCGGCCACAAACACCGTCTGGAAAATCCCGGCATGTTGCCGCTGGTGATGATCGAGGTGCAGAGCGGCGAATATCTGGGCGAAGACGATATCGTCCGCTTTGATGACAAATACGGCAGGGCCCCGCAATGACGCTCACATGTTTCAAGGCATATGACATTCGCGGCAAGCTCGGCGAAGAACTGAACGACGACATCGCCTACCGTATAGGCCGTGCGTATGCGCAGCATCTCGGTGCAGGGCGCGTGGTGGTTGGCGGCGATGTGCGACCGACCAGCGCCACGCTCAAGCAGGCCCTGGCCGATGGCCTGATGGACGGCGGCGCGGATGTCGTCGACATCGGCATGACCGGTACCGAAGAGATCTACTTCGCCGCCTTCCATCTGGATGTGGACGGCGGCATCGAAGTCACCGCCAGCCATAACCCGATGGACTACAACGGTATGAAGCTGGTCGCGCGCGGTGCGGTACCCATCAGCGGGGATACCGGACTCAAAGCCATCCAGACTTTGGCCGAAACAAACCAGTTCGGTCCGGCAGGTAAACGCGGAACGCTGACTCAATCCTCGATCCTCAATCCTTTTGTAGATCATCTGCTGACCTACATTGAGGCGGCTGCCATCAAGCCCCTCAAGTTGGTGGTGAATGCCGGCAACGGCGCGGCAGGCCATGTGATCGACGAGATCGAAGTGCGCTTCAAAGCACTCAACATCCCCGTCACCTTCATCAAGGTCCACCACGAGGCGGATGGAAGTTTCCCCAACGGCATTCCCAATCCCCTGCTGCCGGAGAATCGTGCAGCCACAAGCGATGCCGTCAAATCGCACGGCGCTGACATGGGCATCGCCTGGGACGGCGACTTCGATCGCTGCTTCCTGTTCGACGAGCGGGGCGAATTCATCGAAGGCTATTACATCGTCGGACTATTGGCCGCGGCATTCCTTGCCAAGCATCCGGGCGAGAAGATCATCCACGATCCGCGCCTTACCTGGAACACCATCGATGTAGTGAAGGAAGCCGGCGGTGTGCCCATACAGTCCAAGACCGGCCATGCCTTCATCAAGGAACGCATGCGTACCGAGAACGCCATCTACGGCGGCGAGATGAGCGCCCACCACTACTTTCGCGACTTCGCCTACTGCGACAGCGGCATGATCCCGTGGTTGCTGGTGACGGAACTGATGAGCCGCAGCGGCAAACGACTCTCGAAACTGGTGGATGAGCGCATCGCCGCCTATCCGTGCAGCGGAGAGATCAATTACCGCGTGAGTGATGTTAAGCAGACCATCGAGCGTATATTGCTGAATTATCTGCCTCAGAATCCGAAAGTCGACCGTACCGACGGTGTGAGCGTCGAATTTGCAGAATGGCGCTTCAATCTGCGGGGGTCGAATACGGAGCCATTATTGCGACTGAATGTAGAGGCGCGAAGGGATGCGGGATTGATGAAAGAGCGCGTAGCAGAGATTGCAGGGCTGATTGAAATGAGTTTTGAGAATTAATGATTGAGATGAGGAGAATATTTTGAGCAAGAAAAAAGTGGCTTTGATTACGGGTGTCACGGGGCAGGATGGTGCATATCTCGCAGAAATGTTGTTGGACAAGGGTTACGAGGTGCACGGTATCAAGCGTCGCAGCTCATTGTTCAATACCGGGCGCATCGATCATCTGTTCCATGACGTTCACGAAACTGGCAAACCCTTCTTCTTGCATCATGGCGATATGACTGACTCTTCCAGTCTGACGCATATCATCCAGAAAGTTCAGCCCGACGAAATCTACAACCTGGCCGCGCAGAGCCATGTGGCCGTTTCGTTCGAAGAGCCTGAATACACAGCCAACTCTGACGCGCTGGGCGCATTGCGTATCCTCGAAGCGATCCGCATCCTCGGTCTGACCAAAAAGACGCGTTTCTACCAGGCTTCGACTTCCGAGTTGTATGGCCTTGTGCAGGAAATTCCGCAGAAAGAGACCACACCGTTCTATCCGCGCAGTCCATACGCAGTGGCGAAACTGTATGCCTACTGGATCACCGTCAACTACCGCGAAGCCTATGGTATCTATGCCTGCAACGGCATCCTGTTCAACCACGAAAGCCCGATCCGCGGCGAGACCTTCGTCACCCGCAAGATCACCCGTGCGCTGGCACGTATCAAGCTGGGGCTGCAAGAATGCCTGTATCTGGGCAATATGGATTCCCTGCGCGACTGGGGGCATGCCAAAGACTACGTCGAGATGCAGTGGTTGATGCTGCAACAAGACAAGCCGGAAGATTTCGTCATTGCAACCGGTGTGCAATACAGCGTTCGTGATTTCGTCAATGCCGCAGCTAAAGAACTGGGTATGGCGATCACCTGGAAAGGCGAGGGTGTGGATGAGAAGGGCTACGATGCCTCAGGCAAGTGTATCGTTGCTGTCGACCCGCGCTATTTCCGTCCGACCGAAGTCGAAACGCTGCTGGGCGATGCAAGCAAGGCAAAAACCAAGCTGGGCTGGACGCCTAAGATCAGCTTCGACGAGCTGGTCGCCGAGATGGTGCGCGAGGACCTGAAGGGGGCGGAGCGTGACGAGCTGGTGAAAAAGCACGGTTACGCAGCGTTCAATCCGCACGAATAAGATTCAGCCCATGAGCAAGAAAAGACTCCTGTTGACGGGCGGTGGCGGCATGGTCGGGCGCAATCTGCTCGAGCATCCTGCCATCGGCGAGTTCGAAGTCCTCGCGCCGCGCAGTGCCGAATTGGACCTGTGCAACTTCAATGAAGTGCAAGCCTATCTGCGCGCGCACCAGCCGGACATGGTCATCCACGCGGCAGGCAAGGTGGGCGGTATCCAGGCCAACATGCGCGAGCCGGTGGGCTTCCTGCTGGAGAACCTCGACATGGGGCGCAACATCGTTTGGGCTTCGCGCCAGGCGGGCGTCAAACAACTGCTCAATCTGGGCAGCTCCTGCATGTATCCGCGCAACCACAACGAGCCATTGAAGGAAGACCTGGTACTCAAGGGCGAGTTGGAGCCGACCAACGAAGGCTATGCGCTGGCCAAAGTGGTTACGGCACGGCTGTGCGAATACATCATGCGCGAAGATGCCAGCTATCAGTACAAAACACTCATTCCCTGCAATCTCTACGGACGCTACGACAAATTCGATCCGGCGCATTCCCACCTGATTCCGGCAATCATCCATAAAGTCCATCAGGCCAAGCAAAACGGGCAGGAATCGGTGGAAATATGGGGTGACGGCACAGCCCGGCGCGAATTCATGTACTCGGGTGATTTGGCGGATGCTCTGGTTCGAGCGATCAAAGAATTCGAAGTGCTGCCCGTCATGATGAACATCGGGCTGGGGCATGACTACACCATCAACGAGTATTACCAGGCGGCAGCAGACGTGATGGGATACACAGGCGCTTTCGCCCATGATCTGAGCAAACCCGTCGGCATGGCGCGCAAACTGGTCAGCGTAGAGCGCCAGTTGGCTTGGGGGTGGCGTGCACAGAATGAGTTACGCAGCGGTATCGAAAAAACATACGACTATTATCTAAGGGAGTTTTTACAATGAGTTTCAAGTTTCCGTTAGCTACAGCCTCCTGGGGGCAAGAAGAACTCGATGCGATGCAGCGGGTTATCGCGTCCGGCATGTTCACCATGGGCGCGAACGTGCAGGCATTCGAGCGCGATTTCGCCAAATATGTCGACAGCAAATATTGCGTGATGGTGAACTCGGGTTCATCTTCGAACCTGCTGATGGTGGCGGCATTGTTCTACACGCAGAATGGAAAGTTGAAGTTGAAGCGCGGCGACGAGGTGATTGTGCCCGCCGTATCCTGGAGCACTACCTACTATCCGCTGTATCAGTACGGCCTGAAGATCAAGTTCGTCGACATCGATCTGAATACCCTGAACTACGATCTGGAGCAACTGGAGCAGGCGGTCACCGACAAAACGCGCATGATCATGGCCGTGAACCTGCTGGGCAACCCCAACGACTTCGACCGCATCAACAAGATAATCGGCGGGCGAGACATCGTGCTGATGGAAGACAACTGCGAATCCATGGGGGCTCGATTCAACGGTAAGCATGCCGGCACCTTTGGTGTGATGGGCAGCTACAGCTCGTTCTTCAGTCACCACATCTCCACCATGGAAGGCGGCCTCATCGTCACCGACGATGAAGAGCTGTATCAGATTCTGCTGTCGTTGCGCGCGCACGGTTGGACCCGCAATCTACCCAAACATAATCTAGTCTGCAGTGAGAAGAGCGATGATCCATTCGAGGAATCGTTCCGTTTCGTGTTGCCCGGTTATAACGTTCGTCCCCTGGAAATGGAAGGTGCATTGGGCGTAGAACAGGTGAAACGGCTGCCACACATGGTTGAGGAGCGTCGAAAGAATGGCAAGCTGCTGCAAGCCGCCTTGGCCAATCACCCTGACATCATCATTCAGCAAGAGATTGGCGAGAGCAGTTGGTTCGGATTCAGCCTGGTGATCCGTCCCGGCAGCAAACTTACGCGCAAGGAATTGGTGATGAAGCTGAATGATTTGGGGTTCGAATGCCGTCCTATCGTGGCGGGTAACTTCGCCAAGAATGAGGTAGTGAAATACTTCGACTCTGAAGTGCACGGCACATTGAAGAATGCCGATCACATCGATCAAAACGGCCTGTTCGTGGGCAATCATCACTATCCGATTCCGGAAGCATTCGAGTCGTTGGCCAAGCTATAAGGAGAAGTAAAGTGAAGGCTGTCATTCTTGCAGGCGGACTCGGTACGCGGATCAGTGAAGAAACAACCGTTCGCCCCAAGCCCATGGTCGAGATTGGTGGCAAGCCGATCCTGTGGCACATCATGAAAACTTATTCTGCCCACGGCATACACGACTTCGTGATCTGCTGCGGCTACAAGGGATATGTGATCAAGGAATA
Organism: Sideroxydans lithotrophicus; assembly: GCA_020723185.1. Classification (GTDB taxonomy): domain Bacteria; phylum Pseudomonadota; class Gammaproteobacteria; order Burkholderiales; family Gallionellaceae; genus Sideroxyarcus; species Sideroxyarcus lithotrophicus_A. The sequence goes on along the minus strand of DYJI01000001.1, from coordinate 143,285 downwards.
TTTCGCCAACTACTTCCTGCACATGTCGGATGTGACTTTCGACATGGAGCACAACAAGATGGAAGTGCATCAGCGTTATGCCGAGCCATGGAAGGTGACGCTGGTGGATACCGGCGAAGAAACGATGACCGGCGGCCGTTTGAAGCGAGTGGCAGACTACGTCAAGGATGAAGAAGCGTTCTGCTTTACCTATGGCGACGGTGTGAGCGATGTGAATATCACCGAGCTGATCGCCTTCCACAAAGCGCAAAAAGTCAAAGCCACCCTGACCGCCACGATCCCGCCGGGTCGTTTCGGTGCGCTGGATATGAGTGGCAACAAGGTCAACAGCTTCAGAGAAAAGCCGCAGGGTGACGGTGCGATGATCAATGGGGGATTCTTTGTGCTATCACCGGCAGTCCTCGACTATCTGGGTGACGACAAGACCATCTGGGAGCGCGAACCGCTCGAACGTCTTGCCGAAGAAGGCCAGCTAGCCGCCTTCCACCACAACGGCTTCTGGCAACCGATGGATACTTTGCGCGACAAGATGCATCTGGAAGAGTTATGGCAATCCGGCAAGGCGCCCTGGAAGGTGTGGAAATGAACGTCGAATTCTGGCGCGGCAAGAAGGTGTTCCTGACGGGACACACCGGCTTCAAGGGCAGTTGGCTGAGTCTCTGGTTGCAGCAGCTCGGTGCGGAAGTGACCGGCTATGCTTTGCAGCCACCGACGAATCCAAGCCTGTTCGAAGTCGCGAACGTTGCACAGGGCATGACCTCAATCATCGGAGACATTCGCGATGGAGAGGCCTTGAGCAAAGCCATCCGCGAAGCCGCGCCGGACATCGTCATCCACATGGCTGCCCAGCCCTTGGTGCGCTATTCCTACGTGAACCCTGTCGAGACCTATTCCACCAACGTGATGGGCACGGTGCATCTGCTGGAAGCCGTGCGCCGGACGCCTTCGGTGCGCGCCGTGGTCAACGTCACCAGCGACAAGTGCTATGACAACAAGGAATGGGTATGGGGCTATCGCGAGAACGAAGCCATGGGCGGCTTCGACCCTTACAGCAACAGCAAGGGCTGCGCCGAACTGGTGACTTCGGCTTACCGCAATTCATTCTTCAATCCGGGGAAATACGCAGAGCATCGTGTGGCGCTTGCGTCTGGCCGTGCCGGTAACGTCATCGGCGGCGGCGACTGGGCAGACGACCGCTTGATTCCGGATATCCTGCGTGCCATCAGCGACAGCAAGCCGGTCGTGATCCGCAGTCCGCACGCGATCCGACCCTGGCAGCATGTGCTGGAGCCACTGTCCGGCTATCTGTTGTTGGCGGAAAAGCTCTACACGCAGGGCGTCACCTACGCCGAAGGCTGGAATTTCGGCCCGGCCGATGAAGATGCCAAGCCGGTGCAGTGGATCGTCGAGCAACTCACGCAAAAGTGGGGCGAGGGCGCGAGTTGGCAACTGGACGGCGGCGAGCATCCGCACGAGGCACATTACCTCAAGCTGGATTGCTCCAAGGCCAAGATGCGCCTCGATTGGCAACCGCGCTGGCACTTGGGCCATACGCTGGAGATGATCGTATCCTGGCAGCAGGCCTGGCTGGCAAAGCAGGATATGCGCAGCTTCACCCTGAAACAGATCGAACAATACGCACAGTGAGAGAAACAACATGAGCACAAAAGAACAACTCCGCAGCCAGATCGCAGATCTCGTCAAACAATATGCCGACCTCGCCTATGCGCCCAGCGTATTTGAAGCGGGCAAAAATGTGGTGCCGCCTTCGGGCAAGGTGATCGGCGCTGCCGAACTGCAAAACATGGTGGAAGCCTCGCTTGACGGCTGGCTGACTACCGGCCGTTTCAACGACGCCTTCGAGAAGCGCCTCACCGAATTCCTCGGCGTGAAGCATGCGCTCACCACCAATTCCGGCTCCTCCGCCAACCTGTTGGCGTTCAGCGCGCTCACCTCGCACAAGCTGGGCGAACGCGCGATCAAACCGGGCGACGAAGTCATCTCGGTGGCGGCGGGCTTCCCCACTACGGTGAACCCCATCCTGCAATTCGGTGCAGTGCCGGTGTTCGTCGATGTGCAACTCGGCACCTACAACATCGACCCGGCCAAGATCGAAGCGGCGATCACACCCAAGACCAAAGCCATCATGCTGGCCCACACGCTGGGTAATCCCTACGATCTGGATACCATCACCGCACTGGCGAAGAAGCATAACCTCTGGCTGGTCGAAGACTGCTGCGATGCGCTCGGCTCCACCTACAACGGCAAGCTGTGCGGCACCTTCGGCGACATCGGCACGCTGAGCTTCTACCCCGCGCACCACATCACCATGGGCGAAGGCGGTGCAGTGTTCACCAACAACGACCAACTGCGTCAGATCGTTGAATCGATCCGTGACTGGGGTCGCGACTGCTACTGCCAGCCCGGCAAGGACAACACCTGCGGCAAGCGCTTCTGCCAGAAGCTGGGCGACCTGCCACAAGGCTACGATCACAAGTACACCTATTCTCATATCGGCTACAACCTGAAGATATCCGACATGCAAGCCGCCTGCGCCTTGGCACAGATGAACCGCGTGGAAGAATTCATCGCGGCACGCAAGTCGAACTTTGCCTACCTGAAGAACGGCCTGAAGAACTGCGAAGAATTCCTGCTGCTGCCGGAAGCCACGCCGAACAGCGATCCGTCCTGGTTCGGTTTCCCCATCACCATCAAGGCGAGCGCGGGCATCAACCGCGTCGACCTGCTGCAATACCTCGACCAGAACAAGATCGGCACACGCCTGCTGTTCGCCGGCAACCTGACGCGCCAGCCCTACATGAAAGGCCGCAACTTCCGCATCTCGGGCGAGCTGACCAACACCGACACCGTGATGAACGACACCTTCTGGATCGGCGTGTATCCGGGCTTGAGCCGCGAGATGCTGGATTTCGTCATCGCCAAGCTGGAAGCGTTCTTCGGCGTGAATTTCTAGAACAAAATAACAGAGGCAAGCTTTGAAGGCATCCGACGCACTCGCCAAATTCCTGATCGCCCACCGGGTACAGACATGCTTCGAACTCGTGGGCGGCATGATCACCCACATGCTCGACAGCCTTGCCGAATCGGGGCAATTCAACATCGTTTCGATGCACCATGAGCAATCTGCCGCATTTGCGGCGGAAGGCGTGGCCCGCTACACCAAAGGCAAGACCATCGCCGTGGCGATGGGCACCAGCGGTCCGGGCGCGACCAACATGATCACCGGCATCGGCGACTGCTGGTTCGACTCCGTGCCGTGCCTGTTCATCACCGGCCAGGTCAATACACGCGAACTCAAAGGGTCGAGGGGAGTTCGCCAGCAAGGCTTTCAGGAGCTGGATATCGTCGAGGTGGTGAAATCGCTGACCAAGTACGCCGCGCGTGTAGACAGTGCGGAAGCATTGCTGCCCGAGTTGCACAAGGCATTGTCTGCTGCAATCAGCGGACGCCAAGGGCCAGTATTGCTGGATATCCCGAACGATGTGCAGCGATTCGATATTCCGGATGCGCTCGTTGAACAATGGGTGAATACTCCGCTGGCGATAGAAGCAGGCCCGGAAACAACGCCAGTCGCACTGCAAGAATTGGTTTCCCTGTGCAAGGATGCGCAACGACCACTGATCTGCATCGGTGGCGGTGCGCGCTGGGCCGATGGGATGGACGGATGGCTGCAGGAAGCCGACAGGCTGGGTGTCCCATATGTGTCGACGCTGATGGGCCATGAACGCGTAGTCGCCCGCGAGCACTATTTCAACATGATCGGCAGCTATGGCAACCGCGAAGCGAACTGGGCGGTGCAGAACTGCGATCTGCTGATCGTGATCGGGGCACGTCTCGATGTCAGGCAGACAGGCGCGGATGTGGACGACTTTGCCCGCAAAGCGCGCATCGTCCAGATCGACATCGATCCGGCGCAACTGGATAACCGGGTGCATGCGAACCTGAACATCTGTACGACAGCAGAGAGCTTTTTTCAGAAGTTCTCACTCGGTTCCGAAACATTCCCACGGTTGACTCCCGACTGGATAGCAACGCTGTCGGAAAAACGCGCGCGCGCCCGATTCAACGAGTATGCAGATTGGGAGATCAGCCCAAGTGAGTTGTTCAGCAAGCTGAACCATATTCTTGCCGGGCAATCCGTCGATTACGTTTGCGATGTCGGCAATCACCAGATGTGGGCGGCACAAAGTCTGCGCCTGAATGCCGGGCAGGCGGTTCACTATAGCGGCGGCATGGGTGCGATGGGGTTCGCCTTTCCCGCAGCATTGGGCATCGCTTTCCAGTCGCGGAGCAAAACGGTCGTGATCACCGGCGACGGCAGTATGCAGCTCAACATCCAGGAGTTGGATACCTTGAAGCGTCTGGATCTGGATGTGACCATCATCGTGATGAACAACGCCGTATTGGGCATGGTCAAGAATTTCCAGGACATGTACTTCGACGGACGTAACCAGTCCACCCAGAAAGGCTATAGCAGCCCTGCTTTTGCCGACATCGCTGCCGCATATGGCATCGCCGCGCAACGCATTACCAATGCCGCCGAGATGGATGGCATCCTGCCGATGCTTGCGGAGCATAAAGGCCCGCTGCTCATCGAGCTGATGATGAACGGCGCCACGGAATGCCGACCGCGTCTGGCTTTTGGGTCGAAACTGGACGAACAATTTCCCAAGCTGGATGCTTGAGTATCGCTGCGATGAAGATAGCGATCCTCGGAGCCACCAGCCAGATAGCCAGAGACCTGATCATCTCGCTTTCAGGCGCAACCGGGAATCAGCTTCATCTGTTTGCGCGCCGCACTGAAGAAGTATCGGTTTGGCTGGCTGGCAACGGAATGGCGGGGCAGCATCGCGTTGATGGCTTTGCCGAGTTCGGGAAACAGGAATTCGATGCCGTCATCAACTTCGTCGGCGCTGGCGATCCAGCGCAGATCGCGAAGTTGGGTGGAGAGATACTTGAAGTCACCCTGCGCTTCGACGAGATGGTGCTCGAATATCTCAAGACACACCCGTCATGCCGCTATCTGTTCCTGAGCAGCGGTGCTGCCTACGGTTCCAGTTTCGCCGAACCAGCGCGGCGTGAGACGCCGTCAATCATCAAGATCAATGACCTTGCCGCCCACGAATGGTACGGCGTGGCGAAGTTGCATGCCGAATGCAGGCACCGTGCCCATCCCGAGCTGCACATCATCGATATCCGCGTGTTCAATTATTTCAGCCGTACGCAGGATATTGAAGCGCGCTTTCTTGTCACCGACATGCTGCGCGCCATCCGCGACAAGACGGTGTTGATGACTTCCTCTGATTACATCGTGCGCGACTATCTGCATCCTTCCGACTTCTACCGTCTGGTGACGGCCTTGCTATCTGCACCACCCGCCAATGCGGCCGTCGATTGCTACAGCAAGGCACCCATAGACAAGCCGGGTCTGCTGCAGGCCATGCAGAACGAATTCGGGCTGCGCTATGAAGTGACGGAATCGCATGCCGCCATCAATGCGACAGGCGGCAAGCCTCATTACTATTCCCTGAACAAGCGTGCGGAGGAGTTCGGCTATCAACCCCAGCTTACTTCGACAGAAGGCGTGCTGAAGGAAGCCGCGGCGATGCTGCAAGCGCCACTCGCCACGGCGGGCAAGCCTTGATCACGATCATCATCGGCCGGGCGGCGCAGTTCATTCTGGCGCTCGCCATGCTGCGGGTCGCCACCACGCTGCTGTCTCCTGAAGAGATGGGCAAAGTCTCATTGGTGCTGACGACCATTGCATTCTTCGCGATGTTTCTGGTGAATCCCGTCGGCATGTTCATCAATCGTCGCCTGCATGCCTGGCAGGCGAACGGTTCGGCCCGCGCGTATCTGGAACGCTATGCGGGCTATCTGGTCGGGGTGGCGCTGCTCGCCGCCATCAGTCTGCCGCTGTTCAACCTGAGCGGGCTGGTGAACTTTGGCATGCCGATCGGCTGGGTCGTCACGCTGGTTTGCGCTTCGCTGATTTTCAATACGATCAACCAGACATCCATCCCATCATTGAACATGTTGGGCGACACGCGCGGCTTCGTGGTGCTATCGGTAGCAACGCTGGCGGCCAGTTTTGTTTGCGCAGTCACGCTGGTGGGAACGATGCAGACATCCGCCCAGTACTGGGTATTGGGACTGTTGCTGGGGCAGATGCTGCTGGCGGTGGTCGGCACAAGGATGCTCTTCACCCGGCTGGGCGTGCATGGCGCACCGGCCAACTCGCCGCACATCCGCGGGCAGCATCTGCGGGTGCTGTTCGATTTCGCATGGCCGGTGGCACTCGCTGCGGGCTTGGGCTGGGTGCAGTCGCAAGGATATCGCTACATCATGGAAAGCCATCTGGGCATGGCTCAGCTTGGCCTGTTCGTGGCGGGTTACAGCATCAGTGCGGGCATGATCGCGGGCTTCGAATCTATCCTGACGACCTACTTTCAACCCCGTTTGTACCGGGATGCGAACAAGGATCATCCGGCGGAGCAAGCGCAAGCATGGCGACGATACGCAAGCGCGGTCATTCCGTCGCTGATATTGACGGTCGCGTTGATCGTGCTGCTGGCACCGGAATTCACGCGATTATTTCTGGGCGAGCGATTCCAGGGGGCGGCAAGTTTTGTCGTGTGGGGGGCATTGGCCGAAGCGGCGCGTGTGTTGACCGGGGTCTATTCATTGATCGCGCATGTCTATATGCGTACGCGCTGGTTGATCGTTCCGACAGCGGTCGGTGCGGCACTTTCGATCGTGCTGTGTGTGCTCCTGATCCCCCCGCTGGGTGCCCAAGGCGCGGGGATCGCGCTGGCTTTGGCTGGCTTTGTAGTGGTGGCCTTGTTGCACATATTGCTGGCGCACCGCGCAGGTGGCAGCGTGCCGTTGCATACTTTGGGGCAGGCAGCATTGGCTGCCGTCGTGTTGTGCGTGGCAGGGCTGGGGATGCGGATCCTCCTCAACACAGCCGATTGGGCCGTGGTCGTCAGTGTCATCGTGACAACGGGTCTGGTATATCTCGGTTTGCTGTACAGGCTGTTGCGGCAACATTTGGTGGAAATGAGGGAAGCATGAAGATATTGGTCGTTTGCATGTTGCATACCTATGGTGATCCGAAGCGCGAGTATTCATTCGAATATTTCAACTTCTACCAGGTACTCAAGGCAATGGGGCATGAGGTCGAGCTTTTCGACTACATGGGTGAGATACAGGCGCACGGCAAGGCCGAAATGAACCGCAGATTGCTGGAGCGCGTGCGCGACTGGCAACCGGCGGCAGCGGTGTTCTCGCTCTATACCGACCAGTTTGAGGCGGAAACCATCAACGCCTTGCGGACACATACCAAGACCTTCTGCTTCTTTCATGACGATACCTGGCGCGTCGACTACTCCCGATATTGGGCAAGACAGTTCGACTACTTCTCAACCCCCGATCTGCACGGCGAAATGAAATACCGCGAGCTGGGCTTGGCGAACGCCATCTACTTCCCCTTCGGGTGCAACGAGCAAGTGTTCCGGAAGATGGAAACCGGCAAGAGATTCGACGTGTCTTTCGTCGGCGGCTGGCACCCCTACCGTGAATGGCTGATCAACCGCATCAGGAAAGCAGGCATAGCCGTTGAGGTGATGGGATACCGATGGCCGAAAGGCGAAGTCGACCAGGAAGGGATGGTCAGAATATTCAACGAAAGCAAGATCAATCTGAATCTGACCAATTCCGCATCGTGGGACATCCGCTATCTGGCCGCATCTCCGCGCGCGTTGATCAACCGCGTGCGCAGCAAAAAGAACATTGAGCAGATGAAGGCGCGCATCTTCGAGGTGAACGGCTGCGGTGCATTTCAGCTCTCATATTTCGTCGAGGGCCTGGCCAATTGCTACGACATAGACCGTGAGATTGCAGTCTATGCCGATGCCGACGATCTGATCGAGAAGATCAGGTTTTACCTTGAACACGAGGTGCTGCGCGAATCGATGGCCGCAGCGGCATACACGCGCACGCAGCGCGACCACACCTACGCGCAGCGATTCCAAACCGTGTTCAGACGAATGGGGCTGGCCAATGACTGAGCAACCTTTGGTATGCATTTGCATTCCCACCTATAACGCTGCCGGCTCAGTTCGCGAGACGCTGCTTTCGATCCTGTCGCAAACCTATCGCAATCTGGCCGTGCATATCTCGGACAACGCATCGACCGACGACACCGTAAAGGTCGTAGAAAGCCTGGCCGATCCCAGAGTGCATATCCATAGACAGGCAATCAATGTCGGCGCGGAAGAGAATTTCAACAACTGCATCCGGCTGGCTGAGGGAAAGTACACGGCGATATTCCATGCCGACGACCTGTATGAGCCGCAGATGGTGGAAAGACAAGTGGCCTTTCTGGAAAGCCATGCGGAGGCGGGGGCGGTTTTCACCGCCGCGAGCATGATCGACGAAACGGGAAAAAAATTCGGCGAGATCAGCTTCCCCGCCGGCTTGGGATCTTTCGACCGACTGTATGGTTTCGAGACGGTCTTCAAAGCGGTGCTGCGCCATTCGAATTTCTTTATCTGCCCCAGCGTGATGGCGAGGACCACGGTGTACCAACAGGACATCCAGTCCTGGCGCGGCGGTCTGTTCAAATCCTCGGCTGATCTGGACGTCTGGTTGAGGATCGCGCGCAAGCACCCGATAGGCCTGCTTCCCGCGCCTCTGATGCGATACCGGGTCAGCGCCAACCAATTCTCGGCAAAAGTGCGATTGCAGACCGAACGGCCGGATTTCTTCCTCGTCACAGAGCATTATCTAGGGCAAGAGGATGTGCGCGGCATGCTGAACCACACCGATCTCGAGAATTACGCGCGGCTGGACAGGCGCGACAGGGTGATGCGGGCAGTGAACTGTTTCCTGAGCGCGAGATCGGGCGAAGCCAAAAGCCTGCTACATGACATCTATTCGTGGGATGCATGGAAGGCCGCCATGCAAACAAAGAGAGGCTTCGGCGTATTGGTCGCCGGCATTTATTTGCGCGGCTTGCTGCTGTTCAGGTTGGAAAAGATCGGGCGTCTCACGCTGGGATATTTGAAACGCGTCATGCGCAAATGAAGGAATAAAAGTGCGGACTATCTACGTTGATCCGGCCTACAAGGCCTACTATCAAGATCGCCTGTTTGACGAGAGCGACCCCGTGCTCAACCGGGACGACACACTGGCGCCGAATATTCGGATGCGGGCAGCACTCGAACAAGAAGGGGCCGCGGTTCACACCGCCGATTTCCTGCTGGCGCAGAAAGAGGGCGAACAGGAAGCCGATTACTATTCTTTCGGCGTGCTGGAGAATTATCGTGCGCTCGCCGCGCGGCCGAACATCAGGATGCGCGCCTTTGTCATCTTCGAGCCGCCAGTCGTTGCCCCCCATCTGTATCGTGAATTGCCGGAACTGACCAAAGTCTTTGAGCGCGTCTATATCCACAACGTAGAAGGCGATGGATACTCACTTAAAGGGGTGGACGCTTCCAGACTGCATAAGTTCTACTGGCCGCAACCCAGAGCGGAAGTGATCGAGGCTTGCTGGAGTATGCCGGACCGTCAACGGCGCATCGTCGTGATCAATGGCAACCACAAACCGGTCTCGGCCCACAAGGAGTTGTATAGCAAGCGAATCGAAGCGATGGCATCGCTGGCCAGATCGGGTGCCGTTGATCTTTATGGGCGGGGATGGGAGCGCTGGTGGTCGCGGAACTCACTGTGGCTGCCCTATTGGCGCCATCGCAGGACGCTGATGTCGATCTACAAAGGTTCATGCGCATCCAAATACGAGGTGATGGGGCATTACGCGTTCGCGCTGTGCTTCGAGAACATGGCGATGAAGGGCTACATCACGGAAAAGATATTCGATTGTTTCTATGCCGGAACCATCCCCCTGTATTGGGGCGCAAGCGATATCGCCGATCTGATCCCCAAGGAAGCCTATATCGATGTTCGGCAGTTCGCCACATGGGAGCAGATGCACACGGCAGTGATGCGCATGTCCGATCAGGAGATTGAGTCGATGCGCGAAGCGGGGCGAACGTTTCTGCGCAGCGAGCAAGGATTGAAGTTCTATGATGGATTACTGCCGATCTTTCAGGCGTGAATAGCAAGGGAGCCGGGATGCTAGGAATGAGGATCGAAGCGCGGGGGCAAGCCATATTCATGACGGGCGGCACCGGCTATCTGGGCAGCCACCTGATGCGCAAGCTGCTGAAGCAAGGCTATCGCATCTATGGCCTCAGGCGCGCGGTATCCAAGCTGGACCGCGTACGCGACATCGCTGACGAAGTCACGTGGGTCGATCTGGAAACGACGGACTTCAACGCCTTCTTCGCGGCGCACCCCATCCAGTACATCATGCATTGCGCGACGGATTACGGACGGAAGCAGGTTGATCCGTGCGGAACGATCGAAGCCAATCTGATATTGCCGCTGAAGTTGCTGCATGCCGCGGCAGTGAATGGCGTTGCCGTCTTCATCAATACCGACACGATCCTGGATAAGGGGGTGAGCAACTACAGCCTGTCCAAGAAGCAGTTTGCGGATTGGCTGGAAAGTTATTCGGATAGAATCGTTGGTATTAACGTGGCCCTCGAGCACTTTTACGGGCCCGGCGACGATCCGTCCAAGTTCGTGACATTCATCGTTCAGTCGCTTTTATCAAACGTTGAATGTATCCCTCTGACCGAGGGGCGACAGAAGCGCGATTTCATCTACATCGACGATGTGATCCGCGCGTTTGAGTTGCTGCTGGAAAAAGCGCCGGGTCTGGCGCATCGATACTATCGATTTGAAGTGGGATCGGCGCAACCGGTGGAAATAAGAAAGTTTGTCGCGCTGGCACAAGAGATCAGTGGTAACCGGAAGACCCGGTTGGATTTCGGGGCGATACCATACCGAAAGAACGAGGTCATGGCGTCCGATGTGAATATCGGCGGGCTAACAGCCATGGGCTGGATACCGGAAGTGACATTGGAAGACGGGATAAGAAGAATGATTGAAATGGAAAAAGGGAGTTTTAACTAATCATGCGTTATTTGATTACGGGTGGATGCGGGTTCTTGGGGTCGAATCTGGCGAGTGAAGTTCTGAGAAAAGGGGATGAGCTCTTTGTTTTTGACAATCTTTCACGAGCAGGCAGCGCGCAAAATCTGGAATGGTTGAAAACGCTCGGTCAGTTTACTTACTTCCATGGCGATATACGCCTCAACAATGATATTGAGCGCGTGATACAAGAGATCAAGCCCGATGTGGTGTTCCATCTTGCAGGACAGGTGGCCATGACGACATCGCTGCAAAACCCGCGCCGGGATTTTGAGATCAACGTGGTAGGCAGTCTCAATCTGCTGGAGTCTCTGCGCAAGCATGCGCCGGAGGCGACAGTCATCTATTCGTCTACCAACAAGGTGTACGGCGATCTTGAGAACTACGAGTACATAGAAGCTGCAACGCGCTACGAAGCAAAGGGATTGCCTTTCGGATTCGATGAGCAAGTCGCTCTGGATTTCAGATCGCCCTACGGCTGCTCGAAAGGGGCTGCCGATCAATACATGCTCGACTATGCACGAAACTTCGGGATCAAAGCCATTGTATTCAGGCATTCCTCGATCTTCGGCGGGCGTCAATTCAGCACCTACGACCAAGGCTGGGTCGGCTGGTTCGTGAGTCAGGCGCTGCTGGCTCAGCAAGGTCGGCTGGAGAAGCCATTCACCATTTCCGGTGATGGTAAACAGGTCAGAGATGTGCTGTTCGCTTCCGATCTGATCAATTGCTATTTCATGGCGGCGAAAGCCGTGGATCGATGTGCCGGGAAAGCATTCAATATCGGTGGCGGCATGCCGAATAGCCTTTCTCTCCTTGAGCTGTTCGCCATGCTGGAGCAGGAGCTGGATGTCAAGCTGACCTACCAGCAGTTGCCGTGGCGCTCGAACGACCAGAAGGTATTCGTCGCGGATATCCGCAGGGCATCGCATGAATTCCAGTGGCAACCCCAAGTCGACAAACTGACCGGTCTGCAAAGAATGATTCAGTGGGTGAAAGACAGCAATGGAAAATAACATCGACTTGAGCGTTATCCTGCCGGCATATCAGGAAGAAGAGAACCTGAAGAATCTGCTGCCCAGGATATTGCAAACTTTGCAGGCCATGGGGCAGCATGCAGAAGTGCTGGTCATCGACACCATGGAACCCATGGATCAGACCAAAGCGGTATGCGAGCAACATGGTGTTCGCTATGTCACCCGGCGCGGTGGCAACTATTTTGGCAGTGCGGTCAGAACCGGTATCGAAGAGGCACAGGGCCGCTATGTGATATTCATGGACGCCGACGGCTCTCATCCGCCGGAGTTCATTCCGGAATTGTTCCGCTTCGCGGATGAATACGATGTGGTGATCGCATCCCGCTATGTGGAAAATGGCAATACCGAGAACAGCCTTGCCCTGATCCTGATGAGTCGGATCGTCAACTGGACATTCTCGTTTGTACTTAACCTGCCGTGCAAAGACGTATCGAACAGCTTCAAGGTCTACAGGGCCGAGCAACTAAAATCCATCAAGCTGAGTTGCAACAATTTCGATATCGTCGAAGAAATACTCTTCAAATTGCGCCGCAGCTATCCCGCCATGCGTTTCAAGGAAGTGCCTTTCGTATTTAAGAAACGGATGTTTGGTGAGACCAAGCGAAATCTCATTATGTTTATCCTCACTTACCTGTATACGATTATTCGTCTGAGATTCAGATCTTGATTATTACGCGCTAATTATTTCTGCGGAACTACATGCAAAAGATGAATTGGAATATTAAAAGAAACCTTCCGAAATTAATTCGGTTTGGCATGGTTGGCTCCGTGGGGGCGGGCATTAATTTTGCGGCTTACTATTTCGCTTTTGAATATGCCCACTTTGGTGTGAATCTGAGTGCAGTAACGGCCTTCTGTATTGCAGTGATAAACAACTATGTTTTGAATCATATTTGGACATTCAGGGCAGAGAATGGAACACGGCCGGTTAACGTCCGGCAGTTCTCATATTATTTGCTGGGCAACATACAAGGTTTGATCATCAACTTGGTTGTTCTTAATCTGGTCGTTGTGGCAGCAGGTGAGCAATACCACTTCTTCGGACAGGCGTTAGGGATTATGTTCGGCATGCTGTCGAACTTTATTTTTGCAAAAAAACTCGTTTTTAAGAATTCTGATGGCGGGGCGCAGATTGAAGCTAAATAAAACTGAAATGCTGCTCCGGTTTTTCTACGGCGCATTTGTGCTCGCCGCAGTCTATTGTTTGGGGCGCTATTTCCACTATATCGTCCAAGTCGTAGCATTCCCCTATGACTGGGAGGCTACAGACGGTGATCATCTGAATTTTGCGCATCGAATTGCGCAGGGATTGCCAATCTACCTGTCATTGGAGGCGGGTAAGGTACTCAGTATCTACAATCCCCTATATCACGCGTTCGTTGCACTTGTTGGCGGAGCAGATGCAGGTATGAGTCTGGCACGGGGCGTGTCCTTTTTGTTCTGGTTGCTATGCCCCTTGGCCATTTTCTTCTACTACGCAAAGAAATGGGGCTTATTCCTTTCCGCGATTGCCGCGGTATTTGTTTGGCTTCCAAGTGAGCCGGGCTTGTTGCTGGATATCGTGCAAGTATCGCCGAATAGCACAATGGCATTTATGTTCCTGGCGACACTCCTGCTGGCAGAGTATTGCGTGGAAAAGAAGGATGATTCATGGTGGGCATGGGTGCTGCTGGGGGTATTCGCGGCATTATGTTTTCTTGCAAAACAGCAGGGCATCATCGCAATTGGTAGCGTAATGGTCTTTCTGCTGGCCAGAAGAATCCCGGTTTGGAAAATGGCAGCAGTAATGGCGGGATTTGCTGTGATGTTTGGGTTGGCGTATGCATATTTGGAATGGGTCAATTCCGGGCAATATCTGAGGGCGACCATTCTGGATTTGAAAGTAATAATGTCCCACGATCCAGAATTGGCGAAATCCAGATTGTATGGATTCGTCATCCAAAACAATGCAGCATTCACTCTTGCTGCTTTGCTATCTATTGCAGCTATGGCGCTTCGAGTGACAAAGCTATCTATTTGGCATGTGAGCTTTATTCTTCATCTGATTTTTCTGCTGAAGGTTTTGGGCAATGCTGGAGGCGGGCCAAATTACTTCCTGACTATGTGGATCACCATGGTGTTGGTAAGCGTTGGTTTAGTCGCGAGCTTAACCAAAGCACCCACAGAAATATCTTCGCCATATTTCCATCTCTCAGCGAACTCACAGGTTCGAATTGAAGGGTTGACTAAGTTGTTGTTGATTGGCTTGTTCGTAAGTATCTCAATAGGAACTATTTCGATACACCGCCAACTGAATGCAAGTGCAATCCCCAGTCCGGAACTTGAGAAGCTGATGGAGGAGCACTATCAGGCGGTCGGGAAGTTGATTCAGGAGCGACCGAATGCCAGGATACTGACCAACCGGAATATCGGCGCATTGGTGGCACACGGTGCGAATGTCGAGAACGAAGGTTCCACGATGTTCCAGTATGCATGGGCACATGGAGAAATATTCCAGCCAGGTGTGGTTATAACGGCAGTCAGGGAAAAGCAATATGACCTGATCGTTACCGGGATACAGCCTTATCCGAGAATTATTAGCGATGCAATCGCTGCAAACTATAAAGTGGCCCTGCTGCAGCCTGAGATATTGAGTCTGGGTAACGTGGGACTTTCTACAATATACATACCCAAGTAAGTAAAGAGTTAAGTGCGTAATAGTTCCATTGCCAATTCGTGGCCTGCCCAAGCAGCAATCGCGATGATGAAGCATGAATCCCGCATCAAGAATGCCGTTCTTGTGCTGGGCGCGTGTTTGTATTGTCTGGCTGTTGCTGCGGTGGCATCAACATACGAGGGTTCCGTTATACGATATGTGCTCTTTTCCGGGGCGGCGGCATTGATGTTGTGGTTGGGATTGGGCCGTCGATTGGGTTATGGCGCAACCATGCTGTCGATCTTCCTTTGGCTGGGATTGTGGCTGAAACTGTCCGTGAATCTGTTTTTCTCAAGGCCATACACCGAAGCGACGGGGGGATTTGAATTCCTGCCCCATCAGTACGATGAATTGATGAGCGTTGCCACGCTAGTGTGCCTAGGCGTGAGTGGTGCCTGGATGATCTCAATACGCTGGCTTAGAGAGAAGCAGAGCGTCGGAGGGAGTTCAGACTCGCCAAGTCCCGCAATGGATCATGCGCCGCTGATACCGCAAAAATACTTATGGGGCCTGTTGATATTGGCAATTGCCTTGCTGAACATTGCAAATATCCAATTTGGCTTTGTGCAGTCGGGGCTGGTTGCACGCAGGATATTCCCGTGGCCGACCAATGCTATAGCAGGGTGGTTCTTGTATAGTGGATTGTCGTTTCTGGTGGCTGCGCTTATATATTGGGATTTTCTGAGAAGAAGGAATCTATCAACGGGGGTATTGGTGGCGCTATTTGAGGCGGCACTCGGCGGAATGACAACCATCAGTCGGGGACTATATCTCTGGCATGTGCTCCCGGTATTTTTGGCGGCATGGGTCAATGTGCGCAAATTCAGGGATTTCTTGTCAACCCGCGCTCTAGTGCTTTATTCAGTTCTGGCAATGGTTGGCTTCCTGGTCATTGGCACAGCAGTCAATGTATTCAGAAATTCGCTGTACGACGTAACCGTAAACACCCTCAATGCGGAAACTATTTATGGCACTCAGTTTGATACGGTAGTGGCAAGCGGTGGCCGCATGATGAATCTTGCTGTGGATCGCTGGGTCGGGGCGGAAGGGATCATGGTCGCTGTGGGCTATCCAGATAAAAGCGTGGCACTCTTTGAAGAGTTGCTGGTAGAAAAGCCTTCCATAGGCCATGTGACAAAATATCAATACATTGCGAAATCACATTACAGCCAAATGGATGCGAATAAATATCAATTCAATACGCTTCCTGGAGTGGCTGGCTTCTTGTACTTGAGTGGGTCGTTCTGGCTGGTTTTTGCGGGTACTTTGTTATTGGCCTTGAGTGTATCCGCCAGTGAGCGACTGATCCAGATTGTTTCCGAGAATCCATTTTTCTGTGCAATGTCCGGGATATGGATGGCGAATATGGTTGCTCAGATTGGTGTGACACCCAGGCAATTGTTGCCTCAGATTGCAATGAATCTTGCCGTGATCGGTATCATCTCCCTTGCCCAAGCCTACTGGTTCCGTCAAGGCTGGGTCGCCAAAATATTATTCTCCCGCAATAAGGTGCAGCATGTTAAGTAAGGTTAATAATTTATTCATTCTCATAGTGGGTCTTGCCGGCGCCGGGCTGATACTCGCGGGCATGGACAGCTATCCCGGCGCTAAGCTGACGTATTTTCTGTTCTGCGTATCGTTTTGGCTGATGCTGTTAACGGCATTCGATAAGCGCACGCATTATGGCTATCTGTTTTTGGTGGTTACCTTATGGCTCGGTTTCTGGGGCAAGCTCACCGCCCATTTGATTCTCGATTATCCCTATGTGGAACCGGTCGGACAATTCGATGGCTCAGCAGCGGCATGGGATGAGGTGCTGTGGGTGGCAATTGTGGCCAGCCTCGGTGTGATGCTGGGAAGGCTGGTCTTTCGCATATTCTCGAATACCTATTCCAGAGAGATGCGTTGTGATCAATCCATGGCTCCGGCGTGGTACCCGGCTGCAAGGAAGTGGATATGGCTGTTCGCTGCAACCGGGATGGTCGGCGTGGCGATTGCGAATATGCTATTGGGTATTCAGCAAATCGGATTGGCGCCCCGTACGATATTGCCTTGGCCTTTGAATGGACTGATCGCTTGGCAAGTGAGTATAGGCAGCGCGCTGCTAGTGACGGTATTGCTATGGTGGGAAGTGGCGCTACGAAAGAATATCGCCGTTTCGATCTATGCGCCGCTGGTTGAGGCAGGCCTGTCTGCCTCAAGCTTATTGAGTCGAGGCATATATGTCTTTCACACGCTACCGCAGCTATTCGCGTTATTCGAGAACAGAAAATCCTTGATTGGTTTATCGAGGATTAAGGTGGCAGTTCTGGTTATCGCATTGGGATGTTTGATGATGCTTGCCATTGCTGGTGTGACGACGTTCCGCGCATATCTGTACCCGCACGTTGGCGGGTTTACAACCGAGGAGCAGAAGCGGCTGACCCGACTGGAAGTGCTTGAAGGTGGTATTGCTAATGTAAAAAAATTAATAGCAAATGGTGAGCCGCAGGAAGCGCATCTTCGCGAGCTGCTTATTGAAAAGGCGCAACTAGAGGTGCAAAGACAGGAGGCGCGCTTGGAGGTGCTTGCAGGCGGGATTGCCCACGTAAAGCAATTGATCCTGAAAGGTGAGCCGCAAGAGGAGCATCTGCGGGAGTTGCTTGCCGAGAAAGCGCGCATAGAGAAAAGCCTGGCGATAAAGGGTTCCGGAGAGGCGGAGTTCGCAGATGTGCTTGAGGAGCTGAAAAGACAAAAGATGCAGTCGCGCCTTGAGGTTCTTGCAGGCGGGATTGCGCACGTAAAGGAACTGATCCTGAAGGGTGAGCCGCAAGAGGGGCATCTGCAAGAGTTGCTTGCCGAAAAGGCGCGCATAGAGAAAAGCCTGGCGATAAAGGGTTCCGGGGAGACGGAATTCGCCGATGTGCTCAATGAGCTGAATAGACAAAAGATGCAGTCACGCCTTGAGGTACTTACAGGCGGGATTGCGCACGTAAAGGAACTGATCCTGAAGGGTGAGCCGCAAGAGGGGCATCTGCAAGAGTTGCTTGCCGAAAAGGCGCGCATAGAGAAAAGCCTGGCGATAAAGGGTTCCGGGGAGACGGAATTCGCCGATGTGCTCAATGAGCTGAATAGACAAAAGATGCAGTCACGCCTTGAGGTTCTTGCAGGCGGGATCGCGCACGTAAAGGAACTGATCCAGAAGGGCGAGCCACAAGAGGGGCATCTGAAGGAATTGCTTGCCGAGAAGGTCAAGCTTGAGAAGGCGCTACGGAATCAATCGGTAGTCAGCAAGGAGAAAGAGCCGCCGACGAAGGAGAAGGTGGTGCAACTTGCATCGCAGGCAGTTCAGCAGTCGACAAAGTCTAAATTTGAGGGTCCTCGAGAGGGCGGGAAAGAATCTGGGGCAGAGGGACAAGAGCCTTCTGTGCTGATAGTAGGGGCGGCGAAGCAACATGCGTCATCCGCAGTCCAACAAACCGTTGCGGCGAATGTCCCGGCTAATGGCGTGGAAGAAAAGAATACCAGTGAGGCGCCGGTAGCTGCCGCAGCTGAAAAATATCAACTGTTTGACGAGTTTATGCATCAGGTGGGTTCCGGGGCTATATACAGGATTCTGTCTTTGTCGGTAGATCGCTGGATCGGCTTGGAGGGGGTGATGGCAGTGGTCGCCTATCCCAACAAGAGTATGGAGTTGTTGAAGGAAGCGGCCTTGGAAAGGCGCGATGCGGGTAGCGCAACAAAATTCCAAATCGTGGCAAAATCACATTACCAATGGACGGATTCCAGCCAATGGCGTTTTGCCAGCCTGCCAGGCTCGGCGGCATTCCTGTTCTTCAGCGGATCGATGTGGGTGGTATTGCTGGGCATGGCGCTGTTCGTGATCGTGTTGCAATTGAGCGAGCAGATCGTGTTTAAACTGACAAGCAATCCCCTGCTGTGTTCGCTCTTCGGTTTTACGCTGGCAAATACCATTGCGCAGTTCGGCGTTGCACCGAGGCAGGATCTGCCCTTTTACGCGATGATCGTGTGCTTTGTATTGATTGTTTATGTTGTGCAGTCGAATAAGATTTACCAAATGATCCGAAAGCATATTGTTGCCCGCAATGAACGGAGTGCTGCTTGATCGGTGAGAAAGCCTCAAGGTTGTTTTTGCATGCCACCAATGTGCATCAGGGGGGCGGCAAGGCTTTGTTGACGGCCATCCTGTCGGCCATTCCGAAAACAACCCAAACGACGGCGCAGTTGGATCGGCGCATGGCGGTTTCCTCCAATCTTCCTGAAAATCTGATAATCGAATTTGTGAAGCCGTCTGTCTTGCAGCGGTTGCGGGCAGAGTGGAGGCTTGCGCGGAATTCTCGGCCGGATGATGTCATTTTGTGTTTCGGCAACCTGCCGCCTTTATTCAAGCTGGCCGGGCGTGTGCAGGTATTCCTTCAGAACCGCTACTTGATCGATGATGTCCCGCTGTGCGATTTTCCGCTGAAGACAAGGATCAGGCTGTGGATAGAGCGTCTCTGGCTGTCTGGCCGGATGGCGAATGTCGATGCGTTCATTGTGCAAACGCCTTCGATGCAAAGGCTGCTGTTGGCGCGGACGAAAGGGAAGGTGCCGGTGCATGTGTTGCCGTTCATGGCTGACCCGGCAAACTATGTGCGCAGGATCGGGAAGCATGAAGCCGCTGGGAACAGCCAGATCGAGTTCGCCTATGTGGCGTCCGGTGAGCCGCACAAGAACCATCGCATGCTGGTGTCGGCGTGGTGTTTGCTTGCCGAAGAACAGGTGTATCCCTCATTGAGGTTGACCCTGGATCGACGAACCTTCCCCGATCTGTGCGATTGGATCGAGCAGCAGATAGTGCAGCATCAGCTTAATATTTCCAACGAGGGCAGCCTGCCTCACGAGGCG
The DNA here is from genome assembly GCA_020723185.1 of Sideroxydans lithotrophicus. GTDB lineage: Bacteria > Pseudomonadota > Gammaproteobacteria > Burkholderiales > Gallionellaceae > Sideroxyarcus > Sideroxyarcus lithotrophicus_A. Next base: position 123,590 of record DYJI01000001.1, on the reverse strand, counting down.
GTCACGCAACTTTATGGCCGCGTAGATGCAATGATCTATCCTTCCACCTTTGAGTCATTCGGCTTGCCGTTGATCGAGGCCCGGCAGGCAGGGCTGCCGATCCTGGCTTCGGAGCTGGATTATGTGCGCGATGTGATCGATCCTGAAGAATCGTTCGATCCCGAGTCGCCGGTATCCATTGCGCGGGCGGTGAAAAGGTTCATGCTGAAGGAAGAGCCGCCACTGTCTTTGCAAAACGCAGAAGATTTTCTTGGGCATATTTTAGAGAGAGCGAAATAACGTGCGCGTCCTTGTTGTGAGCCAATATTTCTGGCCGGAGGGATTTCGTATCAACGAAGTCAGCAAATCCTTGGTCGAGAAGGGCGTTCAAGTGGATGTCCTGACGGGCAAGCCGAATTATCCGGAGGGGAAGATATTTGCGGGTTACCGGATGGGCGGATGCCAGCACGAGCAGTATTGCGGGGCGAACATCAGCCGGGTGCCTTTGATTCCGCGAGGCAAGAACAGCAGTATGCGTTTGGCGTTGAACTATCTTTCGTTCATCGTCTCCGGTTTGGTTTTCGGACCTTGGCTGAAGCGCGGCAGGAAATATGATGTGATATTCGTCTACGGATTGTCCCCGCTGATGCTGGCGTTGCCGGCCTTGTTCCTCGGCTGGCTGAAGAAGGTGCCGGTCGTGATCTGGGTGCAGGATCTGTGGCCGCAAAGTTTGTCGGCGACGGGCTATGTGCGCAATCGTCTCATCCTGTGGGCCGTGGAGCAGGTCGTTCGTTTTATCTATCGCCATGCTGATCTGCTACTGGTCCAGTCCAGGGCTTTTGTCGAGCCGGTCCGCGCTCTGGCATCCGGCACGCCGATAAAGTATTACCCTAATTCGGTTGATGGCAGCTTCGCCGTGCCCGCGACGGGCAAGTCGCCGGAGGTGCCGGGGCTTGAGGGGGGATTTTCCGTGATGTTCGCGGGCAACATCGGCGCGGCGCAGGGTGTCGAGGTGATCGTCGAAGCGGCCACTTTTCTCAAGGAGCGCAAGGACATTCAATTCGTGGTGCTGGGGGATGGCAGTTGCAGGCAGTGGATGCTGCAGCAGGTGGCGGATCGCAAACTGACGAATCTGCATTTGCCCGGCAGGTTCCCCGTGGAGACGATGCCGGGATTCATGCAGAAGGCGTCGGCTTTGCTGGTGACGCTGGCGGATCGCGAGATCTTTGCGGCGACCGTGCCGAACAAGGTGCAGGCATACCTTGCTGCAGGAAGACCAATCATCGCCTGTTTGCCGGGCGAGGGGGCCAGGCTGGTGGTGGAAGCCAGGGCGGGTGTGGGCGTCAAGGCGGAAGACGGCAAGGCATTGGCGGAAGCGGTCTTGGGACTCTATAAGATGTCCGAGTCGGAGCGGGATGAGATGGGGCGCAACGGGCGGGCTTATTTTTACGAGCATTATGATCATGAGCGTCTCGTCGATCAGTTGATCGACGAGTTGCGCGGGGTTGTACAGAAGAAAGAGAGTATCCAATGAAGGTTCTGGTGATCGGGGCGAGCGGCATGATAGGCAGTACGGTGTTGCGCGTGTTGAGCGAAAAAAAGGGATGGCAGGTCAGCGGCACGGTTCGCAATGGCGATGCGAAAAGATTCTTTCCGTCCCATATCGCGGAACGTATCGTGGAAGGCGTGGATGTCGAGCATCCTGATGCGCTGGCCAAGGTGCTGGATGCGATACGGCCCGACGCGGTGATCAATTGTGCCGGATTGACCAAGCACAAGCCTGAAGCCGAAGACCCTCTGGTCTCTATCCCGATCAATACGCTGATGCCGCACCGGCTGGCCGGGCTGTGCAAGCTTGCAGGCGCGCGTTTGATCCATGTCAGCACGGATTGCGTGTTTTCGGGTGGAAAGGGCAATTACACCGAGGAGGATTTTGCCGATGCCCGCGATGTATATGGCAAATCCAAGGCGCTGGGGGAGGTGACTTACCCGCACACGGTGACTTTACGCACCTCGACGATAGGCCATGAATTTGAAACCAAATATGGATTGCTGGAGTGGTTCCTGTCGCAGGAAGGGCGTTGCAAAGGCTATAATCGCGCCGTTTTTTCCGGCTTGCCGACAGTGGTCTTTGCCGAAGTGGTGCGTGATGTGGTGATCCCGAACCAGAAATTGTCCGGTCTGTATCACGTGGCCGCGCAGGCGATCAACAAGTTCGATCTGCTCAAGTTGATCGCCGTTGTCTATGGCAAGCAGATCGAGATCGAGTCGGATGACAGGCTGGCGATCGACCGCTCGCTGGATGCGACGCGCTTCCGTGAGGCGACCGGATATGTCGCACCGGGTTGGCCGGAATTGATCGAGAGGATGCATGCATATAATTAATACCGTGTTGAATCTGTGGTTACAGCTAAAAGTACTCACAAGTCGCATCGGGATGGCCGGTGTCTTGTAATAATTGACAGCGGTCTCTGGCTTTCGCCGGAATGACGGAATCTGAATATTTAAGGGTTTCTTATGTTTAAAAACAAGGTATTGATGATCACCGGCGGCACTGGTTCTTTCGGGAATACTGTGCTTAAGCGCTTCCTCTCCACGGAGGTGAGTGAGATCCGCATTTTCAGCCGCGATGAGAAGAAGCAGGAAGATATGCGTATCGCCCTGAACAATGGCAAGCTGAAGTTCTACATCGGCGATGTGCGCGACTATGACAGCGTACATCAGGCGATGCGCGGTGTGGACTATGTGTTCCATGCGGCCGCACTGAAGCAGGTTCCTTCGTGTGAGTTCTATCCGATGGAGGCGGTGCGCACCAATGTCATTGGTACCGAGAATGTGCTGAATGCGGCCACAGCCAACGGGGTGAAGCGAGTGGTAGTGCTTAGTACCGATAAGGCGGTATATCCGATCAATGCGATGGGTATCTCCAAGGCGATGGCGGAGAAGCTGGTGGTTGCCAAGTCGCGCATGCAGCGCGAGACCGAGACGGTGTTCTGCTCCACGCGCTACGGCAACGTGATGGCTTCGCGCGGTTCGGTCATTCCCTTGTTCGTCTCACAGCTCAAGGAAGGCAAGCCGCTGACGGTGACCGACCCCAACATGACACGCTTCCTGATGTCGCTGGAAGACTCTGTCGATCTGGTGCTATATGCCTACGAACACGGCAAACAAGGCGACATCTTTGTGCAGAAGGCGCCTGCCTCGACGGTGGCCGATCTGGCACAGGCGTTGAAGGAGCTTTTTAAAAGCGACAGTGCGGTTCGCATCATCGGTACCCGCCACGGCGAGAAGCTTTATGAATCCCTGATCTCGCGCGAAGAGATGGCGCATGCGCAGGACATGGGCGGCTATTACCGTATCCCCGCCGACAATCGCGACCTGAATTACGCAAAGTACTTCAGCGAGGGCGAGGAAAAGATATCCCATCTGGATGATTACACTTCGCATAACACTCATAGACTGAGCGTCGAAGAAGTGAAGCAATTGCTTTTGAAACTCGATTACATCAAGGAAGAACTCAATGCTTAAAGTTATGACCATTGTTGGAACGCGCCCCGAGCTGATCAAGATGAGTCGGGTGATCGCGGAATTCGACCAGCATACCAACCATATTCTGGTTCACACCGGGCAGAACTACGATTACGAGCTGAATCAGTTGTTCTTTGAAGACTTGGGCATCCGCAAGCCGGATCACTTCCTTGAAGCTGTGGGTGAGAACGCCGCGCAGACCATTGCACGTGTGATCGAGAAATCCGATGCCGTGATGGAGAAGGAAAAGCCCGATGCGGTGATGCTGTATGGCGACACCAACTCCTGTCTGGCGGTCATCTCTGCCAAACGACGCAAGATTCCGGTGTTCCATATGGAAGCGGGCAACCGCTGCTTCGACCAGCGCGTGCCGGAGGAATTGAATCGCAAGGTGCTCGATCACTTGAGCGATATCAATCTGGTTCTGACCGAACATGCGCGCCGTTATCTGATAGCTGAAGGCATCCGTCCCGAGACCATCATTAAGACCGGTTCGCATATGCGCGAGGTGTTGGACTACTACATGCCCAAGATCGAGCAATCTGATGTGCTGGAACGCATGGGACTGAAGGCGAACAAGTTCTTCATCGTCAGTGCGCACCGTGAAGAGAACATCGACAGTCCCGAGAATATGGCGAACATGGTGGACACGCTTAATGCGTTGGCCAAGACCTATGATTGCCCGGTGATCGTCTCCACTCACCCGCGCACCAAGAAGCGCCTGGATTCGATGGAATTGGGCGCGCTCAATCCGCATATCCAGTTCCTCAAGCCGTTCGGTTTCTGCGATTACATAAAGTTGCAGATGGAGGCGCTGTGCGTGGTGTCGGACAGCGGCACGATCACGGAAGAAGGTTCTTTGCTCAACCTGCCCGCCATCACCATCCGTAATGCACACGAGCGCCCGGAGGGGATGGATGTCGGCACGCTGATTATGAGCGGTTTGAAGAAAGACCGCGTATTGGATGCGGTGCGCGTCATCGTCTCCCAGCACGATAAGTCGAAGCGCGTGATGCGGCGGGTGGAGGACTATGAAGGCGGTCCGGTATCCAAGCAACTCTTGCGTATCGTGATGAGCTATGTCGACTACGTGAACCGTACGGTGTGGTCTAAGCCCAGTTAAGCGTTCCTGGGTCGCACGAAATGCGATGACTTTCATGCGGGTGACGGGTGTCAGCGGCTTTTTCTGCGGTGCGCGCCGGAGGGTGTCCGCAATATTTGTGATGGACGGCTTGCCTGTGCGCTGCATGCTCCCGCGGCTAGCTATATAGAGCGCGCTGGCAAGGACATCACTATTCGGGGTCAGTTGCATCGGATTGGGGGGGCGGATCGTTTGATTCCCAGTCCTCTTGCATGGTTGAAATGGGCTGTAGCGCTGCCTGGAATATCCACCAAAGTCCAGCGGTTGATCGATTCGTTACAGGTCGTTAGTGGTAAAATCCTTCGCGAACTGAACTGTGCACCGCCCTATACCTTGCAGCAGGGGTTGCAAGCGACGGCGGAGTGGTATCGAAATGCCCATCTATGATTCACTATTCTCCTCTTGTTGCTTTTCTGGTGACTTTGGCATCAATTGCGGCAATCCTCTCCAGCAGATTTGGCAAGAAGTTTCAGGACATCCCTAACGAACGTTCTTTGCATACGGCACCCACCCCGCGCATCGGCGGCGTGGGATTGATGGCCGGCGTGCTCGGCAGTTGGATGATATTGAACTCGCTGTTGTCTTGGTGGTTGCTGTTGCCGCTGCTGGGCTTGATCGCAGTCTCATTGCTCGACGACATCCGCAATTTGCCGGTGCGACTGCGTTTGCTGGTGCAACTTGTTGCGGCGGCTATTCTGGTCGCGGGACTCGGCCTGTTTGAACGGGAAGGCACGCTGGTGGCATTGGCGGTGCTATTGTTCACTGCATGGTTGACCAATCTCTACAATTTCATGGATGGCTCGAACGGTCTGGCGGGCGGCATGGCACTGTTTGGATTCTCCAGCTACGGTATCGCAGCGCTGCTGGCGAATAACGAACCATTTGCGATGATGAACTTCGCGATCAGTGCTGCAGCGCTAGCTTTCCTTTACTTCAATTTTCCTTCGGCCAAAATCTTCATGGGAGATGCCGGCTCCATCCCGCTGGGTTTTTTGGTTGCCGCTATGGGTTTGTGGGGCTGGCAGCAGGGATGCTGGCCTATGTGGTTTCCGTTGTTGGTGTTTTCACCGTTCATCGTTGATGCGAGTGTTACGCTGATCAGGCGTGCTCTGCGCGGTGCGAAAATAACCGAGGCCCATCGCGAACACTATTATCAGCGGGCTATCCAGATGGGGTGGGGCCACCGCAAGCTTGCATTGGCCGAGTATGCCCTGATGGCTTCGGTGGCTGCGTCGGCCTTGCTGTGTCGGGAGCAGACCCTTCCCTGGTTGCTGCTGCTGATTTGGGCGGGGATTTATGCCGTCGTCATGACGGTTCTGGATCGCAACTGGATACAGTTCAATAATCGGGAGCGGAAATGATCAGGTCGCGTATCAACACAGGCATTGCAGTCTTCCATGACGTGGCCGCGGCCACGTTTGCTTGGTGGTTCGCCTATCTGCTGCGTTTCAACTTTGAGATGCCGCAGTCGTTCAGTGATGAGATGTGGCGCACTCTGATTTGGGTCATCCCATTGCAGGCGGCTGTCTTCGGGAGTTTTGGTCTGTACCGCGGCATCTGGCGTTATGCCAGCATCGCCGATCTTCGCCGCATCCTGCTGGCGATCCTTGTTGCTTCGGCATTGATCCCGCTGGCGCATAGTCTTTTCCGCATCGATGTAGTGATTCCGCGCTCGATCTTGATCATCTATCCGCTCTTGTTGCTGGTGATCATGGGTGGAAACCGTTTGTTATACCGCTTGTGGAAAGAGAATCTGCTCTACGGTAATTTCCATCTGCGTGGAGAGCCGGTTGTGATCATGGGTGCCGGCAGGGCGGGCGTGGGGTTGGTCAGGGAATTGGAGGGCAGCCGGGACTGGCATCCGGTGGGCTTTCTGGATGACGATAAGTCAAAGCATGGCAAGACGTTGAACGGCATTAAGGTTTTGGGTGGCGTGGACGATCTTGCGCGCTGGACGAAGAAGTTGCAGGTTTGCCAGATCATCGTGGCGATGCCTTCCGCATCGCATCAGCAGCGCAAACATGTGATCGACCTGGCCAATCAAATAGGCGTCAAGGCGCTGACCGTGCCGGCCTTCGATGATCTGCTCAGCGGTCGCGTCTCGGTCTCCCAGTTGCGCGAGATCGAGCTGGATGATTTGCTGGGGCGCGATCCGGTGCAATTGGACGATGCCGGTTTGCATCAACAGCTCACGGGTAAAGTGGTGTTGATCACGGGCGCGGGCGGCTCCATCGGTTCCGAGTTGTGCCGTCAGGTCGCACGTTTTGCGCCCGGCAAGTTGGTGCTGTTCGAGTCAAGCGAATTCGCACTGTACAACATCGAGCAGGAACTGCGATGCAAATTCCCGTATTTGGATATTGAATATCTTGCCGGAGATGTCCGTGATGCGTTGCGGGTCGATCAGGTATTTGCCCAATGCAAGCCGAGCGTGGTGTTCCATGCGGCCGCTTATAAACATGTGCCGTTGATGGAGAAACATAATGCATGGCAGGCAGTGCGCAATAACGTACTTGGAACTTGGCAGGTGGCGACTTGCGCGCAAAACCATGGCGCGGACAAATTTGTGTTGATCTCGACAGACAAAGCGGTGAACCCGACTAACGTGATGGGGGCGACCAAGCGCATGGCCGAGATCGTGTGTCAGGGACTGGCAAAGCGGGCAGGCATGCGTTTCGTCATCGTGCGCTTTGGCAATGTGCTGGGCAGCAACGGAAGCGTGATCCCTAAATTCCGCGAACAGATCGCCAAAGGCGGGCCGATCACGGTCACGCATCCCGAGATCAATCGTTTCTTCATGTCCATTCCCGAAGCGGCGCAGTTGGTGATGCAGGCGGGTTACATGGGGCAGGGCGGGGAGATCTTCGTGCTGGATATGGGAGAGCCGGTCAAGATCGTCGATCTGGCCAAGGACCTGATTCGGCTGTCCGGCTTGAATGAGGATGATATCCGTATCGAATTCACCGGGCTGCGTCCGGGCGAGAAACTCTACGAAGAGGTTCTGGCCGACAATGAACAGACTTTGCCGACACCCCATCCGAAGTTGCGTATCGCGCGTGTACGTTCGGCTGACGAGGAGGCATTGGAGCAACTGAAAGCCTGGATTTTCTCGGATGTGCAGGCTTCCGACGAGGAGGTGCGCCAGAAAATGCGGCAATGGGTGCCTGAATATGCGCCCACATCCAATGGGCATTGAGTGGCTACACTCTCAGTCATCCTCATAACCAAGAACGAAGCCGCCAATATCCGCGCCTGCCTGGAATCGGTGGCTTGGGCGGACGAGCGTATTGTGGTTGATTCTGGCAGCAGCGACGACACCGTTGCCATCGCGCGCAGTATGGGTGCGCATGTCTATGAACACGACTGGCGCGGCTTCGGTCCGCAGAAGAACCGCGCGCTCGGTTATGCAACCGGCGACTGGGTCTTCTCCATCGATGCGGACGAACGCGTCACACCGGAACTGCGCACTGAACTCGAACAAGCCATGCGAGAGGGTGAGGCGGAGGGTTATTATTGCCCGCGTCTGTCGCAATTCTGCGGCAGCTTCATCCATCACAGCGGCTGGTATCCGGACTATGTGCTGCGCCTGTTCCGGCGCGGCAAGGGCAGGTTCTCCGACAGTCTGGTGCACGAGAGTGTGCAACTGCAGGGGCGCAGCGCAAAGCTGAAATCACCGTTGTTGCACTACAGTTATCTGAATCGTGCGGATGTGGAACGCAAAGTGGCGCATTACTCGGATGCCGCCGCGCAGCAGATGCAAGCTGCAGGCAAGCGCACCACTTTTCTGCGCGCCGCACTTAGTGCAGTGTGGGCATTCGTACGTACCTGGGTGATCCGTCTGGGGATGCTGGATGGGCGCGCAGGCTGGGGCATCGCCATGATGAATGCGCGTACCACTTGGCTCAAATACCGCAAACTGGCTGCGCTGAATTCGCAACGATAAGCCGGTTGTTCTGTCATTCCCGCGCAGGCGGGAATGAAGAGGCTAACCCAATGCCCGTTTCAACCTGCTGCGCAACAGTTGCCAGCGCAGCTCTAGAGTGTTTTCCGGATCCTCCAGTTTCAGTTCCTCTGCTGCTTGACCGCGGCGCAAGAAATATCGGTCGAACACCGACTGGCGCATGCCCCACTTCATCAGGAACTGGCGTCCGCCGTCGTTCTTCTTCACTTTGCCGGTGGACTTGCACTGGAAGTGATACACAAAGGAAGCGCCCACGCCGAGGAACACGCGGCAGCCTGCGTGCCACAGCTTCATCGAGAAATCGTTGTCGCTGCTCATGCCGGGCGAGAACTCGCTGCTGTAACCGCCCACCTTGAACCACCAGCGTTTGCTCACCAGCGTGGGCGGCCAGGTCGCGCCCAGCCAGTCCGCCTTGTGCAGGTTCGGCAGGTCGGCCAGCAGGCGCGCCTCGTCGAACGTGTGCGCCTCGGTGCCGTAGTCGCCCACCACCACGCAGGGGTTGTTCGTCTCGCGCGGCTCGATCATGGTGCCGGACAGCATGAACAGGTCGGTATCCAGTTGCTTGAGCTTGTCCACCAGCGCCGTATCCCAGCCGGGGCAGCAATACATGTCGTCGTTCAGATACAGGATGTAGTCATGCGTGGCATGCATCGCCGCCTCGTTCACCGCCAGGCAGATGCCGATGTTGTCCGGCGACGCGGTATGCGTCAGCCCCTGTTTGCGCACCCAGTCCAGCGTGCCGTCGCTGCCGTCATTCACATGCACGATGATCTGGTGCGGGAAGGCGGAATTGTCGCGGATGCTGCGTACACATAGTTGCAGCAGTGCCAGATTGTTCCAGGTCGGGATGAGGATGGAGAACATGTTCGCTCCTGTCAGTGGCTCGGTTTACGGGCGCGGATCAGCACGTTCTGCCCGGTCAGCGGCTCGTGTCGTTGCGCGCGGAACTCATGCAGTTCCTTGCGATAGCTCCAGGCCAGCGCCGTTAGTTGGTCCAGCCAGGAGGCAACGCGGCCCTGTTGTATCTCGCGGCTGACGCGATACACCACGGCGGAGCCTGCAGAGTAAGTGGTGGCTTCGGCGATCTCGAAGCCGGCTTGTTGCGTCAGGTTGCGCAAAGCATCGACCGTGAACAAGTGCAAATGCCGTGGTGCTTCCCAGCCGCGCCAACTGGCGCCGAACTCGGCGGCGCCGATGCTGTGCGCATTGGGGGTGGTCATCACCAGCAGGCCGCCCGGCTTGAGGATGCGCAGGCATTCGCGCAAGGTGGCTTTAGGGTCGTACAGATGTTCGATGGCCTGACTCATGACGATCGCATCAAAACTGTCGTCGGGCAGCCCGCATTGTGGCAGGTCGCCGACATGCGTCTTGATGCCGTAGCGCGACGCGACGCGTTGCGCGGCCTGTTCGTCGAAATCCGTGCCTTCCACTTGCCAGCCGCGTTTCTTCATGCGGTTGAGCAAGCGTCCGCCGCCGCAACCGACATCCAGCAGCTTGCCGGCCGATTCATCGCGCAGCGTCATGAAGCGCAGATAGTCGGCCTCGCGCTTCATGCCATTGGCGATCCACAGCGGAAGCAGCCCTAGCTTGATGAAACGGTGGGCGAGGCTGAGCATCGCCTTGCCGAAACGGCCGGCGCTATTGCGGGTGTGCGTGTGATAAGTCGCATAGGCCTTCCACAACTCGTGCGGCGGCGGGGCGGGGTCAAGCCAATAGGTGCCGCACGCCGCATCGGCACAGCGCCGGAAGCTCCAGCTGCCATCGAGATTGCCATCCGGATCGCGGATGCCGGATTGCACCACCTCCCCTGCGGAGCCGCACAGGTCGCATGTAAGGCGGGGTTCGCTTGCTATACTGTTCACATTGAGTCGGTTGGATGGGTCACGTGCGCATTCTATAACGACACCCCATCAATTCAGAGGCGGCATGAAAATTATCCACATCGTCAGACGTTACGGCCCCGTGGGTGGCATGGAACGTTACGTCTGGGAAACCACGCAAGAACTGGTCAAGCTGGGCCATGAGGTGCAGGTGATCTGCGAACAATGCATGGTCGAAAAGCCGCAAGGTATCGCGGTACATGAGTTGGGCAGGATGCGTTACCGCCCGCGCTGGATCTATTACATGCGCTTCAGCCACCGCGTCCATGCATGGTTGCGTGCCCACCCGCAACCCGGCTGGCTCATCCACAGCAACGAACGCATCGGCGTGCACGATGTCACCACCATCCACGGACCGCCTTTCGCCTCGGTGCGCGACAAGCCCTGGTGGAAGAAAGTCTCCATACGCGTCGCGGCGCAGCTCTGGCTGGAACGCCGTGAACTGCGCGTGGCCAAGGCTATCGTGCCGAACTCGGAGATCATCGCCAAGCAACTGGCGCACTACTACCCCGAATACGCGCACAAACTCACGACACCTATCGTGCCGGGAGTGTTGCCCGGCGTCATGCGTACCCCGCATGAAGTACCGGCTGACGGCGGCATCATCGGCTTCGTCGGCCGGGAGTGGCAGCGCAAAGGCCTGCCGCTGGCGGTGGAGATCGTCGCTCAGTTGCGCAAGGTGCGGCCGAGAATCGAACTATGGGTGATCGGACCGGAAGAACAGGAGATTGCCCATCTGTTCAAAGGCTGGCAAGGTGGCTATCGGCTGTTCGGCTGGCGCACGGATAACACGCATTTCGAGAAAATCGATGTACTGCTGCATCCCGCCAAAGCAGAACCCTACGGCATGGTGATCTCGGAAGCCATGGCGGCGCGGGTGCCGGTGGTGGTGTCCGATCTGTGCGGCGCGGCTGCACAGGTGACGGTCGATCATGGGGCGGTCGTGCGGCTGGATGCGTCCGTGCGGGAATGGGTTGCAACGGTCGAGGGGCAACTTGCGCGAGTAAAGCCGGTGCCGGGATTTACTCGGGGGTGGAATATTGTTGCGATGGAGTTCATTGCAGTCTATGAGTGTCTCTCTCATGATTGAAAAGCCGAAGTACTCGCCTTGGATGACGAACCTTGCAGAACTGCTGATCGTGTTCTACCCCTCGCTCATGTTGACGGTTCGCGGCGGGATGAACGGCGTGTTCATCATTGCGCTGCTCGCGGCTTTGCTGGCTTGGCCGTTCGGAAAGAGCGAGGCGGGACTTTATTCAACGAAGGATATTCGACGCTATGCATGGGCCATGTCTGGACTGACGATCGCGATATTCATCAGCGAGAGCTATTGGCAGCATTATTCCGGACAATCATATGATGCTGCCGCGCGGTATTGGCTGGCCATTCCAATATTCCTCTGGTTGTCACGTATGGAGCCGGGAGTGTTTCATGCGCTGCAGCTTGCTTTCCCCGTTGCGGCCATTGCGGGTTTCTTACTGACTGGCGAGATGTGGGGAAGGGCAGGTATCGGCACGCTGGATCTGATCCATTTCGGAGATATGGCTTTGATCCTGGGAGTCATGTCGCTATTCAGTGTTGACTGGTTCGGGAGGGACAATGCGGCGCTACGGACGTTTAAGTTCGTGGGCTTTATCGCGGGAGTGGCTGCATCCTTTGGCTCTGGTTCGCGCGGGGGCTGGCTGGCTATACCTGCATTCGTCATTATCATTCTTTATTTCCACCGGCAGAGGATACACATTAAGACGATGGCAGCCATCGTTGCGCTGACCTTGGCTAGCATGACAGTGCTGTATGCGTTCAACGGCACTATCAATCACCGCGTGAATGCGCTGGTGAGTGATATTCAGAATTACCAGACTGGTAACCGGGATACGTCGATTGGCATCCGCTGGCAATTGTATACGGCGGCCATCGACATCATCAGTCGGCATCCGGTGGTCGGGGTGGGGCCATCCGGATTCGCCCGTGAGATGCAGCCGATGAGTGAAGCGGGGAAACTGACGCAGGAGGCTGCGAATCTCGGACGCGGAGAGGTTCATAACGATGTGCTGTCCAAGACAGCGGCGATGGGGATATTCGGCTTGGTAGCGATCCTGTTGATCTACATAGTGCCGTTCAGAATGTTCTGGATAGCCGCGAAATCGAATGTAAGGGAGGTCAGAAGAACTGGCATATTGGGCATCACGTTTGTAAGCGGTATAGTTATCTTCGGGCTGACTGTGGAATTCTTGAACTTGACGATGGCAACCGCTTTTTATGCATTCACCGTTGCTGTACTGCTGGCAGCTTGCCACAGTACCCATCATGGTGCGGCGAACAGTAATATCTATGGCAAAACAAGATATGACTAGACATCTGGATCTGGGGTGCGGCACGAACCCGCAAAACCCCTATAACAAAGATTCTCTGTACGGCATTGATATCCGCGATGATGCGCAGGAGATCCTTGCGAACAGGGGTATCGTCATGCGCAAGGCGAACCTGATATTCGAGCCGATTCCATTCGAGGATAATTGTTTTTCTAGCGTTTCTGCTATCGATTTTCTTGAACATGTGCCCCGGCAGATATGTCTTGGCAACACGAACGAGGCGATCTATCCCTTCATCAAGCTGATGAACGAGATTTGGCGCGTACTTGAACCGGGCGGCCGACTGCTGGCGGTGACGCCGGCATATCCATCTCCTTTAACTTTTGCCGACCCTACCCATGTGAACTACATTTCGGTCGGAACGCATGAATATTTTTGCGGCGAAAGCCCGGTGGGGAGCATCTATGGCTTTCACGGCAAGTTCAAAGTGCTGATCGCCAAGCGTTCTGTGCCCACCAATTTCCGCAAGATGCCGCCCAATCCTTGGGAGACTTTTGTGCGCGATATGGGACGGCGCATTTCCGGGAAAGGGATCCATCACATGATCTGGGAGCTGGAGGCGGTGAAGTGATCAGCATCGTCATCCCCACCTGGAACAATCTGCCGCATCTGAAGCTGTGCGTGGAGAGCCTGCAAAGACATTCGGACCACGCGCACGAGATCATCGTGCATCTGAATGACGGTTCCGATGGTTCGCTGGAATGGGTGCAGGCTCAGGACATCAAGTACACGCAAAGCGGCAAGAATGTCGGTGTCTGCCTGGCGGTGAACCATGCGGTGTCGCAGGCGAAGCACGATTGGGTGCTGTTCATGAACGACGATATGGTCGCTGCGCCGGGCTGGGATAAGGCATTCATGGAAGCGATCACGTCTGTGGATACCGACCTGGCATTGTTCTTCGGCACGCTCATCCAGCCGGAAGACGGCGGAAATGACATCATCATCAAGCGTGATTTCGGTCGCACGCCTGAGACATTCGATGAAACTGCTTTCCTGAAGGGTTGTTTCGAAGACCCGCGCGGGGACCGGGAAGGTGCGGCCTCACAGCCAACGCTGTTCCACAAGAAGTGGTGGACCATGGTCGGCGGCTATAGTCTGGAGTTCTCACCCGGCATGAGCAGCGACGATGACTTGCTGATGAAGTTCTGGGTGGCCGGTTGCCGCAATTTCCGCATGGTCGGCGCAAGCCGCTTTTACCACTTCGGCATGGCCAGTACCGGGCGCATCACCCACAACCAGGGCGGTCGTATGTTCGTGATGAAATGGGGCATCACCCAACTGGAGTTCTATCGCTACTACCTGCCGTCGTTGCGCAGGCCGGATGGCGGCAATACCCCCGACAATCCGCATAATTTCGTGCGACCGACCTGGCTGGGGAAATTGCGCCGAGTGCGTTATGCCCTGCGCTACAACTATCCGCTGGGCGGGATCGAGACATGGGACCCGGTAGCGGGAAGCACCACCTTTTCAGAGGGGGGCTAACGGGGCTTTTGTGAAGACTCTGCCTTACGCAGCGCTTGGAGCATCTCGTCGCCCATTAGCAGATAACCTGTCGTTGATACGTGCGTGCCATTGGCGGGGAATAGGTCGACAGTATTGTCATCCAGCGCGCGTTGCATCATGCGCATCAGGTTCGGCGCGCCATAGCGCTGTTCGGCTATGTTCCAGAATTGCTTATCCGTATACCGATAGACAGTGCTCTTGTTCGGCACGAACATCCATATCGGCGTGACGCCTTCCATCCTGGCATTGAGCAGCGCGATGTTATCCAGCGCGCTGGGGTCGATCTCTCCCGGCAAGTCATAAGACAAAAACAAGGCATCGTTACAACTGGCATGGCTGAACAGATCGCAGCCGTTCTTTATTCGGGCCATGGTCACGTCATTGGGCAATGTCCATGTGCTGAAATCTTCCGACCTGCTACGGCGTTCGTAATCGACTGAGTGCAACAGGGTGCGGAAGCCGGTGGACAACTTTCCGGCATAGTTGCCGCCATGCACATCGAAGGATGTTGCCGGCGGATGGCGTGGCGCATCGGTGCGGGCATTAGGGTGATACTGCATCTTGTCGCAAGCCACTGACTTGCCCAAGTCATTCACCAGATTGCGTTCGATGGATTCGAGCACGATGAAGCGTCCGTGAAACCCCTGGCTGCGCAGCCAGGGCATGAAGTCCGCACATATCCCGCGCATGCTGTCCCAAGTCTCGGTTCTGACCTTGTAGCCTTGTTGCGTGAGTCTGGTTTGCCAAATGCGGCCATCTGAGAAGCTGTCACCGATGACCAGTACGTCCGCCTCCCGGATGGTGGCCTGTGCCATCCATTGCATATCGACCGTGGGTTGCGCTTTGGTCCAGCCGAACAGGGTCTCGGGCAGCAGTGCCATGCGTGTCAGCTCGCCTTCAAAAGTCGCTCTGGGCAGGAAATAGAAACCGACCGCGCCGTAGCAGAGCACTGCCAGCATCACTACAACAGAGAATATCTTGGCCTGTTTCATGTCAGAACTGGAAGTAGAGGAAGGGGCTGTAACTGCCGAATTGGTCGATCGCCACATACAACATGTACAGCACGATGGCGGCTTGTACCAGCATCAGGATGTTGCTGCCCTTGATGAAGCGCAGGTGTGTCGAGTTCGGCAGCAGCCAGACCCAGAGCAGGCCGGGGATCAGCAAGCGCAATAGATCTCTCCCCGACATGTCGGTGAGCAACAGCAGGTTGCCATGCAACACGGCATCGAACGAGATCGGTCGCGCGGCGATGCCGAACATCGCGTTCAGCATGGTCATCGCCTGCGGCATGTTGTCGGCGCGGAACACCACCCATGCCGCGACCACGGCGACGAATGTCAGCGTGCCCCCGGCGATGGTGCCCAGCCAGCCGGGCACCCAACGCAGGTATCTCTCCACAATCAGCTCGCGCCACAGATGGTTGATGGTGAGGTAGATGCCATGCAAGGCACCCCAGACCACGAACGTCCAGCCCGCGCCATGCCATAAGCCGCCCAGCAGCATGGTGGCCAGCAGGTTGCCGTAACGGCGGAGTTTGCCTTTGCGATTGCCGCCCAGCGGGATGTAGAGATAGTCGCGCAGGAAGGCGGACAGCGTCATGTGCCAGCGCCGCCAGAAGTCGATGATGCTGGTGGCCTTGTAAGGCGAGTTGAAGTTGATTGGCAGGCTGATGTTGAACATCAGCGCGATGCCGAGTGCCATGTCGGTATAGCCGGAGAAATCGAAATAGATCTGCAGCGTGTAAGCCAGCGCACCACACCATGCCTCGTAGATGGTCGGCAATATGCCGCTGGCCAAACCGTGCTGGGCGCCGTCGAAGATGGCGGTGGCGTAGGGGGCCAGCGAATCGGCAAGCAATACTTTCTTGCACAGACCCAGCGTGAACAGCAGCAAACCCGTTGCGACGTTGTCCCAATCGATGCGGTAGGTGGAGGCACGAGCGAACTGCGGCATCATGTCTATGTGATGCAGCACTGGGCCCGCGATCAGATGCGGGAAATAGGTGACGAACAGCACGTAATGGATGAAGTTGTATTCCTTCACCTTGCCTTGCCAGGTGTCAACGAGAAAGGCGATCTGCGTGAAGGTGAAGAACGAGATGCCGAGCGGCAGGATGATCTCGCCAAGTGAAAGGCCGGATCCTGCGAGGTCGTTCACACTGGACAGGAAGAAGTTGGCGTATTTGTAGTAGGCCAGCAGCAGGAGGTTGGCGGTGATGGCGAACGCCAGAAGCCGGGTCTTGCGCCGTGCTTCCTGCTTTAAGCCTGCCTTGGCGATCCACATGCCCAGCGCATAGTTAAAAACGATGGAGCCGAGCAGCAGGCCGACATAAGCCGGGTTCCAATAACTGTAGAAGACGAGCGAAGCCAGTGCCAGCCATGCTGCCGCATAGGTGTGGTGGATGCGCCCGAGCTGGAAGAAGCCCAGGAAAACGACCGGCAGATACAGGAAGATGAAGCTATAGGAATTGAAGAGCATTGATCAGGCGGCGGTGAGCCGGGGCGCATGCATAGAGTAGCCGTTATTTTCTGTTACCCTATTTTACAGAGATTAGAGGGAAACACAGATGTCCATCTACGCCATAGGCGACATACAAGGCTGTTACAACGAGCTGCAGCGACTGCTGGAGCAGATCGACTTCGACCCCGCGCATGACCGGCTCTGGTTCGTCGGCGACCTGGTCAATCGCGGTCCCGGTTCGCTGGAGGTGTTGCGTCTGGTGAAGTCGCTGGGCGACCGTGCGATCACGGTGCTAGGCAATCACGACCTGCACCTGCTGGCTGTCGCTGAAGGGATAGGCAAGCTGCATAGCAGCGATACGCTGGACGGGATATTGCATGCGCCGGATCGCGAGGAGCTTTTGCACTGGCTGCGCCAGCAGCGACTGATGTATGCGGAAGGCGGACATGCACTGGTGCACGCGGGTCTGTTGCCGCAGTGGTCGGTGCAGCAAGCGCTGGCATTGGCGCATGAAGTCGAGGAGGCCTTGCGCAGCGATGACTACGCGGTGTTCCTGGAGAAGATGTACGGCAATGCACCGCACGGCTGGGAAGACGATCTGCAGGGCTACAAGCGTCTGCGCGTCATCGTCAATGCGTTCACGCGGCTGCGTATCTGCACCCCGCAGGGCGAGATGGAATTCAAGTTCAAGGGTGAGGTGGAGAATATCCCGGAGGGTTATCTGCCGTGGTTCGAGGTGGAGAAGCGCCGCAATGCGGATGCCACGGTCATCTTCGGCCACTGGTCCGCGCTGGGATTGAAGGTCGAGCCCAACCTCATCGCGCTGGATACCGGCTGCCTGTGGGGCGGGCCGATGACAGCCATCCGGCTGGAGGATAGGCGTCTATACCAGGTGGGTTGCAACAGCCCGGTGGCGAAACATTGGTGAAAAAAATGCCGGTGGTGCGCAAGGCACCACCGGCATCTTCAAAAAGCACTGATCAGAACCTGCGCTTTTGCTGCGGCACGAAAGCGCTGCGTCCTTCGATATGGCGGAACGTGATGCGTCCCTTGGTCAGATCGTAGGGCGACATTTCCAGCGACACCTTGTCACCGGCGATGATGCGGATGTGATTCTTCTTCATCTTGCCGGCGCTGTAAGCGATGAGCTGGTGACCGTTCTCCAGTGTGACGCGGTAACGGGAGTCCGGCAGGACCTCGTCCACCACGCCATTCATTTCGAGCAGTTCTTCCTTTGCCATGGATTTAAGCAGCGCGGATGTTGGATGCCTGCTGACCCTTGGGGCCGGCGACGATGTCGAATTCAACAGCCTGACCTTCGGCCAGTGTCTTGAAACCCGAGCTTTGGATTGCGGAAAAGTGTGCGAACAGATCATCGCCACCGTTGGACGGGGTGATGAAGCCGAAGCCTTTGGAATCGTTGAACCACTTAACTGTACCTGTTGCCATGATGAATCTCCTGATAATGAATAAAGGGCATTGCCCCGAGGGAGCGAATTTCAAGACGGCACACAGATGAAGGGGAATACCGCAGGGAAGCGGATCACAGAACCAAACAACAACGACAGACTTGAATCGCGGGGCGCACTATGTACTGTCTTGCCGAGAAAAGCAATACAAATCATCACACGGGCGTGGGCTGCTGGAGTCCGGACTCGAACTCCGCGATGGGGACCGGCTTGCCGAACAGGTAGCCCTGATAGTGGACGCAGCCGTGTTTCAGCAGGAATTGGGATTGTTCCAGGGTCTCGACACCCTCGGCGATCACGTCCAGCCCGAGGCTGAAGGCCATGGCGATGATACTTTGCACGATCGCGCGGTCACTGCTGCTTATGGCCAGGTCGCGCAGGAAGGACTTGTCGATCTTGAACTGGTCGAGCGGCAACCGTTTGAGGTATTGCAGGGAAGAATAGCCGGTGCCGAAATCGTCCAGCGATATCTTCACCCCGAGCTGCTTCAGCGCGGCCATCGTCGAGATCGTCTCGTTGACATTGTCCAGCAGCATGCTTTCGGTCAGTTCGAGTTTCAGCTTTGACGGGTCGATGGCATGGTGGCTTATCGCGGCCTGCACCTGCTGGACGAAATCGGGTTGGTGGAACTGCTTGGCGCTGACATTGATCGCGAGTTGAAGGTCGCGGGTGAGCGGCCTGTGCTCCCAGGCTTTGAGTTGCGCGCAGGCATTCTCCAGCACCCACTCGCCGATGGGCAGGATCAGGCCGGTCTCTTCCGCCAGCGGGATGAAGCGGTCGGGCGCGACGAGGCCGCGAGTCGGATGTATCCAGCGGATGAGTGCCTCGGCACCGAGGGGGCGATGGTTCTCGTCCACCTGCACCTGGTAATACAGGCTGAACTGCGCCCGCGTCAGGGACTTGCGCAGGTCGTTCTCCATGGATGCCTTGCTGTTCAGGGTCTCCTGCATCTCGGGGTCGAAGAACTGCAAACGGTTGCGGCCGCCTTTCTTGGCCTGGTACATGGCGATATCCGCCTGCTTCAGCAGTTCATCCAGCTCGCCATGCACGTGGCTGAACAGCGTCGCGCCGATGCTGGGTGTGTTGTGGAACTCGTGGAAACTGAGCTGGTAAGGCTTGTTCAGCATCTCCAGGATCTTCTCGCCCACGGTTTCGGCTTGTGATGCCGCTTCAAGGGGCAGCTTGCTCAGGTCTTCCAGCATCACCACGAATTCGTCGCCTCCAAGCCGGGCGACGGTGTCGCCCTTGCGCACGCAGAGTTCGAGCCGCTGCGCGACTTGCTGCAGCAACAGGTCGCCCTTGTCGTGGCCCAGGGTATCGTTCAGCGCCTTGAAGTTATCCAGATCGATGAAGAGGATCGCGCCGTATTTCTCGCTGCGTTTGCATGCGGCCAATGCCTGCTGCAGGCGGTCGAGCATCAGCCGTCGGTTCGGCAGTCCGGTCAGCGGGTCGTAGAAGGCCAGACTGCGGATCTCCTCTTCGGCCGCCTTGTGCAGGGTGATATCGGCGATGGACGCGACGAAATTGACGATCTTGCCGCCGGGGTCACGCAAGGCGCTGATGGTGAGACGCTCCGGATAGATGTCGCCCTGCTTGCGCCGGTTCCATATCTCGCCGGACCAGCTGCCGGAGGAATTGATGGTGTGCCACATCGCGGCATAGAACACCGCATCATGCCGCCCCGATTTCAGGATGCGCGGATTCTTGCCGATCACCTCGTGCGGCTCGAAGCCCGTGATCTCGGTGAATGCCCGGTTCACGCGCAGGATGTCACCGTCCGCATCGGTCACGATGATGCCATCCTGGGTCTCGAAGGCGGTCGCCGCGATGCGCAGCTCGGCCTCGGCCAGCTTGCGAGCGGTGATGTCGCGCGAGGAATTGAACAGCGCTCGTTGCCCGTCCAGCACCAGCGGGTAACCGCTGACCTCGACATCGAACACCCCGCCGTCCTTGCGGCGGTGGCGGGTCTCGAACTCGGAGCGGCCTTGCTGGTTGAACTGGCGCTGTAGCGCCCGATGCAGGCTGGAGCTGTCCATGCTGGCATCCCACTGCGAGACATGCATGCCTATCACCTCTTCGCGGGTGTAGCCCAGCATGCTGCAGAACGAGTCGCTGGCCTCGATGACTCGGCCGTCCGCATCGAGGATATGTATGCCGTCGCTGGCATTGCGCAGCAGGGCGCGGATCTTCTCGTCTTCGCGTCTGAGCGCCAGTTCGGCCTGTTTGCGCTTGGTGATGTCATTGCCGGTGCCGATGAAATGCTGGATCTCACCGTTTGCATCGCGCGACAAGGACAATGACAGTTCGATTGTGTAGGTGCTGCCATCCTTATGCCGATTGACGATCTCGCCGTGCCATGCACCGAGCGTCCGGACCTGATGCCAGAGGCCCTGATGCTGCCAGTCGGGCGAGCGGTCTGCGGACAGCAGCAGGATAGGGTCCTTGCCTGCGGCCTCCTCTGCGGTGTAGCCGGATATCCTGGTGAAGGCGGGGTTCACTGTCAGGATGCGTGCCGCCGCATCGGTGATGACGATGGCATCGGTGCTGGACTCGAACACCTTGGCATGGATCCGCTGCTGGTCCTCGATCTCGCTGCGCTGCGCGGCGATCTGCATCTGGCGGCGGTAGTAGGCGATGGAGATCAGCGCGAGCAAAGTGAGCACCAGTCCGACCACGGAGAGCAGGGTCCTGGCGCTGGTGCGCCACTGGGCCAGTGCGACATCGCGATCCAGATGCGTGACGACGACCAGCGGATACAGGCTGGAGGCGCGGAAGGATGTCAGCGTGGCGTCGCCGTCCGGGGTCGCGGACACGAATTCACCGCTCTCCTTTCCGGGCAGTTGCAGCCTTTCCAGCAGCGGGCCGAGCAGTTCCCCGGCGGCTTTCGACTGGTCGGTATCCAGCAACAGCGTGCCGTCATACAGCAGCACTTGCACGCTGCCCTGGTCCGCATCCAGTTTATGCAGGGCGTGATTGATGAAATAGTCGGGATTGATCGCGAACAGCAGCGTGAGTCTTTGCTTGCCCAACACCATGGTGCGCGAGGCGGGGATGAAGCTGTGGCTATCCCGGCCGGCCGGGCTGAGGCGTGTGGTCTCGCGCCCGTCGGAAAAGTCGCGCCCCTCCCACGGATGCCCGATGCGCAGGATCCCGGAAGGTTCGGAAACCGGCGGCAGGTATTCGGACGTGCCGATGCGGAGGCCGACGTTGGCCGGATTGGAACTGGCATAGATGCGCCCCTCTGCATCGAGCAGCGACATCGAGCGCAGGAACGGCGCACGCCGCAGGAACTCCACGAAATGCCGGTCTATAGGCTTTGTCCGCACGCCGGGCGTGTCATGCACATTGACGTTGGCCGCGACCAGCTCGGTGACATGCAGGTTCTGGGTCAGGAAATCCTCGAAGCCGCGGGAATGCATGGCGGAGAAGCGCAGACCGCTGTCCGTGGCTTCGGATCTGAGCTGCCACAGGGTGAATGCGGTGAGCGCACCGAGGCTGATGGCGAACAGCAGCAGGGCCGTGAAGAAGCCCTGCCGGAACTGTTGTTCACGCGAGGTCATGGAGAGACGATGGACTCGAGCCCGTGGGACTTGGCGGCGGCCATCAGCCTGCCATCCTGTTTGATGTCATGCACGAAACGATCGAGTCTGGCCTGCCAGGCCGCATCGCCCGGCTGCATGGCATACGCATAGGGGGTGATGTGATAGACCTGCGGGGGGGAGATGAGCTTCGCCCAGTCGTTGTTCGAGAGGAAGCGCTGGCTATACGGGAAATCGGTCATGAACACATCCGCCCTGCCCGACGCCACTTCCTGCTCGCGCGCAAAGGGCGTGTCCAGGATCATCAGGCTGGCCGCCTTGAGTTTCTCTTTCATCACCGGTTCATGCAGCGTGCCTTTCGCCACCGCCACCACCGTTCCCGCGCGGTCTACATCACCCCAGTGCTTGATGCGCCGGTTGGCTTTGCTGGTGATGGCATAGATGTCGCTGGCAAGGTGCGGCTGGGTGAAGGTCAGGCTCTTGGCGCGGAGGGGGGTGATGCCGATGGCGAACATGGCGACATCGCAGCGATCCTGGCTGACATCGTCGATCAGTTTGGCGAAGGAGCTGTCGACGAAGCGGACGGAGACCCCCAGATCCTTGCCCAGTTCGCGGGCCAGATCGATATCGATGCCGGAGAGCTGCTGCGTCTTCGGGTTGCGGTAGGTGATGCTGTAGTAGTCGGGCCAGATGCAGACGCGCACTTCCTTGCTGGCGAGCACACGGTCGAGGCGGCCGGATGAGACCGGCGCGGCAAGCGACGAAACGGAAAGGACGCCCGACAGGGCACAAAGAACCCACAGCGCTGCGATACGCATGACCATCCTCCTGGTGTTACGAGGCAATCGATTGCCTTCTCTGGATCAAGGCCGCGCACAGTACGTCGGCCGAACGCGGCGATTCTAGCACTGCCCGTCGCGGGGAGGCCGGGCAGGAATGGCCCTGCAGGCCCAGTAGTCGAGCGGTGCGCTATGTTATGCGGCGGCCAGGCGCTGGCAGCATTGCGTTGCTTGCCGGATATAGCGGCCGCCGAACAGGTTGGCATGGTTCAGCAGGTGATACAGGTTATACAGATCGCGTCGCCGGGCATATCCCGCATCGAGCGGCCATGCGGCTCGATAGGCGGCAAGGAATTCCGGCGGGAAGCCGCCGAACAGTTCCGTCATGGCCACATCGCATTCGCGGTCGCCGTAATAGACGGCCGGGTCGAAGATCACCGGCGCGCCGTCGGCAAGATAACCATAGTTGCCACCCCACAGGTCGCCGTGCAGCAGGGAAGGGACGGGGGCATATCCGTCGAAGAAGCGGGGCAGGTCGGCCAGCAAGGCACGGCCTGCCGCCTGCAGTTCGCCGCCGTATCCATTCTCCTGCGCGAGCCGCAACTGGAACCCCAGACGCTGCTCGCGCCAGAAGGTGAGCCAGTCCCCCGTCCACGGATTCGGCTGGGGGGTGGTGCCGATGAAATCGTCATGGGAGAAACCGAATCGCGGAGCGGTGTGGCGGTGCATCGCCGCCAGCGCCTCCCCCAGACGGCGTGCATCACCGTGCGTGGCGAGATCCAGATATTCCAGCACCAGGAAACTCTGGTCACCGTCACACCCTTGCGCCACCGGGCGCGGGACGCGCAGCGCGCCTGCGGCCGCCAGCTCGGCCAAACCGGCAGCTTCGGCCTCGAACATCGCGTGATGCCGGGCTGCGTTCAACTTGATGAAATAGCGGCTGCCGTCCTTGCCTTGCAGGCGATAGGTCTGGCTGATGTCCCCGCCCGAGAACGGGGTGACGGTATGCAGCTCGAACGGCCGGCCGGTCGCCGCACTGATGGCCGGGGCGACCGTTCCCGGGATGAACATGGTCTACAGCTTGATGGCGTAGCCGAAATGCTTCTGGAACAGTTCCATGATCTCGGCGCGCGAATGCTTGTGGTTCTGCCCGCCGCGGCTGGAGATCTTGAGCGAGCCCATCAGCGAGGCCAGACGGCCCGTGGTTTCCCAGTCCCATCCCGACTGGATACCGTACAGCAGGCCGGCGCGATAGGCATCGCCGCAACCGGTCGGGTCGACGATGGCTTTCGGTTTCGGGGTGGGGATGGCGATGTGTTTGCCGTCCGCATGGATGATGGAGCCGTCGCCGCCCAGGGTGACGATGAGTGCCGAGACGCGCTGTGCGATGTCGGCCAGCGTCTTGCCGGTCTTGTCCTGCAGCATCTTCGCCTCGTAGTCGTTCAGCGTGACATAGTTGGAGAGTTCCACCATCTCCAGCAATTCCTCGCCGGAGAACATCGGCATGCCCTGGCCCGGATCGAACACGAAGGGGATGCCCGCCTCGTTCAGTTCGCGCGAATGCTTGAGCATGCCGTCGCGACCGTCAGGTGACACGATGGCCAGCGTGGCTTCCTTTGCGTCACGGATGTGGTTCAGGTGCGACATGCTCATCGCGCCGGGGTGGAAGGCGGTGATCTGGTTGTCGTCCAGGTCGGTGGTGATGAAGGCCTGTCCGGTGAAATTTCCCTCGACGTGCTTGATATGCGTCTGCGGCAGCCCCAGGTTGGTCAGGCGGGTCGCATAGGGGCCGAAGTCGTCGCCCACGGTCGCCATGATCAGCGGATTGCCGCCCAGCATCTGCAGGTTGTAAGCGATGTTGCCAGCGCAGCCGCCGTATTCGCGGCGCATCTCGGGCACCAGGAAGGCGACGTTCAGGATGTGGATCTGTTCGGGCAGGATGTGTTTCTTGAAGTGGTCCTTGAACACCATGATGGTGTCGAAAGCCATGGAACCGCAGATCAGAGTCTTCATGTCGTGGAGGTGGGTGGTTGAACGATGGGCGGATTATAGCAGCGCGGCACGCCGCATTCGCGCTACGGAGGAAGGCGTTACAATCGAAGCCTGATCCCGTACAGGAGAACGTCATGACCGCACCGCGCACGATCGTCGCCGCCACCGATTTTTCCGCCAGTGCCACCCGCGCGGTGCGCCAGGCGGCGCATCTGGCGCGCGCATGGGACGCGCGACTCATCCTGGTCCATGTGTTCAACGACAGCGTCTGGGCCAGTCTCAGGGCGGTGTACGACCTGCCCGGCTGGAACGACGTGAAGCCGCTGGCCGGCCAGCGCGCGCGCCTGACCGGGCTGGCGACAGAGATCGCGCGGGAATTCGCGTTGCCGGTCGATACCGAGGTCCTCACCGGACGCGCCTCGCAGCAGATCGGCGAGATCGTCGCGGCGCGGCGCGCCGACCTGCTGGTGGTGGGTGAACATGGCGAGAACTGGGTGAATGACATCGTGCTGGGCGGTACCGCGCTCAAAGTGATCGAAGCCGCCCGCGTCCCGGTACTGCTGGTGCGCGGCGAGCGCCCCGCGCTGTACCGTGACATCCTCGTCGCGGCAGATTTCTCCGAGCACTCGGAACGGGCCGCACGTCTTGCGCTGGATGCCTTCCCGGATGCGCAGCTGGTGCTGATCCACGCCTGGCTGGTGCCGCTGGAGGCCAGTATGCGTCTTGGGGGCGCGCGCGAAGAGGACATCGAACATTACCGCAGCAGGGAGTTCGCGCAGGCAGAAGCGGGACTGGCTTCGCTCATGCGCCGTCTTGGTGCCGCTGAAGGCCGGCTGCAGCCGCTCGCCTTGCATGGTTCTCCGGCCAGCGTGATCTTCGACCAGGCCGAGGCGCGCGGCAGCGACCTCATCGTCATCGGCAAGCATGGCGGCAGCCCGCTCGACGAGCGCCTGCTCGGCAGTGTCACGCAGAACATCCTGTATCACGCGACGTGTGACGTGCTGCTGAGCGCCTGAGACAGCCATGGGCAACCTCGCGCAGATCATCCTGTTGCTGGCGGTGACCGTTGGCGTCGTCGTCGCATTCCAGCGACTGAGGTTCCCTACCGCGCTGGGCTACCTGCTGGTCGGCGTTATCCTCGGGCCGCATACCGCCGGCCCGACCGTTTACGTACCGGAATTCAAGGCGCTCGCCGAGTTCGGCGTGGTGTTCCTGCTGTTCACCATCGGTCTCAGTTTCTCGCTGCCACAGATGCATGCCTTGCGCCACCAGGTGTTCGGACTGGGCACCGGCCAGGTGCTGCTCACCACGCTGCTGGTCGGCGTCATCGTCTGGCTGGCGGGATTGCCGGCTGAGGTGGCGTTCGTGGTCGGTGCGGTGTTCGCGCAGTCTTCCACCACCATCATCGGAAGCTTGCTCACCGAACAGGGCGAAGAGAACAGCCAGCACGGCCGGCTGGGTCTGGCCATGTCGGTGTTCCAGGATGTCACCGCCGTGCCTTTCCTGGTCATCATCCCGGTGCTGGGCACGGCGGTCGGCGCGGCGGCGCTGACCGGGGCGCTGGGTTGGGCGCTGGTCAAGGCGCTGATCGCATTCGCGCTGGTGTTCTTCGTCGGCCGCTGGCTGCTGCGCCCGCTGTTCCACATGGTCTCTGAACGGCGCTCGCTCGAGGTGTTCACGCTGGCGGTGCTGCTGGTCGCGCTGCTGGCGGCCTGGGGCACCAACCTGTTCGGCCTGTCGCTGGCGTTCGGTGCCTTCCTTGCCGGCATGATGCTGGGCGAGACGGAGTTCCGCCACCAGGTGGAGTCCAGCATCCGGCCGTTCCGCGATGTGCTGCTCGGCCTGTTCTTCATCGGTATCGGCATGCGCTTCGATCCGGCCTCCATTCCGCCGATCTGGCACTGGGCGCTGCTCGGCGCGCTGCTCATCGTGCTCAGCAAGACGTTGATCGTCGCGGTCATGATGCGCCGCAACGGGATCGATGCTGCGGTGGCCTGGCGCACCGGTCTGTTGCTGGCGGTCGGCGGTGAGTTCGGCCTGGCGTTGATCGCCATTGCGCTCGATTCCGGCGTGCTCGATGAGCAACTGGGGCAGATCGTCATCACCTCGGTGCTGCTGTCGCTGGTCATCGGCGCGGTGCTGATCCGCTTCAATGGTGCGATCGCCGCCCGTCTGACAGCAGATGATCGCCCGCAGGCCGCCGCTGAGGAACTGCTCGGCAGCGCGGAACAGCAGGTGGTGATCGGCGGTTATGGCCGCGTGGGGCACACCGTTGCGGTGTTGTTGCAGTCCAGCGGCATCCCGTTCGTGGTGTTCGACAGCGACGCGCGCCGGGTGGCGCAGGGCCGGGCGGACGGGCATCCGGTGCTGTACGGCGACATCTCCGACCCGGAGTTGCTGTCCGCCATCCGTGTGGAGCGTGCGGCGCTGGTGGTGATCACCATCGATCATGCGGCGATGGCGTTGCGCACGGTGAAATACCTGCGCAAGCATAGTCCGCAGGTGCCGGTCATCGCCCGGGCGCGCGACCTGCAGGCCAGTTCGCAGCTGATGGAGGCGGGTGCCACGCATGCCTATCCCGAAGCCATCGAGGCCAGCCTGCGCCTCGGCGCCACCGCCCTGCAGATACTGCAGGTGCCGGCCGCCGATATCGACTTGGTGATGCAGGGCGTGCGTGACCTCGATTACAAACCGGTGCTGGAAGAGAAAACGCAGGGATGACGGGGCGCTACTTTCCCCGTCGTCGGTGTCGCCAGGCGAACGCTATCTTCAGCCGCCACAATCCGCTGACCAGCAGGTAGGCCAGCGCACCCATCGAGCAGGCCAAGATCAGCAATCCCAGCAGCAGCGGTTTACCCAGCGCAGCGATACGCGCCATCCAGCCCGTCTCCGCAGGTGCGGTCTGCACGTTCCCGAAATCGAGCTGGCTGCCGTCATCGCCGATCAGCATCGCGCCGAGGTGATAGGCGGCGTAATAGATCGGCGCGAAGGTGACGGGATTGGTGACCAGCGTGCTGGCGACCGCCGTGGGGATGTTGGCGCGCAGTGCCACCGCCGCAGCGGCCGACAACGGGATCTGCGCGATCGGCACCAGCAGCCCGAAGAACACGCCCAGCGCCACGCCGAGGGCGACGCCGCGCCGGGTGATGCGCCACAACTGCGGCCGGTGCAGGGCCGGCCCGATCCAGCGCAGCCAGCGGTTTTGGCGGATGCGCTCGGCGTCCGGCAACAGGCGGGCCAGACGCTGTTTCACTGCGCTGTTCCCTGCGCGCCATGCGGCGCGGGCGGTGGCGGCGCATCACCCAGCATGACCGCAGCCTTCACCGCCTGTTCCACTGCGCGCCGCGTCATGCTGGCCGCGCGCAGTCTGGTCTCCATCTCGGGCACCGGTAGTTCGCCGTGTGCGCCCGCCTCCAGAAGGTGGGACTTCAGCGACTGGTAGTGGGCCTCCAGCGTGACGAGGGTCGCTTCGACGGTCGCTCTGTCGCGTATGCCGTTCGCCGGATCGACTTCCTCCAGCATGGCCTCCGCCTGGGCGGTGAACTTGCCCGCCTCGACCGGAACCGGGTTCGCGTTCTCGTGCATGACCGCTGCCAGTTCCACGGCCAGTTCGGCCAGCGTCTCGTAATAGCGCGCGATGCGCAGGATCTGCGGCAGACGCTGTGCGCTCTCGATCGACATCTCGGTGCGGCTCAGACGCATGATGAAATCGGCGATGGCGTGGTTGAGTGCGAGCACGGCCTGGCGCTCGCGTTCCAGA
Organism: Sideroxydans lithotrophicus; assembly: GCA_020723185.1. Lineage (GTDB taxonomy): Bacteria > Pseudomonadota > Gammaproteobacteria > Burkholderiales > Gallionellaceae > Sideroxyarcus > Sideroxyarcus lithotrophicus_A. Next base: position 95,227 of record DYJI01000001.1, on the reverse strand, counting down.
CGGTCCTGCGCCTGCCCGTCGTTCGCGTCACGCAACATGCGGATCGCCAGTACGCCCATGCGCCGCACCTCCTGATGCAGCGCATCCAGTGCCAGGGTGGGCACACCGAGCACGTTCGCATCCAGATGCTGCGGCCGTGCCTCATCCTCTTCCGCCGTGCGGAAGCGGCGTTCCAGGAAATACGTCAGGCTGCCTACCAGCGGCCACATCAGCGCCACGCCCAGCAGGTTGAACACGGTATGGAACAGCGCCAGGAAGGCGGCCGGTGCGCTGTCCAGCTGTAACAGGTCGCGCAGTTCGGCGATCAGCGCGACCAGCAACGGCAACATCAGCAGGGCGACGATGCCTGTCAGCACGTTGAACAGCACATGCGCGCTGGCCGCGCGTTTGGCGTTCGGCGTGGCACCGATGGCGGCGATCAGCGCGGTGACGGTGGTGCCGATGTTGGCGCCGAGCACCGCCGCCGCCGCGCTCTCGATGCTGATCAGGCCGCCCTGCGCGGCGGTCAGCACGATGGTCAGCGACGCACTGGAAGACTGCATCAGCACGGTCATCAGCAGGCCGGACAGCACCATCAGCAACAGGCCGGTCACGCCGTCGAATTCGTTCAGGGAGAAATCCGAGGTGAATCCCGAGAATCCGACCTGCAGCATATCGATGCCGAGGAACAGCACGCCGAAGCCGGCCAGTGCCAGACCCGCCGCGCCGCGTCGACTGTGTTCGCCGGACAGGCGCAGCGCCATGCCGATGCCGATCAGCGGCAGCGCGAGCAGGTCGATCTTGAACTTGAGCCCGACCAGCGCCACCAGCCAGCCGGTCATGGTGGTGCCGACGTTGGCACCGAACAGCACCCACAGCGATTGCCCCAGCGTCAGCAGGCCGGCATTGACGAAGCCGATGGCCGCCACGGTGACCGCACTGGAGGATTGCACCAGCGCGGTCAGTAGCGCGCCCGACGCCAGGCCGCGCATCCGCGTCCTGGTGGAATAGGTGAGGATGCGCCCGAGTGCAGGCCCTGCCGCGAGTTTGAGCCCGTCCGTCATCAGGCCCATACCCAGCAGGAACAGGCCGATGCCGCCGAGCAGACCGCCGATCGCCGTCCAGTCGTTCATCGCTGCCCCGGTCCGTCACGGAACATGCTGCGGATCGCCAGCTTCTCGATCTCGATCGCGACGAACAGCGCCGCACCGAAACCCGCGATCAATGCCCACGCTGCGGTGTCCAGCGCGACCACGCCGAACATCCCCTGCATGAATGGCACATAGGTGAAGGCGAGCTGGATGGCGACCAGCACGGCGATGCTGAGCAGCACATAGGGGTTGCCGGTGAAATCCTGCCAGCTGCGAACCGGCGCGAGCAGGAAGCGGCAATTGAACAGGTAGACGATCTCGCCCATCACCAGCGCGTTGACCGCCACGGTGCGCGCGGTCTCCAGGCTGTCGCCGCGCGCCAGTTCCCACAGGAACAGTGCCACCACACCGAGTGCGAGCAGGATCGAGACGAAGCTGATGCGCCACACCATGAAGCCGGACAGGATGGGCGCGTCCGCCGCGCGCGGTGTGCGCCGCATCACGTCCGGTTCCGCCTTCTCGAACGACAGCGCGAGCGCCAGCGTTACGGCGGTCACCATGTTCACCCACAGGATCTGCACCGGCGTCAGCGGCAGTGCCATGCCGAACAGGATGGCGATCAGCACGATGCCAGCCTCGCCGCCGTTGGTCGGCATGATGAATACGATGGCCTTCTTGATGTTGTCGTACACGGTGCGGCCCTCGCGCACCGCATGCGCGATGGTGGCGAAATTGTCGTCGGCCAGCACCATCTCGGCCGCCTCCTTGGCCACCTCGGTGCCCTTCATGCCCATCGCCACGCCGATGTCGGCGCGTTTGAGCGCGGGCGCATCGTTCACGCCGTCGCCGGTCATGGCGACGATCTCGCCGTTGGCCTGCAGCGCCTGTACCAGCCTGAGCTTGTGTTCCGGGCTGGCGCGCGCGTACACGTCCACGTCGCGCACCGTGCGGCGCAGCGCCGCATCGTCCAGCGCATCCAGCTCGCTGCCGGTCAACACATGGCCGTTGCCGATGCCGATCTGCGCCGCGATGGCGCGCGCGGTGTCGGCGTGGTCGCCGGTGATCATCTTCACGCGTATGCCTGCAGACTTGCAGTCGCGCACGGCGGCGATGGCTTCCTCGCGCGGCGGGTCGCTGATGCCGACCATGCCGAGCAGGGTGTAACCGCCCTCCATGTCGGTGAAGTCCAGCGTGCGCTGTGCGCGTTCCGCCGTCTTCATCGCCAGTGCCAGCACGCGCTGGCCGCGTGCGCCGGTGGCGGCCATCTGCGCATGCCAGTAGGGCAGGTCCAGCGCGACATCCTCGCCGATGCCGCGCTGCAGATGGCACATGGCCAGCACCTGTTCCACCGCGCCCTTGGCGAAGATGAAGGCATGGCCCGCATGGTCGTGGTGCAGGGTGGCCATGAAGCGGTGTTCGGACTCGAACGGGATGTGGTCGGTGCGCGGCAGTTGGCCGTGTTCGAGTGCCGGGTCCATGCCGGCCTTGCGCGCCAGCGGGATCAGCGCGCCTTCGGTGGGGTCGCCCGAGATGCGCCACAGGCCGTCCTCTTCCAGCAGTTCGGCATCGTTGCACAGCAGCCCGGCGCGCAGCAGGTCCTGCACATGCGGGTAGCCGGCCATGTCCACTTCGCGGCCGTCGCGCGCGAAACCGCCGTGCGGCGCATAGCCGCTGCCGCTCACCTCGAAGGTGTCGGTGGCGGAGATCACGCGCTGCACCGTCATCTCGTTCTTGGTCAACGTGCCGGTCTTGTCGCTGCAGATGGTGGTCACCGCCCCCAGCGATTCCACCGCCGGCAGACGGCGCACGATGGCATTGCGTCCGGCCATGCGCTGCACGCCCAGCGCCAGCGTGATGGTGAGTACGGCGGGCAGGCCCTCGGGGATCGCCGCCACCGCCATGCTCACCGCGGCGAGGAACATGTCGCCGAGGCCGTAGTGATGCACCAGCCAGCCGAACAGGAAGGTCAGCGCGGCCAGCGCCATGATGGCGACGGTCAGCCAGCGGCCGAAGGTCTCCATCTGCCGCAGCAGCGGCGTGGTCAGACTCTTCACCTCCTGCAGCATCGCGCTGATGCGGCCGATCTCGGTGGTGTCGGCGGTGGCCACCACCACGCCCGTGCCCTGGCCGTACACCACCAGCGTGCTGGAATAGGCCATGCAGAAGCGGTCACCGAGTGCGGCACGGGCGTCCACCGCGCTGCTGTCCTTCTCGACGGCGGTCGATTCACCGGTCAGTGCCGCTTCCTCGATGCGCAGGTTCTTCACGCTCAGCAGGCGCAGGTCGGCGGGCACCTTGTCGCCGGACTGCAGCAGCACGATGTCGCCCGGCACCAGTGTCTCGGCTGGCACCACGAAGCGCTTGCCGCCGCGCAGCACGGTGGCCTCGGGCGACAGCATGCGGCGGATCGCGTCCATCGCCTGCTCCGCTTTGCCTTCCTGGATGAAACCGATGACGGCGTTGATCACCACCACGCCGACGATGACCGCAGTGTCCACCCAGTGCGCGAGCAGCGCGGTGACGGCGGCGGCGGCCAGCAGTACGTAGATCAGCACGTTGTGGAATTGCAGCAGGAAACGCATCAGCGGCCCGCGCTTCGAAGGCGGGGTCAGGCGGTTGGGGCCGTGCGCTGCCAGACGGCGCGCGGCCTCGTCGGCGGACAGACCGCCGCGGGTGGCGTGTTGCCCGTCGAGTGCCTCATCGGCGGATAGTTGATGCCAGGGTTGCTGGGTCATGCGTACCTCCGGTCTATTGGTCTGCATCTTCCTTGCCGCGATGCAGTGCCGCCTTGGCCAGCAGATGTGCCGACACCGGGGCGGTGATGAACAGGAACACCATCACCGCGATCTCGTGCAGGCTGATGCCGTCGCGCGTGGCGGTGAAATACACGGCCGAGGCCAGCACCATCGCACCCACGCCCAGCGTGGTGGCCTTGGTCGGGCCGTGCAGGCGGGTGAAGAAGTCGGGCAGGCGTGCCAGGCCTATCGAACCCAGCAGGGCGAACAGCGCGCCCAGCAGGATCATGCATGCGACAAGGGATTCGAGGGTCGGGTTCATTCGATGATGTCTCCGCGCAATAGATACTTGCACAAGGCGACGGTGGCGACGAAGCCCATCGCCGCGATCAGCAACGCGGCCTCGAAGTAGGCGCTGCTGTCCTCGCGGATACCGTACAGCACCAGCAAGGCGATAGCGTTGATGTTCAGCGTGTCGAGCGCGAGGATGCGGTCGGTGACATCCGGACCCTTGAACAGCCGCCACAGGTTGAGCAGCATCGCGAGGCCGATCAGGATGAAACCTGTCTCGATGGCGAAGTTCAGCATGCGAAGATCTCCCTGATCGGTTGTTCGTAGTGCTGCTTGATCTGTCGCACCAGCGCTTCCGGATCGGGCGCATCCAGCGCGTGCACCTGCAGCACCCAGCGTTCGCGGTCCACGTCGATGGAGACTGTGCCCGGCGTCAGTGACACGATGCTGCCCAGTACCGTGGCGGCGAACGGGTCGCGCAGGTCCAGCTGCACTTCGACGAAGGCGGGATGCAATGCCTTTACCGGTCCGACCACACGCCGCGCCACGGCCAAGTTGGCGAGCAGCATGTCCCAGGCGATGCGCGCACCGAACCGCAGCACCAGGCCGGGATGCCGGATGCGCAAGGCATCCGGCCAGAACGGCGACACGACATGCGGCAGCAGCAGAGCCAGCAGCAGCCCCAGCAGCAGCGTGCCTGCCGAGGCGGCATTGCCCAGCACCGCCCATAGCAGGAACAGGGTGAGCGACAGGGCGGGGCGCGGCAACAGGCGGCGCATCATGGGCGGGTCTCCCGTGCGATGGCTTGTGTGCCCAACACCGCCGCGACATAGCCCTGCGGCGCATGCAGCTGCGCGGCGGCGCGCGTCGCGTAGTCCGCGACCGGCTGGGCGAACAAGGCGAGCAGCAGGGCGGGCGATACCAGCAAGGCGACCGCCAGATTGCGACGCCAGCCGAAGGGCTGGCTGCTGCCGTGCGGATGGTTCGGGCTGCGTTCCCAGAACAAGCGCCCGCCGCCCTTGGCCAGCGCCAGCATCAGTAGCAGTCCGGCCAGCAATAGCGCCGACCAGATCGCCAGCGCGTCGCCGCTGTCGCGCAGGGCGCTCAGCAGCATCAGCTTGCCGAGGAAACCCGCGAACGGTGGCAGGCCGACCGCCGAGGCAGCAGCCAGCAGGAAGGCCGATCCCAGCCATGGGGTGTGCAGGCGCGGGCCGGGCTGGAAGGCATCGGCGACCTCTCCGCGCCGCACGGCGACCAACTCCGCGATGAGGAACAGCGCGGCCGCGACGAAGGTGGATTGCACCAGGTAATACAGTGCGGCGGCGCTGACATCCGCCTGCGGGAAGACGGGTACGACCAGCAGCGTGCCGGCAGAGGCCAGCACCAGCCAGGCGGCGAGGTCGCGCAGGCGCAGCGCGGCCAGTGCGCCGATGGCTGCGAACAGCACCGTCGCCAGCGCCAGCGGCAACAGCCAGCCGTCCAGCAGGTCGGTCGTGGCGGCGGCAGGCGCGAAGGCGATGGCTTGCACGCGCAGGATGCTCACGATGCCGACCTTGGTCATGATGACGAACAGCGCGGCGACCGGCGCGCCGGCGGCGGCATAGGCATGCGGCAGCCAGAATGACAGCGGCAAAAGTGCGGCCTTCAGAGCGAACACCGCGATCAGCATCATGCAGGCGAGTCGCGCCGGCGCGACATCTATCCCCGGTGCTTGCAGACGCTGTGCCACATCGGCCAGGTTGAGCGTGCCCAGCGTGCCATACAACATGCCCAGTGCAATCAGGAACAGCGCCGACCCGGCCAGATTCAGCGCCACGTAAGCGAGGCCAGCGCGGGTGCGTGCCAGCCCGCCGCCGTGCGCCAGCAACACGTAAGATGCGAGCAGCATCACCTCGAAGAACACGAACAGGTTGAACAGGTCGCCGGTGAGGAAAGCACCTTGCAGACCGAACACCTGCAACTGGAACAGCGGATGGAAATGTCGGCCGCGCTCGTCGAATCCGGCGCTGGCATACAACAGCGTGCTGGCTGCCAGCGCGGCGGTGAGCAGCACCATGATGGCGGCCAGCCGATCCACCGCCAGCACGATGCCGAACGGCGCGACCCAGTCGCCCAGCGCATACACCCGCACCATGCCGTCATCGGCCAGCAATACCAGCCAGAGTGTGGCGGCCACACCGAGCGCTGCGGCGACGAGACCGATGGCGCGCTGCACGCCGATGCCATACCCCTTCGCCGCCAGTTGCAGCAAGGCCGCAACGAACGGGATCAGGAGGGGCAGGATGGCGGCGTGCTGGGTCATTGCTTTTCCTTCGCATCCACATGATCGTCGCCCGATTCACTCAAGGCGCGCAGCGCCAGCATCACCAGATAGGCGGTCATGCCGAAGCCGATGACGATGGCGGTGAGTACCAGCGCCTGCGGCAGCGGGTCGGTGTAGCTCGCACCGGCGCGGATCAGCGGCGGCGCGTCCATGCGCAGCCGGCCGCTGGCGAACAGGAACAGGTTCACCGCGTAGGACAGCAGTGTCAGTCCGAGGATCAGCGGGAAGGTGCGCGCGCGCAGCATCAGGAACACGCCGCAGGCGGTGAGCAGGCCGATCGCGATGGCGATGAGCGCTTCCATCAGCGTGCCTCCGCCTGGTTCACAGACAACTTGCCCAGTTCCGCCAGCACCATCAGCACCACGCTGACCACCACCAGATACACGCCGAGGTCGAACACCATGGCCGAGGCCAGCTCGATGTCGCCGATCAGCGGCAGGGCGATGTGGCCGTGCGTGGTGGTGAGGAAGGGGAAGCCGAAAGCCCACGCTGCCGCACCGATGCCGCCTGCACATGCGAGGCCGGCCGCGAGGAACAAGGGCAGCCGCTGCGGCAGGCGCGCGCTGGCGAAACCGATGCCGCTGGCGAGATATTGCAGGATCAACGCGACACCGGTCACCAGTCCCGCGACGAAGCCGCCGCCCGGCAGGTTGTGGCCGCGCAGGAAGATGTACACCGACACCATCAGCGCCAGCGGCAGCAGCGGACGCATCAGCATCTGCAGGAACAGCGGGTGGCGCTCGCTCGCCCAGGCGCGGCCTTCGCCGTCGTGCGCCGGTGTCTTGAGCAGCAGCCGGTCGAGCAGGGCATGCGCGGCCAGACCCACCATCGCCAGCACGGTGATCTCGCCCAGCGTGTCGAAGCCGCGGAAGTCCACCAGGATCACGTTCACCACATTGCTACCGCCGCCGCCCGGCACCGACTGCGCGAGGTAATAACCCGAGATCGTCTCGAACGGGGAAGTCAGCATGGCATAGCTCGCCGCGCCCAGACCGACGCCGGCAGCGACAGCCAGCAGCGCGTCGCGAAGCAGGCGCGGCATGTCGTCCTCGGCGGGCGTGCTCGGCGGCAGGTAATACAGCGCCAGCAGCAACAGCACGATGGTGACCACCTCCACCGCGAGCTGGGTGAGCGCGAGGTCGGGTGCGGAGAAGCGCACGAAGGTCAGTGCCACGATCAGGCCGATCACGCTGGTCAGTACCACGGCGGTGAGGCGTTGATGGTGCAGGCGCACCACGCCCGTCGCGGCCACCGCCAGCATGCCCAGCGCGACCAGGCTGGCGGCATCGGCGACCTGCGTGACGACAGGCAGCGCGGCGGCGGGCGCAGACCACCAGGCCCAGCCGCCCAGCGCCAGCACGAAGGCGAAGAACAGCGCAAGGTAACGCTGCAGCGATCCGCTATCCGCCCATGCCAGCAGGGAACGCGCAGCCGCCACCAAGCGCTCGTGGGCGCGCTCGAACACGATGCTGGCGTGGACGGTGGGCAGCCGGTCGTAAAGCGCATACAGCGGACGACGCATGGCATACAGGGCGATGCCGCCTGCCAGCGCGACCAGACTCATCACGAACGGCGCGTTGAAACCATGCCACACCGCCAGATGGAATGCCGGCAGCGGTTGTTGCAGCACCGCACCGGCGGCGGCGTGCAGGATGGGGGCGATGCTCCACTGCGGGAAGATGCCGACCAGCAGGCACAGCGTCACCAGCACCTCCACCGGCGCGCGCATCCAGCGCGGCGGCTCATGCGGTTTGCGCGGCAGGTTGACCGGGTCGCCGTTGAAGAACACGTCATGGATGAAGCGCGACGAATAGGCCACGGCGAGGATGCCGGCCAGCGTGGCGAAGGCCGGCAGCAGCCAGCTCATCTCGTCGAACACTGGATGACCGACGGTCTCGGCGAAGAACATCTCCTTGCTGAGGAAGCCGTTGAGCAACGGCACGCCCGCCATCGAACCGGCGGCGACGATGGCCAGCGTGGCGGTGATGGGCATGAACTTGAACAGGCCGTTGACGCGGCGCATATCGCGCGTGCCGCATTCGTGATCGACGATGCCCGCCGCCATGAACAACGATGCCTTGAAGATGGCGTGGTTGATGATGTGGAACACACCAGCCACCACCGATAGCGGCGTATCCAGACCGAACAGCAGCGTGATCAGGCCGAGATGGCTGACGGTGGAATAGGCCAGCAGGCCCTTGAAATCGTAACGGTAGAAAGCGAGGTAGGCGGCATACACGAGCGTGATCGCGCCGGTGCCGCTGACCAGCCAGAACCACGGTTCGCTGCCGGCCAGTGCAGGATGCAGGCGCGCCAGCAGGAACACGCCCGCTTTCACCATGGTGGCCGAATGCAGGTAGGCCGACACCGGCGTGGGCGCGGCCATCGCCTGCGGCAGCCAGAAATGGAAGGGGAACTGCGCCGACTTGGTGAATATGCCCAGCAGTACCAGTATCAGCATGACTTCGTACAGCGCGTGGGCGCGTATCTGGTCGCCCGTGGCCAGCACCACCGACAGCTCATAACTGCCTGTGATATGTCCGAGCAGCAGCACGCCCGCGAACAGCGCCAGCCCGCCGCTGCCGGTGACCGCGAGCGCGATGCGCCCGGCCAGCCGCGATTCGTAACTCTCCTGTTTGTAGGAGATGAGCAGGAAGGAGGCAAGGCTGGTCAGTTCCCAGAACACCACCAGCAACAGCAGGTTCTCGGACAGCACCACACCCAGCATGGCTGCCATGAACAGCAGCAGCAGTGTGTAGAAGCGTCCCAGTCTGTCGTGCCCGTCCAGATAGTAGTAGGCGTACAGCGTGACCAGCAGGCCGATGCCCAGGATGAGCAGACTGAACATCAGGCCGAGGCCGTCCAGACGGAAGGACAGGGCCAAGCCCCATTCCGGCAGCCAGGCGAAGCTGGCCAGCAAGGTTGCACCCGCCATCACCGGCATCACCAGCGATGCCAACACCGCCAGACAGCAAAGCATCACCAATGCGCTGCCCAATGCCGCGTAGCCACGCCCGTAGCGCTGCATCAGCAGCGGCAGCGGACTGGCAGTGAGGGCGATGGCGAGGATCGAGATCAGGGAAGAGGTCGGGTCCATGCGGCTATGTTAGCCAAGCTGGCGCAAAGTGTGCATGGAATCGGAGCGGCGGATATGTTAGGCGCGGCGCAAGCGGCCGGTTGTCTGGTCAATAGCTGCGGGCGAAGCCGAAGCCGATGAAGTCGGCGGCGTTGCCGTTCACATCCAGGCCGAGGTGCAGGTCGAGCTGGGTGCGCTCGTCCAGTAGCCAGGCGAAGCCGCCGTCCACCATGACGCTGTCGTTGCCGGTGTGGTTCAGCGGATGGTCGGCATACAGTTCGAGGTAGCTTCCGAGCTGGTCGCTATGCGTGAAGGAAGCGCCGAGGGCGGTTTGCATGTTGGTCTGCAAGCTGCCGGGGTTGCTGCTGGCGAGTTGGAACATGCCGAACAGGCCGGACGCATCATGGCTCCACAACAGCGCTGCCAGCGGTGATGCGCGGCTGCCTGCAGGGTTGCTGTTGCCGCTGGGCAGCGTGAGCAGGCCCAGCAGCGACAGGTCCAGCGTGTCGGAATCGAGCAGGCGATATTTGCCGCCCAGTGTCAGGTCGCCCACAGTCGTGGCACCGTTGGCGAAGTTCCAGCCGCCCCATTGCAACTCGAGTTCGGCGACCGGCGTCAGGCCTATGCGCACATTGCTCAACGGCAATGTGCGACTACCAGACTCGGCCTGCAAGCCCAGCTCGATGTTGTAGTGGCCGGGACTGACCGTGTAGGTGCCGGTGCTGAAACCGGGGCGGTCGGCGACGATGGGTTCGGCGTGCAGGGCGGTGACGGTGAACAGCAGGGGCAGGCAGGCGAACAGATACGGTCTCATGGTCGGTTCAGTGTGTCGAAGGGTTTCATTCCGCTTGGGCGGGGCGCAGGCGGATCTCGGGCAGTTCGGTCAGCTGCATTACCGGCGCGGCGATCTTCACTTTGCCTTCGGTCTGTTCAAAGGCTTCCAGGATGGCGGTGTAGAGCTTGTCCTTGGTGCTGCGGCGGCGCGTGTAGTCCACCAGATAGCGCAGGGTGAACTCGATCCAGTTGGCGTCGAAACTCATGGTCACCACGATATCCAGTCGCGCTTCTTCGGCGCGGTTGTGCAGGGTGAAGGAGGACCAGGAGGCGCGGGCCGCCGCGATGGTGTCCGCCTGTACGAGTTCGCCGGCGGACTGGATCAGGGCGCGTGCCAGCCGGTGGTCGGAATCCGTGCGCACCGGCACCGTGATCTCGTCCCACAGATAGTTGAAGCCGCTGTCGGTGTAGTTGTGCACCTGCTCGCGCAGCACGATGTTGTTGGGCAGATATACCACGCGGCCGTTGTACAGGTCCGACTTCACCCAGTCGCCGCACTCCATCAGCGTGGTGGTGAGAGGGCCGATGTCCATCACGTCGCCCATCATGCCGCCGAGTCTGATGCGGTCGCCGGGTTTGTACAGGTTGCCGAAGGTGACCACGGCCCAGCCGATCAGGCTCTGGATCAGTTCGCGCAAGGCGAAGCCGAGGCCGACACCGAGCAGGCCGATCAGCACCGGCAGGTTGGACAGCTGGTTGCTGAAGATGGCGATCGCGACGATCAGCGCGAGGACATAGCCGGCCAGACCGAAAGCCTTGCGCGTCTTGTAGCGCAGGTCCTTGTTCTCGATGTTGTTGGTGGCGAGCAGCTTGGCGAAGCGCACCAGCAGGAATATGAAGAACAGGCTCAGCGCGAGCTCGGCCAGTCTGGTGAACATCGGGTGCGAGATCAGGTCCTTGAACAGTTCGGTCATGGTCTTATCCGTCCGCGGTCAGGATTCGGGAGGCGGCACGAAGGCCGGTACCTTCATGGTGTCGCCCGGCGGTTTGCCCAGCAGGCGCGAATAGAGGCTGCGCACAGCCGGTGCGGGGTAGAGCATCACCAGCAGGGCAGTGAGCGAGATGCTGAACAGCACCACCATGTAGGTGGTGTCGCGTATCGTCTCGCCGCCGTCGATGCCGTATTGCAATGGCAGCGAAGCCAGCACCGCCGCCGCCAGTCCCTTTGGGGCCATCATGGAGGTGACGGCGGTATCGCGCAGGGTGTAGCCCGGGTCGCGGAACACCACGCGCGTCAGCAGCAGGCGCATCGCATAGACCAGCAGCACCATCACGATGGCGACCGTGGCCGGACCGATGGCACCGAAGTGGATGGAGATGCCAAGGTAGACGAAGAAGTAGGTCTTCAACAGGAACACCGCCTCGCGGTAGAAGATCAGGTCGACCTCGTTCAGCGGCTCGATGCTCTTGTCCAGATTGGGGATGCGGTGCAGGCCGAACTTCTGGAAGTTGGTCAGCGTGATGCCCAGTGCCAGCGCGGCGATGGCACCGGAGAAGCCGAGCGCTTCGGTCGCTCCGTACACGATGAACACATAGGCCAGCGTGGACGAGATGGTGTTGGGGAAGTCGCGCACCTTGCCCAGCACCAGCAGCCAGCCGATGCCGCCCACCACACCGAACACGGCGGCGAATATCAGCGCCGCCATCACGCCGCCCACCACTTTGCCGGCCGCCACATCGCCCTGGGTCATGATCTGCAGCATGGCGAACACGCCCACGATGCACAGCACATCGGTCAGCGCGGATTCGAGCACCAGCACGGTGGCCGGTTTCTCCGAGAGTTTCAGCGCACCCACCATGGGGATCACCACGGCTGAGGAAGTGCCGCCCAATGTCAGGCCCAGCAGAAGTGCGGGCATCAGGTCGAGGGCGAGCAGGGACATGCCGACCGCCGCGACCACCGCCGTGGTCAGCACGAAGCAGGCGACGGACAGGAAGCCGGTGGTGCCGATGGAGTGACCGAGCACATCGAGGTCGAGCGAGGTGCCGCTCTCGAACAGGATCACCACCAGCGCGATGGTGGCCAGCAGCGAGCCGACCTTGCCGAAATCCTCGGGCGACACGATGCCCAGCACGGGGCCGAGCAGGATGCCGATCAGCATCAGCACCAGCACGTCGGGGATGTTGGTGCGGGAGAATTGCAGCGACAAAAAGTGCGCAAAGAACACCATCAGGCCGATGACGAGTATGGTGGTGGACATGGATGCTCCTGCAATGGATGGGGCGCGATTATACCCGAGCCAATATGACAGCTCTGCGCGCCGCATGCGCTAGAATCGGCACTCGGACAACAAGCTGGAGTCTGGCATGGAAATCACCCCGATCATCGACAGCCTGCACATCCCCAAGGATATCCTGCGGGTGTTGCTCATCCTCGCCATCGCATGGTTCCTGCTCGTGCTCAGCCGCAAGCTGATACGTGTGTTCCGCGACTATATGCATACCCGCATCGTAGTGGCTGAGGACGGGCGCAGGTACGAGACGCTGGCGCGCGTGTTCCGCTACATCTCCACCGTGCTGATCTGGCTGGTGGCCGGCATGCTGGCACTGAGTGAACTTGGCATCTCCATCGCACCTATCCTGGGGGCGGCGGGAGTGGTCGGTATCGCGGTGGGTTTTGCGGCGAAGAGCCTGATCCAGGATTATTTCAACGGCATATTCCTGCTGCTCGAGAACCAGATCCGCCAGGGCGATGCGGTCGAGATCAGCGGCAAGACCGGCGTGGTGGAGGACATCACCCTGCGCTTTGTGGCGTTGCGCGATATCGAAGGCAATGTGCATTACATCCCCAACGGACAGATCACCATCCTGACCAACAAGTCGCGCGGCTATGCCTATGCGCTGATCGAGTTCGGTGTCGCTTACCGCGAGGATCTGGACGAAGTCTACCGGGTCACGCGCGAGACGGCGGCCGCGTTCCGGCAGGACCCAGAATTCGGTCCGAAGATACAGGAGGATCTCGATATACAGGGTGTGCAGAACTGGGCGGACTCCGCCGTGGTCGTGCGTTGCCGGTTCAAGACCGAGGCACTGGAGCAATGGGCTGTCCGGCGCAATTTCCTGCTGTGGCTGAAGAAAGCCTTCGACGCGCACGGTATCGAGATCCCCTATCCGCACCTCACCCTGTATGCCGGGCAGGGCAAGAATGGTGAGGCCCCGCCCCTGCGCATCATGCAGGCCGCAGGCGGGGACTGATCACTCGAAATCGTCCGCAGTGCTGCTGTCGTTGCGTTCGTTGAACATCCGCTCCAGTCCTTCCTCGAAGAAGAACTTCTCCGCGCCGAAGGCCGGCTTCAGCTCGTCTATCCAGGTCGCGGTCTCGTTGTATTCCGCGAAGAACGGGCGCTGCACCCAATCCGGGTCGCGCCCCTGCAGGAAGCGCATCACCATCACCTTGCGGTCGCCAGCATCGGCTACGCCCAGCATCTGTATCTTGCCGGGGTTGGCCGACATGCTGGGGCCGCGCACTGTGCGTGCCAATCCCGACACCTGCTGGTAGGCCTCGCGGAAGATCTGCCAGGCGCGCACCAGCGGCAGCGAGAAGTAATGCTGCGCGCCGGTGTCGCGCGCGAGGAACATGTAATACGGCACGCAGCCCAGCTTGACCTGCTCTTCCCACATGCGCGCCCACAGCGCCGGATCGTCGTTGATGTGGCGCATCACCGGCGACTGGGTGCGGATCATCACGTTGGCCTCGCGCAGGTTGCGGATGGCATGGCGCACGGTGTCGTTCTCCAGTTCGCGCGGGTGGTTGAAGTGCGCCATCAGTGCTAGCTGCTTGCCGCTGTCGGTCACCTTGCGGAACAGCGCCAGCATCTCCTGCGTGTCGTCGTCGTCCACGAACTTGTGCGGCCAGTAAGCCAGCACCTTGGTGCCGATGCGGATGTTCACCAGGTTGGGCAGGTCTGCCGACAGCAGCGGTTCGATGTAGGCGGCGAGGTTCTTCGCGCTCATGATCATCGGGTCGCCGCCGGTGAACAGGATGTCGGTGATCTGCGGGTTGCGCTTCACATATTCGACCAGCTTCTCCACCTCGCGGCTGGCGAACTTGATGTCGGTCATGCCGATGAACTGCGGCCAGCGGAAACAGAAGGTGCAATAGGCGTGGCAGGTCTGGCCCTGGCTGGGGAAGAACAGTATGGTCTGCCGGTATTTGTGCTGCATGCCGTGCAGGCGCTCGCCGTCCATCTCCGGCACGTTGTGGTCCGCCTGGCCGGCCGGGTGCGGGTTGAGCTGCATGCGGATGCGGTTGGCGACTTCCCTGATCTCGGCCTTGTCCGCGCCGCGCTTCAGCAGGGCTGCCATCTCCTCGTAGTGCTCCGGGCTCAGCATGTCGCGCTGCGGGAAAGTCAGCGCGTAGATCGGGTCGTCCGGCACCTTGTTCCAGTCGATCAGCCGGTCGACCACATAGTTGTTCACCTTGAACGGCAGCACATGGCCGACCACTTCTATCTCGAATCGCTGCTGCTCGGAAAGCCCGGCGACCTGCGGGATGTCGCGGAAGTTGTTCAGGTTGTATGACCTGAACTGAGGGGCATCGGCTGAGTAGATGGGAAAGTTCATCTGTCGTGTGTCGGTCACGGTGAGTGCTCCTGTGAGATTGGATGGAAGCATCGATGCACGCGGCATCGTGTTTCTCGAATTAGGGTGGGGCTGCGTTTATAACACAGGGTGTCCTGGCTTTCCAAACGTCGGTGCGATGACGACAGATGCAGATGGATTGATGTGGCGATTCTGAGCGTAGGCGACAATTGCAGCAAGACTCGTGCAAGCTCCGGTATAATGCGTACATCACTCACCAATTAGTTCGTCGCGGAACCAATGTGGCGGCTGTCGTTACAGGCCGATGAAAGAAACAGCAGACCAGACCCGTTACATCCCAGCATCTTCCCTATCTTCTCGGCGCAGTGGAGCGACCGTCGCGCTATTCGGCGAGGTCCTCGCCGATGTCTTCCCGGACCGCAGCGTCCTCGGCGGCGCGCCGTTCAACGTCGCCAGACACCTCAAGGCCTTCGGCCTGGACCCCGTCCTCATAACCCGCACCGGCAATGATGCATTGCGCGCCGAACTGCTGGCGGCGATGGACGCCTGCGGCATGGAGACCGTGGGCGTGCAGTGCGACCAGAGTCATCCGACCGGTCAGGTGAAAGTCCAGCTCGAAGGCGGTTCGCATCGCTTCGAGATCCTGCCGGAACAGGCCTACGACCATATCCACGCTTCGGTCGCGCGCATGGTCGCGCTGTCCATCCATCCCGAGCTGGTCTATTTCGGCACGCTGGCACAGCGGCACGCGGTGTCCAGAGGCGCGTTGAGGATGTTGCTGAACAGCAGCGGGGTGCCGACCTTCTTCGATGTGAACCTGCGCGCGCCCTGGTATGACGCGCAAGTGTTGCGCAGATCGTTGCGCCAGGCGGACACGGTCAAGCTGAACAATGAAGAGATGCTTGTGCTGGCGGAGATGTTCGCTTTGCCCGGCGATACGCTGGCCGGGCATGCACGCGCCTTCATGCAGACCTTCGATATCGGCCAGGTGCTGGTGACCTGCGGGGCGGAAGGCGCATGGCTGGTACAGCGCGACCGGGAGGAGGTAAGCATGGTGCCGGGCGGCGCGCCCGTACAGGTGGTCGATACGGTCGGTGCCGGCGACGGTTTCTCGGCGGTGTTCATACTGGGCAAGTTGAGGCGCTGGCCTGCGCAACAGACGCTGGCTCGCGCGCATGCCTTTGCGGCGGCGATCTGCACCCTGCGCGGCGCCGTCCCCGAACACGCGGATTTCTACGCGCCTTTCCTGAGCGCCTGGCAGTCATGAAAAAGCCGCCATTGTTCATCGTGCTGGTCAGCGTGCACGGCCTGATACGGGGGCACGATCTGGAGCTTGGGCGCGACGCCGACACCGGCGGCCAGACCAAATACGTGGTCGAACTGGCGCGCGCGCTGGGGGAGCACAGTGATGTCGAACGCGTGGTCCTGCTGACCCGCCGCGTGGAGGACGGGCATGTCAGCCCGGATTATGCGGTGCCGCTCGAAGCGCTTTCCGAAAAGTCGGCCATCGTGCGCATCGACTGCGGCGAGCCGGTGTATCTGCGCAAGGAGATGCTGTGGGACACGCTGGAGAACTTCTCCGACAATGCGCTGGCATGGCTCAAAGTGCAGCCGCGACTGCCGGATGTCATCCACGGCCACTATGCCGATGCGGGTTACGTCGGTTCGCGCCTGTCGCATCAGCTCGGCATCCCGCTGGTGTTCACCGGCCATTCGCTGGGGCGCAGCAAACGCAAGCAACTGCTGGCCAGCGGCGTCAAACGTGATGAGATAGAAAGCACCTATCACATCACACGCCGCATCGGGGCCGAGGAGGACACGCTGGGTGTGGCCGAGCGCGTGATCACCAGCACGCGGCAGGAAGTCGAGCAGCAATACGGCCTGTACGATTTCTACCAGCCGTCGCGCATGCGCGTCATCCCGCCCGGCACGGATCTGCAGCTTTTCCATCCGCCGTCCGGAGGCGAGAAGAAAAGCGCTATCGCGCAACAGCTCAGCCGCTTCCTGAAGGAGCCGAACAAACCGGTCATCCTGGCCCTGTCGCGGCCGGATCCGCGCAAGAACATCGTGGCGCTGATCGAAGCCTACGGGCAGTCGCCGGAATTGCAGGCCATCGCCAACCTGGTGATCGTGGCGGGCAACCGCGACGACATCCTCGAGATGGAAGACACCTCGGCGGGCGTGCTCAACAGCATCCTGCTCGCCATCGACAGATACGATTTGTACGGCAAGGTGGCCTACCCGAAGCATCATGCGCAGGAAGAGGTAGCCGTGCTGTACCGCCTGGCGGCCAGCCTGCACGGCGTGTTCGTCAATCCCGCGCTGACCGAGCCGTTCGGACTGACACTGATCGAGGCCGCTGCCTGCGGCCTGCCCATCGTGGCGACCGAGGACGGCGGCCCCATCGATATCATCGGCAACTGCAATAACGGTCAACTGATCAACCCGCTGGATCGGGCCGCCATGGCCAGCACGCTGCTGGCGACCCTGAGCGACCGGCGTGCCTGGCATCGTCTGGCGAAGAACGGCATAGCGGGCGTGACACGACATTACTCCTGGCAGGCGCACGTGGACAAATACCTGAAGGTGATCCGCCCGCTGGTGGAGCGCTCCGAGCCGGTGGAGCCGATCACCGGCAGCCGTCGCCCGGGTGTGTTCCGCGACCGTGCGATCTTCACCAGCATCGATCTCAACCTGATCGGGGACGATGCGGCGCTGCGTGAATTCCTGCAGCTCATGCAGGCGAACCGCAAGACGACCATCTTCGGCATCGCCACCGGCCGCAGGCTTGACGATGCATTGGCCAGACTGCGCGAATACAACATCCCCAAGCCGGATGTGCTGATCACAGGTCAGGGCACGGAGATCCACTATGCGCCGGCCCTGACCCGCTCGGAGAGCTGGGTACGCCACATCAACCACCGCTGGAACCCGCAGGAGATACGCGAGGTGCTGGCCGAAGTGCCGGGACTGACCCTGCAGCCGAAGATGCACCAGAACCCGTTCAAGATCAGCTACTACGTGGATCGTGCGCTGGCGAACCCGCACGAGGTGCGGCAGACCCTGTTGCGCAACGAGCAGGCCGTGAATGCGGTGTTCTCCTTCGGCCAGTTCCTCGATGTGGTGCCGGTGCGTGCCTCCAAGGGGCTGGCCATGCGCTGGTGCGCCGAGCAGCTCGGGTTCTCGCTGGAGCACACCCTGGTCTGCGGTGCGACGGCGGCCGACACCGACATGCTGATGGGCAACACGCTGGGTGCGGTGGTGAGCAACCGCCATCTGGACGAGCTGGCCGATGTCGCGGCCATCGACAGTATCTATCTGACGCAAAGCCAGCATGCGGCGGGCGTGCTGGAAGCGATCGCCCACTATGGATTCTTCGCGCAGGGAGGGCGTGGCGCATGAACCGGCATCTGCTATGCACCGACCTGGACCGCACCCTGATCCCGAATGGTGTGCAGCCGGAATCGCCCGGTGCGCGCGAGACCTTCCGTCGTCTGGTCGGGCGCGATGACGTGCAGCTGGCATATGTCAGCGGACGCCATCGCGAACTGATCGAACTGGCCATCGCCGAATACGATCTGCCGCAGCCGGACTTCGTCATCGCCGACGTGGGCTCGACGCTGTATCAGGTCGAGGCAGGTCGCTGGCGGCGAAGGGAGGCGTGGGACGAGCGGATCGCGCCGGACTGGGGCGACATGTCGCGCGAGGGACTGGCGAAGTTGCTGCAAGTCTTCGGCGAACTGCGTTTGCAGGAAGCCGCCAAGCAGAACCTGCACAAGTTGAGCTTCTATGTCGAGCTGTCGGTGGATGCCGGGGCACTGCAGGAACAGATGCGGCGATCGCTGGCGGCGCATGGCATCAAGGCCAACCTGATCTGGAGCGTGGACGAGGCCGCGCAGATCGGCCTGCTGGACGTGTTGCCCGCCTCCGCCAACAAGCTGCACGCCATCGAGTATTTGATGCGGCAGCAGGGCTACGGCAGGCTGGATACCGTGTTCGCGGGCGACAGCGGCAACGATCTGGATGTGTTGCAGAGCGATGTGCCGGCGGTGCTGGTAGCCAATGCCTCACCCGAGCTGAAGCAGCAGGTCGCACATCTCCACAAAGCGTCGCTGTGCAGCGCGCGCGGGGGCTTCCTCGGCATGAACGGCAATTACAGCGCGGGCATCCTCGAAGGCGCGGCGTATCATTGGCCGGAGATCGAAGCCTGGCTGCTGGAAACCGACTGAGACAGGGGTCGTATGTACGAACAAGCCTCCCACGCGATGCTGAACGAGATACTGGTCGAACTGAATCCCGAGATCGGCAAGCAACGCCTGCGCCATTTCTATACCCGTCTGGGTGCGAACTTCTACAACATCCACACCCTGTTCCATCGTCTGTACGGCGACCGTCCCGATTTCAAGGCACAGATGGTCAGTCTGGTGGAGACGCTGGCGCAGCGTTATATCGAGCGTGCTCCGCATCTTCGCAAATCGGACCTGGCGCGCGAGCGCGACTACAACTGGTTCCTCAGCCAGCAGTGGGTAGGCATGGCGTTGTACTGCGACCGCTTCGCCGGCGACCTGAAAGGGCTGCACAAGAAGCTGCCCTACCTGCAGGACCTGGGGGTGAACATGCTGCATGTGATGCCCATCCTCGACTGCCCGGAAGGTGCGAGCGACGGCGGCTATGCGGTGCGCGACTTCCACAAGGTGGATGCCCGCTTCGGCAGCAACGCAGATCTGGAAGCGCTGGCGGCGACGCTGAAGAAACGCGAGATGCTGCTGGTGCTGGACGTGGTGGTGAACCACACCTCGGACGAACACGCGTGGGCGAAGCTGGCTCGCGCGGGCGACAAGAAGTTCCAGGACTATTACTACGTGTACGACGACCGCGAGATGCCGGACGCGTTCGAGGAGGCCATGCCGGAGATATTCCCCAACACCGCGCCCGGCAACTTCACCTGGAACGACGAGATGGGCAAGTGGGTGATGACGGTGTTCAACACCTACCAGTGGGACCTCAACTACCGCAACCCGGCGGTGCTGATCGAGATGGTGGATATCATCCTGTTCTGGGCCAACAAGGGCGTGGACATCCTGCGCATGGATGCGGTGGCCTTCCTGTGGAAGAAGATCGGCAGCACCTGCCAGAACGAACGCGAGGCGCACCTGCTGCTGCAACTGATGAAGGACTGCTGCCAGGTCACCGCGCCCGGCGTGCTGTTCATCGCCGAAGCCATCGTCGCGCCGGGCGAGATCAGCAAGTATTTCGGCGAGGACGCGATCATGGCCAAGGAATGCGAGATCGCCTACAACGCCACGCTGATGGCCTTGCTGTGGGACGCGGTGGCGACCAAGAACGCGAAGCTGCTCAACCTCGGCGTGCAACACCTGCCCGCCAAACTGGAGCGCGCGACCTGGCTCAACTATGTGCGCTGCCACGACGACATCGGTCTCGGCTTCGACGACAAGGACGCCGTGCTGGCGGGATACGATCCCTACAGCCACCGCCGTTTCCTGATCGACTATTTCACCGGACGGTTCGAGGGATCGCCCGCGCGCGGCTTGCCGTTCGGCGAGAACCCGAAGACAGGCGACGCGCGCATCTCCGGTTCGCTCGCCTCCCTGGCCGGGCTGGAGAGTGCCATCGAATCCGGCGACGAGAGCGCGATAGACGAAGCCATACGCACCATCCTGTTGCTGCACAGCGTCATCCTGTCGTTTGGCGGCATCCCGCTGCTTTACTACGGCGACGGTATCGGCATGCTGAACAGCGTGGAGTATCTGGCCGATCCTTCCCGGCGTGACGATACGCGCTGGGCGCACCGCTCACGTTTCGACTGGGACAAGGCGGAACGCCGCCACAAACCGGGGACCGTGGAGCATCGCATCTTCCACGGCCTGAAGAAGATGATCGCGCTGCGCAAGGAGTTGACCGCCTTCTCCGACTTCGACAACCGGCAGCAGGTATTCGTGGAGAACCCGAATCTGCTGGTGTTCGTGCGCAGCGACCCGGCGTCGCCGCGCAACCGCGTGCTGGTGGTGGCGAACTTCAACAATGCGGAGCAGTCGCTGTCGCTTGAAGCCCTGCAGCCTTATGGTTTCTTCTTGCATGGTCCGATGCGCGAGCTGTGCAGCGGCATGCGCAGCGAACCCGAACAGGGTGCCATCCGTATTCCCGCCTTGTCCTGCTACTGGCTGGCCGACTGAGCCGCCTCACGCGCCGCGATTGTCCGGGTCCTGCATGAAGGTGTAACGCGATTCAAGGTCGGCGAGAACGGGGTCGCTGCCGGGCAGCATGATGCGGCAGTGCGGTCGGCTCGTCCTCGGCTCAGCCGAGCTGCTCGCGCCGGAAGTAATACCAGAGATAGTAGACGCCGATGGCGGTGCCGATCGGTACGGTGAAAAGTGACAATGCCGCGCAGGGCAGGCACAACCGCCAGGAATATGGCAACTTGGCCAGCAGCATGAAACCGGCGGCCGTGAACAACAGGCCTTCGAGTATCCCCACGAACAGTTTGGACGGTTCCAGCGATGCCTGGCTGGTGGCCAGTACGGACAGGATGAGTACCCCCAGCAGCAGCCAGCACACACCGATGATGCGCTTGTGGAAGTTCTTGTCTGCCGCCATCAGCGATCCCTAGCGCAATACGGCCAATGCCGCGTCGTAGTTCGGCTCGTGGGTGATGTCGTCCACCAGTTCGGCGTGGAGGATCCTGTCCTTGTCGTCCAGCACCAGCACGGCGCGCGCGGTGACACCGGCCAGCGCGGTATCGGCGATCTTCACACCGTAATTGCGCATGAAATCGCGGCCGCGCATCAGCGATAGCGTGACCACGTTCTCCAGTCCTTCCGCCACGCAGAAACGGCTCATGGCGAACGGAAGATCGGCCGAGATCACCAACACCACCGTGTTGTTCAGCTTGCCTGCGGCTTCGTTGAACTTGCGTGTGGAAGTGGCGCATACCGCAGTGTCCAGACTGGGCACGATGTTGAGCACTTTGCGCTTGCCGGCGAAATCCTTCAGCGAGACATCCTTCAGGTCCTTGTCCACCAGCGTGAAGTCCGGTGCGAGTTGGCCAACGACGGGGAAGCTGCCGAACAGGGTGACAGGTGCACCCCCCAGTGTGACGGCGGTCTTGTTGCTCGGGTCCTTGGCCATGATGGTCTCCTTAGATATATGACGAGATGGGCGGGCAGGCGCAGATCAGGTTCTTGTCACCATACACATTATCCACCCGCGCCACGGCCGGCCAGAATTTATTCTCGCGCACATAGGGCAGCGGGTAGGCGGCCTGTTCGCGCGAGTAAGGACGTGTCCACTCATTCGCGCATGCCGTCTGCGCGGTATGCGGCGCGTGCTTGAGGATATTATCCTTCTTGTCGACTTTGCCGGTGATGACTTCCTCGATCTCCTTGCGGATGGCGATCATCGCGTCGCAGAAGCGGTCGAGTTCGGCCTTCGATTCGCTCTCGGTCGGTTCCACCATCAGCGTGTCCACCACCGGGAAGGAGGTGGTCGGTGCGTGGAAGCCGAAGTCCATCAGGCGCTTGGCGATGTCGGCCACTTCCACGCCGCCCGATTTCCACTCGCGGCAGTCGAGGATCATCTCGTGCGCGCAGCGGCCGTTGCTGCCGCTGTACAGCGTGGCGTAGTGATCCTTCAGCGATTCCTTGATGTAGTTGGCATTCAGGATCGCCATCCTGGTCGCTTCGGTCAGGCCCTTGCCGCCCATCATCTTGATGTAGCCGTAGGAGATCAGCAGGATCAGCGCGCTGCCGTAAGGCGCGGCGGACACCGCGTGGATGCCCTGCGTGCCGCCGACCTTGACCACCGGGTGCGAAGGCAGGAAGGGGGCCAGATGCGCGGCCACACCGATGGGGCCCGCGCCCGGTCCACCACCGCCGTGCGGAATGGCGAAGGTCTTGTGCAGGTTGAGGTGGCAAACGTCGGCACCGATGTTGCCGGGGCTGGTCAGGCCGACTTGCGCGTTCATGTTCGCGCCGTCCATGTACACCTGGCCGCCGTTGGCGTGGATGATGGCAGTGATGTCTTTGATGGACTCTTCATACACGCCGTGCGTGCTGGGGTAGGTGACCATCAGGCAGGACAGGTCTTCCCTGTGCTCTTCGGCTTTCGCGCGCAGATCGTCCACGTCGATGTTGCCGCGTGCATCGCACTTCACCACCACGATGTGCATGCCGCACATCGCGGCACTGGCCGGGTTGGTGCCGTGCGCGGAGGACGGGATGAGCACCACGTTGCGCTGGCCTTCGCCGCGCGAACGGTGATACGCCTGGATCACCAGCAGACCGGCGTACTCACCGGATGCACCACTGTTCGGCTGGAAGCTCATCTTGGCGAAGCCGGTGATCTCGGACAATGCGGCATCCAGACCGGCGATCAGTTCTGCGTAGCCCTCGGCCTGCTCCAGCGGTACGAACGGGTGCAGGTTGGCGAATGCAGGCCAGGTCAGGCCCAGCATCTCGGAAGCCGCGTTCAGCTTCATGGTGCAGGAGCCGAGCGAGATCATCGAGTGGGTGAGCGACAGGTCCTTGTTCTCCAGGCGCTGGATGTAACGCATCATCTCGGTCTCGGTGTGATACGCGTTGAACACCGCGTGCGCGAGGAAGGTCGAGTTGCGCGGGGTGAACATCAGTGCGTGATTGATCACTTGTTCGCGCGTCACGCAGGGCGCGGATTTGTCGGCGGCTTGTGCGAACACGGCGAGGATGGCGTTCAGGTCGGCGACCGAGGCCGTCTCGTCCAGCGAAAGCGTGATGCCGTCGGCGGTGTAGCGGAAGTTGATCTGTGCGGCTTCGGCCAGCGCGTGGATCTTCACGTTGTCGGTGTGCAGCAGGTGCAGAGTGTCGAAGAACACGCCGTCGGCCAGTTGATAACCCAGCTTCTTCAACTCCTCGGCGAGCACGGCAGTCGCCTGATGTACGCGACGCGCGATGCCACGCAGGCCTTCCGCGCCGTGGTACACCGCATACATGCCGGCCATGATCGCCAGCAGCGCCTGCGCGGTACAGATGTTGGAGGTCGCCTTCTCGCGGCGGATGTGCTGCTCGCGCGTTTGCAGCGCCATGCGCAAAGCGGGATTGCCGTCTGCATCCACCGACACGCCGATGATGCGGCCCGGCATGGAGCGCTTGTGCGCGTCGCGGCAGGCGAAGTACGCGGCGTGCGGGCCGCCGTAACCCATCGGTACACCGAAGCGCTGGGTGGAACCGAACACCACGTCCGCGCCCCATTCGCCCGGCGGCGTGAGCAGCACCAGACTGAGGATGTCGGCGGCGACCGCGATGCTCATGCCACTGGCCTTGGCGCGCGTCACGAAGTCGGCATAGTCATGCACCGTGCCGTCGGCAGTCGGGTATTGCAGCAGCGCACCGTACAGCTTGTCGTTCAGCGTGACGGTCTTGAAGTCGCCGATCACCAGCTCGATGCCCAGCGGCTTGGCGCGCGTCTTCAGCAGTTCGATGGTCTGCGGGAAGCACTCGTGCGACACGAAGAAACTGTTCTTGCCGGCTGCCGCATCCTCGCGCGAGCGCAGGCCGTGCAGCATGGTCATCGCTTCGGCCGCGGCAGTGGCCTCGTCCAGCAGCGAAGCATTGGCGATCTCCATACCGGTCAGGTCCATCACCATGGTCTGGAAATTCAGCAGCGCCTCCAGACGACCCTGCGCGATCTCGGCCTGATACGGTGTGTACGCGGTGTACCAGCCCGGGTTCTCCAGCACGTTGCGCTGGATCACCGCGGGCAGCACGGTGCCGTAATAGCCCAGACCGATATATGTTTTGAACAGCTTGTTCTTGGCAGCGATACCGCGCAGATGGTCGAGGAACTCATGTTCCGACATCCCGTCCGCCAGATTCAGCGGCTGTTGCAGGCGGATGGCCGCCGGCACGGTCTGGTCGATCAGTGCATCCAGTGACGGCGCGTCGATCTTGTCCAGCATGGCTTGCGTATCTTGTGCGTTGGAACCGTTGTGGCGGGAGACGAAATGGTCGGTGTTCATGGTGGGCTCGGGATGTCAGGAGTGATTGAAAACGCCACTGCGAGCACAGGCGTCCTGTGTCCCCAGTGGCGATGGTTCTGGTTCAGTGTGCTTCGCTGTCTACATGCGCCTGATAAGCGGCGGCATCCATCAGGGCGGCAACGTCGGCGGCATTGTCCGGCTTCATCTTGAAGATCCAGGCGCCGTACGGTTCGTTGTTGATGGCTTCCGGTGCGTTATCCAGATCGGCGTTGGCGGCGGTCACTTCACCGGCGACGGGTGCGTACACGTCGGCGGCGGCTTTCACCGATTCCACCACGGCGCACTCTTCACCGGCCTTCAGCTTGCGGCCGGCGGCAGGAGCTTCAACGAACACCATGTCGCCCAGCAGTTCCTGCGCGTGGTCGGTGATGCCGACAGTGATCGTGCCGTCGGCTTCGGTCTTCACCCATTCGTGGGAGGCGGTGTATCTCAGGTCGGTCGGATTGCTCATGGTCTAGTCCTCAAAGAAAATTAAATCAGGCCCTTGCCGTTGCGGGCGAATGGGTATTTCACGACTTGCGCAGCCAGCATCTTATCGCGGATGACGACTTGCACGGTGTCGCCGATCTGCACATCTTTCGGTGCGCGTGCCAGCGCGATGGATTTCTCCAGTGTGGGAGAGAACGTGCCGCTGGTGATCTCGCCGTCGCCATGCGGGGTGACGACCTTCTGGTGGCCGCGCAACACGCCGCGATCCAGCAGTACGAGGCCGACCAGCTTGCTGCTCGGCGGGTTCGCCAGCAAGGCGGCTTTGCCGATGAAGTCTCGCTCGCTCTTCAGATCCACCGTCCACGCCAGACCGGATTCCAGCGGACCGACCGTCTCGTCCATGTCCTGACCGTACAGGTTCATGCCCGCCTCCAGACGCAGCGTGTCGCGCGCGCCCAGGCCGATGGGCTTCACGCCTGCCTTGTTCAGGTCGTACCAGAACGCTTCCACTTTTTCTTTCGGTAGCATCACCTCGAAACCGTCTTCGCCGGTATAGCCGGTGCGGGCAATGAAGTATTCGCCGCAGTCGGCGGCCTGGAAGTTCACCAGATGCTCGGTCGCAGCCTTGGTTTGCGGCAGCACTTGCCACACTTTGGTGCGCGCGTTCGGGCCTTGTACCGCGACCATCGCCAGATCGTCGCGCGAAGTGATGGTGAGCTGCGGTGCGCGGGTGGTGGCCTGCTGTTTCATCCAGGCAATATCCTTGTCCGCCGTGCCCGCGTTGACCACGATGCGGAACCACTGCTCGGTCATGAAGTAGATGATGAGGTCGTCGATCACGCCGCCTTCGGGGCGCAGCATGGCGGAATACAACGCTTTGCCGGGCACGGTGAGTTTGTCGGCATTGTTTGCCAGCAGGTAGCGCAGGAAGGCGCGCACACCGTCGCCCTTCGCATCCACGACGCGCATGTGGCACACGTCGAACATGCCGCAGTCGTTGCGCACCTGATGGTGCTCGTCGATCTGCGAACCGTAGTTGACCGGCATGTCCCAGCCGCCGAAATCCACCATCTTGGCGCCCATGGCGCGGTGGGCTGCATTCAAAGGAGTCGTCTTCAGAGTCATGTGTGTTTTCCGGGCGATAAAAAAGGGCGAGGCCACATAGCCTCGCCCCCATCTGTCCTTGGTACCTGAGAGATTGCAACTTACGTCGCGTGCCCCTTCGGTGGCTGATCCAACAGCGCTCTCCAGATTTGCCTGTCCCGATAGTTCCTTTGGCCTGAGCGGTTGCGGGTGTTACGCCTTCGGCGGTGCTGTTGTCAGCACACTCTCCCATCGGTTTGAACGGCGCGCGGATTATACCGGAATTGCGCCTTGGCAAAGCGCCTGCTGGCGGCCATGAGCGAATAGATGGTAAGGTAAAAAAACGTGGCGGCCGGTGTGGTCGCCAGACTTTAGGAGTGTAGGGCTTATGCGGGTGCTCATCATCGAAGACAACCGGGACCTGGCGTCCAATATGTTCGACTTTCTCGAATCCAAGGGGCATGTCGTGGACGCGGCGGGCGATGGCGTGACCGGGCTGCATCTGGCGGTAGTCAACGAATACGACGCCATCGTGCTCGACCTGACCCTGCCTGGCATGGATGGGCTGACCCTGTGCCGCAGGCTGCGCGAGGATGCCGGCAAGGGCACACCCATCCTGATGGTCACTGCGCGCGATGCGCTGGAGGACAAGATCATCGGACTGGAGGCGGGTGCTGACGATTACCTGATCAAGCCTGCCGATCTGCTGGAAGTCGAGATGCGACTGCGGGTGCTGATGCGCAGGGGAGGCGACAGTAGCCAGCGGCAGAAGGTTCTGACAGTGGAAGACCTTACTTTGGACATGCTGACCTGTTCGGTGCGTCGCGCCGGCAAAGCCATCATGCTGCCACCCATCCCGTACAAGATACTGGAGGTGCTGATGGCGCGTTCGCCGCAGGTGGTGAGCCGCGAAGACATCGAGCGGGCCGTGTGGGGTGAGGGCAGGCCGGACAGCGATGCGCTGCGGGCGCATCTGTACCTGTTGCGCGAACTGATGGACAAGCCGTTCGAGCGCAAGTTGTTACACACTCTGCGCGGTTTCGGTTACCAGTTGGCAGGCCAGGATGCTGCGAAGGAATAGCCTGCGCTTTCAGGCGGCCGTCGTTTTTGCATTGTTCGGTGCTTTGATCAGTGCTGCCCTTTCGGGAGCACTGTATTGGGCATTGAAGGACGCTGGCCGCCACTTGATGCAAGAGACTTTGAATGCCGAGCTGCAGGATTCCGTGGCGCGCCATGCGCGCGATCGAGTGTTCGTGCCGCCCAACACGCTCACCATCAAGGGCTATGTGCTGTCGCCGAAGGAACCTGAAGAACTGGTCCCGGATCAGGTGCATCATCTGCTACCGGGCTGGCATATCGTCCAGATGGAGGGTGAGAGCTATTTCACGCTGGTCGCAGACCATAACGAAGCGCGCTATTTCATGCTTTACAACATGGAGCAGCAGCGCGCGCGCGAAGCATCCTTCCTGAGCGCGCTGGTGCTGTTCGCTGTATTCATGATCCTGGGTTCGGCGGTAGGTGGGTTCTGGCTGGCGCTGCGCATCGTCGCACCGGTCACGCGTTTAGCTGAATGGGTGGGCGAAGCGGAACCGGGCACCAAACATCTGCCATCCGCCAAACTGGCGCGTCACGATGAAGTGGGCGAGCTGGCGCGCGCTTTCGAGCGCTATGTCGAGCGGCTCGGCGAATTCGTCGAGCGCGAGAAGAACTTCGCCGGCGATGTCAGTCACGAGCTGCGCACACCGCTGGCGGTGATCCTGGGGTCGGTCGAGGTGCTGCAACAGGACGAGAGTCTGAATGAGAAGCAGCGCGACAGGCTGGGCCGCATCAAGCGTTCCGGAAAAGAGATGGTGGGGATGATGCATGCCTTGCTGCTGATGGCGCGGGAGCGCATGGCGGGTGTCGATGAGCCGCTGTGTCAGGTGGCACCGGTGGTGCGGGAGGCGGTGGACAGGCATCGTGCCGCGCTGAATGGTTCGGCTGTCGATCTGGAGTTGGCAGTGCGGGCGGAACCGGCGTTGATGGTCGAACCGTCGCTGCTCGTCATCGCGGTGGACAACCTGCTGCGCAATGCCGCTTTCCATACGCGGCAGGGCCATATCCGACTGAGCTTGGAAGCCGATCGGCTGGAAGTCAGCGATACCGGCATCGGGATGACCCCGGAAGAGATGGCGCGGGCATTTGACCGTCACTTCAAAGGCAAAGCCAGTGCCGGTTTCGGTGTCGGTCTCTCCCTGGTCAAACGTATCAGTGAACGGTATGGCTGGAAAGTGGAGATCGTCAGCCGTCCCGGAGAAGGTACCGCCGTCACGCTCCGTTTCGACAGCGCAACGTCCTGAAGCATTCACCCTCTGCTTGTTGCAGAAAAGTCAAAATTCACCAAGCCTTCACTTTCCATTGACGGGATGCTCACAACCCCGTTGCTAGGATTGCCGCCGTGGTTGCGAGGCTGAGTCCTTCCATCCATCCAAAAGGTAATTATCCAAATCATCGAGGAGAAACATCAATGAAGAAAGTCGCTCTCTCTCTGGCTGGCGTTCTGGCTGCAGCAGCCTTCGCACCGGAAGCATCCGCTATTCCCGCGTTCGCGCGTCAAACCGGCATGGCTTGCTCCGCTTGCCACGCACAACACTTCCCGGTTCTGAACGGCTTCGGCCGCGCATTCAAAGCAGCTGGCTTCACCATGATGGGCGCACAAGAGAAGGTTGAAGGTGAGCACCTGTCTATCCCGTCGTCTCTGAACGCCGCTATGTTGCTGAAGGTTCGTTACCAGAAGTCTAACGGTGCTGCTCCTGCAACGCCGACGCTGGACAACACTAACAGCGGTGACTGGCAGTTCCCTGACGAGTTTTCCGTGTTCTTCGGTGGCCGTGTTGCTGACAACGGTGCAATGAAGGTCGGTATGATGTTCGAAGGCAATACTGCTGGTTCCATGCTGGTTGCAGGTCTGCGTGTACCAGTTGTTGTTGAATTGGATGCTGCCAAGCTGTCCGTGATTCCTTTCACGACTGACGCATTGGGTCCATTCTACGGTTACACCGAATCCAGCAACGGTATCAACCGTGCGATTCGTTGGGCTGAGCACCGCAAAGAGATTTCCGCATACCAGTACACGGGTATGGGTAACGGTTCTACAACCGGTCTGGCATTTGTTGCACACACAGACATGGGCTACATCAACATTTCCCGCTTCGCCCCTCAGTTTGCGAATGCATACGAAATGTCTTCGACTGCGGTTGAACTGGCTGCAACGCCGACCATCGCTGACTTCGCAACTGTGCTGACTGTCGATGCAGTATCTGGCACCAGCTACGATTCCGCCATGGCTCTGCAAACAACCAAGGGTACTGGCTTCAGCGCACAGGCTCATGGCGAACTGGCAGGCATGGAGACAGGTCTGTACGCTACTTACGCCAAGACTGACGCGACCAGCATGTACGGCGACAAGCAAGCAACTACTGTTGCTGCTGACTTCACTGTCATCCCGCACACACTGTCTCTCGGCGCTGCGATCCGCTCTGCCAAGTCTGCAAACGTGAGCGACAACGCAACGACATTCACTGCAGTTTACGATCTGGCCCAGAACGTTGCCGCAGTGGCAAACTTCACCAAGTACTCTAAAGCACAAGGCACCAACGGCGACAACCTGTTGACCATGATGCTGGAAGCCGCTTGGTAAGTTTGAGCTGACGTGACGGTGGCTGGCTTGCCAGCCCCTTAAACAAAGCACAAGCAGCAATGGAACAGGGGAGACTTCGGTCTCCCCTGTTTTCATTTCTAGTGAATGGTCATTGGGCTATTGCGGCTCAGGCGGGGAGTTTGACGTGTTCGCACGGAGCGGGGTTTCGCGCGGGGCTTGCAGTGTCAGTGTGTTGCGCCGTAATCGGCGGGGAAATGTCAGGGTGCGCCGTACAGCACACGAGCAAGGGGGATCGTCAGGCATGCCCGGGCGTGGTTCATTGCGGATAGAACAGTAAAAGCCTGTAACCGCTCGGCCGCAGCTCGGTCGTGTCCAGTCGCAAAGCGATCTCGCGCTCACGGTTATGACCGATGCCGCTTTGCAGTTCATCCGCGTCCTTGAGGTAGTCGGCCGGATGGAAGGTGCGGCGGGCAATGACTTCGTCGCGTGAGTCGGTGAGGGTGAGCTCGAGGCTGGGCCAGGCTTGTGCGTAGCCAGCACGGTTGTGCAGCAGCGCGTGCAGCGTGATGACGTTCACCAGCTTGGCATCCGCTTCCAGTTCGGAGGATTCGATGGACAGCAGTTCCGCTTCGCGCGGCAATTCGATGCGGCAGCCTAGCCGATCGCACAGCTGCACCAGCAAGGGTTTGAGTCCGGGGAGTTTGACTGCCAGCGTGTCGCGGAAGTGATAGGCGGCCTGTGCGGTCAATAGCAGGAGCAGTGTTGCGCCGAAGAAGGTGGCGAGATGTCGCCTGGGCTTGCGGGATGTCTCCCCATTCTCTTCTATCGGGTCATCCACGAACTGTACTTGTTGTGCCAGCGTGGTCGGCGCGTCTTCCAGTTCGGTCAGATCCGGAATGGGCGTGAGATCGGGCTGGGGGGCATCTTCGGTCAGCGACTTCACGGTACTGGGGAAGTGCCAGGTTTCGGTCGGGGTCAGCTTGGCAGGCTCGCTGGAGTTCTGCGCTAGGGCGGACTCAGGTTCCTCATCGATCAGCAGGCTCAATTGCGGGCTGGGTTCTTCCTCTTGCAGATGTTCACGCGCATTGAATATGTTCTGGCAGCGGCCACAACGCACCATCCCATCATGCACCGCGAGTTGCTCTTCACTGACCTTGAAGCGGGTGGCGCACTGCGGGCACTGCGTGACATCGCTCATCGTTTCACTCCCGACAGGCAGCACCAGCCATCCTCGATGACCGGAGGCGCGAAGTCGAACCACTGCCCATAGATACGCATCACCTCGTCCGCCTGATCCGCCAGGATGCCGGATAGTACGATACGGCCGCCGGTTCTGGCATAAGCCGCCAGTAACGGCGCCAGCGCGCGCAAGGGGTTGGTCAGGATATTGGCGACCACGACATCGTATTGGCCTCCGGCGGGCGCGTTATCCGGGACGTAGAAATCTGCTTGTGCCTGGTTGGCCTGCGCGTTGTCGCGGCTGGCGATGACCGCTTGCGGGTCGATGTCCACACCGAGTGCACTACCTGCGCCGAGTTTCATCGCCGCGATGGCGAGGATGCCGGAACCGCAGCCATAGTCGATCACCGATTCCCCGCCTTTGATATTGCCGTCCAGCCAGCGCAGACACAGGCGCGTGGTCGGGTGGCTGCCGGTGCCGAAGGCGAGACCGGGGTCGAGCGCGATGTTGATGGCGGCGGGGTCGCTGGCTTCATGCCAAGTCGGCACGATCCACAGGCGGTCACTGATGCGGATGGGGTCGAATTGCGACTGGGTGAGGCGCACCCAGTCGTTCTCTTCCAGCGTCTCGATGCGGTGGGGAGCGGGGCGTGTGATACCGAGCTCGGCATAGCAGGTACGCAGGATGGACTCGACATCGGCATCCGGCTCGAACAGCGCGTTGATGAGATTGTGCTGCCATACGCTGGCAGTGGGCTCGCCCGGTTCCCCGAAGATGGCTTGTTCGTCCGGGGTATCGGCATCGGCATCGAGCATGTCCACCGACAGCGCGCCATGCGCCAGCAGCGACTCGCTCAATGCTTCAGCATGGCTGGCTTCCGCCTGCACCGACAGCGTGAGCCA
This sequence comes from Sideroxydans lithotrophicus, assembly GCA_020723185.1. Taxonomy (GTDB): domain Bacteria; phylum Pseudomonadota; class Gammaproteobacteria; order Burkholderiales; family Gallionellaceae; genus Sideroxyarcus; species Sideroxyarcus lithotrophicus_A. The sequence goes on along the minus strand of DYJI01000001.1, from coordinate 63,092 downwards.
GGCCATGGCTTACTTGCCCTTCGTGCGTTCCGCCAACTTGTGCTCCAGGTAATGGATGCTGGTACCGCCGCGCACAAAGGCGGCGTCGCTCATCAATTCCTGGTGCAGCGGGATGTTGGTCTGGATGCCTTCCACCGCCATCTCCGACAGCGCCGTGCGCATGCGCGCGATGGCCTGGTCGCGCGTGTCGCCGTAGGCGATCAGCTTGCCGATCATCGAGTCGTAATGAGGCGGGATGAAGTAGTTGGCATAGACATGCGAATCGACGCGGATGCCGGGCCCTCCGGGCACGTGCCAGGTGGTGATGCGACCCGGCGAAGGCACGAAGGTGTAGGGGTGTTCGGCGTTGATGCGGCATTCCACGGCATGGCCACGGAACTCGAGGTCCTTCTGACGGAACGGCAGTTTCTCGCCGGCGGCGACGCGGATCTGTTGCTGCACGATGTCCACGCCGGTGATCAGCTCGGTCACCGGATGCTCGACCTGCACGCGGGTGTTCATCTCGATGAAGTAGAACTCGCCGTTCTCATACAGGAACTCGAAGGTACCCGCACCGCGATAACCGATCTTGCGGCAGGCCTCGGCGCAGCGTTCGCCGATCTTGGCAATCAGCTTGCGGTCGACGCCGGGGGCGGGAGCTTCCTCGATCACTTTCTGGTGGCGGCGCTGCATGGAGCAGTCTCGCTCGCCCAGATACACCGCGTTGCCGTGCTGGTCGGCCAGCACCTGGATCTCGATGTGGCGCGGATTCTCCAGGAACTTCTCCATGTACACCATGGGATTGTTGAAGGCGGCCTGCGCTTCGGTCTTGGTCATGGTCACCGCATTGAGCAGCGCCGCTTCGGTATGCACCACGCGCATGCCGCGTCCACCACCCCCACCGGCGGCCTTGATGATGACCGGATAGCCGATGTGACGGGCGATCTTGATGATCTCGGCCGGATCGTCCGGCAGTGAGCCTTCCACACCGGGTACGCAAGGTACGCCGGCCTTGTTCATCGCGGCTTTGGCGGAAACCTTGTCGCCCATCAGGCGGATGGTCTCGGCGCGCGGCCCGATGAAGACGAAACCGGATTTCTCGCAGCGTTCGGAGAAGTCGGCGTTCTCGGACAGGAAGCCATAGCCGGGGTGGATGGCCTGCGCGTCGGTCACCTCGGCCGCGCTGATGATGGCGGGAACATGCAGATAGCTATGGCTGGAAGGTGCCGGGCCGATACATACCGACTCGTCCGCCAGCTTCACGTATTTGGCTTCAGCGTCGGCCTCGGAATGTACAGCGACGGTCTTGATGCCCATCTCGCGGCAGGCGCGCTGGATGCGCAGCGCGATCTCGCCGCGGTTGGCGATCAGGATCTTCTCGAACATGACGGGCTTCTCCGGCACGGACGATCTGGGTTTGCGTTCGAACACGGCCATGATGGCTTAACCGACGATGAACAGTGGCTGGCCGAATTCAACCGGCTGGCCGTTCTCGACCAGGATGGCCTTGATCACGCCACCCTTGTCGGTCTCGATCTCGTTCAGCAGCTTCATCGCTTCGATGATGCACAGCGTATCGCCGGCATTCACGTTGGAGCCGATGTCCACGAAGGACTTGGCACCGGGGGAGGGTGCGCGGTAGAAAGTGCCGACCATGGGCGACTTGACCACATGGCCTTCGGGCTGGGCTGGTTCGGCCGTCGCGGGGGTCACGGCCGGCGCGGCTGCCGGGGCGGCGTGCTGCGGCGCGGCGGCATACACATGCTGCACCGGCGCGGCGACGGAGCTGGCGCGCGAGATGCGCACATGCTCTTCGCCTTCGGTCAGTTCCAGCTCGGCGATGCCCGAGTTCTCTACCAGTTCGATCAGTGTCTTCAGTTTGCGCAGATCCATTTTTTAGCTCCTTACAGAATGTTGTAGTGCGAATTGCAAAGCGAGTTCGTAGCCGGTCGCCCCCAGGCCGCTGATCACGCCGACGGCGATGTCCGAGAAATACGATTCCTTGCGGAACGCCTCGCGGGCGAACACGTTGGAAAGGTGGACTTCGACGAAAGGGATGGCGACCGCGGCCAGCGCATCGCGCAGGGCGACACTGGTGTGGGTGAAAGCGGCGGGATTGATGATGATGAAGTCGGTGCCGTCGACGCGGGCCTGTTGTACGCGGTCGACCAGCATGCCTTCGGTGTTGCTCTGGAAGTAGTCCAGCTTGGCGCCGTTCTTCTCGGCTTGTGCCGCCAATTTGGCGTTAATTTCATCCAACGTGGTGCGACCATACACTTCAGGCTCGCGTGTGCCGAGCAGGTTGAGGTTGGGGCCGTGGAGGACGAGGATGCGTTTCATGGCGCGCAGTTTGCCGCAAAATGGGGAACTTTGTCCATCAGTTCGGTGAAGTTGAGCGGAATCATAGTCATAGACCCGCCCGGGCGAGCGACGCGCCGAACTGCTGCGCATCCTGATACCCGATCACCCGCAGATCGGCTTGCTCGCGACCCTGCTTGTCGAAGAACAGGATGGCGGGCGGGCCGAACAGCTGGAAGCGTTGCAGCAGGGCCTTGTCGTCCGCGTCGTTGGCGGTGACATCGGCTTGCAACAGCAGCGCTTTGCTCATGCGCGCATGGATGGCCGGGTCGCTGAAGGTAAAGCGCTCCATCTCCTTGCACGAGATGCACCAGTCGGCATAGAAGTCCAGCATCACCACACGGCCTTGGGCTTGCGCCACGCGCGCTTCCAGTGCGGCAAGGCCTTTCACGCGCTCGAAAAGATCGGCCTTGGCGGGTGTGGCTGTTCCGGGCGCGTTTTGCAGTGTGCCCAGCGGGCGCAGGATGTCGCGTGCGCCGGACAGCGCACCGATCAGATAGGCCACGCCCAGCAGCAAAGAGAGGATGCCGAGCGCTTTGCCCAGTTTCTTGATGCCGCGTGCGTTGCTCGGCAGCGGATCGAGCGCATGCAGATGGATGGCGCAGAAGATCAGCAGTGCAGCCCAGGCCAGCATCTGTGCGGCGAGCGGGATGACCGGGGACACGATCCAGATGGCCAGTGCCAGCATCAGTACGCCGAAGAAGCGCTTCACCGATTCCATCCACGGTCCCGCCTTGGGCAGCAGGGTGCCTGCGGAAGTGCCGATGACCAGCAGCGGCACGCCCATACCCAGTCCCATGGTGAACAGGGCGCTGCCGCCCAGCACGGCATCATGCGTCTGGCTGATGTAGAGCAGGGCGCCCGCCAGCGGTGCGGCGACGCACGGCCCCATGATGATGGCGGACAAGGCACCCATGGCGAACACGCCGGTGAGGTGGCCGCCGTGCAGCTTGTTGCTAGTGTCGGTCAGCCTGCTTTGCAGCGCAGCGGGAAGTTGCAGCTCATACAGGCCGAACATGGACAGCGACAGCACAACGAAGATGGCCGCGAAACCACCCAGCACCCACGGCGTCTGCAAGGCGTTGGAGATCAGCGCGCCGGAATAACCGGCGGCCACACCCGCCACTGCATAGGTGATGGCCATGCCCAGCACATAGGCCAGCGATAACAGGAAAGCGTGCATGTGGGTGATCTGGTGGCCGCGCCCGACGATGATGCCGGACAGGATGGGGATCATCGGGAACACGCAAGGCGTGAGCGAGAGCAGCAGGCCGAAACCGAAGAAGCTGACGACGATCAGCCAGAAGTTGCCGTCCCTGAACAGGCGCGCGATCTGCGAGTTCTCATCCTCGGCAGGGGGGGCGATGGCCGACGCGGGGTTGCTGGCAGTCGTCACCAGATCGAGCGTGATCGTTTTCTCTATAGGCGGATAGCACAGTCCGTCGTCGCTGCATCCCTGGTAGCTGGCGTTCAGCACCAATGGCTGCTTTGGATCAACGCCTTCCAGAGCGATCTCGGCCTGGAAGCTGTTGTGGAACACTTGCATCACGCCGAAGTTGGGGTCGTTCTTGGTCTCGCCTTCCGGCAGCGACACCTGTGCGATCCTGGCTGGGCCTTCACCCAGAATGAAGGTGGTCTTGTCGCGATACAGGTAATAACCGGGCGTGATGTTGAAGCTGGCGATCAGGGTGTGCTGGTCGAGCGGCCGCACTTCCAGCTTGAAGGCCTGATCGGGCGGCAGGAATTTGGGCTTGCTGCCGAACGAGAGCAGGTCGGCTTGCGCCAGCGGTGCGATGCATAACAAAGCGATCAAAAACAGACGACGTATCATTTATTGTTCCTTTGTTTCCTGTGTCACCCAATCCAGATAGGCCGGCAACCCGGCCGTCACCGGCAGGGCGACGATCTCCGGTACATCATAGGGGTGCAGCGTCCGCAATGTCGTTTCCAGTCGCGCATAGGCGGTGCGGGTGGTCTTGATCAGCATGGGTACTTCACCCGCCCGTTCTACTTTGCCTTGCCAGCGATAGACTGACGTACATTCGGCCAGCACATTCACGCAGGCGGCGGCGCGGGCTGTGACCAGCGCTTCGGCGATACGTTCCGCCGTGGCACGATCCGGCAGCGTGGTGACCACCAGCAACACTTCGCTCATCGCACCCCCGCCCGCGCGCAGCGCACGCCCAACTGCAGCAGTTCGTCCCACACATCGCCCTGACGCAAGCCTTTCACCAGCCGGTCGATCTGCGCCGCCTGTTTCAAGGCGCGCTCGGCGAAAGCCGGATTGAAACGGCGTGCCGCGCGTTCCACCAACTTCTGGCGGATGCCCCATACGCGTGCATCGCGCAAGGCACCGGACAGATTCCCGCCCTGCTGCACGGCGTGCGACACTTTGGCCAGCGCGCGGATGTCCTCCGCCACCGCCCACAGGATCAACACCGTCGCCGTGCCTTCCGCACGCAGACCTTCGAGGATGCGCACATAACGTTCCGCATCGCCCGCCAGCATCGCCTCGGACAACTTGAACACGTCATAACGCGCCACGTCCATCACCGAATCCTTCACCTGCTCGAAGCTGAGCGGCCCGGCCGGGAACAGCAAGGCCAGTTTCTGTATCTCCTGGAACGCGGCGAGCAGGTTGCCCTCCACCTTCTGGGCGAGGAAGGCCAAGGTGTCCGGGTCCGCGCTTTGTTCCTGCCGCTTCAATCGCCCGGCGATCCATGCGGGCAAGGCAGTGACGGACACTTCATCCGCACTGATCACGGTGGCGTGCTGCGCCAGCGCAGTGAACCATTTGCTCTTCATTGCCGTGCCGTCCAGCTTCGGCAACGAGATCAGCGTCAGGGTGTCGGCATTCAGATTCTCACAATGCTCCTGCAAGGCCTGCGCGCCTTCCACGCCGGGCTTGCCGCCCGGGATGCGCAGGTCGATGACCTTGCGCGCCGAGAACAGCGACATGCTCTGTGCGCTGTTGCGCAGCGTCGACCATTTGAAACCCTGGTCAGCGATCAGCACCTCGCGCTCATCGTAGCCTGCACTGCGCGCTGCAGCCCGGATGGCATCGGCCGCCTCGATGGCGAGCAGCAAGGCTTCGCCGTGGATCACATACAGCGAACCCAAGCCCTTGGCCAGATGACGCGGCAGGTCTTCGCTGCTGATGTTCATGTCTATTCCTGCGGCTGCGACTGCGGTTTCGCCCGCATCAGGCGACGCACGGTCTGGGCCACGGCATCGGCGCGCATGTCCTTGTACAACTGCGCTTCCTCCTGTTCCTTGGCCAGGATCACCGCGTCGTCATAGGTCAGCACGCGGTTCAGCTGAATATCGTCCGGCGGCAGCCATTCGACCTGCTGCAGGTCATAGGCGCGCATGGAGACGCGATAGCTCAACTGGTACTCGCGCACGCGACCGCTGGCGGACAGCGACAGGATCTGCTTGCCGGTGTTCTCTGAAACGATCTCCAGGATCAATTCGGCCTGGTCGGCTGTCGCGACCGGTTCCATCTTGTTCTTGCTCAGCGTACGGCGTAGCTCGGCGACGAATGGTGATTCGCCCTGCGTCTTGAGATAGAGCGATTTGAAACCGAAGCGCACATCCTGCAGGTCGCTGCCGCGAAGATGGAAACCGCACGCGGCCAGCGTCAGCAGCGAGAGGGAGAGCAGAAGGTTGCGCAGGGATGTCATATCAGGCCACCACGTTGACCAGACGACCCGGCACCACGATGACCTTCTTCGCGGTCGCGCCTTCCAGGTGACGCTGCACCGCCTCGTGCGCGAGTGCGAGCTGTTCGATGCGGGCCTTGTCCGCATCCTTGGATACACGCAGGCTGCCGCGCAATTTGCCGTTCACCTGGATCATCAGCTCGATCTCGTCCTGCACAAGTGCGGCGGCATCGGCTTGCGGGAAGGGCTGCTCGCGCAAGACGGTACCGGGACGCAGTGCCGTCCACAACGCTTCGGCGATGTGCGGCACGATGGGGTTGAGCAACAGCACAGCGTTCTCCAGTACCTCCTGCGCCACGCTGCGTGCGACGGGGGTGTCTTGGTCGAACTTGCCCAGTGCATTGAGCAACTCCATGGTCGCGGCGATGGCGGTGTTGAAGGTCTTGCGGCGACCATAGTCGTCGTCGATCTTCTGGATGGTCTGGTGCAACTGCAGACGCAATGCCTTTGCGGCGGCACTCAACTCGCCATCCTTGTAGGCAGCTACCACGCCTTGCTCGACATGGTCGTGCACCGCTTTCCACACACGCTTGAGGAAGCGGAATGCGCCTTCCACGCCTGCATCCGACCATTCCAGCTGCTGGTCGGGCGGGGCGGCGAACATCATGAACAGGCGCGCGGTGTCCGCGCCGTATGCATCGATGATGGCCTGCGGATCGACACCGTTGTTCTTCGACTTGGACATCTTCTCGGTACCGCCGATGATGACCGGCTGCCCATCCGCCTTCAGTTTCGCACCCAGCGGGCGCGCCTTGGCATCGACTTCCACATCCACGTCGGCCGGGTTGATCCACAGCTTTTTGCCGCTGGCTTCCTCGCGATAGAAGGTCGGTGCCACCACCATGCCCTGCGTCAGCAGGTTCTTGAACGGTTCGTCGCCCTGCACCAGCCCCTCGTCACGCATCAGCTTGTGGAAGAATCGCGCATACAGCAGGTGCAGGATGGCGTGCTCGATCCCGCCGATGTACTGGTCCACCGGCAACCATTTTGCGGCGGCGGTCTTGTCCACCATGCCGGTGTCGCATTGCGGACTGGCGTAGCGCGCGTAGTACCAGCTCGACTCGACGAAGGTGTCCATGGTGTCGGTCTCGCGCTTGGCCGCGCCGCCGCATTGCGGGCAGGTGCATTCGTAGAATTCCGGCATCTTCGCCAGCGGCGAACCCGCGCCGTCCGGCACCACGTCCTCCGGCAGCTTCACCGGCAGTTGTTCGTCCGGCACGGCCACGTCGCCGCAGCTTGGGCAGTGGATGATGGGGATGGGGCAGCCCCAGTAGCGCTGGCGCGAGATGCCCCAGTCGCGCAGACGGAACTGCGTCTTCTTCTCGCCCAGTCCTTTGGCGGCGAGGTCGGCGGCGATGGCATCCACGGCTGCGTCGTGGTTCAGGCCGTCGTACTTGCCGGAATTGATGCAAACGCCTTTCTCCTTGTCGCCGTACCACTCCGCCCAGGCGTCTGTGGAGAAAGCCTCGCCCGCGACCTGGATGGACTGCTTGATCGGCAAGTTGTATTTCTTCGCGAAACCGAAATCACGCTCATCATGCGCCGGAACGGCCATCACCGCCCCTTCGCCGTAGCCCATCAGCACATAGTTGCCGACCCATACCGGCACTTGTTCGCCGGTCAGCGGGTGCGTCACCTTGAGGCCGGTGTCCATGCCCTTTTTCTCCATCGTGGCGATATCGGCTTCGGCCACGCTGCCGTGTTTGCACTCCTCGATGAAAGCGGCGAGCGCGGGGTTATTCAGCGTGGCTTGGGTCGCTAGCGGGTGCTCAGCCGCCACGGCGACGAAAGTCACGCCCATGATGGTGTCGGCGCGGGTGGTGTACACCCACAGTTTCTCGTCATTGCCGTAAGGGAAGGCGAAGCGCACGCCGTAGCTCTTGCCGATCCAGTTGGCCTGCATGGTCTTCACCTGCTCGGGCCAGCCGTCGAGCTGGTCGAGGTCGCCCAGCAACTGGTCGGCATACTGGGTGATGCGGAAGAAATACATGGGGATGTCGCGTTTCTCCACCAGTGCGCCGGAGCGCCAGCCACGGCCGTCGATCACCTGCTCGTTGGCCAGCACGGTGTTGTCGATCGGGTCCCAGTTCACCACCGAAGTCTTCTTATATATGACGCCCTTTTTGAACAAACGGGTGAACAGCCACTGTTCCCAGCGGTAGTAGTCAGGCTTGCAAGTGGTCACTTCGCGCGACCAGTCCACGCCCAGGCCCAGCGACTTCAGCTGCTGTTTCATGTAGTCGATGTTGGAATAGGTCCAGCCGGCGGGCGGCACGTTGTTGGCCATGGCGGCATTCTCGGCCGGCAGTCCGAAGGCATCCCAGCCCATGGGTTGCAGTACGTTATAGCCCTTCATCTGGTGGTAGCGGCTCAATACGTCGCCGATGGTGTAGTTGCGTACGTGGCCCATGTGCAATTTACCCGAGGGGTAGGGGAACATGGAGAGGCAGTAGTATTTCGGCTTGCTGCTGTGTTCGTCGGCCTTGAATGCCTGACTGGCCTCCCATTCCTGCTGGGCGGCGGCTTCGATGTCTTTGGGCGAATAGTGTTGTTGCATGGTCGGGGATCGGATGGCTGGAAATTGCAGGTTGGGCATTATAGCGACATCGCCGGTGCGCTGCCCGCACCTCGCTACCGGAAGCGAAACAAGGTAGAATCGCGCTCCAAAAATTTTATCCATATCGTTTTCAGGAGAGAGAACCTATGTCCGTCAAGCACCCCGTCATCGCCGTAACCGGTTCGTCCGGCGCAGGCACCACCACCGTCAAACGCGCGTTCGAGAACATCTTCCGCAGAGAGAAGATCAAGGCCGCCGTGATCGAAGGCGACAGCCTGCACAGTCTCGACCGCATGGCCTTCCGCGCGGCCGCTGCCGAAGCTGCCAAGAACGGTAACAACAGCTTCAGCCACTTCGGCCCTGAAGCCAACCACTTCGACAAGATCGAAGAGATGTTCAAGCAATACGGCGAGACCGGCATGTGCAAGCGTCGTTACTATGTGCACAGCGAGCCGGAAGCCGTCGAGCACAACCAGCACTTCGGCCTGACCGACCTCAAGCCCGGTGTGTTCACCCCGTGGGAAGACATCGAAGCCGGTTCCGACCTGCTGTTCTACGAAGGTCTGCACGGCATGGTCAAGGATGAAGCCAAGGGCGTTGACGTCAGCAAGTACGTCGACCTCGGCATCGGCGTGGTGCCTGTGGTCAACCTCGAGTGGATCCAGAAGATCCACCGCGACAAGGCCGAGCGCGGATATTCCGCCGAAGCGACCGTGGACACCATCATGCGCCGCATGCCGGACTACATCAAATACATCACCCCGCAGTTCACCCACACCGACATCAACTTCCAGCGTGTGGCGACCGTGGACACCTCCAATCCTTTCATCGCGCGCGACATCCCGACACCTGACGAAAGCTTCGTCGTGATCCGTTTCCGCAACCCGAAAGGCGTGGACTTCCCTTACTACCTGTCCATGATCCCGAACTCCTTCATGTCCCGCGCCAACACCATGGTGGTGCCTGGCGGCAAGATGAGCCACGCGATGGAGATCATCCTGTCGCCGATCATGCACGAGATGATCGAGAAGAAGAAAAAGTAAGCGGCACGTTTCAACGTGTCTCGCAGACGGGGAAGCAGTGATGCTTCCCCGTTTTGTTTGGGGGAATGACGCATCGGCCTGTGGGATAATCCAACGATGAATTCCTCCCTGCTTGCCGGCCTCAATCCCGAACAACGCGCCGCCGTCGAACTCCCTGCCCGGTCAGCCCTGATCCTGGCGGGCGCGGGCAGCGGCAAGACGCGCGTGCTGACCACGCGCATCGCTTACCTCATCAGTACCGGCCAAGTCTCGCCTTCCGGTGTGCTGGCGGTGACCTTCACCAACAAGGCTGCGAAAGAGATGGTGACGCGCTTGTCGGCGATGCTGCCGATCAACACACGCGGCATGTGGATAGGCACCTTCCACGGCCTGTGCAACCGCATGCTGCGCGCGCACCATCGCGAAGCCAATCTGCCGCAGACTTTCCAGATCCTCGACTCGGGCGACCAGCTCTCCGCCATCAAACGCCTGATGAAGGCGATGAATGTGGATGACGAGAAATATCCGCCGCGCGAGATGCAGCACTTCATCAGCGGCAACAAGGAGCAGGGCCTGCGCGCGCACGAGGTGGAAGCCTACGATCCCTACACGCGGCGCAAGGTGGAGGTGTTCGCCGAATACGACGCGCAATGCCAGCGCGAGGGCGTGGTGGATTTCTCCGAATTGCTGCTGCGCTGCTATGAGTTGCTGGTGCGCAATCAGACGCTGCGCGAGCACTATCAGGAACGCTTCAAGCACATCCTCGTCGACGAGTTCCAGGACACCAATCCCTTGCAGTATCGCTGGCTGAAGTTGCTGGCGGGGCAGAGCAATGCCCTTTTTGCCGTCGGCGATGACGACCAGTCCATCTACGCTTTCCGCGGCGCGAACGTCGGCAACATGCAGGAGCTGTTGCGCGACTTCCATGTGGAGTCGGTCATCAAGCTGGAGCAGAACTACCGCTCGCACGGCAACATACTCGATGCGGCCAACGCGCTGATCGCCAACAATCGCGAGCGCCTCGGCAAGAACCTGTGGACCGATGCCGACAAGGGCGAGCAGATCCGCGTCTACGAGGCGGGTACCGATGTGGACGAGGCGGCCTTCATCGTGGAGGAGATCAAGCAGCTCCACCGCGAAGGCGTGCACCTCACCGAGATGGCATTGCTGTACCGTTCCAATGCACAGTCGCGCGTACTGGAGCATGCGCTGGTGTCGGCCGGATTGTCCTACCGTGTGTACGGCGGTCTGCGCTTCTTCGAGCGGCAGGAGATCAAGCATGCCTTGGCCTACCTGCGCCTGATGGAGAACACCGACGACGACAATGCGCTGCTGCGCATCATCAATTTCCCCACGCGCGGCATCGGCGCGCGCAGCATCGAGCAGTTGCAGGAGGCTGCGAAGCAATACAACACCACGCTGTGGGATGCCGCGGCCCGCGCGGGAGGCAAGGTCACCGCCTTCGTCGGCCTCATCGAAGCGTTGCGCAGTGCGACCAAGGGACTGCCACTGCCGGAGATCATGGAGCACGTGCTGGAACACAGCGGTCTGGTGGCGCATTACCAGAACGAGACAGGTGCCAAGAAACGCGAGGCACAGGAGCGGCTGGAGAACCTGAACGAGCTGATCAACTCGGCCACCCTGTTCGTGCACGAGAACGAGGACGACAGCCTCACCGCCTTCCTCACCCACGCCTCACTGGAAGCGGGAGAGCATCAGGCGGGCGACAGCGAGGACGCACTGCATCTGATGACGGTGCATGCCGCCAAGGGGCTGGAGTTCCATACCGTGTTCATCACCGGTCTGGAAGAGGGCCTGTTCCCGCACCAGAACAGCATCGACAACGGCGATCTCGACGAGGAGCGTCGCCTGATGTATGTGGCGATCACCCGCGCGCGGCGTCGCCTCTACCTCACTTTCGCCCAGAGCCGCATGCTGCACGGGCAGACGCATTACGGCCTGGTGTCCAGCTTCTTGCGCGAGTTGCCGGAAGCCTTGCTGCACTGGATCACACCGCGCTTCACCGCGCGCAAGACCTTCGACAGCGGACGCCACGAGACCGCGAGCTATGTGGCCGCATTCAACGGTGCCCCCAGTGTGCCTGCGCCGCCATCCCCGCAATCACTGTGGCGCATCGGCCAGCGGGTGTTCCACCAGAAGTTCGGCGAGGGTGTGGTGACGGATACCGAGGGCAGTGGCAACGAAGGCCGCGTGCAAGTCAATTTCAAGCGCGCCGGCAGCAAATGGCTGGCACTCGAATATGCCAAGCTCACGCCCATCTGATGCGCGCCTGCAGCTGATCGCCGAGAGCTATCAGCGACTGACAGGCAAGTCGCTGCTGCTCGATCTGCCGCAGGACGAAGCAACGCTGCACGATGCGATGTGGCATGCTCCGTTCGCCATCGTCGCACATGGCACCGAAGCCGATCCCGTATTCTTCTATGGCAACCAGTATGCCTTGCGGCATTTCGGGATGAGCTTCGAGGAATTCGTGCAACTGCCTTCGCGCCTGTCTGCCGAGCCGGTGAACCAGCAAGCGCGCGAACAGGCGCTGCGCAAGGTGGCCGAGCGTGGGTATATCGACGGCTATTCTGGGATGCGCGTAGCGAAGGGCGGTCGCCGTTTCATGATCACGGATTGCACGATCTGGAACCTGCTGGATGCGGCGGGAGGGCATCACGGGCAGGCGGCGATCTTCGTGGCACAGGACCCGGACAACAACACAGGAGGGAAGTGATGGAAAAATCTTACAAGGAGATCACGCACGGCATCAGCCAGGAGCTGAGGACCTTCCGCAAGGAAGCCCAGGCACCGATGGCGGGTTTCGATGCGATGGCGATATCCGCCATGGCGGAGGGGGTGCTGAGCGCGCTACAGAAGGAACTGATCGCCACCGGTATCGCTGTCTCCACGCGTTGCGAGGGCTGCATAGGATTCCATGTACGTTCGCTGGTGAAGCTGGGCGCGACGCGCGAGCAGATCAACGAGATGCTCGCGGTGGCGGTGTATATGGGCGGCGGCCCGTCGCTGATGTATGCGGCGGAAGTGCTGGCCGCATACGAGGAATTCAGTCAGGCCTGAGCGGTTTCAGGCTGTGGGAACTTTGCCACCAGCTTGTCCGGCAGTTCGCCTTTCTGCGCCATCGAGAAGGCGGAGAACGCCATCACCGAAGTGACCAGCACGATGATCAGCGTGGGCATCAGCGCGATGCGGGTGAGTGCCGTCCACATGATGCTCGCCATGTGCGGGTCGCTGGAGACCTGGCTGATCAGCCAGGCGACAAGGATCAGCGCGGCCGAGACGGCATAGCCGATGATGAGGATGCGGCAGCGCGTCCACGCCAGACGCCAGTGCATCTGCACGAACCACACGCCGTCCTGCTTGCCGCGCCAGTTGATGTAGGCCATCAGCGTGCCGGAGAAGAGCAGCGGGATCAGCAGACTGACCATGCCCAGTTTCATGGCCAGCACGGCCGGGGTCATGAACAGGTCGAAGGCGAACAGGCCGACGATGAACAGGTTGTGCGGGCTCTGTGCCAGCCGTCTTGCTTCAGGGCTGGGATTGAATCGCATCAGGTGTTCTCCTGACCTGCGGCGGCGACCGCCGCCGGCTCGTCCAGCCACGGGAAGATGTTGCGGTAGCTGACATACAGCGAGGTCAGCCCCAGCGGCAGCAACAGCAGCATGCCGATGCCGAACGGCAGGATGCCGAGCAGCATGGTGAGCACCTGCATGATCAGGCTGTACACGGTGTAGGGGATGATGTTGCGCAAGGTGCCGGCGAAGCTGGCGCGCAGCGCGAGCCAGGGCGAGATGCCGCTGAAGAACACCAGGATGGGCGCATATTGCCAGGCCACCACCAGTGCCAGCATCAGTGTCAGCCCGATCAGCACGGCAAGCGAGACGCGGCTGTCGCCGCCCGCGATGGCCTGCATCAGTTTCTGTGAATCCTCGGCGCTGTGCATCTGCTCCATCAGTGCCGCGAACGACTCGCCGCCCACGGTCACCATCACGGTCGAGGCGAACAGCATGCCCAGCATCAGGAACGCACCCAGCGCGACCAGGCTGGAGGTGTGCTTCTTGAAACCGGCCAGCAGCATGGCTGGCGACATCTTCTCGTTCTCTTCCAGCGCGCGGCAGATGCGCATGTAGCCGGCCAGCATGATGGGCATCAGCGCGACAGCCAGCAACGGCCCGATGAGCGGCACCATCAGTGCCACGAACACGGTCAGCACGCACAGGATCGCGGCACTGATGCCGAGCAGGGGATTGCGCATCAGCAACTGGAAGCCCTGTTTTACCCAGGTCCAGCCGCGTGCGGCTTCGAGTTTGCGTATCTCCATCTTGGTCTCCTATAGCCAGACCGGCTGGCCGGTGGCGATGTGGTTGCGCAGGATGCGTTCGAACACCGCCGGATCGTGCGCGTTGACCATCTCGCCGTCGCGCGGCAGGTGCAGGTCGTACAGGCGCGAGATCCAGAAACGCAGCGCGGCCAGGCGCAGGGTCATCGGCCATGCCGTCGCCTCGGCATCCGTGAACGGGCGCACCGCATGGTAGGCGCGCAGGAACCCGGCGGCGCGCGCGGCATCGAGCCGGCCGTCGGCCTGCATGCACCAGTCGTTGAGCGTGATCGCCACGTCGTACAGCAGCACGTCGGTGCAGGCGAAATAGAAATCGATCAGGCCGCCGACGCGGTCGCCGTCCATCAGCACGTTGTCGCGGAACAGGTCGGCGTGGATCACGCCGCGCGGCAAGTTGCCTGTGTCGCGCGCCGCATGCAGAGCAACTTCCTCGGTGAGCAGTCGGGCAGCCTCCGCAGGCAGGAAGCGCGACACCTGTTGCGACGCGTATGCACGCCAAGCCGCACCGCGCGGGTTCTCCATCTGTTCGCCGAAGCTCTGTCCGGCGATATGCATCTGCCCCAGCATCGCGCCGACGGCGGCGCATTGTCCCACATCAGGCTGCATCACCGACTTCCCCGACAGGCGGCTGACGATGCAGGCAGGCTTGCCGTTCAACTCGCCGAGGAAACGGTTGTCACGGTCAGCCACCGGTGCCGGGCAGGGGATGCCGTGCCGCGCCAGATGTGACATCAGGTCGAGGTAGAACGGCAGCTCGTCCGGGGTGAGTTTCTCGAACAGCGTCAGCACGAAACGGCCGTTACCGGTGGTGACGAAATAGTTGGTGTTCTCGATGCCGGCCGGGATGCCCTGCAGTTCCTGCAAGGTGCCAAGCGAATAATGGGAAAGCCAATGCGTGATGTCTGTTTCAGAGACACTGGTGAAGACTGCCATGCCTGTGTCCTGTCAGAATCTCTTGATGATCCACTGCGGCACGCGCAGGCCGGAATCCAGATTGTCCTGGCGGGCGAACTTGCC
Source organism: Sideroxydans lithotrophicus (assembly GCA_020723185.1). Classification (GTDB taxonomy): domain Bacteria; phylum Pseudomonadota; class Gammaproteobacteria; order Burkholderiales; family Gallionellaceae; genus Sideroxyarcus; species Sideroxyarcus lithotrophicus_A. The sequence goes on along the minus strand of DYJI01000001.1, from coordinate 48,077 downwards.
GTCGCCGCGCTCGTCGATCAGATAGTAGGGGGGGCCGTACTTGGGTGTGATCTTGATCATGTAGAGCTTGCCGTGGGAACGATATTCTTCGACGACCGTATCGCTCTGCTGGGTGATGGTCACCTCGGGGGCGGTATCGGTCTCGGCGTGCACGTTGAAGCCGATGAAGAGCAGGGCGAGCAGGGTAATGATGCGCATGATGGGTTCCGTTCGGTGTGTGGGTGGATTCTATCCGATTCGTCTTACAGGTTGAGCTGCATCTCGCGCTCGGCGGCCGAAGGCTCGAAGCCGCGCGTCTCGTAATGCTTGAAGATGGCAGACACGACCTGCTCCGGCTCATCGATGACCTGGATCAGGTCGAGGTCGCCGGGGCCGATCAGTTTCTCCTCCAGCAGGGCTGTCCTGAACCATTCCACCAGCCCGCCCCAGAACTTGTTGCCGACCAGGATGATGGGCATCTTGCGTGTCTTGCCGGTCTGCACCAGTGTGAGCGCTTCCATCAGCTCGTCCAGCGTGCCGAAGCCGCCCGGCATCACCACATAGGCGCTGGCGAACTTCACGAACATCACCTTGCGCGTGAAGAAGTGGTGGAAGGTCTGGCTGATGTTCTGGTAGGGGTTGTTGTGCTGCTCGTGCGGCAACTGGATGTTGAGGCCGACGCTGGGCGACTTGCCGTAGAACGCGCCCTTGTTGGCCGCCTCCATGATGCCTGGTCCGCCGCCCGAGATCACGGAGAAGCCGGCGTCCGACAACAGACGCGCGATCTCCTCGGTGAGCTGATAGTAGGGATGGTCGTGCGGCGTGCGTGCGCTGCCGAAGATACTGACCGCCGGATGGATGTTGGAAAGGCGTTCGGTCGCCGAAACGAATTCTGACATAATGCCGAACACCCGCCAGGACTCCTTCGATTGCATCAATTCTGGCGATTGCGCCGGCGGCAGTTTCATATCGTTGTTCATTTCGGAATCCTAATAGATGAAAACCCTGTTGTTGGTGGACGGCTCGTCCTATCTCTACCGCGCTTTCCATGCCATGCCCGATCTGCGCAGCCCGCAGGGCGAGCCGACCGGTGCCATCCACGGCGTGCTCAACATGTTGCGCAAGCTGCGTGCCGATTTCCCGGCGGATTATAGCGCCTGCGTGTTCGACGCGAAGGGCAAGACGTTCCGCGACGACTGGTACCCCGAATACAAGGCGCACCGCCCGTCCATGCCGGACGACCTGCGTGCGCAGATCGAACCGCTGCACGAAGTGGTGGCCGCCGCCGGCTGGAACATCCTGATGGTGGACGGCGTGGAGGCCGACGACGTGATCGGCACGCTGGCGCGCGAGGCCTCGCGCAACGGCGTGCGCTGCATCATCTCCACCGGCGACAAGGACCTCACACAACTGGTGGACGACAACACGCTGTGGGTCAACACCATGAGCGAAGAGAAACTGGACGCCGCCGGCGTCACCGCCAAATTCGGCGTGCCGCCCGAGCGCATCGTCGATTACCTCGCGCTGGTCGGCGACACGGTCGACAACGTGCCCGGCGTCGCCAAATGCGGCCCCAAGACCGCCGTCAAATGGCTCACCGAATACGGCACACTGGACAACCTGATCGCGCATGCTGACGAAGTGAAGGGCGCGGTCGGTGAAAACCTGCGCGCCGCGCTGGAATGGCTGCCGATGGGCAAGCGACTGGTCACCGTGAAATGCGATGTGCCACTGGACAAACGTTTCGACGAACTGCTCGCCCCCGCCGCCGACACCGTCAAACTGAAAGCCATGTACGAGCACTTCGGCTTCAGAAGTTTGATGCGCGAGCTGACCGGTGAAGCAGCCGCGCCGAAGCCGCGTACCACTCCCAGCGTTGCACAGCGCGACTTCACGCAACACGAAGCGCCGCAAGACCTGTTCCAGAACGACACCTCCAACTACGAAGCCATCCTCACCGAAGCCCAACTCGATAGCTGGCTGGCAAAGCTGATGGAAGCAAAGCTGGTGAGTCTGGACACAGAAACCACCGGCCTCGACCCCATGACCGCGCAACTGGTCGGCATCTCGCTGTCGATCACGCCGCACGCAGCCGCCTACATCCCGCTGGCGCACCACTATCCCGGCGCACCGGAGCAGATCGCGTTCGACCGTGCGCTGGAAATACTCAAGCCCTGGCTGGAAAGCGACGCACACAAGAAGCTCGGCCAGAACCTCAAATACGACCAGCACATCTTCGCAAACCACGGCATCGCGTTGCGTGGCATCGCCGAAGACACACTGCTGCAATCCTACGTACTCGAATCGCACAAACCGCACGAGATGGGGAACCTCGCGCTGCGTCATCTCGGCATGAGCACCATCGCCTACACCGACATCGTGGGCAAGGGCGCCAAGCAGATCGGCTTCGACCAGGTCGATGTAGAGACCGCCACCAAATACGCCGCAGAAGATGCCGACATCACCTTGCAACTGCACCAGACTCTGTCGCCGCAATTGCAAGGCCGTCTTGCCGAGGTGTATCGCGACATCGAGATGCCGGTGCGTAGCGTGCTGTTCAAGATGGAACGCAACGGCGTGCTGATTGACAGCAGCAAACTCGCGCGGCAAAGCCACGAACTCGGCCTGCGCATAAACGAGATCGAACAACAGGCCTACGAGCTGGCCGGGCAACCCTTCAACCTTGCTTCCCCCAAGCAACTGGGCGAGATACTGTTCGGCAAACTGGGTTTGCCGGTGAAGAAGAAGACTGCCACCGGCGCGCCCTCCACCGACGAAGAAGTGCTGCAGGAACTCGCGCTCGACTACCCGTTGCCCAAGCTGCTGCTCGAACATCGCGGAATGGCGAAACTCAAATCCACCTACACCGACAAACTGCCGCAGATGGTGAATGCAAAGACCGGCCGCGTGCACACCAGCTACTCGCAAGCCGTCGCGGTCACCGGACGCCTCTCGTCCAGCGATCCCAACCTGCAGAACATCCCGATCCGCACCCCCGAGGGCCGCCGTATCCGCGAAGCCTTCATCGCGCCGCAAGGCAGTCGCATCATCTCCGCCGACTACTCGCAGATCGAGCTGCGCATCATGGCGCACCTGTCCGGCGACGAAGGATTGTTGAAAGCCTTCGCCAACGGCGAGGACATCCACCGCGCCACCGCCGCCGAAGTGTTCAGCGTGTCATTGAATGATGTGAGCAGCGAACAGCGCCGCTATGCCAAGGTCATCAACTTTGGTCTCATCTACGGCATGTCCGCCTACGGCCTCGCCTCACAACTCGGCATCGAGAACAACGCCGCCAAGCAATACATCGATGTCTACTTCGCCCGCTACCCCGGCGTGAAGCGCTACATGGACGACACGCGCGAACAGGCCAAGGCTCAGGGTTTCGTCGAGACTTGGTTCGGTCGCCGTCTGTGGCTGCCCGAGATCAACGGCGCGAACGGCATGCGCCGGCAGGCTGCAGAACGTGCGGCGATCAATGCGCCGATGCAGGGCACGGCGGCGGACTTGATCAAGCTGGCGATGATCGCGGTGCAGGATTGGCTGGAGCAAGAGAAGCTGCAGACCAAACTCATCATGCAGGTGCACGACGAACTGGTGCTGGAAGTGCCTGATGCTGAACTTTCACGCGTGAAAGAGAAGGTGCGGGAGTTGATGTGTGGGGTGGCTGAACTCAGAGTTCCACTTGAAGTGGGGTTGGGGGAGGGGATGAATTGGGATGAGGCGCATTAAGGATACTAGGAAGGTTCAACTAACTAGATAGGAACAGCAATGACAGTTCGACTCTTTTATGTTGATGAATCGTACGACGACAATAAATTTTGTTTGTCGGCTATTGGTATCCGTCATAGTGACTGGCATGAATGCTTTAGTCGTATTCGACAACACCGAGCGCTACTTAAGCAGGACTTTGGGATTTTTCTTCGAAAAGAAATTCATGCGCATGAGTTTGTTAGTGGTCGAGGAAGAATTTCTGAACAGATAATTGGGAAACATCAGAGGTCAAGAATATTCGATCAATTGTTATCTTCTGTCGCACAGTTTCCCAATGTGATGTTGATTAACATTTGCTTAGATGTGAAAGGGCGCAAAGATCCACAGCTTGATGCATGGGACCGGCTTACAAATCGAATTGAACGAACAATGCTTGAATTCGAGAAACGAGAAATTCCTCTTCGTCGTGATCTTGTTGCCAAATTACCCACTGACTATGCAGATAGATACCAAGTAGAGGTGCGTCTAAATAGCTATCGTCCAAGGGCTATTATTTTTGCAGATGAAGGGCGTGAACCCGAAATTACAAAAGTAATGCGAAAGATGAGTGTGTTTAATCCAATCCCCTCTCAATTCGGAGAGTGGAAAGCAGGAAAAGCTACTCAGAATATTCCTATTGAGAGGGTAATCGAGGATCCTATCTTCAAGAAGTCTCACCAATCATTTTTTCTTCAGCTAGCTGATTGCGTAGCATTTGCATTACTAAAACGTGAAGTTGTTGGAACACAAAACATCAAGAAATATGGAATTAACAAGATGTTTGAACATCGGCTTTCTGGGATTTGCTATAAGAAAGCGTCACCGAAAGATCCACTTGGAATTGTCAGAAAATAAGAAGGGCTGCCCAAAGGCAGCCCAAGCACGGTCGGGGGCTGCCGCTAAAGGCAGGCCGACCGAACGGCTGCATCTTGACGGAGAACGGTACCTAAGTCAATGAGCACTAAATTGAAGGGAGTGGACGGTTTTAGCAAGCGTAGGGCGCAATAACCAACGGGCATTGCGCCGCATGGACTCAAATTCAAAACCGTCGGGGGTTGCCCGACAGCAAGTTACTTTCTTTTGCTTCGCCAAAAGAAAGTAACCAAAGAAAAGGCGACCCTGGTTTGCCGCCCACTGCGTGGGTCCCCTGCGTTGCTCGACTGGTCAGGCGGCTGCGGAACTCGCGCTGCGCGCTCAGACAATCCTCGCCGACTACCCCTGACCAGTCTGCGCTACTCGGCGGCGCACAAGGGAAGGTAAGTCAAAGGCGGTGAAGCGGTTTTGTGTGCGCTTTGCGCACGCTTCTTTGTTTGGCTTTGGTGAGGCGGGCTTTGCCCGCCTCACTGGTTTTGAGGTTGGGTTTTTGAATTTCATCCCCCTGTGCGCGGCCGAGTAGCGCAGGGCGGGCGGGGGAAGTCCGACGAATATGTTTGAGCACGTGGCCGCGTAGCGGATCGTGCGAGTTTATGAGGAGGCCCGACCGTTCGAGCAACGCAGGGAACCCCGCAGGGGCGGCGCAGTGGGGTCGCCTTCTTTTTGGTTGCTTTTTCTTGGCGACGCAAGAAAAAGTAACTAGCTGTCGGGCTACCCCCGACGGTTTTGACTTTGAATTATTAAGAAATCACTTCGAACGAAGCGACCTCAAATACAACTCCTCCACCTTCGCCCTCGCCCAAGGCGTCCTCCGCAAGAACTTCAAACTCGATTTCACACTCGGGTCATGCGTGAAGCAGCGGATGGGGATGGCATCGGCCATCGCTTCCCAGCCCATGCTTTCAGAAAGACGGGTGACGATCATCTCGAGGGTGATGCCTTCCAGTGGCGGGCGTTTGGTGTCGGGTGAGTTCATGGCCGGATTTTACAGGGGAACGTGGTGAGCCTGCGTTTACAATGCGCGCCTTGTTTCGATGAATCTGCTTCCATGACCGAACCCATCCGCCTTGCCAAAGTTGTCGCCGAACTGGCCGCCTGCTCGCGCCGTGAGGCTGAGCTGTATATCGCGGGTGGCTGGGTGAAGGTGGACGGGCAGGTGGTGGAGTTGCCGCAGTTCATGGTGACGATGCAGCAGGTGGAGATCGATCCGAATGCCAGGGCGGTGCCGCTGGATCCTGTGACTATCATCCTGCATCAGCCTCCTGCGCTGAACGACGAGGGGGTGACATCGCTGTTGCGTACCGACACGCAGGCGGCGGACGATCACTCTCACATTCGTGTGCTGCAACAGCACTTCGTGAAGCTGACGCCGTGTCTGCCGCTGGAGCCAGGGGCGAGCGGGATGTCGGTGTTCACTCAGGATTTCCGTGTGTCACGCAAACTGGTGGATGGTGCGGCGACGGTGGAGCAGGAATATGTGGCGGAGGTGGCGGGCGAGTTGTCGGAGGATGGACTGAAGCTGCTGAATAACGGGCTGGTCTTCAACGGCAAGCCGCTGCCGCCCGCCAAGGTGAGTCGCCAGAGCGAGACGCGGCTGCGTTTTGCGTTGAAGGGCGTGCGGCCGGGGCAGATCGCGTTCATGTGCGAGAGCGTGGGGTTGCAGTTGCTGAGCTTGCGCCGTTTGCGCATCGGGCGTTTGTCGATGGGCAAGTTGCCAGCGGGGCAGTGGCGCTATCTGGCTGCGTATGAAAAGTTCTAAGGCCGGGCTGGAGCTGGATGCGTTCTGCCAGTGGGATGGCGATACGCTGGTGCTGAACGTGCTGGGACGGCCGCGTGCGAACCGCACCCGCATCGGCAAGGTGATCGGCAAGCAACTGGAGATATATGTCGCTGAGAATCCGGTGCGCGGGCGCGCGACGGTGCATCTGGTGCGTTATCTGGCGGGCAGGTTCGAGGTGTCCGAGGGGGCGATCACGGTGGTGTTCGGGGTGTACAACGTGAACAAGCAGTTGCGCATCAAGGCGCCGAAACAGTTACCTGCAGTGATCGCGAAGCGGCTGGCCGCCGCTGCGGGGTGATTCAGCCGAAGATCCTTTTCAGTGCACCGCCCAGCCAGCCGCCGGAGGTGTCCGACTTCTTGATCTCGACGCCGAGCGAGTTGACCACCGCTTCGACGTAGTCGGCATCGTCTCCCTTGATGTGGTTGACCAGCCAGATCTTGAGCATGCCCAGCAGTTCCGGTGCGACATTCTCGCCCTGAGAGGCGCGTTGCTGGAACTCGGCGACGCGCTTGGTGAAGATCTCATGCACGCGCTTGTGTGCCTTGTAGAACGGATAGTTCGCCTTCTCCTGAAGTTCTTCCTCGAAGCTGAAGTGCGACAGGGTGTAGTCGACCAGCTCGCCCAGCACATGGTTGATCACGGCCGGGTCGCCACTCTCGTTGGCGGTGTTCAATTCGTTGATCAGATCGACGATACGCCGATGCTGTTTATCGATGACTTCGATCCCTGTGTCCAGCTCATTGGACCAGTGCAGGTATGCCATAATCCCCTCCGGTTCGATATGTCGAACGTAATAGTTTTTTTAACTGCGGGCCGCATTCTTTACCACCCCTACTGATGAGTCAACCCAAATGAGCCCGAGTCTTTTCATCGGGTATGCGTGATGCCTGTACTGCCTGCAAAAGACGAACGTTCCCTGCTGCGCCGCTATCTGCTGGCGGGTTATGTGCTGATGATCGTGTATGCCAGTCTCTCCCCGTTCGCGGGCTGGCAGGCTGGGGTGCCGACCTTCATGGAAGTGCTCGCTGCGCCGTTTGGCCAGGCCTATACCGCTTTCGACGCCGCTGCCAACTGGCTGGCTTATCTGCCGCTGGGCATATTGCTGGCGCTCAATCTGAGTACGCGATTCAAGTCTGTACACAGTGTGACGCTGGCCACATTGGCTGCGCTGGCGTTATCCATGGCTATGGAATTTTTGCAGATATACCTGCCGATGCGTGCGGCGGCCAGTGTGGATGTGCTCACCAACGGGTTGGGGGCGTTGTGCGGGGCGGTGCTGGCGGTGTGGATCGCGCCGCATGCCTGGTTCGCACGCGCGACGCAATGGCGCATCGAACTGTTCCAGCGCGGTGACGCGGTGGATTTCGGCCTGGCGCTGGTGATGCTGTGGATGTTCGCGCAGATCAACCCTTCGCTGCCCATGCTCGGCAATGTGTTCCTCACCGAGCAGGCCGGGCGCATCGCAGCTTTCGCTCCGCCTCAGTTCAGTCTGTGGGCGAGCGCGGCGGTGGCCTGCAACCTGCTGCTGATCGGCTTGCTGTTGCAGACCCTGTTCCGCATCCGGCGGCATGTGGTGGCGGCGCTGTTGCTGATGCTGAGCGTGGTGGCACTGGGCAAGTTCATCGCGGCGGCGGTGCTGCTGAAATCCTGGGCCTTGATGCTGTGGTTGAACGGCGAGGCGGTGCTGGGTCTGCTGGCGGGGCTGACGCTGACGGGGGCCAGCTTCTGGTTGCCGCGGGCCGCGTTGCTGTGGGCGGCGGTGGCGACGAGCGCCGCTTATCTGGCACTTGCGGCAGGGGTATTGGACAGTACCGCACCCGCTGCCGCGATGCGCTTGTATCATTGGCACTACGGCCATCTGCGCAACTTCAACTGGATGTCGCAGATCGCCTCGGCGATGTTCCCGCTACTGTCGGGTATCTATCTGATCTGGGCTTATCGTCGCATCACGAGGGCGGAGGGGAAAGACGAATGACGCAGTATTTCGACAAGCATGTGTTCTTCTGCACCAACCAGCGCGCCGACGGCAGCGACTGCTGCAACAACCACGGTGCGCAGAAGGCGCGCGACTATGTGAAGGACAAGGTCAAGGCGCTGGGCATCTCTGACCGGCACAACAAGATCCGCATCAATTCCGCCGGTTGTCTGGACCGCTGCGACGACGGCCCCGTGCTGGTGATCTATCCCGAAGGCACTTGGTACACCTTCGTCGACGAGCGCGATCTGGATGAGATCATCGCGGAACATCTGCAGCATGGTCGCGTGGTGGAGCGTCTGAAGATCTGATGGCTGTCGCACTGAAGGATTTCGTACTGCAAGGGCCGGCAGGGCAGCTCGAAGGCGTGGCGCATCTGCCGGACGGCGAACTGCGTGCGATCGCGGTGGTGGCGCATCCCTTGCCCACCATGGGTGGCACGATGGAGAACAAGGTGGCGGTGACGCTGGCCAAGACGTTCGCCGAAATGGGCTGTGCGGCCTTCCGCTTCAACTTTCGCGGCGTAGGCGCGAGCGACGGCGGATTCACTGGCGGCGACGGCGAGACGGAAGACCTGATCGCGGTGGCGCGTTACGCGCAGGAACAGTTCGGCGGCGAACTGCCGCTGGTGTTGTCCGGTTTCTCGTTCGGCGGTTATGTCGCGGCGCGTGCCGCGCAACGATTGCAGCCGCAGCATTTGGTGCTGGCCGCCCCCGCCGTCGGGCGCTTCGCGATGCCGGCCGTTTCGCCCGACACCCTGGTCGTGCACGGGGAGCATGACGATGTGGTGCCGCTGGCCGATGCGCTGCAATGGGCGCGCCCACAGCATCTGCCCATCGTGGTGCTACCGGCAGCAGAGCATTTCTTTCACGGTCGCCTGACACAATTGCGCGATATCGTGAAGAAGCATTTCAGTGGAGTTGAATTGTGAATCCAGTCATACAGGCCAAAGGCCTGCAAAAATCCTACGGCGGCCACTGCGTGGTGGACGGGCTCGATCTGTCCATCTACAAGGGCGAATGTTTCGGGCTGCTCGGCCCCAACGGCGCGGGTAAGACCACCACGCTGCGCATGCTGCTCGGGCTGATCGCGCCCGATGCGGGTACGGCTACGCTGCTCGACTTGCCGGTGCCGCAGGCCGCGCGCGAGGCACGCATCAAGGTGGGCGTGGTGCCGCAGATGGACAACCTCGATCCCGACTTCACCGTGGCGGAGAACCTGCTGGTGTACGGACGCTATTTCGGCATGCAAGACAGCGACATCGAGGCGCGCATCCCTGACTTGCTCGATTTCGCCAGCCTTACCAGCAAACGCGACGCGAAGGTGCCGACGCTGTCCGGCGGTATGAAGCGCCGTCTGACGCTGGCACGCGCGCTGGTGAACGATCCAGACGTGGTGTTCCTCGACGAGCCGACCACCGGCCTCGATCCGCAAGCGCGCCACCTGATCTGGCAGCGCCTGCGCGAACTGACACAGCAGGGCAAGACGCTGCTGCTGACCACGCATTTCATGGACGAGGCCGAGCGCCTGTGCCACCGCCTGGCGGTGATGGACAACGGCAAGCTCATCAGTGAAGGCTCTCCGCGCGAACTGATAGAGCGCAACATCGAGCCGCAGGTGGTGGAGGTGTTCGGCGAGACATCCGGGCAGTGGGCGGACATGCATGCGGCGAACTTTGCGCAACGCTATGAAGTGAGCGGAGAGTCGGTGTTCTGCTATGTGCCGGAGGCGCAGCCGCTGGTGATGCACTTGCAGGCGCAGAGCACATTGCGCTATCTGCACCGGCCCGCAAATCTGGAGGATGTGTTCCTGAAACTGACCGGACGGGAGATGAGGGAATGAGCATGGGTCACTTTGCAGCACCGCGGTTGACGCTGCGCTTCTTCCCCATCTGGCGCAGGCACTGGCTGGTGTGGCGCAAGGTGGCGGCACCTTCCATCCTCGGCCATCTGGCCGACCCGGTGATCTACATGCTGGGCCTGGGCTATGGTTTGGGCAGTCTGTTGCCGGAGATGGGCGGTATGTCCTATATCGCCTTTCTGGCGGCGGGCACACTATGTTACTCGTCGATGAACAGCGCCAGCTTCGAGGCGCTGTATTCCGGCTTTGCCCGCATGCACGAGCAGCGCACCTGGGAAGCGATACTGAACACGCCGGTTGCGCTGGACGACGTGGTGTTGTCGGAGATACTGTGGGCGGCAACCAAGAGCCTGATGTCGGGGGCTGCTGTGCTGGTGGTGATCTGGATATTGGGGCTGTCGCATTCGCTGCTGTCGCTGTGGATGATCCCGCTGGCACTGCTGATCGGTCTGGCCTTTGCAGCTATCGGCCTCATCATGACCGCGCTGGCACCGGCCTACGATTTCTTCATGTACTACTTCACGCTGGTCATCACACCGATGATGCTACTATGCGGCGTCTTTTTCCCGGTCAGCCAATTGCCGGAAGCCTTGCAGGCGCTGGCCGCCGCCTTGCCGCTGACGCATGCGGTGGATCTGGCGCGACCGTTGATGAACGGTGCAGTGCCACCACAGGCGCTCATGCATGTCGGCGTACTGCTGACCTATACGCTGGCTGGTTTCTATATTTCCCTGGTTCTGTTCAGACGCAGATTGTCGAGGTAACTACATGTTGTGGCTCAAAGCATTCCATATCTTCTTCGTGGTCAGTTGGTTCGCGGGGCTGTTCTATCTGCCGCGCATCTTCGTCAATCATGCGATGGCGGAAGAGGCGGCGGTGAAGGAGCGCCTGAAACTGATGGAGCGCAAGCTGTACAAATTCGTCACGCCCATCGGCGCGCTGGCCGTCGTCACCGGCCTGTGGCTGTGGTTCGGTTACGGTTTCTCGGGCGGCTGGCTGCATGCCAAGACCGCCTTCGTGGCGGGACTTGTCGCCTATCACCTGTACTGCGGCCATCTGGTGAGGGTGTTCGCCGAAGACCGCAACACGCGCAGTCATGTGTGGTTCCGCTTCTTCAATGAAGTGCCGGTGCTGGTGTTGCTGGCGGTGGTCATCCTCGTCGTCGTGAAGCCTTTCTAAGATGCCTGATTATTTCGCCACCTGTCCGCGCGGACTGGAAAGACTGCTCTCCGACGAACTGACCTCGTTCGGGGCGGCCGATGTGCGCACTACCGATGGCGGGGTCGGTTTCTCCGGTGATTGGCCGTTGTGCTACCGAGCCAACCTGCAGAGCCGCCTCGCCTCGCGCATCCTGTGGCGTGTGAAAGCGCCGATGCCGTATCGCAACGAGCAGGACGTGTACCAGGCGACCTACGATCTGCCGTGGACGCGCTGGTTCGATGTGAAGCACACCATGCTGGTCAAGGTCACCGCGATCAAGAGTCCGCTGACCAGCCTGGAATTCATCACGCTCAAGATCAAGGATGCGGTGTGCGACAAGTTCCGCGCCGAGAAGAAGGAGCGCCCCAGTATCGCCAAGCTGGAGCCCGACATGCGCATCCATGCCTTCTTCGAGGGCGACAAGTTCACGCTGTACCTGGATACCTCGGGCGAGGCGCTGTACAAGCGCGGCGTGCGCACGCACACCAACATCGCGCCGCTGCGCGAGAATCTGGCGGCGGGCATCCTGCTGCTGACCGGCTGGAAGCCGGGCATCCCGCTGCTCGACCCGATGTGCGGTAGCGGCACCTTCCTGATCGAGGCGGCGCAGATGTCGCTCAATATCCAGCCGGGCATCGCGCGCCATTTCGCTTTCGAGAAGCTGAAGAACTTCGATGCCAAGACATGGGCCGCGATGCGCGAGGCAGCCATCGCCGCGCAGAAGCCGGTGTGCGAGTTGCCGCTGCACGGCAGTGACCTGTACGGCGATGCGCTGGTGGCCGCGCACCAGAATCTGGAAGAGGCGGGCATACGCGAGACGGTGGATCTGAAGCAGTGCAACGTGCTGGAAGCATCTCCGCCGGAGAAGGAGGGTATCCTCGTTGCCAACCTGCCCTATGGCGAGCGCATGGGAGATGAAGATGAACTGGCCGAGCTGTATCCCAAGCTGGGCGATGCATTGAAGAAGAAGTTCGGCGGATGGCACGCCTACCTGTTCACGGGCGATCTCCGCATCGCCAAGTTGATGCGGCTGACACCCTCCAAACGTACGCCGCTGTTCAATGGTGCGATCGAGTGTCGATTGTTCGAGTACAAGATCGTCAGCGGCAGTAACCGCAAATGAGAAAGCCGCCTTCAAGGCGGCTTTTTCATCAGGTGTTTCGTATCAGGTGAGCTTCAGATGTTCGGTGCCGCTCATCACATCGCGATCCTTGGTCTCGCTGCTCTCCAGCTTGATACGCAGCCGCAGGTCGTTCACCGAATCGGCGTTCTTCAGCGCCTCCTCGTAACTGATGAAGCCCCCCTCGAACAGGTCGAACAGCGCCTGGTCGAAGGTCTGCATGCCGATCTCGCGCGACTTGGACATGACTTCCTTGATCTGGTGCACCTCGCCCTTGAATATGAGGTCGGAGATCAGCGGTGAGTTGAGCAGGATCTCGAATGCGGCAGAACGCCCCTTGCCATCCTTTTTCGGTATCAGGCGTTGCGAGATGAGGGCCTTCACGTTCAGCGACAGGTCCATCAGCAACTGCTCGCGGCGTTCCTCGGGGAAGAAGTTGATGATGCGGTCCAGCGCCTGGTTGGCGCTGTTGGCATGCAGGGTGGCCATGCACAGGTGCCCTGTCTCGGCGAAAGCCACCGCGTATTCCATGGTCTCGCGGTCGCGGATCTCGCCGATCAGGATCACGTCCGGTGCCTGGCGCAGGGTGTTCTTCAGCGCGTTGTGCCAGTTGTCGGTATCCACGCCGACCTCGCGATGGGTGATGATGCACTTGTTATGCTCGTGCACGTATTCGACTGGGTCTTCGATGGTGATGATGTGGCCCTGGCTGTTGCAGTTCCGGTAGCCGATCATGGCGGCCAGCGTCGAAGACTTACCGGAGCCGGTACCGCCGACCAAGATGACCAGACCGCGTTTGGTGAGCGTGACGTCCTTCAGCACCTCAGGCAGGCGCAACTCCTCGAAACTTGGGATCTTGGTGGTGATGGTGCGCAACACCATGCCGACCTTCTGCTGCTGCATGAACACGTTGACGCGGAAACGGCCGATGCCGGGCGGGCTGATGGCGAAGTTGCACTCGTGCGTGGATTCGAACTCGGCTGCCTGACGGTCGTTCATGATGCTGCGCGCAAGCTCTTGAGTGTGCTGCGACGACAGGACCTGGTTGGAGACCGGCGTCATCTTGCCATCCACCTTGAACGCCGGCGGGAAACCGGCGGTGACGAACAAGTCGGATGCCTTCTGCGAGATCATGCCTTTCAGCAGATTGTGTACGAGTTCGGTGGCCTGGCTTCTTTCCATGTGTTTCTCCTGATGCGGTGGTGCCCGGCTGCGACTTAGCCGGGGAACAGGTCCTTGTTGGCTGCCTTGCCGCGTGCCTCGCTCGAAGCGACTACGCCGCGTTTGACCAGATCGGTCAGGCACTGGTCCAGTGTCTGCATGCCGATGTTGCCGCCGGTCTGGATGGCGGAATACATCTGCGGCACCTTGGCTTCGCGGATCAGGTTACGGATGGCGGGGGTACAGATCATGATCTCGTGCGCGGCAGCGCGGCCTGCACCATCCTTGGTTTTGAGCAGGGTCTGCGAGATCACCGCGCGCAGCGATTCGGACAGCATGGCGCGCACCATCTCCTTCTCGTCGGCCGGGAACACGTCGATGATACGGTCGATGGTCTTGGCGGCGGAGCTGGTGTGCAGCGTGCCGAACACCAGGTGACCGGTCTCGGCGGCGGACATGGCGAGGCGGATGGTCTCCAGGTCGCGCATCTCGCCGACCAGGATCACGTCCGGGTCTTCGCGCAGCGCGCTGCGCAAAGCGTTGTTGAACGACAGGGTGTGCGGGCCGACTTCGCGCTGGTTGACCAGACACTTTTTGGACTCGTGCACGAATTCGATCGGGTCCTCCACGGTCAGGATGTGGCCCATCTCGTTCTCGTTGATGTGGTTCACCATCGCGGCCAGCGTGGTGGACTTACCGGAGCCGGTGGGGCCGGTGACCAGCACCATGCCGCGCGGGTTCTCGGCGATGTCCTTGAAGATGGGGGGCGCCTTCAGGTCTTCCAGCGTCAGGATCTTGGACGGGATGGTACGCATGACCGCGCCGGCACCGCGGTTCTGGATGAAAGCGTTGACACGGAAGCGTGCCAGATTGGGCACTTCAAAGGAGAAGTCGACCTCCTTGTTCTCTTCGTAATGCTTGCGCTGCCCGTCGTTCATGATGTCGTACATCATGGCGTGCACTTCCTTGTGCTCCATCGCCGGCAGGTTGATGCGGCGCATGTCGCCGTGCACGCGGATCATCGGAGGCAGGCCGGCGGAGAGGTGCAGGTCGGATGCTTTGTTCTTCACGCCGAAGGCGAGCAGTTCGGTGATATCCATATATAATTCCCCAGTCGTTAAACAACCGCCAATGTCGTGCAGGCCGCCGGATTATGACTGCAATCCTTTCCAACTTGCAAGCCGTGAGACGGGCTGTGGCAGACGCCGCGACGGCCGCCGGACGCCCCGTCGATGCGGTGCGTCTGCTGGCGGTCAGCAAGACCTTTCCGGCCGCCGCTGTGCGCGAGGCATATCAAGCCGGGCAGGCTGCCTTCGGCGAGAACTATCTGCAGGAAGCGCTGGACAAGATCGGGGCTTTGCGCGACTTGCCGCTGGAATGGCATTTCATCGGGCCGATACAGAGCAACAAGACGCGCGCCATCGCCGAGCACTTCGACTGGGTGCATGGTGTGGACCGGCTGAAGGTCGCCGAGCGCTTGTCGGCACAGCGCCCGGCATTGCTGCCACCCCTGAGCATCTGCTTGCAGGTCAATGTGAGCGGCGAGGCAAGCAAGAGCGGTGTGGCACCGCAGGACGTCGCGCAGTTGGCGAACGAGGTGGCGCGGTTGCCTCGGCTGCGGTTGCGTGGTCTCATGGCGATCCCCGCGCCGGCAGACGATCCGGCGCAGCAGCGGGCCCCGTTCGCGCGTATGCGCGAGTTGCTCGCGACATTGAATGCACAGGGCATGCGGCTGGACACGCTCTCGATGGGCATGTCGCATGATTTTGCGGTGGCGATACAGGAGGGGGCGACCATCGTGCGTATCGGCACCGCGATCTTCGGAGCCAGGGACTATGGAGGCGAACAATGAACATCTGTTTTGTCGGTGGCGGGAACATGGCGAAGGCGCTGATCGGCGGCCTGCTCAAGCGCGGTTATGCACCGTCCAAGATCCGCGTGGTCGAGCTGGACGAGGCACGTTGCCAGCAGCTGCATCACGACTTCGTGGTGCGCGCCACGACCGACATGAGCGATGCCATCCCGTACAGCGAGATCATCCTGCTGGCCGTGAAGCCGCAACAGATGCAGGGCACCTGCCGCAATCTGGCTCCCTTGCTGACCGGGCAGCTGGTCATCTCCATCGCTGCCGGGATACGCGCGCATGACATCGCACGCTGGCTGGGGACAGGCAACATCGTGCGCGCCATGCCCAACACGCCGGCGCTGATCCGCCATGGCGTGACCGGTCTGTATGCGCTGGAGGCGGTCAGCTCGGGCAGCCGGACACGCGCCGAGGCGATCATCGAAGCGGTCGGCACCTCGTTGTGGGTGGAGGATGAATCGCTGCTGGACAGCGTGACGGCCATCTCTGGCAGCGGCCCGGCCTATGTGTTCTATTTCATCGAGGCGATGCAGCAGGCGGCGCAGGAACTGGGGCTGGATGAATTGCAGTCGCGACAACTGGTGCTGGATACCTTCATCGGCGCGGCCAAACTGGCGGATAGCAGCCAGCAGGATATCGCCACGCTGCGGGCTAATGTGACTTCCAAGAACGGCACGACCGAGCGTGCTTTGTCGACGCTGGAGGCGCACGATGTTCGCGCGCATATCGTCGCGGCCGCCCATGCTGCGGCGGAGCGCTCCCGTGAGCTGGGCGATGAACTGGGTAAGGATTGATGATGCTGTCTGAAGCGCTGTTGTTCCTGGTCGATGCACTGTTGCAGCCGTTCGCGGCGGTGTTGCTGTTCCGTTTCCACGCGGTGTGGCTGCGCGTGCCGATGCGCAACCCGCTCGGCGAGTTCGTGCTGGCGATCACCGATTTCATCGTGCTGCCGCTGCGCCGCCGCCTGCCTGCCCTCGCAGGCATGGATAGTGCCACGCTACTGCTGGCCTTCGTCTTCGAGTTCGTCTATCTCGTGGCTTTCCTCGGTCTGCAGGGATACCAGTTCGACACGTTCCCGCTGCCGGGCTTGCTGGCCTGGACATTGGTCAAGCTGCTGAAACTGAGCCTGTATCTGCTGATGGCCAGCCTGTTGCTGGAAGCGGTGCTGTCGTGGGTCAATCCGCATACGCCGCTGGCACCGCTGCTGTCGGCGGTGAACCAGCCCTTCGTGCAACCTTTGCGTCGCCGCATCCCGGCCGTCGGTAATTTCGATCTGTCCATCCTGGTATTGCTGCTGTTGTGCCAGCTGTTGCTGATCGTGCTGGTCGGCGCGCTGGAGCAGGGCGCGATGCGCTTGCTGTGAGTGTGTGGTATCGCCGCAATGGCGACGTGCTGACGCTGACGCTGCATGTGCAGCCGGGGGCCAAACGCAGCGAGGTGGCGGGCTTGCATGGCGAGGCATTGAAGGTGCGCCTTGCCGCCCCGCCCATAGAGGGGCGGGCCAATGATGCGCTATGCAGGTTCATCGCCGATATCTTCGGCGTGCCGTTGAAACAGGTGGAGCTCAAGCAGGGCGCACAGTCGCGCCACAAGGTGCTGGCGGTCAGCGGCAGCAGCGTCGATCCGGAAAGTTGCCTGAGGTCCTGAGCATCCTGTCAATGCGCGCGCAGGCGTCTCTCTGAAAGCAGGGCTTTTATATCGCCCAGTTTGCTGCGGTCGCTCTCGCCGTTCACGTTGATGAGGTGCAGCTTGCCCGCGCCGCTGTGCATGTCGTCGGCGAAGTCCATCACCGCTCCGATCACGACCAGCTCGCCCTTGCGCATCTCTTCCGCGAATTTGATCATCGCTGCACTGACCTGGTTATGCACATTGGCCTGCACGCCATCCATGTTGTTGAGGTTGGACGAGATGTTGATGGTGTCCAGCTCGCGCCGGATGGCTTCCGATTCTTTCGAATAGTTGCCGCTGACGGCGGCGATGGCACCGCAACGCGAATGGCCCACGAACATCAGTACCGGCGTATGCAGGTGATGCACGCCGTATTCCACCGAACCTTCCGCCGTGGTGAGCTGGTTGCCGATGTTGCGGATCATGAACAGTTGCCCCTCGGGCGCGCGCGCGAACATATTGGTATGCACGCGCGAGTCGGAGCAGCTGACGACGGTGGCGAAGGGGTGTTGCCCTTTGGCCAGTTCGGAGAAGAATTCGATGCGCCGTATCGACATGTAGATGCCGTTGTTGGCGGAGAGGTCATTGAGGAATGCACTCACCGCCGCGGCTTCGGCTTTGGCTTGCCCATGAGCCGGCTGGGCGTATGACTGCGGAGAGAAGCTGATCGCACAGGCAAGCAGCAGGAGGGCGTATCGGTTGAGCATGTGACACCTTGTAGACATTCCGGGTATGCAGGATAAACGCTTGGGCAGACGGGACAATAGACGAAAAGCGGGTGTTATCGGCCTTATTCCTCGTCGAACAGCATCTGCAGGCGCAGCCACAGCAGCGGATCCATGTCGTAGCTTTGCGCGTGCCGGAAATGCAATTGCGGATTGAATTCGAAGAACAACCAGCGTCGGTTCAATTGGCGGCGGTAGAGCACAGACAGCACGGCATCGTCCAGACGCGACTGGGGGCGGCTCACCCCGATCAGACTGAGCTGGTATTGCACTGCGCGTTTCTCATCCAGTGTATGGAAGACGGTGAAGTCCTGCTGCAGGTCGAAACGCTGCGGCAGGTGCAGCCATGTCACGCTGCTGGTGGCGCGGAACAGTGTCTGCTCTGCCAGCTGGCGTTCGAAGTCCACCTGTGTGGTCTCACCCAGACCGGACTGGCTGAACCAGTAGAGCGATTGCGCCGGTTTCATGCGCCATTCGCCCAGAGGCACGACGAGGCTGGCACGTGCACGGGCAAAGGGTTCCAGCGGTGCATGCAGCTTGATGCCGATGTCGGTGCTGGTGTGCCAGACCTGTTCCTCTCGCTCTTCCAGGCGCAGGGCGAGGCCATATTCGCCCGGTGCGCGGAAAGGCCCGACACGTTGCGCCGGATTCTGGGCGGCACCCGGGCCGGCGGTGTTCTGTTCCGGATCGCTTTCCAGCAGCAGGTGCAAACGATGTTCGGTCGAAGGCAGGTGCAGCTTGACGCGACCGGACAGGGTGGTCTCGCGCTGGCCGCCGGCCAGTAACCGCTCGTCGAGGTCTAGTTGGAGCACACTGCGATTGCTCTCCTGGAAGTCGCGTTCATCGCCGAAGAAGCGGTCCAGCCCGGTGATCAGCCGGACGAATTGCTCTGATACGTACTCTCGTGTGGCATCCGCCTGCTGCATGCCTGTGCTAGCCAGCGCGGGGAGCGGGTTGCCGAGCTCGGCCCAGCCCGCACCAGGCAGGCACAGCGCAATCCACAGGCATGATGCGCGGAACATGGTTAAACGGGAGTGTAGGGGCATGGGCGGATGATACACAGAAAAAAAGCCGGCTCGCGCCGGCTTGGAATCGCACTGTTGCTGTTGCCTTGAACCCGGACTTCTGCCAGGCAGAAAACCGGAAGGCCAGCGTTTAACGCACGACCCCTACATCAGGATGACATCGTATTGCTCCTGATTGTAAAGACTCTCCACCTGCAGCGACACCGGCTTGCCGATGAAGTCCGACAACTGGGCCAGACTCTGCGATTCCTCGTCGAGGAACAGGTCGATCACCTGCTGCGAAGCGAGGATGCGGTACTCGCGCGCATTGAACTGGCGGGCTTCGCGCAGGATCTCGCGCAGGATCTGGTAACACACGGTCTGTGCGGTCTTCACTTCGCCGCGCCCTTGGCAGGTAGGGCAGGGTTCGCACAGCACATGGGCCAGACTCTCGCGGGTACGCTTGCGCGTCATCTCGACCAGGCCCAGCGTGGAGAATCCGTTGACGCTGACACGGGTGCGATCCAGCGCCAGCATCTTGCGGAACTCCTCCAGCACGCCGTCGCGGTGATCCTGGCTGTCCATGTCGATGAAATCGCAGATGATGATGCCGCCCAGGTTGCGCAGGCGCAGCTGGCGCGCGATGACCTGTGCCGCTTCCAGATTGGTCTTGAAGATGGTGTCGTCGAAGTTGCGGCCGCCGACGAAGCCCCCGGTGTTCACATCGATGGTGGTCAGCGCCTCGGTCTGGTCGATGATCAGGTAGCCACCCGACTTCAGGTTGACGCGCTTGGACAGCGCGGATTCGATCTCGTCCTCGATGCCATACAGGTCGAACAGCGGACGGGTACCGATGTAATGGTTCAACCTCCCCGCCGCCGCAGGGCTGAAATCCGCCGCGAACTCCTGCATGCGCTGGTGGGTGTCGCGCGAATCCACCAAGATGCGCGAAGTCTCCGGTCCGACGAAATCGCGCAGCACGCGCAGGCTGATATCCAGCTCCTTGTACAGCAGGGCGGGTGCGCCGAGCTGCTTTGCGCGTTGCTGCAGCTTGTCCCACAACTTGTCCAGGTAGGCCACGTCGGTGCGCATCTCCTCGTCCGTCGAACCTTCGGCCATGGTGCGGATGATGTAGCCGCCGCCATGCTCGGCGGGGAGCAACTGCTGCAGGCGCGCGCGCAGGGTCTCGCGCTCCTCCTCGTTCTCGATACGCTGCGACACGCCGATGTGCCCTTCCTGCGGCAGATAGACCAGCAATCTCCCGGCGAAGCTCAATTGCGTGGACAGTCGAGCGCCCTTGCTGCCGATCGGATCCTTGATGACCTGCGCCAGCACGCTCTGCCCTTCGAACAATACCTTCTCGATGGGCTTGGCAGCGTCGCCGTTGATGCGGTTCTCCCAGATGTCGGCGACGTGCAGGAAGGCGGAACGTTCCAGTCCGATGTCGATGAAGGCCGACTGCATGCCCGGCAGCACGCGTTTCACCTTGCCGACGTAGACGTTGCCGACCAGACCGCGCTGGCTGCCGCGTTCGATGTGCAGTTCCTGCACCACGCCCTGTTGCATCACCGCGACGCGCGTCTCCTGCGGGGTGACGTTGATCAGTATCTCTTCATTCATGCGGTGGAGACTCCGAAAGATTGCAGCAATTCTACCGTCTCGAACAATGGTAGCCCCATCACGCCTGTGTAGCTGCCGTCGATATGCTTGACGAATGCACCGGCGGCACCCTGGATGCCATAGGCACCGGCCTTGTCGTGTGCCTCGCCGGTCAGCAGGTAGCGGCGGATGCGCGCCTCGCTCAGTTCGGCGAAGGTGATGTCGGTAGTCGACAGGCGCATCTCCACGCGTCCCTCGAATGCGATTGCTACCGCGGTGAGCACCTGATGGCGTGTGCCGGAAAGTTCGCTGAGGATCTGCAAGGCGTGCTCGTTGTTGTCCGGCTTGCCGATAATCTTGCCGTTCACGGTGACGGTGGTATCGGCTGCCAGCACCGGATAGGGACGCAGTTTGCGCAGCAACAGTGCCTCCCAGCCCGCCTCGGCCTTTTCGCGGCAGATGCGCTGCACATAGTCGACCGGCAGTTCACCATCGAGCGGAGTCTCGTCCACGCGCACTTCACGGCGCGCATCGTTGCGCAACAGCAACGGATCGAAATGCACGCCGATCTGCTTGAGCAGTTCGCGGCGGCGCGGGCTCTGCGAGGCGAGATAGATGCGTGCGTGGCTGGTACTCATGGCTGACCCGGAGTCATTCTCTGTGATAGGGGTGATTGTGCATCAGCGAGTGCGCGCGATAAAGCTGTTCCGCCAGCAGTACGCGCACCATGCCGTGCGGCAGGGTGAAGGCGGACAGCGCCATCAGCTGCCGTGCGCGCTGTTTGACCGACGCGTGCAAGCCATCCGCGCCGCCGATGATGAAGGCGACATCGCCGCCCTGCTGCATCCAGTCCTTCAGTTGCTGGGCCAGTTGCCTGGTGGTGGGGGTCGCACCGTGCTCGTCGAGCGCGATGCAGTGCGCGGAGGCGGGCAGGGCGGAGAGGATGCGCTGAGCCTCGGCTTCCATGATCTGCGCGGTGGTCTTGCCGGTGGTGCGCGGCTCCGGCTTGATCTCGACCAGCGAGATGCTCGCCTCGCGCGGCATGCGCTTGGCGTATTCGTTGAAACCCTCGGTGATCCACGCGGGCATCTTGTTGCCCACCGCGAGGACCATCAGTTTCATTTGCCGGCTTGGGCGCGCAGCTTGGGTTGGACGCCCCAGAGTTCTTCAAGGTTGTAATACGCGCGTACTGCCGGCTGCATGATGTGCACCACGACGTCGCCAAGATCGACCAGCACCCACTCGCCGCTGTCGCCGCCCTCGACGCCGATCACTTCTTCGCCGAGCTCCTTCAGCTTCATTTCCACCTGGTCGGCCAGTGCCTTGGTCTGCCGGGTGGATTGTGCGCTGGCGATCACCATCGCTTCGAACAGCGAATTGAACTTGCGCGTATCGATGACCTGGATGTCCTGCGCCTTGATGTCTTCCAGTGCCGCCACGACGGCGGCGGTCTTGTCTTTTACGTTCAGCATGATGAGTAGGTCTGATTGGTTTGTATGTGGTGGGCGACGGCGTCGGGCAGCAGATAGCGGATGCTCTTGCCGTCCTTGCAGCGGCGGCGGATATCGGTGGCGGAGATCTCGAGGGCCGGCATGTCGGCGACGAAGATCGCGCCTGCCGGTGCCTCGTGCAGCGCCTGCGCGCCGGGAGCGAGTCGGGCGCGGTATTCGGTTTGCAGTGCGTCGTCGGCCTGCGCCATCGCGTTGCCCAGCGGCAAGCCCCCCGCGCGCTGCAGCACCACGATGTGCGCCAGCGCGAACAGCTGCCGCCATTCGTGCCATGTGTGCAGTTGCAGGAAGGCATCCCCGCCGAGGATCAGGCACAGCGGCTGTGTGTCGCCCAGCTCGGCGCGCAGCGCGGTGAGCGTATCGACGGTGTAGCAGGGGTCGGTACGGAACACCTCGCGCACGTCGACCATGAAGTCGGGATGGCCGTTCACCGCCAGGCGCACCATCTCCCAGCGCACCTTGGCCGGTGCATGCGGTGGCGGACGATGCGGTGGCGTGCCGCTGGGGATGAAGCGCACCTGCGACAGGCCGCATTGTTCCAGCGCTTCCTGCGCGATACGCAGATGCCCATGATGGATGGGATCGAACGTACCGCCGAGGATGCCGATGGGTTGCGTCACTGCTCAGACAGCCATGCGGCGCACGTCGGACAGCACGTGCGACAGGTAGGTGGTGAAACGCGCCCCGGCCGCGCCGTCGATCACGCGGTGGTCGTAGGACAGCGACAGCGGCAGCATCAGGCGCGGCACGAACTCGCCGTCCTTCCACACCGGCTTCATGCTGGAACGCGACACGCCGAGGATCGCGACTTCCGGCGCGTTGATGATCGGCGTGAACGAAGTGCCGCCTATGCCGCCCAGACTGGAGATGGTGAAACAGCCGCCCTGCATGTCGGCGGCGGTGATCTTCTTGTCGCGCGCACGGGCGCTGACCTCGCCCAGCTCCTTGGCAAGTTGCACGATGCCCTTCTGGTCCACGTCGCGGATCACCGGCACCATCAGGCCATCCGGCGTATCCACCGCGACGCCGATGTGGATGTACTTCTTCACGATCAGGTTCTCGCCGCTGGCGTCCAGCGAGGCGTTGAAATCGGGGAAGTGCTTCAGCGTCACGGCCACGGCCTTGAGCATGAAGGCGAGCGGGGTGATCTTGATGTTCTGCTTGGCGTATTCATCATTCAGCTGTTTGCGGAAAGCTTCCAGCTCACTGATGTCGGCATCCTCGAACTGCGTGACATGCGGGATCATCACCCAGTTGCGGTGCAGGTTGGCACCGGAGATCTTCTTGATGCGCGACAGCGCCTTGGTTTCGACCGCGCCGAACTTGGCGAAGTCCACTTCCGGCCACGGCAGCAGGCCGGGCAATGCGCCGCCGCTTGCCGCGCCGCGCGGTTGCGCTAGCGACTGCTTGACGAAGTTCTGCACATCGTCCTTGGTGACGCGGCCTTTGTCTGCACTGCCCTTGACCAGTGTCAGATCGACACCGAGTTCGCGTGCGAAACGACGGATGGACGGGCTGGCGTGTGCCTTGCCGCCGGATGACACCGCGACCGGCGCTGCGGCAGCAACCGGTGCTGCGACCGGCGCAGGTATCGTTGCAGGAGTTGCCGCAACAGGTGCAGCCTGTGGTGCGGGTGCGGACGGTGCGGCGACAGCGGACGCTGCACTGGCACTGGCCTCGATCAGTGCGATCAGGTCGCCTTCGGAGACCTTGTCGCCGACCTTGACCTTGATTTCTTTCAGCACGCCGCCGAACGGTGCAGGCACATCCATGGTCGCCTTGTCGGTCTCCAGAGTGATCAGCGTCTGTTCGGCAGTGATCTGCTCACCGGCCTTCACGCCCACTTCGATGACCTCGACACCTTTGAACCCGCCGATGTCGGGTACCGATACTTTCTTGATTTCTGCCACGTCGTTCTCCTCGCTTACACCGTGGTGGGATTCGGCTTGTCGGCGTCGATCTGGTATTGCTTGATCGCTTTGCTGACCACGCTCGCGTCGATGCTGCCTTCGTCGGCCAATGCCTTCAGTGCGGCAACGGCGACGAAGTAGCGGTCCACCTCGAAGAACTCGCGCAGTTTCTTGCGGAAGTCGGAACGGCCGAAACCGTCCGTGCCCAGCGTCTTGTACTGCGCCCTCACATAGGGACGGATCTGGTCCGGGTAGGCGCGCATGTAGTCGGTCGCGGCGACGACCGGCACCTTCGCATCCAGACACTGCTCGACATAACTGACGCGGGCTTTGGCTTCCGGATGCAGCATGTTCCAGCGTTCGCAGTCGATGCCTTCGCGGCGCAACTCGTTGAAGCTGGTCACGCTCCACACATCCGAGGAGATGTCGAAGTCGCGCGCCAGCAGTTCGGCCGCCGCGATGACCTCGCGCAGGATGGTACCGCTGCCCAGCAATTGTACTTTGGCCTTGGATTTGGCCTTGGTGCTGCTGAACTTGTACATGCCCTTGATGATGCCTGCTTCGGCACCCTTGGGCATGGCGGGGTGGGTGTAGTTCTCGTTCATCACCGTGAGGTAATAGAACACGTCCTGCTGTTCCTGATACATGCGGCGCATGCCATCCTGCACGATCACGGCCAGCTCATAGGCGAAGGTCGGATCGTAGGACACGCAGTTGGGGATGGTCGCGGCCATCAGGTGGCTGTGGCCGTCCTGATGCTGCAAGCCTTCACCGTTCAGTGTGGTGCGACCGGCGGTGCCGCCGACCAGGAAGCCGCGCGCGCGCAGGTCGCCGGCTGCATAAGCCAGGTCGCCGATGCGCTGGAAGCCGAACATCGAGTAATAGATGTAGAACGGGATCATCGCCACGCCGTGGTTGGCATAGGCGGTGGCAGCAGCGATCCAGTCGGCCATGCCGCCCGCCTCGTTGATGCCCTCCTGCAGGATCTGGCCGGATTCGGATTCTTTGTAGAACATCAACTGGTCGGCGTCCTGCGGGGTGTACAGCTGACCCACCTGCGAGAAGATGCCGAGTTGACGGAACATGCCCTCCATACCGAAGGTGCGCGACTCATCGGGCACGATAGGCACGATCTGTTTGCCGATGGCCTTGTCCTTGACCAGCATGCCCAGCAGACGCACGAAGGCCATGGTGGTGGAGAACTCGCGATCATCGCTGGATTTGAGCAAAGCGTCGAAAGCGTCCAGTGTCGGGATGTTGAGCGGATGCGCCAGTGGCTCGCGGGCCGGGATGTTGCCCATCGCCGCGCCGCGTTCCTTGAGGTATTTGGCTTCCTGGCTGTCCGGCGCCGGGCGCACGAAAGGCAGGTTGGGCAGTTGCTCGTCGCTCACCGGGATATTGAAACGGTCGCGGAAGTTGCGCAGCGAGCCACCGTCCATCTTCTTCTGCTGGTGGGTCGGATTCTGCGCCTCGCCGGACGAACCCATGCCGTAACCTTTCACGGTCTTGGCCAGGATGACCGTGGGCTGGCCCTTGTGCTTGGTGGCCGCAGAGTAGGCTGCGAACACCTTGAACGGATCGTGACCGCCACGGTTCAGACGCCAGATCTCGTCGTCGGACATGTCGGCGACCAATTCCAGCAATTCCGGATATTTGCCGAAGAAATGCTGGCGCACATAGGCGCCGTCACGGGCCTTGTAGGTCTGGTATTCGCCGTCCACCACTTCCATCATGCGTTTCGCGAGCAGGCCGCTCTTGTCCTTGGCCAGCAGGCGGTCCCACCAGCGACCCCACACCACCTTGATGACGTTCCAGCCTGCGCCTCGGAACACGCCTTCCAGTTCCTGGATGATCTTGCCGTTGCCACGCACCGGGCCGTCCAGACGTTGCAGGTTGCAGTTGATCACGAAGATCAGATTGTCCAGACCTTCGCGGCCGGCCATGGAGATCGCACCGAGCGATTCCGGCTCGTCGGTCTCACCGTCGCCGAGGAACGCCCATACCTTGCGGCCGTCGGTCTGCGACAGGTTGCGATGCTGCAGATAGCGCATGAAACGCGCCTGATAGATGGCCATCAGCGGCCCCAGTCCCATCGACACGGTGGGGAACTGCCAGAAGTTGGGCATCAGCCACGGGTGCGGATAAGAAGACAGTCCGTCGCCGTCCACTTCCTGGCGGAACTTGCGCAACTGCTCTTCCGTCAGGCGGCCTTCGAGGAAGGCGCGCGCATAGATGCCGGGTGAGCAGTGGCCCTGGAAATACACCAGGTCGCCGCCGTGATCCTTGGTCTGGCCGCGGAAGAAATGGTTGAAGCCGACGTCGTACAGCGTGGCGGCCGAGGCGAAGCTGGCGATGTGGCCGCCCAGTTCGGAAGATTCCTTGTTCGCGTTCAGGATGATGGCCATCGCGTTCCAGCGCGTCAGCGCACGGATGCGGTGTTCCAGCTCATGGTTGCCGGGCGAGCGCTCTTCCTTGTCCACCGGGATGGTGTTGACGTAGGGCGTGGTCGCGCTGATCGGCATATCGTCGCCGGCCAGTCGTGCGTGGTTGATCAGCTGGTCAAGCAGGAAGTGGGCACGCTGTGCGCCTTCCTTCTCCAGTACGGACTGGAGCGATTCCAGCCATTCCTGGGTTTCCTGCGGATCGTGGTCGGGTATCTGTGTCGCCATCGCTTACTCTCTCTCTCGGTTACAACGCAATATTTCGTTTTCCGTCACCAACCATTCCACTGCGCGGTCGGTGTCCTCCAGCGGGATGTCTTCGACCACTTGCAGCCCGAACGCGGCAGCGACCAAAGCCGGTCGGTGCGGCATGCGTGCCAGCAGTCTGTCGTAGAAACCGCCCCCATATCCCAGACGTCCCCCGTTCCGGGTGAACGCGACGCCGGGTAACAATATGAAATCTATCGTCCCCGGCGCTTCTTCTTTTATGCATCGCTCTATCCGCGGTTCGCGTATGCCCCACGATCCGGGTGCCACGTCTTGGCGCAGATCCTGTATCTGATAGAGATCCAGGTGCTTGCTTGCCCGGTTCACGCGCGGCAGCAACACACGCTTGCCGTCACGCAGGGCCTGCTCCAGCCAGACCTCGGTCGCCAGTTCCGCCCCGAAATTCAGGTAGCCCAGTACCGTCGAGGCTTGTTGGTACACGGGCAGGCCGCTTACCGCGCCCAGGATGGCATGACTCAGACGCAAGCGTTCCGATGCCGCCAGATTTTCGCGGGCGGCGATTATACGTTGCCGGAGGGTCAGCTTCCTAGCCTGGATGTTCATAAGCGCTTGCCCCATTGGCTACAAAGCAACGAACGCGCGCCATTGCCGGCGGAACTGGACTTAACTTCGTCGTAATGCCCGCAAATCCCGTGCAAGAAAGCGGTGTGCGGCAGGCTGGAGATGACACGGAAGCGATCCGTGCTCACTGCATCATCCCAGAAACAGGCGATAGGCCGGATTTTCGCTCTCGTCCCAATAGCGGTAACCCAGGTTGTCGAGGAAGGTCTTGAGCGCCTTCTTGTCCTGCTTGGGTACTTGCATGCCGACCAGCACGCGGCCGTAGTCTGCGCCGTGGTTGCGGTAGTGGAACAGACTGATGTTCCAGTTGTGGCTCATGCTGTTGAGAAAATTCATCAGCGCGCCGGGTCGCTCCGGGAATTCGAAGCGGAACATGATCTCGTCCTTCGCGTCGGGCGCATGACCGCCGACCAGATGGCGCAGGTGCAGTTTGGCCATCTCATTGTCGGACAGATCCAGCGCCGGCAGTTTGTTGCGCTGGAGTTTGTCGATCAGGTCGCTTGTCTCCGACTGGTCCTTGACCTGGATGCCGACGAACACCTGTGCCGCTGCCGGATCGGCGTAGCGGTAATTGAACTCGGTGATGTTGCGCTTGCCCAGCAGCGAGCAGAACTTGCGGAAGCTGCCGGGCGTTTCGGGGATGGTCACCGCGAGGATGGCTTCGCGCTTCTCGCCGATCTCGGCGCGCTCGGCCACGAAACGCAGACGGTCGAAATTCATGTTCGCGCCGCTGCACACGGTGACCAGCGTCTCACCCTTGATCTGTTCGCGCTTGGCATAGGCCTTGGCACCGGCGACCGCCAGTGCACCGGCCGGTTCGAGGATGGAGCGCGTGTCCTGGAACACGTCCTTGATCGCTGCGCAGACCTCGTCGGTGTTGACCAGTATCACTTCGTCCACATATTGCTTGCAGATACGGAAGGTCTCTTCGCCCGCCAGCTTCACCGCTGTGCCGTCCGAGAACAGGCCGACGTCGTTGAGCGTGACGCGTTTCTTCGATTTCAGCGAACGTGCCATCGCATCCGAGTCGGTGGTCTGCACGCCGATCACCTTGATGTCCGGACGCACCTGTTTGACGTAGGCGGCCACGCCGGCGATCAGGCCGCCGCCGCCGATGGCGCAGAAGATGGCGTGGACGGGGGCCTGGCGCTGGCGCAGGATCTCCATCGCGACCGTGCCCTGTCCGGCAATCACGTCCGGATCGTCGAAGGGGTGCACGAAGGTGAGCTGCTTTTCCTTTTCCAGCGCATAGGCGTGGGTGCAGGCATCGCTGTAGCTGTCGCCGTGCAACACGATCTCCACCGAACGCTGGCCGAAATGCTTGACGGCCTCGATCTTC
This sequence comes from Sideroxydans lithotrophicus, assembly GCA_020723185.1. Lineage (GTDB taxonomy): Bacteria > Pseudomonadota > Gammaproteobacteria > Burkholderiales > Gallionellaceae > Sideroxyarcus > Sideroxyarcus lithotrophicus_A. The sequence goes on along the minus strand of DYJI01000001.1, from coordinate 19,468 downwards.
ACCTGCGGGGTGGTGGTGGGCATCACGATGATGGCCTTGCAGCCGAGGCGGTGCGCGGACATCGCCACCCCCTGGGCGTGATTGCCGGCCGAGGCGGCGATCACGCCGCGCTTCAGTTGCTCGGGAGTGAGCTGCGCCATCTTGTTGTAGGCACCGCGCAGCTTGAACGAGAACACGGGCTGCATGTCCTCGCGTTTGAACAGGATGGTGTTGCCGGTGCGCGCCGACAGGTCGGGTGCGTGTTCTAGCGGTGTCTCAACGGCCACGTCGTAGACGCGGGCGGTCAGGATGCGTTTCAGATAGCCTTGCATGGTGATTCATGGACGATTGATCTTGTCCGCAAGAGTAGCAGGAAACCCGTCGATCGCCTAAATTTGCAGGCCAGTCAGCCTGTAGAAAGCGGGCAGGTCGCTCAGGTCGTCCAGCACGGCGGCGGCATCGATGAAATCCTGTCGGTGTGTATAGGGATTGGTGGTGACATAGGTCTTGATGCCCGCCGCCAGTGCCGAACGCAGTCCGTTGTTGGAATCCTCCAGCGCGATGCAGTCCTCAGCCTTCAGGCTCAGCTTGTCCAGCACCCAGAGGTAGATGTCGGGAGCGGGCTTCTTGTGCGGCACGATGTCGCCGCAGCCATTGGCCGCGAAGTATTTCTCCCAGTCCTTGCCCAATCCCACTTCCAGCAGGGCGGTCACGTTCTCCGCCGTGGTGGTGGTCGCGATGGCGAGCTTGATCCCGGCCTGGTAGGCGTCCTCGATCAGTTGCTTGATGCCGGGGCGCAGCGGGATCGCGCCTTCGCGCAGCATGGTGGTGTAGTGGCCGGTCTTCACCTTATGCAGGTGCTTCACGAATTCGTCGAAATCGGAAGGTCGCTCATAGCCGGTCAGAAAGTCTGAGACGAAATACTTGATGCGCTCCTTGCCGCCGGTCACCTTGAGCAGCTTGTCATACAGCGCGACGTCCCAGTGCCAGTCCAGCCCGTTCTCGGCAAAGGCCTTGTTGAACGATTTGCGGTGGCCGTCCTCGGTGTCCGCCAGCGTGCCGTCTACGTCGAAAATTATCGCTTTGATGGTCATCTTCTTTCCTTGTTACATCCCGGGGAATCTCTTCCCCGCCATGGATTTCATCATCTTGCTCATCATGCCCTTGCCGCTGAACATCTTCATCACCTTCTGCGATTGCTCGAACTGGTTGAGCAACTGGTTCACGTGCATCACCTGCACGCCCGCGCCGGCAGCGATGCGCTTCTTGCGCGAGGCCTTGATCTGTTCCGGGTGGCTGCGCTCCCAGGGTGTCATGGAATTGATGATGCCTTCGGTGCGGTTGATCTGGCGCTCGTCCACCTTGGCACCTGTTGCGGCTTGCGCGAGTTGCGCGGGTAGCTTGTCCATCAGTGCGGACATACCGCCCATCTTCTTCATCTGCACGATCTGCATCTTGAAGTCGTTGAGGTCGAAGCCCTTGCCGCTGTGCATCTTCTTCGCCAGCTTCTCGGCTTCGCCCAGATCCACATTGCGTTGCGCCTCTTCCAGCAGCGACAGCACATCGCCCATGCCGAGGATGCGTTGTGCCATCCGCTCGGGGTGGAAGGCTTCCAGACCATTCGGTTTTTCGCTGACACCGACGAACTTGATCGGCTTGCCGGTGATCTGTCGCACTGAAAGCGCCGCACCGCCGCGCGCATCACCGTCCAGTTTGGTGAGGATGACGCCGGTCAGCGGCAAAGTCTCACCGAAGGCTTTGGCAGTGTTCACCGCGTCCTGGCCGGTCATCGCATCGACCACGAACAAGGTCTCGATGGGCTTGAGTGCGCCATGCAGTTCCTTGATCTCGGCCATCATCGCCTCGTCCACGGCCAGACGACCGGCGGTGTCGACGATCAGGATGTCGTGATGGTGTTTCTTCGCCCAGTCATGCGCGGCCAGTGCGATGGCTTGCGGTTTCTGAGAGATGTCGGACGGGAAGAAGTCGATCTTGAGCTGGTCGGCCAGCGTGCGCAACTGTTCGATGGCGGCCGGGCGGTATACGTCGCAACTGACCAGCAGCACCTTCTTTTTGTGTTGTTCGCTGAGCAGTTTGGCCAGCTTGCCGCTGCTGGTGGTCTTGCCCGCGCCTTGCAGGCCGGCCATCAGGATCACGGCGGGCGGCACGGTGGCGAGGTTGATGCCGACATTGGCTTCGCCCATCAGCTTGGTCAGTTCGCGATTGACCACGCCGATCAGCGCCTGACCCGGTGTCAGGCTGGCGATGACTTCCTGTCCAAGTGCGGCTTCCTTCACCTTGGCGATGAAGTCCTTCACCACCGGCAGCGCGACGTCGGCTTCCAGCAGGGCGAGACGCACTTCGCGCAGGGCATCCTGGATGTTGCTTTCGGTCAGGCGCCCCTGTCCGCGCAGGTTCTTGATGATGCCGGTGAAGCGTTGTGTGAGATTGTCGAGCATGATGCCTGAGTGACTTGGTGTAGAATCCGCACAGTCTAAAACATACGCACTCTTCATGTCGAACCAAGCTCTGCCTCTGCTGACTTTCGCCCTGTACGCTGTATTGGCATTCCTGTTCTGGCGCGCCCAGACGGCCGGAACGGCAGAGCAGAAGAATCGCGGTGCGCTCGGATTCGCCGTGATCCTGCCGCTGCTGATGCATGGCACCTTGTTGTACCAGACGCTGTTCGTATGGGGCGCGCTCAATCTGGGCGTGACCTATGCCTTGTCGCTGATCCTGTGGCTGACCGTGCTGATCTATTGGGTAGCCAGACTGTTCTATCCGCTCTCCGGTTTGCTGGCCTTGATGTTGCCGCTGGCGGCGATCAGCGTGCTGTTACCCATGCTGTTCCCGGTCGGGCACATCCTGTCGCAACCACCGTCCGGGCTGTTCGATACCCATGTGCTGATGGCGATGCTGGCGTACAGTCTGTTCACCATCGCCGCCTTGCACGCCGGACTGATCTCGTTGGTCGAGAAGCGCCTGCATCATGCGAGGCTGCCACGGATATTGAAGAGCATGCCGCCCCTGATGACCATGGAATCCTTGCTGTTCCGCGTCATCGGCATCGGTTTCGCGATCCTGACGGTGACCGTGGTTTCCGGCATCCTGTTCTCGGAGCAGGTGTTCGGGCAGCCCTTCCAGTTCACGCATAAGGTGTTGTTCGGATTGATCTCCTGGTTCGTTTTTGGTGGGCTGCTGGTGGGGCATCACTACTACGGCTGGCGCGGCCATACCGCAGTGCGCCTGACGCTGAGCGGCTTCGCCTTTCTGCTGCTCGCCTATCTGGGCACCCAATTCGTCCTGCAAGTCATCCTGCAGCGCTGATTTCCCTGAAAAAATCAGTCCTTGCCTTAGTTCGGCAAGGTGTCGTAGAATTCGCGCCCTTTGGCACGGGCCAGATCAACTTTTTATATCGGAAATCATTATGGTAGTCATTCGTCTTTCTCGCGGCGGTTCCAAGAACCGTCCGTTCTACAACGTGGTCGTTGCCGATTCCCGCAACCGCCGCGACGGCCGTTTCATCGAGCGCGTCGGTTTCTACAATCCGCTGGCCGTTGAAGGTGCGGAAAGCCTGCGTATCGCGCTGGATCGCGTTACGCACTGGCAGGACAAGGGTGCGCAGTTGAGCGAGACTGTCAGCCGTCTGGTCAAAAAAGCCGGTGCAGCAGCAAAGGCCTGATGAGGCTGTTCCCATGGTCGTCATGGGAAAGATCGTAGCGGCACAGGGCATACAGGGCTGGGTGAAGGTACAGACTTTCACCGAATATCTGGACAGCCTGCTCGATTACGACGTTTGGTACTTGGGGAACGAAGCAGCCTGGCAGGCCACGAAGGTGCTGGAAGCCAAGGTGCATGGCAAGGTGGTGGTCGCCAAGCTGGAAGGCGTGGCCGACCGCAACGAGGCTGAAAGACTGAAGGGCAGATTGGTCGCTGTGCCGCGTGCAGAATTACCGGAGCAGGATGAGGATGAGTATTACTGGTCCGACCTGATCGGTATGACGGTACAGAACCAGCAGGACGAAGTGCTGGGCACGGTCGAGAATCTGCTGGAGACGGGTGCCAACGATGTGCTGGTGCTGCAAGGAGCGCACGGGCAGCTGATGCTACCCTTCATCGAAAGCGTGGTGCAGGATGTCGACCTGGCAGGCAAGATCATCCGTGTGGATTGGCAGGCGGATTACCTCAAATGAGGTTCGATGTCGTTACGCTGTTCCCTGAGATGTTCGAAGCGATCACCCAATATGGTGTGACGCGGCGGGCAGTGGAGCAGGGCAAGTTCGAGTTGCAGGTGTGGAATCCCAGAGACTTCACGACCGACAACTACCGCACCATCGACGATCGTCCTTATGGCGGCGGTCCCGGGATGGTGATGTTGGCGGAGCCGCTGGAAAATGCGATCAGCGCAGCGAAGGCAGCGCAGGCCGCAAGCGGTGCAAAGAAGAGTCGTGTGATCCACCTCTCGCCGCAAGGCAGGCAACTCACCCATGAAGTGGTGATGGAACTGCTGGCGCGCGACGAAGGATTAATATTGCTGGCGAGTCGTTACGAAGGCGTGGATGAACGCCTGTTGCGCAGCCAGGTGGATGAAGAGCTTTCCATCGGGGACTATGTGTTGTCCGGTGGCGAGTTGGCAGCGATGGTGGTGATGGATAGCGTAGTGCGGCAGATCCCCGGCGTATTGGGTGACGACGCATCGGCGCAGCAGGATTCCTTCGTGGAAGGTCTGCTGGATTGTCCCCACTATACGCGGCCCGAGATTTATAACGGCGAAGGTGTTCCGGAAGTGTTGATGTCCGGGCATCACGCCGAGATAGAGAAGTGGCGATTGAAGCAGTCATTAGGCAGGACTGCGGAACGTCGTCCGGATTTGCTGGCGGATCGCCAGTTGACTAAACAGGAAGCTCGGCTACTGGCTGAGTACCAGCAGGAACAAGCTTCCGCACAAGAAAAGGAAACAAAATGAATCTGATCGGCATTCTCGAAAAAGAAGAAATCGCGCGTCTGAACAAGACCATTCCCGAATTCGCACCTGGCGACACCGTTGTCGTCGGCGTGAACGTTATCGAAGGCGAGCGCAAGCGTGTGCAGTTGTTCGAAGGCGTAGTGATCGCCAAGCGCAACAAGGGCCTGAACTCCAGCTTCATCGTGCGCAAGGTCTCTTCGGGCGAAGGCGTGGAGCGTACCTTCCAGACCTACTCTCCGCTGATCGCCAGCATCGAGATGAAGCGTCGCGGTGACGTACGTCGCGCCAAGCTGTACTACCTGCGTGATCGTTCCGGCAAGTCGGCACGTATCAAGGAAAAACTTCCTGCTCGCAAAGCTGCAGCAGTATAAACAGCCGCAACAAGCCACATGGAAAACGGGAGCCTCGGCTCCCGTTTTTTTGTGTGCCTATTATCAAATGCACAGCGGCTATGCCGGTAGCAAAGCATATTTTTGCATTTCAGATATGATGCGCGCATGAAATACCAAGCCATCATGTCAGCCCCTTTCGGCAAGCTCGGCATCCGCTGTTCGGACACGGATCTGCACGCCATCGAATTCCTGCCGCAGAGCACTAAACTGCAAGCCCCTGTGAGCGCGATGGCGAAAACGATCTGTGCTGAACTGCAAGCCTATCTGGTTGATCCGCAGCATGAGATCGATTTGCCATTCGAACTCGACGGCACGCACCACCAGTGCAACGTGTGGCAAGCGATGCTGGAGATCCCCAGTGGCCAGACGCGAAGTTACGGCGAGCTGGCGGCGCAGATCGGCTCCAGTGCACAGGCCGTCGGCCAGGCTTGCGGCAGCAATCCTATCCCGCTCGTCATCCCATGCCATCGTGTGGTGGGCAAGTCGGGGCTGGGCGGATTCATGCATCGTGCGGATGACGATGCACTGAACATCAAACGGTGGCTGCTGGCCCATGAGCGACGCTGAACTGCTGGACGAGTTCGGTGATGCGCTGTGGCTGGAAGACGGGTTATCGCGCAACACGCTGGAAAGCTATCGGCGCGATCTGAACAAGTTCTCACAATGGCTGGCCGAGCAACGCGGATGCGGGCTGCTGGCGACGAGCCAGGCCGATATCCAGGGCTTCCTCGCGTATCTGGTGAGCAAGCAGAAAGCACGCGCGACATCGACCTCGCGCGCCATTTCCAGTCTGAAGCGCCTGTTCCGCTATCTGCTGCGACAGAATCGCATCACAGTCGACCCCACTTTGCAGATCGCCACACCCAAGCTGCCGCGCAGCCTGCCCAAGAGCCTGACTGAAGAGGACGTCGAATTGTTGTTGAACGTACCCGATGTGGAGACGCCGCTGGGCATGCGCGACCGCACTATGCTGGAAGTGCTATATGCCAGCGGCTTGCGGGTGTCGGAGCTGGTCAACCTGAAAGTCGCGCAGGTCAGCCTGGACATGGGCGTGACGCGAGTGATGGGCAAGGGCAGCAAGGAACGGCTGGTACCGCTGGGTGAGGAGGCGCTGGACTGGATCAAGCGTTACATGGCCGAGGCACGCCCGGCATTGCTGGCAGGCAAGATGAGTGATGACCTGTTCGTCACCCAGCGCGCCGAAGCGATGACGCGGCAGATGTTCTGGTACCTGATCAAGAAACACGCCAGACAGGGCGGTGTACACAAGCCCCTGTCCCCGCACACCCTGCGCCATGCCTTCGCCACACACCTGCTCAACCATGGTGCCGACTTGCGCGTGGTGCAGATGCTGCTCGGTCATTCGGATATCTCGACCACGCAGATCTACACACATGTGGCGCGGGAACGTCTCAAACAGTTGCATACACAGCACCATCCTAGAGGTTGAGACCGTGAGCCAGCACATCATCCAGACCGACGATGGCCGCACCTTCTATGACATGTCCGGCAGCGACAATCCCTGTCTGGGCTGCGCCGTCTGTTGCAAGCACTATCGCGTCTCGTTCTACCAGGGAGAGATGGACAGCCAGCCGGGCGGCTACGTGCCATCGGACATGGCGGTATCGCTGACACCGTTCCGGGCCTGCATGAAGGGGACCGAGATGGCACCGGGCCGGTGTATCGCTTTGGGTGAGGATGGGCTGTGCACCATCTATGAGAACCGTCCTTCCGTCTGCCGAGAATTCCCCGCGCTGATGCCGGACGGGTCGCAGAATCCGGAATGCATCCGCCTGCAGGCCTTGTACGGGGTAAGACAGAAATAAGCTGTGGAAGTCATGGTGGAGGTGATCAGGATCGAACTGACGACCTTCTGATTGCGAACCAGACGCTCTCCCAACTGAGCTACACCCCCATGCCGGACGAATCCTAAATGCATATGCCGGGTTTGAAAAGTGGCTGGACACCGTCCACAGCGGCATCCGTTTCCTTATTCCGCGAATTCCTGCAATAATCGGCGCACCGAGAGAGACAACAAGAGAATAGATATGGCAATGACACAAGACGATTTGAAACGCGCGGTCGCACAGGCAGCGATCGCCTATGTTCCCAACGATTGCATCGTGGGTGTGGGCACCGGCTCCACCGCCAACTTCTTCATCGACGAGCTGGCCAAGATCAAGCACAAGATACGCGGCGCAGTCGCCAGTTCAGAGGCTTCCGCCAAGCGTCTGCAGGGTCATGGAATCGAAGTGCTGTCGCTGAACGACGCGGGCGAATTGCCCGTCTATGTGGACGGCGCGGACGAGATCAACAGGCACATGCACATGGTGAAGGGCGGCGGCGGTGCGTTGACGCGCGAGAAGATCGTGGCGGCGGCGAGCGCCAAGTTCATCTGCGTGTGCGACCAGAGCAAGCTGGTGGATGTGCTGGGCAAGTTCCCGCTGCCGATCGAGGTCATTCCGATGGCGCAAAGCTACATCGCGCGCGAGATGGTCAAGCTGGGCGGCCAGCCCAGGCTGCGCGAAGGGTTCACCACTGACAACGGCAACGTCATCCTCGATGTGCACGGTCTTTCCATCATGAATCCGACCGAGCTGGAAGCGAAGCTGAACCACCTGCCGGGCGTGGTGACCAACGGCCTGTTCGCGTTGCGTCCCGCCGATGTGCTGCTGCTGGGCACGCCCGATGGCGTGCAAACGATGACCGCGCAGTAACATAACCTTAACGAAGCATCAGTAGCATCCGGAATTTGTATTAATCCATAAGGAATGATCATGGTCGGCACCGAACACACCTCCAAACAATTCGACGCGGAACTGGAAGCCGTTCGCGCGCGTGTGCTGCAGATGGGCGGACTGGTCGAGAACCAGATCAAACTTGCTGTCGAGTCGCTGGTCACGGGGGATGTCGCGCTGATGAACCAGGTGATCGAGGACGACCACCGCGTGAACCTGATGGAAGTCGAGATCGACGAAAGCTGCAACCACATCCTGGTGCGTCGCCAGCCGGCGGCGGGCGACCTGCGCATGGTGATGACCGTGATCAAGACCATCACCGACCTGGAGCGTATCGGCGACGAGGCGGAGAAGATCGCGCGCATGGCCAAGCTGCTATCGCAGAAAGAACGCCTGCATCTGCCGCGTTACAACGAGATCAAGCATGCCAGCGACATCGCACTCGACATGCTACGAAAATCGCTGGACGCCTTTGCACGTCTCAACCTCACCGCCGCAGCAGAGGTCGTGCGTCAGGACGAGCAGGTGGACGAGGAGTTCCGCGCCATCATGCGTTACCTCATCACCTTCATGATGGAAGACCCGCGCACCATCTCCACCTCGCTGGAGATCCTGTTCGTGGCCAAGGCCATCGAGCGCATCGGCGATCATGCCAAGAACATGTCCGAGTATGTGGTCTACATGGTCAAGGGACGCGACGTGCGTCACGTCACCGTCGAAGAGATCGAACGGGAAGTGCAGCAATAAGCTGCCCGCAGCGTTTTGCACCGCCAGCCTCTCCTCGCCGCCGTCGACCTCGGTTCCAACAGTTTCAGGCTGCAGGTCGCGCGCGTCGAGAACGACCAGCTCTACATGCTGGACGGACTGCGCGAAGCGGTGCGTCTCGCCTCCGGCATCACCGCCGACAAGCGTCTGGACCAGCCTTCCCAGCAACGTGCCATCGAATGCCTGCAGCGTTTCGGCGAGCGCCTGCGTGACCTGCCGCGCGAAGCGGTGCGCGCGGTCGGCACCAACTCCCTGCGTGTCGCCAAGAACGCGCCCGAATTCCTCAAGCAGGCGGAAGCCGCGCTCGGCTTCCCCATCGAAGTCATCGCCGGCCGTGAAGAGGCGCGCCTGATCTATCTGGGTGTTGCGCAGGGTTTGCCGCAAGGCGAGGGACGACGCATGGTGATGGACATAGGCGGCGGCTCCACCGAGTTCATCATCGGGGAAGGTTTGCAACCCATCCATTTGGAAAGCCTTTACATGGGCTGCGTCAGCTACAGCGCACGTTTCTTTCCAGACGGCAAAGTGACCAAGTCCAACCTCAAACAGGCCGAAATTGCCGCCCGCAATGAGCTGCAAGCCATCGTGTCAGAGTATTCGCACGGGCACTGGAGCGTGGCCCTCGGTTCCTCGGGGACGGCACGGGTCATCTGCGACGTGCTGGAGCAGAACGGTTACAGCGCCTCCGGCATCACCCGCGAAGGGTTGGAGCAACTGCGCGCAAAGCTGCTGGAGATCGGCGATGTCGCCAAACTCGATCTGCCTGGCATGAAGGCGGATCGTGTGCCGGTGTTCGCGGGCGGCTTCGCCATCATGTATGCCGCCTTTTGCGAACTGGGCATCGAGCTGATGCGTCCCGCGCTGGGTGCGTTGCGGGAAGGTGTGCTGTACGACCTGCTGGGACGCTTCACCCACAACGACATGCGCGAGGCGACGGTGCGGCAATTCATGCGGCGCTACCATGTGGACCACGCGCAGAGCGTGCGCGTGCGCGCGCTGGCCGCGCATCTGGCGCAACAGTTCGCCGACGACCATGTGGATGAAGAAGACATGCAGCTGCTGGCCTGGGCATGCGACCTGCACGAGATCGGCATCAGCGTCGCCCACAGCGGTTATCACAAACATTCCGCCTACATCCTTGCCAATGCCGACATGCCCGGATTCTCGCGCAAGGAGCAGCAACGTCTGAGCCTGCTCGCACTGTCGCATCGCGGCAAGCTGGAGAAGGTGAGCGACCAGCTATCCGAATGGCAAGTGACCGCCAAGGTGATGGCCTTGCGTTTGTCCGCCCTGTTCTACAGGAACCGCAGTGATGTAGTGTTGCCCGAGATGCAGGGCAGGTTCAGCGGCACGAAGTTCCTTCTGCAGCTGAGCGGTGACTGGCTGGCGCAGAACCCTTTGACGGAGACCGCCCTGCAAGCGGAGGCCAGGCTGTGGAAATCGGTGGGCATCAGCTTGCAGGTGGATGCGGGCTGATTGCGACATACCCCGCATTCTCGTGCGTGCTTTATTCCGCTGTATTCAAACCCGTTCCGAAGCTGGCCAGGCAGTCGCTGCATAGAACGTTTGTGCAGAGGACAACGTCAGTTGCAGTGCAGACTCATGCGCACAGCGCGTGACGTCGAAACTAAAGTCCGGGTTCCCGGACGCTCTTCGATCACCGTGCTAAACTCCCCCCCGAAGCTGGCTAGACAGTCGCTGCATAGAACGTTTGTGCAGAGGAAAGTCCGGGCTCCACAGAGCGGGATGCCGGCTAACGGCCGGACGCCGTGAGGCGATGGAAAGTGCCACAGAGAACAGACCGCCGATGGCTGCGCGAGCAGTACAGGCAAGGGTGAAACGGCGAGGTAAGAGCTCACCGCGGACGTGGCAACACGGACGGCACGGTAAACCCCATCCGGAGCAAGACCAAATAGGCTGGCCATGACGTTGCTCGCGTCGCCAGCGGGTAGGTTGCTTGAGCGTAAGGTAACGAAACGCCTAGAGGAATGACTGTCCACGACAGAACCCGGCTTACCGGCCAGCTTCACCTGACATCCTTCGTGGCGTATGCGCGCAACGAATCGAATGAAAACGAAAGCTCCGACTATGCGAATAAAAAGCCTGATCCGGTTTTCACTGCTGATGATCCTGTCCCTTTTCGCATTGAACTTCGCACTCAACTTCTGGAACGCGCACCAAAAGAGCAGGGCGTTCGAACAGCTGCAGCACGAGACGCAACTGTTGGCGGTGACCACCTCGATCAAGCAGGGTATCGTCGATATCCAGAAGCAGGTCTCCCGCCTCGGGCAATTGCCGCAGGACAGGGTGCCTGCGCTCAGCGCCGGCGAAAAGGACAAGGTGGAAGCGCAAGCCGCGCGCGTGGCGGGTGAGATCACCCGGCTCAGATCAATGGCGGATGAGACGCTGCTGCCTAAGGTGACCGCCATGCAGGCGCGCTACATGGAACTCGCTGCTTCCTGGCATCTGTTCTACAACTATTTCGGTATCGATTCCACGCAGGCCATGACCGAACTTGTCCTGCATGCCGAGCCATTTAGCCAGCAACTGATCTATCAGGACCTGCCAGCGCTCGAAGCGCAAGAGAGCGAACTGATAGAGCAGGCGCGGCAGCATTTGACAGCGGTCGAGTGGTGGTCTGAGCGCACGGCACTCATCGTGTTCGTGCTTTCATTGCTGATCGCGCTGTCCTTCGCCGTGCGCGTCTATCGCCGTGTCGTGGACGGTGTGCAGGCCTTCGTGCCTGCTGTTGCAACCGTGTTGGAAGGCGGCGAGGCGCGCATCGGCCTGCAAAGCAAGGACGAGCTCGGGGAGATCGCCGCCGCGTTCGACACAGTGAGCTATGACCTGAACTCTGCGCGAAAGCAATGCGCCGTGCTGGAGCAGGAGCTGGCAAAGCGTAACGAGGAGGTCGAGGCGCAGCGTCTGGAATCGCAGGCGCTGTTGCGCAACATCCTGCCCGCGACCGTGGCGGAAGAGCTGCGCGAAAAAGGCACCGTACAGCCGAAATATCTGGAAGACGTCACCATCCTGTTCACCGACTTCGTCGGATTCTCCGCTTCCACAGAGAAGCTGGCGGCGGAGGATCTGGTGCATATGCTGCACGATTACTTCAGTGCCTTCGACGAGATCTGCGCGCGCTACGGCATGGAGAAGCTGAAGACCATCGGCGACAGCTACATGTGTGCCGCCGGCTTGCCGGAGCGCAACCCCTCGCATCCGGTGGATGCGGTGATGGCGGCGATGGAGATCGTGCAGGCAGTGACAGAACGCAGCCACCGCAACAACTGGTCGATCCGCATCGGCATCCACACCGGTCACGTCATCGCCGGGATGGTCGGTACGCAGAAGTTCGCCTACGACATCTGGGGCGAATCGGTGAACTATGCCTCGCGCGTGGAATCGAGCGGCGAACCGAACCGCATCGCGCTGTCGGCGCAGACTTATAGCCGCATCAAGGACTTCTTCGAATGCGAGAAGCGCGTGAAGACGCACAGCAAGGTGTCGCACAAGATGGAGTTGTATTTCGTGAACGGCTTCACGCACAGCCTGGTCGAAGACACCAGGCAGATGCCGCCGGAAGCTTTCGTGCGCCGCTATCGCGGCTACTTCCAGAAAGAGCCGCCGTCCTTCCCGCCGCTGCGGGCGGCATTGGCAAGCAAGGCCGAGAAATAAAAAAACGGGGCCGATGCCCCGTTTTTTTATTTGTTCTCGTTCAGCGCTCTTTCCAATTGTTCCGCCGGCATATAGCCGGGATTCATCACGCCGTTGGCGAAGATCAGCGCGGGCGTGCCATTCACCTTCAGTTTGCGGCCCAGCGCCATCACTTCCTCGGTCGGCAGCTTGCAGGTGGCCGGTTTGGGTTGCACGTTGTCCTGCATCAGTCTGTCCCAGGTCTTCACCGGGTCCTTGCTGCAAAGCACGGCCTGCACCTTCTCGGCGGAGCCGTTGAAGATCGGGTACATGAACAGGTACAACGTCACGTTGTCGATGTTCTTCAGTTCCTGCTCCAGCTTCTTGCAATAGCCGCAGTTCGGGTCGGTGAAATACGCCAGCTTGCGGCTGCCGTCGCCCTTCACTTTCTTCATGGCCAGTTTCAGCGGCAGCTTGTCGAACTCCACCGCGAACAGTTTGCGCGCGCGTGCCTCGGTCAGATTGCGGCGCGCGTTCAGGTCGAACATCTGGCCGTCTATCAGTATCTCGGCCTTCTCGTCGGTATAGAAGATATGGTCGCCGGTCACCACTTCATACAAGCCGGAGACGGGTGAAGGATTCACCTGATCCACCGGCCCGATCAGTTGTTGGTATGCCTTGAGGGCGTCCTTGACGGCTGCGGACTTGTCATCAGCGGCATGGGCGAGTGAAGTGGCGAGCAGCAGCAACAGCAGGGTTCTGAACATTTGATGCATCCTTGGTTTGGAAATCAGTTGAGGGCGTGGCGTGCCAGCATCTTCTTCAGCGGCACGATGGCGTTGGTGGCGGCCATGCCGACGTTGCGCAGTGTACGCAGCACCGGGTTGGCATTCACGAACAGGTGTTTCAGGGCGTCAGTCGTGAGCTGCATGGACAGGATGTCTTCCTGACGCGCACGCTCGTAGCGGCGAAGCAGGCGCAGATCGCCGCAATCCAGCGCGCCGCGTTGCATGATCGTCTGAGACAGTTCGCGCGCATCGCGCAGGCCGAGATTCACGCCCTGTCCGGCCAGCGGATGAACGTTGTGCGCCGCATCGCCCACCAGCGCCAGGCGCGGTTTGGTGATGTGTGCCAGATTCAGCACGCGCAATGCGAATGCGGCGGGCGCGGTGATCACTTTCAGTTCGCCCAAGGTATGGTTGGAAGCTTCCGCCACGCGCGCACACAATTCCTCGTGCGACAGTGCCAGCAACTCGGCTGACTTCTCCGGCGTCACCGACCATACGATGGAGATGCGCCGCCCCGGCAAAGGCAGCAGGGCGAGGATGCCATCCTCGGTGAACCACTGATAAGCGATGCCGCGGTGCGCCTTGCTGATGGTGAAATTGGCGACCAGACCATGCTGGTTGTAGGGAGTGGGCACTTCCGGCATGACCGCCTGATGTCGTACCCAGGAATCGCGGCCGTCCGCGCCTACGATCAGCCTGGCCTTGATCTCGCGTCCGTCCTTCAGCGTCAGAAGGGCTGCCTCGCCATCAATGGCCAGCGCTGCACACTGCGCGGGGTGCAGCAGGGTGAGGTTCTGCTGCTCGCGCAGGCCCTGCCACAGTGCATCCTGCAACAAACGGCTCTCCAGGATGAAAGCCATCTCCGGCACGCCCAGTTGGTAGGCGCTGAAATTCAGTTTGGCGCCGGTGTCGCCGAACACGCGCATCTCCTCCACCTGTTGCACGCGCGACATGTCCAGTCGCTGCCATGCACCACATTCGTGCAGGAACTCGGCGTTACCGGGGGTGAATGCGTAGATGCGCGCATCCCAATCGTCATCGGCCTTTGATGCCTGAGGTGAGGGACCACTTTCAACCAATGCCAGCTTCAGCCCGCTGTCGCGCAAAGAGGCCGCCAGGCTTGCGCCGACCAGGCCGCCGCCGACGATGATGATGTCGAACTCCATAAGGACACCTCACACTTTAGGGTTAAGTAGACAGCCCGGATAGGGTACTGACCGTAAAAATCTGCGGGCATCATAGCATGCGGGGATTGATTAATTTATAATCGCCGCCCCCTTCAGGAATCGCCATGCAAATCGGTCGCTACAAACTCAAGAACAACCTGATCGTCGCCCCCATGGCGGGTGTGACCGATCGTCCGTTCCGCATCCTGTGCAAGCGGATGGGCGCGGGTATGGCCGTGTCCGAGATGGTGGCTTCCAACTCATTGCTGTACGGTTCCGAGAAGACCAAACGTCGCGCCAACCACGAAGGCGAAGTCGATCCCATCTCGGTGCAGATCGTCGGTGCCGATCCGAAGATGCTGGCGCAAGCCGCACAACACAACGTGGACAACGGCGCGCAGATCATCGACATCAACATGGGCTGCCCTGCCAAGAAGATCTGCAATGTGATGGCCGGTTCCGCGCTGATGCAGAACGAGAAGCTGGTGGCCGAGATCCTCGAAGCCGTGGTCAAGTCGGTCGACGTGCCGGTCACGCTCAAGATCCGCACCGGCTGGGACAAACAGAATCGCAACGCCGCCAACATCGCGCGCATCGCCGAAGCCAGCGGCATTCAGGCGCTCGCCATCCACGGCCGCACCCGCGCCTGCGCCTACACCGGCGACGCCGAATACGACACCATCCGCGCCGTGAAGGACGCGGTGCGCATCCCCATCATCGCCAACGGCGACATCACCACACCGGAAAAAGCCAAATACGTGCTCGACCATACCGGCGCCGACGCCGTGATGATCGGCCGCGCCGCGCAGGGTCGCCCCTGGCTGTTCCGCGAGATCGAACACTTCCTGAACACCGGCACCCATCTGCTGTCGCCGCAAGTCGGCGAGATCCAGCAGGTGCTGGTCGCGCATCTGGCTGACCTGTACGACTTCTACGGCGAACACACCGGGCTGCGCGTCGCGCGCAAACACATCTCCTGGTACACCAAGGGATTGGCCGGTTCCGCCGTGTTCCGCCATCGCATGAATCAACTGGAAAGCGTGGACGAGCAGATGCAGGCCGTCTCCGAATTCTTTGAAGAACAAAAAGTCGGCAACGCACGACTGCAGTACGAACGGGAGGCGGCAGCCGCATAAGTGGCCCGCAATGCGCCACCGGCACAGATATGTCGGGGTGGAGGGGGAGGAGCAGGGACGACGCAGGCTGGCGCAGCAACGCCTGTCATGCATCGGCATCGGAGACAGGCAGCAGCGCAGCAAAGCACAACAAGGGGGCAGTAAATGAGCAGCGAAGAGTGTGGCATCAACGAGAACGACATCGCCAAGCATGTGCGCAAGGCACTCAACGATTACTTCAAGGATCTGGCTGGCGAAGAACCATCCTGCGGCGTATACGACATGGTGATCGACTGTGTGGAAAAACCACTGATCGAAACCGTGCTGCACCATGCCGGTGGCAACCAGACACGGACCGCCGACCTGCTCGGCATCAACCGCAACACCCTGCGCAAGAAGATGCAGGAACACCGAATCAAATAATCATCCACGAAAGAAGACCATGGCCATCACCCAAGCACTCATCAGCGTCTCCGACAAATCCGGCGTCCTCGAATTCGCCAAAGGCCTGCACGCTCTCGGCGTGAAGCTGCTGTCCACCGGCGGCACCGCCAAGCTGCTCGCCGACAACGGCGTGCCCTGCACCGAAGTCGCCGACTACACCGGCTTCCCCGAGATGCTCGATGGCCGCGTCAAGACACTGCAGCCGAAAGTGCACGCCGGCATCCTCGCGCGCCGCGACCTGCCCGAGCATGTCGCCACGCTGAAGAAGCATGACATCCCCACCATCGACCTCGTGGTGGTGAACCTGTACCCGTTCGCGGCCACCATCGCCAAGCCCGGCTGCACGCTGGAAGACGCCATCGAGAACATCGACATCGGCGGACCGACCATGGTGCGTTCCGCCGCCAAGAACCACGCGCACGTCGCCATCGTCACCGACCCGGCCGACTACAGCGACGTGCTGGCCGAGATGCAGACCAACGGCTGTGCCGTGTCCGACGCCACCCGTTTCGACCTGGCCAAGAAAGCCTTCTCGCACACCGCCGCCTACGACAGCATGATCAGCAACTACCTCACCGCCATCGACAGCGACGGTAGCAAGCAGGATTTCCCGGCACAGATCAACTTCAACTTCGCCAAAGTGCAAGACATGCGCTACGGCGAGAATCCGCACCAGAAGGCCGCCTTCTACCGCGACCTGATCGCTGTACCCGGCGGCATCGCCGATTACACGCAAGTGCAGGGCAAGGAACTGTCCTACAACAACATCGGCGATTCCGATGCGGCGTGGGAATGCGTGAAGACCTTCGAGCAGCCTGCCTGCGTCATCGTCAAGCACGCCAACCCCTGCGGCGTCGCCGTCGCCGACAGCGCGCTGAACGCCTACAAGCTGGCCTACGCCACCGACACCACCTCCGCGTTCGGCGGCATCATCGCTTTCAACCGCGAGCTGGACGAAGCCACCGCCGCCCAGATCACCGCCAACCAGTTCGTCGAAGTCATCATCGCGCCGAGCGCCACCGAAGCCGCACTCAAAGTCACCGCCGCCAAGCAGAACGTGCGCGTGCTCACCGTGCCGCTCTCCAACGCCCACAACCAGTGGGACGTGAAGCGCGTCTCCGGCGGCCTGCTGGTGCAAAGCCCGGACGCATTCAACGTGGGCGCAGAACACCTCAAGGTCGTCACCAAAGCACAGCCCAGCAAAGAGCAGATGGCCGACCTGATGTTCGCTTGGCGCGTCGCCAAGTACGTGAAGTCCAACGCCATCGTATTCTGCAAGGGCGGCCAGACGCTGGGCGTGGGCGCAGGCCAGATGAGCCGCGTGGACAGCACCAAGATCGCCAGCATCAAGGCGCAGAACGCGGGCCTGAGTCTGGAGAATTCCGTGGTCGCCTCCGACGCCTTCTTCCCGTTCCGTGACGGCATCGACGTGCTGGCCCAGGCCGGTGCCAAAGCCGTCATCCAGCCGGGCGGCTCCATGCGCGACGAAGAAGTCATCGCCGCTGCCGACGAGTTGGGGCTGGCGATGGTGTTCACTGGTCACCGTCACTTCAGACACTAATAACATTTAGCCACAGAGCACACAGAGGTCACAGAGAAAACCAGCTTCTCTCTCTGTGTTCTCTGTGGCCTCTGTGGCAATAGGGGTTGTTATGAAAATATTGGTCATCGGTTCCGGCGGTCGCGAGCACGCACTGGCCTGGCGTCTGGCGCAAGGCAAGAAGGTGCAGAAGGTCTACGTCGCCCCCGGCAACGCGGGCACCGCGCTCGAAGAAGGCGTGGAGAACGTCAACATCACCGCCATCCCCGAGCTGCTTGAGTTCGCCAAGACCAACGACATCTACATGACCGTGGTCGGCCCCGAAGCACCGCTGGCCGCTGGCGTGGTCGACGTGTTCCGCGCAGCGGGGCTGAAGATCTTCGGCCCCACCAAAGCCGCCGCGCAACTCGAATCCTCCAAGGATTTCGCCAAGCGCTTCATGACCCGCCACAACATTCCCACCGCCTTCTTCGAAACCTTCAGCGAGATCGCCCCCGCCAAGGCCTACGTCGAGAAACACGGCGCACCCATCGTCATCAAGGCCGACGGCCTCGCCGCAGGCAAGGGCGTGGTCGTCGCCATGAGCAAGCAGGAAGCGTTCGACGCCATCGACATGATGCTGTCCGACAACAAGCTGGGCGACGCCGGTGCGCGCGTGGTGATCGAAGAATTCCTCGCCGGAGAAGAAGCCAGCTTCATCGTCATGGTGGACGGCAAGAACGTACTCGCCATGGCCAGCAGCCAGGACCACAAGCGCCTGCTCGACGGCGACCAGGGCCCCAACACCGGCGGCATGGGCGCGTATTCGCCCGCACCCGTCGTCACGCCCACCATCCACGCCAAAGCGCTGCGCGAAGTCATCATGCCCGTCGTGCGCGGCATGGAAAAAGAAGGCACCACTTACACCGGCTTCCTCTACGCCGGCCTGATGATCTCGCCCGACGGCGGCCTCAAAGTGCTGGAATTCAACTGCCGCTTCGGCGACCCGGAGACCCAGCCCATCATGCTGCGTCTGAAGAGCGACTTCGCCGTGCTGATCGAACACGGCATCAACGGCACGCTCGACAAGGTCGAAGCCGAATGGGACAAGCGCACCGCGCTCGGCGTCGTCATGGCCGCCGCCAACTATCCCGACACCCCGCGCAAGGGTGACGAGATTACCGGCCTGCCCAAGAAGCTGGAAGACGCCCACGTCTTCCACGCCGGCACCGCAATGCAAGACGGCAAAGTCGTCACCAGCGGCGGCCGCGTCCTCTGCGTCGTCGCCCTCGGCGACATGGTCAAACACGCGCAAAACCGCGCCTACGAGATCGCCGACACCATCAAGTTCGATGGTTGCCAGATGCGCAGAGACATCGGGTATCGGGCGATAGGGCGGAAGTAAACAGCAACATTATCGAAGCGAACGGGGAAGTGGCGACACTTCCCCGTTTTGTTTTCAGAGACCTATATATTTTTAAGTATTGGCGATACTAGGTAGGGTCGGTACTATTCGGCCCGGACATGGAAATTTCAAACGAAGGCCGTGCATTGGGGAGGTTCATTAGCTGTCAGCCAGAAGAATGTGAATCTTTAAGATCACTATTTGTGACCTTAAAGACAGGGCGTGTGGCAAGTGAAGACAAACAATATTCATGAATAGCAACGAAGCCTACTCTCGTGTCTTAATTGACGCCCAACTCGCCGCACAGGGTTGGGATACGCAAGACCAGAACGCAGTCCGCTACGAAGTGAGCTGCGCCGACGGCACGCGCGCCGACTACGTGTTGTGCGACCGGCATGGTCGGGCTATGGCGGTTGTCGAGGCCAAGCGTTTTTCGGTGAGTCCGGGCGATGCCGCCGAGCAGGCAAAGAATTACGCAAAGCAGTTGAATGTTCCTTACATCTTGCGGATTCAATCCGTCGACGCAACACACTAAACTTAGCGAAAGCGAAAGGAGTG
>DYJI01000007.1:153873-225662 GCA_020723185.1 Sideroxydans lithotrophicus | reverse complement strand
CACTCCTTTCGCTTTCGCTAAGTTTAGTGTGTTGCGTCGACGGATTGAATCCGCAGCCTAAACCCGAGCCTGACGCCTTCGGCCTACGCAGCGCAACTGGCAGGAAAATCGGTTACATTAACTGCGGACTCTAAAGCCTTGTGCTACTGAAAACTGGGGGAGACGTCGATCCTGACGTGCGGAAACCGAGACATTTCTGTCGCACGCCTTTCTTAAGGTGTTCAAGGTTTCTGGTCTTTTGTTGAATGCAACTCACAAACTGAAGAGTTGTTGGGGCATTGTTTTTAAGTGCGGAACACATACAACCACATCCTGCCTTCTACTATGTCTAAACGTGTGGATGCAATTTTCACAAGTTGGGTGTGATAAAAATTCGCCGTGGTGATGTAATTTCCTTTTCAAGCTCTCCACTCCTTTGCTTGAACATGCAATATTTACTTTTAGTGCCCCTTATTTCAGCAGGCATGCGGTTGAGTTACATTTTCAGCGACCCTATGGGAAAGGAGAACGTGCATGGGGAAGGCACCCCATGTCGCAGTCCCGCTGCCATAGTTTCCCTTAGACCGGAAACTTTTCGCCCATACTTTTCAGTATGTTTGCCAAGTAACGTTGACGATACTCCCTTAAGAAAATAGGCTCAAACATAGATGTAACCTCAACCGAACTTCCGGAATTAGCGGCGAACGGCCTATGGTCGCAGTGCGCGAAGGGGGATCCGCACGCTGAATTGGCTTTCTCCTAAAATGGAGCTTTCAAACCCAAGGTCGCCGACCTTCTTTGGCTGCCCGGCTGAGAAATCAAATCCCATATCAAATCTAACTCGTTTGAACCGATAGGGAACTTGATGCCATAAAATTCTTCCTGTGTGTTGAACACCAAACTATTTGGAATGAAATTTTGATTCAACACATAACTGCCTGACCCATACCCGGCGTAAATCTTCATTTCTTTTATGTACAGGTCCAATTCGCCTGAAAAGAAATTCATTCTAAAACTTCCCCCCGTCGTTCTCTGATACTTCACGACCGTACCTAACCAGGAAAGAGGCACATAGTTTACGGTTGACTTCAATAAGTTGGTTTCGCTCTGGGCCACATGAATATATTCATCCTCCAGGTCGAGTGACAGCCTTGCGAGTACAGGGAAGGTGAGGCCGCCTTTAATTATCTGGTAGGGGACCAGAAAAGTGGCCTCCTTCATCTCTTCCCGCGTCATGGCACGGTGGTGAAGTATCCGCAGGCTGCCATCCTCTGTCACGCGAGCGGTGCCGGGAATTTCCTTCAGACCTTCCCCGTTCCCCAGTCGTTTGCCTAACTCGAGCAATGGCCCCTCACCTTCGCCCAGAACAACGAGATCAAAAGGCCCCAATTGAAAAACTTCCTTAGGGTTAAAAGTCGCCTCCACCCCGCCTGTAACCAATACGGCTTGCGGCAACAATTTCCTCGCCCGGTAAGCCAAGGCGAGGTCGTAAGGAAGCGTCATCCCCGTAATAGAAAAACCGACAACATCCCACTCCGCCCCTTGTAGCGCCGTATCGAAAGCTTCTTCGGTTACGCCCTCACAACAGTTGGGATCAAATACGCTGACGCGAAATCCCGCCGCCTCCAGAACACCCGCCAAGCGCCATACCCCCAATGGAGGCGCAATAAATGTGAATTCCCCGCCTTTGGGATCATAGGGGCCAACAAGCAAAAAGCTTGGGGTTTTATTTGGCTTGTCTGAAAAAGACTCTATGGGGTTCAGCATACGTCACCAACGCATACTCATTAATGGATCAAATACTTCACGAGGCACGAGCCTACCGAACAGATATTCCTGATAGAACATACAACCATTCGCTCCAAGGAAATCACTATGGCTTCCACCATGTCCACGCGCCATTGCCTGCAGTGACAACGCAAGGAATGCACCAAGGACAAGATGAGCGATAAAGCGCAGCATAGGTACACAAACTACGCCTATACCACCCCACAATCAATAAGCCAGTATCCTGGCAATTTCGTTGAGCCTATCCCGTTACTCCCTCACCAGCCCGGACAACTTGCGAAGGGCTGCTATGGTGTCAGGATCATTTAGACAGTGGATATGATAAGTTTGGTTTTCTTGCTGTTGCTATCCTGTTGCGCGATTCGGCGCCCAATCGTACCGCGAGATGTTTCATCACATGACGAACATCCGGTGCAACCTGATGCTCGGCGTAATAATCGCGCATGAAACGGATCGCATCCCAATGGTCTTCCGTGAGCTGGATGTTTTCCTGGCTGGCGAATTCCTGCGCCAGCGCTTCACTCCAGATAGAGGGATCGATCAGGTATCCCTCGTCGTCTACGTCCGGCATCTGCATACGCCCTCCTTCCGTTTACTTGAGTAATCAATGCATGGCATGCGAGGAGCTTACCTCGCCGTCTCGGCCGTGGGAGGCAACTGCGTCATGCCAGCCCGGATGTTCGAAATAGATCCCGTAGTCTTTCAGCGCATTCGATATCTTCTCTGCACCATGGTGCATGGAATGCTCGTCACCGGAGGCGTAAATCGCATCCGCACCCGCAACGAGGTCGGCGAGGACGAGGTGCAGCATGGCATCTGTTTGCTTGTCCAGCCTGCAGTTTTGCGCGATGAATGAAATCTGCTCATTCACGTTTTGCGCGAGCGCAAGATATTGCCTTGCCGACATCTTGCCGCCTGCCGCCAGCGCATCGCGGATGCGCTCCATACCTAGGTGCAGATTGGCGTCGGTTTCCCACTTCTTGCCGTGATTCAACTTGAGTTGTTGCGCGTCGGCGACATGATGGGCGGAGTGATCGTGGTCGCTTTCCTGCGCCCATGCCGTGTGCGCTCCGGCCCCCAGACAACAGGCAAGGGCGGTCAATACCGCCAATGTTTTACTGGTTTTCATCATGTATCTCCTTCGATCTGATTGGTGGACATAAAAAAGGCAAGCAGCCAGACCACGCTCCCGGCTATCGCCAAGGCCAGCAGCCCGCTTCCCGCGCGCAATTGGTCGTCGGTCAGGTAGGCATTGCAGATGCGAACCGGCGCCTCGACGTACAGCCAACCGACGACCATCATCATCGGCAGCACATTGCCCAGAAAGAAACCCCGAACGATCAACCCCGCAGACTGCCAGGACAATTTGAGTGCGGCGCCCGCCATAAGCAGCGTAAGGAATTTCAATAATTCCACGGTGCTGTCGCTTAGCGCCATATCCAATGCGCGCGGAATCATCCAGAACATCAGCACCAGAGAGGCCATCAGCAGACCGGCGATTCCTGCGCGGTTCCATTGCTGCAACCTTGCTCGTGCCGGAAGTCCTTTTGCCAGCAGCCATCCGGCAAGCAGGAGCAGAGGGAACTGGAGCAGCATGTGCAGCGCCATGTCGCCCTCCATCATGCTGCGCACGGCGGGGATTGCCAGGACTAGCAACATGATCAGTCCGGCGCGAGCCTCCGACTTTCTTGTTCCGTTCAATTTGATCCCGCCAATTCGTCCAGCAAGCTGTCGCTCGAATCGAAGTCCGTCACTCGCACCAGCTTTCCCGATGGCGCGACCCAGACCAGCGCGGCATTGTGCTGGAAACCGCCCATTCGATCGGGGATGACGGTGACGCCGAAAGTTTGCAGCAAGGCATCGAGCTCCCGCACATCTCCGAGGGTCGCAAAGGTCCATACATCGGGCATGGCCTGCATGTGCCCGGCGTATTGCTGCAACACCGCAGGATTGTCGTGCGCCGGATCGAAGCTCACCGACAGCAGGTGAACACGGCTGTGCAAGCCGCGCTCGACGATACGTTGCTGCAGTTGCTGGAATTCCGATCCCAGCGCACGGCAAAGCGATTGGCAGTTCGTGTAGATGAAATCGACGATAAGGAGTTTATTCTCCTCCCGCACCCATGCGCCGAAATGGAACGCCTGACCGGATTGATCGATCAGGCGTATTTCCGGCACAGCGGGCTGCTTGCGCGAGGTGTCGAGACGGCGCGCCTGCTCGGTAGTGAGCAGCTCGAATCCCCCGGTGATCGCCCAGGTCGCCCAGATTCCCAGCACAAGAAAGATCGCCGAGGCTGCCGCCGTCCTCACTGGTGCAGCCTCGCAATCAGGCCTGACGCGCCGGCCTGATGATGCCGCCCATCGCCCTGACGATGATGGCCATCGCACTGATCACGACTCCCGCCGCAAACAACGAGGCGACCTGGCTATACGCCAGCCATTCCGGCAGATGCACTGCCCAGCGTCGCGGCACGCTGGCCTGGCCGGACAGCAGGAACATCAGCGCATAGGCGAACGCGCTGATGGCGAAGACCCACAGCATGGCCTTCTCCAGCCCGCTGAAGCCAGCTGCCTGTTCCTTGTTCGCGATCCAGTTGGTGAAAGCCAGGATCATCGTCACGCAGCCCAGCAACAGATACAGGTGAAAATGCCCCGGCACCCACAAGGTGTTGTGCATCACCTGGTTCACGGCGATGGTGCCGTCGATCACCGCAGGGATGACGCCCGCACTCCAGCCGAAGATCGACAGCACCAACAGCGCGGAAGTCAGGTCCCACTTGATGTTGCTGCGGTAGATGGAACCCAGTGTCGCCGTCAGCGTGAGTGCCAGCACCGGCAGGCTACTGGTGTAGGAGACGATCTGCCCCATGATGTGCATCCACAGCGGCTGGGCGTAGTCCATCAGCAAGTGGTGCGGGTAGACGGTCAGCACCATCAAACAGGTCGCCGACCACGCCCAGACAAACGGCTTGTACACATTCCACGGCCGGCCGGTGTATTTCGGCAGGATTTCATAAACCGCAATGACCGCCATGTAAATGGTGGAATTGATGAACACGTGGCCGAACAGGAAAATCAGGTTCTTCGCCAGCAGCGGATGGATGGCGATTTCCGGCACATACAGGTTGATCAGCATCATCGTCAGGATGACCGCGCCAATCAGGATCGCGATGATATTGATAATGGTGACCACCGTGCTGGCGATGACGGTCGCGGGCGGCGCATCCTGCCCGCTCTTCAAGAAATGCCAGCCCAGCGCCTTGGCGAAGCTGCCGTATTTCCGGATGATGGCGCGCGCCGATTCCAGATAGAACAGCAGCATGCCGACGCCGACCAGCAGCACGCCGCCCATGTAGGCGGCTGCGGCATGCTTGCCCCACATGCCCATGCCATTGGCCGGCAGCGGGTAGAGGAAGGTCCAGGCGGCGGCGAAGCCGCCCAGGAAGATGCCGCCAAGAACCAGCACGACTCCCGTCAGAAAGAAGGCCAGGTTGGCCCACGCGAATCCGGCCCTGAGATTGACGTACTTGCCCAGGAAGTGCCACATCACCGCCGAGCCGCCCAACCCGGCGATGGCGACCATGCCGATGCCGTGCGCGGTCATCAACTGGTAAAACACGTTCGGCTCAATCGGCAGAATCTGGCCTTGTGTCATGCGCATGACCAGACCGAACAACATCATCAGCAGGATCACAACTCCCGAGATTGCTGCGTAAACCTTGACCGCTCCGACAGCCGGCATTTCATTTTGCATGTTCATCATTTTTCTCCGTGCGGATGTTTATTGGGCGACCACATGAAGCTCGGTCATCATCGAATGGTGCGCGACCCCGCAATATTCCAGGCACAATATCTTGTAGGTGCCGGGTTGCTCGAACGTATGGCGCAACACATTGACCACACCCGGCATGGCCTGAGTCTGGGTGACGATCTTCATGTCCGGGCCATAGATGGCGAAGCCATGATTCACATCGGCGGAAGTCACCTGAAACTCGATAGGCTTGCCCACCGGCAACTTGGTTTGCGATATTTCCCAATACCACTGATAGCCCTTGGCCTGAACCTCGACGGTCCCGAGGTTCGCGATTGCGCTGCGCGCATATGGCAACTCGGTCAAGGTGTATGCAACAACGGGAATGCTCAGCAATGTCACGCCCCACAGCAGGCGCCCCCTCCAGCGACCCGTCGCCGCAGCGACGGCCGCGCCATTCCCCTCGCGACCGCTGTGCTTCACCACATAAAAGAATGCGATCGCCAGCAACGCAATCAACACAATAGAAACTATCCAGGCAACTTGCTGATACATTTATTCCCCCCTTAAAAGATTCCGAGCTGCGGAATATATATCAATTCAATAAATGATTCAATGCTTCGGAATCTTTCATTCGAAGGACGTGGTTTATAGAAGCGCGGGCATATAATGCTTGCCAATTATTTGGAGTTGAACGCATGCAACTTACCGTCTCATCAGACATCGCCTTGCGCACGCTGATCTATCTGGGCCAGAGGGATGCGCCCGTCACCATCTCGGAAGTGGCTGAGGAATGCGGCATCTCCAAGAGTTCCCTGATGAAGGTGGTCATGACGCTGGTCGGCGCAAATCTGGTTCTGAGCGAACGCGGCAGAAGCGGCGGAATCTGTCTGGCTCAGGAGGCCGGGACCATATCCATCGGCTCGGTCATCCGTTTGATGGAAAACACCCTGGCATTGGTGGAATGCATGAAAGACAGACCTTCAGGCTGCCCTCTATTACCCAGCTGTCGGCTGAAGCCCATCCTCAATTCCGCTCAAGAAGCTTTTTTTGCCACTTTGGATAAAAGCACATTGGCTGATCTACTGGATTGAACATGGCGAGGTCACGAACCGCATGTGCGTTCTGGCGGTGGATTCGGATGGCCCAGATGTCTTTCGGCTTGTGGGGCGGTTTCTGACCTACGAGTTTTCCCTTGTTCCAAGCTTCGCGTTGGCAGAAACTCAAGGGCGGTTTTGGCCGATGACATGCCAGGACGGCAACTCGGCCATAAGAGACGCTGGGGAATTGCTGAGATAGCTGCTTGAGAATTCTAAAGGGTGGTCCGCTTCACTCCCAGTAAGTGACCTTCACAGACTTATTCCATAGTGGATACTTAAGTCTTGGAGGTTGAACGGGATTTGTGGAATGCAAGCACATATTGTGATGTTGCTTTAATTGTGGTTTCGCTCATCCCAATATCTTTTTCAGTTCGCTCTAGGTTTTCGTATTGCCTTCGCTATTTGGCAACTTTTCAACAGTGAAGCTTTCCGACACCGCCTGTCATTGCGGCTTGACTCGATGCATGCCCGCCGCGTGGCATTCTCCCCCTCTCTGTCGCACAGATGAATTTAACAACCATTGGGAGTATGCTTTCGCCACAAAAACAAATAATGATCAGGTTGGGGGAGTCGTGATGAACAAGTTTGTGATTGGCGCAGGCATTATCTGCATATCGATACTTTTGGTGGCGGGACTATTCGCCCACAAGAAATTCACTGGCGAGGCACATTTCGTCACCTCCGAGCGTTGCGCCGAATGCCACCAATTGCAACACGCTTCGTGGCTACAGACCTTACATCCCAAGATATTCCGTCCTGTCACGTCAGACAGCGACATCCTAGGTGACTTTTCCAAACCCGACCCCGCAGTGACGTTCAAGAAAGAGGACATCAAGTACGTCGTCGGCAGCAAGTGGGACGATTGGAAAAGCTCGTTTCAAAATTGGCTGGTGAAGCGCCCTCCTCCGAGCCTGCGAGCAAACCGCGTTTTACAGCGAAGGGATTCAAATCCCATCGAAATCGATTGGGTTTGAGCGCAGAAGCAGTTGGCTCCCTTCTTGGAGTGTCCGCACAGACCGTTTACAGCTGGGAGGCCGGCAAGTCGAGTCCGCGAGCTTCGCAAATGGAAAGGGTCGTAGCTTTAAGGGCGCTGGGGAAGCGAGCGGCCGCTGAACTGCTCAACCGTTGAAGGGGCTCTATGGTGGTATAGCCCCCATAGGGATCTAGCCAACAACGCCCTTCCGAAAAATCGATACAACGTTCGTTCCGGCGAATTCCTTGTGCTCTTCAGTCATCTCGACAGAGCGCTTGATCAGATCTCCGAAAGAGCCAAGAATCTGCTCCCCCTCCACAAGGCCGGCAATCTCGTCCTGGATGTACTTGGGCGTTCGCCCGATGGTGTGAGCCATTCTTTCTGGCCGCACCAGTCCGTCGATCATCTCTTCCGTTTTTTGTTGTTGCTGATCCATGGTGTCGCACTCTGTTGTGTGGTGCGTCGATTGTATTTCAGAACACGGCATTGCAGATGCTTGTATTTGCAGGTGTATTGTGCCGTTTTGAACGGCGGCTTGTATTACCTGCCACTTTATCCGCGAAAAGTGCCATTCCTGATAATAAGAGTTATCAGGAATTCAGCTTTACCGCGTACCGCTTAAAAATGAAATTCCGTTAATCCAGGCACTCGGAATGATGGGAAAAATAGTATATTTTCCCGTCAAAGATGGCCATGCAGAAGGTGTGTGATCCCTTGTATGCAAGGGAGGTTCGAGAAGACGCTGTCGCAGCAAGGGGGGCTGAACTGGAGCGACATCAAACAACATGAGCAGCAATATCCGGTGCGCCGCCTGTGCATACGTTATACAGGCCAACTTGGCGTGTTACTACGCCTGTCGCAAGATCGCCAACGATCTGCGCGACCTAGGAGGACACTGCAAACAAAACAATACGCGGGCAACTGAAAATTAGACTGTTAGCCACATGGCCCAACAAGTCGGCTCGCATTGCCTTATATCCAAGAGTGTTAGGTTTCTTTAAATCCGCCATTACAAAACCAATCACTCGCTACAGCAGCACGATACATCGCTGCTGCCCATGAGTTCATGTGATCGGCTTCAATGCTGGCAAGCTCTTCGTATAAGTGTATACGGACGGCGTTTTCACCCCCTTTTTGATGCAGATTCATGAGACGAGCGCGAATCTCCGAAAGTCGGCTTCCGGCATTTGAGGAGAACAACACTGGAAGATTTAGTTCTTCTAAATGCGCTGCCACTCGTGTCTTCAATAATGGTATCCAATGGTCTGGCGGTGCTGCAAAGTAGCGGAACCCGGCTGGAACACCAGCTACCACCTCAGATGCGAGCCAAACCTCGTTGTCCACATTATCAAAATATGGATGGAGAAGCTGTCCTCCCATCGTTGTGGGGTAATATTCTAGTTTCTCCCCTTGACACCATTCGCATGCAGGAATCAGATTGTGGGGTGTTACAGAGAAGATCGGGAAATGTGTTTTTGGTAAATAATGATCGAGCGTGTTGACCGTCCCGATGCCGCATAGCGGGCATCTACGGTGCACAGGCGCAGACATGATTCTGTCGTAGATGGGACGACCCTTTGATGTCTTGGGCACCATACGGAGGGTATAAACCTTCACCATTTCGTCACCCGAAACGCCCCCTACGTGATTGTGAGGTTGCTTCAGGTAAAGCTGCATCTTGGCCGCCTTGACATCGTAGTCTGCGGCCTCAGTTTTCACATCCTGGCTGATGGCCCGCAACTGCGCCCTCAGAGTTGGTTTTTTCACCATAGACACACATGTTTCGAAGACATCGTCTGCAGCGAAGATATCTTCATTGTCATCTGTTGGAAGAGGCAGATGTCTCATTGACTGTGATTACTCCTCGCCATTTAAGTACATACCTCTCAGCACCGCCTTGCCCTCGGCACCAAGTTGACCTTCCAACTGATCGAGAGCATTCTCATAGGTGGCGGATTCTCGCCTCAATTCCCTCAGAATTTGATGGTAGCCTGATTGCGAGAGCTCTAACTGAAACACCTCTCGACTCAGGATTCCTACGCTTTCAGAAAATGTTTCAATCGTTGGCCGTTCTGCCTTTGAAGCTGTCAACATGCGATCAAGTATCCAGGCGCAGGACTTGGGAACCTCCTGAAGAATCACTGGTGAATGGGTTGCAACAATAGCCACACCATTCCGTTTCACCATCAACTCGGAGATGGCTCGTGTCATTGCCGACAAGAGAGGTGGATGGAGGTGAGCCTCTGGCTCATCGATCAAAACAAGCGTTCTTTCCTCAACCTTCTCAACTAGTCGAGTTAACGTGAGAAGAACAATCTTATGTCCAGAGCTGAGAGCTTTGAAGGTTTTCAAGATGACTTCTCGCTCTTCTTTATTGGCAAGATTCGCATCTATCATTGAGGTCAGCTGAGCCGCCTGGAAGACGGGATCAGACTGTAGCGAAGTAATCACATTTACCCATCGCCTTCGTCGTGCTCCAATGCGACACTCTTTCAGACTATCCACAAACTCGCTTGCAAGCATGTTTGGAGATTTTGGTTTAATCGTGGCCGTTGGTGAATCGCTGGTCCAGCCGCGAAGCCCGATGTAAGAAAATCCAATTGAGTCAGGTGCTGGATTACGATCAGGTAGCAGGTCTGCTTCATCAAATGCGCTAAACGAAACAGCTACTACGTTGGCAAATGTCCCCCCGCGGCCTCCAAGCTCATTGAACTCAAATTTGCCGGACTGTCTCGCTGAGGCATCCCTTGCGACAAGCGCATTTGTCATCAAGGAAAGCAGTCGCGTCTTCCCGACGCCATTCCGTCCAATGAGGACGTGGACATTAGTTGGAATTGGAGACTTGGGATCAACGGTGAAATCCAGCATGAAGGGCGGAGCTCCATCCCCCAGACGCTTTGGTGGAGAATAAGCAAAAGCATAACGCGTCACACGCGCATCACCATGCGCCATTCTGCGAAATTGCCCCTCGACAGTGCTCCTAGTAATTGAACGAAGCAATGATTCTTCGGTAACATATTCATCCTTGGCCCATACCCAACGTTCTTGGTCCAATGCCACATCACGCAGACAGGTGAGAACATGCTCGCGGACTGTGTCACCAAGGGCACCAAGGTTGGCGTAGTATTCTTCGTCTTGTCCAACTGAGAAGAAATCATCGCCCAATTGCTCGAAGGTGGACGGAACATTCGGTTTGCGGTGACCGGATGGAAGTTCTGCAGACGCCTTATGGGGCTTTAACTTGCGCTGCCCGATCTTCACTTGCCCAATGTTGTGCTGCTTTCCCTCTTCGTCAACCACGCTCAGGTAAAACTGAGTGCAATACTTTCCCCAATCGTCCCAGTCGTCACGGTTTAAGTACGCTGACCATCCTTGGGTGTTCGCCGGAACTTCGGCGCGCTGGCCAATGATTTGGAATGAAATGGAGTGATGCTTAGTCGACATACTGAGCGCGAGTCAATTAATCCCGATTTTTATGGCTTAACAGTTCAGTATCAAAAAAGACCCTATAAGATTCCCAGCTACATTTTTCAGAAATCTTCATTAAACACTCCTAGACGTCGATTTGCACCTCTGCAGGGAATAGCCGCTCAAGATGCAAAATCGTAATCGGGATAAACCCCCAGCTTGATCGGTCGTGGCAAGAACAGTCAACTTGATCTGTCCCGTTTATCGTAACTCTTACTATCTTGTCAGGTGCAGGCTGAAATTTCTGTAACCCATCTAGAATATTCTTCTTTCTGGACGTTTTGTCATCACAAATCGTATATGCCAGCATTGCCCCTAAGGGGCCTTTAGTGTACGGCGAATCATTAGTGAAAAAACACCCGATTCCTTCTTCCGCCAAATATCTCCCATCAATATCAACATCTGAAATAAGAGGCTTCGCCTCTATTGCCAACTCAGGGCCTCCATGAACAGCCGACCATACTTTAAAGTCGACCTTTTTAGAATATCGTCCAGCTCGCGTCTCACTATGGATTAAGAACTCGAATCGAAATTGAACATCGTGTTTACGTAAAAAATGGTCTGAAGCTAACTGGCTGTAGAGATCATCAGCAATGCTGCCAATCTCTGAGGTAATCGCATCCTCTATTGGATTTCGAATTACTTTTTTTCCACATCGTTTTTTTGGTGCCCCAAGCGCACCTCTTTTCTTCTTGAAGCTGTCCCAATAATTTGGCGTCAATAATCGGTCAGAGGCTTGCCAATAAATTTCCAATACCTGCCTCACGAACTCAGCCCATAACTCTGCTTTGCAAGAAGAAAACCCCTGTTCGCAAAATAGGGCCTTAAGGTTTGATTTTGGCATTAAATAACTCAATCTCAGCCGTTGACGAATGCATTCATAACCTGGCGACTATCAGTGTAGGCGCTATCAATAGTCCACCTGAAAAATTCGAGAGGCTTCGTCATGCAGACAGTCGTTGTCTTAGGCTGAAAAGTTATTGACAAGCTATCTGTAAAACTATTTGATTTGGATTTGCCATGGCTCATTACCGCGTCATGGCATATCTTGGGTAATTCTTCAGTATGAGATTCCGATTCTTCATCAGAAAAATGCGCAACGACGACTCCAATTCCAGTTTCCGCTTCTATCTGATGGGCTATGTGGAATGCACCTTTCCGACCTACCAAACCATCAAGGCGATGACGTAAGACTTTCGTGTAATTTTCGAGTACAGCGTGCGTTGGCATTATTAATGCGTTTTCGGGCACATTCCCATCCTGAAAGAGCATGCGGAAATTTAAGAATTCTTTAATCGAATTTCTCAAATCTCCGGTGATGCCCATGGTCTCCAAAATGAATGCTTCAAGTTTCTCCCCATCCAAACGCAACAAATCTTTGATCCGTGTATCACTTAAAGAAGTAAACGGCACTGGCATCGCAGAAAGATCGGCCGGCTCAACATTGCGCCGATCCATGAGCCATCTTCTTCCTATAGTGGCCATGAAATACAGCGCAGTTTTGCTATTTAGGTATTTTTCAAGGGCATGGAGAAAGTCACGTTCTTTTTTATCAATTGGATTGCCAGACTTATTGAAGAACACCGCCAAATAGCTAGACGTATAGCCTTTTGGATAATCGATGAAACGTATATTGCGGAAGTTGCGAGGTACTAATAAGAAATTCCCGCTAAATTGATTTCTATAACTAGGTGCAACTATAGCCAACTGACGTGGCGGCAATTTATCCAGTCGTTTAATCGCTTTCTGATCCGATTGATTATGGAACAAATCAAGGTTTTGCCCAGTCGGGCGCTGATTATCCGTAAGGCTGACAAACTCATCGACTAAATACTTTTCGTCCAACCCTGTTTCAATAGAATTTCCACCTCGCTTTATTCCGGCATCAATCGAAGAACAAAGAGAGCCCAGCAGCTCAATTCTTTTAGTCTTTGCCGAATCTCTAACATAGCGATGAATTTGCCGATCTACGGGACGAAGCATAAATGCTTCAAACCATGATCTAGGATTCTCAGTAAAGAAACTTTGCTGAAACACTTGAACATCTGATGCGTCCATGACTAGTGTCCACGGCCAAGCATCGCGGGATGCTACTGGCTGGCTAACTGATAGCGGCGAATAAATCCATGTAGAATGATCGTAATTTGCTTTTCTATTTTGGATAAATATTCCTGCACAGGCATGCTTTGCCCCTACGAATAGTTTATGGCGCAAATGAGCAAAATTTATTGCACCAATAACCGAGAATTCTTCCACGAGTCTCTGCCGAAATTTGGCAGAGGTTGGATTAACAAATGATTTTGCGGGTATCAACATCGCAAGTACACCATCCGCAACCAGGTGTTCACGCAACGCTTTCCACAAAAATAACTCGGCGGCTTGATCATTGCCGATAGGCGATCCTTCCTGGCGACTCAGCCATTGGCTCGCTGAGGCTGACCCAAGCTTTTTTAACGTTTGCCATGGTGGGTTGCCGACGACGCAGAATATTTTTGGGATGCTCGCGAATGCAGCCTTGCTGAAAAAGTCTTTTGCGAATAAGTTATTCCCCACTAAATTCGGGAAGAGCTTCTTTGGGTCTTTGCCTTGTGCTACACGGCTCAAATCGCGTGGATTAACATAATCCAGCATGGTCAAGTAGAGGCTGAAGGCAGTAACGTGACATGCATCAGGATTTCGTTCAATGCCAAAGATATTTCTGGTCAATAATCCACGAACCATGTCCAGAGACATGGTGGCACTGGTTGATGCACGTGCATGTTCAAGAATACGTCTGTACGCCCCTACAAGAAAAACTCCTGAGCCAGCGGCAGGATCTAATACAGTAATGCCATCCTCCAGCTTACGTGTTTGTTCAACTCGATCTAGTATCAGATCAACAAGAAACGGAGGTGTGTAATATGCTCCTACCTTGCGTCGCTCTCCTCTTTTTACATTTTCCAGGAACTGTTCGTATACAGCGGAAAGAGTTTCAACGCGCAGTACGCCAAGGTCAATATCAAGCAGGCTTAATTGCACAGTGCCGGACTGAGCGACAGCTCCATGCTTTATCACTATGCGTACTAAATCAATATGAGTCTGGTCGATATCAGAACGATCTGAGTGGGACAATGGAAAAATACTTCCATTGAAAATAGCATCTAAATCGTTCAGCAGCTTCCATGTGGCTTGTTTTGACCAAGAAGAACCTGCATCAAGTAAATTTATTCGATTATGTCCTCTTTCTTCCAGCCAACTTTGGTTAATAACACCTCGGTCAAAAAGAAAAAAGACATACAAGAGCTTCCCAATTAAACCATTTGCTGCTGTATGGCCAAGTTTTTTTGAAACGCCGCGCCCCTGCATAAGACTATCACTTAGCCCATCTAATCCGTCGAGCAGGCACTGATCCACGCGACCAGATACGTCAATCGCGTGCTCTCTCCAGAACAAAGAAGATCTCAGCCTGGTTGCTGACAATTTAGCTAATGCAGCCGCACTTTGCGCCTCATTCCAACTGAGAACTGTAACTACCTGCCCCCACTCCTCGCTGGAATAGCGAAATCCATTACATATGAACACTTCTTCCGGAGTTAATACTAAAAGGAAAGGAACTAAGCCTTGACTCCAAACTTTACGGTGAACAATTTGAGCTTCAATACGATCAGTTGCCGTTGCAATATAGACTAGAGGTGCTGCTATCGAAGTTACGTTCTGACCATTAGCCCAACAAAAGACGCCTGCTACCGACATGTAATCGCGAGCTTGTGCGAGCGCGAACCTATGCGCATGAACGGTGTTGAATTCATCCGCAGTAACCCAGCCGTTTTCCTTTGTATAGGATAACGACTTCAACAGACGGGTCAATTTCCCTTTCATGTCTGAGTTTAGGTAACTCATCGCGCCACCTTCTTCAAATGATTTGAAGAAGCATGTTTCATTTCATCTGCTGTATCTTCTTGAACTAGCGTAGGGCCAAAATTTAGCGCGGTCTGAGGCGTTGGCAATTCACTTCCTGATTGCAGGAGATGTCCGTCTACTCGCGCAAAGGTTTCCTGCAGTGGCATTACCAATCCAGTACTGAAATTTGCATCAGCATCAACGTAGCGCACCGAGGGGGGAGTTACATTTATCAATAGCCTAGGCTGTTGAGCCACAGGTCTCGGACCAGATAGTTCGCGTTTAATTTGCGGAATTAAATTTGCGATAGCACTACGACGCAAACAGTATTTTGAGTCAAGTTCGCAAGCTATCAAAATAACGAGAAAATCTTGGGGGGAGAAGGTACGGGCAACTCGAGGTTGTGTTTGCTCAAACTTTTCAAATTGATAGCCAAGTTCCGCTAACAATCCTCTGAACTGATTCCGAGTATAGTTAGCCACCCCATAGATATCGGATGCCTTCAATCGCCTAGCCATCTGCGCATGCTATACGCAGATGGCTAGGCGCGCAAGCAAATCTGCGCATATTATACGCAGATTATCACTGCCTTACCAAGCAACTGCTCCGGTCATGTGCAATTGCGTTTGCAATACCACCAGAAGGCAATCCTTGCTGTGCATTAAGGCCCAGACTCTTGGAAATATTCTCTGCGCACTTCTCGCGACGATCTTTAAGGTGTCTCTGCCCATCAAAAAAAGCCAGCACATCGCTGTGCTGGCTTATCTCGTTTTTCCATTACGCATCACCAATCAACCGGCGATGCGTAACGCTTCACGTATCTGCCCCCTCACCTCAGGCGTGATGTCCTGCCCGGATACGAGTGCGTGATACACGTTGCAGGCCAGGCGAAAGTTCTTGCTGGCCACTTTTTCAAAGAACCTCTTCGTTTCGGTAGAAAGCGACATGATGAATCTCCTCACAGACCGAGAACCCGAACAACTGGGCGGCTCAGAACGTAACCAGAAATGCAGCAAGCCAAAATGACTGTCAACATGGTGAATCTCCTTGTGGTTGGTTGGAAAGGAAGCCAAAAGGGGGCTTCCTTAAGCCAGCAGGGTCGCTGTCAGGATTAAGTGAAGCCCCCTAATGGCTATTGCCACCAAGGGGACTCATCGTGTCCCTCTCTGCAAACATCGCAGATCGAGACCTGTTGCTATCTACCTACATCTATGCGGCCTTACGGCGCCGCTTTGGTTTTGCATTCTCATCGTAGCCAAAGCGCTTCCACGCCTCAGGATCGATGGCCAGAGGGGTCACCCTCCCTGACTTGATGTTGACGAACTGACCATGGTGCGTGAGCCGTCCATAACGAAACAGCTCCCACAACAAGTTGCAGGCCGCATTTGCCATCGTGTCGTTGATGAACAGAGATTGCTTCTCCAACGCTTCGGCCAAACTGCAGCTTGGCGTGTCGTCTGTAGCATCCAGCGACCCGTCGATGATGTCGGGATAGAGATCGGCGATGTGCGGCAAGCGATGTTCCCGCTTGTATTGCTCACCGAAGATCTCGCCTAGCACCACCTGGCCGTCATGCTCCCTGTTGCCGATGTCCAAGTAGTAGGCTGAGTGTTGATACACGCTGCGCTTGAGCGCCTTGAGTATCGCCCCCCTGCCCTTCCTGTTGTCGACGCATCCGATCACGATGTCCGGACGGGAGTTGAAGCGCGAATCGTTAGTGACTTTCGCGACTTCAGCCTGCCAGTTCGTTTGCATCAGCATATTGCAGCGGTTGACCAGTAATTCGGCCTTGGGCTGCCCAACATCGGATGGCCAGAAATTCTGCCGGCCAACATTGGTTTTTGACACGGTGTCAGGATCGATTACCAGGACATCCAGACCTTCAGGATGTCCCAGCTCAACCATCGCAAGGTGCATATTGGCAAGCCGTCGCAAGACGTGCGAACCTGTGCCCCCTGCGCCGACCAGCACCACCTTTACCGCCCGCGTGAGCAGGCGCGATTCGATGTTATGGATCATGTGATTCCTTCCTATCCCTGCGGGATTGCATATGGAAGTGACACAAACACCCCATTCGCACAGAGGCGAAAAGATGCTGTCACCTCTGGCTTATTGAGATTTCCAATGACTCCGGCGATTTTGACTTCGCCTCGGCCATCATCGTAGTCGTCGGTACTGGAAAAGTACGCGTCCGACAGCCCATGTGAGTGCAAATCCAGAATCATGTGTTCGTCTTCCGCCAGTGCTGGCCGGACAACTTCAACATGCCCCGGACCTACAGAACGCTCTTCGAGCATCCGCAGGCTCCACTTCCCCGTCCGCTGATTCCAGACGATCCAAGCGGCACACTCGTTAGGACTGCGAATTCTGGCCAGCTCGATGAACTGAGAGACCATCGCCGTCGGCAGCTTGCCAAAGCCAAATCGCAATTCCGCGCTCACCTCCCCATATGGAACCGGGATCAGTGCAGGCGGCGCAATCGGCATACGCGCATACAGCCACGTACGGCAAACCTCCAGCCAGACACCGTTCGAAGCCATCAAGATACGATTGCCCGACGTGTCCAGCTCTTCCAGCTCGGAGAAGCGCGGCACCATCACCGTGGGCATCACGCTTTGCAGCGCAACGTCACGGCTGTCCATGCTTCACCGTCCTTTCAAATGCCTGACCCAGCGTCTCGCCGGCGCGCACCAATGATTCAGCCGGAAATGCTCGGCCTTTCATCAGCGACCGCCACAGCGAGAAGATCCCGCCGCGATACTTTGTCAGAACACCCTTTTCGTGCTGGTTCGGATGAGTGAAGTAGCTATTGAAAAAAGCCTCTTCCCACGCTTCCGTACTGAAACGCATCCCGCCCTTCGGCGTTTCGATGTTCCCGGTACAGATGCGGCCACCAGCCCACACGTTGAGGTATGGGGCAACATATAGTGGCGTGCTCGATGACGGACGCTTGTTGCCTTTGACGGCGAACACATACCAATCCTCCTTGCTGATGATGAACACCAGACCTGGTTGATGGGTAGCTGCGCTTACATCGCGACCAATCTCATCATTGTTGAACCATACATGCCGCTTCTGGGGTTTGCAGTACCACACAAGGTGGTCGCTCCCTTTGGCGAGGATGTGATTCCCCAACAGTTCTGCCGGCGCGTAATCTTCCGGCAAGAGGGTTTGCATCATCTT
Source organism: Sideroxydans lithotrophicus (assembly GCA_020723185.1). Classification (GTDB taxonomy): domain Bacteria; phylum Pseudomonadota; class Gammaproteobacteria; order Burkholderiales; family Gallionellaceae; genus Sideroxyarcus; species Sideroxyarcus lithotrophicus_A. The sequence goes on along the minus strand of DYJI01000007.1, from coordinate 207,542 downwards.
CACGAGTCCGGCCTTGGAGACCGGGGAACCCGCTTCGATCGACGCGACACCCTCCTTGCTCATGCTCACGTCATGCACCGAAGCAAATACAGTTCTTCCGTGGCGCTCGCTATACAGCAGGATCGCCTGGGACATTCCGTACCCCTTCTGTGAGCCTGACACGCATGCTGCTTTAACTTGCATGATGTCTCCTTTATTGAACATCGCCGATGCAGCGCATCAAGCGATCAAGTTGTGTGTAAAGCGCGAAGCCTTTTTCAGTTTCGGACTTCCATTTCAGGAAAGCCTTCTTGCTGAAGTCGACCTCGGCCACTCCGTACATATCGGTGAACTCACCTCCATTGCCGGTATTCTGATAAAAGTCATCGAGAACACGCCCCAGCATGTCTTCCCCAGTCCCCACGTAGCAGGAAAAGAAGGCTGACTCCCCATAGAAATTTCTGAGGTCTGGCAATCTGGCATCCTGGTCGATCAGGTCCGCGATGGACAAGATGATTCGGGCCACTTCGCCAGCGGGTTCCTTGCTGGATGCAATGCGTTGAATCACTTCACGCTCAAGACTTTCACCACTGACGAGGTACTTTGGGAATGACTCCATGAACTGGCTTGGCAACAACATATCGTCGTCAAACTCGTCCTCGGCACCGATCCCCTCCATCTCCTCCTTGAGCTCTTCATCAGTTTCCGTCCCATACCAATACAGGTACGAGGCGTGATGAAGGGCTACTTGTGGTGTGAACGCCGTGAAGGTCCGATAACTGGCCATCTCCGCGATACTGACTGCGGTTCGGCCCAGACCCGGGTGCGCCAACTCCAACATCTCGACTTTCGCCTTGACGTTGATGAATGGCGTTGTTTGCTGGGATTGAAAGCCGATGAACAGGCATTTCTTGTCACTTTCACCTTCATACTCCAGACCAAATGCATCTTGTTCCAGACTGGCGTTCAGCTCGAATTTATCCAGCACTTGAATATCCGCGCAGTGTTTTGATGCCCACACGGATAGTGATTGACCGATGATGTCGCGCGCAGATGTCTTGTCATGGATAACGAGTTCGTCATCCTCAACCAGCTCTGCGCACAACTTGGCGGCCTGAAGCCACTTTCCGTCATCCTTATCCACCACCGATGTAACCGGAAGGTGTTTGGGGATAGCTGGAAGCGTCAGAAAACCAGCGGCAAAGCCCCCAGAGGAGGCAGCAGCAGATCTTCCTTCTGTGCGCTCTTTGTCGAGCGCACGAGCAGGTCCAATGCTATTACGCATAATTGCTCCTCTTGAGATTCAGCCGGGGCGATGATCAGCCCCGCCTGCCTGGTTGAGGAGGCATCCTTGGATAAGGCTTTGAGCCTTGCCTTCAGCGATGCCTCCATGATCAGCCCTTCGTCCCCACGCCCTTGCGGAACGTGTAGACCAAGTTATCCCCCTTCTTTTCCGGCCCCTCGATGGAGGCAGAGATCAGTTCTGGGTAAGTGGCTGCGTAGACATCGCGCACCTCTTCAAGTGACAGGCCTTTCCCAGGATCAGGAAGGGTCAAGCCGCTGTACGAGAAAGTGCGTGTCAGAACGGTGGTTTGGATAGCCATTTCGTCATCCTCCCCTTAATCCCACAGCGCCGATGGTGCCTGTGCTGCGGGCGCGGTTGAAGCGCTGGTTTCAGAAGAACCTGATGCTGTTTTGCCTGCACCATTTTCATCATCACCAGACTGCTCATCATCGTCAGGTTCGGGATCACTCCCGGATTCCGTCTTCGAGGATTTCGCAATCGTCTTCTTCGCTGTTTCGGCAGCTTCCTTCTTTTGCGCCTTCAGAATCGCTTCTGTGGCGGCCAGTTGGTCTGCCAGAGATTGACGCATGGCTGTGTAGCTGTTCAGGTGAGCGGCGAACCCCTCATCCAACTCAGCGGCCGTGCCAACCAATTGCATCTGACTATCCAGCTTGCTGCCTTTCTTCACCCCAACAGGGAGAACGGTCAGCGTGATGGTGCCGTCAGTATTTTCGACCATTGAGATGGTCAGGCTGGCGACTGTGGCCAGCAAAGGTTGAAGCTCTTGGAACATGGTGGATCTCCTTTTCGAGTGAAACAAAAAAAGGGGACACCATCCCCCAAGGGGAACGATGTCCCCGCTTGGGTTTTGTGAGAGCTATGCGGTGCAGATGCGACCGTTTAGAAGGTACTTGCTGTACCCGCTATGTTTTGCGTGACCGAGAGCCATTTCAGACGCAGATGCGTAACTTACCGCCCTGCAAATCGTTTCGCTTGTCTCGTCCTCGCGTTCAATCGATAAACTGTAAAGCGGCGTCTCATCATCTTCATGAGAACCACCGGACTTTTGAGCTATCGAGTATTTCGACATGCCGTTCATTGCAAACTCGCTTCCGGCGTGAAGTCGTGAATCGCCTCACCGGTTCGCTGGTCATATACAGCCGACCAGTAACCATTGCGGGCCCAGCTCTTGGCTTGGCGTGTTGCTGCCTCCAAAGAACCGGAATTCAACTCCATTTCAGGGTGTGAGTCATCCTCTGTCCGAGGATCGTGTACGCTGGCCACGACACGGAACGCCTCTGAATCGCAGCGATAGGACTCATAGTTGCGAATCTTTGAGCTGCGATTACTGAAGTGGTTTTTTAAGACTGGTTTTTCCCCAGTCAATTTTTGAAATACCTCAAAGAATAGAGCTACATCGCAATCTTCTTCGAGGTATGCAGTGTCACCACGTTGGTAGCTGTATGGAGTTATTTTTGCGGCGATGCCTAGTTCTACAAGCTGTCGCTTCTTAACCGCCATCCAGCCATGGCCGGGGTCTGAAAAGAAATTGAAAACCTTTTGCATGTTGTGTCTCCTTGAATGAAAAGGGACACAACCCCAGCGGGGAGGATGTCCCCGTTGGGTGAGTAATGCTTTGGGTGATTCATTGACGATCGCTCGTCTTCCGTTTGTTTTGATTGGTCGGCCGCCAATTTCAACTCAACGCAATAAGCGCTGGGTGTGAAGTCTGGTTTTCCAAAGTACATCTGCATTGCACTTTGGGAAACCACCCCCGAAGGGGTGGGTGAAACTTAGACAGCACTATACTGCAACACCTTGGGAATCTTACCTTCAAAATCGAAGTTTTTGCATTCCAAAAGTGCCTTGATGAACTCGTTCTTCTTACCGGTCTTTGCCTTGGCATACTGCTCGCCAAGCGCGACCTTCAGCCCGAGCTCTTCCGCGACGACCTCGATCTCGCTCTTGGTGAGGAGGTCCAGGAAGTCCGCGTTCAACTTCCAATGCTTCGACATGTCCACTTGCATGAACTTGAGCATGCCGGGCAAGTGATGCTTTTCAATGCTGTCCGTAATCGAGATGATGATCCCGGACAGCATCTTCGAGCGCACTTCCTCGTCTGCCTGCCCTACCATCTCCGCAGCCTCCCCCACATTGCTGCTGGGAGCCTTTTGGGATGTCAGGGCCTCGAAGCCAGAAGCCAGTTTGGTCGAAGACACATTCGAGCCGCCGCGCGTCATCATTACGCCGATGAGCATGCAGAGATTCTTGTCTGCATCCGCGTACAGCTCCTTCTTCAAAGCCTTGCGCCAGACCTCGATGCGGTAGTCCACGACACGTTGGCTGTCCTGAACGGATGTCGCGGCACCGCCTTTGGTTGTGGCTTTGGATTTCCCCGCACCACTTCCAGCAGCAGGCTTTGTACCAGCAGGCTTTCCCGTAGCAGAGGTCGCAGCACCGTTTCCGGCCGCCGCTTTCTCAGCCAACAGACGTTCGCCCACCTTCTTTGTGTGGCACGCAGGATCAAAACATTGCGACTCGTACACATTTCCCATCTTGCCGGGAATCGCGCTGACGGCCGCACCGAATGATTTGCAGCTACGACATGCTGCAGCCTGCTCATTACCAACGCCGGTCGCGCCATCTGCAACCAGCTTGACGACCGTGTTGTTCTCGCCTTGACGCACGATCACAACCTTCGGATAGTTTTCCTCCAAGGATTTTCTCTTGGCCTCCAACACCTCCTCGGTCTTACCATCGAAACAGGCGCCATTCGTGCAGTGCCCATCCGATACGGCCTCAGCAAACAACGCCTGCTGATTGCCGCTATTGTGGTGACAGGTTCCGCAGCCCTCTTTGTCGAAGATCGCCGTAGACAGTGCCTTGGCAATCTCCTCCAGTCCGGCCTTGAAGAGCGCAACAGACGGAAGCGAAGGTTGCGCCAGCAAGTTCGCCAGCACCTTCTCTTGTCGATCCTTCGGAACCGCAGCCAGTAGTTCGGCGTGGCCCAGCTGGATCTTCCGTTCATTAAGCGCTGCCATCACAGAAGGACTACAGTTCATCAGCGCAAGACGCTTATCCAGCGTGCTGCGCGACCAACCGAGCCTTTTTGCTGCCTCGTCGCGGTTTCCTTCACAGCGGCCGAGAATCTTGGCTGCTGCGACGGCTTCTTCCGCTGGGCTCATATTGGCCCGAGACACGTTCTCGATGAGCGCCAGCTCGTCAGCCTCATCGTCGCTGAGGATTCTGACCAGGACTGGAATCTCGTAGTCTTCACCACGAGTCTTCATCGCTGCGCGCCAGCGGCGTTCGCCGGCAACGATTTCGTACCAGTCTTCAACGGGACGAATCAGGATCGGCTGAATCACGCCTTTGGCGGCTACCGATGCTTCCATTTCGGCCATTTCGACAGGATCGAAGTACGTGCGTGGGTTTCTTCCTTGGCGGATGTCTCCTGCGCGCATTTGAGTGATTGCTTGTTGCATTTGGTATCTCCTTTTAATGAAAAAAAAGGGGATGACCTACCCCACAGGGGATAGAGACATCCCCGATGGGTGGGTAATTGATCAGTTACATAATTCAGTTAGAACAACTTCTCCCGTACCGCACAACTGCCGATATAAAGCATGGGTCTCTGCGAAATTGGCAAGGGATTGAACTATCCCCCCGCACCATGTCGCCCCCAGCTTCACACCATTGCTGCAATAGACATTGAAGATATCGCCCTTCTTGATTCCCTGACCAACGCACGCCCGATGAACATTGGGCAGGTTGGCCACGTCAAAGTCCTTGAAGCCATGCTCTGCTGAAACGAGCGTAACTTTGATTTCTTGAGTATCAATGGTCATTGGGATTGCTCCTGGTTGTGCTGATTCCGAAAATCTGGCGGTACAACAACCCGAAACTTATGGAAGTCATCTTCTGTTGCAGGACGAATGTCCGACTCAAAGAATGAAACCGGACCTCCATTCGGGTGATGACCGTCTTTGTTGCTGGCCAACACTCCCATGAGTGAGCTCCCCTCTTGGATGTAGCCGAGGGTGTGCCCGTTTTTGACAACATAATTGACGCTCATGATTGCCCTCCTTTGGTTGATGCCTTTCGGAGGTGCGCCGCCCCGATGGGGACGGTGCATCCCCCATTGGGCGGTTAAATTAGTCCTTTCTCTGCAAACGAGACGAACTTGTTGCTGGCAACAATAATGTGGTCCAGCACCTTGACCTCAATCAAGCACAGCGATTGACTTAGCGCGGTTGTCAGTAGTTCGTCAGACCTTGAAGGCTCTGGTAAACCTGACGGGTGGTTATGCGCGAAGATCACCGCTGCGGCGTTGTGGTGTAACGCCGACTTCACCACTTCGCGAGGATGGATGCTGGCTTGCGTCAGAGTTCCGCGAAACATTTCACCAGCTGCGATCAGCCTGTGTTGTGCATCAAGCCACAAACACCAGAATGACTCGTGCTCAAAATGTCCGATTTCAGAACATAGAAATGCACTTACGCTATCGGGGGATTGAAGACATACTTCCTCCGACATTCGCTCTCTCATGCAGCGTGTGAACAGCTCTTTCGCTGCCGCTATCGTTGGATTGACCGCATAGATAGCCGGATCCTCCTCACACAACTGCATTTGCCTTGGCTTTTCGAATCCGAACACCTCGGCAAGAGGTTTTGGTGCCATCACATTGGCTAATGATCTGCCCACCAATATGGCCAGTAGGTCAGCATTTGAACGGTCTTTCATGGTGTCTCCTTTAAGTTTCAAGGGACACCACCCCCAGAGGGGGCGTGCCCCTCTGGGTGGTTGGTTCAATTACCATTCAGCGAACTGATGGTGAGTCGTATTGCTACGGCATTGGATTTGAAGCCGAGTCCAAGTGCTCCCGTACCTTGGCGATGATCTTTCGTGCGGCCACACTTGCAATCCCCTGAAGGTCGCTACGTGTGACTTCATCGCTGAGGTCGGCAACACTCAGAATTTCGTTCTCTACTTCCATGGCCAGCAACTGATCTTTGGATAACGGCATGTTGTCTCCCTTCTCAGAATAGACACGCTTGCTTGTCCGCATACCCCAGCCAGCGATCAAATGACCCCGGCATGTTGCAGTAATTGCGGATTGCATCCAGGAAGCCTTCGTTTCTGGCCTGTGAAACGACCATCGCGATAACTTCCTCGGCATCACCCATCTCGAAGCAGGTGTCGAATGTTCGTTCGCCCAACTCATCCCAGCCTTCATCCCATAGTCGGTATGTGCAGATATCGCTCACCAATCCATGCTTGAAAGCCAGAACAAGAAACTCGGCTCGGAATTTGACGCCATCCGAAAGGCCGACCTTTCGACGTAATGCGTGCAGCTTGTCGATGATCGTTCTTTCGGATGGTGTTCTGACGTATCGGAGGCTAGACATTCTTCACCCCCTCTCCGTCAACTGCACATTCGCCTGCTTTAAGGATCTTGTTTGCTGCCGCAAATACCCTTGCTGCGCTCTTCTTTTTGAATTCGTCGGATTGCTCTTCAGAACCCAGCCAGTGTTGGATATACGCGCGGCTCTGTTCCAGCCCGGGCAACTCCAACGTCGCGCAACACAGGTAGGCAACGCTCTCGGCCTCGGCTTCCTTGATGCATCGCTGCAACATTTCACCGTCAGCCATTTGAGCTTCTGCCGAGTGAAGCAGGCAGTGCGCCATCTCGTGAAAAGTCGTCTTCCAAGGCAACGCCGCAAGCGGGTTGATGGCCAACTTCTTCTCGTTCGGAATGGCATAGCCTTGAGCATTGCCACTCATGCTTTTGAAGTCCTGCTCTGTGATTCCAAGTGAAGCTAAGGCTCTCGCCTTGTCCCACTTCGGAATGGCGACATCTTGCGCATACTCCGCGCCGTCCGTCTGGCACAGTGCGAACCAGTTGTTTTTCAGGATGAAGATGGTTTTTGTTGCAGCCCCTTGATCCTGACCAGTGATGCCGGCCTCGTCTTCCTCCTCTTTCGATTTGATTTTGACTTGGACTGGCATCACCAACTGGATTGCTTTCTCCCCTTTCTTGACCATGCGGCCAAGCTCTTTCCACTTGTTGAAGGTGGCGATGGGTGAAAGCGGCAACTTGCGATCGAACAGCTGACACGCGGCCAAGAATGCATTGCCAAGGCTGTACTCGTGGAAAACCGAATACGCCTTAGACATCACTCCTGGTTGCGTCAAAGCCTGCTCAAACAGCGCGTTCCAGTCTGGCTTGTTGGATTTTTCTTTCATGGTGCGTCTCCTTGAGTGAATAAAGGGGACGCACACCCCAACGGGGAATGTATCCCCCGATTGGGTTAATAAAACTGCCGTGCTAGACTGGCCGCATGAACAAGCCATGTTCCAATCCATTCACGGTCATTGAAGGCGGCAAGGTTGAACTGGAGCGTAAGAAGCAGCTCCTGTTCAACCAGCCGTGGTCTTTCTCCTGCGACGAGTTCGATCAGCTTTGTGAGCAGTTCGAAGTGCCAAGGGTGGAAGCGTTTGACTTGCAGTTGAAGTGCATCCAACACAAATCCAAAACGAACAATGAGGCTGCGGCCGTCTTTGCGGTCATGAGCGGAACCCATAAGGCTTCCGATGCAATCGCACAACTACGCCGCAACAGATTTAGGCTCGAAACTTCCTTGCCACCATCTCCTCCTCAATCATCCCGACCAAACGACGAAGCCGACGTTTAACGTCTTCGTCGCTCAGCTCAGCTTCCATTGTCAAAGCCTCGGCGCGACGCTTAGTAAGCTCGTCGTCTGAAGCTTCTTGCAGCCACCTGTAGAAAGCGGCCATATCGAAAAGCAGTCCCATCTGTGTCTCCTTTGTAAAAAATGGGGACACAAACCCCAGCGGGGAGCGTGCCCCCGTTGGGTGGATGTTGCTATTTTGTAATTCGTTGACGCTTGAACGTCTTCTGTTTATTTCGATTGGCCAGCCACCAATATCAACCCGAAGCAATAAGCTCCGCGTGTGAATTCCGCTTTTCGAAGCAGACCTCGCGATCTGCTTTGAAAAACCCCGACAAGCGGGGAAAAACGTGTCCAGGACTTGCGCTCGCCATTCACATGGGGATTGCAGCCTATCTTGCGACCGTTTTCATTGTGGGTGCCTGAATCGCACCGCTCACCACATCAAGCCAATCGACCGACTTCATTCCTTGCGGAATGTTGCCTTCCGGGATCTTGATGGATGCCTTGATGCCCTCGGCCCAAAGACGCTTCAGCAGCAATTTGGCTGAGCCTTGGCCATGCCCTTCCGGATGTTGCTTGGATGGTTGGTCTTTGTCAGCGTAGATCACCACGTCTACCCCCTTGGGTGGCACAAAGTGTTCCAACAGATATGCATTGCCGGCAGCCCAGGCCGGGATATTGAAAGCGCTCATTACTGCCAAAGCCGTCTCAATCCCTTCCGTGATTGCCAGTACCTTGCTATTGCCCAACAACGCAATTTGCATTGCCCCAAACAAATCATCGGCGCAGTGCCGCATCATTTTCTTGGGCGACTGGACTGGTGCTTTTGTCCCATCGGCTGTGAGATAAGTGCGATGGATGGTCGATGGACGACCACTTGCATCACACACCATCGCGACAATGGCAGGATACATACCAGTCAGTTTGAACTTCCCGTCGTTCGGATCTTCTTCGTAGTGCTCAAGAGAAGGAACGAAGCGGATCATCTTGCTATCGATCTTCCGGAAGTCCACGTTTGTGATACCGCGGTTCGCAAAATACTTCCTTGCTGGCCGCGCTTCTGGTGACGAGAGCGCCACGCTGTTCTTCCATACGTGATTCAGGGAATCTCGGATGTCTTCAACGTCCTTCTCTTTCACCTTCTTTGCTACAGGTTTACTGGTGACCTTGGGGATGGGCTGACTGCTTCCACCCACTCCAAGTGCATCCTGCAGCGCTTCATGTGTGGTTTTGAAATCCCATCCATTCACCCACATGAGCGTCGCATAGCCATCGTGCTTGATGCCGCACGTGTTGCACACGCCGCCACCCGTATCGTTGAAATCCCTGAACAACCGGAATCCATCGGTACCGCCGTGCACGGGGCACGGAACGTGGTTGGGCGCACGATCAACAGCTTTCTCCAGTTGCGGAGCCAGCCTTGCAAAGATGCTTTCCCAGCGGCCTGCGGCCATTTCCTTGACGTCTTTCGCTTCCATGATGCCTCCTTGGTTAATCCGCACTGGACACACCAAAGCACCCCACGGGATGCTTTAGTGTGTCCCGTACAGGTTGGTGGGTTTGACACCACCGGCAAGGAAGCATCCCCAAGGGGGATGTTCCCCCCTGGGGTGGTCATTGCTTAGAACGGCTCCATATCACTCTTGGCGGTCTTGCCTGCACCTTTAGCGGGTTTCGCTGTCGATGCCGGTTTTGCGCTGGAATGATCTTCGCTTTCAGCCTTGCCGCCGCCACCGAGCATCTTCATGTCGGAGACAACGATCTTGGTGATGTAGCGATCTTCGCCGTCTTTCTTGTACTTCTCGGTTGTCAGTTGGCCCTCGACATAGATGAGAGCGCCCTTCTTCAGATACTCGCCAACCACTTCGGCAAGGCCGCGATAGAACACGAGGTTATGCCACTCGGTTTTCTCTTGCTTCTGGCCTTCCTTGTCCTTCCAGGATTCCGTTGTCGCCAACGAAACATTGGCGACGGCATCACTGTTCGGCATATAGCGAAGATCGGGGTCTTTGCCCAAACGACCGATGAGTTGTACTTTGTTCAGCATGGTGAATCTCCTTTTCGATTGATACAAAAAAGCGGTCACACCATGCCCCAAGCGGGACATGATGATCCCGCATGGGTGGGTGCTACTTAGTCGAACAGACCTTCGTTACCTTTGAGAATCGCTTCCTTGCAGTTGCGATAGTCAACGAGGATCACTTCTAGCTCCGCATCGCTCAGGATGCCTTCTGCGTGAAGGTAGACCTCATCCAATGCTTCAACGGTTTTGGTCTTCTTCATGGCATCGACAATCTTTGCAACCAGGCCTTGAGCTGCTGCTTCCGATTCAGCTTCGGACGCCGATGGTTTGGCGTTCGACACTGGACGCGGAGTTTTAGGCATGAAGTTTTCAGCCTCTTTTGCGCCATAGTCTGCAAGCACCTGATCGTATTTATCCCACTGCTGTTGAATGGATAAGTTGCCATCAGATACTTCCATGACCTCGCCAGTCTCTTCGTCGACCACCGGCGTGAAAGTGCCGTCGATCACATCCTTGACGTTGAGATTCTGGCGGCCTGCGTTGTCATCCAAGGCCAAAGCTGTTGCCAGCTCTGGAGACTTCGGAAGCCACTTGCACAGGCTACGAATCAAGGTTTTTTTGCCCATCGGTACAAAGTCGGTATCCCATGGGGATTCCTTGTTGTATTGCTTTGCTGCTTTGTATCCTTTGCTGCCATCGCGAATCTTCTCGACTTCCTTGCGCGACATGGCCACGAACGTTTTGCTACCGTCCTTGAGCACACCAACCGCATAAAAGCCAACCACCTCGCCGCGCTCTTCATCAGACGCAGGAAAGCCGCCTGGAGCCGTGAGAGGTTCGTGCTGCAGATCGCGCGCCATACCGAGCTTGAGCGCGAATTTGTCGTTGATTCGCACTGCTTCCGCGTAGATGTCAACGACCAGGCCGCTGTTGCGTGCCAGCTTCATCAGCCCTGTGTAGCCGGGGATGAGTTGACACTGTTTGCCGAACGGGACGAGGTGAGCTTCGCCCATCAGACCGACTTCCAAACCCAACTGCGAGGACTGGATCACGGCGGCAAACACGCTTCGCGGATCGCATTCGCCCAGCTTCGGGGTCATGCGGAACGCAGTCAGCGCGATGCGTGCCATGCGGTCGGGGTTGATATGCTTCGGCAGCGCACGGGCGATTTCGCCCTTGTACTGCTCAAGCATCGCCGGGAAACCGCTTGCTTCTGCCGGCTTCGTTGCTGCTGCGGTGTTGGAACGGCGGATGTTTTGAAGTGCTTGTGACATGGTGTATCTCCTTTTCGAGTGAAACAAAAAAGGGGACACCATGCCCCGAGGGGAAGTGTCCCCATCGGGTGGATGCTGCTTTGAATTACATCAACGACAATTGACGGCTTGGATTGCCAATTGCGCGATTCCTTACCACTTCCCGTACAACCTGTTCGTCATCCATCCCCGCTTGCAAGTGGGAACAGATTTCTGCGAACAGCGGCTTTGCCTGGCATTTGCCAAGAGACGGGTCGGCCATGAATACCTTCAGCGCGACTCGTAGTGTGCGGGACTTGATTCGGTCGATTGCCGTAATTTTAATGCGTCGTGACATGGTGATCTCCTTCGGTGTTTGCAAAGAGAGTCCAGTCACCCATTGGAAATGCTTCCTCCAACGGTGCCGGCGCTGCTTCGAGCTTCGGCTTTTTCGCACGTTTGCGTTTTGCCTTTTCCTTCAATACAGGGAAAGGCATACCGCGACGAACGAATGTAGGTGCTTCAAAACCAACCCAGCTTTGCTCAACCGATACTGCCGCTTGAACTGGCTGAGATGTCTCCATTACGACCGTTTCAGTTTTCGCTGCCACAGTGCTTGGAGAAATAGCCTTGAAGACTGCCCATTTCCCGACCTGATACAGGCCGATTGAAAAAATTACCAAGATTGCGATTCCCATTTGTGTCTCCCTAAAGAATTAAGGGGACACAAACCCCGAGGGGAATGTATCCCCGACGGGTTGGTGCTGCTTTGAATCGAATTATTCCCAATCAGTGCGGTTGTAGATATCGATGAAGTCGCTTCCGACATAGACATCGAAACCTTCACACAGGATCGCGTAGACAACCAGATTGATCGTATTGTCCCAGCCTACGGAATGAACCATCTGATCCAGATTGTCGAAACCGTCCGATATGGAAAGTAGTGATACATCGAGGGACTTTTCCCAAGCACCGATCACACGCTCCAACTCTGCCACCTTTCCTGGCTCGTGCCATTCTTGGTAGTGCGTGTACTCAATCGGAACACGGTCGTCCGGTTGAATTGAATACAGCCGTCCTGCCATGATGTTCTCCTTTTGAAAATGAATCAGGAGGACACCACGCCCCAAGGGGAACGATGCCCCCGATGGGTGGATTACTTCTTCTTGATTTCTGCCAGCGTTTTGGGTTCCCAGTGAAGATCGAGCTCAACATAGATTCCTGATTGAGTGATCTCCTGAATGCTGATGTAGCCACACTCAGGACCGTAGCCCAAATCTGCCATTCCGTATGCCTGAACAGTTCCATCACCTTCCATATCCTTCTCGGTGATGTACCAATCACATTTGCCATAGAAATAGTGCAGATACGCGACCGCCTCATCACCCGATTCAGACTGCGAATAGGTGACTGGCATTTTTTCGATGACGGCCTTTATCTCGTCCATCTTTTTGACGAAGAACTCGCGTTCCTCACCTTCAAGACATTCGCGAATGATGGCCAACTGGTTGATAGGCAGAAATGGGACCAGCGTTGCGTCTATCATTTATGCCTCCAGCTCGAAGTTTGCAGCCCAGCGCGGAAGATCGATTGTCTCGATCTCACCATTGGGTTGATAGCCAGGATATTGCTTGTTTTCCTGACACCATTTCAGCAACTCAAGCCCGCCGCGATACTTGGCGCGCCCGATTTCGATCATCTCCTGACTGGCCTTGTAACAGGCTGTCGTGTACGGCGCAGTTTTCTCAACAGCGATGAAGAAGAAATCGACCGATTTTCCGGTGACTGCCTTCATGCCGTCGACATAGAACGCCGCCTCGATGTCATACCCGAGGTTGGCCACAGCTTTGGCAAAATCAGCCTTGCTGGCAGAAACGCAGCTTTTGAGATCTGCCATTCCGCCATCGAACAACCAATCAGGACGAATCCGGCATTTGAGGCCGGTGATTTCATCAGTCCAGTACAAAGAAGACTCTGCTTCACCTTTGGCCAACATTTTGGCAGCGCCACCATGTTTGAAAACGCTTTCCCGCATCGCGGTCAGCGCATCCATCTGGTCTTGCTTGAGAATGATTTTGGCCCCGTACAGGCGGTTGTACTCATCCTCACGGAACTTGAACAATGATTCTGTATCCGCCGCCTTGATGGCCAGCTTCAGTTCATCCTTGTTCAGCGCCTCGAACTTCACACCCAACTGCGTTGCCGCAGTTTTGTATTCGTCCAGAGTAGCCAGCGTCCCAACCAACTTATCAGCAGTAAGTGCAGCTATTTCGGCTTGGACATCTTCGCGGAATTTGAATTTTGAATCCGCATCGAAAGCTTTGATAGCCTCCTTCAGCTCATCCTTCTTCATCTTCCCAATTGCGATACCAAGCGTATCAGCAGCTTGTTTGAGATCATCCAGCGTAGCCAATGCCCCGGCCAGCTTTTCTGCTGAAATTGCGGCGATTTCTTGTTGCATATCCTCTTTGAAAAAGAGGATGCCAGTTTTATCCGCTGCCTTAATGGCCAGCTTCAGTTCATCCTTGTTCAGCGCCTCGAACTTCACACCCAACTGCGTTGCCGCAGCTTTGTAGTCGTCCAGAGTAGCCAGCGTTCCGGCCAGTGCTGATTCATCTACGACAGAGTAAGTCGCCGCGAACAACTCAGGTTCCAGGATGAATGCGTGGAAAGCAGAACCGAACTCCATTGCGGGAGTGGGTTCGTCTCCACCGATTTTGTACTGCAAATAGTGCTCAGGTGACTTGAGCAGCTTGACGATACCACTGTGGGAAATCTCTTCCCCTGCGTGGTAATCGGCGATTGGAAGATTGCGAACAAAGCGTTTCATGGTGCGTCTCCTTGAAAATTTAAGGGGACACACCCCAAAGGGGACGTATCCCCAATGGGTAGATTTACAGGCCGAGCGTCCGAACAACAGGACGGCTCAGTGCATAACCAGAAACGATGCAGGCAACGATAACGAGTGACATGGTGATCTCCTTTTTGACGAAAAAAAAAAGGGACACCATGCCCCAAGGGGAACGATGTCCCCGCTTGGGTGGGTGATTTACTGCTTGACGATTTCTCGCCTTCTGTTTGTTTCAATTGGCCAGCCACCAATATCAGTTCGAGCAATAAGCATCGAAGTAGATGTGACAAAAATACAGCGGCGGAAATTGGCTGTCAATCAGTGATCGCAATGATTTTTCATCGGCAACTAAGCTGCATCACGACCACGCGCACGGCAGAACATCTACAGCACATCTACGCTTTTCGACTTCCCTGAACACCCTCCTAACACCAACGAAATACGGTTCAAATTTGAACCGCATTCCGAGGATTTTCTTGGGGGGCTGCGGCAAAGTCATGCCGATGAAAACTCTCAATTCGCTCAATTCAATCGAAGCATGGCTCTGGTGCATGGCACGGCTCGACGCCATGCACGCTCACCTTGTTCGTTATGGCTTCGCGTACATCGCCCTGCTCTTCGGTTACTGGGCCTTCTCGATGAAGTATGAGATGAATATCAACGTGAGCAACAGCTTGGGCGGCACCGTGTATTTGGTGGAAAAGCGCACCCTGCCGTCGCGTGATGACTACGCTGCCTTCTACTACCCCAGCGACTTCATCTATCCGAAGAATGCACGCTTCCTGAAGCGTGTGGTCGGTGTGCCGGGCGATACTGTTGAAGCAAGAAACCATCAGTTCTTCGTGAATGGGAATCCTGTTGGCAAAGCCCTGCCTGTCACTTCGGATGGCAGGCCTATCGAAGAAAACGACTTCAAGGGCTTAATCCCGTCTGGCCACTACTACGTGCAAGGTGACCATCCTAAGAGCCTTGATTCGCGCTACAAGGTAGTGGGCCTGGTATCTGACCAGATGATTATCGGACGCGGATACCGCCTGTTCTGATGACTACGCTTGTCGATAGATTGTTGGTGAAGATTGGCTGGTTGCCCAAGCCGCTTGCGAACCAATCGCCGGTGATACCGCTCGCCCAAACCGAAGATACCAAGACGCTTGACCAACTTCGCGATATCCCACGCTATCCCCCATTTATGGAGGGGCTGCCTATATATCCTCCATCCACGCTGCTCGCCACTCAAAAGGAGCTGGTAGATGGCGTTCGCCAGATCATCGCCAATGAAGCGCTACTCAATGAGCATTACATGCCTGCGATGTTGCAGCTGGCTGCGCTCGTACAGCTTCTTCCTGCATCGCAAGCTCACCACCATCGCGGTGGCGGAGGGATGTTGCGCCACTCGCTGGAAGTCGGACTCTGGGCCTTGCAACAAACGGAGGGCAAGTTGATTCGTGGCGTGGTCACGCCGCAGCAAAGGCGCATCATCGAACCGCGCTGGAAGCTGACCGTATTCTTGGCCGGCATCTGCCATGACCTCGGCAAGATCATCACCGATATTTCGGTAACCAACCGGGCCAACGATCTGAGGTGGGAACCATACGACCAAGGCCTTTATGAATGGGCCATCGAAAACAAGATCAGCAACTACTTCCTGCACTGGCAAGAAGGCCGCGGCAAGAAGCACACCAACGTCTCCAGCACCATGCATCATGCCGTCATCAGGAAAGAAACGCTCAAATGGATCAATAGTGGCGGCTCTGACGCTGTGATCTGGCTGACGGAATCACTGAACAATAACCCCGGCTCGACCAATCAGATCCACAACTTTGTGGTGAAGGCCGACCAGCTGAGTGTCGAGCGTGATCTGAAGAGCATGGGTGTGGCTATGGCCGGTTATGAGATCGGTGTGCCTGTTGAGCGGTATCTGACCGACATCATGCGGCGACTGGTGCAAGAAGGCATCTGGCGCATCAACGAGCCTTCTGCGCGAATCTGGAATCTTGATGGAACCACCTATCTGGTCTGGCCTATGGCCGGCGAAGAGATTGCACGCCGCACCAAGGACGAAGATATCCCCGGCCTACCGAAGACCGCTGACGGCATCCTGGACATGATGGTTGAGCGCGAAATCGCTTTCATGAGGGAGGACGAAGCCGATCCGTTCTACTACATCTCACCAGAAGTTATAACCGAGAAGATCCCCAATATGCGAATGAAGGCGGTTCGCCTCCGCGATCAGGCTCTGATCAGCTCGATGCCGATTGCGCCGATTCCCGGAAAGATTCACTCAAGCAAAACTGGCCCCAGTGCGACCACCAAGCGAGAGGACGCGCAAGCGGAGTTGCCCCTGAATTCTCAGGATGACTGCGGAACATCTACGGCACATGTGAAAACCGAATCCGTCGAGGCAATACAGCCGCAAGACACCTCCAGCACACCTGCAGAACGCCTGCCTGAAAGTGAGCCAAAAGGGACTGATGCGCAGCCCAACTCAACTTCTGAGTCATTACCTCCCCCCCCAGCTGAACCTGTCGAGCATGCGCCGCTTGCGCTGGACGAACTAGATGGCGCGATGGGGGAACTGCTTCGCGTCCTTTTGGGCGAGTTCAAGGAAGGTAAGAAGTCTTTCGAGTCCCTTGGGATTAAGCAGCCTGATGGGACCGTTTACCTCAAGTGGCCGGATACCTTCTCTGGATATGGATTCATGGGGAAGCAGATTCTGGACGAACTATCCGAGCTGGGCTGGCTGATTCCCGCAAGCGATGTTGCCAAGGTCGGCGATGCCGAGTTCGCTGATGGCGTGGCCAAGTCGATCAGGTTGAGTGCGGTTGTCGGACATTTGTTTGGCGCATCTGGCGGAAAAGCCTTTGAAAGCATCGCACGCGGATTGAATGAAGCGATCGAGCATGCAAAGAGCCAGAAGCCCGCCCCTGTGACTTCGAGTTTCGAAGAGGTCTTCCAGATTGCTGACGCAGGGCAACCCGTGCAGACGGCCAAGAAGCCTAGAAAACGGGTACAGAAGAAGAAGGCAACCCCCCAAGCTGGCTCAGCGACTGGTGATGTTGCAGAAGAGGTTGAAGGCCTACTTTCCATCAAGTTCAAACAACCAACTAAGGGCAAGTCCATTGTTACAAGGGAATAAAGAAATGATCGACGTGATCGTTGGCCAGTACGCAAACGGTTGCTGGTACGCGACAGCCCCATCAGTCCCGTGGCTTGCGGCTGAAGGCGACTCACTCAACGAGGTGATGCAAACCATCGAGACGATTGCGCCGTCCGTCAGAGGTCCGCTGTGCCTGGATATTCCGTTTGAGCTGGATTGGCTTGTGATGGAAGGTGCCGGATGAAAATCACGCGCTCTTCAATGGCGCTGCTCGCCGCGCTATTTCAGATCGCCACATCGGCGATTGCCGAAGACTTAGGTGTGGTCGGACCGACTTACTCGATCATAGAGCGCGATGCGCTGGAGATGATCACCTCCAAGCTGAAGCAAATGGAGCAATCAGGCGAATTGGCCCAGTATCAGGAGGACTACAAGAACAAGGTCATTTCCAGCATCGAACACCCTCGACCGCTGGCTGGATTCAAGGCAACAGACACGGCCTCTACTCACTACTACGACCCATCCATAGTGACGCAGAAAGACATCGTGGACGCGACCGGAAAAGTCCTCTACCCACGCGGCACGCGAGTTAATCCGCTGGACTACATCGGCTGGAACACATACCTGTTGTTCGTGGATGGCCGGGACGAAAAACAACTCGAATTCTCCAAGAAAATCGTTGCTGCATCGGACAGGCCAGTGAAGGTTGTGTTGGTCGCCGGTGAGCCGCTGGCCTTGATGCGCAAGTGGAAGTCCTCCGTGTATTTCGATCAGGGCGGGAAGCTGATCAAGCGCTTCTCCATCGCTCAGGTACCCGCAATCGTCCGTCAGGAAGGGAAGAGGTTGAGAATCGATGAACTACGCTATTAAGTTGATGCTTGGTGCGCTGGCCATGATGGCATGCACGCTGAACTCGAATGCCGCAAATCTGACCTGCCAAGGAAAATTCCCGAACCTTGTCACCGACATTTGCTGGAGCTGTTCATTCCCAATCAAATTTGGCGCCGGAGCATTGTCGCTTCCCGTCTCAACTGGGCAAGAGGACACGCCAGATCCTGGGGGCGCTCCGACATGCGCCTGCGGCCTGAATGTCGGTCTGAAGGTGAGCTTCTGGGAGCCGGTGCGTCACGTCGACGTGGTGCGCAAACCATTCTGCTTAAGCGCGATGGGCGGCATTGAGATGGACCCCGGTTTCAATGCGCCGCATGGAACGCAGACCAAGAGGGATCATGCTGGCACCAGCTCGTTCTATCAGGCCCACTGGTACGTTGACCCCGTGATGGTGGTTCTGGGCGCGGTACTGGATAGCCCATGTCTGGAACAGAACGTGTTCGACCTGGCTTATCTGACGGAACTTGACCCGCTTTGGAATGACGATGAGATGACCACCATCCTCAATCCTGACTCATTCCTGTTCGGGAACCTTGTCGCACGGCTGGCCTGTGGCGCTGACTGCGCTGCCGCGACTGCCGGCTTCGGTAGCAACTCGCTGTTTTGGTGTGCGGGATGTCAGGGGTCAATGTACCCATTGAACGGGCACGTTGCCACCCATATCGGAGGGGTTCAAGCGTCCAGTTTGATCACCTCGCGATTGATCGCCAAGATGCATCGAGAAGGTCTGATGTGGGCAGCGGACGGCAGCGAGGGGATGTGCGGGTATTACCCTCAGATGCTGATGGACAAGACGAACTACAAGTACCAGATGCACTTCCCCGTGGCCCAGAACAAGATTAACGGCAAATGCTGCCAACCGCTTGGGCGAACCTCGATCTTGTGGGGAGCTGGCAAAGAGATCCCGGGGGCCGGTGAAGATTTTGCATACATGATCTTCCGTAAGCGCAATTGCTGTCAGGGGGCATTCTGATGCGAATCGCACACGCTGCCTCCCCTCTTCTCGCCTTGCTGCTTGCCATGGTCATTCAGCCAGTGGTCGCGAATGAACAAGCCGAGACGCCATTGGAAAAGTCGAACCGGGTTTTGAAGGAGCTGAACGCGCAGTTTGCACAGCACCGGAAGCCAGACGCCCCCAAGCTGGACAACTTCCCGCAACCGGCAATCAAGGCATCGCCTTCTGACCTCGCTCAGCAGTTCAGCAAGCCGCCAGTGATACCAATCAGAACGGCCACGCACGAGCTAATGGTGTTCGTGTCGTTCTCGATGCCGCCAGAGAGCCTGCAACGCGTCGTTCTGGAGTCGGAAAGAACCGGAGCGCACATCGTCTTCCGTGGCTTCAAGGGGGACAAGCTGATGGAGATGTCCAAGCACGTGTCCAATCTGATCGACCAACACCGTGTCGAAGTCAGCGTCAATCCACCGGCATTCAATCAGTTCCAAGTAGTGACGGTTCCTGCGCTGGTGATCGCCCTGCCTACCGCAAGCGAGGGGCTGGATAACGGCTGCGCCCAAGCCACCCAGTACATCAAGGTGACGGGGGACGTTGGCCAGGATTACGCGCTTGACCTGATCGAGAGAAATTCACCAGCGTTTGCATCGGCGGCCCAAGCGTTCAATCGCAGGCTGATAAGGGGGATTCAATAATGAGGTATCGCTTATTTTTTGGAGTGATGGCGTGGGGAGCAGCTTCATTCGCTCTTGCAGCACCGCTTACACCAGCCCAGCAGGCCTTCGCTGATGCGCAGGCGCTGGCTCAATCTGCCCAAGCCAACGCGGTATCGAACCTGTCCACTGGCGGCGTTTCATCGACCGTGAATCAGTTCAACCCGACCTACTACAACTCAAATGGAACAGCGCCTGAGAGCGCCCTATTCCAAGGGGGAAGCGGTAACACGGTTTCGGCCGGACAAACCAAAGTGGCGGATTGCCAGAATGACGCGCCCAACCCAGATCCATTTTTACGGCAAAACTGTGAGGCGATCAATCTGATGGTGAACAACCCAGCCAATCGACCGCAGATTGCGATCCCGGAAAGCCTGTTTGCTGCCTCAAGAACCATCGAGGCACAGGGTGTCACTGACCCCAATGCTGCCGGCTCATTCTCAAGCTGTGTGAACAAGACGGTCGGCTCGCTACCTACTACCGAGATTTGCAGCGAATGGTTTGGCGTTGCCTCTCAGCAATGCACGATGGGGCGTGTGATTCATGTGAATGTGGACACCTATTACCAATGCGAAAAGACGGCCACAACGTATTTGCCGCAGTCCTGCGATAAGACGCTGAATGTGATAGTTACTCAGCCAGCACCAGTTTCCGCAGTAGTAACGCAGACGCTTGTACAGGCCGGCACTTTTAGTTTTAGTAGTACTGGATTTGGTAGTCGCGCAAAGCTTTCATACACATGCAGAACGACCGGGTTTGTAACGAAAGCTGATGGTGATTATCCGTGTGGATATATGCCTCAGACTGATGGGACTATGCTTTCATGCTCAGGCGGAGTGTCAAATTATTTCTGCCCCAATATCTATAACACCGTCTATTCCTGCCCCTCTGGTACCACCCTAACCGGCAGTGGTTCCAACTCGACCTGCATATATCCCGCCGTTGTCTCAAGTTCCACCAACAATGGTTGTTCTGTGCTGGAGGCTGCCGCTCTATGATTCGCTCAATATTTCTCTCGCTATTCCTACTATTTGCCGCCCAGAGTTACGGCGCACAATGCACGAAGACCGGCTCCACCTGCGTTGATGCCACACCATGCAAGAAGATCAGCGGGGTGGATGTTTGCCTCTCGTCTCTCGGCGCGACCTGCTGGAAATATACCGACACCTACAGTTGCGTCGATAAAGCTGCTGTAGATTACTGCGCCGCCATCAGTTCAACCCCAGGGTGTCAGCAAACGAATTCCGTCTGCTCTTCCCCTTCAAGTTCTGGATGTTTGCGCTGGACGAACACTTATCAGTGCGGCGGCGGCACAACCCAGCCCACCAATACCGTTGTGCTGGATACCACGTACACAATCGTAACCGACACCATCAATACCTCCGCCTGCGATTCTGTTTCGGCAAATCCATCCTGCCAGCTCGCCTCTCATGTATGCACAGAGCCGGCAGGCACACGCGTGATCAATGGATTGTCTGTTTATAAAGACTGCTGGGCATGGCAAGACAGCTATTCATGTCTTGGTGCAGTTCAGTCTGACTGCTCGCTCCTGACGGCCAAGGGCTGCACCTTCAGCTCGTCTACGTGTCTCAGCCCGGCCGGTGCCACAGGAGCCAACTGTCTGCTGAAAGAAAAGACATATAGCTGTTCAACCGGAGGATCAACGACCGTTATGGATTGTGGCTCTCAGCAATACTGCACCGGAGGAAACTGTTTCAACGCTGGCCATGAGCCCGATACTGATCTTGCGGCGGCTGTGGCTTCGCACGAAATCGGGCGACAAGCTGCTACCTACATCGATGCCAACCAAAGGATCTTCAGCGGTACTGCTGAGAGTTGCGACCAGGACAGCCTGTCTCGGTGCTGCGATTCGAAGGGTGGTGCCGTGAAAAATTCCAGTATTGGCGGGAAAATCATCACTACCGCTGGCGGTCAGGCAATCAGTGCTGGAAGCTCTTACATGTACGACATCATGTCAAATACGTATAACGCTATGCGTGGCGGCGAAGCAATGATGGCGGCAGCGACTACTGGAGCTGCGACAAGCGGTTTGTCTATGTCTGCATATGGTCTGACCATGACCTACTCTTCGACGGCTGGATTCTCATTTGCATTTGATCCCACAACCTTCGCTGTCGCGGTTGCTGTTCTGGTCATCGTTGAAGTGACCTCCTGTCCAAAAGATGAAAAGGAACTGGCACAGAAAAATGGTGCCGGGCTATGCCGCCATTACAGTTCTAATTGCAATGGGTTCTTCTGCACTTCAGTTACCAGACGCTATTGCTGCTTCAACTCCAAGCTGGCCAAGATCATCAACACCGCTGCAGTCACTCAGCTTGGCAGGGCCAATTCTGACTGTTCCGGTCTGACCATGGACGAGTTCGGGCGGATGGATTTTTCAGCGATTGACATGAGTGAATTCATGGCAGAGATCATGGCCACCGCCACTCTGCCATCGACCGGAGCCATCAATACGGATGTGAACAACAGCGTTCAGCAAAAGCTGCTCAATTACTACACGAGGGGGAAGCAATAGTGCAAATAGCGCTTGCCTCTATAGACCCATTGGGTCTATTATAAATCCACCTGCAATGAGCAGATTTCCACATCAGAAAGGGGATTCAAATGAAGTCCAAATTCGTAGCGGTGGCAGTTTCGCTGTTCCTGGCGATTGGAACAGCACAAGCGGAAATCAAAACCGAGGTGAAGAGCGTAAAGGGCGATGCGATCAAGTTGCCGAATGGTGCGGAGTGCGCCGTGAAGGAGCGCGCTTTCTTCGGAAGTGGTGGGGAATCCTCACTGAGCAGCCTGTTTTCGGAAAGCGGTCTGACCGTTTCCAAGGACAATAATACTTGCGTGATAGTCGTCGGCGCAGCGATCTACGTCCAACACAAGAACAATGCAACTTCCTCCGTTGTTACAGAAGTTGTTCAAGAAGATGACGTGATGGATGAGCTGCAACACTTTTCCGAATCTGACAAGCAAGACGATCCCAAGAGTACGCTGGGCGAGACGGCTGGTGCTTCAGTTGGGTCAACCTTCGGGCTGGCTGGTGCTGCTGCTGGCGCGCTTGTTGGTGCCGCACTGGACTCTCGTAAGTCCAAATACCTCTCTGCAAGTGCTGTTGGAATCCGAGCCAATCTGGAATTCAAAGATGCCGATGGCAAGACCAGAAACATGGAGATTGTCACCGTCGCATCTGCCGACCCGTTTGATCGCCCCATCGCTGTACTCCGTGCCGCGGTGAAGCGTGTCGTAACCGAGATTCAGGCCCAGCCCGAGGTAGCAGATAACGCTAGCGCATCCTCACAGCCCTCGATTCCCAACCAAGAGGTTCATTGATGAAGAAGAAACTGCTATTCCTTGCATGCCTTTCCATGCTGGCCAGCGCTGCTCAAGCGTCTGATAGCAATACGGTCAAGACGCTGATGTTGATGGCGCTTAACTCGCCTGACGGCGCCTCCAAAGGCATCGTGGAAGGCGCGGTGGCCGACAAGATCCACGAGACCACCGGCGCATACGATCCTGTCCGCGCCGAGGTGTCGACGCTCAAACGTTACAAGGAAGAGGGTTGTAGCCGCCTCGCCGTCAAGCTCATTCAGCCTAATACTCCAACCAAGGAAGGCCCGAGAACGGACTTCGCCCTGAACTACGAGCTGGACATGTGTAAGAACGGCCAGCCGCCCAGCAGCACATCGACACGGTAATCAGCGCGATCAGAAAGGCTAGTATGCTGAATTTCACGATGGAACAAATCATCCTGGCTGCGGCCGTATTCCTGATTGCCTACGTGGCGCTCAGGCTTCTTGCCGGATTGCTGCGCATCGTGGCATTTGTGGCCGTCATAGCCGGTTTGTGGGTTTTGGCATTTCAGCCGAGCCTACTGAACACAACCGAGATCAACAGTCAGGTAGCGCAGCTTTCCCCCAAAGCCGAGGTTGCGCTGGCCGAGTTCAACCAATGCTTCAGTCAGGTGGTCGCCTCGATCGGGCATGGTGGAGAATCGGAGTGCAAGCAACGGGCTATGGTGCTGCTGCAAAAGAGTGGCGGTACACAATATGCGGCCGAGGCTATGCGGGCTATCGATACTTACCTTGAGCAGGTGCGCCAGACGGGCTCCTAGCAGTTCAACAGGCCGCCCACGTATAGCCGTTGCTTACCGTCTTCGTGCCTGAAATCCGCCTCAAATCCCCATGTATTAAATACTTCCTGCGCCTTCTGACCTTGGTTGCCCAGTAATAAACCCAGCATTCTGTTGTGTGTAATATGAGGGGTGGATGCCGAAGGCCAAGGGCGGAAAAGCAGCTAATTCAGACTAACCCTATCCGGCAGCTTAGGCCGATTATGTAGACTGCTTGATTATGTGCACTTGATACTCCACACCCAGCCTGAAGTCTTGGTTGGTGCGTAGGACATTAATGCAAAGGTTTACATAATCCGCATACTCCCAAGGCAGGGAGTTATTGTCGAGGCGACACTACCAGTCCCTGTGCGGTTCCACTGAAAATCTACGACCAAATTTGCTTTTACAGGCAGTTGCCTACCTCCGGAAATTATGTCGATTTTGCACAATCAATTATCACGTGGAAGTCACTTGGTTTATGGCTTCCGCGATAATTCACCTTTACTATTCTCCATGATTGACCATAGCGGCCGTTTCAGTTACCAGAATCTGCGTCTGCTGCCATTGCAGAAGTTCTTAACTCTTCGGGCGCGCCAGATGAGGAAATGTCGAGGACTAGAAGTTAGAAATATTACCGAGCCAACTTCTTTCTATTCCTAATGGACGGTAGTTCCCTGCCAAATTACCGTTTACGCAAAGAATCTTACGCCCTCAAGGTTAAGCGAGATGAGCCGCGTCCCCACTCGATTCTTCTATAAGTTGCAGCCGGAAAGGCTATCCACATCAAAACAGGTTGTTGCCCCCGGAACGGGTTGGCCTTGCCGTTCCTCTATCAAGGAGCAACGATGCACTCCCGCCCGTGTCAGGGAACTTGCCCGTTTGTCGCCGGCGGCTGCACGATCGGCAGCCACACCCTGAATGCAGTGCCTTTGCTCGCTTCACTCTGCACCTCGATCCGGCCGTGGTGTTCCTGCACGATGCCGTACGACAGCGACAGCCCCAGTCCCGTGCCCTTGCCGACCGGTTTGGTGGTGAAGAACGGGTCGAATATCTTCTGCAGGTGTTCTGGCGCGATGCCGTGACCGGTGTCGGCGATCTCCACCCACACTTCGTCGCCTTCACGCCCGGTACGCAGGGTGATGGTGCCGTGTTCTTCGATGGCGTGGGCGGCGTTCACCAGCAGGTTCATGAATACCTGGTTGAGTTGCGATGCCAGGCACTCGACTTGCGGCAATTCGCCGTATTGTTTGACCACTTCCGCTTTGTATTTGATCTCGTTGTTGACGATGCTCAGGGTGCTGTCCAGTCCGCGGTGCAGGTCGGCGTAACGCCACTCGTCGGCGCTGTCTGCATGCGAGAAGTCTTTCAGGTTCTGCACGATATTCTTCACGCGGGTGATGCCGTCCTTGGATTCGTCCATCAGCGCGCGCAGGTCGGTCTTGAGAAAGGCGAGGTCCAGCTTATGTTTGGCTGTCTGCAGGCGCGCCAGCACTGCCGGGTCGGTGAGCGCGCCTTCCGCCTGCTCGTACAACTCGAGCATACCGAAGGTGTCCTGCACGTACTTTTCCAGCGTGCCCAGATTGGAATACACATAGCCGATCGGGTTGTTGATCTCGTGCGCCACGCCCGCCGCCAGCTGACCGATGGAGGCCATCTTCTCCGATTGCAGCAGTTGGCTGTGCACATCTTCCAGTTTCCTGATGAGGATATGCTGCTCTTCCTGTTTCTTTTGCAGGACCTGTTCTATGCGCCGGTGCTCCGCCAGTTCCTTGCGCAGTCCGTCATTGGCCTCGGTCAGCTCCTTCGACATCAGGTCGAGGGAGCGCTCAATCAGCAGGCGGTCAGCATCGGCGTTGTCATAGGCATCGTCCACGGCGGCGATGAATGTCGCCAGCGCGGCCGGCAGTTCGGCCGGGTCGCCGAGGTGACGCTTGATCTGGCGCGCGAGCAGCCTGTGCATGGTTCATCGCTCCGAGAAAGTGGTGATCGTCATAGTCTGGTTGTGCAGCTCGCATTTGGTGAACGTACCGTGCGGACATATCTCGCCGTAGGAATAAAAGCCGGCGAGCACGGTGTCTTCGCCCAGCACCTCGCGCACGCCTTCCACCTCTTCCTCCACACGCTGTTTGAGCACCAGCTTGCGTCCCACACAACTGACGAGCAGAGCCAGTTCGGGGTTGGACGCGCCCAGCGTCTCGCTGGTGGCGTGCGCCGCATCGGCTGCGCCGTCGATGAGGCGGTCGAAGTTGGCCTTCATCAGACGCGCATAGCCCCCTTCCGGCATGTCGCCGGCGAAGGTCATGCTTTGTTCTTCCTCGTTTATCGCCATGACCGAACGCACCAAGCCGTAGCCCTCGCCGTCGGTGCGCAGCGCCAGCGGGAACAGCAGGGCTTCCGCCGGCCCGGCCGCATGTTCGCCCAGATATCGTTTGTACAATTCAAGGGCGGATTGCCCGTCCAGTTCATACAGCACGTTGCCTTTCGAGCGCGTGATCAGTCGTTCCGCGCCGAAGGAGTCCCAGCCGCCGAGGGAGCCATAACCTACCATGAGGCGATTGCCGTAAAAACCCAGCGCGGCGATCATGCCGTCGGCGGGCGGGCCGTCGGCGCAGACCAGTGTCTGTTTGAAGTTCGCGCCGTCGCCGGCCATGCCGCCTGTCACAGCCACGCTCTGCGGCAGGTTCTCGCGCAAGCCGCGCGCCAGCTCGGTGCCGTTCACCTTGAGCCCATCCGACAGCACCAGCACATGCACCAGTTGCTGCTGCACCAGATCCTGCGCCAAACGCTGGCCGGCCTGCGCGCTGTCTTCGCTGCCGTTGACGGTCGTCTGTGCCAGCCTGATAGCGGTATGCTCGAAACGGACGGCGGTCACGACAAGCGAGTCGTCGCGCACGCGGGTGCCGCAGATCTCACCCGAGGTGGAACACCCGAGCAGCGGGGCGGCGGGATAGAACGCGCGCACCTCGTCCATCCGCGCGGCATCGGCCAGTAAATGGCCCGCGCCGAAGACCAGCACCAGCGAGGCATTACCGTCGACGGAAAACGCCGATTCCTTTTGCCAGCCGTCACTGGCCGTCCAGTATTGCTGTTCGATGTACATGATCGCCCTCCGTTGGAGTTGTGGAAAAACGGGCGTCAGACGCTACGCCTGTCCCGGCCTTTTTTCATAGACATACAGGGTCAATTTGTCGCCCTGCTGTTCGAAGTTCCTGATCTGCCCGATCAAAAGTTCGTCCAGCCGGTAATCCTTGGACAGCAGCAGTTCGCCTTGTTTGGTCAGCAGATCGCGCGAAAGCACCATGCCGGGCCTGAGCTGCTCCGGATGCAGCGCCAGTTCCGGCCGCACATGGGCAGTTTCGGTGTTCGCTCCGATGACGCTGATGAAAGCATCCACCACCGCCGGATCGTAACGCCGCCCGCGGCCATCTTGGATGAACAGCAGCGCGTCGGCCTGTTTCAGATGCTTGTTCAACATCGTGCCGATCTGCACCGAGTCGTATTCGTTGGCCACCGCGATGATGCGCGCGCCCAGCGGAATCTCCAGCCCGGCGAGTCTGTCCGGGTAGCCGGAGCCGTCGAAATGCTCGTGGTGGCTGCGGATCAGCTTCGCGGCATTGTGCAATTGTTCCAGCGCCATCAGCACCGTCTGCCCTTTGGCCGGATGTTTGATCACCGCGCCCCGCTCCTCGGCGGTCAGGGTCGAGAACGGCTTCACCAGCAGGTAGTCCGGAAAACCGATCTTGCCAACATCATGCAACAGCGCCGCCAGGAATACGTCCTGCACGTCTGGTTCCCTCATCTCCATCTGCCAGGCGATGGCTCTGGACAGTTCGGCGACCCGGCGCGAGTGCCCCGCCATGCCGCCCTCGCGCATCTCGATCAGGTTGGAGAACACCCGGATCGAGGTGATGAAACCCTGCTTGAGCTTCTCGTGTGCGGCTTCGAGGAAACTCATGGTCTGGCGCAGTTCCTCGGTACGCGCCCTGACCTTCGTTTCCAGGCTGGCGTTCAGCTCCTTCAGCTCCTCGTTCTGCCGGTAGGTCAGTTCTTCCAGTCGCTGCTTGTCCCGCTCCAGCTGTTTCTGTTGCAGCGCGTGCCGGATCGTCAGCGTGATGTCGTTGTCTTCCCACGGCTTGGAGACGTAACGGTAGATGTGCCCCTTGTTGATGGCCTCGATGGTGGCGTCTATCTCGGCATAGCCGGTCAGCAGGATGCGCAGCGTCGCCGGCCATCTTGCACGGACCTGCTCCAGGAACTGCGCCCCGTTCATTTCCGGCATGCGCATATCGGAGACCACCAGGTCGACGGGCTCGCGCTGCAGGATATCCAGTCCCTCGGAGCCGCTTTCCGCCGTGAGGATGCGGTAGCCGAGCGGGCGGAACAGTCGCTTGAGGGAGGACAGGATATTCGCCTCGTCATCGACGAACAGTATCGTCGCCGTCGTGTCTGGTGTCTCGCTCATACGCGCCCCGATCGTGTGTGCCGTTGCATATTCGATATCCTTTTCCCCGCTGCTGCGGCTAACGTGATCATGCCTGCTTGTTCCGCGCTTGCTCAACGGGCAGCCATACGCGGAAGGCTGAGCCCCTGCCTAATTCGCTCTGCACTTCTATCCGGCCGTGGTGTTTCTGCACGATGCCGTATGACAGCGACAGCCCAAGCCCTGTCCCCTGCCCCACCGGCTTGGTGGTGAAGAAGGGGTCGAACAGTTTCTTCAGGTGTTCCGGGGCGATGCCCTTGCCGGTATCCGCCACTTCCACCCACACCTCGTCGCCTTCACGCCCGGTACGCAGGGTGATGGTGCCGTGTTCTTCGATGGCGTGGGCGGCGTTCACCAGCAGGTTCATGAATACCTGGTTGAGTTGCGATGCCAGGCACTCGACTTGCGGCAATTCGCCGTATTGTTTGACCACTTCCGCTTTGTATTTGATCTCGTTGTTGACGATGCTCAGGGTGCTGTCCAGTCCGCGGTGCAGGTCGGCGTAACGCCACTCGTCGGCGCTGTCTGCATGCGAGAAGTCTTTCAGGTTCTGCACGATATTCTTCACGCGGGTGATGCCGTCCTTGGATTCGTCCATCAGCGCGCGCAGGTCGGTCTTGAGAAAGGCGAGGTCCAGCTTATGTTTGGCTGTCTGCAGGCGCGCCAGCACTGCCGGGTCGGTGAGCGCGCCTTCCGCCTGCTCGTACAACTCGAGCATACCGAAGGTGTCCTGCACGTACTTTTCCAGCGTGCCCAGATTGGAATACACATAGCCGATCGGGTTGTTGATCTCGTGCGCCACGCCCGCCGCCAGCTGACCGATGGAGGCCATCTTCTCCGATTGCAGCAGCTGACTGTGCGCGTCCTCCAGTTTCTGGTTGAGCTGCTTCATCGCCTTGATATCCACCTCCAGCGCCTGTTTGGCCTGTTCCAGTTCGGCCGTCCGGTCGCGCACACGCAGTTCCAGTTCCGCTTTGCTGTCGGCCAGCGCAGCGGTGACTGCCAGCAAGCGGGTGATGTCGGTGCGGATGGCGATGTACTGGCGCGGCAGCCCCTGTTCGTCCAGCAGGGGAATGATGGTCGTTTCGACCCAGTAAAGTTCACCGTCCTTGCTCCGGTTGCACAATTCACCCTGCCACACGTTGCCCCTCGAGATTGTTTCCCACATGTCGCTGTAGAGTCCGGACTCATGCACGCCGGATTTGAGAATGCGGTGGTTCTGCCCGAGCAGCTCCTCGCGCCGGTATTTGCTTGCCTTGCAGAACTTCTCGTTCACGTAGACGATCTGCCCCTTGGCATCGGTGATGCTGACGATGGCATGCCTGTCCAGCGCGAACTTGAGGGAGCGCAACTCCCCCAGCGACTCCTGCAGCACTTTCGCGTCATGTGTGCGCTGGCGCAGCTGAGACACCATGGGCCGGAACAGGAAAAGATACAGCGCGGGCGAGATCAGCACGACCAGCATGGCCGCATCGGCGAACGCCTCCTGCAGCAAGGATAGCGGGGGGAGATAGTTCAGCAGCAGCATCACCGACGCTTCGGCCGCCACCACGGACAGGGCGATGACCAGCAGGATCAGGGCGGGAGAATTCTCCAGCAGGGATGCGCTGCGCTTTGAAATATCCATGGTCTCCGCTGCCTTCCTCACAATATCCGTGTTCATCAATCCTGCGTCGCCAACATCAATCTGGCCGTAGCATCCAGTTGCTGCTGCTGCGGCAAACATTCCTCCAGCTGCGGCCAGCTCAGTTGCAAACGGTCGCGCAACGTTGCCGGCAGACTGTCGATCAGTGCCTCGCCGTCCGCGCCGCGCGCCAGTTCCTCCGCGACATGCACCATCGCGGTCACCGCCTCGAACGGCTCATGCGCCGGCGCGCGCCAATAGCGGATGGCATGTTCCAGCTTGGCCGGAAAATTCCAGCGCCTGGCCATGTCCGCACCGATCTCGGCATGATCGAACCCCAGTTCTGCCCGCTCGCATTCGATCAAGTCCAGACCGGAAGCCGCTTGCCGCGCCAGCACGGCGGCGAACTGTTCCGGCATGCATACATCCAACACCAGTTGGCCGACATCATGGAACATGCCTGCGCTGAACGACATCGACCGCTCATTGCCCAGACATTGCGCCAGCGCTTCGGTGTAGGTCGCCACCCGGAAGCTGCGCAGCCAGTAGGCATCGCGGTCGAAGCCTTTGCCCGCAGCGGCCGGGAAGGCGCGCATGAACCCCGCCGACAGCACCAGCGAACGGACGGTGTCGAAGCCCAGTACCGTCACAGCCTCCTGGATCGAGCCGATCTCGCGCGGCAGGCCGTAGAAGGACGAATTCGCCACCTGCAGCACCTTGGCGCTCAATCCCTGATCGAGCGCGATCTTGTGTGCCAGAACGGCGCTGCCGATCCGCTCATCATTGAAACTTGCCAGCACCTCCTGCACCACACGCGGCATGGCGGGCAACTGATGCAGGCGGTCGAGAATCGCTTTCTTATCCATCGTAATTCGCATAGTTATATTGGCTTGGACCGAATCGCGGAATGATTCACTTCATATGCCGACATCGATAACGAGAACGAAGCCTTTCGATAACGAAAACGCCCCCATCTTGCAGCACCAGCAGCTGGCTTGCCGGCCATCGTCCAAAAGGTACGGGCGTTGCCTCTCGCATTCCGCGCCCGCCATGCACGCCAGTAATTCGGGCGGAATGACATCGCCGGCCGTCTCGCCCAGCAAGGCCTGCGTTCCCTGCTGCGAGAACAGGCGGTGCGCGGCTCGATTGGCAATGGCGATCACACCGTCGTCGCCAATGCCGATGACTGCCACCGGCAAGTGCTCCAGCACTTCCTGCGACACCTGGAGGATGTTCAGGTTGCGCATGACTTCGCCGGTTTTTTCCGCCACCCGCCGCTCCAGCTCATGGTTGATGCGCAGCAGCTCTGCGTTCGCAAGATGCAACTCCCGCGCCAGCCGGACGTTCTCCATTTTCAGTTCATAGCGCTGGAATGCCTCTTCCACGTTGGCACGCAGCAGATCGTCCTCCCACGGTTTGGTGAGGAACTTATAGACCGCGCCGCGGTTGATGGCATCGGTCACCGAGCTGAGTTCGGTGTAACCGCTCAGGACGACGCGCACGGTGTCGGGATACAGCTCGCGCACCCGGCCGAGGAACTCCACCCCGGTCATGCCCGGCATGCGCTGGTCGGAGATGATCACGCCAACCTCGTTCTGCGCCAGCAATTCCAGTCCCGCTTCGCCGCTGTTCGCGCGCAGGATGCGGTAGCCGTCCCCGCGCAACAGGCGCAGCAGGGCGGAAGTGATGTTCTCTTCGTCGTCGACCAGCAACAGTGTGCGTTCCATCACTCCTCCGGAGGCAAACTCAGGGTTTCCCCGCTTTGCAACAAATGCGTCATTTCCGCCGCGGGCACCGGCCGGCTGAACAGATAGCCCTGTATCTCGTCGCACCCCATCTCGCGCAGGCGCGTGAGCTGCGTTGCGGTTTCCACCCCCTCGGCGATGACGTTCAGTCCCAGACTGTGCCCCAATGCAATGATCGCGGTGACGATGGCCTCGTCGCTGCGGTCGCTGGACAGGTCGCGCACGAACGACTGGTCGATCTTGAGACTGCTTATCGGAAAGCGTTTCAGATAGCTCAGACTGGAATAGCCGGTGCCGAAGTCGTCGATGGAGAACTCTATTCCCGTTGCGTGCAGTTTGTTCAGTGTGTCTATCGTCCCGGCCACGTTGTGCATCAGCAGACTTTCGGTCAACTCCAGTTCGATCATCCTCAGCGCCGGATCGAGGCCGTATTCCTCTAGGATGGCGATCACCACCCCGGCGAAATCCGGCTGCCCGAATTGCAGCGGAGACAGGTTGACCGCAACATGAAAACCGGAAAGTCCGGCCGCCTGCCATGCGCGCGCCTGCTTGCATGCCGTGCGCAGCACCCACTCGCCCACCGGCACGATCAGGCCGGTCTCCTCCAGCAACGGGATGAACTCGCCGGGAGAGACCAGACCGCGCTCCGCGCTTTGCCAACGCAGCAGCGCTTCCATGCCGATGATCTTGCCGTGATCCAGATCGACTTGCGGCTGGTAATGGAGCACGAATTCATCGCGCTCCAGCGCCCGGCGCAACCCTGTTTCCAGTTGGAGCCGCTGCCATGCCGAGGCATTCATGTGGGCGGCGTAATACTGGAAGTTGTTGCGTCCCTCGGTCTTGGCGTGATGCAAGGCCGCATCCGCATTCCTGAGCAACGTCGCGGTGTTCGGCCCGTCGAGCGGATACAGGCAGACGCCGATGCTGAGCGTGACGAATATTTCGCTGTCGCCTATCGACATGGGATTCTGCGCGATCGAATCGATTATCTTCTGCGCCACATCGCCGACGTCATGCGCGGCTTTCACGCCCGTCAGCACCACGCCGAATTCGTCGCCTGCGATGCGCGCCACGGTATCGCACGCACGCACCTTGCCGGCCAGCCTTCCCGCCATCACTTGCAACAACTGGTCGCCCATGGGGTGTCCGAAAGAGTCGTTGATCTGTTTGAACCGGTCCAGGCCGACGGCCAGGACGGCCACCATACGATCTTCCCGATGCGCGCGGGCCAGCTCTTGATCCAGACGGTCGTTGAACAGCAGGCGATTGGGAAGACCGGTCAGTGCATCGTAATGGGCGATATGCTCGATCTGACTGTCCTTGTGCGACACCACCTCCGCCAGCTCAAGATTGACCTGCGCCAGCAGGTCGTTTGCGGTCTGTATCTCCTGCAGCAGATGCGCTTTCTCCCACGCCAACTCGTGGTGCCTGAAGGCCTCCAGCACTTCGGCCCGCAATATTTCGTTGTCCCACGGCTTGGCGAAGAACTTGTAGATGGCGCCGCGATTGATGGCATCCATCACCGAATCAAGGTCGGCGTAACCGCTCAGCACGATGCGTATGGTGTGCGGATAGAGCTCCTTCACCTGGGTCAGGAACTCCACGCCGGACATCTCTGGCATGCGCTGGTCAGAGATGATGACGCCGACATCGTGTTGTGCGAGTAGCGCCAAACCTTCCTTGCCGCTGCTCGCGCACAATATCTTGTAGCCGTCGTTCCTCAGCACACGCAACAGAGCGGAGGTAATATCTGCTTCGTCGTCGACCAATAACAGCGTGCGTTCCATATCCCCCCCTCGATTCATGGATTACGCGTGCACTTTATCACGGCATCCGCCATCGAACACGGAGACGCGCCGCAATGAAAGTCGCCCTGTACGCTACCCAGTGCACTGAACTAGGTTTTGCGGCAAGCATCATCTAACCGCATCAAAAGCAAGTCGGATTGAGGACAAGCATGGTGATCAAGACCTTCTGATCTCGACTTTACCGGCCTACATAAAAGAGGCGATAGCAATTCTTGCCTGCCTGTTTTGCCAGGTACATCGCCTGATCGGCATGACGCATCAGGATATCGGCATCGGCATCATCGTCGGGATAGAGCGTCACGCCGATGCTGGCGGATACATTCACTTCAAAATCACTGATCTGAACAGGCGCCGAGGCGGCTTCCAATAGACGGGAGATCAGTTGCTGCGTTACGGTCCGCATCTGCCTTGCTGCTGCCTGTCTTGGCGGCCAGTGCATCAATCAGTTCCTTGCGATTCATGAGATCTCCATATCCATGGTTGCCAATAGGGTTTTGGATTGTTTCCCAAATCGCTGCCCAGTACAAGGATAAAGAATATCTATATCTTTTCGGAAAAGGCATAGATATTCATGGCGATTCCTTTGCTGCGCACGATAGGCTATTTTAAAAAACAGCCCACCTCTCAGGAAGCAAACCACATGTCAGACAATCTGAACATCCGTCAGCCGCAAGATCCGCAACGCATCAACGTGAACGAACCGTGGGAATTGCGATACTGGACAAAGAGAATGGGGGTGTCGGAAGCGCAGCTAAAACAGGCCGTTAAATCTGTCGGCCCGATGGTGATGAAGGTGAAAATCTATCTGGGCGTCAGGTAGCGTCACGCAAACGCTGGATGCAAGGAGGCTTATTCCAAAAGGGATGACTGCTGGCTGTCGGTATGTCGCTATCCTGTTAGCACAAATCCAGCGGATTCTATTTTATTCAGTCCGGATACATTAATCCCTACTTTTAGAATGGATACTGCTAGTATCCATATGCAACACCCTTAATCAGCCAAGGATAACCAACTTTATGCAACTTGAACAATCCGGCTCCACATTGATACAAGCCGCCATCGTCATGGCGATCTTCTCCATGTTCGTCACACTAACCGTCAAGGGGCGCGAGATGCTGGAAAGCTCACATTGCAGTGACCTTGCCAATAAATTCAGGGCGATAGAACAGGCTCTTTATGATGGACAGATTCGTTCCGTTACTTCAGGCGGTACCAGTCAAGCCAACAAGCGCAGAACGCAAAACAACGAGAGTACAGGCGTCACCCAGGACAATCAACGCATCGCTGATCTGCTTAATACTTCCCTAAACGAACCGTTTTATATCTGGCAGAAGATACCGGAAACGGAATCAACGCATAGCGCCTCGAAAAGTCGCGTGAGCGGCTATGCGCCAATCAATTTGTCCAAGGGGGGAGTGAATGCAAGCGACATCCGCAACGCGCCCGTCCGCGGCATGGGCGGCGGATTCATCATCTGCTCCGACAACATCCCGGGTCGCCTAGCGAAACAGCTGGACATGATGCTGGATGATGGCATCACGACCAAAGGTGCAATGCAGATTTCCCACGCGCAACATGGCGGCGCGCCGCTCTCGGAGGATTTTATCAATGCTCACGATTTCTATCTTGCTTGTTTGAGCATCAGACGGACGCCTCAATAATTTCATTTTCGTCGCTCCCTCGCCTGCTCCGGTACGCGCAATCCGCCGGGCCTCAAATCTAGCCCGCCGGATTGGCATCACCCATCAGGTTGATATAGACAGGGGATAAATGAGCAATCCCACTTTATTTCCATAATGATGGTGTGGCTACTGATATAGATACAGGTATAGATAAGTATCTATATCTGTGCGGCATATATGAAAATCCTCCAGGACAGGGTAGTCTGATTAATCGTCGGCGATTTCTCCGGCGCTGTTGTCGTTTGTTCACATTTTACGTGATCAAGAACGCACAAAGAGGGACAGCATGAAAGTTCGTGCCCCATCATTGATCAGGATGCTGCTCATTGCGGTCTTGCCGCCGCTCGTTGCCGGCATGCTGCAATGGGTCTTCTGGGCCGCAATTCAGCCTTACGTATGGCTTCTATTCTTTCCTGCGGTGTTCATCAGCTCCTGGATTGGAGGATTGCGCCCGGGCTTGGCCTCCACGTTTTTTTCGGCAGCATTAGTCACGTGGTTCTTCATCCCTCCTCAATTTTCCTTCGCCGTCGACACGCCGATGACACTCGTCTCGGTCAGCGTGTTTTGCTTGATGGGTGTCCTGTTCAGCATTTCGCACGAAAAAAGAATAAGGTCAGTGCGGCAGGCTGTGGAGGCAACCGTCGCCCTGCGTGCCAGCGAGAGAAAATTGTCAGTGACGCTCGATTCCATTGGCGATGCTGTGATGTCGACCGATGCCCAAGGTAGGATAACGCGCCTGAATTCCGTGGCGGAACAACTGACCGGTTGGTCGCAGGTGGAGGCGCTCGGTCATCCTGTGGCCGATATTTTCCGCATCATCAACCACAAGACACGTCAACCCGCGACTATCCCTGTAGAAGCTGCGCTGGCGGAAGGCATCATCCACGGTCTTGCCAACGATACCGTGCTGATCGCCCGTGACGGCAGGGAAACCCCTATTGCCGACAGTTGCGCGCCCATACGCGACACCGATGGCAGCGTGATCGGTGCGGTGCTGGTGTTTCGCGATGTGGGCAATGAATACGCCGCGCAACAGGCGCTGCGGACCAGCGAGGAGCGATATCGCATGCTGGTCGACGGCGTCAAGGATGTCGCGAACCTGATGCTCGACCTGCAGGGCCATGTCATCACGTGGAATGAGGGGGCTGAACGGTTGAAAGGCTATACGGCCGAAGAGATCATCGGGCGGCACTTCTCGGTCTTCTATCCTGCAGAAGACATCGCATCCGGAAAACCGGCAGCAAAGCTTTCCCAAGCGATGGAGCATGGCCGTTGCGAAGACGAAGGCTGGCGGGTGCGCAAGGACGGAACGCGATTCTGGGCCAATGTAGTCATCACCACCCTTTACAACGAAGAAGGCAAAGCGCTGGGTTTTTCGAAAATCACGCGCGACGTCTCTGCCCGCAAGGCGGCAGAGGATCAACTGGACCGTTTCTTCGAACTATCGCTGGACATGATGTGCATCTCCAGCGCGGACGGTTACTTCAAGCGCGTCAATCCCGCATTCACCAAAACGCTGGGTTGGAGCACCGAGGAGATGCTGACGCATCCCTATCTTTTTTTCGTGCATCCGGACGAACATGCCGTCACCCTGCGTGAGGTCGAGCGGCAGGTCAAGTCCGGAGAGACCGTGCTGCGGTTCGAGAACCGCTACCGGCATAAGGATGGCTCATGGCGGATATTGTCTTGGTTGTCGGCGCCCGACAAGGATGGTCTCATGTACGCCACTGCGCACGATGTTACCGCCTACCGTGAGGCCACGAAACAGCTTGAAGCCGCGAAGCAAAAGGCGGAACTCGCCAACAAGGCTAAGGACTCTTTCCTTGCCACCATGAGCCACGAGATACGCACGCCGCTCACTGGCATGCTGGGCATGCTGGAGCTGCTTTCCATGACGAATCTCGACAAAGAGCAGCATGCGACGCTGGATGCTGCATGGGATTCCGGCAGAGGCCTGTTGCGTATCGTCAGCGACATCCTGGACTGGTCCAAGATAGAAGAAGGAAAACTTGAACTCTCTCCGCGTCCGACTTCAATACCGGGCTTGCTGCAGGATGTCGTCAACACCTACTCGCGTGTCGCCAGCGCCAAATCGCTGATGCTTTGGCAGCATGCCGATCCGCGTCTCAAGGCAGCTTACGTCGTGGACCCCTTGCGCCTGACGCAGGTACTCAACAACTTCGTCAGCAATGCGATCAAATTCACCCTGCAGGGAGAGATCGAGCTGAGGGCAGAGCTTGTGAAACATCTTGATAGCAGCGATCAGGTGCGTTTCTCTGTCAAGGATACGGGGATGGGGATCGCCCTGAAAGACCAACAGCGCCTGTTCCAACGCTACCGGCAGGAGAGCGCGGATACAGCGCGTATGTATGGCGGGACCGGACTCGGGCTTGCGATCTGCAGGCGATTGGCGGAGCTGTTGGACGGTGATATCTCATTGCAGAGCACACCAGGAGAAGGTTCCGTCTTCAGCCTTACCCTGACGCTTCCAGTCTCCGGTGCACCGGGCGAAGAAATAAGAAGTTCGCACCTGGAAGTGGAGCAACGTAAGGTCGTTCCTCTGCTCGACGTCGGTGCCGATGCCCCGCTGGTGCTGGCGGTCGACGATCATCCCATCAATCGCGATCTGCTGGCACGCCAGATCCAGTTGCTGGGATTGCGCGCCGAAACCGCGGAGAACGGATCGGTCGCTCTGTCGAAGTGGCGCGAAGGGCGTTTTGTGCTGGTCATCACCGATTGCCACATGCCTGAGATGAATGGTTACGAACTCGCTCGCGAGATACGCAAGGCGGAAGCGGACGAGTCCCTTCCCAGAACCCCGGTCATCGCCTGGACAGCCAACGCCTTGGCCGAGGAAGAGGGGCGTTGCCGGGATGCCGGAATGGATGAACTGCTGGTGAAGCCCGCCAACCTTGCCCAGCTCAAGCAGGTATTGGCCAAATGGCTATCTCTTGCACAAAGCAACGGTGCATCGAGTATGCCTTCCGTGACGACCACGGATGACCATGAGCAACCTTTAGACCACTCGATCCTGGATGCTATCGTGACGGACGGTTCCGGGCATGCGCGCGTATTGAATGACTTCCTGGCACATATCCGGGACGATCATGCCAAGCTGCCCGGAATGCTCGAACAAGGAAATATCGCCGATGCGGAGACTACCGCGCATCGCATGAAGGGCTCTTGCCGGATGGTCGGTGCCACGGCCATGGCGCGGGCATGTGAAGCGCTGGAGCAGGCGGCGCGGGATCATAATGAAAAAGCAGCGGCCATCGCCAAGGCAGCGCTTGATCAGGCACTTGAGAGGCTGGCGTCGTTTATCTCGGAAGGTGATAACACGGAGGGCGGGCGATGAACATCCATGACCTGAGCGTCTTGATCGTGGAAGATGACGAATTCCAGCGCAGCATCATGACGACCATGCTGAAGTCGCTGGGAATCACTTCCATCCAGACCGCCGGCAATGGCAAGCAGGCGCTGGATATCCTCCTTAATCCAGATTCGAAGAACGTCCATATCGCACTGTGCGACCTGAGCATGCCAGAAATGGATGGTATGGAATTCCTCCGCCATCTGGGAGAAATGCACCGGGATGTTGCTGTCATCCTCACCAGCGGGATGGACGACAAGATATTGACGTCGGTCGGCAAAATGACGCAGATGTATGGCGTCCAGTTGCTGGGCATGATGGAGAAACCGATCTTGCTGGAACAGCTCCGGCAGCAACTGCTCAAGTACGGCAAGACGGCGCAAAAAGCACCGCAGACCAACACGGCAATGAGTTTCCAACTTGAAGAGATCATGCAGGCGATAAGTGCCGGCCAGTTCGAGCCGTTCTTCCAGCCCAAGGTGGATATGAAGAGCGGGCGACTGGTGGGCGCCGAGGCGTTGGCACGCTGGAAGCATCCAGCGCATGGAGTGGTCGGTCCCGGTATGTTCATCCCGGTGCTAGAACAGACTGGCAACATCGATGAACTGACCTTCCATATCCTGAAAAGGTCGGCGGAGGCAGTACGTGTGTTGCATGGACAGGGGCACCTGCTGACGGTATCGGTCAACCTGTCACTGGTCTCGCTGGACGATACGACATTGGCAGACAAGATCACCCGGATCGCACGCGCGGCAGGAGTGGAACCGCAGTTCATCGTGCTGGAGATCACGGAATCCGCTGCCATGACAGATGTCGCGTGCGCATTGGAGAATCTGGCGCGACTGTGTATGAACGGTTTTGTGCTGTCCATTGATGATTTCGGTACCGGCTCTTCAAGTCTGCAGCAACTCACGCGCATAGCCTTCGGAGAGCTGAAGATAGACCAGTCCTTCGTAACCGACTTCGCAGACAACAAGGCACTGCGCATCGTGGTCGAATCAAGCGTTGACATGGCGCATAAGCTGAAGGTCAAGAGCGTGGCGGAAGGCGTGGAGACCCAGCAAGACTGGGATGCCCTGAAAGCCATCGGATGCGATACGACGCAAGGCTATTTCATTGCGAAGCCGATGGATGAAAGTTCATTCCGCGACTTCGTCAACAGTTTCGGAATAACGTTCGCGCACCTGACTCCCTCTTCAGCCCGGGAGGTCTCGCATAAGGCGGCTGAGCTGAAAGTCCTCGTGATCGAGGATGATGACTTCACCAGAAAACTCACACTTCAGGTTCTGCATGACTTGGGCTATTCGAATATCGTCGATGCTGACAACGCGACGGCTGCTATCGAGTTGCTGAATGGGCATGTATTCGATCTGGTCATCACCGACGTCAACATGCCGGGGATGAATGGTTTGCAATTCATCCAGAAGATACGCGCTGGTAAGACCTGCGCAAAACCAGAAACGCGGGTAGTGGTGCTCACTTCGTTCTCGCAGACCGAGATACTCGGTTCAGCGCTGGCACTCGACATCAACGGCTTTCTGGTAAAGCCCATCATTCCTGCCGTCGTGGAGGAAAAGCTTGCGCAGGCTTTGTCGGAACCCCTGCACCTTCATTCCCCCGTGGCATACGAAGCGGTCAGAACCGAATTGAAGAGTCTACCGTCGTCCGAGGAAACCAACACT
Organism: Sideroxydans lithotrophicus; assembly: GCA_020723185.1. Taxonomy (GTDB): domain Bacteria; phylum Pseudomonadota; class Gammaproteobacteria; order Burkholderiales; family Gallionellaceae; genus Sideroxyarcus; species Sideroxyarcus lithotrophicus_A. Next base: position 167,310 of record DYJI01000007.1, on the reverse strand, counting down.
TCCGTCCATCGCTCGGCTACTGTGAATGCATCCGGAGTTCGTCAGGTGCGCAATGCCAAGGAGCCGACTGGAGGACGACCGATCTCGCTGAACCGCTTGCGCCCCGGGATGGTGCTGAAGGAGAGCGTCCGCCTCAAGGACGGGACGTTGATCCTGTCACAAGGGCACGCACTTTCCGAATTGACCATCAACCGCTTGATGGATCTTAAGAACATGATGTACATGAACGGCATCGTCGTAGAGGGCGTGCTATGAAGGCAACTGCTCGCCACTCCGCAGGCTCACCGGCTTGTGTAACGTACTGGAAAATCATCCGCGCCTGTACCCGTGCCTTTCTCGGGTGCGCGTAATGCGGCGTACCTCTTTCAAGGCGTCTGACATGCAGAGGAACACTTGTTGTTTTGCGCCGCCTCTCCGGTTGTTCAGGCCATACCAACGCCTGCGCAAAATATATGCTCCGAACAGATCCTCACTCAGCTCGACCATGTATCCGCGCTGATTGCTCTCGAAACGCAGAATCACACCGCCCCCTTGCTCGATCTGCTCTGCCCTGCGCTTTCCACCGCACGCCACATATTCTCATCGGAGGCATCGGTATAAATGCTGGTTGTTTGAAGGCTGGCATGGCCCAGCAATCGCTGAATGACGTTCAGGGGAACGCCGCTCAACGCCAAATGGCTTCCGCAGGTATGACGCATCCAGTGGACCGTAGCCTGCTCGAATGCTTTGGCCTCGATGCTCCGGCCGTCTTCCTTGAGTTTTCTGGCCACGTCATCAAAGAACCCGTCCAGCGATTTGGAAAGCGCACTGGTGGTGACCGCTCCCGGGCCGGTCAGGCTTGCGATGAGCGGCGTCTCAGGCGGGTTGCTGAGGATGTCCGAGTTCAGGCCCCGATGGTCAAGGTAGGTTTTCAGCGCCTCGATGGTGTCCGATGGAATAGGCACTGCGCGCCACTTGCCGCCCTTCCCCAGCACCTTGAGCATCCACCTCACTCCCACACCATCCGTGAGCGGCATGGTGTAGATACGACCAATGGTCGCGTCCACCAGCTCCGAGATACGCATGCCGGTGGAATAGGCCAACGGGAGGACGAACTTCAGCCTCACGTTCTGTTTGCTGATCGGCTGGCCAGCCAGACCCGACATCAAATGTTCCCATTGGCCAACCGAGAAGGCGCGCATGAACTCAACCTCCGGTGCCGGTTCGTCGGCATTGACCCGCAGCGTCTTCGACACCCCTACCCATGGATTGAATGCGCAGTAATGTACGCGGACCAGCCACTCATACAAACCACTGACAACGGTTACGGCGTACTTCACGCTGCGCGCCGATAGCGCCCCATCGAACGGCTTCCAGCCTTGTTTGTGGCGAGCAATACCCTTCTCACCCAGCCATGATGACTGCGCAATACGGAAGGGCCACTCTGCGTCTTCTGTGCGGCCGAGCATGGAAAGCCAATCACGATAGGCGGCACAGTCTTCGACCGACAGGCTGGATAGTGCCTTGCCGCGTTCCAGCACCGCCCATAGCAGCATCCGTTCAGCTTCCTTCTGATAGGAGCGCTGCGTGTTCGGATTTCCGGACTTCGTGGCCAGCCACGCAAAGATGGCCTGGTAATCGTTGGCTGCATCGATGCGCGGTGCTCCAGGGTAGCGGTTCGAGCCGTCCCGTCCATCAAGGTCTGCCGGCGAGGCAAACGACTCCAGCGGCACGATTCCTGTGCACATCTGGCGTGTTTGGATCAGTGCGCTGGTGGATATGCTACGCAGCGGCATAAGTGACAGTTCCGGAAGTGCCCCCAGTGAGGCTTCATAGCCCCGCAGCCACGCCACGATACGCGCAGCGCCCTTTTCTCCTAGTCTTGGCACGCCGATCCACCACCGATATCCGGCGCTGGCAATACAATCCAAGAGATGCCCCAGCGTAGGCAGCCCGGCCAGCAGCAGGCGCTTGGATATCGTTTCATCGAACCATGCCGCAACCCAGTCTTCGCGCACAGGGTCGGCAGAGATCAATGGCTCTATCCATTTCAGGGCTTCCAGCTGCCGACTGATCAGGCGCTGCCTCTTCCGAGCTTGTGTATCGACGGACTGGGGATGGGCTTCCAGATAGGCTTGAAGCAGCTCTCTCTCGGTGTAGAAGCCGTTCGGGTCGAACTCATCCCGGAACTCATCCAGCGAAGGGATCTTGGCCGTGACCTCGACGGGACTATGGATGGTCACCCGCAGACGGATCAGGTGGGCCTCACGATGTTTGCCATGTCGCAATGCAGCCTGGCGCAGCGTGTCCCAGATCCACACCAGCGTCGTCTTGGCGCGGCGGAGATCCATGCCGGTCTCAAGATACTTGTCGGCCATGTCGCCGATGTCCAGCCCTTGCAGACTTGCACGGAAAAAGGCGATGTGATGCCGACCGATTTTTCTTTGCACGAGGTTGCCGCTCAAGGTATGTGCAGCACCTCGAACTCCAGCAATTTCCGGTGGCTCGACGGCCTTGTTCACAACCTTATCCACCATTTTTGTGGATAGATTTGAGCGCAAGGCGCGGAACAACCAGCCACTTCCAGATGCCCATCAAGCTTGTGACCGTGAAGCCGAGCTGCTGGACCACCAACCCATTAGCGTGTGTCAACAGGCCGTATGCAATCCAGGCAACATTCGACAGGATGAATAGCACCCATCCCCATGCAGAATGGCGGGAGTTCATGGCAAGCAGTGCTGCGCCGCCCAATCCGATGATGCACCCTACCCATTCAATCAATTCGATCATTCAACCCACCTCATCAGCGCTTCCAGATGTTCGCCTTCGAACACCTCGCGTTTCACTGCACTCAATTTCCGATAGTTCATCTCGGCCAGTGCCTCACAGAGTCTTTCCGCGTCCGGATGCAACAACCGTTGTGCCGTGTACTCGGGATGTGCTGCAGAACACTTCGTATTGCCTCCCCCAACTGTTCCAGCGACACCCATTCATGAGATAGGGCGCGCGACATCACTGCGGTCTTCTCGCTCATGATTTCTGACTTCCCGCTAGCCATCTGGATACAAGCGGCGCATTTCTGCTTCATGCTCCCGATCCCAGCGATAACGAACTTCTCCGGCCGCGTTGCTCATGGCATCGGCGAGTTCGATCATGCGCGGGAAGTTCTCGACGCACCAACGGCCAGCGATCCGCAATTCCTCGGTTTCGCCGTGGCGCGCGTACTCGTGAAGCATGGCAAAGACCGCCGCCGAATACTTGTTGTCGAGCGGTGCCAAGATCTCGCTGATCGAGAACGAGTTCCGGCTGTTGTACAGCGACAGGATGCACTTCACCATTGCGGATTGACCGCTTGTGCCGTGGTGCTGCTTGGCCAGATCAAGGCCGGCAAGATAGGGATTGCTAATCGTCATTCGTCTGCCCGAAAACACTACGCGTAATGGACTTTGCTGTGCTGCTAGCACCCTTGCCTGGTGTCGTCTGGATTGCCGCAGGAGCTGCCTGCGTAGCAACCGGCGCTGCTGCCGGTGCAGCGGCGGCGTGGGACCGACCATCGTTCATGAAAGCCAATCCCATCGCCGCAAGGAATCGCATCCGCTCAGCACGGGCGCGTGGCGAGTGCTTGGCCAACTCGGCCTCCAACTCAGGGTATCCCTCGAAATAGTTGACGGTTATCCGCATGACCCCTCCAAGCTCTCGCCGTCCATTACGCCGCCCCGCCGTGCCAGAAGCCGCGTGCGTTCGCGAACACGGACGATTCGGAAATCGTCAGCGGTGTCTTGTCGAAAGCTTCCTTGATCGCGGCTTGGAACAACGGTGCGCCACCACCCACCATCACGATGGCATCGACCGCTGACTCTTCCTTGCGCAGGGAGGCTTGCAGCTGGGAGCTGACGATGTGCCCCACTGTTGCCGAAGCAGCGGCCAGATAGGGGGCGATGTCGACGCGAGTGCCGTGCACCGACACTGTGTTCCGGCCGGAACGTACCGCGTTCTCCATCTTGCTGCGTCCTGGGCCGCTCCCGTAGTCCTTGCCGATCAGCGCGCTGGCTTCGTCCAGGATGACCGAGGTGGCATCGAGACTGGTACCGGACGAGCCGCGCTTGAATTCGCCGTTCACCAAAAGCACCCAGTCCACCGAGAAGAAGCCCGGGTCGATGACCAGTACCGAGGCATCTTCGATCTCGGATGGATCTTCGAGGTGGTTGAGGTAGTCGACGAAACCGCCCAGCGGCTGGGGCACGATCTTCACGTCCTTGACGATGATCTTCTTCTTCGGGGTGACTTGATGCTCGCCCTTCATGGTCTTGGCCAAGTGCTTGCGCAGACCGTCATCGAAGTATTGACTGGTCGGCAGACCAGTCACCACGCGATCGATCTCCGTCATGCCGGACAGCAGCAGACCGGCATTGAACAGGGCGCGGTAGGAATCGGTGGAGGTGTAATCCTTGTGGAGTTCGCGCGCCCAGTTCTCCAGTCGATCATGGCTGCATCCGGCGACATACTCTTTGCCATCCACCAGAACGCGCAAAGGCTCATCTGCGCCGGCAGGCATGATGCGCTGGCCGATATGCTCCGATGGTGCGGCACCGGCAGGACGGCTTACGAGCGCTGGCTCCTTCCCATCTTCACCAAATGCCACCTTCAAGTTCGAGTAACCAATATCCAGTCCGACGATTTGCACAGCATTCTCCTTGTGTGTAGTGAAATTCCAGTTCACCCACAGGCGTTCTACCGAACGTCTCGCAAATTTCACGCCCTCATCTTCAACACATCTACAAGGCGTCTGCGGCGCGTTTCCCTGCGCCTTCAAATCTTCCTTGCGTGCTGTAGTGCGCCTGTGGAGCGTGTGGCGATTATCAAGAGATGCTTCTCTGAAATCCTTGAAATACGGTTCAAATTTGAACCGCATTCCGAGGATTTTCTTGGGGGGCTGCGGCAAAGTCATGCTCGCAATACCCATCCCATTCACTTAAGGAACAACCATGGCAGACAAGACGGAAGTAAAGAAAGCAGAGATCCCGGCTGCGAAGCGCAAGATCGAATTCAGTAACCCCTATATCCAGAAAACGATATCGCTGAATACGACCCCTGCCCAACTGGCTTTTGATACCGCATTCGATGAGTGCGCAGTGTCGATGCGCAATTTGAGCGCGGTGCTCCCCACCATCATCAAAAACCAGAGCGACATGATGGCTGTCAACGGTGCCGTCGATCATCTGATCAACAAAGCGCTGGCCGAGCTGCGCAAGGTAGCAGCTCAGATCAAGAAGATCGCCGACGATAACGGTATTGAAATGGGTAGATTGAGCTACACGAATGCAGCGACCGTTGAGGCCAAACTGACCTGTCACAAGGCTGGCCAGTACCTGCAAATCATCACCGAACTGGACGAGCTGATCTGCCTTGTCCACTCAGCCTGGTTCGCTGGTTTCATTGCCGACGATGTGAAATCGAGCATGGAGCGCAAGTGGCGTCGCAAGGCCATCGGCGTGGCTGCCGAGATCAAGAGCATCACGAACCGCGCATTCAAAGCCCACAACAACAAGGGACCAGACCAGGAGCACGATGACGATCTGACTTTGACTGATGGCGCATCTACCACCGAGACCGGTACGGAAGGTTCGGAACCTGCTGCAACAGCGACCAAGCCGAAGCGCACAAAGAAGGCCGCCGCCGCAGCTCAACCTGCTGAAGCTGTCGTTGCTTGATCGAACTCAACCCGCATCAAAATCGGGCTATCAGCGCCGATGGGCATTGCTCGATTCTGGCCTGTCCAGGATCGGGCAAAACCAGCGTGCTATCCATGCGCGCTGCCCGGCTCCTCTCTGAAAACAAAACCGGACGGCTCTGCGCCGTCACCTTCACTCGCGATGCTGCAGCCGAACTTAAAGCCCGGACACTACAGTTGTGCGGGGAGCGCGAGGCGCAGCGCTTAGCTGTCGGCACCTTCCATTCCGTCGCACTTTCGCAAATTCGCCGCCTGAAGCACTTGTCCCGTATCAAGCTGCTATCTGATGGGGAGCGCATGGGCATACTGCGTCGGTGCTACTCTCAATTCAAGTGCCACGCACCTTTCGAGGACGTGCTGTCCGCCATCGACCGCGCCAAATCCCAACTCGGCGTCCCCAAGTTCGAGGATGTCGAGATCGAGGATGTGTTCCATGCCTACCAAGGCCTGCTGGCCACAGAGCGCGGCATGGACTTCTCCGACATCCTGTTGACCGTGGTGAACGGTATTCGGGATGACAGTATCAAGCCGCTCTCCATACGCTGGCTGCTGGCTGACGAATTTCAGGATGCGGATGAGATTCAGACGCAGTGGGTGATCGAGCACGGCAAGGCAGGCATCGAGTGCACCATCGTTGGCGACGATGATCAGAGCTTGTACTCCTTCAGGAACGCCCTCGGGTACGAGGGGATGCAGCGCATCACCCAGCAGCTTGTCTCCCAAGAGATCACCCTACCCGTCAATTACCGGTGTGCGCCGAACATCCTTGCTCACGCCGCAACGCTGATCGCCTGCAACAAGCTGCGTGCCAACAAGGCCATCACGGCGCATCGCTCCAATGTGGGCGTCATCAATGTGCATCGCGTTGCAGATCGGCTCGATGAGGCTGGCCGCGTAGCCAAGGCAATCAAGTCTTCCCCCGGCCAAACTTGGGCGGTTCTGGCCAGAACCAACAGCTTGCTTGAGCACGTCGAGGCGGAGCTGATGGCGAACGCTATCCCCTATCGCCTGTCTGGCGGCAAGTCCATCTGGGATGGCATGGTAGGAAGCGCGCTTGTCGGGCTGCTCAAGAGTGTGCATTCGGACAACTGGACGGGCATGGCCAACGCGCTCTCTATGTGCGGCATCAAGCCGGAGCTGCTCAACCTGGACCACAGCCACAAGAACTGCGACCAGATGCTGGAAAAGATCCGCCAGCACGTACCCAACGAAGATGTGCGCGCCATCAAAATCATCGACGGCGTGAGGCGCGGTTGCGCCGACTGGCGCCGGCAAATGGCAGACGGCAACACCTCTCTGGCCATCTATGCGGCCACGAACTGGTTTTCTCAGTACCTGAAGTCCGATAGAGGAAACCTCCTCAAGAAGCTGGCCAACATCGTGGCAAAGCTGAATGGATCTCTCGCGCAGCGGCTGAACACCCTGACCAGGCTGAATTCGGACACTGCCGCGGCCGAGGTCGTTCTCTCAACCTTGCATGGCAGCAAAGGACTGGAGTTCGACAACGTTTGGATCATCGCGGCCGAGGACGGGAACCTCCCCCACCTTGATTCTACCGAGGCCGAGGAAAGGCGCTTGTTCTACGTCGGTATGACGCGCTCCAGAAACCGACTTGAGATCAGCAGTTCGCTTGATGATGGGCCGGAATCGAGATTCATGAGGAAAGCTGAGCTTCTTTAGATTACCAAACTCCGGTGGGCTCCTTTTTGACATCCTCCCCGGCATGAGTGCCGGGGAGGATGTCAACCCCGCCTGTTGGGAGACGAAAAACCGGGGGGAAGGTCACACCTATTCCCTCAATGGAGAAATAGTCTCGCTTTGTTGCGGTGTGTGTCCGCCAAGTCAACGAAGGCACGCAGGTAATCTATATCAGCGTCCACCTCGCGGAATCCCAGAAAAATCTGCTTGGCCAAGCCACGCTTCCCCAGCTTTACCGGCGCGACGTCGAACTTGGCTGATTGATCCTCGACCAACCAGCGCGGCAGGGCAGCCACACCGCGACCGCTGGCGACCATTTGCAGCATGATGTCGGTGGTCTCGATGATTTTGTGGCGCTTGGGTGCAGCCCCGGCAGGGATCAGGAATAGCGTGTAAATGTCCAGCCGCTCGATGGCGACCGGGTAAGTGATGAGTGTTTCTCCCGAGAGTTGTTTGGGTAGTACATATTCCACCCCGCGCAGCGGGTGCTGCGGACCAACGACCAGCACTTGTTCGTAGTCGAATACCGGCTCAAAGGTGAGGCCAGGTTTGTAGAGCGGATCAGGGGTTACCAGCATGTCGATTTCATAACCAAACAATGCACCGATACCGCCAAATTGAAATTTCTGTTTTACATCCACATCCACGTCCGGCCATTGCGCGAGATATGGGGAGACAATCTTCAATAACCACTGATAACACGGGTGGCACTCCATGCCGATGCGCAGGCTGCCGCGTTCGCCCTGCGCAAATTGTTTTAAGCGTTCCTCGGTATGCACCAGTTGCGGCAACAGACGGTTGGCAACTGACAACAGATATTCACCTGCCTGAGTCGGACGCAAGCTGCGCCCCTCGCGGTACCAGACCGGCAGACCCAGTTGCTCTTCCAGCTTGCGCACGGTGTGGCTCAAGGCGGATTGGGTCAGGTGCAGTTTTTCTGCGGCGGCGGTCAGCGAACCGTGTTGTGATACGGCGCGGATGATTTCCAGGTGGCTGCGTTCGAGTATGCCCATAAGTCTATTGCATGAAAAATAATAATTGATGGTTGAAATAATATCATTTTATCTCATGGGATGATTTTTCTATCATTGCGCTCCTGTTCTCATCTGAAAGAAAAATCATGGTCGTCACGCATAACTTGGGTTTTCCGCGCATAGGCGCGAAACGCGAACTGAAATTTGCCCTGGAGTCTTACTGGAAGGGGCAGTCCTCCATATCCGAACTGAAAATCCAAGGCACAGCACTGCGCAAAACGCATTGGAATGTGCAATCCGGCCTAGACTGGAGTCCGGTGGGCGATTTTTCTTTCTACGATCAAGTGCTTGATATGAGCCTCACACTTGGCAATCTACCCCTGCGCGCACGCGACTACCATGGCGATCCGCTGGATAATTATTTCAGAGTCGCTCGCGGGCGTTCCGCACAAGGTACCGAGGATCATGCGGGCTGTTGCAGCGGGATCGCTGCGGGCGAAATGACCAAGTGGTTCGATACCAACTATCACTATATCGTGCCGGAATTTACTGCCGACACCGAATTCAAGCTGGATGCCACACGTCTGCTGGCGCAACTAGCCGAGGCTAAGGCGCAGGGCGTGCATGCCAAGCCGGTGATCATCGGCCCCGTCACCTATCTGCGCATCGGCAAAACCAAGGATGACTCCAGTCGACTGAACCTGCTGCCGCGTCTGTTACCCGTCTATTCCGAACTGCTGGACACACTTGCAGCACAAGGCGTGGAGTGGGTGCAAATCGACGAGCCCGCCTTGGTTACAGAATTGGATGCCGATTGGCAGAACGCTTACAATCTAGCTTACCACCACCTCAAGAGCATTCGCATCAAGCTGCTGCTGGCGACTTATTTCGGCACACTGCAAGAGAATCTGTATTTGGCATGCAATCTGCCGGTCGCCGGTCTGCATCTGGATGTCATCAATGCACGCAACGAGATACAGCCGCTGTTGAATCTGGTGTCTTCACACAAGATCGTGTCGCTCGGTGTCATCAATGGTCGCAATATCTGGAAGACCGACCTCAATGCCACGCTGGACTGGCTGGAACCGCTGGCCGAGCGCCTTGGTGAGCGTTTGTGGATCGCGCCGTCCTGCTCGCTGCTGCATGTCCCTGTGGATTTGAACAGCGAGCAGAAGCTGGATACCGAGATCAAATCCTGGCTGGCCTTTGCGGTACAAAAACTCGATGAACTGCGTGTGCTGGCCACCGCATTGAATCAAGGCCGTGCCGCCGTCGCCAACGAATTGAAAGCGAATCAGGGCGCACTCGCCAGCCGCCGCGCTTCGCCTCGTGTCAGCAACCCGGCGGTCAAGCAGGCACTGGCTCGCATCACACCTGAACTCGGACAACGCCAGAATGCCTATCCGGTGCGCGCCGAGAAACAGGCAGCATTTCTGAAGCTGCCGCTGTATCCGACCACCACCATCGGCTCGTTCCCGCAGACGGCGGAAATCCGCCAGGCGCGCAGCCAGTTCAAGGCGGGCGAGATCAACAATACCGACTACCAGAGCGCGATGCAGGCTGAAATTGCGCGCTGCGTGCGCGAGCAGGAAACACTGGGGCTGGATGTACTGGTGCACGGCGAGGCCGAGCGCAACGACATGGTGGAATACTTCGGCGAACAACTGGATGGCTACGCCTTCAGTCACTTTGGCTGGGTGCAGTCTTACGGCTCGCGCTGCGTAAAGCCGCCCATCCTGTTCGGCGACATCAGACGTCCGCAAGCGATGACGGTGGAATGGATCAAATACGCACAATCACTGACCGACAAGCCGATTAAGGGCATGCTGACCGGGCCGGTGACGATGCTGAACTGGTCCTTCGTACGCGACGACCAGCCGCGTTCGGTTTCCTGCTACCAACTGGCGCTGGCAATCCGCGAGGAAGTTCTGGATTTGGAACAGGCCGGGGTGCGCATCATTCAGATTGACGAGGCCGCGTTGCGCGAAGGATTGCCGCTGCGCCGCGCACAATGGCAATCCTATCTGGACTGGGCGGTGGAATCCTTCCGTATTGCTGCCAACGGCGTGACAGACGAGACGCAGATTCACACCCATATGTGCTATTCGGAATTCAACGACATTATCGCCGCTATCGCCGACATGGATGCCGATGTCATTACTATCGAGACCTCGCGGTCGGATATGGAGTTGCTGGATGTTTTCGACCATTTCAAGTATCCGAATCAGATCGGCCCCGGCGTGTATGACATCCATACGCCCAACATCCCGACTGAACAGCACATGGTGGAGTTGATGAAAAAGGCCGCCCTTCGTATTCCAGCCGAACGCTTGTGGGTGAACCCGGATTGCGGTCTGAAGACACGCCAGTGGGCAGAGGTCATTCCCGCACTGACCCACATGGTGGCGGCGGCAAAAACTTTGCGTGCCGCAGCAGTTTGAATCAAGGTCTATTTACATCCTCCCCAGCTTGAATGCTGGGGAGGAATTGATTGGCAAACCGCACGCCATGGAGCCTGTCCCGATCTATTGGATGTAAATGGATGTGTTTTGGATGGCGCACTTGAAATGGGTGTAATTGGGTGTATCATTGGTTCCGTGATTAAAACCGACACAATCCATATCACCCCGGACATTCTGTCACTGATCGCTAGAATTGATGAATTCAAGGGGGCGTGGCGCGCCTTGGGGACGCTCGCCCCAGACAGGCTGTCTGCCCTGCGCCGCGTTGCCACTATCGAAAGTATCGGCTCGTCAACCCGGATTGAGGGCAGCAAATTGTCCGACCGCGAGGTCGAGGGATTGCTGTCCAACCTGCAGATCAAAAACTTCAGCAGTCGTGACGAACAGGAAGTGGCTGGCTATGCGGAAGTAATGGAGCTAGTTTTTTCGTCGTGGAAAGACATCACATTCACCGAAAACCATATCAAGCAATTGCACCAGAATCTGCTCGTCTATAGTGAAAAAGATGCATGGCATCGCGGCAATTACAAGACCACATCCAATAGCGTCGCAGCCTTTGATGAAAACGGCACGCAGCTCGGTATCGTGTTTCAGACAGTTTCACCATTCGACACGCCACGTTTGATGACCGAACTGGTGACATGGGTACAGGAAGAACGCGATTCAAAACACCTGCATCCGTTACTAATCATTGCAGTTTGGGTAGTCGTGTTTCTGGAAATTCACCCATTTCAGGACGGCAACGGTCGCCTTTCGCGCGTGCTCACAACCTTGTTGCTGTTGCAATCAGGCTACGCCTATGTGCCCTATAGTTCACTGGAAAGCGTCATCGAGCAAAGCAAGGAAGCCTACTATCTGGCACTGCGTCAAACCCAAGGGACGATTCGCAGCGATGCCCCGAACTGGCAACCATGGCTGGTGTTCTTCCTACGTTCGCTGACGGAGCAGGTCAAGCGACTGGAAAAGAAGGTTGAGCGCGAAAAACTGGTGCTGGCCACCTTACCGGAACTTTCGTTACAAATCGTCGAGTTTGCCCGCGAGCATGGTCGTGTCACGATCGGCGAGGCAATCAAACTGACCGGTGCAAGCCGCAATACACTCAAGCAACATTTCCGCACGCTGATTGAACGTGGGCACTTGAACCAGCACGGTAGCGGACGGGGTGTCTGGTATGAGCTTCGGTGAAACCACTCATCTAGGACGCGGGTTCAATTCCCCAATCGCGCTATTTGAACCCGCGTCGCCGTGACACTCGGCGCACTTACCCACCGGCAGCAAGTTGTCAATCCAACGATGAGACGCTTTGAAGAACAACAACCTCGATGCCGCCACGCTCGGCAAAATCGTTTTCGCTCGCTTTCTCACTTTACCGCTCAAGGCCTATGATCGAAGCGTAGAAAAAATTGAGCTTTCTCCGCATTTCCGGTCGCTCAAACCCCATGTGGAAGTATCAGCACTGAATAGTGCAGTACTGTGCGCACAGACTGTGGAGCGATCTTCAAGTGCACCTTTGGCATTAGGGGAAATTCGCACGTCAGAAGGTTACCCAAGCTTTGTCTACCATCGGACGGCCTTCGTCCGCGAATACCGCTTCGACGAGGACGAAATAGAGCGCATGAAACTAGCGCAAGGTATTTTGCCGGAAATACATTCCATGCTTCATCGGCTACGCCTCATCAATAGCCGCAACCGATTGACTCATGCATTGATGCATTCGCTCATTGACGTTCAGGCGGAATATTTGATGTCTGGGAATCCGCTTGATCTGGCAGCCATGCCCCAAGCGCGTCTAACGAGAATATTGGCAGAGCGTGCCCAACTTCCCATGGTGGCCGACGTAAGTAGAGTGTCGCGCCTAGTGCGTGGACTGGCCTTCAAAATGCCGGATGGCAAAATTCAGCCATTAACGACACTCCTTCCCAACGAACGCCAACTCCATTGCCATCGCATTGATCACTTGATGAAATTGGAAAAAACGCTGATTCTGGAGAGGCGTATCGAACATCCTCTGCCAGACGAGGCTGTCGCCTCACTGCTCGCGCAGCAATATGGAGTTTTGATCACGCGGCGCTCGGTCGCCGCGATACGCCATCATCTGGCGATCCCAGACTGGCGTCGCCGTGCCGGACGTGAAAGCTATTTGTCCGTGGCTGGTGGGTTCTCTCCTCTCCTGCCCATGACGCAACAGGGAGTCAGCGCCATGATCCCTTCCCATTCTGGCGTATATGAAATCCACGCGACCAGTCCCTGTGAGGATACCGTCATGCCAGATAGCCAACTGTCGACTGAGCGAACACAAGTTGTATATATCGGTTCGACCAGGAATTTGCGCAAGCGTTTGTCAGATCATTTGCGCGGCAATGGTAGTGTATTATTATTCAGCGCACTAGCTGAGGGGGGCGCAAGAGTAAGGTACCGTGTAGTGAGCGAAGACTGGCGTTTGCTGGAGCGACAGTTGTACCATGCTTTTTGCGAGACGTTCGGTGCACCACCGCCATGTAATCGGATGAGTCCATGAAAAATAACAATCATCGTGTAATGGAAAGAACATTGCGCAAGCAAGCAAGCAAGCAAGCAAGCAAGCAAGCAAGCA
>DYJI01000007.1:0-153773 GCA_020723185.1 Sideroxydans lithotrophicus | reverse complement strand
GCAAGCAAGCAAGCAAGCAAGCAAGCAAGCAAGCAAGCATAACGACCGGTTCGTCTCTTCCGAATGGGTGGCAGCGAGGGCCGGAGAAATGAAGCCGGTTGCTGAAACTGTCGAGTCAGTGATTGCAGCCCTCGGCCTGAACGATGCGGAAGTTTCGACACGCAAGGCATTCCTCGGCTTTTCTGAAGCAGATATCCATCTCCTGAAAAAACTCCACGAGGTACTCGATGGATTGGGACCTGAATTCGCCCAGCGCTTCTACGACCACATGCTGCGTTTTCCGGAAACGCGTCGCTTCATACCAGACCCCGAAACGCTGGGGCGTCTGAAACAGACCCAAGGCGAATACTTCGATTCTCTCACTGCCGGGAATTATGACTCCGACTATGTCCGTCACCGATTGCGCGTCGGCATTGCACATCAGCGCATCGGCTTGGAAACGCAATGGTATCTCGGCGCGTACGCCAAATACCTTGTGGATATCATGCCTGAAATATGGCAACGAATGGGCGAGGAACATGAACAATACATTCCCACCCTGCAAGCACTCCTCAAGATCGTCCTACTGGACATGGGGCTTGCCGTCGACACCTACATCCACGCTGATCGCCGATCGATTCTTGCGCTCAAGGAATATGCGGAACTGGTGTTCTGCGCCATTCCTGACGGGTTGGTCGTTCTAACTTCTGATTTCACCGTACTTTCCGCGAACCGTGCATTTCTCAAGCGATTCAATCTGACTGAGGCAGACATGCGTGGACGCTCTTTCCTCGCCTTTGTGGTTGCCGACGGACTCAACGACAAGCTCTGCGAGGTGCGCGATTCCGCTATCGCCCAGCACGATCTGCTACTCGACATGGGATTGGTCGGAGCATCAGAGCGCAATCCAGTGCGTGTAACCCTTACTGGCATGCGTCTTGCGGAAGAAGAAGAAGAAGAAGAAGAAGAAGAAGAAGAAGCCCGTATTCTGGTCGTTGTGGAAGACATGACCGAGCAAACCCGTTTGCAGCAGGCGCTCAAGGAGAGCGAGGCTACCTTGCTGCACGCTCAGGAGGTGGCACATATTGGAAGTTGGAAGCTGGATTTCAAGACCGGAACCTTTTCTTGGACACCGGAAGTGTCCAGGATCATTGGGCTGCCTCTGGACGCGCCAATCAGTCATGAGTTGTTTCTCGACCAAATCCATCCAGATGACCGGGAAATGGTCAATACAGCCTGGACTGCGGCAATCAATGGTGCGCCGTATCACGTCCAGCACCGCATCGTGGCGCGTGGCAAGATGCGCTGGGTAGAAGAGAGGGCTGAGATTGAATTCGACCGCAACCACCAGCCGGCAATGGGAATTGGCACTATCCAGGACGTTACGGATCGCAAGACCGCCGAAATGCGGATCGAAAATCTGGCCTTTTATGACACCTTGACAGGACTGCCCAATCGCGCGCTGTTCATGGACCGCTTGAGGCATGAACTGGCAGTTGCGGAACGGCGTAGCCAACGGCTTTCATTGTTTTTTCTCGATCTCGACCGCTTCAAGGAAATCAACGATACCATGGGGCATGATGCGGGCGACTTGGTGTTGTCCGAGGTAGCTCGCCGCTTGAAGCTGGCTTTGCGGGAAGATGAAACCCTGGCGCGGCTTTCCGGCGACGAGTTCGTGATCATTGCCGCAGATTCTGTGCAAACGGCTGGTCATATCGCCGACCGAATCGGTCGTGCGCTGTCCGCGACCTTCCATATTAGCGGCCAGAGTTTCATGCTATCCGCCAGCATTGGTATCGCGGTCTTCCCGGAAGACGGACGATCTACAGAAGATCTGCTCAAGCATGCCGATATCGCAATGTACCGTGCCAAGGGTGATGGCGGCGGCTATCGTTTTTACCGTTCTGAAATGGGCGAGGATTTGCTCCGGAAAATCACCGTTGCCAAGCGACTGGAAGAAGCGTTGGTGAATGGTGGTTTGCAGCTCCACTATCAACCCCAAGTGTATCTATCCAACGGCAAACTGGCAGGGGCCGAAGCGCTGGCCAGATGGCAAGATGCCGAGTGGGGTATCATGTCGCCAGCAGACTTCATTCCCATAGCTGAAGAACGTGGCTTGATTGGGCGCTTGGGCGAATGGGCTCTCCACGAAGCATGTAACCAGGTACACCTCTGGCAGGAACGGAATTGTCCTATGCCGGGCAAGGTGGCAGTCAATGTCGCGGCAAAACAATTCGAGGATGACGATTTCGTAGACCGGATGCTACGGATCGCCCGGGAACACCGTATTGCAGCTAGTCACATTGAACTAGAACTTACGGAAAGCGGCATGATGCGCGACCCAGAGCGCGCCATCGACATCACCCGTGCGCTGGCTTCCGCCGGTTTCTCGCTTTCGATTGACGATTTCGGCACCGGATATTCTTCGCTCTCCTACCTCAAGCGTTTTCCGGTGAATAAGTTGAAGATCGACATCTCTTTTGTGCGTGACATGCTGACCGATCATAACGATTACTCCATCGTCAGCACCATCATCGCCATGGGAAAAAATCTGGAACTGGAAACGCTTGCCGAGGGAGTCGAGCAGGCTGGGCAGGCCAATGCACTTCTTACTCTGGGATGCCAACTTGCTCAAGGCTATCACATCGGCCGACCGATTCCTGCCGAAGAGTTCGAAAGTAAATGGCTGATTCGACCGTGAGCCTGACTTGTTACTGTTTACCTACTCTGGCGATAGACTTTAGCGTGACCATCGGCAAATCCCTGTGTATTGAAGATTTGTTCCCATCCCTTTTGCGTGTCTCCGCCGCCTGCCTTACCCAGCTTTCCGGGTCATGAAGCGCTTTCTGCAACTGTTCTTCACTCAAATCGCCGCAACGTACTGCGACTTGTCTGATTCCCTCGTCATGGTGGGAAAGCATCATATCCAGGTGCGTAGGAAACATACATGCCACAGAAAGGTTGAGCTTACCAGCCGCCCAATGAACTCCAGAATCGAAAGCATAATCCGGCAGCCGGGATTCAATCTCGCGTTGTGCCACGGACAGATTTGAGAGAACACGACCGGTCAGGAGTTGGCCATCTGAAATGCTTGCCGCTGTAACAGCGCAAAGATGAGGTGTATGGCTTTCCATGCGTTGCAGTTTCTCGAAAAGCATCTCTGCTGTCTCTTGGGCGGACAACAGTTGATCGATGATGACTTTCAGGTTTTCATTCTGAGACGACATGGCTACCCCTTGAAGTTCGATTTACGTTAGAGGACTTGATTGATAAACCGTGAATCACGCCAGTAGAACCTCAAGGATGCGGACTACCAAAATCGACGCGCGCACGCAGTTCTAGACCGGCCTTGAAGCGTGGGACATATTTGCCGGGAACGGGAACTGAGACTCCGTTCTTTGGATTGCGTCCCATCCGCGGAGGACGGTAGTTAAGGCCGAAACTGCCGAAACCTCGGATCTCAGTCCGCCCTCCCCTGGACATGGTGTCAGCCATGGCATCCAAGATAATGGTGACTGCCAGTTCTGAGTCTTTGATGGTGAATTTCGGAAAACGATCAGCCAGTTTTTTTATAAGTTCAGAGCGTGTCATTTTATTCAACTGCCAGCTTTAGGTTGGTTTGAGTGATACTGATACTTCACCACATGCCCCGAGCAACTTTTTATACCTTCGGATCTGGGCACTCCTGACCAATCCATTCATCGTACTGTTCCGGTGAAATCATGCCGACCTCTCCGGACTTTTCTCTCATCTTGTAAATGAGGGAGTACAACGAGGATAGGCTTTCAAGAAGATTGACCATGTATCTTTTTCGTTCGGACTTTGACCATGCGCAGAATTGAGCCGCCCTGCTTCCAATCTTTTCTTCAAGCACGGGAGATTGTGGATCGAGTTGTAGCCACCTATCTTTTATCAATGGCGCGAGGCCTTCAAAGTCATCCTGCAGCGCATTTTCAATTACCCACTCAAGCGCGTACGTGATGGCCTGATGCTTTTTTCCAGAGTCTATGAAGGCAAGTGACGTTCGCAATATGCGATGTTGGGCTAACAATACTGGCCATAAAATCTTAACGCCGTATTGAACGCCCTGCTCTTCAAAATTCCTCGGTGGCTCGATAATCTCGCGCTGACGTTCAAATGCCTTTCTAACGTCATACGCAAGGCCAATAAAAAACCCTTCAACATCTCGAATCAGCGGAGAACGCTCATTCACATCATGGATGACTTCATGCAACACCTTCAGCGTGCCATAGTCACCAATCAGCATGATTCCACCGTGATTCTTCAGCAGTCTGTAACTTAGCACTGTATTAACTCTCTTGAATTGGCGACAACAACGCAGCTCGCGTGTCTCCTATTCGCATTTACTTTCGTCATTCCAACTGCTAGTCATTCAGTGTCTGGATGTGATGCAGCCCAATCATGGGCGACTTGGACTACATCATCGATGTCGTATCCCATGTGTTCGCCAGAGACGAACATCTTCGCGGTCGCAGCCGCATACATCACGGCTTCTGAAATCATAAGAGCACCAGGCTCATTACCCTCGCGGATCAGGTCGCCCAACCGCTCACGCGCCTCCAATATCTCGCCAAAGTGCATGAGGCGGTTCAGATATGCTTGATGATTCTTAGCTTCCAATTCGTTCAATTGCCCCTTGGCTGCCAGCATGCCGCGATTAATCGGCATGTCCGAAAAAGAGTATTGTTTTCCATTCATCTCAAGAATCGGACGCGCACTTGGATTTTCTACTGGCATGGTCATCCTTGCAGCAGCCTGATAGGTTTGAGATACAAACTTGAAAATCTCGAAATCAACGGGCAATAACATATCATCGAGCCAGTTTTCGTCTTGCCTCAACTCTTCTGGCGCCAATTTCTTACGCTTGTGTTCTCCCATCCCCTATTCCTCCGTCCATGTCCGCGCGACATAACTTGCCGCGAGAATCTGAGCTATTGTAGTTAATTAGTCGAATTACTGGTAGAAACGATGCGTCATTACGACCTATCACTTCATATCTATCCAGTTCGGAAACTTGGATGGAAGTGCTCTGGTTATCCAGAATCGCATCAAATGTCCTGTTGGATCCTGTTATTCGATGCCCTCTCTGAAGAATTTCAGAAAACCTGGTACCGGGCGGCTCGTACCCCAGTTCTTCTATGAACTTCAACAAGTCACTCAAAGCATTTTCCGCATTATCGAACAGCGCAATCATGCGTTTGGCTTTGTCGATATTTCCATTTCCGTCGATTACAACCTCTTTGTCCATGATGATCTCCTGTTTGTTGGCACACGCGGAAGTCCGCGTGATTGAACAAGCTATCACGGCTTTTTGAAACCTATTTCCTACGGCTCGATTTCCAACTGCAGACCACAAATAGCCCTTATGAAAAACTATACGGTATGAAAAATTATATGGTCCCCGAACGCAAACGACGGGTGTGAAAAAACCCGCCATCCATTCGTGACTGGCGGGCTCTCACAAAGTCTTGCAGCTTACTTCTTGCCGCCGTTCACGGCTGCTTTCAGCGTAGCGCCAGCCTTGAATGCCGGAGCCTTGGAAGCCTTGATCTTCAGCTCTGCGCCGGTAGCAGGATTGCGGCCGGTACGTGCTGCGCGCTTGCGAACTTCAAACGTGCCGAAGCCAACCAATGCAACGTTGTCACCCTTCTTCAGGGTGCTGGTGATGATTTCGATCAGTGCTGCGATGTTGCGATCTGCGTCAGCCTTGCTGCTACCGGTCTTTGCGGAAAGTGCGTCAATCAGTTCCTTACGGTTCATGCGTTTCTCCTATGTTGTTGTACTACGAAATGGACAGGTATCGAATCAGCACCAATTAAATCCGGCAATAAACTTTTTTGCAAGCTAACGGCCTAACTAATTTGTAATTGCAGAATCCCCAGATATCCCACGATTGCGCAAATGAGCGCCGGCAGTGCAATCCACCAATCCTGACGGGATGGCAGACTTGCGGCAATCAGCGTACCGGCAATCCACACATGAACCAGATCCCATCCAGCCGTAACCTCGGGATGGGCGACGGCATACCAGATGCCAAAAGGAAGGAGCGCAATCGGCGCCAGTGCAATCGGGATGCGCGTCAGGATGTTGGGGGTCATGCGAACAGATCCCAATGTCCATGTGCTGCCCTCCCGCTTAGGAATGATGTTCGGGAAGCTAGGCTTAGCTCCCAACAGCAGCGCAACAAGCCAGTGACTCAACTCGTGCACTGCGGTACCAGGCAATGCAAACAGGCTAAACGCCCACATCCCCAATCGAGGAGCGATTACGAAATGAATCACCAAGATGCCACCAATCAGCAGGTGTGTGATGGTCGGCAGCGCAGTGAATTGGTCGAGCAGGCTTGTCACTGCCTACCCGCACTTCCTCATTTCGGAATAGAGAATGCGCTCGTTCCAGCGCAACTCCGCAAGCTCCCGGGATTTCGCTATCGGGCCAGTCGTCTTGCAGTCGCGGCATTCAACTGCCCAGCCATCAAGGTCGGCCTCTATGATTTCTGTGTGCTCGCTCGCGCAAAATGGGCATGCTGCATTCATGGCTTCACCTTTCGTTTCCGCCACTCCCATGGTGGCACTGCATCTTCCAATCACCATAGGCCGCGCTTTTCTCTTTTTGCGTCATCCTCGGCGCGGTAGAGCGTTTTGTCATGCGCATACCTGCGATACACCCAAGCCATGCCGCGCTGGACTTGCTCTCGATTCACATCGATGCCGTCCACAGAGATGCCGCACACAGAGCGGCCATAGCGGTCTGTGTCGCCACAGGAAGCCGTTACGACCTTGCCAAAGGTGAGTTGAGCCAACGATTGCTTGGAATCGTTGCCGAAGGGCTGTCCGGGCTTGTTCTTGCCGTGCGAGGTCTCGGGAGCGTCGATCTGGGCAAGGCGTACCTTATGTTGCGTTCTGGCCTCGTCCAGTATGGTGAGGGTATCTCCGTCCGCGACGCTGACCACCTTGCCGGTGATGGTGTCGGCCATAGAGGATGAAGCGAACGAGCATGCAATCAGTATCAGGAAGGCCATGAGCTTCATCATCTAATCCTTTATCGAGTTACGGCCTCAAAACAGGAGTCATCTTCCGGATGCCATCCAGACATGACATATCCCTTTGCTGGATCTGACTCACTGACGTAAGTGGCCGTGGCCAGCTGGTTCTTGTCGCCGTAAGGCTCCAACCGCACAAGCCTGATGATTTCCCCGGCCTCGAACACCTTGCCGCCGTTCGTAGTGATGGGTTTCAGGACGCGCAGCCTGCCCCCATGCCAGAGCCAATCACCAATCCGCCCGGTCTCAGATCGTTCAGAACTCATCTGCCTAGGCATCGCATTCCGCATATTCATCCTGCCACCATTTGTGTGACCAGCTCCCTTCGGTGAACGGGTTATCGCTCAATGAATATCGTCCACTCTCCCACGCGGCCCGAGCTTCTGTTTGAGCCTGCTTTTTCAGGTCTCCATATGTGAACTTGTACTCTGGGTTCACAATGGCGTTCAAATCGGGTTCGGCGGAACCTGTATTTGCGTTCATGACAACCTCACATCTATTGCATACACATCGACCAGCTCCGCACCGAAGTTCGGATGTGCAACCCGCCGCTTCACAAACCCGCGCCACGGACGCACCAGACGGCGCTCAGAATCGTCTTTCGCTGGATACCCAAGGGTCAACACCACTCGGTCATACTCGCGACCTTCAAGCCGCTTTGCCCAATACGGCGTACACAGCCGAAACTCTTCCGGCTTCTCTCCGGCCTTGATCTGTTCGAAGTATTCACGCTTGAGCGGCAGTACCAGGTCAGCCATCAGTACACCTCAACCTTTATCCCCAAGAATTCGCCTCATTGCCCACCACATCAGCGGATGCACGCGTCGATTGTTTCCGGACTCCAGTGGAGACTCCCATTTCTTGACCGTGTTGATAGTCGTCATCCAGTGCTCTGCCGCTTCTGTCTGTGTCAGGCTGTGGCGCTCGCGCAAGGCGACCACCTCTTCCGGTAGAGGCTGTGGATAGGAAACTTTGTCTTGGCTCATCGCGGTTTCAAATTAATCGCCGTGCGTTATTCAAAAGCTCAGCAAGGGCCATTGCGTACAACTCCTTGTCAGCCAGTGAGTCAAATTTCCCAGTTACCTGAAGACGGACAGCATGTTCGTAATCGTCGCTCTCAATGTAGGTTTTTGTGCCTGCATCGGGCGGCGTAGTCACCACGCGAAATTGACCTTTATCAAGATGCTCTTCATACATAGTCAGCCGTCATTCCCGGGGTTGTTGATTGCGCCGACTGCTGGTTGGCCGAGAATATTGAAGGACAATGGAGACGCTGCCACCAGAGCTTTCACCCGCCTATGTATTTCTTGCCTTGTGGGCGCGCTAAATCCTTTCTTGCGCAGGCAACTTGCAAATGTGCGTTCTATTTGCAAATCGCCATGTGCAAAAAAGAGGCTGTAAGCCTGGCCATCAAATATCAACTCGTCCCCTTTGGCGGAAAGCGTCAATGGCGGGATCACTTCGCGACTTGCCATCCCAAGTGATGTTCTTAGCGCTTTGCGGTGCTGGCGTTGCGCAGAAGTTTCACGCATTTCGCTTATCTTCTGTTGCTCATATTCCGCAAATCGATTGACCTTCTCCTCCATTACGCTATGGCCTTTCCTATTGCAACTTAACTGCTTCGTGATCATCACCAAGAAATGCCGCTTGAGCATCTGCCTGCTCAAAATTCAGCGCGATCCAAGCCATCTCCAAAGGGCCGTAAACCGGTTCCTGTGTATCCGGATCGAACTTCGTCATCCTCAAATACATCCCAGTCGATATTTGCCGCACAACGTGAATCGTATTCATTCAACTTCCTCCAGCGCATCAAGAGTCACTTCCCCGAACAAGCAGGACAATGATCCACTTCCACTATCATGCACGCCGGACTATAGACCCATTGGGTCTATGTGGCAAGCGCAAATAATGAACTGCAAACGCTCTTCATCATTCCCGCGAACTCCGGCCTATCCTGCCAATTCGTGTTCATCAACCGATGCTCTTCTCTGGTAACAAAAAAGCAATTCGCGGTATCTCTTGGGTCGAATTGTTGCCATCTCTGATCGACTGGTGACGGGATGGCGCGATAGCGGTAGCAATCGTTCTTTTCAGCGCAGCCTTTGCCGGTACACATCGTTATGCTTGCCATCAATTCCTTCCTTTCACTTGATAAAGATCCGCATGGCCGTCATGGCCACCCAGCCATACATCAACAGCGCCAGAACGTACTCCCGGAAGTCACCCGTGCACAGTTTCAGCGGCGAGACGAAACGCCTTTTGCTTGGCCACAGCAGCGGCACCCCAGAGTTGGTCAGCCAGTCCCCCAGCAGATGCGAAAGATACCCGACCGCTATTCCCACCAGCACCGGTACCGCGATGCCTTGGTGCCAGTTGGCCTGCTGAAACACCCACCACAGGAGGCAGGACATGGCCACGACCGCAATCAGGCTGTGCGTGATACCGCGGTGCCCGAATATCGCGGAGATCGGCAAGGAAAGCGGTAAAACGCGGCTTCCGAATGCGCTTTTCGGGTGGTCGATGTCGGGCAGATAGCTTCCAGCAACACCACCGGACAGGACCAGCAACGTTTGAATCGGCCCCGCGTGAAGGTATTGCGCGACCAAGAGCGAAGAAGCTGCCCCGGCAGCGGCATGGGTGAAGGCCATCATGGTCTCAAATCCGCTTCTGCAAGTTGCTCAACCAGATCCAGCTGGCAATCCCCATCGCGAGGATAGAGAGCGGCGCGAATACGGCCGGAATCGGGATTGGCAAGACCATCCAGAACGCCACAAAAAACAGATTGGCGTTGGAGATGACCACGCCCATCCGGTGTTTCATCGGAGACTGCGAAGAAAACCGGTGCATGCTGATCTCGCGCACGCCCCAACCGTCCATCGAAATGGCGAACACAAAGGGCATCAAGACAAAGAAATACAGCAGTAGCATATAGGCGCGGTAGGTGATGAGCGAGGCCCACAACCAGGTGACGATGATGCGCTCCTGCGCCCATCTTCTGACCGGCGCCGGCAGCGATTCTGTGCCTTTGATGACCGAGGTGGAGTCTTTGATGATGTCCATGCTGCCCGATATGGACTGGGTGTAGATCCATCTGTCCGCATCGACGCCGCCCATCTTCATCGAGAAGTCGCGTTCCGACTGTAGTGACTTCATCATGGATTCCGGGGTTATCAGTGCCCACATAGCTACCGCCACCACGATGGAAATCATGCTCATGGTCGTCCAGAAGCTGCTTTTGTGCTTTTTGTCAGCCATCGTGATTATTCCTCGTCCTGGAGTATCTTGATCTTGCCCTTGATGATTCGGCCACCGGAGAGCTTCGCAAAGAAGTGAAGCGGCGCAAGCTCGCCAAGGATTGCGGGGGGAATGACAGGCGCTTCTTCTTCGTTGACGGACTCTTGATACGAGGATTTGTATTCATCCTGCAGGTGTGCGTCAGCACCGTGTCCATAACGCAAGGTGATGGATTTGTATTTGAACTTCGGCAGGCCGTTTGTGATGTATTCCTGCGTGTCACCATCGGTCACACGGAAGCAGATCAGGTTGTTGATGTTGCCCATCACCTGTCTGGCCTTGTTCTCATCTCCCAGACGAGCCGGGAGGTCGGCAAGGGTCTGCATGGCCAACGTGACGCGGAACAGCGCACCGCCGCCCTTGTTCATCAGCTGGATGGTGGGCTGGTTGATGACCTCGGCCGCTTCGTCAATGAACAGGTTCACCGGCTTGATGGAGTCGATGCCGTAGTTGTAGCGATCACCGGCCACCGCAGTCAGGTCGGCGAGCATGATGGAGCCGATTGCGCTGCCAACGGTGCCGTCCGCCAAGCTGTCCAGCCCCAGATAAAGCACTTGGCTGTTGTTGATGATCTTGGCCATGTCGGTCGATTTCCGCTTGCCGCCAATCTCTGCCGTGGGCGACAACAGGTCGGCCAGCGGGTCCGAGGTGAGCATGGACAGAATCGGGATGAGCGAGGCGACCATCTTCTGGAAGTGGTCCCGGTTGTGCTCGAAGGTGGAGATCAGGCCGTCCAGGTCGGATGACTGGGCTTCATGAATGGCAATCTGCTTGTAGAAGTCAATGTAGGCTTCAAGAACCCTGTCCTTGTGCTTTTTTACGAAGCCGCTTGAGCGCGACTCCCAATCGGCCACGTGGTCGATGAAGTGGTGACGCAGGGTATTCAGCACAAGGTTGTCTGCGCCGCCCTCGATGTATTGCTTGAGGTGCGCGAGGTTCGGGCTGACACCGGTGGCCACCAAGCCGTTCACGATGTCGTTGAGCACCTTCCAGCCGAAAGCCGCGAATGGGTCAGCGCCTGTTTCGGATGGAATCAGGGCCGCAACCCGGCTGGCGAGTTCTGTACGGCGGTTCCAGTTGCGCATGGGGTCGATCGCGACCGAGCGTTCAGGGTGCGCCGGATGGAAGTAGACGAACCGTTCGGACTGCCCAATCTTTTCGCAAATGCGCTTCATGTTCTCCTGGAGCGCGTGATCACCCTTGGGGTCGATGACGATGACGCACTCTCCGCGAAGGATCGCTTGGCCAATCAGAAGCTCCATGCCGCGCGTCTTACCCACTCGGGTGGTTCCGACGAATCCGGTATGCCCCACAAGGTTGTCGAGGCTCATGAATCGGTCGGTCTCTTCATCCAGCCCATGCAGCCAGTACGCGCCGTTCAGTCCGTGTGCGTCGGTGCTCTTGCCAATGGTTTTTGCGATGCCCAAGCCAATCATGGAGTGCATCTTCTGGGCCTCGATGTCCGTCCAGTCGAATCCGTCGCCCAGCCAGACAGATTTATTCCTCTTCGCCTCTTCTGTCTTCTGCGCCAGTTCCGCGATGCTCATGAATTCAAAGCCGGAGTTATTCAGGCGCGAACTGTCCACGAAGCGGTTGTAGGCTGCAATTCCACGGTAGGCGGCCATGCCGGTGCACACGAGCGCTGCGATCGCGCTGAACTTCATAGGGATGGGAACCGGCATGTATTTGCCGATCATGAGCGTCGCCGTTGCCGCCCCGCCCCACACCGCCGCCATCTTAGCCTCGATGTTCGGACGCCAAGGATTCTCCCAGTCAAACGACTTTGCCATGCGTTATTCCCTTGTCTTGAGTGTGAGGATGGTTGCGGAGAGGTACACGCCGACCAACGCTTCAATGAACGGCTGGCCAGCACCAACCAGAGTCAGGAAAGCCATCGCGGGGATGGTGAGCAGGAACACAGCAGACAGAAGGCGCTTGTTCAGCCCCATCGACCCATCGTGCGAGGCGAACAGCCAAATTGCACCCAGCCAGACTGACGGTATCGCCACAGCAACAGCGCCGCCATATTCAATCCAGACCGCCAGCACGCAAGCCGCGAATGACAAGACGCCCAAGGCAATGCACAGGCCTGTCGAGTCAGGCATATCGCCCCAGCGGCCACGGAAGGTGTTGTACCGCCACGAGAGAGACGCCAGCGCCCGGACGAGTTGGCCTAGTTCGCTCATTTCGGCTGCGCGCCCCGCACTACATGATTGAGTGATGTGATCGCTTTGTTTACCAGGAACACCCTGCGGCGAATCTCACTCAGCTTTGGTTCAATGGCTTCAATCACGTCCGTTTCCCAAGGTTGGGCCAACTTGCCCAGCACAGCCAAGTTGTAACCATAGCTACCCTTCTGCTTGGGAATAAGCCTCTTTGTCATACGGCGCGTCTTCGCCGACTTTGAGCCATACCACCGAATCTCGTACCAATTCGCTGTCAGGCTGTTACCACGAATCCGCGTCTGAACGAAAAGTACGCTCTTGTCGTTCCATGACTTCTGTTTGTTTCCGGCCATAACCAGATTGAAGTGTTGCTGGCACAATTCTGTGGCTTGCTCACCAAGCTCTTGAACATAGTTCATCAGGTATTGACGTGCTTTCTCAGGCCCCTCACTTGCATGCCCCAAAGCATCATTCAATGTCTCCATACATCCTCCATAATTAATGTCACATCTAACAATTGCGCCCCTTGCTGTTTACCCTGTTGAGGCCTAGCTTTACTTCTAGGCCGCTAGGTTCTCGCGGCGCGGTAAATCAGCACTCCGGCTTCGCCATGTTTTCGTGCATCGCGGAAAAATCGTCTTCTGCGATTTCAATAGGTTGCGAGCGGAAAAAGTCTCCACATCGCATGCGGAATTTTCTTCCGGTTGCGGAATTTTCTTCCGCTCTCACATCAAAAGGGTGCTTCGAGGAAAAACCTTCCGGCTTCAGCGTCAAAACTTCACATTTACTTTCATGGTGTTGCATGTGGAATATTTTTCCGCTCTACGCTGATAACTTATAGGTTCGAATCGCGGAAAGTTTTTCCGCCCCATCGTCCTTGTCGGAAGAAAATTCCGGCAGCGGCTTGGCTATCAGTTCGTCGATGAGTGGTTTGAACTTGCGCAGTGGCGAGGTCGAACCTGTCACTTCATGCAACTTTGCGTATGAAACGGTCAGTCTTTCTGCGCTCCCGCAGTGCTGTTTGAGGAACAGGTAGATCAGCCTGCGTACAGCCGACTGATTGAAGTAATCGCGATGGATCTTGTCGAAAAATTCATTGTGCGCAAGGCAGTAAATCGAGTGCGGCAGCCTGATTTCAACCGTTATTAATCGCCCTGCTTCGTCGCGACCCAGCTGGTACTTCTCGATGAAATTCAGCGATGCATATTCGAGGCCTATGGGCTTGGTATTGGTCGAAATGCTGCAGTCAACAAGACGTTCCAGACCTTGAATGAAAAGGCTTTCGCGCTCACCGTGCCGTGGCCGCCCTGCAAAGCGATAGAAGTCCTCTATCTCGAACTCATAGGTTGCTCCTACATCGGCATCCCGTCCGTCCAGGGCCGCGTTGGCTATCCACGTGACGCAGTAGATCAGCACATCGAAATCACGAATGGTCGGGAGTCCATTGGGGCCGGGCTTGAACTCCATGAACTTGCCCTTGTATTCGAACCTTCTGGGCTTCACGTCCCCTGCTGAAATCGCGAATGGCGAGCAGAATGGTAAGTCGGCCGAAAATTCTTCATACATGGCCTGCCGATCAGCTGGCGGGGCATCCGAAGGAAACAGGTCCTCATCCTTGATAAAGGATGCTGCGAACAGGTCTAAGGATGCAATGAGCTTGAACGCGGATGATTTGATTCTGATGGCTTGTTGCTTCCCCATTGCGATACCACTTCGATTTGATTGACCGTCGAAGTCTAGTTTTTCGGGGGGAGGAAATCCCTTGAATGCGGTTCAAATTTGAACCGCATTTCGCAGGCGTCAGCAGAATGTTACGGGAGGTCGAAAAGCGCAGATGTGCTGTAGTTGTTCTGCCGTGCGCGTGGGACTTAGAGATGTTTTGTGCGTGTGTTCTGTGGGCGCTCTGTGGGTGCTGTGTAAACGCAGCTTCGCAGCCCAGAGAACCCGCAGACACGCTGGAGTTGCTGTCGAATCTTTCTATACTATTGGGATTGCTGAAAGAAACCTCGAAGGTCTCTGGGACTGACTATCGCCCCAAGGCATCATCCTCATCTTAGGCCAAGTGAGAAACAGAAGTCGTTTAGATCGTGTGACAGCTACGAAGGCGTTTCTGTATTCTTCCTCCAGCTCTTTTCTCGACTTTGCTCTGTAGTCTGGGAATACGCCCTCAACCATTCCGGCTATGAATACGACATCGAACTCCAGGCCCTTTGAGGAATGTACCGTCAGCATTGCCACCCCTTCGCGGGAGGCCTGTTGAGTGGCACCGAGCGCCTTGCTGCTCATGAAGCCCCCCACGCTCTTGTTGGCCCCCCCCGTTCGGAGGTACTGGTCCCACTCCTGCCCGAACACCGCGACATCCTCGTAAATGGCCCGTTTGTCCTCCTCGTTGCAAGTGTCCGCATGAGCCCTGATGACCGCAAGCCCCGGAAGCATATCCAGTCGCTGAGTCTTGGCCGCAACAGCGGCCAAAGCGGCTGCTACCGCCGCAGCCCCAGGAATCCCTGAAGATGCCGCCATCAAGCCAATGACATTGACCGTCTCCGACTCGCAGGAAGGCTGTAAAATCGTAGTTTTCCATCTTTTGGCCAAGGCAGACAGGTGTAGCCTGTCCTTCGGGTTGGCCAGAACGCGTAGCGAGAGAACAAAATCTTCCATTACGTCTGACTCGTTTTCGTGGTTTGCCGTCAAGCGTTTGTAGAAGGGAATGCCTCGCTCCCTGAACTCAGACTCAACGGCCATAAGCGCGAAACGGGTGCGGCCGAGCACCGCGCAACTATCCCACTCGATGGGACCCTCAACATCCTCGTGCCCTTCGGCCAACAACATCTGAATCCTGTTGGCGACGAGTTTTGCCTCCGCCTCCTCGTCGACTCCGGTAAGCACCTCGACAAGGCCGGCAATCGGCAGCTGCCCCTCGACCACGTAGTTTGAATCAAGGGCTGTGGCCAAATCCACTACCGCCTTTGACGAGCGGAAGTTCTCGGTCAGTTCAATCTTTTCGGCCCCGAACTCATCTTCGAAGCGCCACATAAAATCCGGACTGGATGTGTTGAAACCGTATATCGACTGCTTTGGGTCGCCAACCATCATCACGTTCCTGAATGAGTCGCCACAGAGAGCCGTCAGGACAGAATACTGGGCCTCGTTGAGATCCTGTGCCTCGTCGACACAGACAAAACGGTAGAGCCTCCGATAGAAATCGGCTATTTTCGGATACTCGCTCAGGAGTCGATAGGTCAGCAGTAGCAGGTCGTCAAAGTCGTAGGCCCCACACGCCCGTAGACCGGCGTCGTATGCATCCAGCGCGCGCTTCCCTATCTCGTCATTTGAATCCTCTATCGCAGAGGGATGGGCCTTTAGCCACGAGATTGAGGCGAGCCACTGGTCAAGCCTCCTTGCCACGGCCTTTGCGTCGGGTTCGGATGCCAATTCGTCGGACAGTAGGGGATCCTGTCTGACTGCCTCGACAAGTATCTCCTTTCTGTCCTTGTGCTGCTCAAACACGTGCGGCAGCCCATCGACTCCGACTGGCTTGCCCCGCTCAGAAAGCATTTCAAGGCAGAAACTGTGCATCGTCCCGATGAATGCCCGCTGGTTCTCATTGCCAAGATCCGACAGCCGCTCTTTCATCTCGTTAGCTGCCTTGTTCGTAAAGGTCAGGGCCAGAATCCTGAAATGTCCCGGGACCTCAGTCATTAGCCTCCTGACTCGCTCCGTAAGCACGCGTGTCTTGCCCGATCCTGGTCCGGCAACCACGAGCAGCGCCCCCTCTCCGTGTTCAACCACGCGGGTCTGTGTAGCAGAAAGTCTGGCCTTTTTCATAGCTCCTCCTTGCCAGCCTGCGAGAGTCCGTGGTCGGCAGACATCTTCTCGAACAGCGCCTTTATGTGAGCGGGGAACCTTCGAGCCTCATCGTCGATGAGGGAAAGTGTCGTCGCGAGCGGTTCTGCCATACGAGTTTTGTTCTCTGACATGGCATCGCATGCAGCCTTCTGGCGACCGTCAATGACGGAATAATCGCGAAGCCCCCCCTTTTTGCCAGTTTTCCCATTCATGCGGGTTATGTAGTCGCTGAGGTAGTTCACCTTCCCCGCCACTTGGTCGAAGGTAGCTTCGATTTCTGGCAAATATCCGTCCGCCACCAATTGACGCTCAAAATTTCGACCATCAGGAATCACAAACACCTCTGGACATGCGGCTGGTGCCGGCTTCCCTGATTTGTGAAGTGCGCGTCCTAAATGCGTAATCGTTTCTAACTCGCCATCGGAGAAAACGTACCAAGGAATTGCCAGACTTTCGGCAAGCCAGATGAACGGGAAGTAGTTTGTATTGCTTCCAACACGCACAAAACTGAAGCCCAACTCGTGGATGTTGCACCCCCAGTAAGCCTCCGCAAGTATCGGGAGTGCCTGCTCCTCCGTCTCTCCCTCGAAGAATACAGCCGCACGGGAGAACAGCAAATCCCCCCTCGTGTTAACGACCCCGTGGCGGAGTTTCCTGAGCTCATCGGAATTTAGAACCGATAGGTCTAGTCGCGAGACCGTGGTCTCTCCACCGCTACGGATGAATAGGCGCAAATCTGACAAGCCTGCCTGCCCCGCGAAATACGGTGAATGGGTGCTGACGACGCGCTGTCCCGGGATGGACTTCACCTGCGAGAAGAAGGATCTTTGAGCCTGTGGATGGAGATGAGCCTCCGGCTCCTCGAGCGCGAGGATGGAATGAACATGATCCCCCGCATCCTCCGCCTGCTTCGCCTTCCATGAGGCAAAGGCCCTGAACACAAGCAGCGATGCCAGACTGCGAGTTCCCATTCCGTGTCTTGCCAAAGGAAATGACTGTGCTCCCGTCGCTGCAAACGAGACATCCACACCCTTCGAGAGATCGCGCAATCTGCGGGCAACTGGGGAGATGTCGATATCCCCACCTTCCGCCGAAACAATAGGACTTATGTCTGCGAGATTTTCCTTTAAGTGTTTGAGGATTCCGCTCTTGCCGACAAGTTCAAAATTCAAATCCGTGAGGGCCTTCTCGAAAGTTTCGACATCGGTGGCTGACAAACCGAGATCCTCAGTCATGCGGCGCCAGAACGACCCCTGCTTGCGGATATCGTCCTCAAGGTCTCGCTTTGCGTCTATGTAATGGAGGGCTAAAGGTTCAATCTGGGCCGCATTCACTTTCGATGTTTCATCTACCGGGGTCGCCAACCAGTCCTCGAATGTGCGCCATTCTTTGAGAAAACGACGTTCGAGGATGTAATCACCCTTTGAATGACTCCAAGAGAGGGTAGTTCGTATGCCTGCAAATTCTTCGAAATCTCCTTCCAACTCCTGCTTGATGCCCGTCCCCCACAGGCTAGTCCAGAAGCTTCCCTCAGGGAAGACAGAAGCGATGTTACCGTCAACACCGATGGGCCTGATTCTGACATCCACGGTCACAACCCGCTCTTTCGGCGGAAGAGCCTCCGTTCCTTCCAGGCGCACATCGTCCTGCCCGAGGATTTTCCGGCCAGCCCCTATCGCTGCGTAGAGCGCATCAAGGAAGCTGGTCTTGCCCGCGTTGTTAGCACCAAGGAGAATCGTCAGATTACCTAAGGGCATCTCGATATTTTTCAGGGTTCTGAAGTTCGATACACGGACATCCGTTATCTTGATACCGCTGTTCGTATTACTCAAGGCGAGCCCCCTCAACTGAAAGGTTTCGACGTCGCCCTCCGAACTCCTTCAGCGCATCCTGGCGGGTATCGGGTGAAAATCTTTTCAGCAGTTTCCAAAAGCCTTCGTCCATACCCATTCCCCTTAGTTTTTCGCTTCGGACAATTTCGGGAGTGCCTTCACGATGCGCGCACTTTCCACTCCGACACGGACGATACGCTTGACCAGATCGACAATGTAGCGAGGGTTGTTATGCTCGCTGCACCAGTCGTTCGGTTCGTTCTTGATGCCGCTGGCCTTGTCGACCGTGACTTGGTAGCGCTCAATAATCCACTCAATAGCTGGCTTACCGTTCACCACGTAGTCGTAAGCCTCAAGTGGGATATCGCGCAGAATCAAATTCTCGTTGTAGGCGATGACGGTTTTATCAGGCTTCCCATCCTTCTTTCCGAAGGTCATTTTCTTCACGCGATAGTCGCCATCCTCCATAACGAGGCGCTTACTTTCCTCGGTGAGCGGGAATGGTTCGACGGTTTCGTAGTTGAGGTGCAAATCGCCCAGCTTCCGGCCAGCATCGCAGAAGGCGCGAAAATCCTTTGCAAAGGGGATGCGCGGCAACATCTTTTTCAGGTCGGCGGCAAAGCGCTGTTTGTATTCCGGCGAATGCAAGATGCCATAGACGTAACAGAAAATGTCCTCTTTGCCGATGATCTCGTCTCGGTAGTGATTGCGGAACTGCTCCAGCGCCCAATCAGTAATGGCATCGCGGCGGATATAGCCATCTGCGTCCGCAGTGCCAGCTGCGGAAAACATTTCGCCCTGCGGCTTGGCGCTATCATCCGGCTTCTCGTACCAGTAGAGTGGAAAGTATTGGCCGGTGTCGTGCATGTGATAGTTCGGAATCGTGTCAGAGACCAAACCCGAAAATGTTTTCGATGCACCTATCCCAGTAGTCGAGATAACAACATTTCGATACTGTGGAGTAGGCATCAGTTTGGGCCATTGCGCGACACGATGATTCATCAGGTTGTCATAGTAGCAATAGCATTTGCTGAAAGGCCGATACATGCTCTCCACAATGCGCGACTGATCGAAAATAGCTTTGCGCCCCCTCGTAACATTGGGTAAAAGGCTGCTAGTCCAGCTAATTTTCTTTGGATCTTTGTCCACAATCTTTTCTGGATCAGGCCATTGATCCTTTGATTTTCCTTTACAGAGTGCGGCGTAACGGTCAACCTCTTCGTTGTAAGTGGCAGACATGCGGGACATGTTGCTTGATAGTGCTGACCTAGAATAGTTGTAGACCCAAGCATCGCGGGCAGCGAGTAAGCCATTAGACCAGATGCCGAATAATCCATTTTCATTTTCGGCAGTAGTAAGTGGCATAAATTTGTCAAAAGCCGGGTCGCGTTGGTTGATCCAGTCACCGGAATCGTTTGGATTCAGGCGTTGCCAATCGATAGCAGCGATGCTGCCGAACCCCTCGACAATCTCCAACTTCTCCTCGCGGCTGAGATAGTCCCCGATGTCGTGATAGTGCAACTCGCAGGTACCAACATGGGCAGGGTCTTTGACCATTAGCGATATAACTACCGGCGTGCGCGAACCCTCGCCGAATATGCCCCCTGCCTCCTTGCGGCGTTCTTCGCCCTGAGTGCGTGCGTTGCCGCGGAGGTTGAAAACGTACAGTTGGCTATATTCGGCAGGCAGACACTTGCGCAAGCCATCCATATTGTTGGCGTCTAGGAATGAGCCATTCGTAACAAAGGCGACGATGCCGCGCTCTCCGATACGGTCGGATGCCCAGCGAATAGCGCGGATGTATGAATCGTAAAGGTTCTTCTTGTTTGCTGCTGCTGATTGTGCAGCGTAGGTGTCGCGGATACGTGCATCAAGGGTCGGATAAGCTAAGTTCTGATTGTTGTCATTCTGGCTGTCCTGCTGCGCCGAATATGGCGGATTACCGACGATGACGCGGATGGGCTGGGCCAGTTGGTGCTCGGCCTTGGCGTTGTTCTCTGGCATGACAACCTTATCAACGAGATCCCCATCCTCGGTCATCTGGAAAGTGTCAGTCAGCACCATACCGTTGAAGGGACGATAGGCGCCGGTCTGTGCGTGGAATGCAGTCTCCAGATTCACTGTGGCGATGTAGTAAGCGAGAAGCACAATCTCATTGGCGTGCATCTCATGTTCGAATTTATGCGGAAGGTCGGCGGCATCAATCAGCCCGGACTGGATCAAGCGCACAAAGAATGTGCCAGTGCCGGCGAAGGGATCAAGAATCTGCACCCCCTTGCTAGCAAGCGACTCACCAAAATGCCGGTGCAGAGCCACATCGGCGCTCTTGAGAATGAAGTCAACAACCTCGACCGGCGTGTAGACGATGCCTAGGCGTTCGGCCATCCTCGGAAAAGCATTGTGGAAGAAGGTGTCGTAAAGATTGCGAATTACATCCTGCTTCGATTTATCGCTCTTGGCCAGACTGATCCGTTCCCGAACATTCTCGTAGAACTTCTCCAGTCCTTCTGTCTCGCTGGCCACAGCGGCAGCATCCAGCTTCGATACGATCTTCTGAAGCGCTTTTGCAACCGCGTTGTTATCCGGAAATTCTGTCCCCTCGAACAATGCTCTGAATACCGGCAACGTCAAAATATGCTGGGCCAGCATTTCGATTGCCTCATCTCTGGTCACCGCCGGATTCAGCGTATCCTGAAGCCCCTTCAGGAACGTTCCAAACTCTTTTGACATCTTGGCGTCGGACTCAATCAGTGCCTTAATGCGTGTAATCAGCCTTTCAGCAACTCCGCCGATGCTCTTTGCCCACTCGCTCCAGTATTCACGATCCCCAAGTTTCTTTGGAATGGCGGCATACACAGCTTCATTAACTGCATCGATGGGAATCATAGGGAAGTCGAGAGGAAGGATATCGGTTGCACCGCGATCACCCCCCTCACCTTTCGTATTACCCGAAATGACCTTGATCTTGCGTCGGAACTCAGCCTCATCCACCAAGGACTCGTCGTGAGCTCGAAGCGCCTTGATGACTTTCCAGATACCCTTGAACTGCGGATCGCTGTCGATGTAGCTGTTGTAGTCTTTGACCTTCTCGGAAGGGATACACACTGGCAGGATGATGTAGCCATACTTCTTCCCATCAGCCTTGCGCATCACCCGGCCAACTGACTGAACGATGTCGACGATGGATTCGCGAGTATCAAAAAAGATCACCGAATCCAACGCAGGCACATCAATGCCCTCAGACAAGCAGCGTGCATTGGACAATATCCGGCACTGCCCTTCGTCGATATTGGCTTTCAGCCAGTCAAGTTTGTTTTGACGAAGCAAGGCATTCATTCCGCCGTCAACGTGGCCCAAGCTACAGTGCACCATCCCAGTCTCATCCTCATGGGATTTCTGGTACATATCGACTAACTGGGTAAATATCTCTTGTATTTGCTTTGAGTCCTTGATCGATTTAGAGAAGGCAACTGCACGGCGCATGGGGGCTGTATCCTCAACCATGTCCTCCTGGCTGCCATCCTCATCCACTAGAACTAGACCCTGCTTGGAAAGGCCTTTCCAACTGCCAATGATCTTCGTCGCGAACTTGATGTCGACAGCCTTCTTCTCGTCCACTTTATAGGCATCGTTAAATGCGTTGGCCAGCTTGGCCATCTTCACTTCTTCAACTGCGACGATCAGCACCTTGTATTCGGACAATAGGTCTAGTTCAACCGCCTTGCCAAAACCCAACTTGTAGAAATCTGGGCCGAAGGTATCCTGGTCGTCCATTGAGAACAGCACTGCTGCAGCGTCATTTGCCTTTGTCTTGGAAGCATCGCCGTAAATTCTGGGGGTGGCGGTCATGTAAACACGCTTTTTCCCTGGAACAATATGGTTATGGTGAATCTTTACGAACTCAGATGGATCTTCACCATGCAGTGTCAGGCCTGTCGTTCTGTGAGCTTCGTCACAGATGATGAGGTCAAACTCCCCCAAGCCCAGCTTTTGCGCGTCCGCGACTACCTGAATCGATTGGTAGGTGGAAAACACAACGGTGCGCCGATCCTTGCCCAAAGCGGCGGCTGATATTGCAAGCTTCCTGGCATCAGTCGTGGCAGGATAAGCAAGGTCGTGGGTTCGAATATCTTCCTCGTCCTTGCCCACCTTTGAATCTGAACAAACTACAAAGGCATGGATCGGGGTAAGTGCTTCAGCCGTCCATTCACGAAGTGTTTGGGCCACCAAGGAAATTGACGGTGCCAAGAACAGGATCTTCCCATTTTCATGCGTTGTCTTTTCGGCAAGCCTAAGCGCGGTAAAAGTCTTCCCGGTCCCGCATGCCATGATGAGCTTTCCGCGGTCAGACTCTTGGAAACCTTCAACCACCTTTCCAATCGCTTCGATCTGGTGCTCTCGAAGATCCTTCTTTTTCTTTAGGCGGATATCCTGCAGTCGGCTGAGACTGAACTGGCTCCAGTCGATTGGACTTTCGGCAAGGTCTTTGAACCAAAGGCGCGTTACCGGAATGGTTTGATCTGCGAGGGCATCTTCAGCATGTTTGCTCCATTTGTCAGTGGTGCAAACGATCATTCGATTGCTAAAGCTCTTTTCACCTTCAATAGTCGGAAATTTCTTACCTGAAGCAGTGAAGAATGAATCGATATCCGACTTTTGAATGGAGTGTGCCGGGTCGTAGAACTTGCACTGGATTGCCCAATACTCTCCAGTTCCACGCTCTCGTGCAACGATGTCTATGCCTACGTCAGCTCCACTTCTATCTGGCCATTCAGACCACAACCAAACATTACTGAGCCGATCAGAATATTGCGGGTCTGTAATCAGGTAGTTGACGATCAATCTCTCGAACTGATTGCCCATGTCCCGATTTGTCGATGCCGCATCGCGGAACTCGGCCAATATGTCTGCGATTGTCATTTCTTGCCCTGAAAAAGTTTAGTTATCTAAAGATGCTAACACGAAGGGAATTTGTGTCCTATATGCCGTTTGGCCTATATATTCCTCTTGCGGCTGGTGATGGCACCAAGGGGGCTAAGCGGGTTTCGCTTCAAGAGAGGAGGACCGAAGTCGCAATGATGCGGGTGTAGCAATGTGCAAGAGTGCACTTATCAGGGTGCTGCAGGCAATACTCAGGTCACAGAAAACCACCTGCTGTGTAATTTATTTAACGCTCGGAACGAATGTACTGCTCCAATACGCTGAGCAAATTCTGAGCGTCAATTTGGTCAAATAATTTACGAGAGGCATTAAGTTCAAGGGATGTTAATTGCGCTTCAAATTCGTCACGTTTTTTTGAGAAATTATTGACATTGCAACTCCCTTCCTGATGCTGCCTCGATTGAGCTTTGCGCAGCTCACAACCAATCGAATAAAACATGGCAGCCCGCTTGAATAGCGTGTAGGCAATTACTCGATTTTGAGGGACACCTTCACCATATTGGTATAACACTCCCAGATTCAACATGGCGCCCGGATCCCCTTGTTCTGCCATTGGGCCCCACTCTTTGAGTGCTGTCGCGAAGTCGCCGCGTTGAGCGGCGTCTAATCCCTCATTAAACCCCGCGAAACACACACCAGAAAACAAGCTGTAGGCCATCAGAAAGGTGAGAACTAGCCTATTTTTCATATTCATTTCGCTCCCCTGAAAGAAATGGGCGACCTTGCAGCCGCCCAAAGTTAATCCTACAGCCGACGAATCCCGCTCCTACGCAAGGCCCGCACCAGTTCATCTTCTCGCTCTTTGGACTCGGCGACTTCCTGGTAGATCTTCCTCCAATCGTTAGGCTTGAGGTTTTTGCTGCGCTCTGCAGAGCGGCGAGCTGCACGCGTTGCAGATGGTGAAAACCATAGGTAGAGCCACGCAAAGATAAGGCCAGTAATGGTTAACACATTGACCGCAGAAAACCCGGCCATGATGAGTGCAACGGGGATTACCAGATGATATGCGATGCCCTTGGCGTCCAATCCACCGGCGAAATTTGTCATCACGTCATATACGTACTGCTTGAACCAGTGATCCATGTAGCTGACGGTCGAGTAATCGTGCTTGTCCGGACAGATAACATCCGCGAGCACCGGCAATCCGCCCAGCCAAGTGCGCCCCTTGTAATGAGGCAGGTCTTCCCATTTCGTAAGCTTCTTGTCGAGGTCTTCTTCACTCCGCCCCACTCTCAGCATAGTTCCCGGACCATACGGTTTAAGCAGCTTGGCTGTCTGTTTGAATACCCAGGACAGAATGGATGCTGCGCCAATCGCACACACCACCAAAACAACAATTCCGATAACAGTATTCATTTTCGTTATCTCCTTTTCTAAGCCATACCCTTCAATGGCTGTTGACCCAGTTTTCGACAATGAGGCCGGGGTATCCTGCAAAATCTGACTCGTTATTGGTGACCAAGGTGATTCCCAATGCAATGGCATGTGATGCAATTAGCTTGTCGAGGGCATCGCGTGATCGCTCCCGACTTGCCATCCTAACCGGGCCATAGGCTCGTGCCGACAGCGCATCGAATGGCATAACCGGAATGTCCATCAGCAGCACATCCAGTGCCGCCCGATTCCCTTCCTTCGAGCTGGAGCAGGCAACGCCATATTCCAGTTCGGCCAAGGTGATTGCGGACATAACAACGTCACCAACAAAACATTCATCGAATTTCCGGCGCACCTCTGGTGGCTGATGCTTCATCAGGTAAATGCAGATATTGGTATCGAGCATGAACTTCGGTTTCATAGTGCTTCGCGCTCTGCTTCCTGATTGTGTTCGCGTCCACCGGACATGAAGTCAGGGGTGAATTTGGCAAACTTCGCCAGAACGTCCCCCATGCGCCGCTGGGCAGGTCGAATTCGCAATTCATCGCCATGACGCTCAATGACCAAATCCATGTCGAATGTGTTGTATGCCAATTCTGCTGGGATGCGAACCGCTTGTGAATTACCGTTCTTGAAAAGCCTGGTGGTTGTCATATCCGACTCCGCATGTGTTTACGTGTACATCCTACCCCATACCCTTTACGTTGTAAATACGTGGATGTACATTAACTTATTCCCCGCAATTTGGTCTTCAATAACCGGATGGTAACGTGTGCCTGCGCAATCATAGAGACTGGGTAAGTTCAGTACGTCCCCAGAATGGCTGCAAGACATGTGCAGAAGTTGGATTCAAGTGCAGATGTACCTCAGTACACCTGTGGCACGCCTATGAATTCAGCTATTTGCTTGTCGGTGTCTGGCCATGGGCAGAAGGATTCGCCGCTGCCCTCTCTGTAGCCTCCTCTGGGGCAGTTGCTGCATCACCCCTCTTGCTGTCGGCTGATGAAGCCGGTGTGGCGCTGGCCTGTGCCGGTGCTACTGGCTGATCGGCTGGCTCGGCAGATGGGTACTTTATCTGGCCGCTGCTTACTCTTCCTGGTGACGGCTCGGGATCTGCTGTCAAATCAGAGACAATATTCAGGACTGCTTCATCGGTCTTTTTCACCGCCTCTACAGCCTGCGGGGCTGCGCCCTGCTCGCCTGTCAGCTGATTCGCGACAGCGCCGCCTGCAGCAACCCCGCCGACTTGACCAATCCCTGAGACGGTTTGGGCTGCATCAACCTCAGCCTTAGCGCCAGCCTTCGCCGCCGCCCTCTCTGTAGCCTCCCTTGCAGCAGCAGATACCTCGGGCGTGGCCATAGCTTCGGCCTTAACTGCTCCTGCCTCAGCCGCGCCTGCCTTGGACGCTATGCGTTCTTCAGTCTTAGCAGCAACCTTAAGGGCGGTAGCTTCGGCGGCATCGCCGGCAGCTTTGCCTGCCTTGACAGCCAGACTTTCGGCAGACTTTCCTAGCGCTGCATTAGCCACTTTGCCTCCAACCGGCCCACCAAGCGCCATCGACCCAGCAAACACGGCCGTATCAATTGCCGCATCCACCAAATCGCCTTGGAACTTGTCAGCGGACGGTTTGGCCACGCCGGCATCCGCACTGACCAGACCAGCTGCATCCATGAGCTTCATCGTCCCTTCAGGCACAACCGAAGCGACAGCGTTTTGAGCTGCAAGTCCCATATTGTTCTGGCGCGTTGGATCTGTGTTCGCAGTGACAGAGTTTTTCGTCGGTTGCCCTGCTGTTGTAATGCCACTGTTCCCAAGGTTAATCTGCAGAGCCGCGCGGCCAAACATCTGGTCGGCTGCAGGAGATACTGTGTCGACTGGGCCTTTACCAATAGTGACGCCAGCCTTGTCTTGCTTGTCTTTGACCGCCTCCATGTTTTCGCTATGGCGAGTCAGCACTTCGCC
The DNA here is from genome assembly GCA_020723185.1 of Sideroxydans lithotrophicus. Taxonomy (GTDB): domain Bacteria; phylum Pseudomonadota; class Gammaproteobacteria; order Burkholderiales; family Gallionellaceae; genus Sideroxyarcus; species Sideroxyarcus lithotrophicus_A. The sequence goes on along the minus strand of DYJI01000007.1, from coordinate 127,316 downwards.
TGAAGATCCGACCTTTCCAGCGTTCTTGCTGTGGATTGATTCAATGTTGTTGGTCGGAGCAGCGATGGACTTATCGATCTCTGGCACCATTTTTTCATCTACGAACTTCTGGGCATACTTGCCAATGTCTTCAGGAGCATTCCGAGACATAGATTCCACATCGCTGGCCGTAAAATTCTTGCCTGTGGTTGGGTTAGCTTGCCCTTTCATCCATTCCATAAACTGGTTATTGGCATTGGCGTCAAACCCAGCGGCGTTTTCTTTCACTCTGGATGCAGCATCCCTGTAAGAGTCTGCTGTCGTATGCGTAGCTGTCGCTGATGAGACGTATGACGTACTTTCATCCAGGCTGGCACGAACGCCTCTGGCGGCTTTTGAACCAGCATCTTCGCCTGTTGCAAAATCTTTTTGGCGCGATGCGGTATCGGCTTTCTGGACGGCGGCCTTGTATTCTTTTTGCTGGGCAAACTCGTGTGCCAGTTTTTGGTTTTGTGAAGTGGCTGAACTGCTTTTACCTCCTGTCTGAACTCCCCCCGAGACAGTTGCGCCAGTCCCGAAAATGTTTATTCCGCCAGACGCCTCGGCACGAGCGTAAGCTTGAATTTCAGCCATCTGTGTTTGATTCAAGCCATGTTCCTTGGCGAACTTGTCTGCCAGCTTTTGCTCGGTTTCATACGCCTGCATAAACTGTGCTGTGCTGCCAGTAGAGGTTGTTGTTCCAGAACGGGTACCTGAACCATGAGACTGGTCATAGGAGCCGTACTGAGCTCTGGCGGCAGCAATGCTGTCACTAGCGGCAGTCTGGTATGCCATTGCAGCACTATCCAGCTTTTCACCCGTCTGTGTCAGTGCGCCCGCTGTTCTGCCGCTTGCCTTCAAGTTCGCCCCGATATTCTGGAAGGCAGCACTGTTGTTGATGATCTCGCCGTTTGAGCCATGGAAGTGGCTGACATTATCAGCACCAGTGACGCTCATGCCGCCTTGGGTTATTGTTGGCCGGGCATTTATCTGGCCCATGCTCAGGTTGTCCGCAGACTGACTTCCTAGCGATGCGCTACCCATCGAGAAAGAGCCGGAGGCCATGCTGGATGCAACTTGGGAAGCTTCGCGTGTAGGAGCCACCATTCCGCCAATTGCTTGGGCTCCGACGTCGCCACCCTTTACGATTGCAGACGCAATCATTGGAATGGCCGTTGCTGCAATCATGCCGGCTATCGCCTCGTCGCTGATGTATGCGTTATTCACCTGACTGTATTCAGCCATCGATAAGCCCATGCCGCTTGTCATGGCCGCCAGCTCCTGCGAGTGAATGGTCATGATCAGATGCATCACCGCATAGAGAGGTGGCCACAGCTGAATCCAGACCAAGCTCATCACGTAGGCTTTCAGAACCATACCGCCTTTGTGCCCGGCCATCAGTATCAGAAGCATAATGATCGGGAAGATCGCATACTGGACAATCTCGATCAGGTTCTTGATTTTCGGCATCGTGCTTTCTGCCAACTTGGCCATCAGCTTGTAGCTCTCGCTGGTAGAACGAATAGCTTGCGCCTGGGCGAGGTTCGCGGCAGCGCCAGCAGCATCCCCTATCTGGGCCGGAAGCATGTATTGAGCATCGATCATGAAATTGCTCATCGCCGTTTGCTTCGTAATGTCCAGTGCGTTTTTGGAGATTCCCAACATGTAGTTGGTCGACGTTTGAATCGCACTCTGCATTGCCGCATTGGCTGCGGCGGTTGGTAGCCCCGGATATAAGCGTTTTCCCATCGCATTCATCTGCTGGGTATTCACGTAGTCCATCTGGGTGCCCAAGTGGGTGTAGGCAACATCACAGCCGTATGTATCGGCGGCGGGTGTCGCCCCTGGCACAGCGCGAATCGTCACTAACCGGCCGGGGTTCGATTTGCCGGATAGGTATGTCCAGATGTCGTTCGATTTGGCCATGTCGCTGGCGACAATGTAGCCCGTCGCGAATTCTGGTACGACGCACTCCCGATAAAATTCCAAAAGATTCGAGTTGAGAATCGAATTATCGAATTTCGTGTGCAGGATCTCCTGTTGGACGCGATGACCGAACAGCGTCCCATTGGTGCGGAACTGGATGTCCCCCGGCAAAGAGAATGTCGTTTCGAAGGTGGTAGTCAGCCAATCTCCGATATGGCTGACTGAGTGGGCGAACGCGGCAAGTCCAATCGGAACATTGGCTACTGTGCGTGGCGCTTCTGTTCCCGTGCGGTCCGTCAATACAACCGTGACTTTGGGGACTAGCAACATGCCGTTAAAAACGGCCAGCATGATGATCCAGCGTCCAAAGTCCGGAAGCTGACTGAATCCAGCCAGAACAGCCATTGCCATGGATATCAAACCAACGATTGCCAGGGTACGCATCAACCCAAGGTAATCCCCGCTTCCAACGATGGAGGCAACAGCATTGAACACCAGCTCAAGCTCGCGCATGTTCCAGTAGGAAAATATCTCGAATACCATTTTCGTCGCCTTTGTGCGCTAGGTTGAACTGACTTATTTGAAAACCTGCATCGAAGTGAAAGATTGGGCAGGCATTCCGGCAATCATCGCTTGGTGCTGCAATTGAAGTTGCCGCTCAAGCTCCGCGGCCTTCATGATCGCATTGGTCTCTTCCAGTCGTTTGTTGTGAAGCCTTGTGGATATGTCAGTCAGTTGCGCGGTCAGTTTTCCAAGCGCCTCCTTGGCATCAGGCGCGGCAGGCTGAACTTGTCCGCTTCTGCTGATCTGCTTTGCGATTTCCAGAACCCTGTCCACATAGGTGTATGCGACATCAACAGCAATGTAGCTCTTGTATTTTTCGACCAGATCCGCGTTGGTTGCTGAATTGGTCGAAAGCATTTTCCAGATTGGCAGGTTCGACACCTCAATCAGCTTGAGATCGGCGACCGTTTGAGCGCTTCTGGAATTCAGGTTGTTCCGCAAGGCATCCATCTTTGTGGAGACCATCGCTCGGAATGAGGTGATGGTCTTATTCACCGTCGTCGGGTTCTTGCAATCCACTACTTCATCGCACTTGAGCAGCTTGATGGTTCCAGTTGCCTCATTTGCATATCCAATGAACTCGGAGACATCGCTGATCGTTGGCTCAACGTAGCGCCATGCCCCTTCCTTACTTCCGTTCCCGGTACCGGAACCGGTTGGTTCATCAATGATGATGGCCCCCATCAGGCTCATGATGAATTCCTTATCCTCCCTGTCCAGGCCAGAAGTCTTGCTCAGTGCCCGCCAAACCACATTTCCGGGCTTGTAGAACTCCTTCTTCGATGGGTCGGCTGCGATGGCGGCGTTGATGGCCTCATTCTGCTTGGCTGCATCGTCCTTGGTTGCTTTCAGAGCTTGCATCGAGTCGCTATACAGGCTTGTTGTGTTCGCGGCGATCTGCCCTGCTGTTGCGCGCAGGTTCTGAGACAAGCTGCCACCCTCAACCAGAGGAACGCCTTTTGAAAGCTGGCATGTGTTGATGTTCATGGCATTTGCCTTGGCTGCTGCATCTTGCAGGTACTCGAACAAGCTGGCCATTTCAGGCATAGATGACTTGATGGCCAACAGGAAGGCGTAACCTAGTGACGTGCCGATGTTCTGTAGCATCGCTGTAAGCGCGGCCTCGTTGATGTGAGAGAACGAGCCGGCCGTAAGGTCGATACCACCGCAACCAATGTTCAAGGACGGCGCTTGAGCGGTCATCAGTTGGTAATTCTTGACCGGGGTTCTAGCGTAAAACCCGCCCCCAGAATATCCGTTCATAGTCTGCCCTTTATAAGCGCTCGGGGGAGTCGCGTTGGCAAAGCCCCCCACGCTGTTGAACAGATCATTCATTCCGGTTCCGACATTCGCGCTGACGGGCATGGAAAACAGCATCGAGGCTGCAATAACGATGGAAATCTTCTTCTTACCGAACATGGTTCATCCCTTTCAAAGATCACCTGGTTTGGTTTGTGTCAGGACATAGATGCGTTCCACAAAATCCTGTAGTGACAGGACACCTGAGCCGATAACGACCATCTTCCCCGTCTTGACATTGCCCAGTACGAACAACGGAACGACATCAGCCCCCAGCTTCTGAGAGAGGCCGTTATCCTGTACTGCCGGAGGAAGTCCCTCGATAGATGAGCCATCCATGCTGACAGGCAGAATGGTCATGTCATACGAGCGCGTCAGCCATTGCAGTGCCGGAACCATGTGTTTGCAGTAAGGGCAATCCCCCTTGAAGAAGAAAAAAATCCCCCACTCTTTGGCAAGGGCGGTCATGGTGTCCGTTTCAGCTTTGTCGCGCTCACTGTTCTTGACCTTGATAGCTGAATTGTTCATCGGGTTTTTAACCCCGAGATTCAGCTCGGCGTTCTGCCACAGCACCCGGCGCCACACGTCCGCAAAGTAGGCTGCGCGCTCGATCTCGACTTGTTGTGCAGCCATATAGGCTTTAATGTTTTCCGGGGTTGGATGCACTACCGCAAGGGCGCGCTTTGCATCAAGATCCTTTCGGATTTGCTTTAGCTCCCTGACTGCGATTTCTTCGCGCGTCTCAGCCTTCCTCGATGGTGCTTGAGGTGAACTGGCATCCACTTCCGGTTCTTCGTCGCAGTACCAGCTGAACTTCCCTTGCCCAGTGCACTTCCATTCGGATGAGTATCCGATGCTCGAAGGGTAATCCCTTCCCTCGACAGCATGCGCTGCCGCCGGCAATGTTGCCGCAAGGAAGATGCACATCAAGGATCGTGCAAAACTCATGATTACTTATTGTCCTGAGCTAGTTCAGCAACCCGCTGCGTGTAGTCTCGCAATGCCCCCGATGGAGCATCCCTGACAACGGCTGCAGAGTTAAGGAGTGTGCATCGGCACTCGTCAGCGACCTGTGCAAGTGCCGAATCGAGTTGTTTCCCAAAGCGGGAGGCTTGATTGATCAGTTCAGATTGCGCCTTTTCATCCATGCCGGGCTTGAGCTTTGCGGCCAAGCTTTTTTGCTGCGCAGTGACAATCCCAATGATGTCCACCTTAGCGACTGGGCCCGATGGATGGAAATGGAGCCATCCAGCGATCGAGGCGATTGCAAGCGAAGCGGCGATGGCTCCCGTGGTTATATGTGCAAACACTGACATTTCTATTCCTTATCAGGCGACAACACGGATCTGCAGACCGTGCGTCGTGTCGAAAAATGCAATCTCTTCGCAAAAACAGAAGGAGGCGACGAATACCTTGTAGCCCGCGACCTTCAGTTCAGCTGCGATCTCCTTAGCTCGCTTTCCTTCTGCCTTGCACCGCTGGACGATGTTCTGCACCACCTTGCGCTTCAAGTTTGATTTATTTGTGCTCATAGCAGGCTCCATTCAGTTGGTTTCGTTATAAACAGCAAGATCGGATGCCCTGCGACGGTGGACAGTCCTTTTCTTCTCCTCTCCCAGCAGTTTTGCAATCGCCTGGTTGGCGGTCATGCCGTGCTTCTGTCGCATTGTCTTGATCCGCTCGAAGTCGTCCGCATGCGTCGAGAACAGCATCATCGAATATGGATCGAGTATGAGTCGGCCGATTCCGGAGCCCATCGGGCTATGCACGAAGATCTCAGAGTAATTGCCGTGGTCTGTGGTGATTGATGACAGTTGGCGCTTCATCCATTCATCAATCGTGAGCTTGCCCTCCTTCCCCAGCCGGTCGATGTTCTCCGGCTTCTGGCGTAGCAGGAACAGCCAGTCGGCATTGTTGATAGCGGCCTTGGTCGATTCGGACTTGTAGTAGTCCTCGATGGACTGCGTGATCGTGCCGAATGCACCGCCGTACTTCCGCGCACGTCGATATCCAGCCTCAATAAAGTGCCCGCTGCTACCGCTACCCATCAGATCCCATGCTTCGTCGATGATCACGATCTTTCGGCGCGAGCGGTCGAGGTACATTTCCTGGGTGATGCGGTACATGATGATTTGCATCACCACGGCCTGAAGGTCTTTCTTGCTCTTCAACTCTTCCAGCTCAAGAACCACGAAGTCCTTTGTGAACTGGATATTGGCCTCCCCCTCAAAGTAGCTGGCGTAAGCGCCATACTTGGTGAATGGCTCAAGGGCGATTGCCATCTTTGTGAGCTCCTGCTCCCTTTCGGAATCCTCGTTTAGCTTTCCGGTTCGGAGCAAGTCGTAGATGCTCGTGATGGTTGATTCTGAGCCGCTGACTTCCCACACTTGCTTGATCGCACTGGCCAGCGCCGAGTAGCAGTAGTTGTTCAGTGGTTCACGTGGGCTGGCCATTTCTGCGAGCAGGGGAAGCAACATCTCCATGTCGTTGTTGATGTCCTGCACCATGGAGAATGGGTTGAGGCAGAGCGAATTCTGACGCTCATCGGCGAACTCGATGAACTCACCGTCCATCAGCTCACACAGATTCTTGTATGAGCGACCCACGTCGATGATCCACACCTTGGTATTGGCGGCGCGGTACCGGTAGGCCATTTCGTTCACGAACACGGATTTACCCGAGCCAGACAAAGCGGCAACGGCAAAGTTGTAGTTGCCGCCAGTGTTGTCAAAGAGGTCAAACCCCATCGGCTGGCCGCGTCGACCAAACAGGGTGATCAGAGGATTCTTTGTGCCCTTCCATTCGCCGATCAGCGGGGAAGTCATCACGGCATTGTCGAGAGTCTTGGTATAAGCCCTTCCAAACGCTTTCAGGTCGGCTTGCAGTGGCCTGCCTAGCGTCATGGGCATTGATGCGGCAAACGCTTGGTGTTGCAAGTAATAGTCTCGCGCCAGATCGAAGCCTCGCGCCCTCCAAACAGATCGAGCCGCATACTCTGCACGAGAGGCATCCTCTTTGGTGGTGAGCAACAGCAATTGGTGATAGAGCCGTACCGTGCCCTTGCCGTTATCGAAGGCATTGACCACCACGCCCCAGTCGCGCTTCTTGTCGTGCAACTCAGGCTGGAAGTGCGCCATGTACGACGAAGCGCTTTGCGTGGCACGTGCAGACTTGATCTGGGCATATGTTCGGGCTGACTCATGGTCCTGAACAATCGCCCCCATGGTGATAAGGAACGGGCATGGCATCGACAGAGCCGCCTGGTATTGGTCACCGATCAGGCTTCCCATGTGGCTGAGCCGGCAATACTTTGGGTAATTCTTGACTGAGAACAATTGCATGACGGTTTCATTGCTGCCGCTCTTGCTGAAACGAATCCCCTCATCGCTCAAACAAGATGCAATCTCCCGGTTCGACAGTTGCTCTCGGAGTATCCGTTCAGGGTTGTAGCTAACGTCCAACTCCCCTCGCTTCTCCGGCGCGAACACGCGCTCGTGATCGAAGAAGTCACCTACGAACTCAAGCAGGTGGTCGGGCGTCCAGTCAAATCCCCCGAGGTAAGCGGATCGCAGGGTTGCGTGGATGCTCTCCCGCACCCTGATTGCGCTTTCAATATCTCCCTGCTCGAATGGGGATAGAGGCAAGGCAACGGACACCACGCACCTGTAGTTACGCAACAGGTAGGTGCGGTTATTGAAAAGGGATTTTGCTGTACCACCCATATAGAACTTGCTGCGGCGGCTTGCTATCTCGGCCAGCTCTGCAACTTTGACCGTAGCGGCCTGCCGCTCAAGCATTGGCCGAATGTCTGGCGAGGCGTAGAGCGATATCTGAATGCCGGCGTCAGGCATGCAGGAGTCAAAGAGTCCTGTCAGGATCTTCTCCATCTCGTCCGTCGCGCCGGTCTGAGGATCAATCTCGATGGAGAATCCAATGGAGAACTGCTCTTTCTCGCCAAAACCACCTTGGTCCAGAATGAACATGCGCTCGTTCTCCAGCCAGCCGTAGTATGGAAGGATTCCAGTAAGCTTCGGGAAACAGGCGAACTGCTGAATCAAATTCAACGGTATCGCATCCGGCCGGCCGTATCTTTCGTGAAGAAAGATCTCTTTGAGTGTTTTGACGAAAGACACTTTAGTTCACACCATTGGGCTGTTGAGATTCGGCGCCGCTCGGTTGAAATGACTGGGGCCGAGGTCTGGGCTCTTGGGGAGCGGTCTCTTTCCGCTGCGCCGGAGTAAGCACGCGATACTGTTCAGATATGCGTTTTTTGTTGTGCTCGATTTGCCAGTGTCCAGGATCGACGACCGCATACAGATATGCCTGATCGTGCAATACCTTCCGGCTATCCTCCCAAGGGGCGACCCAGATGCGTAGCACAACAGGTTCGCTCAAGACTGGCATGCCGGTGCTCGGGGCAACTCCAGTAATGGAGCGCTCCTTTTCTTCGCCGCTATCGTAGGTGGCTGACTTCGTGACAGGAGAGCCGGGCAAGTTATCTTCGATCGCATTGGCATAGGTGCCGGACAACGAGGAGCACCCGATTCCTTCCGGTGCCTTGCACTTGAAGTGGCTATCGCTGTCGATTCCGGCGCATCCGGCCATCAACAAGCAGACGAGTGGTAGGAATTTGCGCATCAGTTACTCCCTTTTTGGTTCAACCAGTTTTCGATTTGAGCGGCAGAAGCTGCGCCAGGCATGACACGGCCATCTTCTGCCACAAGGGTCGGCGTGCCGTTGATGCCCAGCCTCTGTCCCAGCTGAATGTTTCGGTCAATCGGGTTGGCGCAGTCCGTGTTCGCGGTCGGCTGCTTGTCGCTCACCAAATAGTCATGCCAGGCAGCCTGCCTCTTGCCTGAACACCAGATCGATTTTGCTTTTCGAGGCGCATCCGGATGCAATCCTTCGAGTGGTAGCGGGAATGTGTAGATCGTGACGTTATCCAGTTGGGGCAACTCGCGCTCCAGCTTCTTGCAGAAAGGACAGTCCGGGTCAGAGAACACAACCAGTTTGCGTTGCCCATTGCCACGCACCTCTTTGATGGCATCCTTCAGGGGCAACTCGGAGAAGTTCACCTTGTTCAGCTCATCGATGCGTTGCTGCGTCAGGTCCTGTCGCGTCTGCATGTCAAATACGTGACCAAACAGGAAATATCGACCCTCGCTGTCTGTGTAGCCAATGTTCTTCCCCATCACGACTTCATACAGCCCATCAAACTTCGATGGGCGAATCTCATTGAACTGGGTGGCCGGATAAAGCGCACTCAGCTTGGTGGCGATTGCAGACAGGTCGCCCTGCTCCGCATGAACCGTAGTTACAAGCGCCATCAGAAATGCAGCGATAATTTTCACATTCAGTTTCATCAAAATTCCTTTGTTATGGGTTGACCGGGTTGGCATCATTTAAAGGCACAGAGTCGCCCATTACAGATTTCGCGCGCTTCCACAGATCACTGTAGGTTCCGGTCTGCTCCTGTTGGTTGGTCTCCAACGAGAAGCCTTTTGTGAATACGACCTCCACGGTTCTTCCTGCATCAACCTCGATGATTGGGAAAAGCTTCTCTGCAAGACCAATGTAGTATTGACTTAGCCGGTCCAGCGCCTTACCCACCCCAGCGCCAACACCGTTCTGAATTTGCTGCCCAGTGTTGGCGGTTGAGGTAGACCCAAGCGCACTCACCGATTGCGTAGTCGTGCCTGCCTGGAATGCTTGCCCGATGCCTGAGCCAATTCCGGCAAGGAGTGCGTTGGCCAGCACTTGGCCCTGTTTGCTGATGAGCCTGCCGCGCATTCCGGCCTTCCCGTCTTCGCCAACCACATAGCCCTTCACATTGACATCCACTGCCGTCCCATCATTGCGGATGCAGGAAATGTTCTCCAGCCGGGCAATGGCCCTTTCTGAACTGATGTCGCCATAGGCAGACGCCAGCAGAAAGCATTCCTTGATCTCAAACCGGTACCTGTTGGGCAGGAAGGCGTTATCTTGTGCGCGCATCAGGATCGGGTGGGGGTTGTTCTGCGCCTGCCCCCCAGTGGGTGCATCAAGGCCTCCCAAGAGTGCGACACGAACAAATGTGCCCGCAGGGATATATCCCATCTTGGTGTCTTGGACCTCTTCGGCTTTCGGCGCGGTCGGGGCTTGGCTCACCTCGAAGGATGCAATCCCAGGTTCTGGTGCCGGCACTGGTGGCAGCGGTTCGATTTCAGGCACAGCAGTTGCCTGAACTTGTTGAGGTGGCACAAGTGGGGGCAGTGGCGGCAACAGCGATTCAGCAGGCGTTGCCGCTGGTTTCGGTGCCTCCATGTTGGCCATCTGCTCCTTCAGCCCCTTGATGACATCGTTCATCTGCTGCATCTGCATTGATGACTGCTCCATCCAAATATCCTTTGGATCGGCAGCAGCACCCGGAGTGGCGATATTCGTTGGCTCAGCATCTTGGTTGGAGGCTGTCGCCGCAGGCGGTGTTGGGTCGCCCATCAGGGATGCGGATATAAACGAGAGAACCAATATCGCAGCTGCGCCCCCACCCAAGAGCAGATACTGGCGGTTCTTGGGGCTCATGCTGGCCAGTTTTGCGGAAATGGACATCATTCAACCTCGCTGATGACGATGACGCGAGTGGATTGACCAGCTTCCAGAGTTGGCTTTTCAAGGGACACCGACTGGATACCAGCACGGTAGAATTCGCGCTCATCCATGACGATTCGTTTGTTGGATGTATTGGTCAGGACATATGCCTCGCCGCGCAGTCCGCGAAGATCTATGGTTCTCACGAGCTCAAATCTCGTCCCTTTCCAAAGCGGGATGACTTCGCTCTTTCGATCCCCGTGGCCATTGAACAGAGCGACAGTGGCATTGATGATATCGTCGTTTCTCGGTTCATTTTTGCCGCTTGCAGACGTTGACAGCCCCTTCAATCCTCGCCCTTTGACGATGATCGTTTCTGCCGGAATGTCCTCGACCTTCAGCAGCAACTTGTAGTGCTGCCCATCTTCGTCCGTGATGTAGGCACTCATCATCGGCTTGTCAGACGTTGGCTTGAGCCAGGCCGAGCCGGTGTCGGGTTCCGGGGTGATGGTGAACAATCCCTGCGCACCGTGGATGCGCCGAATCTTTTTCCCATCGACCGTGATCAGATTCGGCTCGTGCCGAGAGACCAGCGCGGTCGTAGCATCTGTTGGTGACCCTTGGAACACCATTTGGGCCGCTTGAACCTGTAGGCTATTGAGGAGTAGCGCCGATACCAAAAATATCTTTTTCATTTGTTTCCTTGAACTCAGTAACAAAAATTCTTCCGTTGAGATTCTGGAAGGCGATCACATAAATGACTGGCTTGATGGATATGCGCTTGTCTTGCACGTAAGTCTCAAGGTCGCCGTAAATCGCCACCCGCATCAGCTTTTCATCCGCCTTAACTGCGCGCACAGTGAACATGGTCGATGCTGAGTTCTTTTCCATGAACTCCAACCGAGCCGTCATTTCAGTTGCAAGCTGACCGGCTTTCTGCGGGCTTGCGTATTGCAGGAATAGTTTTTTCTGGTATTCGCCGGTCGATCTGGTTGCGGTCAGCGCCAGCCCTGCATACCAGTAAGCCATCTGCTCAAGATAGCTCTTCGATACACCCTCAGCTGACACCCAGAAGCTCTTCTCGATGTGAGGTGGAGTGACGACAATCTTTTCCATGCCGAGTGTTTTGGAGATCAGGAATCCCTCCACGATGCTCAAAACGAGCAGCCCGCCCACAACCAGCCGCAGGAATGAAATCTCGGCGGCCTTCTTTTGATGCGTCGAAGCGATGTGATTAGGTGTCATGGTTAGCCTAGGTAATAACGACAATCAGATGGTGGCGTTATCTGGGTCTTGGTAGATATGGCGCTTGGCAGCCACCAGTACATAAGATGGGCGGCGAATTTGGGATGTTTTCCAGACTTCAGCCGCCCGTAGGCATAAGCCACCAGCCCTCCGCCGATGATTCCGGACAGCATCATTCCGAGTGACACGCCAAGACCGATAATCAGCACGGCAAGAATGAATTGGTCCGCTTCCCAGAAGAAGAACTTCTCTTGATGGTCAAGTGTTCGAGGAATGTAACCAGGTTCCATTTTGCCGAGCCCCTTATGCTTCTTGCTTTTCCTGCTTCACCGGCTTTTGCTCAAAGACCGTCTTGATGAGCCAGCCGATGCCGATGCCCATAGAAATGCCGGTGATGTTTGCAGTGAATGCGGCTTGATCGGTTATCGTCGATCCGGGAAGCAATATCCCGAGCGCAATGAAAGTTGCCGCGATGATGAGGTTCTTGATGTAATCCTTGTTCGACAGCATTGTGATTCTCCTTTTAGATATATGCAGCCCGCCGACCCGTGGCTAACGGGTCGGTCGGGCAAAGTTAAATCGTTGCGGTCAGCAAGCCGTTCACAACGCCCGGTAGATATGCCAGGAACACTGCGAATCCGATACCGGCCAGAATCGGCATCGGGCTACCGCGGCCGAGGGACATGAGTGCACCGATCACGATGGCCGCAATCGAGATTGCGCGTGCGGCATAGCCTGTTGCGATGCCCAAGATCCAGTTGTAGAGAGCCAGGAACTCGGCGCCGGTCGTGCCCGCGAATGCGGAGAACGGAACGAGCATGGCCAGCGCCAGAAGAAGTTGCTTTTTCAGTTGTTGCGATTTCATCGTGTAATTCCTTGTGTGGTTAGAAAACTTGGTATTGCCAGGAGCGGTTTTCACTTGTTCATTTGCCCCTCCCCTATCTGCCGAGAAATGATCGTTACCCTTCTTTTTTCTTTGAAGGTCGGCTCGCGCTTGTCATACGGCGCTGCGCGGCAACACTCGGCTTTGGTGGAAAGTGCGATCCGCGCCTTGATGCCGTGCGCTTTGATCCAGTCGGCAATGTTTAAGGCTCGCTTTCTTGCAAGCCGTCGATTGAATTTGCTTGTTCCGATGTCGTCTGTTCTGCCGACAAGCTCGATCTTCAGGTCATTCAACCCTCGAATACTCTCCTCGAATCTTCTGAGCTCGTTTTCGCCCTCTGCGTTGGGCCGACTCATGCCAAAGTCGAAATAAATCTCATACTGCTGAGCTGCGGTTGTTGGCTCTGTGCGCTTTTCCGAAACGCCTTGCACTTTCTGAGCATCGATAGTTGGAGGGGTGGGCGCGCTCATGGACTTCTTAACCATCTCGGCGACCATGTGTTCCATTGGAGTTGAATCGTCCAACTCTTTGGGTGTGGGAACTGGACAGTCCTCCCGACACACCCTGAACTTCCCATCCAGATACCCAATGCGTGCTGGTTCAGCTGGGGTAATGGTTTCGAGGCTACTTGCGCACCCCGAAAGCGCGACAATGAGCATTGGAATTGATATGTGCCGGCAGTTCACTTCAGAGCCCCTGTTTGTCTGGTTTGTGCATGCAATGCCGCAGCCACCTTCCTTGCATAGCGGGCGGCCTTGGCTGGGTTCCTTGCGTTGTATGCGCCGATGGCTTCCCACCGATATCCCATGCGGAAAATGTTGTCGGCCAAGATCCATGCACCAACAAATGTATTGGTGCATGCCTCAATCAATTGAGCTTTGGAAATCCCATACTTGGAGAGAGTCGGCAGCCAGGACGAATTGATCTGCATATGGCCGATGTCGGTTGAGCCGTTCTTGTTTTCGTTTCTCGCGTGAGGATTGCCACGCGATTCCACATGAGAGATTGCCCGTAGCAGTTCTGCTGGCACCCCATAACGCTCGGAGGCCTTCTCGAAGCACATTGGGTCGTCTGCGAATGCGCCAGCGCTGAAGAAGCACATGGCTATGGCCAGCAGTCTGAAAGAGTTGAGCGCGCTCACTGGGCCACCTCGATCTGCTTTTGTTTCTGAGCGCCGCAGTAAGGACAGATGTCTGTCTTTTTTGTTTGCTTGGTATCGAGTAGATACCCTGCCTTGCAGTTTTTGCAGTAGGCCCATGTAATCAGGCCGGCTTTGACATCGCGCACCGCATACCAAGCGGCATTGATGTCCAGCGGAGTCGCGCCATCTGCAAACAACTTTGCCACCGCCCATGCGTCCATAAACGCTTCAACCGGCGACTTGTGTTTTTTCTCTGCCCCAACGTACACCGCAACCACCGTCGCGAGCGCAACTGTGGACTGGCCGCTCTTGATGTACGCCATGGTGTCGTTCGGCATCCGCCCCTGCATCGGCGCATCGTCCCCATGTATCGATTTGCGCAAATCCAGCAGATGGTGCCGGGCAATTCCGGTAATGGAGTGCACAAGCGCTATGCGCATGCCATCCCTGATCAGGGTCGTGGCAAAAGCCTGCGTTTGTGCAATGGTCTCGTTAAGCATGGGAAGCCGAGTGAGTGGCGACCACATTGGCCAAATACGCCTTGCGTCGAGATCCTTGAGGGATCTCTTTCATCTGGTCGAAGTGCCCCTCCTGAAGATTCAGATGGAAGCAAGGTGCGATCATGTCTTCTGCAAGTGCATCGATCTCCTCAAGCGTCATGTTGCGCACTTTCTGCATCAGCCAGCCAGGAACACAGGGGGCCAAGAGAGGATGCTTTGCGTTGGCCATCTGCTGGACAACCAACAGGAATCGCCGATTCAGCGTCACGATGTCCTTTTGCAAGGAATTGGTGGTGCTCATTTCGAATGTCCTCCCGTCATCTTTTCCAAGAAAGCGCTTGTGCGAGCTGGTAGGCGGCTCAGCACTTCGTCTGCTGGGCGTTGGCTGTCCAGAAATGCCTTGTTTTGTGCCTCGTCTTGCCGTGCCTGAGCGGCAGCCTCTTCCCGCTTCTTCGCCACATTGATGCCGCGTTCCGGGGTAAAGGTGCCGCTGATCGCCCGTTCGGCCATCCCGCGGATGTAGCCCACCGGATTGCTGATTTCTCGATGCATGCGAGCGCCGTACAGCTCATCAACGAGCATCTGCCAGAATTCCTCGGCGACACCGCTGCTGACCAATACCGCCTGGATCGAGTCACGCTCGGGTTGGGGGGTTGGGGGTGGAAAAAATAAATCTGGCACCACCACCACGGGTTTGCCATCTTGGGAGGAGGAGCTTGTGGTGGTGGTGTTACCAGATACCAGATACCTGTTACCCCCGGCCCCATCCCCTGGGGCATCTGGTGCCGCATCTGATGGGGCATCCAAACCCCGTTGTTGATGGGTTTTCACGTTTTCCGATGGGGCATCTGATGAGGCATCTGATGAGGCATCTGATGAGGCATCTGATGAGGCATGTGATGAGGCATCAGAAGGGGTATTAGATGGGGTATTAGATGGGGTATTAGATGGGGCATCTGGTGCCGCCTTGATGGGGCTTGGAAACCCGATTTCGCGCGTGTTGATCCCAAGCGCTTCCAGGCTCTTCCCGAAGGCGTCCAGCCAATCTCTTGGGATGTCGGCAAACTGATTCCGCGCATGCTTGATGAGCTTCGACTTGGGATTCAGGGCAACGGCCGTGGAGTTATGCCGCCACCAGATCTTCACCCAGACCCAGCCTGAATCTGTGTATTCAATGAGGTCTTTCTCCTGCAGGCGCTTGACCACAACTAGCATTTGATCGGCGGTCCAGCCCATCTCTGCGGCAGCTATCCGCCACACCACGCGGTAACAGCCGATGATGTTGGAGGATGGGCTGGTGAGTAGATACAGCAGGGTCGCAGTATCCTCTTGGCTCAATCCCCATATTTGTGAGTCGCGCCAGAAGTCGTCACTGATAGTCCTTTGCCTCATCGATGATCCTTCGATGGTGAGGCGACCAGCACCCAGTGAGATGATTTGTTGTAGTCTTGAGGTTGTGATTCGCTCTGTGTATTCCGAGCGAACCTAGAAAGGGGAACGCGCAGCAGTGTTACTGCCCGGGGCACCCATACCCCTCGCAGCGACTCAGATAACGTGTGAAGGAGACACCTGAGCAAACAACCGTCACCTGATTTGCGCGCGTTCAAACTGGTATTGCTGCCACTCATAGTGTTTCCTTGCGTGGCTTTTTTGACGATTTGGACTTTGGAGAGTCAGAAAACAATTCTGGATGACTCAATTCCAGATACATCAGGCGAGCCTTTGGGATGCCATTGCTGCGCCATTGAGATATCGCCCCCTTGCTGATGTCGAACATCACCATGAGGGGCACGGTGCCTATCTGCTCGATTAGTGCCCGATGTTTTTTGAGTTCCTCGCTGTCCATGTTTTCAGTGTAGAACACTAAACCTGCGACAGTCAATCCTTCTAAACTTGAATTGTTTTAATGTCTAAACATGAAAACAACAATCCCCGAGCGCATTGCCATCGTCAAACAAGAGCTCGGAATCGATGAGGACACCGAGTTCGGCAAGCTTTGCGGGATGTCCAAGTCAGTTGCGAATCAGCTCCAGTCCGGGCTGATTAAGTCTTTCGCCCCCCGTTATGCATACAAGCTCGAGGAAACCACTGGGTTTAGTGCTCGCTGGATGATGCTTGGAGATGGCCCTATGAAGCTTGATCCAAGTATTCGCCAGGCAATGAAGATCATGGAGGCAATGAGCGAAAGCCGTCGGAAAGATGCTGTCAAAATCATTACTCCGCTCGCTGAACCAGACGGAGATAGTGGCGCTCCCCAAACCCAAAGAAAGCAGGCGACCCAATAACGTTATTCAGCTTCAAATTCAACTGAAGCTATTCTCTGTGCTGCTCGCACACAGTTACCTCGCAAGCAAAACCGCAATCAGAGTTACCGCCAAAATTACCCTCAAATTGGTTGCCTGATAGAGCCTTTCCACTTTTGACACAAAATTCGCTGATAGGCATACTGCGCGGGCCAGCACAAATTGCCGGTCGAGTTTGACAGCTCGGAACCAAGCGGATCAGCCGCCTGCACCGCGGCTTTTTTATGTCCGTAAACACGCCCCCTATTGGGTGGCAGTGTGGGAGAGCGAAAGCTCTGCCGGTTCCTTGGTTCCGGTCTGTCAACCCGTATTGCCACCCTCCTCATTCCAATCAGTGACGGTGAAAACCAACCAGGCCCAGGATAGCCATCATGGCGAACACTCCCATTCAGCCACAGCTCACCAATAGCCAGATTGCGCGCATCAACAGACGCGCCAAGAGATTGGCTCAGGTGGCATATGAGGATTTCCGCACGCGCATGATGGAAGATCCTTTGGTGGTATCTGGCCACACAAAGCCGGAAGATTGGCAGCCTGTCGACACAGCAGATGACGTGCTTGAACTCATCCGGGCAACCGCCACCAGCTTGGCCGCCACGTCCAGAAGTCTGGACCGACAAGCCGATCGACTCGCTAGAAATTCTGGAAAATCTACTTAATTTTGCCTTGCGGGTTTAGTCTTCTTGACCTTTAAGGGTTTAGTGCTCTACACTCATCGGCGTTAATTCTGGAGTAAACGCCATGAAAGTCACCCTTCAAGACTGGGGGCGCCGCCACTATAGCCCCTCTCCATCAATCAGAATATTGCGCTCGTGGGCGGCCACAGGACAGATTGCAGGCGCCGAAAAAGTTGGTACCTGCTACATGGTGGACGAGAATGCGGTCCGCACTCCAGTGGTTGTACAATGCACTAATATGGAAATGTCACCACGCGCACTGCAAATACTCCACGCGGCATGAGGCCACGTCGTCACAATTTGCCAATGAATCTATACCGCACCGAGGATAAAACCTCTGGCAAGGTGTATTACGCCTATCGCGATCCTCGCTCCGGAAAGCGCCATGGTCTCGGATCCAACAAAGAGCAGGCAATAGCAGACACGATGGCACTGAACAGCGCTATCTATGCAAGTATTGCCACAACGCGTCTATCTACCATCGTCGAGAACAAACCAAGCTCTCCAACATTTGGTCGCGTACTGTCGCGCCATCTTGAATTGTGTGAGAAGAAGCGCAAGCTTGCCGCGAACACTCTGAAAAACAAAGCTAGCACTGGCCGCGCATGGGAGAAGGCATTGGGGGCCGGTACCCATCTTTCAGAAATCAAGGTGCGACAATTGGTAGAGGTGCTGGATAGCTACGAAGATCGCCCCCGCATGGCTCTAGCAATGCGTTCAGCTGCAGTGGACATTTGGAAAGATGCCGTTGAGGAAGGCTGGGCTGAAGACAATCTTGCAGCAAAAACACGAGCGCCCACAGTCGTAGTCAATCGATCTCGCCTAACACTGCCAGACTTCATGCTTATCTACGAACAGGCTTTGAAGCTTGATGCATGGATATCGCGAGCCATGGAGCTGGCCTTGCTCACCTCTCAGCGCAGGGAGGATATCGCAGCCCTCGAATTCCGGCGTGGAAAAGACTCGACCGCATGGATTGATGATCGGCTCTACGTCATTCAAGGTAAGACCAAAAACAAGGTCAGCATCCCTCTCGACACCTGCATAGCTGGTTTCTCCTTGTCGTCCACCGTCAAAGCATGCCGAGATAACATCGTCAGCCGCTGGCTTGTTCACCACACCCGTCCTAGGTCGCTATCCAAGCCTGGTGATCAGGTATGGGTGGATACCATCTCCAAGGGTTTCGCCCGTGCACGAGACCTAGCCGGCATCAAGGGGGAGAACGGCAAAACCCCGCCCTCTTTCCACGAAATCCGCAGCCTGTCGATCCGACTCTACACCGAGAGCCAAGGCGGGGATTATGCCCAAGCAATCGCTGGCCACAAAGATGCTGCCACCACCGCAATTTACCGCGACGTGCGTGGTGACGAGTGGGTAAAAGTCGGGTAAGACTTTACAAGGATTTTACTAAAGTTTTACAAGTCCATTGCCTGCGGGCGTTTCAGATATTGCCCATGCAGACAAAGAGGACGCTAACTTTCATGGTTCGACTCACAATGGGGATATGAACACGCTCTCGCGCAGCTTCTTCAACTGGTCGCGCAGTTGCGCGGCTTTCTCGAATTCGAGGTTCTTGGCGGCAGCCAGCATCTCCTTCTCCAGACGCGCCAACTCCTTGGACACTTCCTTCTCGCTCATGGCGAGATACCTGGCCTGGACTTGCGCGGCCTTCAATGACTTGCGCTCGGCATCCACGTCATACTCGGTGTCGATGATGTCCTTGATGCGCTTGATCACCGACTGCGGGGTGATGCCGTGCGCTTCGTTGTACGCGATCTGCTTGGCACGGCGACGGTCGGTCTCGTCGATGGCTTTGCGCATCGAATCGGTGATGCGGTCGGCATAGAGGATGGCGGTGCCGTGCAGGTGGCGCGCCGCACGGCCTATGGTCTGGATCAGCGAGCGTTCCGAACGCAGGAAACCTTCCTTGTCCGCATCAAGGATACCGACCAGCGACACCTCGGGGATATCCAGACCTTCGCGCAGTAGGTTGATGCCGACCAGCACGTCGAACACGCCCAGACGCAGGTCGCGGATGATCTCCACCCGCTCCACCGTTTCCACATCCGAGTGCAGGTAGCGCACCTTGATGCCGTGCTCGCTGAAGTATTCGGTGAGATCTTCGGCCATGCGTTTGGTCAGCGTGGTGACCAGTACGCGCTCGCCGTTCTTGATGCGCGCGGTGGCTTCGCTCATCAGGTCGTCCACCTGATGGGTGGCGGGGCGCACTTCGATGACCGGGTCGATCAATCCGGTCGGGCGCACCACCTGCTCCACCACCTGTCCCTGATGCTCGGCTTCGTACGTGGAAGGTGTGGCGGAGACGAATATGGTCTGGCGCATCACCTTCTCGAACTCGTCGAAGCGCAAAGGACGGTTGTCCATGGCCGAGGGCAGGCGGAATCCGTAATTGACCAGATTCTCTTTTCTGGCGCGGTCGCCCTTGTACATGGCGCCGATCTGCGGCACGGTGACGTGACTCTCGTCGATGATCATCAGCGCGTTCGGCGGCAGGTAATCCATCAGCGTCGGCGGCGCTTCGTTGGCACCGCGCCCGGAAAGATGGCGCGAATAGTTCTCGATGCCCTTGGTGAAGCCGATCTCGGCCAGCATCTCCAGATCGTGGCGCGTGCGCTGCTCGATGCGTTGCGCTTCCACCAGTTTGTTCTCTTTCTGGAACCAGGCGATGCGCTCGGCCAGCTCCAGCTTGATGGTCTCGATGGCGCGCAGCGTCGTCTCGCGCGGCGTCACATAATGGCTGGAGGGATACACGGTGTAGCGCGGCACGCGCGTCTGGATATGGCCGGTGAGCGGATCGAACAGGGCCAGCGATTCCACCTCGTCGTCGAACAAGGTGACGCGCAGCGCGTTCTCGCTGCTTTCCGCCGGGAAGATGTCGATCACGTCGCCGCGCACACGGAAGTGGCCGCGCGCGAAGTCCACATCGTTGCGCTCGTACTGCATGGCCACCAGGCGCTGGATGATGTCGCGCTGCGCCATCTTCTCGTGCTCGCGCAGGTGCAGGATCATGCCGTGGTAATCCACCGGATCGCCGATACCGTAGATCGCCGAGACGGTGGCGACGATGATGCAGTCCTGCCGCTCCAGCATGGACTTGGTGGCCGACAGGCGCATCTGCTCGATCTGCTCGTTGATGGAAGAATCCTTCTCGATATACACATCGCGCGACGGTACATAGGCTTCGGGCTGGTAGTAATCGTAGTAGGAGACGAAGTATTCCACCGCGTTGTCGGGGAAGAACTCGCGCATTTCGGAATAGAGTTGTGCCGCCAGCGTCTTGTTCGGTGCCATGAGGATGGCGGGCCGGCCGGTGCGCGCGATGACGTTGGCCATGGTGAAAGTCTTGCCGGAGCCGGTCACGCCCAGCAGCGTCTGGTAAGCCAAGCCGTCCTCGATACCCTCCACCAGCTGCGCGATGGCCGTGGGCTGGTCGCCGGCCGGATCGAACGGCAGGTGCAGCGTGTAGGGACTGTCTGGAAAAGTGATGGTCTTCATGGGTCGCGGGGACAGGCTGCACCCTGCCCGCTCATTTCTTCAGCCGCGTCGACAACAGGAAACCGACCACCGCACCGCCCGCGCCGCACAGCAAAATCTTGTTGCGCATCTCGGCCAGACCGGACACGGAGTTCCAGGCGTTCTGCAAGGCGTTGCCGCCGAACGAGAGCAGACTGCTCACACTGACGTAATGACCGGCGATCTTGCCGAAGATGCCGTAGCCGATGGCCATGCCGATCACTGCGCAGATCAGGATGAATACGAGCTTTTGCATATCCTTCTCCTTAACCGAACAGGATGCCGATGGTAGCGACGGCCATGGTCAGTAATCCCAATGAAAGATTGATGGCGACCAGTTGGCGTATCTTGCCCAGCAGGGCCCCCGCCTCCTTCCAGCGTTCCTTCTCCACATGCAGACTGAACGGTACGAAGCAGCCGAAGAACACATAGACGTAGATACCGACCATCACCAGCCCGAGCAGCAGCATGACATGCACGTAATGGCCCACATTCCCCATGCCGCCGTACAGATAGATCAGATACAGGCCGCTGAGCAGGATGGCGCCGATGGCGAGCCATACCCAGTTGAAGAAGCGGGCGAACACGCCGTTCCACAGCCGCAGTCGTTCAGGCGGTTGCAGCACATCGGCCGCGACCGGACGCAACACCATGTAGGCGAAGAACATGCCGCCCACCCAGACCACGACGCCCAACAGATGCAGCAGTTTCAGAAATGTCAGCATGTTCGCTCCTGTGTAATGGGTGCGATCGCTTCCCGCACCGGTTTGAATGATAGTCGATGGATGTCCAGCACGCCGTGGGTACGCAAGGCGGCCAGATGCACTGCCGTAGGATAACCCTTGTGTGCGTCGAATCCATATTGCGGATAACGCGCGTGCATCTGCAGCATGATCTTGTCGCGTGCGGTTTTCGCCAGTATCGATGCAGCAGAGATCGCCGCCACCTTGCTGTCGCCCTTGACGATGGCCTCGCTGGGAATGCCAGTATCCGGGCAATACAGGCCGTCCACCAGCACCTGCTGCGGCCGGATGGACAAGCCATACACGGCGCGTTTCATCGCCAGCAGGGTCGCTTGCAGGATGTTGTGCTCATCGATCTCGCCCGGTTCGGCATAGGCGACACACCAGGCCAATGCCTGCTCGCGGATGATGGGCGCGAGTCGATCACGTTGCTTCTCGGATAGTTTTTTGGAATCGGCCAGTCCTGCGATGGGGCGCTTGGGATCGAGGATCACCGCTGCCGCACTCACCGGTCCGGCCAGCGGGCCGCGACCCGCTTCGTCCACCCCGCAGATGAGCAGCTCAGTCTGCATCTCTCACCAGCAACGGCAGGATGGCTGCCGCTGCTTTCTGCGCCGTATTCTGGCGCAAGCTGTGATGCATCGCGGTGAAGGTCTGTTCCAGCTCTTCGACCGCAGCCTTGTTGTTCACCAGATTGAGTAACGCCTGTGCCAGATTCTGCGGCGTCGCATCGTCCTGCAATATCTCGGGCACCACGAAGCGTCCGGCGAGGATGTTCGGCAAACCGACCCAGCGCTGGTACATCTTGCGCTTGTGCAACCACCAGGACAGCGCCGGCATCTTGTAAGTGATGACCATGGGGCGTTTGAGCAATGCGGCTTCCAGTGTGGCGGTACCGGATGCGACCAGCACGCCGTCGGCGGCAATCATCGCATCGTGCGCATGACCGAACAGCAGCGTCATCGGCAATTCCTGCGCATTCAGTTTCCAGCGCACCTGCTCGAAGATGTTCCGCGTCTCGCGCGTGGCCAGCGGCACCAGGAACTGGGCGTCGGGACATCGCTGCCAGATGAGTCTGGCCGTCTCTATATAAGTCTCGGCGAGCTGGCGCACCTCGCTCTGGCGACTGCCGGGTAGCAGCGCGAACACTTTAGCCGTCCTGGGCAGGATGCGCATCTGCTCGCGCATCTCGGTGCGCTTCGGTTGCTCTGGCAGGAAGTCTGCCAGCGGATGGCCGACATAGGTGGCCGGCACACCCGCCTTCTCATACATCGGTGCCTCGAACGGGAACAGGCACAGCATATGGGACACAGCCTGCTTGATCTTGTGGATGCGTTCGCCGCGCCAGGCCCAGATGGAGGGACTGACATAGTGCACGGTGGGGATGCCGTGCGACTTCAATGCCACTTCGAGGTCGAGATTGAAATCGGGTGCGTCGACACCGATGAACAGGTCTGGCTTGTGCGCGATGAAACGTTTGCGCAACTGGTCGCGGATGCCGACGATCTCGCGGTAATGACGCAATACCTCCACATAGCCGCGCACTGCAAGCTTTTCCAGCGGGAACAGTATCTCCATGCCGACCGCTTGCATCTTGGGACCACCGATGCCGACGAAGCGCACTTCGGGATAAGCCTGCCTGATGGCCTGCATCAGCATGCTGGCGAGCATGTCGCCCGACGCCTCGCCCGCCACGATGGCGATAGTCTTGACCGGAATTGTCATGATCAACGGACGATGCCGCGCTGGGTGCGTCCGAGGAATTCGAGCATGGCTTGCAGCTCCGGATGCTCAGCTGCCTGCGCGGCGATGGCGGCCTTCGCTTCTTCCAGCGTCATGCCGGATTTGTACAGCGTCTTGTAGGCGCGCTTGATCGCCATCACCGCCGCACTGGAGAAACCGCGACGTTTCAGGCCTTCGGAATTGGTGCCGTGCGGCGCGGCCGGATTGCCGGACACGGTGACATAGGTCGGGATGTCCTGGAAGAGGATGCTGCCCATGCCGGTGATGACATGCGCGCCGATCTGCACGAACTGGTGCACCACGGTAAAGCCGCCGAGGATGGCGTAGTCATCCACGATCACGTGGCCGGCCAGTTGCGCGTTGTTGGCGAAGATGGTGTTGTTGCCGACCTGACAATCATGCGCCAGATGCACATAGGCCATGATCCAGTTGTTGTTGCCGACGCGCGTCACGCCCTTGTCCTGCGCGGTGCCCAGGTTGAAGGTGCAGAATTCGCGGATCATGTTGTTGTCGCCGATCTCCAGCCGCGTCGGTTCGTTGGCGTACTTCTTGTCCTGCGGGATCTCGCCCAGCGAGGAGAACTGGAAGATGCGGTTGTTCTTGCCGATGGTGGTGTGGCCGTTGATCACCACATGCGGGCCGACCGTCGTACCCGCCCCGATCTCGACATGCTCGCCGATGATGGTATAAGGGCCGACGCTGACATCGTCGGCCAGTTTCGCGCCCGGATGGATGATCGCGGTCGGGTGGCGCAATTCGCTCATTATTTTTCCTTGATCGCGCAGATCAGTTCCGCTTCTGCGGCGATCTGGCCGTCCACTTCGGCCGTGCCCTTGAACTTGAACATGCCGCGACGGTTCATGGTCAGCTCCATGCGGAAGATCAACTGGTCGCCGGGACTGACGGGACGCTTGAAGCGCGCGTTGTCGATGCCCACGAAGTAGTACACGGAATTCTCGTCCGGCTTGGTACCCATGCTTTTGAACGACAGCAGGGCCGAAGCCTGCGCCATCGCCTCGATGATCAGCACGCCGGGCATCACCGGATGATGCGGGTAGTGACCGGGGAAGAACGGCTCGTTCATGGTCACGTTCTTGAGTGCCACGATGCGCTCGTTGGGCACCACGTCGAGCACGCGGTCGATCAACAGGAACGGGTAACGGTGCGGCAGGTGTTCCAGTACTTCATGTATGTCCATGGTGATGCTCATGCTTCTCTCCCCTTCAATGTTGCTATGTCGTGTTCAAGTTGTCGGATACGTTTCGCCATCTCGTCCAGATGGCGCAGCTGCGCGGCGTTGCGGCGCCACGCCTGGTTGTCGCTGAACGGGTAGGTGCCGGTGTAGCTGCCCTTGTCTATGCTTTTGGTGATCACCGTACCTGCAGAGACCTCCACCTCGTCCGCGACCTGCAGATGGCCGAGGATGATGGCCCCGCCGCCAATGCGGCAGTAGCGCCCGATGCGCGCGCTTCCGGCGATACCGACGCAACCAGCGATGGCGGTATGCGCGCCGATGCGCACGTTGTGCGCGACCTGGATCTGGTTGTCCAGCTTCACGCCCTCCTCGATCACCGTGTCGTCCAGCGCGCCACGGTCGATGGTGGTGTTGGCACCGATCTCGACATGGTCGCCGATGATGACGCGGCCGATCTGCGGGATCTTCAGCCAGCGACCTTCGTCCATGGCGATGCCGAATCCGTCCGCGCCTATGATGGCTCCGGAATGCACGATGACATGGTCGCCCAGCACGCAGCCGTGATAGATGCTGGCATTGGGATACAGCCGCACGTGCTCCCCCAGTGCCACCTGTTCGCCGACGGTGCAACCGGCCATCACCACGCAACGGGCACCGATGCGTGCCCCCTCGCCCACCCACACGTTGGCACCAATGTGCGCATCCGGTGAGACATGCGCGCCTGGTTCGATCACCGCGCTGGCATGTATACCGGGCGCATACTCGCGCAGGGGATTGAGGAAGGCCGACAGCCTGGCGAAATAGGAATACGGATTTGCGGCGACGATGCGCGGACGCTGCGTCAGGTCGGCATCGGCGGCACCGAGTATCACCGCGGAAGCATGGCTGTCTTCCAGCTGCTTGCGGTATTTGCCATTGGCGAGGAATGCGATATTCCCAGGCCCGGCCTTCTCCAGCGTGGCGATCTGCGACACGGCGGTTTGCGCGTCACCGAGCACCTCCCCGCCGAAACGGGCCGCGATGTCGGCCAGACTGTAGATCGGTCGATCCATTCGTTCAGTCCCGACTGGAAGTCACTTGCCAGCCCCGGATAGCGGTTCGCCTTCCAGGTATTTGAGCACCTTGTCCGTGATGTCCACACGCGGGTTGCGATAGACCGCCTCCTGCAGGATGACATCGTACTGTTCGCTCTCGGCGATGGCGCGGATCGCCTTGTCTGCCTTGGCGAGGATCTGTGCCAGCTCTTCGTTCTGGCGCAGGCTCAGATCCTCGCGGAACTCGCGCTGCCTGGTCTGCAATTGCAGATTGAGGTTGGCGATCTCGCGCTCCTTGATACGGCGCGAGGAGTCCGACAGTTTGCTGCGATCCTTGTCCAGTTCCTCTTGTGCATCCTTCAGTTCGCCGGCCAGCTGCTTGATCTCCTGGTCGCGCACCGAGAACTCCTTGTCGATCTTCTTCTGGGCGGCGAGCGCCTGTGCCGATTCGCGCAGGATGCGCTCCGTATCGACGATGCCGATACGGAAGTCGGCAGCCTGCGCCTGGGATGCGAGGACCGCACCGAATACCAATGCCAAGAATATGCTCTTCATGATTGCTCCTTGTCTGACACACCAGACCCGCGAAGATACCGGCCGCTAGAACATGCCACCCATGGTGAACTGGAAGAATTGCAGCTTGTCCTGCGGTTGCGAATTCAATGCCTTGGCCCAGCTGATCTGGATCGGCCCGGCCGGCGAGTACCATGTCAGTCCCAGGCCGCCAGCATAACGCATCCCCTCCGATGCCGCAGTCTGCGTAGCATCGCCGTAGACCGCGCCGCCGTCAAGGAACAGGCTCATGCGCAAAGACTTGCTCTTCTCCATGCCCGGCATGGGGAACAATATCTCGGCATTGCCCACCACGCGACGGTTGCCGCCCAGCGAATAGCCGCTGGCATCGCGCGGGCCCAGCGAGTTGTAGTCGTATCCGCGAACGCTGCCCGATCCGCCCGCATACAGGCTCTTGAAGAACGGCAACGTCATGCCGCTGTAACCATCCGCCAGCCCCAGATCGCCGTTCAGATGCAGGATCAGGTTCTCCGTCAGCGGCTGATACCACTGCTGGGTGTAGGTGACCTTGTAGAAGCGCTGGCCGGATACCGGCAGCGAGGCTTCGATGTTGGCACGCTGCGTCGCCCCTTCACTCGGGAACAGGGCGTTATCGCGCGTATCGCGCGACCAGCCTATGGTGCCCAGCACGTTCTGGTTGGTCTTGCCGAAGGTGTCGATGTAATCGATGAAACGCTGCGGGCTGCTGCTGGTCAGGCCGATCGTGGTGTTCTCCAGCGCCAGTCCGTAATGGAACATCTCCTCATCGCTGATCGGCACCGCATAACGGATGCCGCCACCGTAGGTCTCGGAGGTGTACTGGCTGATGGTGGTCGAGGTGACGTCCGAGCGGCGCTTGTAGAGGTCGAAGCCGCGACTGATACCGTCGTCCGTGTAATACGGGTTGGTATAGGAGACCGAATACACCTGGTTGACCTTGCTGGTATTGATCTGGGTGGACAGATAGTTGCCAGTACCGAACAGGTTGGACTGGGTGATGCCGCCCATGAAGGTAAGTCCCTCGCCGTTGCTGTATCCCATGCCGATATTGAAGTTGCCGGTCGACTTCTCGGTCACCGTCAGGTCCAGATCGAGCTGGTCGGTACTGCCCGGCACTTGATGCGTCTCGATGTTCACGCTCTCGAAGAAACCGAGGCGGTCGATGCGCTGCTTGGATTTCTTGATCTTGGATGTGGCGAACCAGCCGCCTTCCATCTGGCGGAACTCGCGCCGTACGACCTCGTCCTTGGTCTTGTCGTTGCCGGAGACGTTGATGTTGCGCACGTAGGCGCGCTGCATGGGGTCCACCACGAAGGTGAAGGCGGCCTGGTGCTTCTCCTTGTCGATATCCGGCACGATGTTCACGTTGGCGAAGGCATAGCCTTCCTCGCCCAGATTCTCGCGGATCTTGTCCGAGGCAGCGGTCAGCGCTTCGCGCGAGAACACCTGGCCCGGCTGCACATCGATCATGGCGCGTAGCGCTTCGTTGCTGAACACGTTCCTCGAACCTGCCACCTTGATATCCGAGATCGTGTACTGCTCGCCCTCAGTCAGGTTGAGCGTGATGTAGATATCCTTCTTGTCGGCGGAGATCGTTACATTGGTGGAGTCGATGGAGAAGTCCATATAACCCGAGTTCAGATACAGACTGCGCAGGGTCTCGATGTCGGCGGACAGTTTGGGCTTGGAGTATTGATCGTTGCTGCTGAGCCAGGTGAACCAGCCCGGCGTGGTCAGTTTCATCTCGTCCAGCAGGTCGTCATCACTGAAATGCTGGTTGCCGATGAGGTTGATCTGGCGGATCTTGGAAGGCTTGCCCTCCGACACGATCATACTGACCGCGACACGGTTGCGTTCCAGATCCGTCACGGTCGTTTTGACGGATACCCCGTACTTGCCACGCGCGATGTACTGCCGCTTCAATTCGTTCTCGGATTTCTCCAGGGCCGATTTGTCGAAGATGCGCCCTTCGGCCAGTCCGACCAGTTTCAGGTTCTCCAGCAATTGTGGTTTGGGGAAGTCCTTGACGCCGTCCAGCTCGACGCTGGCGATGGTGGGACGCTCCTGCACGCGCACCACCAGCACATCCTGCTCGGCCAGCAGTTCCACATCCTTGAAGAAACCGGTGGAAAACAAGGCATGCAGGGCCGCCGTTGCACGGCTGTCGTCCAGCGTGTCCCCGACCTTGACCGGCAGATAGCTGAACACGGTGCCGGCTTCGGTGCGCTGGATGCCTTCGATGCGGATGTCTTTAACCACAAAAGACTGCCCCGCCCAGGCAGATGCGCCGTATACAAGCGCGATCACGCCCGCTAGTTTTCTCAAATCCATTGTTTATCAACCCAAAATCAGGCGGCTCACGTCGTTGTACAACGCGAAAGCCATCATGGTCACCAAGAGTGCGATACCGACTTTCTGTCCTGCTTCCCACAGATCATCAGAGACCGGACTGCCCTTGAAAAATTCGACCGAATAATACAGCAAATGGCCGCCATCCAATAACGGGATCGGCAGCAGATTCAATATTCCCAGACTGATGCTGATCAGCGCGAGGAATCCCACATAGGCCCCAAGTCCCATCTGTGCGGACTGGCCGGCATAATCGGCGATGGTGATGGGACCGGACAGGTTCTTCAGCGACACTTCGCCCAGCACCATCTTGCCCATCATCTTCACGCTGATCAGCGCAGTCTCCCAGGTCTTTCGCATCCCTTCAGACAGTGCCTGCAGCGGGGGATACCGCACATCGGTAAGCAATGCGTCAAAAGCCTGCTGGTCGATCTGTGCACCCGCACCGATGCGGCCGATGCGCTGGCCGTCCTCCATCACTGCCGCTGGAACGATGGACAGCCCGATGCGCGCACCGTCACGCACTATCTCGAGCTGCAACCTCTGCTCGGGATGTGCGCGGATCACCTTGACCCAGTCTTCCCACAACGCCACAGGCTCGCCATTCACCGACAACACGCGGTCACCGGTCTTCATACCAGCTTGTGCCGCCGCGCCGTCTTCCGTCAACTGGCCGATGACCGGATATACCGGCGGCTGATAGGGTAACAGCCCCAGCTTGTGCATGAAGTCGCCGTCCAGATCCGCTGCCGTCAAACCGGACATATCCAGTTCCCGTTCCACGATGGCGTCTGTTCGGTCGCGCAGTTGCAACGTGGCGGAACGCTGTTGCAGGATCAAGTCGAGCAAAGTCCAGCGGACTTCCTGCCAACTCTGCGTGGCTTGTCCATTGATACTGACGATGGTGCTCTGCGTCTGCAAGGCGGCGACGGCTGCCGGGGTACCCGGTGCGATCTCACCCAGTACCGGTTTGATTCCGGGCACACCAACCATGAACAGCAACCAATAAAGGACGACGGCCAACAGCAGATTGGCCAGCGGCCCCGCCGCCACGATGGCCATGCGCTGCAACACCGGTTTGCGGTTGAAGGCGCGGCGCAATTCGTTCGGTGCGACCTCGCCCTCGCGCTCGTCAAGCATCTTCACGTAGCCACCCAGCGGGATGGCGGACAACGCCCATTCGGTGCCGTCCTTGCCGATGCGGCGCGAAAAGATGACATTGCCGAATCCGACCGAGAAACGCAGCACCTTCACATCACACCAGCGCGCCACCAGATAATGGCCGTATTCGTGAAACACGACCAGCACGACGATGGCGACGACGAAGGCAAGTAGCGTGATCATGTGTCCTTCCCGGAAACAGTCAGTGATATGCGTAGTGACCGAATCGGCAAACAGAGGTTCATTGCCGGCCGGGATCTCACTTTGTGTTTTGCCCCACCCACGCCTGCGCGGCGATGCGGGCTGCGGCATCGGCATCCAGCACATCCTGCAACCTGCGCACCTCGGCACGCGGCACCGCCTCCATCACGGACGCGATCAGGCGCGGGATATCGAGGAATGCGATGCGGCGATTCAGGAAGGCATCCACCGCCACTTCGTTCGCGGCATTGAGCAGCGCCGGCACGGTACCGCCGGCACGCAGGGCTTGATACGCCAGCGTGAGGCAGGGGAAACGGTCGAGGTCGGGCGCGACGAAATCCAGTTTGGCGATGGCGAACAGATCGAGCGGCGCGACGCCGGAAACAATGCGCTCCGGCCAGGCCAGTGCATAGGCAATAGGCGTGCGCATATCGGGATTGCCGAGTTGCGCGATCACCGAACCGTCGACATATTGCACCATGGAATGGATCACGCTCTGCGGGTGCACCACCACCTGGATATCGTCGGCCGCGGCATTGAACAGCCAGTGCGCCTCGATCACCTCCAGCCCCTTGTTCATCATGCTGGCGGAATCGACCGATATCTTGCGCCCCATGCTCCAGTTGGGATGGGCGCAGGCCTGCTCCGGCGTGACGTTCTGCAACTCCGGGGCAGGCGTGTTGCGGAACGGGCCGCCGGAAGCCGTGAGTAATATCTTGCTGACGCCGCTGCTCATCATGTTCCCTGCGTAATCGTGCGGCAAGGACTGGAAGATGGCGTTGTGCTCGCTGTCGATGGGCAACAGCACCGCACCGCTGCGGCGCACCGCATCCATGAACAGGTGACCGGCCAGCACCAGCGTCTCCTTGTTCGCCAGCAGCACCTTCTTGCCGGCTTCCGCTGCCGCCAAGGTTGGGCGCATCCCCGCCGCACCAACGATAGCGGCCATCACGGCATCCACCTCCGGCAAGGTGGCGACCTTTACCAACGCATCATTGCCGCACGACACTTCTACATCCAGCCCCGTAGCGGCGATACGCTTGCGCAGACGCTCCGCCGCCGCCTCATCAAGAAGAACGGCAAAGTGCGGGCGGAACTGGCGGCATTGTTCGAACAGCAACTCGTCCTGCCGGTTCGCAGTGAGCGCGATGATGCGGTATCGGTCCGGATGGCGTGCAACGACGTCCAGCGTGCTCTTGCCTATACTCCCCGTGGAGCCGAGAACGGTGATGTTCTGCACTAGTTCAGCCCATGAAAGAGCAGCGCCAGCATGGCTAGCGGCAAAGTGGAGGTCAGCGCATCGATGCGATCCAGCAGTCCGCCATGACCGGGCAGCAACGCCCCGCTATCCTTGACGCCGGCCTGACGCTTGATGGCCGACTCGAACAGGTCGCCCAGCACGGCCAATACCACCCACCACCAGGCGGTGAGCATCAACGCCGGCAGCACCTGCAAGCGTGAGAATTCCTCGCTGAAGGTCCACACCAGTGCCACATAGATGGAGACGCCCAGGATCGCACCGGCCACGCCTTCCCAGGTCTTGCCCGGACTGATGCTGGGTGCCAGCTTGGTCTTGCCATACTTGCGCCCGGCGAAATAGGCTGCGCTGTCCGCCACCCACACGATGCCCATCACGAACAACAGCATCCACGGGCTGGGTGCCCAAGCACGCAGGTCTATCATGGCCAGCCCGGTCGGTACCAGCACCGCCCAGCCGACCAGCATCATCAGCCCCTTGTGCGTCACCTTCACGCCGCTCATCAACCAGGCCGGCACCACGATCAGCCACAGCACGGCGGAGAGCAGATAGGCAGTCAGATGCGGATAGTTGGTCGCACCTTCTGCGAGGCCCATATCCATCCACAGCAGGCCCAGCATCAGCAGCAGCGTACCGCCCCAGTACATCTTGGCCGCCGTGCCTTGCAGCCCGGACAGACGCGCCCACTCCGAAGTGCCCTGCATCACCATGGCGATCACCAGCAAGGACCAGCCCAGCGCGGGCAACAGGAACAGCGCGGCCAGCAGCAGCAGCAGCATTACGACTGCAGTGATAACACGCGCTCTAAGCATCTTCACTTCCCTTGAGTTGTTCGCTGGTGCGACCGAATCGGCGCTCGCGTTTTTGATAGGACTGGATCGCTTCCTCCAATGCCTTGCGGTCGAAAGCGGGCCACAGCGTATCGGTGAAATACAGTTCGGTATATGCCAGCTGCCACAACAGGAAATTGCTGATGCGCTGCTCGCCACCGGTACGGATGAACAGATCCGGTTCCGGTGCGTAATGCATGGAAAGATAGGGAGTGAGTTCCTCTTCCCCGAACGCCGTGGCGCGCTCGGGATGCGCCTGGCTCAGCGCATGCATGGCCTGCATGATGTCCCAGCGACCGCCATAGTTGGCGGCGATGGTGAGGGTGAGTCCGGAGTTGGCGGCGGTCAGCCTCTCCGCTTCTTCGATATGCTGCACCAGTGGCGCATCGAAACGGCTACGGTCGCCGATGATCTTGAGACGGATATTGTTCTCGTGCAGTTTTGAGACTTCGCGTTCCAGCATCTTCAGGAACAGCTGCATCAGGAAGGAGACCTCATCGGCGGGCCGGCGCCAGTTCTCACTGCTGAATGCGAACAGCGTCAGGTATTCCACCCCCTTCTGGCGACAGGCTTTGACCACTTCGCGTACCGTCTCCACCCCGCGCTGATGCCCCATCACGCGCGGCATCAAACGTTTTCTGGCCCAGCGTCCGTTGCCGTCCATGATGATGGCGATATGGCGCGGGACTGCGGCAGTCTCGGGGATGGTGCGGGTTGAGCTTTTGAAGATGGCCATTTCAGGATTCAGGTACAGGATGCGGGATTCAGTCGAGGCAGCCGGTGTTGCCGTATCCTGCATCCCGAATCCTGATTAGACTGCCATCAGATCCACTTCTTTGGCTTGCAATGCCTTGTCGATCTCGGCGACGTAGCGGTCGGTCAGTTTCTGTACATCGTCCTGCGCGCGGCGCTCCTCATCCTCGCCGACTTCCTTGTCCTTGAGCAGTTTCTTGAGTTGCTCGTTGGCTTCGCGGCGGATGTTGCGTACCGCGATCTTGGCGTCCTCGCCTTCGCTCTTCACCACCTTGATCAGGTCGCGGCGGCGTTCTTCGGTCAGCATCGGCATCGGCACGCGGATCAGGTCGCCGTTGGTGGCCGGGTTCAGCCCCAGATCGGAATCGCGGATCGCCTTTTCGACCGGACCGATCATGTTCTTTTCGTAAGGTTGCACACCGATGGTGCGCGCGTCGGTCAAAGTGATGTTGGCCACCATGTTGATCGCGGTGGGGCTGCCGTAATACTCCACCATCACATGATCCAGGATGCCGGTGTGCGCACGGCCCGTACGGATCTTGCTCAAGTCGGTCTTCAGCGCTTCCAGCGACTTTTGCATCTTTTGTTCTACGTTCTTCTTGATATCAGAGATCATGTTGCGCTCCTAATCCACTCTTACCAATGTTCCCTCACCTTCGCCGAACACCACGCGCTTGAGCGCGCCCGGCTTGAAGATGCTGAATACGATGATGGGCAGCTTCTGGTCGCGACACAGGGTCAGCGCCGTCGCATCCATCACCTTGAGATTCTTGCTGATCGCCTCATCGAAGCTCAGGCTCTGATAGCGGATCGCATCAGGGTTCTTCTTCGGATCGTCGGTATATATCCCGTCGACCTTGGTAGCCTTGATCACCACATTGGCGGACATTTCCACGCCACGCAGCGCGGCCGCCGTATCGGTAGTGAAGAATGGGCTACCGATACCCGCAGCGAATATCACCACCTTGCCGTCTTCCAGATAGCGCAGCGCCTTGCCGCGGATGAACGGCTCGGCGACCTGCTCCAGGCTCAGCGCCGATTGCACGCGGCACTCCAACCCGCCGCGCGTCATCGCGTCCTGCAACGCCATCGAGTTCATCACGGTAGCCAGCATGCCCATGTAATCGGCGGTCGCCCTGTCCATCCCCGCAGCGGCAGGTGCGACACCACGGAAGATGTTGCCGCCGCCGACCACCATCGCCACCTCCACACCCAGCTCCACCACCTCTTTGATCTCGGCCACGATGCGCTCGATGACGGCACGGTTGATACCGTAGCTGTCATCGCCCATCAGGGCTTCGCCGGAGAGCTTGAGCAGGATGCGTTTGTAGGCGGGTGCGGTCATGGCGTCCTTTCGTTTACTTCTGTGCTGCAGCGGCGGCGGCGGCGACTTCAGCCGCGTAGTCCTCGACCTTCTTCTCGATACCCTCGCCGACGACGAACATCTGGAAAGCGGTGACCGAGGCGCCCTTGCTCTTCAGCAGTTGCTCGATGGTCTGCTTGCCGTCTTCAGCCTTGACGAACACCTGGCCCAGCAGCGTCACTTCCTTGAGGAACTTCTGCACGGTACCTTCGGCGATCTTTTCCAGCATGGCTTCCGGCTTGCCGGATTCCTTGGCCTTCTCGATCGCGATACGGCGCTCGGTCTCGATGTCTTCCGGATTCACGCCGGAGGCATCCACCGACTTAGGCTTGGAAGCCGCGATATGCATCGCCAGATCCTTGCCCAGCGCCTCGTCGCCGCCCTCGTAATTGACCATCACGCCGATCTTGTTGCCGTGCAGATAGGTCGCCAGGCTGCCAGTGGATGTCTGATAACGCTCGATACGGCGCACGCTCAGGTTCTCACCCAGCTTCATCACCAGCGCCTTGCGGTCTTCTTCCACCGTACCCGTGCCGTTCGCCAGCTTCATGCCCAGCAACGCATCGATGTCGGACGGGTCGTTCTTCGCCACGGTCTCGGCAACGTTCTTGGCGAACGCCATGAAGTCGTCGTTCTTGGCCACGAAGTCGGTCTCACAATTCACTTCGGCCACGGCACCGATCTTGCCGTCAGCAGACAGATAGGAACCGATGACGCCTTCTGCTGTCACGCGGGACGCAGCCTTGCTGGCCTTTGCACCGCTCTTGATGCGCAGCAGCTCTTCAGCAGCTTTTGCATCGCCGTTCGTCTCCACCAGCGCCTTCTTGCACTCCATCATTCCGAGGCCGGTCGCCTCGCGCAGATCCTTAACCATGCTTGCGGTGATTTCCGCCATGTCACACTCCTAATTTTTCAACAGAATTCAGCTTACAAAAAAGGGGGCTTGCGCCCCCTTGTTACGGAGAGGCCGCTTAAGCAGCTTCTTTTTCCGCGATCTGTTCGACAAGATCGGTGGTCGCTTGCTCGCGACCTTCCAAGATCGCATCGGCCACGCCGCGTGCGTACAGACGGATCGCCTGGCTGGAATCGTCGTTACCAGGAATCACGAAGTCCACCCCCTCCGGGCTGTGGTTGGTATCGACCACGCCGATGACCGGGATGCCCAGCTTCTGCGCTTCGGTGACGGTGCCCTTCTGGTAGCCGACGTCGATCACGAAGATCGCGGAAGGCAGGCCTTGCATGTCCTTGATACCGCCCAGGCTGCGCTCCAGCTTTTCCAGTTCGCGGCGGAACATCAGGCCTTCCTTCTTGGAGACCTTGTCGATGCTGCCGTCCTCGATCATGGCTTCCAGTTCCTTCAGGCGCTTGATCGACAGCTGAACGGTCTTGAAATTGGTGAGCATGCCGCCCAACCAGCGGTAGTCAACGAAAGGTGAACCGGCGCGCATCGCTTCCTCGCGGATGATCTCGCGCGCTTGGCGCTTGGTCGCCACGAACAGGACATTGCCCTTCTTCGATGCGATCTTGCGCACTTCCTTCAGCGCGTCGTTGAACATCACGACGGTCTTTTCCAGGTTGACGATATGGATCTTGTTGCGATGACCGAAGATATAAGGGGCCATCTTGGGATTCCAGAAACGTGTCTGGTGACCGAAATGGACACCCGCTTCCAGCATTTGACGCATTGTGACTGCTGCCATGATCTACTCCAATGTTAAGGGTTAAGTTCTTCCACTCGCCAGCCTGATCCCGTAAGGACACCCCAACATGAACGAGTGTGTGAATTACCGTCCACCGGCGGTTGCCGGATAAACGGGGCGCGCATTGTAACCGAACTCCCCTGCCGACTCAAGTTGTTGCAGCCCTTCTGCGCATCGCGCGATCGACTGGAACGGAAGGGGTGCGGGCCGTAGCGACTTGGTGCCATAATCGGACCAAAGCGCACATCGAGGCTGCACCAGGGAGGGGTCGATGCAAAAACGGACACTGCTCCGTACTTTACGCAACTATGTTGCCGCACTGGCCGTGATCGCCACTGCGTCAGCTTTAGTGTTCGCCATCACATTCACCGAATCGAACCTGCTCTGGACAGCATTCCTGACTGGTGTGCTGGTCGCCGCCATCCTGGCAGAAGCCGTGCGCGCCTCCCGCTCGGAATGGCTGCTGATGCGCCGCTCGGCACAACTGGCCGCCGTGAAAAGCAAACTGGAACGGGAGACGCTCCTGCGCAAGCACGCCGAACAAAAGAACGCGACCGACCGCCCCCGCCTGCAACTTATGGACGTATCCCTGTCGACCATGGTCGCGCTGTTCGATGCCAAAGGTCTGTGCCATTACCATAATCGCGCTTTCCATGATTGGCTGGGCATGCGACCCGAGCAAGTGGACGGACACCATATTCGCGAGATACTCGGCCCCAAGGTCAGTACGGAGATCGCCACTGCGGTGCGGCAGTCACTGGATGGCCAGGAAGTCCACTACGAGCGCACTCAGGCGATGCAGGGCGGCGCGCTCTATCACCTCTCGATCACCCATGTCCCGCAATACGACGAGGCAGGCAAGGTCACCGGCTTCTACTTCCTCGCGGACGACATCACCGGCCGCAGCGACCTGCTACCGATGCAAAGCACTCCCGGCGCGCAGCCCGCTACAACGAACGAAGCCTTGGCGGGACAGGAACTATACATCGACGTCTTTTCGGAACAGCTCACCGGTCAAAAGGACGCGGGCAAGCGCATCATCGCCGCCATCGAGCATGGCGAGTTCCGACTCTTCTGCCAGTTGATCGCCCCGCTCCCGCTCGATAGCGGCAGGGCCGAACACTACGAGATCCTTGTCCGGCTGCAGGAAGAGGAAGAAGGACTATTGCCGCCGGGGGCATTCTTCCCACTGGCAGAACGGCACGGCCTGATGCCATATCTGGATCGCTGGGTGATCCAGCATGTGCTGGCATGGTCGGCCGGCCACAGTCGCAAAGGCTCGATGTTCTTCGTCAATCTCGCCCCTGCCACGCTGGGCGACCCGGAATTCCCCGAGTTCCTGAGAAGCATATTGCAGGAATACGACGCGGCAGCAGGCAGCCTGTGTTTTGAAGTGACCGATGCCGAACTGGCTCAACGCGGCGAGAATGCAGCCGAATTCATCCGACAGGTCAGAACTTGCGGGTGCCGGGTCGCCTTGAGCGGATTCGGACGCGACAACGTCTCGTTCGACCGCATACGCGGCTTTCAGGTGGATTTCATCAAGATAGACGGCAGTCTCATCCTCGGCCTGCTACGTGACCCGGTCAATCTCGCCAAGGTGAGCTCCATAGATCGCGTCGCGAAAAAGATCGGCGTGCGCACCGTGGCCGAACTGGTGGAAAGCGATGAACTGATCTCCAAGCTGGGGGAATTGGGTATCGACTACGCCCAAGGATTCGGCATATCACGACCGCGCGCGCTGGAGGAACAGGGCGATTAAATCGCCAACTTGACCGGGTAGCCAGCCACCCGGATACGGGCAGCGAACGCTTCCATCTGTGCCGCGGACAAGGCCGAAAGACGTGGCGCTTCGACTTGCAAGGACGGGCGCGCCAGACCGTACAGCAGCACCCCTTGCAGGCGGATGCCCTTCTCCTTGCAAGCAGCCAGGAGTTCAAGATAGTCCTCCTCATCCTGCTTGCCGGGAGCCTCACCATCCAGCGCGAACCAGCAGGTCTGCAACCAGGTATTGGGGCAGCAGCTCGCGGCGGTCGCCAGATTCCTGAGGACGGTATCCATCGTGGCCCTGGTGTCGTTCACGCGCTGCATGCCTTCCTCGCTGGCTCGATCCAGCTTGAACCATACCTCACCTTCCAGTTGCGCCATGCGGCGCAGCCCCTGTTGCACAGAGTCGCGCTGCATCAAACTACCGTTGGTGATCAGCACCAGCTTGATGTCGGCCGGCTTCAACCTGCCGATCAGTTCGATGACTTCGGCGAACTCCCGTGCACTGGTAGGTTCGCCATTGCCGGAGAGTGCGATATCGTTGATGCGCCGCATTCCGGGTGGCACACGCTGCATGAAATCGCCCTGCTGCAGTTCTTGCAGGAAACCGCTCAACTCCCGTTCCAGCAATGCCAAATCGACCGGCGGGGCCGTTCCGAGTTTCAGATCGGGCACCTGGCAATAGATGCAGCGCCAGTTGCAGGCGTTATCGGTGTTGAGATTGATGCCGATGGAAACGCCGCCCGCGCGGCGCGATACGACAGGATAGACATAGCGCAGACCGGCACTGGACCGGTCATGGTCGTTTACGTTTAATGAGTTGTCGCTCAAGACTTGATCAGCGGCAGATACTTGGCAGGATCGACCGGCTTGCCCATGCGCCGGATCTCGAAATGCAGCTTGACCTGATCCGCATCGGTGCTGCCCATCTCGGCGATCTTCTGCCCCTTGCGCACGCTCTGCCCTTCCTTCACCAGCAGGCGCTCGTTGTGGGCATAGGCACTGAGGTAAGTGGCGTTGTGCTTGATGATGATCAACTTGCCGTAGCCGCGCAGGCCGCTACCACTGTACACAACCTTCCCTGATGCACTGGCGAGGATCGGCTGTCCTTTCGAACCGGCGATGTCCACCCCCTTGCGATTGGAGCCTTTCGAATAACCCGCGATGACCTTGCCGCGTGTCGGCATCCCCCATTCAACGCCCTCTTCCACCACAGTCGGCGCGGGCGTGGTACTCGCGACAGTCGAAGCGGAAGGTTCATCTTCCTGCATGCGTTGCGCTTTGGCCAATGCCTGCTCGGAATAGAGCAAACGCCCCACCTTGGGCTGGTTCTTGACCTCGCCCGCACGCGGGATGCGCGTCACAGTCTGCACAGGCTGATCGGAAACCACTTCTTCGGCTGGCACGATCAAACGCAGCTTCTGCCCGATCTGTATGGAGGTCGGATCCTTGAGACCATTCTGCTGCGCCACTTCCATATAGTCCAAACCGTTCTGGAAGGCGATGCTGTACAGGGTGTCACCCGCCTGTACCACATACATCGTAGTGGTCTCGGCGGCCTTCTCGGCGACGTAGGGGACAGGACCCGCCCCATATTCCACGATAGGCGCGCGCTTGCCGCTGGCTGCCGGCCCCGCGCAGGCGCTCAGCAGCGCAGCCGCCAGCCAGACGATAAGAAATGGAATCGTATGTCGTGTTTTCGAAATGAGGCCAGTCATGCCATCCCTGCCAGCAGCGGTACGAACTTAACCGCCTCCAGACGTGTCTCCTTGAAACCGCTCTCGGTACGCTCGACCAGATAGAGGAATTGTTCCTGTGTACCGACCGGCAGCACCATTCTACCACCCACTGCCAGCTGGGATTTCAGCGCCTCGGACAATGCCGGCGCGGCGCAAGCCATGATGATGCCGTCGAACGGCGCCCCTTCACTCAAGCCGCTTGAACCATCCGCGTGACGCAAGACCACATTCCTGATCTTCAATTCGCGCAGGAGTTTTCTGGCGCGTTCATGCAAGGGCAGGATGCGTTCCACGCTGTAGACCTGTTGTGCCACCTGCGCCAGCACCGCCGCCTGGTAGCCGCAGCCGGTACCGACCTCCAGCACCTTGCCCAGTTGCTTGCCGTTGCGCAACACCTCGGTCATGCGCGCCACGATGTAGGGTTGCGAGATGGTCTGACCATAGTTGATCGGCAGCGAGACATCGTCGTAGGCGCGCCCCGCCAGTGCCTCATCCACGAACAGGTGACGCGGCACGCTGTTCATCGCCGCCAGCACGGTCTCGTCGCGTATGCCCTGGGTGCGCAAGCGCTCGATCATGCGCGCGCGCGTGCGCGGCGAGGTCATGCCGATGCCCGCATGCTGCAGATTCATGCAAGCGCCCCCATCCAGGCGCGCACAGCATCGAGCTGGCTGTATTGCGTCAGATCGATCTGCAGCGGCGTGATGGAGACTCGGCCATGGTTGATCGCGTTGAAATCCGTGCCCTCGCCCGCATCCTGCGCCTTGCCCGCAGGCCCGACCCAATAGATGGGTTGCCCGTGCGGATTGCTGGCCTTGACCACCGGCTCGGCCTTGTGACGCTTGCCCAGACGGGTGACTTCCGTCCCTTGCAATTGTTCGTAAGGGATGTCCGGCACGTTCACATTGAGCAACCAGGGATGCGGCCGGCTTTCGCGCATGAAACGCTGCACAAGTTCGACTGCGACCCTGCCTGCCGTCTCGTAATGCGCGGGGTCGTGCTTCGCCATGGAAATGGCGATGGCAGGGATGCCCAGCAGGAACCCCTCCGTCGCAGCCGCCACCGTTCCGGAATAGATGGTGTCGTCACCCATGTTCGCCCCGGCGTTGATGCCGGACACGATGATGTCCGGTTGCACATCCAGCATGCCGGTCACTGCGAGGTGCACGCAGTCAGTCGGCGTACCGTCCACATAATGGAAACCGCTGGACGCCTTGCGCAGGTTGAGCGGCCGGTTCAGGGTGAGCGAATTGCTGGCCCCGCTGCGGTCTCGCTCGGGGGCGACCACAGTCACTTCGGCGATGGCGGAAAGGTGCTGCGCCAGGCAGGCCAGACCCGGCGCGAAATAGCCGTCGTCGTTGCTGATCAGGATGCGCATGGAAGCTTCAGGTGTTCTGCACCACGATCTTCGGGAACGCGGCGCTATGGTCCTGCGCCATGTCGGCGATCTTCACCGCCACGCGGCGGGCGATCTGCCTGTACACCCTGGCGATGTTGCCATCCGGATCGGCGACCACGGTCGGCGTGCCGGAATCGGCCTGCTCGCGGATGCGGATGTCCAGCGGCAGACTGCCGAGGAACTCGGTGTTGTAATCGGCACACATCTTCTCGCCGCCACCGGCACCGAAGATATGCTCCTCGTGGCCGCATTTCGAGCAGATATGTGTGCTCATGTTCTCCACGATGCCGATGATCTTGACGTCGACCTTCTCGAACATCTTGAGTCCCTTGCGCGCGTCCATCAGCGCGATGTCCTGCGGCGTGGTGACGATCACCGCACCGGTGACCGGCACCTTCTGCGCCAGCGTGAGCTGGATGTCGCCGGTGCCGGGCGGCAGGTCGATCACCAGATAATCGAGGTTGTCCCACTTCGTCTGGTGCAACAGCTGGTCCAGCGCCTGCGTCACCATCGGGCCGCGCCAGATCATCGGTGTATCGGCATCGATGAGGAAGCCGATGGACATCACTTGCAGGCCGTGGTTGATGAGCGGCTTCATGGTCTTGCCGTCCTCGGAATCGGGGTTCCCGCTAAGACCCAGCATCGTAGGTTGCGAAGGGCCGTAGATGTCCGCATCCAGCATGCCGACGCGCGCGCCCTCGGCCGCCAGCGCCAGCGCCAGGTTGACCGCGGTGGTGCTCTTGCCCACGCCGCCTTTGCCGGAAGCCACGGCGATGATGTTCTTCACCCCATCCACCAGTTTCACACCACGCTGCACCGCATGCGGCACCACCTTGCTGCTGACATTGGCTTCGACCTTGCCCGCACCGGACAAAGCTCCTTTCAGATGGGTCTCGACCTGCGCCTTGATCTCCCCCAGGACACTCTGCGCGGGATACCCCAGCAGAATGTCCAGAGCCACATCGCTGCCACTGACCTTCACGTTCTTGACGGATCTGCCGCTGACGAAATCCTTTTTGGTATTCGGATCGATCAGCCCCTTCAGTGCATTCTGTACATCGGCTTCGGAAAAACTCATCTCATACTCCAGTTGATTGATGCCCCGATTCTACTTGAGAAGCATGATCTGCGGGACCGGGTTTTGCACCTCCCGCAACTGCGCGTGCTTGCCGTTATAATCCGGTGAACGAACACGAGGCCCGCATGCAAAAACTCTCCCTGCTCTTTCTGACCATCCTGCTCACCGCCTGCGGCTCGACCCCGGCACATCGGGATGTCGCGCACAACGAGCGCATGAACGATCTGGTGATGTACGCCATGAGCCTGGCCGAGACGCCATACCAGTATGGCGGCAACGATGCGCGCAGCGGTTTCGATTGCAGCGGTTATGTCGGACACGTCTACCGGGAAGTGCTGGATGTCTCGCTGCCGCGCACAAGCGGGGAGATCAGCCGGGTCGGCGACCCCTTGCGTCAGAGCGACTTGCGTCCCGGCGACCTGGTGTTCTTCGACACCCAGCGCCGACCTTACTCGCATGTGGGCATCTACGTCGGAGAAAGGAAGTTCGTGCATTCACCCAAGACCGGCAGCCGCATCCGGGTGGAAAGCATGGAGGTCGACTACTGGAAGTCTCGTTACAACGGCGCACGACGCATCTATTGACCTAGGGTCGCGCCGCGCGCAGTGCCTGCGCCAGTTGGTGCACCGACATCGCGTAGTAGCTGCTGATGTTGTAACGCATGATGACGTCGAAGTTCTCGAACACCAGCCAGTATTCCTTGCCGTTCTCCAGCGTCAGATCCAGCAGCCAGGCCGGGGGCAATCCCGCCTGCTCACCGGCTCCGAACGACACCCCCGCATCGGTCGTCCACCCCTTGACCGGCCTCGCCACCAGCAGATCGCCCAGCTTCCCGGGTTCGGCGACATTGACCCTGCTTGCGACCGGCTCGCCGCTGCGCCAACCGTAGTGCTTGAAGTAGTTCGCCACGCTACCGATGGCATCGGCCGGCTCATGCAGGATGTCTATGTGCCCGTTGCCGTTGTAGTCCAGCGCATACTTGCGGTAGTTGCTGGGCATGAACTGCGGGATGCCCAGGGCACCGGCGTAGGATGAATTGATGGCCAGCAGATTGAAATCCTGTTCACTCGACAGCAGCAGATACTGTTCTAGCTCCGCCCGGAAATACGGCGCACGACGCGGGTAGTCGAATGCCAGTGTGGTCAGCGCATCCAGCGTGCGAAAACGTCCGGTCTGCTTGCCGTACATGGTCTCCACGCCGATGATGGCGACGATGTATTCGGCCGGCACGCCGAACTGCTGTTGAGCGCGTTGCAGGTAGGTCTCGTGCCGCTTCCAGAACCCGAGTCCGTCCTTGATGCGCTGCGGGTTGACGAAATTGGCGCGATACTCGGCCCAGGGCTTCAATGTCGCCGGTTTCTCGATCGCCTCGATCACGTCGGGACGGCGCTCCGCGCGGCGGAACACGCGCTCCAGGTCTGCTCGCTTGAAATGATGGCGCTCGACCATCTCATCGATGAATTGGGGGATACCGGGCAGATTGGCCGCAAAGGCGGGCAGGCTCGACAACAACAGGACAAACAGGCTGATCAATCTCATGGCCGAGCATTTTACTCGACAGCTCTCCCCCCTACTGTTAAATTTCCCCCATCCCTCATAACCGCAAAACACACATCAAGATCATGGAAAAGACCAGCCAACACCATCCACTCCTCATCCTCGGCTCCGGCCCTGCCGGTTACACTGCCGCCGTCTATGCCGCGCGCGCCAACCTGAACCCGGTGCTGATCACCGGCATGGCCCAAGGCGGGCAGCTGATGACCACCACCGAGGTGGACAACTGGCCGGCCGATCCTAACGGCGTGCAGGGGCCGGAACTGATGCAGCGGTTCCAGCAGCATGCGGAGCGTTTCAACACACAGATCATCTTCGACCACATCCATACCGCGAAGCTGCAGCAGCGGCCGTTCACCCTGATCGGCGATGCGGGCAGCTACACCTGCGATGCGCTGATCATCTGCACCGGTGCCTCGGCGCAATACCTCGGCCTGCCCTCGGAAGAAGCCTTCATGGGCAAGGGGGTATCCGGTTGCGCCACCTGCGACGGCTTCTTCTACCGCAACAAGCCGGTGGCCGTGGTCGGCGGCGGCAACACCGCCGTCGAAGAAGCGCTTTATCTGGCCAACATCGCCAGCCACGTCACGCTGATCCACCGCCGCGACAGCTTCCGCGCCGAGCGCATCATGGTCGACCATCTGATGGAAAAAGTGAAGGAAGGCAAGATCACCCTGCAACTGCACCAGGTGCTGGACGAAGTGCTGGGAGACGACAACGGCGTCACCGGCGCGCGCCTGAAGAACGTGCAGGACGGCAGCACGCAGGAGATCAAGGTGGACGGCGTGTTCATCGCCATCGGCCACAAGCCGAACACCGACCTGTTCGCGGGGCAACTGGAGATGGATAACGGTTATCTGGTCACACGTGGCGGCAACAAGGGCAACGCCACCGCAACCAGCATAGACGGCGTATTCGCCGCCGGTGACGTGCAGGACCAGATCTACCGCCAGGCATGCACCAGCGCCGCGACCGGTTGCATGGCCGCACTGGATGCGGACAAATACCTGCAATCCATGGGGTGATGAAAGACACGCCGGGACAGGATGCAGACTTGTTCCGGCAACTGCTGGACGACGTGACGCCGCTCAAGCCCAATGACCGTCGCCCACCTTCCCCCCCCTCTCCCCGCAAACCGCGCCCACAAAGCCGCCTTACCGAAACAGAAGTCGCCGACACGCTCTCCGATCATGGTGCGGACGATATCGCCCCCACCGAATACCTGGGCAACGGACTTAACCGCATGACCCTGCGCAAACTGCGGCACGGCGAGTGGCCGGTGCAGGACGAACTGGATCTGCATGGCTTAAACAGCGATGAGGCGAGAAAGCTGCTGACC
Source organism: Sideroxydans lithotrophicus (assembly GCA_020723185.1). Taxonomy (GTDB): domain Bacteria; phylum Pseudomonadota; class Gammaproteobacteria; order Burkholderiales; family Gallionellaceae; genus Sideroxyarcus; species Sideroxyarcus lithotrophicus_A. Next base: position 82,901 of record DYJI01000007.1, on the reverse strand, counting down.
GCGTTCCTGTACCAGGCTACGCGGCAGGGCGTGCGCTGCGTGCACGTGATCCACGGCAAAGGCTGGCACAGCGAGCACGGGGAGGGTTTGTTGAAACGCTTGTCCAGACACTGGCTGGCCCAGCATCCGCAGGTACTGGCCTTTTGCGATGCGCCGCTGAATGCGGGCGGAAGCGGCGCAGCCAGGGTGTTGCTTAAAACAGGCGGCCGTGAAAACGGTAATGGTTCTTACCCGCCTGCTTGACCTCGTACATCGCAGCATCGGCGAACTTCTTCAAGGCATCGCTTTCGTCCGCATCGTCCGGGTAGATGCTGATGCCTATGCTGGTACCGATGTTCACCGCATACCCTTCGATCTGGAATGGTTCGCCCAGAGAATCGATGATCTTTTGTGCCACCTTCGCGGCATCCTCTGATCTGTTGATAGCGGACATCACGACGACGAACTCATCCCCACCCAGTCGTGACACCATATCCGTCTCGCGGACGCAGCCTTTCAGCCGAACGGATACTTCGCGCAGCAACATATCTCCCGCATGGTGGCCCATCGTGTCGTTCACACCCTTGAAGCCATCAAGATCGAGGAACAGCAAGGCCATCCTGTTCCGGTTGCGTTTGGCGGTCAGTATGGATTGCTCGATGTGCTGGTTCAACAACGTGCGGTTGGGCAGCTCGGTCAGGGCATCGAAATGCGCCAACTGCTGTATCCGCTCGAAGGATGCCCTGCGCTCAGTGATGTCCGTGAACAGTGCGATGTAATTGGTGATCTCGCCCTGCTCGTTCCGCACCACGGCGATCGACAACCACTTCGGGTAGACCTCGCCGCTCTTGCGTCGGTCCATCACCTCGCCTTGCCATGCGCCGGTCGAAAGCAGGGTCTCCCACATCTCCTTGTAGAACTCCGGCCCCTGCTCGCCCGACTTCAGGATGCGCGGATTCTTGCCGATCACTTCTTCGGCAGAATATCCCGTGATCTGGGTGAAGGCCCGATTCACTTGCATGATGTTGTTGTCCACATCGGTGATCACGATGGCCTCCGCACTGCTGACGAACACTTCCGCCGCCAAACGCAGTTGCTCCTGCCCGGCCCTCACCTGCTCCACGCTCGCCTGCAGGCTGTCTGCCAGTGCATTGAACGCATCGCCCATCCTGCCGATCTCGTCGCGCGACTTGAGGTCGACCCGCCGTGAAAGGTCTCCGTCCTCCTGAATGGCAGACATGACGTGCTGCAATTTGTTGAGCGGATCGGTGAAAGAACGGATCAGCACATCAATCATGAAGAACAGCACCAGCTGCAACAACAACTGCCCCATCCACAGCCAGGCATTGATGGAGTCAATCAAGGAGAATTCTTCGGTAAGGTCGAGCACGATGCTCGCCGCGCCGTTCACCGTACCATCCGGCACATGGTGGCAGGCCAGGCAATCGGTACCCTTGTAGTTGTGGCTGGCGATGAAGGGGAAGACCGCGCGCAATGACTGCTTCTCGGCATCTCGCCGCTCGAAATACGGCTTTCCGGTCTGCAACACTCGCTGGTCGATCTCATCCCGCACCCGTTCCTCCGGCAGTCCGGGGCCGAACTGTCGGTCCACCAGCTCGGAACGGATGATGCGCAGTTCGCGTATGCCGCGAGACTTGCTCATCTTGTCGATGAACAGCGTCCGGTTGGCGGGATCGGATATCTGCCCGGTCAACATCAGCATGTTCATACCGTTGATGATGCCGTCGGCCACCTCCTCCGCACGCACTTGTGCCGACTGCAGGATCTTGGCTTCGAAGCTGGCCATCAGCCAGCGCTGGGTGAAAACGAGGACGATGAGCAGCCCCACCTGGATCAGCAGGGATAGCTTGAGACGCATGCTCAAGCCGTACCACCAGTTGGCGATCATGGACATCAGATCACGTCCGCTAGGCCCCCGCCCGGACGATCAGATCGCCGATTCGTTGGTCTCTCCGGTGCGGATGCGGATGACTTGTTCGACAGGCGTCACAAAGATCTTGCCGTCGCCGATCTTGCCGGTGTGCGCCGCCTTGACGATGGCATCCACTGCGGTCTCCAGCATGGCGGCCGTGACCACGATCTCGACCTTGATCTTGGGCAGGAAATCGACCACATACTCGGCTCCGCGATACAGCTCGGTATGGCCTTTCTGACGTCCGAAGCCTTTTACCTCCGTTACGGTCAGGCCGCTGACACCCAATTCATTGAGTGCTTCGCGCACTTCGTCGAGTTTGAACGGCTTGATGATGGCTTCGATCTTTTTCATGTCAGGCTCCCCTTGGCGATATCAACTGTAGTTTGACGACTTGCGGAAGTATAGCCCAACAGGCACGGCACGAATACGCCTTAACCCTGACGTCCCGGACAGTCCTGACTGTTGCACTCGCCGTACAGCGTCAACGCATGATCGCTCAGCGTGAACCCGAGTGAAGCAGCGATCTCGCGCTGGCGTTCTTCGATCACCTTGTCATAGAACTCCTCCACCCGGCCGCAGCGGATGCAAACGATGTGGTCGTGGTGCGGACCGCGTTCCAGCTCGTATACCGTCTGGCCGCTGTCGAAGTGATGACGCGTAATGAGGCCGGCCGCCTCGAATTGAGCCAGCGCCCGATATACCGTCGCCAGTCCGATCACTTCGCCGCCTTCCACCAGCAGCCGGTAGATGGTGTCGGCCGTCATGTGACGCTCGGCGGATTTTTCCAGCAGGGTCAATATCTTGAGACGGGGTGTCGTCACCTTCAAGCCTGCATTGCGCAACTCTTCGCTGTCCATATCTCCCTCCTTTTTCCAAACCGGACAATCCGATCCGGCTTTTGCACAGTCTAACAAATTTCTCTTGCACATGATAATCATTATCATCTATATTGAGAATCATTATCGTTTGAATACTGCAAAACAGATCACTAACCAACACAGGAGTTTCCATGAACATCACCATCCATCAACACATCGCCAAGTTTGTCATGATGATTCCGCTGACCGCATCCGCTGCGGATGCAATGCTGGAACAGCGAATCGAAAGGCTGGAAGCCATGCTGAGCAGCACTCAATACCATGACGATCAACGGACCCGCTTCGGCAGCTACGGCGAACTGCACCTGAACAAACTCAAGGATCGGAACGGCAGAGACAAGGACGAGATCGATATCCACCGTCTCGTCCTGTTCGTATCGCATGATTTCGACGAGCGGACACGACTCTTCTCCGAACTTGAAGTTGAACATAGCGATACTGGAAGTTCGGGGGTCGTGGTACTGGAACAGGCTTACATCGAATACACGCTGAATGAAGCGATGAGCCTCAAGGCAGGCATGCTGCTCATGCCGGTCGGCATCCTCAGCGAGACGCATGAACCGCCGACCTTCTATGGTGTGGAGCGCAATCCGGTAGAGACGAACATCATCCCCACCACCTGGAGCGAAGGCGGCGTGATGCTGTCCCAGCATTACCAGAACGGCATCACCCTCGAAGCGGCACTGACCAGCGGCCTGTCCACGACCGCCGCCGCGAACTACGCGGTACGTGCCGGCCGCCAGAACATGTCCAAGGCCACGGCTGTCGAAGCCGCATATACAGGCCGTCTGAAATGGACGGGTATGCCCGGACTGGAACTGACCGCCACACTGCATCGCCAATCGGACATCACTCAGGGTGCTGATGCCACAGCCGGTGCGGCGACCCTGTACGAGACCCATGCGGTGCTCACGCGCGGCTCGTTCGGTTTGCGCCTGCTGTATGCGGGATGGGCACTGGCGGGAAGCGGCCCCGCATCGGCAGGTGCGGACAGACAGAACGGCTGGTACGCAGAACCCTCATGGCGACTTTCTGAGCGCTGGGGATTGTTCGCACGCCACAGCCGTTGGGACAACCGCGCAGGAGATGTCGGCGACAGCCGTTATCATCAGACCGATCTTGGTATGAACTTCTGGCCACACCCCGATGTTGTGGTGAAGATCGACTATCAACATCAACGCGCCCCCGCCGGACAGAGCGAGTATGACGGATTCAACCTCGGTCTGGGTTACCAGTTCTGATATGGCCTGGCTCAGTTTGCTCATCCTACTCGGTCTGGCGCTCCCCGCTGGTGCCGATCAACCCCCTGCGGAAGTCTCGACCTTCTTGGCCACCACCTTCCAGGAAGCTCCTGAAGCGCGAGACATCTGGCTCACCGGCGATCTGCGCACCCGCGCGCGCGACATCCTGCGGCACGACTATCCGCAGGTACGGGTGCAATACTGGCGCAGCGGCAGCCGGACCGCCTGGGTGCTGGACGAGATCGGCAAGGAACGGCCGATCACGGTCGGCGTCGTGATTGACCATGACAGGGTCGAAAAGGTAAGCGTGCTGGTCTACCGCGAAAGTCGCGGCTGGGAAGTGAAGAGTCCCGCTTTCACTGCACAATTCTCGGGTGCCCGGCTGGCTGATGGCACGCAACTTGATCGCGACATCGACGGCATCTCCGGGGCCACCTTGTCCGTCCGCGCGCTGCAGAAGCTGACGCGACTCGCCCTGCTGCTGCACCAGCAGACCATAACGGAGGGAAAGCCATGAACAGTTGGGGCGTACGCTTGAGTCCGTTCGCGCGCAATACGGTGCTGATATGCAGCCTGGTCGTGATCGCGAGCGGTATGGCGTGGATGGTGCTGGGCTGGCAGGCGGATGAACAGGACTACACCGATCCGCTGCATACGCTGCGGCACCGCATGCTGGTCCTGCACGGTATCGCTGCGTATGTGATGGTGTGGATGGTCGGCAGATTGTCCAACCTGCACCAGCAGGGGAACTGGCGGGCGCATCGCAATCGCGGCAACGGACTACTACTGACTGCAGTACTGGCGCTACTGGCCATCAGCGGGCTTTGCCTGTATTACCCGCCGCATGAAGACTGGCGAGAGTCCATCAGCCAGTGGCACCAGGGGCTAGGCATCGCGTTGGCACTGCTGCTGCCTTTTCACCTGCTGGCCGCCAGCACGTTACGCAGACTCAGAAACCATCCTGATAACGCGCGGTGATGGGATAGCGCCAATCCTTGCCGAAGCTGCGGTCGGTGATGCGGATGCCGACCGGTGCCTGGCGTCGCTTGTATTCCGCGATGCGTATCAGCTTCACCACACGGCGTACATCCTCCTCGGCATAACCCTGAGCCACGATCTGCGCGATCGACTCGTTACGCTCCACATAGCTGGCCATGATGGCGTCCAGCACATCGTAGGGCGGCAGGCTGTCCTGATCGGTCTGGTCCGGCCTCAGCTCCGCGCTGGGCGGACGGGTGATGATGCGTTCCGGGATGGTGCGACTCTGCTCGTTGCGCCAGTTGGACAGACGATAGACCCAGGTCTTGCTCACATCCTTGAGCACCGCGAAACCACCCGCCATGTCGCCGTACAAGGTCGCATAGCCCACGGTCATCTCCGACTTGTTGCCGGTGGTCAGCACCAGCGACCCGGTCTTGTTGGACAACGCCATCAACAGCACGCCACGGATACGGGCCTGCAGGTTCTCTTCGGTGGTATCCGGCGGCAAGCCCTTGAACAATGGTGCCAATGTATCCTGCAAGGCATCGAAGGTCGGCACGATGTCCAGCTCTTCATACTGTACGCCGAGCAATCCCACCATCTCCCGCGAGTCGTCGATGCTGATCTGCGCCGTGTAGGGTGACGGCATCATCACCGCACGCACCTTGTCCGCCCCCAGCGCATCCACCGCCACGGCCAGAGTCAGCGCGGAATCGATACCGCCGGATAGCCCCAGCAACACGCCTGGGAAACGGTTCTTGGTGATGTAGTCGCGCACGCCGAGACACAGCGCCCGGTAGATGCTGGCTTCCTCGCGCAACACCTCGGCCTGTTCACCCGGAGCGGGTCGTCCATCCTGCAGTGCCACCAGCCCCAGCCGCTCTTCGAACGCGGGCAATTGATGGGTGATGTTGCCCTCGCCGTCCATCGCGAACGAAGCGCCGTCGAACACCAGCTCGTCCTGTCCGCCGACCAGATTGGCGTAGACGACCGGCATGCCGGTCGCGGCGATACGCTCGCGCACGACATCGTGGCGGGAATCGACCTTGGCGATGTGATAAGGCGAGGCATTCAGCACCAGCAATACTTGCGCGCCAGCGTCACGGGCACGCCGTGCCGCATGCGGTTCCCATACGTCCGCGCAGATATTGATACCGAAGTTGATCCCTTCCAGTTCGAACACGCATGGCAGGGAACCCGGCGTGAAGTATCGCACTTCGTCGAACACACTGTGGTTCGGCAACTCGTGTTTGTGATAGGTCGCGACGATCTCGCCGTCACGCAGCACCGAGGCCGCGTTGTAGCATTCTCCGCCATGCTGGTGCGGATGCCCGACCACGACCGTGATGCCCTGCAACTGTTGCGCCAGACTGTGCAGCGCCTCCTGGCAGGCATGGTAGAAACCGTCGCGCAGCAGCAGGTCTTCCGGCGGATAGCCGCACAGACTCATCTCCGGCGTGAGCAGGATGCCGGCTCCCTGTTCCCGTGCGCGCGCCGCGTAGTCGGCGATCTTGGCGGCATTGCCCGCCAGATCACCCAGCAGGCAATTGATTTGCGCGATGGCGATCTTCATTTGCGATGGTCTTTCATTCAAAATATCCGGCGTACCACGCCCAGGCCAGCATGGCAGTCAGCAAGAAAAGGCCGAGCAGATACGGCCATGCGTGGCGCTGCTCGGCGTAAGGATCGAACAACGCGCGCTGCGCGCCCTCCGGCAGCCTGGGCAGCCCGGTGAGCGAAGTGCCGAACGGGATGTTGATCAATGCGCGCGCGTTGATCGCCCAGCCGCAGGCATCGAGGATGGGGCCGAGATTGCGCTTCTTCAGCTTGAGCCAGGCCAGGGTCATCGAAGGCAGCGAGATCGCAAGCATCAGACCAAGGACGGCCAACGGTATCTGCCAGAATTTCAGGCTCAGGATGCCGCCTACCACGGATGCCAGGATGCCGCCGATGGCACCGATGGCCAACCCGATCGCGGCAAAGATACCGGCGAACTTGGCGACATCGAACGCAGGCTTGGCGGCAGGCTCGACCGAGCCGGCCACCGTCTTGCCCATCACGTCCTGCACCTTGCCCGCCTTGGTGGCGGCGAACTTCTGCAATTGCTCGGCGATGGTCCTGGAAAGTTTCTTGTATGGCGACCAGAAAGCCTGGCGGATGCTGATCGGGTGGTCATTGATGCGCAGGATGGTAGCGTTCCAGTCGTCTCCATTGCGGTCATAGAATATCCCGTGCCGACCCACTGCCAGGAAATCGGAATCGCCTGCCGTGAACGCGGCGGCGATGTTCATCTTCTCGCCGCCGCCTTTGCGCACCAGTGCGCAATAGACCAGACACACGCCGCTGCTGTTGGCGAACGTCGCATGGGCATTCACATCCTCCACCTTGACGCACAGCTCGCAACTGCGCCCGTCCAGATACAGTGTGCCGACCTGGAATACGGCCTTACCCCTGCCGGAGTAGAACTCACGGAAAGACACGAAATTGTTCACCAGCTTGAACAAGTCTCGCTGATATCGGATCAGACGCTCTACCGAGTGGACCGCCTCGATCTCCGGGGCAAGCGCCTTGTCTTGCGCGATCAGCGCATCGATCCGCTCCTGCTGCCCAGATGACAATATCTCGCGCACACGGGCGATGCCCAGCCCGTCCAGTTGCGGGGCCGGGTTCGACTTCCGCCAGTCGGAGAATGCATCGAAGCGGGCACACAGCGCCCGCCACTCACCTATTGACAGACTTTTTCGTTCACCCAACAGCGGCAACAACACGAGCTGGCTCAGTGCGTCGATCCTGTCCTGCCACGCCGGATTGATGCCCGCCTGCAGGGCCAGCGGCTCGCCTGCTGCAACGGTCGCCAGCGGGAAAGCTTCCACCTCCTCGTTCTGTACGGACAGACACTGCGCCGCCAGGTGCTGGTAATCCTCTACCGCGCGACTCAGTGGTGCAGCCGCACGCGCGTCGTATGCTGCCAACTGGCAGCGGACGAAATGATCATCGACCTTGCCCCGCACCGCCTGCAAAGCTTGTGCTGCTGCATCGCTGCCCGCCCCCAACGGCAAAATGCCCGCATCCGCCTCGCCGCGGGCATACCAGTCGGCATATGCCGCAGCTTCGGCGAAGAATCTGTCGCTTATCGCCTGGTCGATACCTTGCTCGCCACTCGCATCCGCTAAGGAGCCTGCAGTCTTGACGATATCCTCAACCGTCGCACGCACACCAGCATCGTCGACCTGTTTGGCACAGACCACACCGTCACCGTTGAACTGCAGACCGGCCACGAAGTTATTGATGTCCGTCAGATCTGCCAGCGAGATATGGGTGGCATCCTGCATGCCGAGCGCGCTCAGGATGAGGCGCGCAGATGCCAGCACCTGCCGCCCCTCCGCCGTGGTGTCGTTGATATCCGCCAACATCAGCCTGTCCGCCCCCCTGGTCAGCAGGTCGGCGTCTTTCAGCAGCGTCCCTGCCCAGGCGATCGCCGCCAACACCTCGTTGGCGCGTACCTGACCGTCTCCATCCGTGTCGATCATCTCCAGCGTGCGGCCATCGAACTCGATGCCATGCACCGGACAGCTCAACGCCACCCACAGTTTCTGGTCCAGTTCTTTCAGCGCCAACAGGTCGGCACCGCTGTCCAGCTGCACCTGGTCGAAACCGCCTGCACGGAAGAATCTCCAGGTATGAGTCGTGGCCATCATCTATTCCCTCCAGTGCTTGGTTTCAATCATCAGATGCGGGACCGGGCAAAGTCCGTGCATGATCCAGATCGACCTGCTCGATGCTGATGAAGCGTTTCGAGATCTTCTCGCTGGTGGTGCGTACGCTTTGCGCATCCTCGTGCGCCTGGCGGATGTGGTCGGCCAGTTTCTTCATACGCTCGTCGAAACGGCCGAACTCCTTGCCCAGTTTGCCCAGCTCGTCCTTGATGATGTGCACCTGCTTGCGCGTCTCAACGTCCTTCATCACCGCGCGCGCGGTGTTGAGCACCGCCATCAGCGTGGTCGGAGACACCACCCACACCCGTCTTTGCATGGCGTATTCGATCAGGTCGGGATGATGCGCATGGATCTCGGCGAATACCGCCTCGGCCGGGATGAACATCACCGCGCCGTCCGAGGTCACGTCGGGGATGATGTACTTGCCGCCGATGTCGTCGACATGTTTCTTCAGGTCGGCCTTGAACTGCCTCTCCGCACCCGTTTCACCGTCCAGCATGCGGCGATAGTTCTCCAGCGGGAACTTGGAATCCACCGCCACCATACCGGTCGGTTCCGGCAGTTTGAGCACGCAGTCGGCGCGCGTACCGTTGGGCAGTGTGTACTGCATCTCGAAAGCCTGCACCGGCAGGATGTTGCGCACCAACCCTTCCAGCTGCACCTCGCCGAACGCGCCGCGCGAACGCTTGTCGCCCAGCAGCTCCTGCAGGCTGACGACGTTGGTGGTGAGCCCATCGATCTTCTTCTGCGCCTCGTCTATGGTCGCCAGGCGTGCCATCACGCTGACGAAGGTCTCATTGGTCTTCTTGAAGCCTTCGTCCAGACGCTCGTTCACCTTGCCGCCGATCTGTTCCAGACGGCCGTCCACGGTCTTGCTCAGCGTCTCGATACTGGTGCGCAGGTGTTGCGAGGCGTTGTTGAAGGAGTCCTGGATCAGCTTCTGGTCGGCGCGCCCCTGCTCCGCCATCTTCTCCAGCATCTGCGCCAGCATCTCGGTACGCAACGCGCCGATGGCATCGCGCGTGGCGCGCAACTCTTCGCCCACTGCGGCACGCAGCCGCTCCGACTCGGCAGCCTGCGCGGCGATCATGCGGTCACCCTGCTTGTTCAGGCCGTCAGCCAGGTCGGTGAGCATGGCGCGATGCTGCTGTTCCAGCATCTGCGCGATACGAGTAGGTTGCCTGAGTTGCAGCGCCAGCATCGCGACAAGCAACAGCAGCACGGCAACAAAGAAGAGGGTTTCCAGCATGTATGGCCAGTCGGGATGAATGGCCGAAGTATAAATGACAAAGGGCGCTTGCGCGCCCCTTGCCTTGATGCAAAAAACCGGTCAGTCGGCCTTGCCTGCACGCTTGCGTTCATGCTCCTTCAGGTAGCGCTTGCGGATGCGGATCGACTTGGGCGTCAGTTCCACCAGCTCGTCGTCGTCGATGAACTCGACGGCGGATTCCAGCGTCATCTTGATCGGTGTGGTCAAACGCACCGCCTCATCAGTACCGGAGGCGCGCACGTTGGTCAGCTTCTTGCCCTTGATCGGGTTCACCACCAGGTCGTTGTCGCGGCTATGGATACCGATGACCATGCCTTCATACAGCTTGTCGCCGGGCGACACGAACATACGACCGCGGTCTTCCAGGTTCCACAAGGCATAGGCCACGGCCTCACCGTCTTCCTGCGAGATCAGCACGCCGTTGTGGCGGCCCGGCAGATCGGCCTTGACCGGGCCGTAGTCGTCGAACACATGGCTCATCAGGCCGGAACCGCGTGTCATGGTCATGAAGTCGGACTGGAAGCCGATCAGACCGCGCGCCGGGATGTGATACTCCAGGCGGGTACGGCCATGACCATCGGACTCCATGTTGGTCAGCTCGCCGCGACGGCGGCCGATCTCCTCCATGATAGCGCCCTGGTGGTCGTCTTCCAGATCGATGGTCAGATTCTCGTACGGTTCACACTTCTCGCCGTTGATCTCCTTGTACACCACACGCGGCTTGGCCACGGCCATCTCGAAACCTTCGCGGCGCATGTTCTCCAGCAGGATGGTCAGGTGCAACTCGCCACGACCGGAAACGCGGAACACGTCTGCGTCCTCGGTATCTTCCACGCGCAGCGCCACGTTGGTCAGCAATTCCTTGGTCAGGCGGTCGCGGATCTGGCGGCTGGTCACGAACTTGCCTTCGGTACCGGCCAGCGGGGAGCTGTTCACCATGAAGTCCATGGTCAGCGTCGGCTCGTCCACGCCCATCACCGGCAGACCGACCGGATTCTCCTTGTCACAAACGGTGACACCGATGCCGATGTCTTCCAGGCCGGAGATGATGATGATGTCGCCCGCTTCGGCGCTCTCCACCGGCACGCGGTCCAAACCCTGGAATCCCAACACCTGATTGATGCGACCGGAGCCGACCTGCTCTTCATGGTTCATCACCACCACTTGCTGGCCGGGCTTGATGCGGCCGTTCAAAACTTTGCCGACGCCCAGACGGCCGGTGAAGGTCGAGTAATCCAGCGCGGCGATCTGGAATTGCAAAGGCGCATCCGAATTGCCTGGAGGGGTCGGCACGTGCTTGAGCACGAGCTCGAACAGAGCCTTCATGTCGGAAGCCGAGCCGCCCTTGGAAGGCGCATCGTTCAGGTTCATGCAAGCCCAGCCATTCAGGCCGGACGCGTAGATCACGGGGAAATCCAGTTGCTCATCATTCGCGCCCAGCTTGTCGAACAGATCGAAGGTCTGATCCAGCACCCAGTCGGGACGCGAACCCGGACGATCCACCTTGTTGATCACCACGATAGGACGCAAACCGAGCGCAAGCGCTTTTTTTGTCACGAAACGGGTCTGCGGCATCGGGCCTTCCACCGCATCCACCAGCAGCAGCACGCCGTCCACCATACCCAGCACGCGCTCTACTTCACCACCGAAGTCGGCGTGTCCCGGTGTGTCGACGATGTTGATGTGATACTCGCCGTACTTGATGGCGGTGTTCTTGGCCAGGATGGTGATGCCGCGTTCTTTTTCAAGGTCGTTGCTGTCCATCACGCGTTCATCCACCTTCTGGTTGTCGCGGAAGGTGCCGGACTGCTTCAGAAGCTGGTCGACGAGAGTGGTCTTGCCGTGGTCAACGTGGGCGATGATGGCGATATTGCGGAGCGCGCGGGACATGATCTACTACCTGAATGGAATTCAAAGGGCGCGCATTCTAGCACATACGCCCTATCACTTTCTTGCAATCTGATGCAATAAAAACGGCACCCCGAAGGGTGCCGTCGTTAGGTACAAACTGCCAGTCCGTTAGAACTTGTAGCGCAGAGAGACCGAGTAGGAACTCTGGGCATGCGAAGTGGCGTTCGCTGGCAGCATTGCATTGATCTTCGTTACATTCACCGAAGTGTTGACCTTGGGCGTGATGACGGCCGCAGCTTCGATATCCATCTCTTTTGACAACGTGTAGCCGCCACCGAAAGTGTAGGAACTTTTCACGATACCGGGGAACATCATGTTGTTGAAGAAATCCACCACCGCATTGCGGTATGTGGTGTCGCCCAAGACAGCGATAGGATTATCGGCGTGGTTATAGCCCGCTCCGATCCAGTAGCTACCGGTAGAGTACTTCGCACCGACAGAAACAACAGTCTGGTTCTTCCAGTTGAAATCCTTCCAGCCCCCTGCACTGCCATACTGGATGGACTTGTAATCTGCCGTCAACTTGACGGCATCACTCATCGCGAATGCCGCACCGAACTTGATCTGTGCAGGTTGATTCAAATCATCACCAAAAGCCGCCATGGCCGTGCCAGCAGCACCTGTCAGCCCAAAACCCTGACCAGCAACAGACAACTGCGTACCATACTTGGCTTTGATCTCGGAACTGTAGGACGCGGCCAAAGTCAACACCGGACTCACATCGAAGTAACCACCGAATGCATAACCCATGCTGGTCTTGCTGTCAGCCTTATGGGATGGATTGTTGTCCATGCCCTGAAGTGTGGATGGATTGTAGTTATTGTAGGAGATCATCAGCGATCCATACTGCACCACAGGCGAGAAACCGACACCGTAGTTCGCCTGGTTATAGGCGATGGTCGGAACGATGTGCAAGATGCTGAGTTCTGTTTTGGCCTTGATGTGTGTTGATGCGGACGCTCCTGTGTAATCCACACCCATACCCGCGATACCTGCCATCGCCACGCCAAAGGTCAGGCTGTCGCTCATGCGATTCGAATAGGAGACATCAGGGATGTAGCTGGTATTGGCAGAACTGCTGGCAACCGATCCACCCATGCCGTTGTTGGTGACATCCGGCTTGAACAGCACGATACCGCCGGTGACTTCATTGCCTTGGGATTTTGCCAGCATCGCCGGGTTGGCGAAGGCGCTGTCGGCACCGGTGAAGTTGGCGACGCCTGTCCCGCCCAGCGCGGTGTTCTGTGAACCGACGGCCATCATCGCTGCGCCGTTGGTTGCCAATGCTTGTTGCGACGAAAGTGCTGCAAGTACCAATACTGCGACTGCCGATCTACTGAATTTCATTTGTTCTCTCCCTGATTGATGTGTACACAAGTGCGACAAATGCTACAAACAGCAACAGCTTATGTTTCCTACTGCAATCCCCTTAAACGAACAGACAGATGTCGGTATCGCCGGCGAAACTCATGAACGTCGCGGCGCCACCGTATTCGACGTTGTCGATGAATTCGCTCTTGTCGAACTCGAACAGGTCCACGGTCATCTGGCAGGCGACGAACTTCACATCGGCTTCCAGGCACAGGTCGCGCAATTCTTCCAGAGAAGCGACGCCATGCTTGGCCAGCTTCTGCTTCATCATCATGGTCGCCATGCTTTCCATACCCGGCAGCATCTGCACCATCACCGGCATCGGCACCGGCATCGGCATGGCCGGGTTCGCCAGCGGGCTGATCTTCACGTCGGACAAATCCTTGCGCAGCAGTTGCAGACCGTAGAAAGTGAAGAATATCTGGACGTCATAACCGAGTGCGGCAGCGGTCGAGCCGAGGATGAACGGCGGATAGGCCATATCCAGCGTGCCTTTGGTAGCGATGATCGCCATTTTCTTTGCCATGTGCGTGCTCCCTGTGAGTGAGTTGGAAAAGGGCCTTAGCCCTTTTTCATGTAGAAGACGAATTCGCCGCCGACTTCTTCCTGCGCTACCAGCGCATTGCCGGTCTGCTCGGCGAACGCGGCCATGTCTTTGACGGAGCCGGTGTCGGTCGAGATGACCTTGAGGATCTGGCCGGAGGTCATATCGACCAGTGCCTTCTTGGTCTTGACGATAGGCAAAGGACAGGACAGGCCACGTGCGTTCAGCTCTTTATCGAAATTCATTGTTTCTCTCCTACTCGTTGTTTACGAAAATAGTGCGTCGCCGCACAAAACCTGACTTGCATTATAGGGATATACCTTGCATGGACGTCCATAGCCACGACGGGTGAAACAGGTAACCCGTAGGAGTTATGATTGGGACACACCCTCGAGGCAAAAAAGAAACGCCCCCGCCACGCGCGGCAAGCCGTCGCGGCGGGGGCGTAATGGAACATCAGAGCAATACGTCGTTGAGGATGTTCTTCAGCCAGTAACCGGCGAATGCGCCCTCCATTTCAGAGCGCGTGGCCGACACCCCACCGCCCTCCGCCGGCACCATCGCCATCTTCTCGGCGTTGAAGTGGTACACGTTCGCCACATGCATCGCCTCTTCGCCGCTGACCATGCTGTAGCAGGTGTTGGCGATGACGGGTGCTTGATCGACCGGCTTGCCGCTCATCATCTCGATCACCGCCGCCGCACAGATCTTGGCCTGCGAGGTCGCCATATGTCCCGACTTCGGCAACGCGGCCGACACAGCATCACCAATGACGTGGATGTTCTGGTGCACCTTGGATTCATAGCTCAGAAAATCCACCCCGCACCAGCGCGCATCGACATTGGCCAACCCTGCCATGTCCGCCACCACACCCGAACGCATCGGCGGAATGACGTTCAGCACGTCCGCCTTCACATCATCGAATTCGGTCTTGGCCGTCTTGGTCGCCACATCGACACCCAGCACCATGGAGTTCGGACGGTATTCCACCATGCCCGGATACAGCTCGTTCCACGCCGCCATGAACAGCCCCTTCTTGGAGACGATGTCCGGATTGGCATCCAGCACCAGCACCTTGGACTTGGGCTTGTGCTCCTTCAGGTAGCTCGCCACCTGGCAGGCCCGCTCATACGGTCCCGGCGGGCAACGATAGGGACCTTTCGGGATGGCGAGGGCGAACACGCCGCCGTCCGCCATCTGTTCCAGTTGCTTGCGCAACAGGACGGTCTGCGCCCCGGCCTTCCAGGCGTGCGGGATGCTCTCGCTCGCCACCTTGGCATCCAGCCCCTCGACCTTGTCGAACATGAAGTCGACACCGGGCGAAACGATCAGGCGGTCATAGCTGAGATGGCCGTCCGCCAGCATGACTTTCTTCTTCTCCGGATCGATGGCAGTGACCTCGCCCTTGATCAGCTTCACGCCGTACTTCTTCTGCAGCGTACCATAGCTCATGGTCAGGTCTTCGATCTTGCGGGTGCCGCCGAGCACGGTGTTGCTCATCGGGCAGGAGATGAAATTGGCATTACGCTCGACCAACACCACCTCGATCTTGTTCTTGCTCCATTTGCGGATGTACTTGGCAGCGGTAGCACCGCCGAAACCGCCACCCACCACCACCACACGCTGGCCTTTCTTCTTGACCAGTTCGCTGGATGCAAAAGCCAGTCCAGGGAACGATCCGATTGCGATACCGGCGACACCGGCCTTCAGAAAATCACGACGACTGAATGACATATTGTTCTCCCTCTATCGGTCTGGTTGGCACAGCATCACTTGCGCTTCTGCGCGGCGAAGAACTTCGCGAGCATCTCGATCTGCTCGTCGGAATAACCCTTGGCGTGCTGGTGCATGACAGTGGCCGGACGCGCACCGGACTTGAAGTCCTTCATTGTGGTAACGAACAGCTTTTTATCCATACCCGCGATCACGGGCATGCCACCTTCGCTGTAGCCATCCGTTCCGTGGCAGGCGGAACAGGATGCCGCCATGTTGCGCGCGTGATTATCGACCCCTGCCGCCTGCGCGACGGAGCACAAGCCCAGCCCGATGACGACCAATAGCATTCGTAGCGAAATCATAGTCAAACCTCCCTGAATTGAATTGAACGACAATCACTGCATTCCCCGCCCGGCGGCGGCACCTGCCCTGGTCAATCGATGACCGCGTCATCCACGCGACTGTCACCCCGGTTGTCCTGCCACCAAAGGGACAGCTTGTCCCCTTTGTTCCCGCCCCGGAAGCGGAAGACCAGATACGGATTCTTCGACACGGAGGTACCGAACTGTCCTTCCAGCACGGTCCGTCCCAGATGTTGCACCCTGAATTCAGTGATATGCCAGGCTGGCACGATATTGCCGGCTTCATCCTTGCGACGGCCGTTCTCCATTTCGTGGTACATCAACATCCTGACTTCGACGTAACCGCCGTCCTTGAGCGATGCGCGCATTTTGGAAGGTGTAGACATCAGCACCCCCCCGCCGTGACTTTGACTTGTTTGGATGCGCGATAGAAACGCCCGCCCGCCTTGACCAGCACGATCACATTCGACGTCTCGGCCATGCGGATGCGAGTGGAGAGATAGGGATCGGTGCCCTTGGGCAGGGTGTAGTGCGCGATCAGCATGGTGGGATTGCGGTCGGCCAGGATGGAGATCTGCTCGACATCGGCCAGAGTGCTCTCGACGGTCACCGGCACCAGCGCACCGTTCTCGGCGACATCGGGCGCAGTCAGCGTGATGAGTGGATTCTCTCCGGCGATCTGGCCACCCAATGCATCGAGCGCCTCGTTCAGCGTCTTGTGCTCGAACGCCTTGCGATCGGCCCCGGCGAATGCTGAGGGAGGCAACAGACCGAGCATGGCGAACAGCCCCAGTACGCCCAGACCACCGCCGGTTTTGAGTGCCTGTCGACGTCCGCTATCCACATCCTTACAGCTATGCATCCAGCCCCCTGTTGACAAAATAAGGACTACTGATCGAAGGGCCATTTGATACCAGCCCCCAAATCGCGTCCATAACCAGCAAGTGTCGCCATTAATAACCCTTTCGGGCTATCCCTCCCTGATCGTCCGAATTCAGAAGATCAAATTCAACATGACCATCAGCACGACGATGAACAGTATCGTCATCACCCCGCCGGCGCGCATGTAGTCCACCACACGGTAACCGCCCGGCCCCATCAGCAGCGCGTTGACCTGATGCGTCGGCAGGAAGAAAGAATTGGAAGTCGCCAGCGCCACGGTCAGCGCGAACACCGCCGGATCGGCACCAGCACCGATCGCGATGTTCACCGCCAGCGGCACCAGCAGCACCGTGGCACCCACGTTCGACATCACCAGCGTGAAGAACGTAGCCAGAATGACGATCGCCAGCTGGATCGTCCAGATCGGCATGTCGCCCAGAACGGACAAGGTCTGCTCGGCGATCCATCTTGCCGTGCCGCTGGTCTCGACCGCGAGGCCGAGCGGGATCAGGCTGGCCAGCAGGAACACTGATTTCCAGCTCACCGCCCGATACGCCTCATCGATACTGAGCACGCGCAACAGGATCATGCCGATGGCACCCGTCATCAACGCGACGGAGAGGGTGATATCGGTGAACAAGATCAGCACCAATGCCAGCAGGAAACTGCCCAACGCCGCTTTCACCTTGTGCGGACGCAGCTCCTCGCGCGGGAACTCGGTAGTGATGATCACGAAGTTCCTGTCCTTCTGCAGGTGCGCCAGCGTCTCCCATGAAGTGTGCACCACCAGTGCATCGCCCGACTGGAACGGGATGTCGCGCACCCCTTCCCCTTCGCGCAGTGTCTTGCCGCCGCGATGCAGGGCCATCAGCGAGACCCCGTATTTCTTGCGCAGCCACAGGTCGCGCGCACTCTTGCCGATCAGCTCCGATCGTGGCGGGATGACCAGCTCGGCGATACCAGACTTGGCCGCCGACAATTGCTCGACAAAGGTTTCCAGTTCCTCGCGCAACTGCAACCCGTTCGCCGCCGCGAAATCCCGCAACCGTTCCGGCGCACCGAGTATCCCCAGCACGCTACCGGACACGATCTCGATGTCGCGCGCCGGGCCGATGCGCAGATCATCGCTGCCGCGCATGATGGCGATCACCCGCAGGCGGTTCGGCTGTTCGATGTCGTTGATGACGCGGCCGACCAGCGGGCTGCCCATCGGCACCTCCACCTCGTACATCGCATAATCCAGACCGTAGAGCTGGCGGAAGTAATCCATGGCATTGGTGCCGCCGCTCATGTTCGCCTTGTCGCCACCAGGCAACACATAGCGTCCGGCCAGCACGAAGTAGGCGATGCCGGAAGCAAGCAATGCCAGACCTACCGGCGTGACCGAGAACAGCGACCAGGTCTGCATCTGCTGTTCGGGGGCCAGGCCTTTGTTGGTCGCCAGGATCAGGTCGTTGAGCAAGATCAAGGGGCTGGAACCGACCATGGTGATGGTGCCGCCGAGGATGGCGCAGAAGCCCATAGGCATCAGCAGGCGCGACATGGGCAGGCCGGTGCGCGCCGAGACGCGACCGACCACCGGCAGGAACAACGCGGCCGCCCCGACGTTCTGCATGAAGCTGGATATGAAACCCACGCTGCTGGAGACCGCCGGGATGATGCGCGCCTCGGTCCTGCCCGCCACGCGCAGGATGAAACCGGCGACCTTGTTCATCAGGCCGGTCTTGTCCAGCCCCGCGCCGACTATCATCACGGCGATGATGGAGATCACCGCGTTACCGGAGAATCCGAGGAACAGTTCGCGCCCTGCCACAAGGGGATGTGCCAGACCGAGCGATGGACTGAAATGACTGATCAACCCCAGCAACACCATGATGGTGACCGCCGCCACATCCACGCCGACCACCTCGAAGGCGAACAGGAACACCGTCAGCAGCAGCAGATTCAGAACAACTGCGATCTCCCGACTGGGCGCTAGCAGGAAGGCGGAAATGCCGATGGCGAGGAAGATGAAGGCAGCAACGATGGTTCGGGTATGACTGGTTTCGCTGCTCATCCGGCCTCCTGCATCAATGATCCGTCAATTCTTCCTTGCTTCGCCGTTTGGTAATGCAATGTGGCACTCTGCGAAGATGCGTGCCTTGCAATTGCGGCAGACCTCTGGGTCCAGCGTCGCATAGATCGGCTTGACCCAGTTCGACATCACCGGGAAGAAGTTCTCTTCACCGATGTCTTTCATCGCACCGGATTTTCGCAGGAAATCCTTCGTCGCTTCCTTGCACGAATAGAAATACACCTTGCCGCCCATTTTCTTGCGGCGGCGCGCCTCCTGGGCCAGCATCTCGGCACCGGCCACGTCCACGAAGGTCAGACCGCGCACCGTCAGCAGCACCGATTTCTGCTGCGGGTTCTCCTCGTCGATCTGGTGCAAACGGTCGCGTACGTTGTCGACCGCGCCGAAGAACAATGCGCCGTTGATGCGCATGATGGAGAGCTGCGGACATTGTGCATGGTCCTCGGCGCCCACGAAGTGGTAGGCACCCTCCTCCTTGGCCGGCACGACTGGCCGCATGCCGGGCTTCGACACGCGATACAGGTAGATCGCCAAAGACAGCAGGATGCCGAAGAAGATGCCCTTCTCCAGGTCGATCAAGGTCCCCACCAGCGTCACCCACAGGATGACGGTCTCGCTCCTGCTGGTCTTCATGATGCTGGAGATGTGGTGGAAGTCGATCAAGCCCCAGGCCACCAGGAACAGGATGCCCGCCATCGCCGCCGTCGGCAGAAAGGCGGCCAGCGGCGCGACCAGCAACAGGATCAGCAGCAGGAAGATCGAGGCGTACACCGTCGCCAGCGGCGTGCGTGCACCGGCCGCGTAGTTCACGCCGCTACGGTTGAACGAACCGCACGATGCATAGCTGGAGAAGAAGCTGCCGAAGAGGTTGGACAGACCCTGACCGATGAATTCCTGGTTGCCGTCGATACGCTGTTCCGATTTCACCGCGATGGCACGCGAGATGGAGACCGCCTCGGTCAGCGCCAGCATGGTCACCACCAGCGCCGGGAAAAGCACTTGCCGGATCGTATCGTAAGAGAAATCCGGCAGGGAGAGTGGGGGCAGGTGCGAAGGCAGGGCCCCGACCGTCTTGATCTGGGTGGCATCCACGCCGAACTCGAGGTTGACCAGCCATGCCAGCACACTGCCGACCACCATGGCCACGATCATGTAAGGCATCTTGGGCCAGAAACGCTTGGTCAATATGCCCGACAACAGTGTCACCACCCCGATGAACGTCACATACAGATTGACGTCGCCGAGCTGCAGGACCAGTTGTTCGATCACCACATGGAAATGCGCGCCGCGCTCGATGGCGATACCGAAGAAATGTTTCACTTGGCTGGCCGCGATCAGCACCGCCGCCCCGGCCGTGAAACCGATCACCACCGTATGCGAGATGAAGTTGACCAGCACCCCCATGCGCGCCAGCCCGAGGATCAACTGGAACAGACCGACCAGGAAGGTCAGCGTCAGCACCATGCGGATGAACTCGGGCGAACCCGGATCGGCCAGCGGGCTCATGGCCGCGAACACCGCGATCGAGATGGCGGTGGTCGGTCCGGATACCAGATGCCAGCTCGAACCGAACAGGGCGGCGATGATCGCCGGCACCATGGCGGCATACAGACCGTATTCCGGCGGCATACCGGCGATGGTGGCGAACGCGACGCCTTGCGGCAACACGATCATCGCGCCCGTCAGGCCCGCGATCAGGTCGGCACGGGTGGATTGTTTGTCTACCAGATGCTTCCATTGCATGAACGGAAACATCTTGCACAACCAGTCTTTACAGATGCGCGTACGAGTTTGAGTTGCCATCAGGGTCGCTTCAGCCTACGGTCTGGTAATAGAGATTCTGCGGATGGTTGGCCTGCGCGAAGAAGAACCAGCGCTCGGCCAACAACCCGATGTATTGCAGTATAAACGCCAACCCCAGCAGAGCGTGCGTGGACAGGCTGAGCACCAGCAACAGCAGCGGCAGCACGAAAGCCAGCAACAGGAAAGCCGGTTTGATCGCGCGCAGGAACGCATCGCTCTTGCCGTGGAAGAACTCGCGCGTGTTGAATGTGCCGCCCATCGCGCCCATGGAGCGCTGCGTGATCTTGGGATGCTTCACACCGATGGCGGTCTGGATGGTCGAGGTCGGCTTCAGGCGCGCGTTGCGGATCAGCGATGCCACACGACCGATCAGGGCCAGCACGGTGATGATGATGGCCCAGCCGGCGAAGAAGTCCGCCTGATCCGGTGCTGCCGAAGCCGCATAGAACGCCGCCAGGATGAAGCCGGACGAACCGCCCATCAGGGTGTAGTTGATGACCGTCAGCGGGGTGTGCCACTCGCGCAGGAAGCGCAGGCAGGCATAGATCATCGCGGTGCAGATGAACAGCGCGAACGCCAGCAGCGTCACCACCACCCCCGCGACCACCGACAGGTCGATGGGCAAACCGCTGGGCAATGTCACCATGACCGGACGGAAACCGGTCAGATGGATCAGGCCGAACACGAACACACCGGCCATGAACGCCGGCAAGGCGATCAGTTCGCGCGACATCCAGGAGGTGCGCCACTGCAATATGCCGCGCCAGGCGCGCGTGAACATGTAGCTGGGTTTGCCCAAGTGGAACACAGCCGCAAACAGGCCCGCGCACAGCAGAAGCAGCGCAAGCGCGCTGCCATAGCCGTAGAACGCATCCGACTGCATCGGCAGCAGACCGAACAGCGCATAGGACTGATGCGTGAACAGGGCCAGGAACAGGCCTTGCCCTGCCCCGATCAGGGTCGTCAAAAAGATCACAGAGAATGCTGGTTTCATGATGTCTCGCTTTGTTCTGGTTACCAGGCCGACGCGTCGTCCATCGTAGACGCGTCCTTGTCCGGCATGGGCAGCTGATGGTCGAGCTTGAGCGGATTGTCCGCACGCTCCAGTTCATCCGCATGGATCTTCATCTTCACCTTGCGGCGCGGCAGGTAGTGATTGGAAGGATGTGTGCCCCACTCCGGCATCAGCGCATAGCCCCCCTCTTCGCGGATCGCCACCGACACTGCCGACTCCGGGTCGTGGATGTCGCCGAACAGACGCGCACTGGTCGGGCAAGCCTTCACGCAGGAAGGCTTGCGGTCTGCTTCCGGCATGCTCATGTCGTAGATGCGGTCCACGCACAGGGTGCACTTCTTCATCACCTTCTGCTGCTCATCGAACTCGCGTACACCGTACGGACATGCCCACGAGCAGTACTTGCAGCCGATGCACTTGTCGTAGTCCACCAGCACGATGCCGTCTTCCTTGCGCTTGTAGGAAGCGCCGGTCGGGCACACTGGCACGCAGGCCGGGTCTTCGCAGTGCAGACAGGATTTCGGGAAGTGCATGGTCTCGCTGTTCGGGAACGTGCCCATTTCGTAAGTCTGAACGCGATTGAAGAACGTACCGGTCGGGTTCTCGCCGTAGGGACGCTCATCCACCAGTGGACCCGCGGAGCCGGAGGTGTTCCATTCCTTGCAACTGGTCACGCAGGCACTGCAGCCCACGCAGACATTCAGATCGATGACGAGAGCGAGTTGGGTCATTTCGCACCGCCTTTCTTCTTGAGGCCGGAAAAGTAAGCCAGCCAGTTCGGACGCTGTTTCATTCCTGGATAGACCTTCATGGGAGGGAACTGCGGTGAGGTGTGATGCGGCTCGCCATCTTCCGCCTTGTAGATGCGCACGCGCACGTCATACCACGCCGCCTGACCGGTGATCGGGTCGGAGTTGGAGAAGCGCTTGCCGTCGGCTTGCGCCGGCAACTCTTCCGAGATCACGTGATTGAGCAGGAAGCCCTGCTGCGATTCGTTCGCGTCGGGCGTCAGGTTCCACGCACCGGCGGCCTTGCCGATGGCGTTCCAGGTCCATACCGTGCCCGGCTCCACCGACTCGCTGTAACGCGCCATGCAGCGCACCTTGCCCCATTGCGATTCGCACCAGATCCAGTCGCCATCGGCGATGCCGGCGTTCTTCGCGGTCTGTGCGTTCACATACAGATAGTTGTGCGCGTGGATCTGGCGCAACCAGGCGTTCTGCGAATCCCACGAGTGATACATCGCCATCGGACGCTGCGTCACGGCGGACAGCGGATACTTCTGCTTGTCACTGGCCTGCGTCTCCAGCGGCTCGTAGTAAAACGGCAGCGGATCGAAATAGGTCTCGACGCGTTTGGCCAGATGCTTGGGCGGCTGGCGCGTGATGCTCTTGCCCTGGGCTGCGAGACGGAATTTCTGCAGCACCTCGGAATACAGGTGGATGAGGATGGGCTCGGAATAGCGCGTGATGCCGTTGCGCTGCGACCACTCCAGATAACCCTGGTTCCAGTTGCGCATGAACTGATAGGAACGCGGCAGCACCTCGTGGTGCACGCAGTCGTTCTTGGCATACATCTCCCACTGGTTCGGGTTCGGCTCCCCCTTCATGCTCTTCTCGCCGCCCTTGCCGCGCCAGCCGGAAAGGAAGCCGATGCCGGAACCCGGCGCGGTCTCCCAGTTGACGATGAAGTCGGGGTAATCGCGATACTTGCGTGCCCCGTCCGCCGTCACGAAGGCAGGCAGCTTCAAACGTGTCCCCAGTTCGATCAGCACTTCCTGGAACGGACGGCATTCGCCGGTGCGCGGCATCACCGGGATGCGCACCGAATCCACCGGGCCATCGAACTCGGAGATCGGACGGTCCAGCATGGACATCACGTCGTGGCGTTCGAGGTAGGTCGTATCCGGCAGGATCAGGTCAGCGAAGGCCGTGGTCTCGGAATGGAACGCATCACACACCACGATGTTGGGGATCTTGTACTCGCCATTCTCATCCTTGTCGGTGAGCATCTTGCGCACTTCGCTGGTGTTCATGGAAGAGTTCCATGCCATGTTGGCCATGAACAGCAGCAGCGTGTCGATCTTGTACGGATCGCCGCGCCAGGCATTGGTGATCACGTTATGCATCAGGCCGTGTGCGGACAGCGGATATTCCCATGAGAAGCCCTTGTCCAGACGCACCGGGTTGCCATCCTTGTCCACGAACAGGTCGTCCGGGTCGGCCGGCCAGCCCAGCGGCATGCCGTCCAGCGGTGTGTTCGGCTGCACCGCACGCGGATCGTTCGGCGTGCGCGCGCACGGCGGGATCGGGCGCGGGAACGGCGGCTTGTGGCGGAAGCCCCCCGGCCGGTCGATGGTGCCCAGCAGCGTCATCAGGATGGATAGCGCGCGGATGGTCTGGAAACCGTTGGAGTGCGCCGCCAGGCCGCGCATGGCGTGGAAGGACACCGGATTTCCGGTGACCGTCTGATGCTCCTTGCCCCAGCTATCCGTCCACGCGATCGGCAGTTCGATCTTCTGGTCGCGCGCGGTGATGCCCATCTCGTGCGCCAGACGACGGATGGTGTCGGCCGGGATGCCGGTCACGCCTTCCGCCCATTCCGGCGTGTATTCCGCAACGCGATCCTTCAGCAACTGGAACGCGGGCTTCACCGGCGTGCCGTCGCTCAACTTGAACTCGCCGCGCAGGAAGGGATCGGCACCCTCGCTATGCGTCACCACCGGCTTGTTGGTATTGCGATCCCACCACAGTTTGTTCTGCGGGTCGTAGCAGCCTTCCTCTTCCGGCACTTCGGTGCGCACGAACATGCCGAACTCGTCGTGTTCGGCATCGAGGTTCACCAGTTGTCCGGAGTTGGTATAGCGCACCAGGAACTCGCGGTCGTACAGGCCCAGTTCGATCAGCTCGCGGATGATGGCGAGGAACAGCGCGCCGTCGGTACCGGGACGGATGGGCACCCATTCGTCGGCGATAGCCGAGTAACCGGTACGCACCGGATTGATGGAGATGAAGCGTCCGCCCTCGCGCTTGAACTTGGACAGCGCGACCTTGAGCGGGTTGGAGTGATGGTCCTCGGCTGTGCCGATCATGATGAACAGCTTGGAACGTTCCAGGTCGGGGCCGCCGAACTCCCAGAACGAACCGCCGATGGTGTAGATCATGCCGGCCGCCATGTTGACCGAGCAGAAGCCGCCGTGCGCAGCATAGTTGGGCGTGCCGAACTGGCGCGCGAACATGCCGGTCAGCGCCTGCATCTGGTCGCGTCCGGTGAACAGCGCGAACTTCTTCGGGTCGGTGGCACGCAGCTCACCGAGCCGGTCGGCGAGCAATGTGAACGTCTCTTCCCAGCTGATCTCCTCGTATTCGCCCGCCCCACGCTCGGTGCCCGGCTTGCGGCGCAGCGGCTTGGTCAGGCGTGCCGGCGAATACTGTTTCATGATGCCAGAGGAACCCTTGGCGCAGATCACACCGCCGTTCAGCGGATGGTCGGGATTGCCGTCGATGTAGCGCACTTCGCCGTTGCGCAGATGCACGCGGATGCCGCAACGGCATGCGCACATATAACAAGTGGTCTTCTTGATCTCGGTGGTGGCGCCAGCGACCGGCGGCGCCAAGGGGTCGTGCAATGGTGTCGATGACATGGGCAGAATCTTGTGTAGGTTGATCGTTGCATCGGGGCGCAACACTTTGTTTTTCGTGTGTTGCTGCCCTACGAAATTACTCAATCTTTCAGGGTCGCCAGTATGCTTTTCCCCCGCTATCGCTGCCATAGCCGTGATGAGGGGGAATGACATAACCCCTATGGGGGGTGTGCCCCTCAACCCATGAGGGGTATCGCTTCACCCGTGATGTTCCTCTACTGTGCGCACCTGAAATTTCGACGTTGTCCCATCCGTAGCTGTACCCAACAGGGAGGCTTTATGGCATTGGTAAACCCGCATGGCGGGGGCGATCTGAAACCGCTGCTGCTGGCAGGCGAGGATCTGATCGCAGAGTTGAATCGGGCACGCAGTTACCCAAAGGTGACGGTGAGTTCGCGCGAGAAAGGCGACCTCATCATGCTCGGCATCGGCGGCTTCACCCCGCTCGAGGGCTTCATGACCCACGCCGACTGGCAGGGCGTGTGCGACGGCATGACGCTCACCAACGGCCTGTTCTGGCCCATCCCCATCACCCTTTCCACCGGCAAGTCCGCGGCGGACGCCATCCCCACCGGCAGCCACATCGCGCTGGTCGACCCCGACGACGGTAGCATCCTGGCCACCATGCAGGTGACCGAGAAATACTCCATCGACAAGGCGCATGAATGCGCCACCGTGTTCGGCACCACCGATATCGAGCACCCCGGCGTGAAGATGGTGATGGAACAGGGCGAGGTTAACCTCGCCGGCCCGGTGAAAGTGCTGTCGCAAGGCGGCTTCCCGCAGAAATACGGCGCGATGTACATGACACCGAAAGAGACGCGCGCACTGTTCACCGAGATGGGCTGGAGCAAGGTCGCCGCGTTCCAGACGCGCAACCCCATGCACCGCTCGCACGAATACCTGGCCAAGATCGCCATCGAAGTGTGCGACGGCGTGATGATCCACTCCCTGCTCGGCAACCTCAAGCCGGGCGACATCCCGGCCGAGGTGCGCACCCACGCCATCCTCGCGCTGACCAAGAACTATTTCGTCGGCAAGACCGTGGTGCAATCGGGCTACCCGCTGGACATGCGCTACGCCGGTCCGCGCGAAGCGCTGCTGCATGCGCTGTTCCGCCAGAACTACGGTTGCTCGCACCTGATCGTCGGCCGCGACCACGCGGGTGTCGGCAAATACTACGGCCCGTTCGATGCGCACCACATCTTCGACAAGATCCCCAAGAACGCGCTGGAGACCCAGGCACTGAAGATCGACGTCTCCTTCTGGTGCTACAAGTGCGGCGGCATGGCCTCGGCGCGCACCTGCCCGCACACCGATGCCGACCGCCTGCAAGTCTCCGGCACCCAGTTGCGCAAGATGCTGTCCGAGGGCGAAGAAGTCCCCGCCGAGTTCAGCCGCCCGGAAGTGCTGGAGATATTGCGCAAATACTATGCAGGACTGAATAGCTGATGAACGACTGATCGACCGACTTACCGCGACAATTACTTCAATGAGGAGAACCTGATGTTCACGAGCAACCCCTTTGCCACACTGCCAGACCTCATCACCCCCGCCATGATGCAAGGCTACATCGTGCTCATGGTCGTGCTGGTCATGGGCGGCACGATCCTGGACATGATCCACAAGAAGAGCGCAAAGTACTTCTTCGAGAACGCGAAGAAGGCGCAAAAGAGCGCGAAGCGCTCGGTGAGCGGCGGCGAGAAAGCGGTGCTTGCGGCTTCCGTGCTGGTCAACGAAGTGATGACCGCCGGCGAATTCAGCAATCCGCAGCGCCGCATCTCCCACCTGCTGATGATGTACGGCTTCATGTTGTTCGTGGTGAGCACCGCGCTCATGATCTTCTCGCCGGGCACCACTTCCACCCTGCTGCCGCAGTTGTGGCACATCGGCGCGCTGATGCTGGCCGTCGGCGGTTACTGGTTCTGGTTCGCGATCCGCGTCGACGTGGCAGCCGAAGGCCTGCCGGTGTTCCGCTTCGAGCGCGCAGACCTGTTCATCGTCTCGCTGCTGGCCACCTCGACCTTCGCCCTGCTCTGGTCTTACAGCGGCGGCGGCCTGAGCCTGCTGTTCGTCCTGTTCATCCTGTCCAGCACCCTGCTGTTCGGCGGCGTGTACTGGTCCAAGTTCGCACACATGTTCTTCAAGCCGGCGGCGGCCTTCCAGAAGCGCGTCATCATGGCCGACGGCGGACGCGAGAACCTGCCGCCCGACTACGACCTGAGCAGCCCCGAAGTGCATGCCAAGTTCCCGGATGTGCCGATGTACATGGGCAAGAATCCGCCCAACATGGGACTCTGCATCAAGGCCGAACGCGCCAAGCACTACTGATACCGACCCGACATCATCCATAAGGAATAGATCATGCCAACCTTTGTATATATGACTCGTTGCGACGGCTGTGGGGAATGCGTGGACATCTGCCCGTCCGACATCATGCACATCGACAAGAAGCTGCGCCGCGCCTACAACATCGAACCCAACATGTGCTGGGAGTGCTACTCGTGCGTGAAGGCCTGCCCGCACCAGGCGATCGACGTGCGCGGCTATGCTGATTTCGCGCCGCTGGGACACAGCGTGCGCGTGATCCGCGACGAAGAGAAAGGCACCATCGCCTGGCGCATCAAGTTCCGCAACGGCAAGAAGGACATGGAACTGCTGGCCCCGATCACCACCAAGCCCTGGGGCTCGGCCACACCGGACCTCGGCAAGGTGCCCGCCCCCAGCAAGGAGATGCGCGACAGCCAGCTGCTGTTCAACGAACCGAAATACATCCGCATGGATGACGGCGGATTGCACACCCTGCAATCCAATGGCTTGGAAATCAAGAAGGGAGTGCAGTACTGATGAGCTACTCTACTATCATCGAAGACAACATCGACATCCTGGTGGTCGGCGCCGGCCTGGGCGGCACGGGCGCGGCATTCGAGGCGAGATACTGGGGGCAGAACAAGAAGATCGTCATCGCCGAGAAGGCGAACATCATGCGTTCCGGCGCGGTGGCGCAGGGCCTGTACGCGATCAACTGCTACATGGGCACCCGCTTCGGCGAGAACAACCCCGAGGATCATGTGCGCTATGCGCGTATCGACCTGATGGGTATGGTCCGCGAGGACCTGCTGTTCGACATGGCTCGCCACGTCGACTCCACCGTGCACAACTTCGAGGAATGGGGCCTGCCCATCATGCGCAACGAGAAAAAAGGCTCGTTCCTGCGTGAAGGCCGCTGGCAGATCATGATCCACGGCGAATCCTACAAGCCCATCGTGGCTGAAGCCGCCAAGAAGTCGGCCGACAAGGTGTACAACCGCATCTGCGTGACCCACCTGCTGATGGACGAAGCCAAGGAGAACCGCGTCGCGGGCGCCGTGGGCTTCAACGTGCGCACCGGCAACTACCACGTGTTCAAGTCCAAGACCGTGATCTGCGGCGCGGGCGGCGCATCCAACATCTTCAAGCCGCGCTCCGTCGGCGAAGGTGCGGGCCGCGTCTGGTACGCACCGTGGTCGTCCGGTTCCGCCTACGGTCTGATGATCGAGGCCGGCGCCAAGATGACGCAGATGGAGAACCGCATCGTGCTGGCCCGCTTCAAGGACGGCTACGGCCCGGTCGGTGCCTACTTCCTGCACCTGAAGACCTACACCCAGAACGCCTACGGTGAAGAGTACGAATCCAAGTGGTTCCCCGACCTGCAGAAGATGGTGGGCAAGGAATACCTTGACCCGGAAGTGTCACACCGCACGCACCGCCCGATCCCGACCTGCCTGCGCAACCACGCGATCATCAACGAGGTGAACGCAGGTCGCGGCCCGATCCACATGGTGACCATGGAAGCGTTCCAGGATCCGCACCTCGAAGAGATCGGCTGGCACAACTTCCTCGGCATGACCGTCGGCCAGGCCGTGCTGTGGGCCGCCACGGACGTGGATCCCAAGTACGAGAACCCCGAGCTGACCACCTCCGAGCCGTATGTGATGGGTTCGCACGCCACCGGTTGCGGCGCATGGTGTTCCGGTCCGGAAGACATCTCGCCGGAAGAATACTTCTGGGGCTACAACCGCATGACGACCATCGAAGGTCTGTTCGGCGCGGGTGACGCGGTCGGCGGTACGCCGCACGCCTTCTCGTCCGGCTCCTTCACCGAAGGCCGTCTGGCGGCCAAGGCTGCCTGCAAGTACATCGACGACGGCAAGGCCGAAGGCATCCGCGTCTCCGACGCGCAGATCGAGCGTCGCCGCCAGCAGGTGTACAAGCCGCTGGAGACCTACCGCGTGTACAGCAATGAAGTGGTGGCCGGCAGCGTCAACCCCAACTTCATCAACCCGCGTCAAGGGCTGGACCGCCTGCAGAAGCTGATGGACGAGTACTGCGCCGGCTTCGGCGTCAACTACATGACCAACGACAAGCTGCTCAACATCGGCCTGAAGAAGATGTCCATCCTGGGTGAAGACCTGGAGAAGGTGGCCGCTTCCGACATCCACGAGCTGCTGCGCGCATGGGAACTGAAACACCGCTTCCTGACTTCGGAAAGCGTGTTCCATCACACCCTGTTCCGCAAGGAAACGCGCTGGCCCGGTTACTACTACCGTGGCGACGTGATGAAGCTGGACGACCAGAACTGGCACGTGCTGACCGTTTCCCGCCGCGATCCCAAGACCGGCGAGTACACCATGGAAAAGGCGCCGCTCTATCACTTGGTGGGCGATGTCGAGAAGAAGCCGGTTGACGCGCACTAGGCGAATGCTGGCTTGCAGTAACGGGTAAGTGCTTTGAAAGAGGACCGGCATCGTTCATGTTGGTCCTCTTTTTATCCGATCCGCGAGCATGGAACGACCATTTCCGTGATAGAAATAGAAACTGCTGAATCAATACGGAGTTGGGTGGATGAACATCATTGAGAAGACGGACGAAGAGATTCTGGAGATCGCCCATCCGATGTGGGCGGATCTGGTGAAGTACTCCAACGAAGGTAACTACGGTGCCTTCACGCGCAATTTTTCGAGCACCCTGATCATGGGTGCCAACGAGATCGAGATGGGAAAGCAGTTCGCGCGCAGCGAGCTGGCCAAGAACCTGTCGCCGGACTATGACTACTTGGGCATCATCCGCCGCGGCGAGCATGTCACCGTGCTGTACAAACAGCGCAGCACCACAAAACCCGGCGAATGGCTGGGCCGGCTGGTGCTGGGCTATGAGAACGGCAAGGTGAAGATCTTTGGCGCCACCATCTTTTAAGACACGGTCAGAACCCACATGTCAGATACCATCGCAGACGAGAAATTCGTCGAACTGAATTACCGGGTCATCGACAACAAGAGCGGTGAAGTGCTGGTCACCGTGGAATACCCGATCGGCTATGTGCACGGCGTGAACGACGTGATGTCGGAAGACGTGACCCGCGAGCTGTACGGCAAGAAGGTCGGCGACACCATCGAGGTGCCGGTCGACACCACCAAGCTGTACGGCGAACGCGACGAGTCGCTGGTGTTCACCGACCGCATCGAGAACGTCCCCGAGGAATACCGCGAAATCGGCATGACCATCACCATGGAGAACGAGAAGGGCGAGCCGCGCAACTTCATCGTCACCCGCCTCGACGACCAGACGCTGACCATCGACGGCAACAACCCGCTGTGCGGCCGCGAGGTCACCTTCGTGCTGGAAGTGCTGACCATCCGCGATGCGACCGAAGAAGAGATCGAACTGGGCGGCCCGGTCGGTGCCGATCCCGACCTGAACGACATCCTCGAACGGGCCCAATGAATTTCTCCACCGCCTACCTGCTCTACCCGCCGAACCGCGCGCTGGAACGCTCCATCGCCGATTCGCTGGGCATGCTGAACGCCGAACTGGCCGCGACCGCCGCGCCGGATACACAGGTGGCGATGGCAGACAACTTCCGCTTCACGCGCGGCAACTATGAGCAACACCGTTACAGCGCGCGAATATTCGAGCCCCTGCGCGAAGTGCTGGAAGCGGCGCTGAACGGCGATGCCGCGACCATCAGCCGCGAGTGCGAACCGCTGGTGTGGGCCGCGAAGCAGAACGACCTCGGCAATATCCTGGCCGCACTGGGCCAACAGCGCCGCGATGCCGCCTCGCTGGAGCGCGCCCTGCAGTGTTTCGCCAAGGCGCTGGAAGTATTCACCCGGGAAAGCGCCCCGCAGCAATGGGCGGCCACGCAATACAACCTGGCCACGGCCAATCAGGCGCTGGGTCGCCTGAGTGAAACCACGGCACCGCTGAAGGTCGCGGTGGATGCCTACACCGAGGTCATGCAGGTGTGGAGCAAGGAACAGTCGCCGCAGGACTGGATGCTCACGATGCACCAACTGGGTGCCACCCTGTACACCTTCGGCCGACAACTCAAAGGCAACCGCCAGTTTCAGAAGTCGGTGGTCGCCTGGAAGAACGCCCTGACCGCGCTCAATGCCGACGATTACGCGCTGGAGCTGACCGCCACGCACAACAACCGCGGCGTAACCCTGCACCATCTGGGCGAATCGGAAGGGAATGCCGCCCGACTGAAAGAAGCGATCAACTCCTACGAGCTGGCATTGACGGTGAGCATGGAGCAGCAGTTGCCGATCCACGTGGCCGTGCTGTGCCGCGTGAACAAGGCGACGGTACAGAACTCGCTGGCGCAGTTGACCAACGATCCCGCGCTGGCCGAAGAGGTCGCCGACGAATTCGAAGTGATCATGGAATGCTTCCCGCACGCGCTGCAACCGCTGTGCCGCAAGCATTGCGAGGAACAAATGAAGATGGCGCGCGCCCGGCATGAAGCACAGGGCAGCGCGGTAGGTTGAGGGGAAACTACTGGGAAACCTTGGTTTCCACGTTGAGGAAAGAACCGGTGTCCGCCAGGAAGCGCACTGCCCTGACACCCACGCCTGCCTCAGGGCCGGGACCGGATTGATCGGCGGACAAGGTCAGCGCCACGCCCAATCTGGGAGACAGATTGTGGCTTTTGCAGACTTCGACGATCTTGCCCTTGAGCGGCTCCAGTTGTTTGACCAGCGTATCGGTCAGGGCAAAGACGTCGACCTCGCCGGAATGGGTCTCCGTGGATAACTCCCACGAGCTGATGACCGGTTTGTCCAGCGTGCTGTATGCGCCGGCGGCGTTGACGGAAGTGGGTTCCACCCCGAGCAGGCGCGTGACGTCGTCCGGGTTGAAGTGGTAGCCGAGCAGTGCAAAGTAAACGCGAGCCTTATTCGAAGCCAAGATGGTTTCTCCGTTAACAGGAATGACGGTTCGAGTATAACGTACAGAAAGAGGTGTCCTGCCGATGTCTGAAGCAACGCAAGAAAAGAAACGCGACCCCAACGATCCCTGCCTGTTCTGCAAGGACCCGCGCGGCGTGTCGATCCTGCGCGATCTCGCCTTCAGCGCCCGTGACACCTACCCCACCAGCCCGGGACACACCCTGATCATCCCGCGCCGCCATGTCGCCAGTTTCTTCGAGCTGACAGCGGAAGAAGTCGCCACCTGTATGGACCTCATCAAGGAGGAAAAGAAACTCCTCGACGCCGAGTTCAAACCGGACGGCTACAACGTCGGCGTCAATGTCGGCCCGGCCGCCGGACAGAGCATCTTCCATGTGCATATCCACCTCATCCCCCGCTACAAAGGGGACGTGGAGAATCCGCAGGGCGGCGTGCGGCATGTGATCCCGCACAAGGCACACTACAAGCGTTAAAGAATGGAATCCTGCCGGGTAACAGGGAGGACCCGGCAAGCCTGATGGACAGGCCTCCCGTTTGCAAGCAACAGTTTATTAAACCCAAGGAGACAGCATCATGAGTGAAGAAAAGAAACCGTTTTGCCGCCCCAAGGTTCCGGAAGGCCGCACATTCCGCGTGACCACCCGCCAGAAAGAGATCGTGCCGGGACAGTTCTTCGTCGGCTACGAGACCACCTGGGAACCGATCCAGAAAGAAGTGCCCTACTCCACGCCCAAAAAGCCCTGAAGCACGCTTCAGGCAACGGATCGCCGCGCGAGCCCGAACAGCCGCGCGGCATTCCGCTATCATAGCCGCCAGTCAACCCACGGCCACGGCAACGATGTCATCCCGCAAGCTCCCCGACGAATCCCGCGAAGTCACGCTACGCAGATGGTGCGTGATGGAAGTCGTCACCAAACAGGGCACGCGCAGCCGCCACGTATGCGGGCACGACGTCACCTACAACTTCGGCCGCACCTCCAGCGCGATCCAGGAATTCTGCCTCGACAGCATGACCGTCACCACCCGCAGCGGCCGCATCTACCGGCTGGTCGGCATGCCCGGCAACTCGCGCGTCGGTCAGACCGCCTGGGACAACTGGTGCAGCAGCAACGGCATCGCCTCCCATGCCGACGTCACCGACCAGTACCTCAACATCGACAAGTTCTCCACCATCGGCTTCGAGCGCATCACGCGCTCGGTGCTGCGCGAAGAAGATTCTTGAGGGCGGGTGTTCGGCCGAAGCAGCCGTCAGCCGAGCAATAAGAACTGTCCGCTACCGGCCAGAAGCGATCGCTTGGATATATAGGCCAGCCATAGATACTTTGGCATATTGACCTCGCTGCAATGGCGGGATAGCTTGCGAGCATGAGACCTTTCAAGATCAATTCGATGCTTCCCCCTTTAATCGATCGAGTCTTCAACGTCACCTTCAACATACCGCCTGAAACTCAATACACCCCCATCACCGGCGACGTCTCCCCGGTAGATACCGACCCAAGCAAAGCCGGCATCCAGGCTGGCAGTGACAGCAACGGCAACCCGCTCGGGATGGGCATGCCCTATGAAGACATCCTGTGGGACAGCAGCGGCAATGACCACATCCAGTCGGACGAACTGACCGATCTGGTCATGGCCTGGACGGGCGACGACTGGATCGAAGGCGGCAATGGCAACGACGTCTTGCTGGACGGTTTGGGGAACGACCTCATTGAAGGCGGGGCCAGTAAGAATCTGGTCTATTCCGGAGAAGGGAATGACAGTCTTCAGGCAAGTGGCGGGAATAACTATCTGGATGGTGGTGATGGCTCCAACACATTAGCCGCAGATGGAGGCGCTAATACGCTCTTTTCTAGCTCGGGAAATGACACGCTTTCCGCAGGAGGAGGCGGTAATTATCTGGACGGCGAAGAGGAGGCCAACATCCTGCAGGCCACCGGTAACGGCAACGGACTGTTTGCGGGGACGGGCAACAACCGAATGCGATGGCGAAAGGCGGCGAACGACGGCGAATATGCAATTCAACCTTTACGGAGGGCCGCATGATGAACCTCACGACATTATTCAGACGCGTGACCTTCGGCTTGATGCTGGCGGCTGTGCCGCTCGTTGGTGGATGCAGCGACAACAACATCATTACCTGGACGGAGGATGTGAAGCTGCTGGACGGGCGGGTGATTACGGTGACGCAGAAGCGGCGCATTGACATGAAGCGGATGCCGCGCGAGGCGTGGCTGACGTTCAAGCTCCCCGAGTTTGGGGATAAGGAGCTTGTTTGGCATGAAGGTTTGGAAACTCAAGTGCTGAATATCTATCAGGGGAAGCTTTATGTGGTTGGGGATGCAGATACTGTGAGTGCGTTTAAACAATATGGGCGACCAAGCCCATCTTATGTAGGTTTTCGCTACGACAACGGCCAATGGGTGCGCATCCCATTTAGCGAAATTCCTGAAGAGATATACGACACCAAC
The DNA here is from genome assembly GCA_020723185.1 of Sideroxydans lithotrophicus. Classification (GTDB taxonomy): domain Bacteria; phylum Pseudomonadota; class Gammaproteobacteria; order Burkholderiales; family Gallionellaceae; genus Sideroxyarcus; species Sideroxyarcus lithotrophicus_A. The sequence goes on along the minus strand of DYJI01000007.1, from coordinate 47,882 downwards.
ATGTATTTCGAAAATATGGCGCTGTATGGACTTAGGCACGTTTCTGTGGAACACAAAGAAGGAATGCTTAAAGAGGATACGTACATGCCACATTACAAACGCATTGATCCAAGCTGGACTTTGCGTATTCCTAACTAACAAATTGCTCAATTGAAACCGGGGAGAAACAAATGACAATCTCAGTTGAAGATTACGCAGCTTTATCCACTTTCGCATACAACGAAGCAAGAAAAGGCGACAATATTCTCACAACCTTTCCTACCGGCTGGTCCCAAATCGATCAATCCACCAACCCCGTCAATGGCTTCGGCGCGCAGGCCTATACGAACGGCACCGAAATCGTCATCGCCTACGAAGGCACGAATGCCTATTCCAGCTACAGCGATGCCAACGGCGATGTGATGTGGGATCGGGTTTGGACCACTGCGAGCGACTGGCTGTTTGGCAACCTGCCGCTGACGTTGGGTAATGCGCTGGGTAATCGAGTAGAAGTGTTGTCTACCTTGTTCGGGCAGCAGATTTTTCAGGCGACGCTGTTTTATGCGCAGGTCAAGGCCAATGCGCCAGAGGGCACAACGATCACCTTCACGGGACATTCGCTGGGCGGCGGTCTGGCTTCTGTGATGTCGGTGTGGTTTGACCAGTCTGCCACTACTTTTGCCGAGATGCCGCTTGCCAACACGGCCAATTCAACCAGTGCGATAGCGGCAAACGACAGCCACTATTACTCCTGTCCTGCAAGGAGTGCAGCATGAAAAACTTCACACGACTATTCAGACGTATGACATTGGGCTTGATGCTGGCGGCTGTGCCGCTCGTTGGCGGTTGCAGCGACAACAACATCATTACCTGGACGGAGGATGTGAAGCTGCTGGACGGGCGGGTGATTACGGTGACGCAGAAACGGCGCATCGACATGAAGCGGATGCCGCGCGAGGCGTGGCTGACGTTCAAGTTGCCGGAGTTCGGGGACAAGGAGATTGTTTGGCATGAGAATTTGGGAACTCAAGTGCTGAATGTTTATCAGGGCAAGCTATATGTGATTTCAGACTTCCCGTCGATCTTGGAGTTTCGCCAGTATGGCAATCCCAACCCTTCATATGTTGCTTTTCGCTACGACAACGGGCAATGGATACGTATTTCGTTCAACGAGCTTCCTGAAGCTATATACGACACCAATATGTATTTCGACAATATGGCGTTGTATCGCCTGAAGCATGTTTCGTTGGAGCACAAAGCGGACATGTTGAGAGACGAAACCTATATGCCACATAACAAACGTATAGATCCTAAATACTTAATTATTGAATAAAGGGAGAATAGCCATGGGTACCCAAGAAGAATACGCAATGCTTTCTGCTGCCGCGTACAACGCAGAGCGGAACCCGAATAACAAGCTAGCGATCACGCCCACCGGCTGGTCCCAAATCGACCAATCCACCAACCCCGTCAACGGCTTCGGGGCGCAGGCGTATCAAAAAGGCACCGAAATCGTCATCGCCTACGAAGGCACGAACGCCTATTCCAGCTACAGCGATGCCAACGGCGATGTGATGTGGGATCGGGTTTGGTCCACTGCGAGCGACTGGCTGTTCGGCAACCTGCCGCTGACGTTGGGTAGGGTCAATGGGGTCAGCTTCGCAATACTTTCTGCAATGACATCTAGCAAGCCGAAAGCAGACTCAATCTGTCTCTCAATCAATTGGCCGCTATGGCCGAACACCTGCCCACCACTCCCAGCAGCACTTCCCCCAATACCCCTGCCCCGCCCATTGTTGACAATAACACTCAAGAGTTTGAAGATGGCCTTGCGGCGGGCGTCCTGCCCGCCCACGTCAGCAGGAGGGTTCCATCATGCTCGACATCAACAAGATCATCAGCAATCCGCAACGTTACGAACACGATCCCGAAGGCCACATGGCCGAGCTTGCGCAGTGGTCGCCGCAACATGCCAGCCGAGCGGCGGAGCTCGAAGGGTTGGAGCTGAACGAAGAACACTGGGAAGTCATCTTCTTCCTGCGCGAACGCTATCGGGAGCGCGGCAACGAGGACAGTGCGCGCGAGGTGCTGCGCGACCTGGAAGAACGGTTTTGCGAGGAGCACGGCCGCAGCTTCCTGTTCCAGTTGTTCCCGCGCGGCCCGGTGAGTCAGGCCAGCCGCATCGCCGGCCTGCCCGTGCCGCCGCATGCGCAGGACCTGTCGTTCGGCAGCGTGATGTGATCAGCAGATGCGCGGCAGCGGATCGTCTTCGAGTTCTTCGAGGATGCGCTGACCGCCGAAACCGGTGTGCAGCACCACTTGTGCACGCCCGCCCTGCATGTGCCCGATGATGTCCGCGCCCTCGCCTTGTGGCAATGCGCGCAGCCGCGCCAGCGCCGCATCGGCCTGCCCCGCCGATACCACCGCGACCAGCCGCCCTTCGCAGGCGAGATACATCGGGTCGTAACCCAGCATCTCGCACACCGCCGTCACCGGCTCGCGCACCGGGATGCTTTCCTGCTGCAGGTTCACCTGCAAGCCGGTGGCGCGCGCGATCTCGTGCATCACCGTCGCCAGCCCGCCGCGCGTCGGGTCGCGCATGAAGCGCAGTCCGTCCAGCGGCAGCAGCGCCTGCGCCAGCGGGAACACGCTGGCAGCATCGGAACAGAGGTCGCCACTCAGGCCGAACTGTTCGCGTGCCAGCAGCACGGCGATGCCGTGGTCGCCCACCGGCCCGCTGACGAGGATGGCATCGCCGTCTCGGATATGTTCCATGCCCAGTTGCAGCTGCGGCGGCCGCACGCCGACGCCGGTGGTGGCGAGGTACAGCCCGCCGCCTTCGCCGCGCCGCAACACCTTGGTGTCGCCCGCCACTACCGCCACATTGGCCTCGCGCGCAGCGCGCGCCAGGTCGGCGATGATGCGTTCCAGTTGCGCGAGTTCGAAACCCTCTTCGATGAAGGCGTTCAGCGTGAGATAGCGCGGCGTCGCGCCCGACACCGCGAGGTCGTTCACTGTGCCGTGCACCGCCAGCGAACCGATGCTGCCGCCGGGAAATTCCAGCGGCTGCACGGTGAAGCCGTCGGTGGTCACCATCACCACACCGTCCATCTGCGGCAGCGAGGCGGCATCCACCTGCACGTCGAGCAGCGGATTGGATAGATGGCGCGCGAACACGGCGACGATGAGTTCGCGCATGTAGCGCCCGCCGTTGCCGTGCGCCAGGCTGATATGTGTTTCATCCATGTTCGAATCCTGCTTCCATCAATTGCCCCAAAGCGATGCCGCCATCGTTGCACGGAAAACGTTGCGGCAGGAACGCCGCGAACCCTGCCTCATGCAAGCCCTGCAACGCCAGTTCCGCCAGTAACTTGTTCTGGAACACGCCGCCGCTCATTCCCACTGCATCGAACGGCCGCTGCGCGTGCAAGCGCTGCGCCAGCGCCACGATGCCCTGCGCCAGACTCAGATGGCATTGCATCGCGCGCGTCGCCATTGGCACATCGTCGCGCAGCATGGCGGCGAGCAAGGGTTGCCAGTCGATGCACCACACGCCCTGCGCATCCGCCTGCAAGGGCAGCGCGATCGCCTCGGCATCGCCTGCGGCGGCGTGCTCCAGCAGCATGCCGCCCTGCCCTTCGTAGCTCGCTGCATCGAGCAGGCCGAGCAGATGCGCGATGCCGTCGAACAATCTTCCCGCTGCGCTGGTGAGCGGCGCGTTGAGGCCGCGCTGCCAGGCCGTGTGCAACAGCGCCGCATCCGCCACCGGGAAGTCGCGTGCCACGCCCGCCTCCCAGCACAGCCCGGCTGCGGCACGCCAGGGTTCGCGCGCTGCGCGTTCGCCGCCGGGCAAGCGGAACGGACGCAGGCTGGCGACGCGCTGCCAGTCGCCGATGCGACCATGCAGCGTCTCGCCGCCCCACAGCGTGCCATCCTCGCCCAGTCCCACACCATCCCAGGTGAAGGTCAGCCAGGTGTTGTCTGCGCCATGCTCCAGTGCCAGCGCGGCGGCATGGGCGTGATGATGCCAGACCGTTTGCACCGGCAGTCCCTGCTGCTGCGCCCAACGGCGGCTGGCGTAATGGGGATGCGCGTCGCACACCAGGCGCGTTGCCGTCACGCCATACAAGCGCTGCAGGTCGGCGACGACCTGCTCGAACACGTGCAAACTGCGCGGCGCATCGAGGTCGCCGATGTGCGGCGACAATACCGCGCGACTTCCCCAGCCGAGGGCAATGGTGTTCTTCATGTGTCCGCCCACGGCCAGCGTCGGCTGCGACAGCTCGAACGGCAGTTCAAGCTCGATGGGTGCGATGCCGCGCCCGGCGCGGATCAGGCGCGGCTGGCCGGCGATGAGGCGCAGCACCGCGTCGTCCGCCGGTCGCGCGATGGCGCGGTCGTGGTGCAGGAAGGCATCCGCCACCTTGCCCAATCGCGCTTCCACTTCTTCACCATCGGTCAGCACCGGTTCGCCGCTGAGGTTGGCCGAGGTCGCCACCAGCGGAACGCCCAGCGCCTCCAGCAACAGATGATGCAAAGGACTGTAGGGCAGCATCGCACCGACCTCGTGCAGGCCGGGGGCGATGGCGTCGGGCAATGTTGCATCCGCCCGACGACGCAACAATACGATGGGACGCGCGGCATCGCACAGCGCGGCTTCCGCCTGCGCATCGGCTTGCAGTGCCGCACGCACCGCCGCCATGTCACGGAACATCACTGCCAGTGCCTTGTGCGGCCGCTGTTTTCGTTCGCGCAATCTTTCGATGGCCGCCGCGTTCGTCGCGTCGCACATCAGGTGATAGCCGCCGATGCCTTTCACCGCGACGATATCGCCACTACGTAGCGCTGCGATGCACGCTTGCAGTGCGGATTCGCGCTGCAACCTCTCACCGCCCGCAACGAAGCGCAGCTGCGGCCCGCACTGTGGACAAGCAATGGGCTCGGCGTGGAAGCGTCGGTCGGTCGTGTCTTCGTATTCGACACGGCAGGCATCGCACAGCACGAAGTGCGCCATCGTGGTATTGGCGCGGTCATACGGCATGCGTTCGATCAGCGTGTAGCGCGGCCCGCATTGCGTGCAGTTGATGAAGGGATAACGATAGCGCCGGTCCTGCGGGTCCAGCATCTCGCGCTGGCAGTCCGGACACAAGTAGAGATCGGGCGGCAGGTGGATGTCCGCCGTATCCTCTGCCGCGCTGTCGCGAATCTCGAAGGGCGTCCATTCACCGACGGCGATGTCTTGCGTCCCGGCGATCTGCGGCCGGGACAGCGGCGGCGCTTCGGCGAGTAAGGCTTGCGCAAAATCGTGCAGTGCCTGCGCATCGCCTGCCGCCTCGATCAGCACTTGCCCGGCACGGTTCTGCACGAATCCGCGCAGGCGATGACGTTGCGCCAACAGGAATACGAAAGGACGGAAGCCGACGCCCTGTACGCGGCCGGTGAGCAGCCAGCGCCGCGCTTCAGGCATGCTCCCGCGCCCTCACGCCGCTGCTCCACCAGATGCGGCACGCGCCTTCGTCGGACACCATGCACGGCCCGACCGGCTGTTTGGGGGTGCAGGCCGTGCCATACAGTTTGCAGGCATCGGGTGCGATGCGGCCCAGCACCACCTGCGCGCAATCGCAGCCCGGCGGCATCTGCCCGGCGCGCTTGCGTGCGGCATCGTTGAAATCGGGGAAACGCGTGCGCGCATCCTGTGCCGCGAAGCGCGGCGCCAGCACATAGCCGGAAGCCGGGATGATGCCGATGCCGCGCCAGTTGGCATCGCTCACCTCGAATGCCTGCGCCAGTTGCCGCTGCGCCGCCGGATTGCCGCCGGCGCGCACCAGCTCGGGATAACAGTTGTCGAGGAAACGCTTCCCCTCCACCAGCTGGCGCAGCACCGAATACATCGCCGCCAGCAGCGACACCGGCGTGAAGCCGGCCACGGCAGCGGGGATGTGATGTTTGTCCACGATGAACTGCCACTCTTCCGGCCCCATCACGGTGGAGACATGGCCGGGCGCGATCAGCGCATCGAAGCCCGGTGCACCGGAATCCAGCAGCATCGCGACCGCCGGCCAGGTGAGACGACCCGACAGCAACAGCGAGAGATTGTCAGGCACGCCTTCCAGCAACATCGCCGCCACCGGCGCCATGGTGGTCTCGAAACCGGCGGCGAAGAACACCACCTGCCGGTCAGGATGCTGCTGTGCGATCTGCACCGCCTCGCGCGGACTGGCGATGGGCCGCACATCCGCGCCCGCCGCCTTGGCCTGCTCCAGCGAGCGCAGTTCACCCTTGGGGACGTTCACCGGCACCCGCAGCATGTCGCCGAACGCGACCAGGATCACGTTCGCATGCACGGCAAGCTGGATCGCCTGATACACATCCTCTTCCGGACACACGCACACCGGGCAACCCGGGCCTGCAATCAATTGGACTTGTTCGGGTAAGGCCGTGCGCAGACCGGCCATGGAGATGGAACGCTCGTGCCCGCCGCACACGTTCATGATACGCACGGGGCGATCCAGTTTCAGCGCATGGATGCGGGTCAGCCAGGCTTGGGCATCAAGCATCGTTTCCCTCTGCCGCCAGCACCTCGTCCAGCAGTTCCCAGGTGGAGCGCGCTTCCTGCTCGGTCATCACCTGCAAGGCATAGCCGACATGCACCATCACATGGCCGCCGACCTTGATCTCCTCGCCCTGCAGCAGGAACAGGCTCACCTCGCGCGACACACCGCGTGCCTCGCAGCGCGCGTTGTAGCCATCGATGCTCACGACCTGCATGGGGATGCCGAGACACATGGGATAACACCAAAGGGTTGATTGAAGTCGTCACATTCTAATGCTAGATTGCAGGCGTCGCTGACTCACCGTCCTCCAGATGTCATGAGCAGACCCGGCAGCACCCTGATCCTCGGTATCGGCAACAGCCTTTTGCAGGACGAAGGCGCGGGTATCCATGCGATGAATTTCCTGCGCGAGGCACTGGCAGATCGCGACGACATCACCTTCCTCGACGGCGGCACCCTCAGTTTCAGCCTGGCCTCTGCCATCGAGGATACTTCCCGCCTGATCGTCATCGACGCAGCAAACCTCAATGCTGCCCCCGGTCATTCGCAGGTATTCGAAGGCGAGGCGATGGATGAATTCCTGGGCAGCAACCGCAAACGCAGCGTGCACGAGGTCAGCCTGCTAGACCTGATGGCCATCGCCCATCTGGCCGACCACCTGCCGCCACGCCGCGCCTTGATCGGCATCCAGCCCGACAGGATAGACTGGGGCGAACATCCCTCACCTGCTGTTGCCGCCGCCCTGCCACAGGTCTGCTCCCAAGCGATGAAGATACTGGAGGGGTGGCGATGAGTCTGGACGACATTTCCATCAAAGTGGCCGCCGACCTGAATTCGATAGGCAGTGTCGATGCACTGCTCAACGAGATCGCCACCCGTCTGGAGCGTTTCATCGCCAGCGGCGAGACGGCAATGATCGACCTGAAGAGTCTGCCTTTCTCCCCCTCGGAATATGAAGCATTGCGTACCGCGCTGGGGCGCGGGGAAGTCTCGGCACGGCTGGAGACCATCGGCGATTCAGAACTCTACGAGACGCATTACGCGGGCGTGTGGTGGGTGACCCATTACAACGTGGAAGGTGATGTGATCGCCGACCTGATCGAGATCGCCGCAGTACCCGCCATTCTGCACAGTCAGCCGGAGGATGTGCAGGATGGTCTGGAAAGATTGCAACGCACCCTGTCGCAAGAAAAGTGAGGTGACACGATGGAACACGAAACACTGGAACAGCGGCTGCACGAACAAGGCATCAGCCGCCGCAGTTTCCTCAAATTCTGTGCCGCGATGGCGACCATGATGGCACTGCCACCCGGCAGTGCCAGTGCCATCGCCGCCACACTGGCAAAAGTGAAACGTCCTTCGGTGATCTGGCTGTCGTTCCAGGAATGCACCGGCTGCACCGAATCGCTGACGCGCTCTCATTCGCCAACGCTGGAGAGCATGATCTTCGACATGGTGTCGCTCGACTACCACCACACGCTGCAGGCCGCTTCCGGCCACGCCGCTGAGCAGGCACGCGACGACGCGATGAAGGAATTCCACGGCAAATATCTGTTGCTGGTGGATGGCTCCATCCCGATCAAGGACGGCGGCGTGTATTCCACCATCGCGGGCCGTACCAATCTCGACATGCTGCTGGAGGCCGCCGAGGGCGCGGCGGCCATCGTCGCGGTCGGCAGTTGTGCCGCGTTCGGCGGCCTGCCCAACGCGCAGCCCAATCCCACCGGCGCAGTGGCGGTGTCCGACCTCATCAAAGACAAACCCATCATCAACATCTCCGGCTGCCCGCCCATTCCCGCCGTCATCACCGGCGTGCTGGCGCATTACCTGACCTTCGGCGCACTGCCCGCGCTCGACGCGCTGGGCCGTCCCAAAGCGTTCTACGGCGAGACCATCCACGACCGCTGCTACCGCCGCCCGATGTACGAACAGGGCAAGTTCGCCCGAACCTTCGACGACGAGGGCGCGCGCAACGGCTGGTGTCTGTACGAGCTCGGCTGCAAGGGGCCGACCACGCACAACGCCTGCGCGACCACCAAGTGGAACGGTGGCACCAGCTTCCCCATCGAGTCTGGACACGGCTGCATCGGCTGCTCGGAACCGAAGTTCTGGGACGCAGGCAGTTTCTATGCACCGCTGCCCGCCCCCACCGCCGACATCGCCAGCGTGGCGAAAACGGCAGCGGTCGTGGGCGCAGCGGCGGCGGTCATCGCCGGGGCAGTGGATCGCGGCAAGAAGACACAATTGCAACAGTCACTCGTGAAGCTGACGGTCGAAGATCTGAAGGGAGACTGAGATGGTCACACAGGAAATATTGCTCTGGGTGCGCGGTACCGGCTTGCAGATCGCCGTGGCGGTATTCGTGATCGGTATGGTCTTCCGCATGCTGCATATCCGGATGCTGGGCCGCAAAAAATCGCTGGCACAGGCACGCGGCTCGGAATGGTCGGGCGGCTTGCGTACCATATGGAAACGCAGTCTCGTTTCGACCAGACTGAGCGCACGCGGCTATTTCACGGTCATCGCCGGTTTCATCTTTCACATCGGTTTCTTCGTCACCCTCCTCTTCCTCAGCCAGCACATCGACCTGATCCGCGCCGTGCTGGGCCTGCACTGGCCGGCCATGCCGCGCGGCGTGATCGACATGGCCGCCGTGCTTTCCATCGCCGCCATGGTCGCGCTGCTGGTGCATCGCTTCGTCGATCCGGTGAAACGGCTGTTGTCCGATTTCCAGGATTACCTCACCTGGCTACTCTCTTTCCTGCCGCTGCTGAGCGGCTTCATGCTGCTGCGCGAGATCGGTTTCGAATACATCACACTGCTGACGCTGCACATCGCCAGCGTGGAACTGCTGCTCATCGTCGCGCCGTTCACCAAGCTGGCGCACATGTTCACCACCTTCATGGCGCGCTGGTACAACGGCGCGGTGAACGGGTTCAAAGGCATCAACATATGAGGAGGAAAGTATGAGCAGGAAGCAGGGGCCCCGCGCAGCGGGGATGCGACCGTCCGCGAATGCTTCCGGTCGCCGACAAACACAACGTTGCGATACTCGAATCTTTAATGAGGCGACCATATGACCACATCACTCCAGAACGGCATCAACACCCTGCTTGCTCAGATCGACGCGCCGACAGCCAGCTTCTTCTCCTCCTGCGTGCATTGCGGATTGTGTGCCGATGCCTGCTTGTTCTACACCGAGACCGGCGACCCGAAATACACGCCCATCCACAAGCTGGAGCCGATGCGCCGCCTGTGGCAGCAGGAATATACCTTCTGGGGCAAGCTGATGAAGGGCATCGGCCTGAGTAAACCCGTCACCGACGAGGAACTGGCCGAGTGGGAACCGCTGGTGTACGACAGTTGCACCTTGTGCGGCCGCTGTTCGCTGGTGTGCCCTGTCGGCAACGACATCGTGTACATGGTGCGCAAGATGCGCGAAGGCATGGTCGCTTCGGGTCATGCGCCGGAAGGTTTGAAAGGCGCGACGCAACGCGCCATCGAACTGGGCAGCCCGATGGGTGTGAACCTGAACACACTGAAGGCGCAGATCAAGCATGCCGAGAAGGAGACCGGCCTCACCGTGCCGCTGGATGTGGAAGGTGCGGATTACATGATGGTGTTGTCGTCTGCCGAAGTCGCTGACTACCCGGAGATCATCGGCGCGGTGACACGCATCTTCAAACAGGCGAACGTGTCATGGACGCTGGCCTCGGACGGTTTCGAAGGCACCAACAGCGGCATCCAGATCGGTTCATCCGATCTGGCGGCGGAACTGGTCGGACGCATCGTGCGCGCCGCCAAACGCCTCAAGGTGAAATACGTCATCAGCCCGGAGTGCGGCCACGCCTTCACCGCTCTGCGCTGGGAAGGCCCCAACCTGATCGGCCGCCCCTTCCCGTTCAAGGTGATCCACATCATCGAACTGCTGGACCAGTTGCGCAGCGAGGGCCGCTTGAAGACCGACAGCAAGGACGACACGCGCATGACCTTCCACGACCCGTGCCAGATGGTGCGGCGCGGCGGTGTGATCGAACAGCCGCGCAAACTGATGAACATGGTCGCGCCCAACTTCGTCGAGATGCCCGAGCCCGGCGTGCAGAACTGGTGCTGCGGCGGGGGCGGCGGCGTCAGCGCCAACCACCGCGCCGAGCCGCTGCGCAATCAGGTATTCAGCCGCAAGAAAGCACAGCTCGACGCGGTCAACGTGAAGACCATCGTCACCTCCTGCTCCAACTGCCGCAGCATGTTGCTGGACGGACTGGAGAACCATCACATGGACATCGAAGTGATCGGCCTGACCGAACTGATGGCCGAACATCTGGCTGAGGACAAGAAAGGGAGCGCAGCATGAGCAGAAGAGTCGTCGTCGATCCCATCACCCGCATCGAGGGCCACCTGCGCATCGAGGCCGAGACCGATGCCGAGGGACGCATCACGCAGGCATCCAGCGCGGGCACCATGGTGCGCGGTATCGAGATCATCCTGCGTGGCCGCGACCCGCGCGACGCCTGGGCTTTCGCGCAACGCATCTGCGGCGTGTGCACGCTGGTGCACGGCATCGCCTCGGTGCGCGCGGTGGAGGACGCACTCAAATACGAGATCCCCGCCAACGCGCAACTGATCCGCAACCTGATGATAGGCGCGCAATACATCCACGACCATGTGATGCACTTTTATCATCTGCACGCGCTGGATTGGGTGGACGTGGTGTCCGCACTGAAAGCCGACCCGAAAGCCACGTCGCAACTGGCGCAGACGGTCAGCCCGTCCTATCCGCGTTCCTCACCCGGCTATTTCGCCGACGTGCAAAAGAAGGTGCAGCAGTTCGTCGAAGGCGGCCAGCTCGGCATCTTCGCTAACGGCTACTGGGGCCATCCCGCCTACAAGCTGCCGCCGGAAGCCAACCTGATGGCGGTCGCGCATTACCTCGACGCGCTCGCCTGGCAGCGCGACGTGGCCAAGCTGCACACCATCTTCGGTGGCAAGAACCCGCACCCCAACTTCGTGGTCGGCGGCGTGCCCTGCGCCATCAGCGTCAATTCGGAACACGAAGGCGCGACATCGCTCAACATGGTGGGCCTGTCCAAGGTGCAGAACATCATCAACCAGATGCGCGAATTCGTGGATCAGGTGTATGTGCCGGACACGCTGGCCATCGCCGGGTTCTACAAGGACTGGGCGCAACAGGGCGAAGGCGTGGGCAACTTCCTCACCTATGGCGACTTCCCCGCCAAAGGCATCAACGACCCGGCCAGCAACCTCATCCCCGCCGGTGTCATCCTCAACCGCGACCTGTCCACCATCCATCCGGTAGACCTGCATGCCGAGAACGAGATCGAGGAATACGTCGCGCATTCCTGGTACGACTACAGCGTGGGCAAGGAAAAAGGTCTGCATCCGTACAAGGGCGAGACCGCCTTGCACTACACCGGCCCGAAACCGCCCTACGAGAATCTCGAAACCGAGAAAGAATATTCATGGCTCAAGTCGCCGCGCTGGAAAGGCAAGGCGATGGAAGTCGGCCCGCTGGCGCGCGTGCTGATGCTGTATGCCAGCGGCCACGAGCAGACCCGCGAACTGGTCGGCATGACATTGAAGAAACTGGACGTGCCGGTGCAGGCGCTCTACTCCACGCTGGGCCGCACCGCCGCACGCACGCTGGAGACCAAGATCCTCGCCGACGCGATGCAAGGCTGGTACGACCAACTCATCGCCAACATCAAGGCGGGCGATGTGCGCACCTTCAACGAGACGAAATGGGACCCGTCCAGCTGGCCGTCACTGGCCAAAGGCGCCGGTTTCATGGAAGCCCCGCGCGGTGCGTTGGCACACTGGATCGTGATCAAGGACGGCAAGATCGACAACTACCAGGCCGTGGTACCCAGCACCTGGAACGCCGGCCCGCGCGATGCGAACGGACAGGAAGGCCCGTACGAAGCCGCGCTCAGAGGCCACAAATTGCACGACCCCAAGCAACCCATCGAGATCCTGCGCACCATCCACAGCTTCGATCCCTGCATCGCCTGCGCGGTGCACGTGACCGATCCGGATGGCGAAGAACTTGTTAAAGTGAAGATCAAATAAAAGGAATACCGCACATGAAACGCAACTACATCACCCTCACCCTGCTCTTCATCAGCACTGCCGCCAGCGCACACACCAGCCACGATGTCTCCGGTTTCGCCAGCGGCTTCGCCCACCCGTTCAGCGGCATGGATCACCTGCTCGCCATGCTGGCTGTCGGCCTGTGGGCCGGACAATTGGGCGGACAACGCATCTGGCAATTGCCAGCCACCTTCATGCTGATGCTGGCTGGCGGTGCATTCATCGGCATGATGGTTCCCTCGCTGACACTGATCGAACCCGGCATCGCCGCTTCGGTGCTGATACTCGGCCTGCTCATCGCCAGCCCCACTAAACTGGCATTGCCGCTCAGCTTCGCACTCACCGCAGCCTTCGGCATCTTCCACGGCTACGCGCACGGCACCGAAATGCCCAGCGCCGCCGCCCCGCTCGTCTATGCCGCAGGCTTCCTGCTTGCCACCGCCTCTCTGCATGTGAGCGGCATCTTCATGGGCAATGCGTTGCGTGAACGTTTCGTGCGTTGGGTTCAGGTGGTTGGGATGGGCATCGCGGCAATGGGGGCGTGGATGCTGGTGACGGTTTGATCAGGAGTGACCTGACCCCATGCGTCTGCATGGGGTGTTGTTTTCAACAAAGAAAAAGATCTTTACGCGCCGTGCTTGATGACGGCGCTTTCCACTTTGCTGGCCAGTTGCGTGATGGAGAGTGCGGCGGGACAACCCGGATCGGCTTGTGCCAGCAATTGGCGTTTCATGATGGCTTGACGCACGGCGGTATCGGCGGGGATGTCGCCCATGTGGATCAGTTTCAGCGGGTGCTCGGAATCCTTGTTCACGAAGCGGTCCAGCACTTGCTGCAACTGGGTGGTGATGGCGGTGCCGTCGCCGGTGCGTGACACCTGATTGATGACGACGCGGATGCTTTGCCGTTTCTGTTGCGCGCCCAGCACCTTGATAGTGGCGTAGGCATCGGTCAGCGCGGTCGGCTCGGGTGTGGCGACCAGCAGCACTTCGGAAGCCATGGACACCGCGAACAACACCACGTCGGAGATACCCGCGCCGGTGTCCAGCAGCACGATGTCGTAGTTCGGCACCAGACTTTCCATGATGCGCAGGAAATCGTCGCGAACTTCGGGGGCCAGACGCGAATATTCCACCATACCGGAACCGGCCAGCAGCACCGAGAAACCGCCCGGTGCCTTGTAGATCGCGTCTTCCAGTTTGGATTTGCCGGTGAAGACATCGTGCAAGGTGATCTTGGGATAGAGATTGAGCACCACATCCAGATTGGCCAGACCAAGGTCGGCATCCAGCACCAGCACACGCAATCCGCGCTTGGCCAGCGCGGAGGCGAGGTTGGCCGAGACGAAGGTCTTGCCGACGCCGCCCTTGCCGCTGGTGACGGCGATCACCTTGCTGCGCGACTTGAGCGCCAGCACGGGGTCTGCTGTGTCGTCTTGTGGTGGATTCGATACTTCGCTCATCTTCAATACGCCCTGTTCATTTCACTGTCTGTCACTGCACTGCCTGCTGCATCGCCGGACGCGGGATCCCCGAACAGGAGATGCCCGAACAACATGCCTTTCTCATCTGCACTAACGGCAACGCCGTGCTGTTCTTCAATGAAAACGCGATTCCGTCCCGCCGACTTGGCGCGATAGAGCTGTTCGTCCGCGCGCTCGGTCCACAGCTCGATGGTGGAACGCACCCACTCCGGCGCAAAGGCACCGCCGATGCTGATGGTGACGTGGATGGTTTCCGTGGGGGACACGACGATGCTGAGTTCGGATACCGCCTCGCGGATGCGCTCCGCGACCACCGGTCCGAAGGTGGCCGGGCAGTTCGGCAGGATGGCGGCGAACTCCTCGCCGCCGAAACGCGACACGGTATCCATCGGGCGCACACAGGCTTCCAGACATTTGGAGACCGCCTGCAGCACCAGATCACCCGCATGGTGACCGTAGGTATCGTTGACCTTCTTGAAGTGGTCGATGTCCATGATCAGCAGCAGGACCGACTCGCCCGAACGCGCGACCGCTTCGATCTCTCGGTTGAGCAGATGGTTGAAATGCCGCCGGTTGGACAGTCCGGTGAGCGGATCGCGCAGGGACAGTTCGCACAAACCGTCCAGGATGGTCTGCATGTACTCGACGGGAGAGGCTTCCGGCGCGGGCAGCACGCTGGACGGATCGTGCTCAAGCAAGGCACGCGCGTCGTCCAAGCGCAGGTCGCCCAGTCTGATCACGGAAGAGTCGGTCGCAGAAGCCACAGGATACGAATAGTGTCGATGAATAACGGCGGGAACATCCCGCGCACGGCACGAAGTATCCTTGCCCATGCGCGCCCAGTCAATGCCGATCTGGACAGCCGGCCAGTGAGCATGGGATCGCAGCGGTGATCCAGATTAAATCCTCACCATTTTCAGTTAGCATCTTGCCACCGTATTTCCCCGACCTATCGGCATGGACAAACTCCGCCTCACCCTCCTCACCACGCTGACCATGATCGCCTTCGCCGGCAATTCATTGTTGTGCCGCATGGCACTGAAGGAGACCGGCATCGACGCGGCCACCTTCACCAGCGTTCGTTTGTTGTCCGGTGCTGCGATGTTGTGGCTGTTGATGAGTTTGCAAAGACAGGCACCGCTCGTACACGGCAACTGGCGCAGCGCGACGGCTTTGTTCATCTATGCCATCGCACTCTCCTACGCCTACCGCAGCATAGACACAGGCGCGGGTGCGTTGATGCTGTTCGGTGCGGTGCAGGCGACCATGCTCATCGCCGGATTCCTCGCGGGTGAACGCATGACGGCCATGCAGAGTGCGGGCTTCGTGGCGGCGATGGTCGGCCTGGTGATATTGGTGTCGCCCGGCGTGGAAGCGCCGTCGGTGCTCGATTCGATATTGATGCTGGTGAGCGGCGTCGCCTGGGGTGTGTATTCGATGCTGGGCAGAGGGCAGACTAATCCGGCTGCGGCCACTGCGGGTAACTTCCTGCGCGCCGCGCCGCTGACCATCGCACTCTCGCTGCTCACCCTGCCCTGGCTGCAACTGGATGCGCAAGGCGTGCTGTATGCCGTGCTGTCCGGCGCGGTGACGTCGGCCTTGGGTTATGTGCTGTGGTATCGCGTGCTGCAACACATGCGTGCGATGACGGCTTCGACGGTGCAACTCTCCGCGCCGGTGCTGGCTGCGGTCGCTGGAATATTGCTACTGGGCGAAACGGTCACACACGATCTGTTGGTCGCTTCGGTGTTGATACTGGGTGGTATCTTGCTGGTGCTGCGTTACGGCAAGCGCTGACTCAAACGCGCAACGCGGCTGAGATATTCTGCAATGCTTGCAAGATGACACTGCGCGGGGCGCCGATGTTCATGCGCATGTATCCACTGCCCTCGATGCCGAACATCGCACCCGGACTCAAACCGACACCTGCCTTCTGCACGAAGAAATCTTTCAATTGCTTGTCACTCAGGCCCATTGCGCGACAATCCAGCCACAACAGGTATGTCCCTTCCGGCTCGATCATCCTGATCTGCCGCAGTCGCTGGTGCAGGTAGTCGCGCACCATGTCGCGCGTGCCTGACAGATACTCCATCAGATCATCCAGCCAGGGTGCGCCCTCGCGATACGCGGCTTCGAATGCGGCGATGCTGAACGGGTTGCTGGCGCTGACGTGCAGCGTGTCGAAGGCCTGCGTGATGGCTTTGCGATCCGCCGCCTCGTGCACGACGAGCGCGGACAGGCCGAGGCCGGGGATGTTGAAGGTCTTGCTGGGTGCGACGGCGGTGACGATCTTCACCTTGTCGTTCATAGTGGCGAGCGGCACATGCCGGTAACCGGGATAGATCAGGTCGGCGTGTATCTCGTCCGACACCACGGTGATGTCGTGCTGTTCGCACACCGCGAGCAGCCCCTGCAACTCTTCGCGCTGCCACACCCGCCCGACCGGGTTGTGCGGCGAGCACAGGATCAGCATGCGTCCGCCGTCATGCGCACAGCGTTCGAGGTCTTCCAGATCGAAAGTGTATCGACCCGCTTCCAGCTTGAGCGGATTGAGCAGCGGCTTGCGTCTGCATATCTCTGCCGCAGTCAGGAACGGCGCATACACCGGCGGCTGTACGATCACACCTTCGCCGGGCTGCGTCAGCCCCATGATGCAGGCGTGCAGCGAAGGCACCACACCGGGACAGAACAGGATGGATCCGCCGGCGATGTGCCAATGGTGGCGCGTGGCCAGCCAGTGCATCAGCGCGTCGTTCAGCGACGCGGGGAAGACGGTGTAACCGAACACCGGATGCGCGGCACGCTGGGTCAGCGCGCGCTGCACCGCATCGGGCACGGCGAAATCCATGTCGGCCACCCATAGCGGGATGACATCGTCGCGGCCGAACACGGCCTGCCTTGCATCGTATTTCAGGCTGGCAGTGTGTTGTCTATCCGGGGCGGAATCAAAGCGTGGGTCCATGGCCGCAATATAGCCGAAAAGCGTGGCCGCAGATGGTCACACGGCCGGCCAATGGGCCGTCGCCACGCCCTCGCCCAGATCCGCCTCGATCAGGCGGCGGCGCACTTCCAGCAGGCGCGCGATGAGCGCGGGTTCGTGCACTGCGTAGGCCTCGGCATCCGGGATGCGCTTCACCACCACACCGAGCAATTCGGTGATGGCATTGCCGATGGAGTTCTGGCTGATGGTGACGATCAGTTTGCCTGCGTCGTTGCGGTAGATGAGTTGTTTGAAGGCAGGCTGCCAGCGGATGGCATTGGCATATTTCGCGTCGACGATGCAGTGGTCGCGCACTTTCTTGGCCGTCTTCATGAAGTCGTTGTTGAACAGCAGCACGCTCTCCACCTGCTCGGGGAAATACACGTCCGGCAGCATGGGGGCGTTGTGCGTGGAGACCTGAGAGAAGAAGGTGCGGTAGAAATCGATGAAGCCTTTCAGCACCTCGTCGTACTCTCTCCAGAAATGCACATCCTTGAGCGCCGCCGCACCGCCCTGCACTTCCCAACTCGGCAAGCCCTGCGGATAGCCGGTCAAGGCGATGCGCGCGTCGGCCTCGCTGGCGGGTTTGAGTATCCGCAGGTGCAAGGCCTGGTCGAAGAAGTCGCGTAGACGTCGCGCATATAGGCCTGGAACAGGCTGTGCTGGCCGCCGTCGGTGAGGTTGGGATCGTTCGGGTCGGCCAACTTCGCATCGCGCAAGGTCTGCTTGGGGAAGACCACGAAGTGGTTATGCAGCATGCGGATGCTGGGCACACCGGGCGAGGTCAGCGGCCAGGTCGCATCCAGACTCGCTTCGCCCGCCAGGATCAGCGCCTCGTCCGGGTCGGGATATTGTTCCAGCATGTAGTCGATGACGATCTGGTTCATGCGGTTCCACACCTGCTTCACGTTCTCCGCCACCTGCGTGCGCCGCACCGGGCGACCCAACGGGTTGAGGATGGTCTTGGATGTGTTGTAGATGATGGAACAATCGAACTCGGTGCTGTGCCCCAATGCCTTGCGATACAACAGCAGGTTCTCCAGGTTGATCAGCAGGCCGTTGTTGTTCGCCAGGTCGTTGAGGTTCTCCGTGCTGTTGAAGAACTCGTTGTGTTTCAGGCCCTCGGGAACATCGAGCGGGATGGGGCGGAACGGTGTGACGATCTCGCGCGGGCCGGGTCGCATGACTCAGTCCTGTCCGGCATCGGCGAGATCGGCAACGTGCATCAGGTCTGCGCCCAAGGCAAGCCTTCGAAACGCCAGCCGTTGTGCGAGTTGCGATGATGGTTGTCGTCCAGATCGCCTTCGAAACCGTGCGTGACGTTGTAGATATCCTTCATGCCCGCGTTCTCCAATGCCAGCCCGGCATCGGCGGAACGGCGGCCGGAACGGCAGATCAACACCACCGGGCGGTTCACACTGGCGGCCTTGCGCACATGCGCGACGAACATCGGGTCGATCTCCCAGTCCGGGCCATCCACCCAGGGGATATGGATGGAACCGCGCGGATGGCCGACGAACATGTATTCCATCTCGCTGCGTACATCGATGAAGACGGCTTCGGGATTGGCTTGCAGGAATTCGTATGCTTCCTTGGGGGTGAGGTGTTGCATGATCGTCGCTCCTGAACTGTACGGGATGGGCGGATTATAGCCCCATCACTTGCCGGGGATATCCGGCAATTTACCCGACCGGCGCACATCGCCGGGAGGCTGCCCGGCACGGGCTCGCGGATCGATACGGAGCGGCCTGCCCCGGGGCGGCAGCCCTATCAGGCAAGGCCGTCACCGCCCCGGTGGGCCCGACGGGTGCGGGCACAATTTTCAAACGGTTGATATTTATCGCAAAGCGACATAACCTTAAAACAATAAGAGTACTCGCCAGTACCCAAATGTCTTCATAGCCGGACCTAGCGAACCATTCAAGCAGAGTCTCATGAACCGATTATCCATCCCCGCCGAGCTTTCGGACGAGACCGAATTCTACTGGACCAGCGAGCCTGAGTTCATTCCGCCCGACCTGGACGGCGGTGTGGACGCGTGCGTCGAACAGAGCTTCCTCTCCCAGCGCCCCAGCGATCTGGAGACGCTACTCAACCATTGCCTGGAATCGGCGCTGAGCATGTTGCATGCCCGCGCCGGGGTGATCCGTATCCTGCTTCCGGACGAGCAGACGCTGCCTATCATCAGCACCGTCGGCCTGTCGAACGAAGAACTGGATGCCGAGCGCGTGAGCGAGCTGGCCTGCGAGGATTGCAATCGTGACGCCTTCCGCCACGGCCTGTGCGCCACCGCCATCGAGAACTGCGAGACCCGGCAGTGCGGCTCCACCGGCCAGCGCATGCAATCGGTGATCTCCATCCCGCTGGAGGGCCGTGCCGCCGCCGACACCTTGTTGGGCGTGTTCACACTGTTCTTCGATACCACGCAGACCGCTTCCAGCCCGTCCGCGCAGATGGCGGTGAATTTTGCCGACATGCTGGCCGCGCTGATCGAACACACGCAGGCGGGGCGCGAGGCGCGCCGCGCCGAACTGTTGATGGAGCGCCAGTCCATCGCCAACGAGATACACGACTCGCTGGCGCAGACCCTGAACTACGCGCGCATGAACACCACCCTGCTGCGCGATGCGGTGCGCAACAACAAGAACACGGTCGCGAAATACGTGGGCGATATCGAGGATGCACTGGAGATCGGCCAAAAGGCGGTACGCGCGCTGATCACCGACTTCCGCAGCGAGATGAATCCGGCGGGTCTGCTGTATGCCCTGCAGGACCTCTGCGGCGAGTTCAACCGGCGTAACCATATCGTGCTCGACAGCAAGGTGCGCATCGCCGACCTCGACCTGCCGCTGGAACACGAGATCCAGACCTATAACATCGTGCGAGAGGCGCTCTCCAATATCGAGAAGCATTCCAACGCATCGCATGCCAGAGTGATCGTCGATTATGTCTGCGGTTATTATGTATTCATGGTAGAAGACAATGGGGTCGGAACCTTCACCCCCGCAGAAGGCCATTATGGTCTGGTCATCATGCGCGAGCGTGCGCAACGGGTGGGCGGCGAGATACGCGTCGAGAGCACCAAAGGTCTGGGAACCTGCGTACAATTTTACTTCCCCGAGCCGGAAGCCAACTGGAGAACGCTGAATGAGTGAGATGTTGAAGATAGCCCTGGTGGACGACCAGAACCTGTGTCGCATGGGTCTGTGCGAACTGTTGAGCAACGGCTACGGCTTCAATGTGCTCGGCGCAGTCGGCAGTCTGGAAGCGCTGCAGAAACTGATCGAACTCGGCCCGGATGTCATCGTGATGGACCTGCGCATGAAGCCGATGGACGGCATCGCCATGCTGCAACAGATCCGCGACGACGGCTGCACCATCCCCACTGTGATCCTCACCATGAGCGATTCCGAGACCGACCTCTCCAATGCGATCAAGGCCGGTGCGCGCGGTTTCCTGCTGAAGGACATGGCCCCGGAAGATGTGGTGGATGCCATCCGCCGCGTCGCCGCCGGCGAGATGGTGGTCGCCCCGTCGATGACGGTGAAGATGATCGACATGCTCAAAGGCAAACAGCCCGGCAACGAACCGCGACAATCCCTCAATCTGCTCACCGAGCGCGAGAAAGAGATCCTGCAACTGCTGTCGCGCGGCGAGAGCAACAAGGCCATCGCACAGACACTCTCCATCAGTTACGACACCGTCAAACAGCACGTGCGCCACATCCTCAACAAACTCAATCTGTCATCCCGCGTCAAGGCTGCTGTCCTGTTCGCCAAAGAGCAGAACAAGTCGGACAGCGACGAGTAAAGCCTCACGCCCCATACGGGTTACCCACACTACCCAATGGGGTTATAGACACTGCCCCGCTGTATTGCGCCTAATTCGGGTCCGGGAGTGAGGGGCGTATCCGGTGAACAGCCGGAGCAATTCCATCAACAACAACTTACAGGGGAACACACATGGCACATGTAGTCATCATGGGTGCAGGCGTCGGCGGCATGCCGGCGGCATACGAAATGCGCGCAGAACTGGACAGCAAGCACAAGATCACCGTTGTCAACAACGGAGAGAACTTCCACTTCACGCCCTCCAACCCATGGGTCGGTGTCAAATGGCGTGACCGCAAACACATCGAATTCCCGGTGCGCACCTACCTGCAGCGCAAGGGCATCGAGTTCAATCCCACCGGCGTCAAACGTGTGCACCCCGACCAGAACCAGCTGGAACTGAACGACGGCAGCATGATGTCGTATGACTATCTGGTCATCGCCACCGGCCCCAAGCTGGCGTTCGATGAAGTCGAAGGCCTGGGTCCGCACGGTGGCCATACCCATTCCGTCTGCCACGTCGACCATGCGATGAAGTCGCATGACATCTGGGACGACTTCTGCAAGGACCCCGGCCCCATCGTGGTCGGCGCGGTGCAAGGCGCCTCCTGCTTCGGCCCGGCCTACGAATACGCCTTCATCATGGAAACGGACCTGCGCAAACGCAAGATCCGCAACAAGGTGCCGATGACCTTCGTCACCTCCGAGCCCTACATCGGCCACCTCGGTCTGGGCGGCGTGGGTGACTCCAAGGGCATCCTCGAATCCGGCATGCGCGACAAGCACATCAAATGGATCTGCAATGCCAAGGTCACCAAGGTCGAAGACGGCAAGATGTACGTCACCGAGCACGATGACATGGGGCAGGAGAAGAAGAAACACGAACTGCCCTTCAAGTACAGCATGATGCTGCCCGCCTTCAAGGGCATCGACGCCGTGTTCGGTATCGAAGGCCTGACCAACCCGCGCGGCTTCATCACCGTGGACAAACACCAGCGCAACGCGAAGTACAAGAACATCTTCGCCGTCGGCGTCTGCGTCGCCATCCCGCCGGTCGAGCCGACGCCCATCCCGGTCGGCACCCCCAAGACCGGCTACATGATCGAATCCATGGTCACCGCCACCGTGCACAACATCAAGGCGGACCTGACCGGCCAGCCCGCAGACCAGGAAGCCACCTGGAACGCCGTGTGCCTGGCCGACTTCGGCGAGAGCGGCGTCGCATTCGTCGCCATCCCGCAGATCCCGCCGCGCAACGTGAACTGGTTCTCCGAAGGCAAGTGGGTGCACCTGGCCAAGGTCGCGTTCGAGAAATACTTCATCCGCAAGATGAAGAAAGGCACATCCGAGCCGTTCTATGAAGGCAGCATCATGAAGATGCTGGGCATCGAGAAGCTGAAGTAATCCTGCTGCACAAACAGAAAGGCCGCCGACTGCAAAGTCGGCGGCCTTTTTATCTTTGGAAGGTCAGGCGCTTTGCTTCTTGGCGTGCGCCGGGCGGAACACCTTGCACTGTGCCGGATCGGCTTCCAGCCATGCGCCTCCGATGAGGTCTATGCAGTAAGGCACGGCGGGGAACACCGCGTTCAGGCAATCATCAATTGCTGAAGGCTTGCCCGGCAGGTTCACGATCAGGCTGCACCCGCGAATGCCGGCGGTCTGGCGCGACAGGATCGCGGTGGGTACCACCTTGAGCGACTCGGCACGCATCAGCTCTCCGAAGCCTGGCATCATCTTCTCGCATACCGCTTCGGTAGCTTCCGGCGTGACATCGCGCAGCGCGGGGCCGGTGCCGCCGGTAGTGACGATGAGGCTGCAGCCTTCCCTGTCCGCCAGCTCGACCAGTGTCTGCTCGATCAACGGCTGCTCATCGGCGATGACACGCGCCACCGCTTCCCATTCGCTCGTCAGCACACGCGCGAACCACGCCTGCATGGCCGGACCACCCTTGTCCTCATATTCGCCGCGACTGGCGCGGTCCGATACCGTCACGAAACCGATACGTGCTTTCATCTCACTCCCCTGCTTCATCCTGCCAGGCCGTGCCGTCCAGCAACTGCACCGTCACCTGCTCGCCCGCACCAACACCCTTGCTCTCGGCTGGAACGATCATCAGCCCCTCTGCCATCGCCATCGAGCGCAGGATGCCGCTGCCCTGATCACCAGTCGGCGTGGCCGTGAACCCGCCGCTTTCCCTGCCCAGCATCACGCGCACGAACTCGGTGCGGCTGTGCTTGTGTCTCACATCGCGCGTCAGCTTTGCCGTCACGGTACGGCGGAACACTTTCGCATGCCCCATGCAGTAGCGCAGCGCGGGGCCGACGAACTGCTCGAAGCACACCATGCTCGACACCGGATTGCCCGGCAGGCCGAACACCCAGGTCAGCGGTGCCACACCGAACGCCATCGGGTGACCCGGCTTCATCTGTACGCGCCAGAACTTCATCTGCACCCCAAGCGCCTCCAGCGTGGGCCGCACATAGTCGTGCACGCCGACCGATGTGCCGCCGGAGACCAGCAGCACATCGAACTGCAAGCCGCGTAGCAACATCTCCTTCAGATGTTCAGGTTCATCGCGCGCGATGCCGAGCAGCACGGGCTGTATGCCCAGCGCCTGCACCTGCGCCATCAGCGCATAACTGTTCGCATCGGGGATCTTGTTCGCATCGATCGGTTCATCCAGTCCTTCCAGTTCGTCGCCGGTGGACAGGATAGCCACGCGCGGCAGACGCCACACTTCGACACTCGCCGCCTTCACCATCGCCAGCATGCCCACCACGCCCGGCGTGATCGTCGTGCCTGCCGTCAGCACCACCTCGCCGTCGCGCATGCTCTCGCCACGGTCGCGGATGTCGTTGCGCGCTTTCACGGACACATTGATGCGCACCTGCGTATCCGATACCGCTTCGGTGTCCTCAACCCGGATCACCGCATCTGCTCCTTGCGGCACTGGCGCACCGGTCATGATGCGCGCGCACTGCCCGGCCTGCACGGTCTTGCCCGGCATGTCGCCAGCCTTGATGTCCTCGATGACCTCCAGCACGACCGGCGCGTTCGCCACATCCGCGCTACGGATAGCGAAACCGTCCATCGCCGACACGTCATACGGCGGCTGGTCACGGTTGGCCTTGATGTCGGACGCCAGCACACGCCCCAGCGCCTGCTGCAAAGGCACGGATTCCGTGCCCAGTCTCTTCATCGCTTCGATGACGCATCGTTGCGCCGCTGCCACTGTCAAGCCATCCATCATCTCTCCATTGCCGCACGATAATCCTGCGGCGTATCCAGATCGAAGAAACTGCGGAACTGTGGATCGAATTCGCGCAGCTCCACCTCATTCACATAACGCACATTCAGCCGTTGCAGCACCGCACGCACACGCTTCTCGCCCGCTTCCTGCGCCACGAGCATGACCGGAAGAGCCCACTTCGCATAGAAAGCGAACAGCGGCTGCGGATGTCCATCCACCTGCGGCACCACCGCATCGTGGGTACCGCGCAAAGTCGCCATATGCGTAATGATCCGAGCCTCGGCGAACGGCATGTCGCAGGCCAGTGCGAACAACCACGGCGTCTCCACTGACGCCAAGCCGGCCGCCAGTCCCGCCAGCGGCCCGCCGTCGGTCTCCACATCGCACACCTGCGGCAGCGTCACGTCCCCGCGTTCCTTACGCACGCTGACGATGACCTGCTGGAACAGTTGCTGCATGCGCGTCGTAGCACGTTGCAACAGGGTCGCCCCCTCCAGCACCAGCCCTGCCTTGTCCTGCCCCATGCGGCTGGAATCGCCGCCGGCGAGGATCAGCGCGGTGCAGTCTTCGATCATTTCCCCGCCTGTTGCAGGATGAATTCGATGATGCCGTCCACATCGTCCAGTGCGAAATGCGGCAACTGCGCATGTGCTTCGTCCACATCGGTCACCAGTGCGACCACACCCTCTTCCGGCGCGCAGCGCGGCTGCGAAGAACACGCACGACGCAACACTTCGATCTTCGCCCCCGGCGCATGCGAGAACCCTTCCGCCAGCACCAGATCGACGTCACCCAGGAAACGTTCGGCCAGTTGCTGCGGCTCGCGTTGCTCGACCTGCGTATCGACCAACTGCACGCCGCCCTGCGTCACCAGCAGGCTCATCGCCGCCCCCGCCTGCGTATAGCGCCAGCTATCCTTGCCCGGCGTATCCAGTCCCACCTTGTGATGCGCATGCTTGATGGTCGCAACGCGCAAACCGCGCTGCGTCAGTTCGCGCACCAGCTTTTCGATCAGGGTGGTTTTGCCGGAACCGGAGTGGCCGACGATGGAAACGATGTTCATGGATTATTTAAAATCAACTGGCGAAAACTTCTCAAAATATAGGCGTAATCGTGCGACTTTACGGCTTAAGCATTTTAATGACTCTATGCTCACTAAATATATTCTTGAGAATTGCATGTGTTTCAGAGATATGATTTTCGACGTCCGTTAGTACCTCATCAACACCACTAACCATATAGTCAGTCAGCATTTTTAGTACTTTTGTGTTTCTTGGCCCCAATTCCTGCTCCATTGCGCCAAACGTAACTGTTCTGCCATCTCGGCTTTCAAGCCTCTCAACAGCAGGCTGAAATACTTCAATATGCAATCGTGAACGTTGGGCAATCACATCAATAGTTGAGGCTACTCTTTGCTGAAGCATTGCGAGCTTTCCTAGAAGATCAGGACTCTCAGAATCAAATAAAAATGCCAACTCATCGAAATTAAGTTGTAGGACATGGATATTACCTGCCATAGGAAGAATCAATAAATGGCGAGCCTGATTCTCTCTATGCTCGTCAATAAATTGATTACGAATTGCGAGAAATTGGTTATAGGTTCTTATCAACTCAAAGATCGCCCTATTCCCCGATTCCACTTTATCTTTCGTTGCCCTGTTCTCGAGATTTGCCAACTGCAGTTTGAATGCATAGCGGGCACCAACAAATGCGGCAACTAGGGTTGCTGCGGCTCCTAGCACAGTGTTTGCATATGGAATTAGTGACAGATCTTCTGCATATGCCATCAATAAGGCACCCGCAAAGAAAAAACATATCATCAACAATACTTCAGTATCCCCTCTCATATTTGCGCCTTTCAAGGATGCTGCGTCACCCAAGACTCCCCCTCCGGCGTGACCTCTTTCTTCCAGATCGGCACGCGCTGTTTGAGTTCGTCGATCATCCAGCGGCAGGCGTCGAAGGCTGCGGCGCGGTGGGCGGCACCGGCGGCAATGAAGACGATATTGTCACCGGCTTGCACGGTGGTGACGCGGTGCACGATGCGGGCATCGAGCAGGTCGAACTTGCTGATGGCTTCTTCGCGCAGTTTGCGCATCTCGGCCAGCGCCATGCTGCCGTAGGCTTCGAAGCTGATCTCGCTGACGTCGCGGCCTTCTGAGAAGTCGCGCGCACAGCCGAGGAAGGTGGCGATGCCGCCCATGCGTCTGGAGGATGCCTTGAGGGCGGCGATCTCGGCGTCTTGCGAGAAGTCAGCTTCCTGGATACGTACCGGTTCGCTCATCTCAACCTCCAGAGAACTTCGCCATGAAAGCGATCTCGTCACCATCACGGAGTGGAGTCTGCTTGTCATGCACCTGGGTCTGATTGACGGCGATGAAGCTGACGATGCTGAGTGCGCCTGGATATTGCATGCCGACTTTGTGCGTGATGTCGTGCAGGGTCATGCCGTCCGCATATTCGATATCCATCTCGCGTGTCTCCACGCGGTCGGCAACGGGGCCGAAGAACAACACTTTGATCATTTATCCTCTCCGCGTTTCCATACGCCGCTCTTGCCACCACGCTTCTCGTCCAGCTGCACGTTCTCGATACGCATGCCGCGGTCGATGGCTTTGCACATGTCGTAGATGGTGAGCAGCGCGACGTTGACGGCGGTCAGTGCTTCCATCTCGACGCCGGTCTGGCCGACGCAGCTTGCAGTGACTTCGGCACGCAGGCCGACGCAACCCTGCGCGTCCGTCTCAAGCACTTCGCTGAATTCCACCTGCACGCCGGAAAGCGCGATGGCGTGGCACATGGGGATGATGTCCGGCGTGCGCTTGGCGGCCATCACCGCACCGACGTCGGCCACGGCCAGCACGTTGCCTTTTCCGATCTTGCCGTCACGGATGCGTTGCAGGGTCTGCGGGTGCATGCGGATGGTGCCGCTGGCGATGGCGACGCGGATGGTGGCTTCCTTGCCGGACACATCCACCATGCGCGCACGCCCGGATTCGCTGAAATGGGTCAGGCTCACCTCATCCTCCAGTCATGGACATGATGCGTATGATCTTGCCGGGTTGTTCGTTGAATTCGTGACGCTCGGGTTTGAGTTCGATGGCGTTGCGGATCGCCGCCTCCAGCTCCTCGTCGCTGCACCCAGCACGCAGCAAGGGTCGCAGCGGCATGCTGTGCTCCTGTCCCAGGCACAGGTAGAGCGTGCCGTCCACCGACAGGCGTACGCGGTTGCAGGTCTCGCAGAAGTGTTGCGACATGGGGGTGATGAAGCCGATGCTGGAATTGCCGTCCGGCGTGACCAGATAACGCGCCGGGCCGCCGCCGCCGATGATGCCGTCCACCAGGCCGAAGCGTTCTTGCAGGCGCTGGCGGATCGGCTGCAGATCGACATAAGCCGCGTTGCGGCCGGTCTCGCCCATGGGCATGGTCTCGATCAGTCGCAGCACGAAACGGTGGCGGAAGCAGAACGCGGCCATGTCCTCGACCTCGTCCTCGTTCACACCGGCCATCACCACCATGTTGATCTTGATCGGCGCGAAACCGCTGGCCTTGGCGAGCAGCAACCCTTCAAGGATATCGTCCAGCGCATCGCGGCGCGTGATCTGTTGCAGACGTTCCGCACACAGGGAATCGAGGCTGATGTTGAGGCGGGTGACGCCTGCCGCCTTGAGGGCGGCGGCATGCTGCGCCAGATGGGTGGCGTTGGTGCTGAGTGACAGGTCAGCCACGCCCGGCAACACCGACAGGCGCGCAGCCAAACCGCTCAGGTCGCGTCGCAACAAGGGCTCGCCGCCGGTGATACGGAAACGCGAGGTGCCCATGCGCGCGAAAGCGGCCACCACACGTTCGATCTCATCGAAGCTCAGCCAGTCCGCCGGTTGCTCGTAATCGCTGAAGCCCTGCGGCATGCAGTAGCTGCAGCGCAGGTCGCACCGGTCCGTCACCGACAATCGGAGATAGTCGATGCGGCGGCTGAAGCGGTCTTGCAATGTGGCGGTGCTAGTCATTCCTGGTTCGTTACCTGTAATTGATGCTTCTTTCCCAGTGTTGCATTGTAGCGGTAGCAGCCGCTTTCATCGGCTGTGTCTTCCCTGGTAATGCAGGCGCGCTGCGTGCACCACTTCCGAGTACGGGATATCCCCTTCCTCCGGCCAGCGCTGCAATGCTGCCCGCATCAGTTCGTCCACATCCGTCACCTCGGCATCGCCGCGCAACACGTCCTGCAGCCCACGCAATCCGCCGCACTGGATGCGCATCTCCTGACCGTGCGGGATGGGGGCGTCGTCGTGCAGGGTGTGGATGGCGAAACCGAAGTTGTGACGCAAAGCGTCGTGCATGCGCACACAGCGCTGCTGCAGGCCGGCTACACGGCAAACGATCAATTCTCGTTCCGCCAGATTCATACGGCCGGCCTGCGAGCAGGCGACACAACCGGAGAACAATGCCTTGCCGAATGGACACAGCAAGGGATGCGTCGCTTCCAGTGTCTGCCGGAAGGCCGCCTCGTCCATTGCGTCAGTCGTCGCCCAGTTGCGGTGCCGGTTCGCGCACCTCGTTCAGCAGATCTTCGGCCTGCAGTTCGTTCTCGGCGTGGATCATCTTGATCTGGCCGTTCTCGCCCCACACCTCTTGCTTGCGCAGTTCCTTGGCACGCGCGGAAGCTTCCTTGTAGACCTCGTGCTGCTCGAGCTTCTCCAGCATGCGGATCGGGCGCTCGGTGATGCGGTAGATGTAATAGGGCATGGCGTCCTCGCTTACTCCGGTTTCTTCATGAAGGTGACGACATTGCTGCCGGGCGCGTTCTTGCTGGCACAACTGTTCTCGCCCACGCCGGCCAGCTGCTCGGCCTCGTGCAGCAGGTTGATGACATCCACGTAGAACTTCTGTTTCACCATCATCAGCGCGGTGAAACCGCCCTCGTTCTTGGCCAGCACGTCGGCACCGGCCTTGAGCAAGGCGTCAACGACTGCGGTCTCGCCATAACCGGCCGCCAGCATCAGCGGCCGCACACCGTAACCGATGGGCGCCTCGATGTTCGCCCCGGCATCGATCAGCGTCTGCACCACGTCGGCGAAACCGCGCTTCTGCTCGGCGTTGTAGCAGGCCTTCATCAGCGCGGTCCAGCCGGCTTCGTCGGTCGCGTTCACATCCGCCCCAGCCGCCAGCAGTTGCTTCACTTTCTCCAGATCGCCCGCGTAGGCGGCGCTCATCAGTTCGGTCATCGTTGCCTCCTGCTTACTTCTTCACTGCCCCTTCCAGCGCACCACGGATCGCTTCCGGCGATTGCATGATGTTCATGAAGCTGTTCTTGCCCATCATGGACAAGTCGGGGAAATTGATGGCGATGCGGAAACGTGCATACAGCGCATAGACGTTCTTGCCGGACACCAGCACCTCATACGGCAGGTGCGCGGTGGACTTCACATCGCGGAAATCGATCTCGGACATGATGAAAGTGTCGTCCTTGTACTTGTCATCGCTCTTCAGCGCCACACCGAACACGCTCTCCTGCTTGCCAGGTACGTCCACGCGGTACACCTTGCTCACGCCGTTCTTGTTGGCTGACAGCTTGGCATCCACCGCCTGCACGGCCTCCTCGTAGCTGCCGTAGGTCTCCAGTCGGCTCGGCTCGTCGAAATATTCCATGCCGAACATATAGTGGTATTTGCGCGCCTGTTTCGCGGTCAGGCCCTTGGCACCGAACTCCTCGACGCGTCCCAGCGCTTTTTCAAGTGCGGCCGACACATCGGCCAGATCGCCCTTCATGCGATACACATGCGACATGTACACCGGATTGGTATAGCTGACCTGCACATCCTTGCCGGCCGCAGTGACTGACACGCGCTGCACCGCGCCGTAGCCGCCGTGCTCGGAAGCGGCGGCGTTCTGTTTCAGCGCGTCATTGGTGATGATGATGATGTTGGCAGTCGGGAACGGTGCATATTCACCGACCACGGTGAACCCGGCGGCGGTCAGCGCGTTCTTCACCTGTGCGGACTTTTCGGCGACGGTCCCTGCGCTGGTGGATGCCAGCACGAACGGCTTGAGTATCGCATCGGCCGCCTGTACCCCCGTGGCGGCGACCAGCAACATCGCGGACAGCAACATCTTCTTCATGACTTGCACCATCTTGTCTCTCCCTGTTTTTAGTTGGACTGCGAAGTGAAGCTGATCAAACTTGTTGCGGATGGAACCAGGCCAGTTTCTCGCGCAGGGTGACCACCCCGCCGACGATGATGAGTGTGGGGGCGACCGGCTGCTCGCGCTCGGCGATGGCCGGCAGCGTCGCCAGCGTGCCGGTGAACACACGCTGCGTGGGCTGCGTGCCGTGCTGCACGATGGCGATGGGCGTCGTATCCGGCATGCCGTGTTCGATCAGCTTGCCGCATAGCTCGGCCAGGCCATGCAAACCCATGTACACCACCACCGTCTGGCGCGGACGGGCCAGCTGCTCCCAGTCCAGATTCATCGAACCGTCCTTCAGATGGCCGGTGACGAACAGGCAGGATTGCGCATGGTCCCTGTGGGTCAGCGGGATGCCCGCATAGGATGCGACGCCCGCCGCAGCCGTGATGCCGGGCACCACCTGGAACGGGATGCCGTGTTCAGCCAGCTCTTCGATCTCCTCGCCGCCGCGTCCGAATATGAACGGGTCGCCGCCCTTGAGGCGCAACACGCGCTTGCCTTCCTTGGCCAGACGCACCAGCAGCAGGTTGATCTCTTCCTGCGGCAAGGCATGGTCGGCACGGCGCTTGCCGACATAGATGCGATCCGCATCGCGACGCGTCATATCGACGATGGGCTTGGACACCAGCGCGTCGTACACCACCACGTCGGCCTTCTGCATCAGGCGCAGCGCACGGAAGGTCAGCAGGTCTGGATCGCCGGGACCGGCACCGACCAGATACACCTCGCCGCGCACGATGTTGTCCTCGTCGGCCAGCATCTGCTGCAGCATGGCTTCTGCCGCTGCCTCGTCGCCGGTCAACACCATCTCCGCCACCACGCCGTCGAAAACGTTCTCCCAGAAGATGCGGCGCTTGGCCGGGTTGGTCACGCGCTGCTTCACCTCTTCGCGGAAGCGCTCGGCGAAACCGGCGAGCTTGCTGTAGTTCTGCGGGATGACGGTCTCCAGCTTGCCGCGCATCATGCGTGTCAGCACCGGCGAAGCACCGCCGCTGGAGAAGGCCACCATCAGCGGCGAACGGTCCATGATGGCCGGCATGATGAAGCTGCACAGCTCGGGATCGTCCACCACGTTGACCGGGATGTTGCGCGCCTGCGCCAGTTCGGACACCTGCTTGTTCACTGCACGGTCGTTGGTGGCAGCGATGACCAGCGCGACGCCTTCCAGATGTTGCGGCTCGAAACGCGCGAGTACGGCCTCGACGTTGGCTTGCGCCTTCAATTCATCGTCGATCTCGGGCGCGACCACGCGCACACGGGCACCGGCTTCGAGCAACACGCCGGCCTTGCGCGCGCCGACCACGCCACCACCCACCACCAGACACAGGCGGCCATCGATCTTCTGGAATACAGGCAGGTAATCCATTTACTGGATCGCCTTCAGGATCAGCGGCACCAGCGGCTCCGGCAGCTTGATCTTGCCAGCCAGTGCGAATTGGTGGGCGCTGTCGGACATCTTGTCCCAGGTCTTCTTGATGATGAGGATCCACTTGGCTTCGTCGTAGTCCGGCTTCTGTTCGGCGAAGTGCAGCATGTAGTGTTCGATGAAGCACAGGTCGACCACGTCTTCCATCAACTGCGTCTCGGGATTTGTCTTCAGGTCCTTCTTGCCGACGATGGTCTTCACGCGTGCGATCATCTCGTCGTCGTAGCCCACTTCCTTCATCAGGCTACCTGCCGTCTCGGCGTGGAACTTGTACAGGTTGGTGCGCCACAGCATGTAACCCTTCTTGTCCATCGGGTAGTCGCTGCGCGGACTCTTCCAGCGCTGGATGTGCTGTGCGCGGCAGGCCAGCTTCACGGCTTCCGATGCATCGGGCGCGAAACGCTCCTGCATATCGGTCATGCGCTGTGCGTACAGCAGTTCCTTCGGCCAAGTCTTGCCCTCGAACACTTCCAGGTTGGGGTCTTCGGAATTAGCTTTGTCGAATGCCGCGATTGCGGCCTGATACAGGCTTGAGTTCATTTTTTCTTCTCTTTAATGGAGATTGAGTTCAGGGCATCCCCCTTGCAACGGCGGATGAATCCGACGAAGCGGGTCGCCCAGTAGCAGCTACCGATAGTGCGCAGATGCGTGTAGGAGGCCAACAGGTTGTTGACGATGATACCGTCGCGCTCCCCGTCGATGCCGTAACCGCGCGCCACATGGTAAGCGAAGCGACTGTCCTTTGGTAGGTTCTCCAGACTCGAATAGTGGAACTCGTGTGCCTTGATCTGTTTGGCCGGTGCATCGGGGCGTGGCCAGGGATGTTCCGCATCCTCCTTGAGGTGCACATAACCGCGGCCGACAGGCTTGGCATGCATCTTCACGTCACCGGGGATGGCGCCGACCATGTCGAAGGTGCGACCCTCGTAGGCGATGCTGCGCGACAGATACATCAGCCCGCCGCACTCGGCATAGGCCGGCATGCCGTTGGCGATGGCCTGCCTGATCTCGCCGCGCAGGGCCGTGTTCGCTTCCAGTTCGGCAGCGCAGGTCTCGGGGAATCCGCCGCCGATATAGAGCCCATCCACCTCGGGCAGATGCGCATCGCGCAAGGCATCGAACGGCACCAGTTCGGCCCCCGCTGCTTCCAGCGCGTCGAGGTCGTCCGCATAGTAGAAACCGAAGGCACGGTCGCGCGCGATGGCGATGCGCACCTTGTCTCCGCACGGCAAGGCACTCACCGTCGCCTTGTGCGGAACGGGTAACGGTTCTTTGTTGGTCAACGCCAGCAGCTTGTCCAGATCGACCTGTTCGGCGATGGCCTCGCCGATCTGTTTGATCTTGGCATTGGCCACATGCGATTCGTTGCTGGGCATCAGGCCCAGATGACGCTCGACGATGGACAGGCGTTCGTCATGCTGGATGGCACCGATCACCGGCACATCGGTGTAATGCTCGATGACTTCGCGCAGCTTGGATTCGTGACGTTTGCCGCCCAGATTGTTGAGGATGACGCCCGCGATATCGATGTCCTTGTCGAAGGCTTGGTAACCAAGGATCAGCGGTGCGATGCCGCGCGTCATGCCGCGCGCGTCGATGACCAGGATCACCGGCAGGTCGAGCAGCTTGGCCAGCGCGGCGTTGCTGTTGCTGCCGTCCAGCGCGAGACCGTCAAACAGACCCTTGTTGCCCTCGACCAGATTCACCTCGGAGGCATGACGTGCGAAGGTGGCCACGACATCGTCGTTCTCCATCAGGTACAGGTCGAGGTTACGGCAGGGATGCCCTGCGGCCTGAC
Source organism: Sideroxydans lithotrophicus (assembly GCA_020723185.1). Lineage (GTDB taxonomy): Bacteria > Pseudomonadota > Gammaproteobacteria > Burkholderiales > Gallionellaceae > Sideroxyarcus > Sideroxyarcus lithotrophicus_A. The sequence goes on along the minus strand of DYJI01000007.1, from coordinate 14,288 downwards.
CCAGCCACATCGGGTCGATGTAGTCCGGGCCCTTCTTGAACGGCTGCACGGCATGGCCGCGCGCGGCGAGCGCCGCGCACAGGCCGATGCTGACCATGGTCTTGCCGGAGGATTTGTGTGCTGCCGAGATCAGCATGCGGTTCATGGCAGCCTTTCCTGCAGGATCAGTCCGCGATATACGGCTTGTCCTGCGGCATGAAGTTCAGCACACGTACGCTGACGGTGGTGATGAGGAAGGCGATGGACAATCCACCCAGGCCCAGCAGGAACTCGTAGATCGAGGGGCTATAGGCGCTGATCTGACCATCCGCGAAAGTACTGCTCACTTCATAACCGGGGAACAGGTTGAGCGGCCAGGCCTGCCCACCGATGATGAACACATACAGCAGTGCGAACCCGCCGAGGATGATGAGCAAGGCAGCCAGCGCCGCCCAGCGGTCGCGCTGGATGCCCGGTGCGTACAACAGGACCAGCGGCAGCACGTTCCCCAGCAGCACGTAGCCCCACCAGAACAGCGACGGGTAGATGCCGCCATCCAGCAGGATGAAGCGTTCGAATCCCTGCTGCTGCGAGAAATAGGCGTTGGTCAGATGGTAGGTGGCGACCATGTACAGCGAGCCGAGCACGAACACGCCGAGCAGGTGTTTCTTGCGCTGCAGGATGGCTGGATCGATGACCTTCTCGTTCCACATGTAGATGCTGGTCTGCACCAGATGGAACACCGCCATGCCCCATGCGAAGGACAGCACGATGAACATCGGCGGCAGCAACGCGGAGCCGTAGGCCTGGCGTGCGGTGAGGAAGGCGAAGATCAGGCCGGTACCGGTGGTCAGCACGAAGCGCCACACGAACACGCCGATACCGGCGGCCTTGTTGTACGGGTTCATGCGGCGCTCCATCATGGTCCACAGGTAGACCACGACCAGACCGACCATGCCGGAATACAGCAGCACGTTCCAGGCGAACACCGAGGTCAGGTTGTAGTTGGTGGCGGCGACGATGATGCGGTCGGGACGGCCGAGGTCCAGCATCAGAACGGTCAGACCGCCCGCCAGCATTGCGATGGAAAGCAGGCTGGCCAGCGGGGCGCGCGCCTTGTAGATGGCCTTGCCGAACACCGAGCCTATGGAGGCGACGTTGAGCACACCGGAAGCAGCCACGATCAGGAAGATGGCGAACACATGCGGCATGCCCCACACGATCTGGTTGTTCATGCCGGTGATGATGTGGCCGTGATGCTCCATCAGGTGCACGGCATACATGCCGGCGGCAGCGACCAGTCCGCCGATGGCGAGCAACAGCCAGTACAGACGGTTCTTGAATTGCAGGGATTCTAGTGTGGGTGTGGAAGACATGGTCAAATTCCCTGGTAACGGACGCCGGGGTTCAGACGCAGATCGGCACGCACCTGCACCGATGCTACGCTGCGCACCTTTTGGGCGATCTCGCTGTTCTCATCGTTCAGATCGCCGAACACTATCGCCTGGTTCGGGCAGGCTTCGGAACAGGCCGGCTTGCCGCCCACGTCGATACGATGCACGCACAGCGTGCAACTCTCGACCGTACCTTTGCCGCGCGGCACGTCCGGGTTCTGGCCGGTCAGCGGTTCGTGCACGAAGGAACGCGCCTTGTACGGGCAGGCCATCATGCAGTAACGGCAGCCGATGCAGCGGTGTTTGTCGACCAGCACGATGCCGTCCGCACGTTTCATGGAAGCATTGGTCGGGCACACGTCCACACAGGGCGGATGCTCGCAGTGCTGGCACATCATCGGCAGCGAGATCTCGCGGCCGGTGCTGATGTCCTTGATGTCGATCTTGCGTATCCATTGAGAGTCGGTGGCCTTGGTCTCTCCGGACAATCCGTTCTCGTTGTTACAGGCAGTGACACAATCGTTGCAGCCGGGCTTGCACTGGTTGGTGTCGATCAGCATCCCCCAGCGCACCTTGCTCGATGCGCCTTCGCCCTTGGCCTGCGCGACCGAATACAACATCATGCCCGGCGCGATCGCGACCGCCGCCGCGCCGACCGAGGTCTTGAGGAAGTTACGACGATCCATGTCCATGTCGCTCATTTCGCGTTCCTCTGTTGCAGCCACGCACTCTTGCGCGTGCCGGAATGGCACTCGAAGCAATCAAGCTTCACTGCTTCGTACTTGTGACAACCGACGCAGAAGCTGTCCGCACGCGCGGTCACACTGTCATCCTTGGTGCTGGCATGACACTCGATGCAGGTCTTCAGACTGTGCTTCTCGTCACGGATGCCCAGACGCAACGCATCATCGCGCCCGTGCTTGAGCAGGTGCATGTGGTTCTTGCGCATCCACTGCGTATCTTCCACGCACTGTCCGCCCTTGCCGATGTCCAGCTTGGGCTGCGCCTCTACTGCATAGGACGGCTGTGCGACACACACCAGCACTAACAACAAGGCGCTGGTAACGCGAGCAGGAACCGTCGCGAGCAGATCAATATGCAAGGCGCGACGGAGCGAGCCGCGAGACATACCTTGCAGGTAGGCGAGTGGCGAGCGAGTACGCAACGCAGCAGATTGATCGCGCAGTAGGTTCATGTCGCGTTACTCACCCAGACCCATCTGGATATAACCCGTCGGGCAAACATCGGCACAGATGTGGCAGCCGATGCACTTGTCGTAGTCGGTCGTGACATAGCGGCCGAGTGTCGCTTCGGACTTCTTGACGCGCGACACGGCGGTCTGCGGGCAGTAAACCACGCAGTTGTCACATTCGAAGCACATGCCGCAACTCATGCAACGCTTGGCCTCCGAGACGGCCTCCTTCTCGCCCAGCACACCCAGACGATCCTGGAAGTTGCCCAGCGCGCTCTCCTTGTCCAGCGTGATGACGTTGCGGACGTTGCGCGGTGTGAAACCGAAGTGGCCCAGGAACAGCTTGTCGTGCGGGATGATGTAGCGGTCCGAACGGTTGTCGAAGTTGTGCACGGCGATATTGGTGTTGCAAGTGCCGCGCAGCGGTTCGTGGTTCTCCTTGATCTCGATACCCTTCTCCGCCAGCTTGCGCATCAGGTCGAACTGGTGCGCGTCGATCTTGGGACGCTTCTCCAGGTCGATACCCAGCAGGAAGTTGTGGATGCCGTCAGCGGCGATGGAGCCGTGGCCGATGGCGGTGGTCAGCAGGTGCGGACGGATCACGTCGCCGCCGGCGAACACGCCCTTCTGTCCGTTCACCACATAGTTGCGGTCGGTGGACACTGCACCCTTGCCGTTGTTGAACTCTTCCAGACCGGTGAAATCGACCGCCTGTCCGATCGCGGACACGATCAGGTCGGCTTCGATGTCCTGTTCGCTGCCTTCGACGTTCTTGATCTCCAGCTTGCTGCCGACGAACTTGGCCTCGCACTGCATCACGCGCAGCGCCGTGGCACGGCCGTTAGCATCACGCTTGATACCGATCGGCACCAGACCGCCCTTGATGGCGATGCCTTCCGCCAGCGCCTGCTCGATCTCGTGCTTGTTGGCCTGCATCTTGTCGATGGGGAACACGGAGGTCAGCGTGACGTCCGCACCTTCCTTGGCGGATATCTCTGCCACGTCGTGTGCCAGTTGGCCGGTGATCGCCAGCTCCGTATCGGTCGGGTTGGCATGGCTGATATGGCCCAGACGACGGGCGACGGTCGCCACGTCGATGGAGGTATCGCCACCGCCGACCACCACCACGCGCTTGCCGACATGCTGCAGACGACCGTCGTTGAAGGCCTTCAGGAAGGCGGTCGCGGTCACCACGTTCGGTGCATCGGAATCGGCGATCGGCAGGGCGCGGCCGGCCTGTGCGCCCATGCCGAGGAACACCGCATCGAATTCCTTGCGGATCTGTTCCAGTGTGATGTCCTTGCCGACGTGGCACTTCATGCGGGTCTTCACGCCCAGGTCGAGGATGCGCTGGATCTCTGCGTCCAGCACGTCGCGCGGGGTACGGAAACCGGGGATGCCGTAACGCATCATGCCGCCGAGGAACTCATGATCGTCGAAGATGGTGACTTCATGGCCCTTCAGCGTGAGCTGGTAGGCCACTGACAGACCTGCAGGGCCGCCGCCCAGTACGGCGATCTTCTTCCCGGTCGGCGCGACGTTGGGCTTGTTGAACTTCAGCTTGTTGGCGATCGCGTATTCACCGAGGAAGTGCTCGACGGAGTTGATGCCGACGTGGTCTTCCACTTCGTTGCGGTTACAGCCCGATTCGCACGGTGCCGGGCAGACGCGTCCCATGACGGCCGGGAACGGGTTGGCTTCGGTCAGGCGACGCCAGGCATATTCCTGCCATGGCATGACGGGCGTCTTGCCGTCTGCGCCCATCGGCACCTTCTCGGTACCGCGCACGATGGCCAGATAACCACGGATGTCCTCACCGGCCGGGCAGCTGCCCTGGCACGGCGGTGTGGACTGGATATAGGTCGGGCACTTGTAGGAATAGCTGGACTGGAAGATCTTCTCGTTCCAGCGCTTCACCTTGTTATCGCCGTCCTTGTAACGACGGAAGGTCAGATTTTTTGGGGTTTCGATTGTTGCCGACATCGCTATGCCTCCAGATTGAAGTTACTTATCGCCCAAGATGATCGCGTTACTGACCAACTGGTGTACACCGCCCACCATCCTGCGGTCGAAACCGTAGACGGGCATGATCTTTGAAAACTGTGTCTTGCAGATGGCGCAGATGGCTGCCATGTAGTTCACACCATGTTCCTGCACGGCCTGATTCAACACCTCCATGCGTGGCAGGGCCCCCTTCACACGCAAGTCCATCAGGTCGTCGGTCAGCAAACCGCCACCGCCGCCGCAGCAGAACGTGCGCTCTCGCGTGGTGTTCGCGTCCATCTCGACGAAGTTGTTGGCCACCGCCTTGATGATGTTGCGCGGGATCTCGAACTGTCCGCCCGGCAGGTCGCCCATGCGCGAACCGCGCGCCACGTTGCACGAGTCGTGCATGGTGATGACGAATCTGTCGTTCTTGGACTTGTCGAACTTCAGCGCGTCGCGCTGGATCAGATCCCAGGTGAACTCGCAGATATGCGTCGGTTGCTTGTAGCGGTGATCGAGCTGCTTCTGCAGCATCTGTGCGAAGCGGTCGGTCTCGTCCGCACCGTCGCCCACGCCGCTCAGCGTGTTCCAGAAACTGTACGCCACGCGCCAGGCATGGCCGCACTCGCCCACCACGATGCGCTTCACGCCCAGTTCCAGCGCGGCCTCGCGGATGCGCAGCGCGATCTTGCGCAGTTGTTCATAGCTGCCGATGAACATGCCGAAGTTCGCGCCCTCGGAAGCCATCGAGGACAGCGTCCAGCTGGTGCCGGTGGCGTGGAACACCTTCGCATAGCCGATCAGGCCGTCGATGTGCGGTTCGGCGAAGAAATCGGCGGACGGTGTGATCAGCAGCACTTCTGCGCCCTTCACATCCAGCGGGAATTTGATGTCCAGACCGGTGTCTTCCTTGACGTCCTCTTCCAGACCTTCCAGCGTGTCGCGCAGGGCCGGCTCGGGCAGGCCGAGGTTGTTGCCGATCTTGTGCACCTTGCCGATGATCTCGTTGGAATACTTCTGGCCCATGCCGACCGAGGCAAGGATCTCACGCGCAGCCATGGTCACTTCGGCGGTGTCGATGCCGTACGGGCAGAACACCGAGCAACGGCGACATTCGGAACACTGGTGGTAGTAGTTGTACCACTCGTCCAGCACCTCGCGAGTCAGGTCGCGTGCGCCGACCAGTTTCGGGAAATATTTTCCGGCGAAGGTGAAGTAACGGCGGTAGATGCTGCGCATCAGATCCTGACGCGCCACCGGCATGTTCTTCGGATCCTGCGTGCCGATGAAGTAGTGGCACTTGTCGGAACAGGCACCGCAATGCACGCAGGCGTCCATGTAGACCCGCAGCGAGCGGAACTTGCCCAGCAGATCGCCCATCTTGGCGATGGCCTTGTCGTGCCAGTCTTCCACCAGCTGGCCGGGGAAGCCCAGCGCTTCCTGGTGTTTGTCGTTGGCGATGAAGGGGCCCTTGCCTTCCATCGCGCCCGGCTTCAGCGCGGGGACGATGGGGATGGTGCGATAGGCTGGTGCGGTGTAGTCAGCCATCTTATTTCTCCGATTCCAACTTGCCGGCCCAGGCACTCAGGTGGCGATGCTCGCGACAATCGTCGGTCTGGTTGCGGGTGGGCGAAAAAAAGACTCCTGGTGCATGTAACAGCTTGCTTAGAGGGAAGAGCGCCAGGAGTGCGAAAACGAGGAACAGGTGCAGCAACAGCAGCGCATCAGACGGCAGCGAGCCGATGTCGAGATGCAGCAGGCCGAGGAAGTAGGTCTTCACGGCGACCACATCGGTATGCGCGACGAATTGCATCAGCAGGCCGGTGACCGCGATGACGATGAGCAGGACCAGCCACAGATGGTCGGACGGGGTGGAGATGTAACGGATGCGCTCGACGAACAGGCGGCGCGCCCACAGCCCGCACAGCCCCAGCAGCATGGTGATGCCCGCGTAGATGCCGAACGGCTGGATGAATGCGACCCAACCCCACACGGGATCGGTGAAATAGCGCAGATGGCGCAGGGTGACCAGCAACAGGCTGGTGTGGAACAACCAGCCGGCGGCCCACGTCCACAGATTGGCTTTGAACAGACTTTCGAAGAACACCACTTCGCGCGTCAGGCGGAAAGCCACACCGGTCTTCGTGGTGGGCGCGGGCGTGGTCGGGATCTTCAGCGGCGCAGGTGTCTGCGCATAGAGTTTGATACGGGAGAGCAACCCCACGACGAACAACAACGTCGCGAGATAGAACAGGATTGCGAAGATCATGCTCATCGTGTGGTCACCCTTCCCTGCGTCAGATCAAACGCAACCGGTCGGCTTCGGCAGACCGGCGATCTTGCACGCCTGCTTGCCGGGACCGTACGGGAACAGGCCGTACAGGTACTCGCTGTTGCCCTTCTCGGCACCCAGCTTCTTGCCGATGGCCTTGGTCAGCACGCGCACTGCCGGTGCGATCTGGTACTCGTCGAAGTACTCGCGCAGGAAGTTGATCACTTCCCAGTGCTGCTCGGTCATATCGATGTTCTCTGTCTTGGCGATGTAGTCCGCGACTTCCGCGTTCCAGTCTGCCAGGTTGACCAGATAACCTTCCTCGTCTGTTTCGTAGCTCTTGCCGCCGACTTCGATGCTAGCCATGTTGTATCTCCTTCAAAAAATAATGGTTGCTACTACTACTCTTCCCTCATTCCGCCCCGCATGTCCCGCCGTGGGGCGAACCGTTATCGCAACGCGATTCTTGTTACAGCCAGGATTGGCAATTCTTGTTGCTGACCGTCAGTCCGACGAATCCCGCATAGTCCACCGATGCCACGCCTGCGATGAGGCGGTCGCCCAGACCGCGCGCTTCCAGGTCCGGCATCAGCACATGCACCTTGCAACGGCCCATGGCTGCGGTCAGCTTGGATTCGAAGGCGTTGCCGGCAGTCGCGGCATACACCGCGTCTTCGATCAGCAGGACATCGCCGCCGTCGACCATGGTGTTCAGGCAGCTTTCCAGCGTGCCGCTGGTCAACGGGGATTTGTTCACGATATGTAGCATGTTCTTCCCCTTAGAAACTCAGGACGACGTCTTGCTCGTCCATCAGTTTGCCCATCTCGGCACGGCTCAGCACGGTGACGCCGACGATGAAGTCGTCCTCGTTCAGACCGCGTGCTTCCATCGCTTCCTTTTCGACGTACAGCTTCTCGACGTCGTAGTCTTCCAGCGCACGGTAGGTGGGCGAGAAGTTCTTGGTCTCGATGCCCTTGGTCTGCATGCCCTTCTTCAGCTGGTAGACACCGTCGTCGAGGAAAGCCAGCGAGACATCCTGGTCGAAAGCCGCGGTGATCAACACCACTTCCAGCGATTCCAGCGCGTAGATCGTGCCGTAAGGCGCCTTGCGGTTCACGAACATGAATTTCTTTTGATCGCTCATTCCGTTCTCCTCAATCGCCGAAGGTGACCAGACGGTCGCACTTGATGCCGGACTCGACCAGTTGCCCCAGACCCGAGATGCGGAATCCCGTCGCCAGGTTCTCTTCCTTGATGCCGCGACGCAATGCAGCCGCCACGCACACCACCAGGTCGACCTTGTGCTCTTCCGCCAGTTTGGTCCAGCGGTTGACGATGTTGCGGTCGTCCTGCGGCGGCTCGGTCAGGCGCGAGGCGTTGTTCACGCCGTCGTGATAGAAGAACACACGCCACACTTCATGTCCCGCCTCGATGGCCGCCTTGGCGAACAGGTAAGCGGAATCGCTCGCCTGATGCTGATACGGCCCCTCGTTGACTACGATCCCGAACTTCATTCAGTCACCTCGCTCAGAAACGGATATGTGCCGAAGCGTTCAGGTTGTAACGCGAACCGCGCCAGTCGTCGATCAGGTACTTGGTGAACGGCAGACCGGTCTTCTCGAAGAAGCGCGGCCAGCCGATACGATCGATCCAGTCAGCCAGACGCTCCCAGCCACGTGCATCTTCCTTGTAGACGGTGAGGATGCGCTTCACGACGGCACTCACTTCCGGCCAGCGCGGCGGATTGTTGGGCAGACCGGCGGCAACCATCTTCATGAAGGTCGGCTTGCCGCGCGCGTTGGAGTTCTTGCCACCGACCCAGATCGCCAGCTTGGAGAATTCCGGATCGTTGATCTGCATCGGCGGGCATGGAGGGTAGCAAGCACCGCAGCACATACACTTGGACTCGTCGATCTCCAGCGAAGGCTTGCCGTTGACCATAGCCGGGCGGATCGCCGCAACCGGGCAACGCGCCACCACGGTCGGACGTTCGCAGACGTTGGCGACCAGATCGTGATTGATCACGGGCGGCTTGGTGTGCTGCACGATGATGGCCAAGTCAGCCTGACCGCCGCAGTTGATCTCGCAGCAGGAGGTGGACAGGTGCACACGGTTCGGCATCTCTTCGCGGCGGAACTCTTCATACAGTTCATCCATCAGCGCCTTCACCACGCCGGAAGCGTCAGTGCCGGGGATGTCGCAGTGCAGCCAGCCCTGGGTGTGGGCGATCATGGTCACCGAGTTGCCGGTACCACCGACCGGGAAGCCGCTCTTTTCTAGCTCGGCGATCAGCGGTGCCACCTTCTTCTCGTCAGACACGATGAATTCGATGTTGGAACGGATGGTGAAGCGCACACGGCCTTCTGCGAACTTGTCGGCGATGTCGCACAGCTTGCGGATGGTGTAGACATCCATCTGGCGCTGGGTACCGGCACGCACGGACCATACCTCGTCGCCGCTGTGTGCCACGTGATGCAGCACGCCCGGACGCGGACGGTCGTGATACTTCCAGTTGCCATAGTTCTTCGCCAGCGTCGGGTGCAGGTACTGGGTATTCTCCGGTACGCCGGTCTCCTTCGGCTTGCGCTTTGCTGCGGGTGCGGCTTGGACGGCTTGATTCATCTTCTATCTCCTCAGGCTGCTTGCTTCTTGGCGTTGATCTTGGCGACTTCTTCGTCCCAACCGTCGGTACGGACGTAGGGGTTCATGCGCGGTGAATTGACCATGGCGGGATCGACCTCGACTTCCATCGCATCCAGGAAGTTGGCCAGACCGATACGCTCGATCATCTCGCCGGTACGCTCGTGCTCCAGCGCGTTCTCGGCAAAGAAGTCGATGGTACGCTGGGCGAAATCGACCAGCTTCTCGACCTCTTCTTCGGTATCCAGCTTGATGAACGGCAGCACCACGGTACCCATCAGGCCGCCGATCTTCAGGTGGCTCTTGCCGCCGACCAGCACGGTCGCACCCTTGTCCTTGCCCGGAGCCAGTGCGCCGGTCATGACGTTGATGCAGTGCATGCAGCGCACGCAATCCTGGTTGTCGATCTCGACAGCATGGGTATCGCTCACCTTGACGCTGGAGATATGCTCGCCGGACTTGATCTTGGAGATCTCCTTGACCTGGAAGGCCTTGGTCGGGCAACGGGCGACCACATCGTTCACCAGCTCATCCATGCCGTGCTTGGCGAACCACTTCTTGGCCAGCGCTTCATCGGTACGGATATTGTCGCGCCATGTGCCGATGACAGCCATGTCGGCGCGCTGCACCGAGTTCATGCAGTCGTTCGGGCAGCCCGAGAACTTGAACTTGAACTTGTACGGCAGCGAAGGACGATGGATGTCATCGAGGAAGGTGTTCAGCACGGCACGGTGCGCCTGTGCCTCGTTATAGCAGGACTGCTCGCAGCGCGCGGCACCCACGCAGGACATGGAAGTACGCACGGCCGGGCCTGCACCGCCGAGGTCGAAGCCCATCTCATTGAACTCGTCGAAGGCTTTTTGAACGTTCTCGGTGGTCGCGCCCTGGAACATGATGTCGCCGGACTGGCCGTGGAAGGCGATCAGGCCGGAACCATGCTCTTCCCAGATGTCGCAGAACTTGCGCAGGGTGTTGGTATCGTAGTGCATGCCGGGAGGCGGCATCACACGCAGCGTATGGAATTCGGCAGCATCAGGGAACTTGGGAGAACCGTCTTCGTTCTTCAGCTCGGTGAAACGCGGGATCACACCGCCACCGTAGCCGAACACGCCGACCGTACCGCCCTTCCAGTAACCCTTCTTGGTCTTGTAGGACTCTTCCAGTTGACCCAGCAGGTCGACCACATAGTCCTTGTCCTTGGCCAGATGCTTCAGGCCGGTGACGAAGCTAGGCCATGGGCCGGACTCCAGTTGATCCAGATTAGGGGTGTCATGCAGCTTCTTGGCCATAATGTCTTTCCTTTCGATTTGCTTGCCTCTGGCTAGTGCAGTGCTCGGCAGGGTTGGTTGATCTTGTCCGGGCTCTTCGTCCCGGTTTCTAATGGTTGAGCATATTACGAGGGTGACCCCCGGCAAACCATCACCCTGAGCGGGTATGTTAGGTAACTCTAATGGGGGGTGCTTTTACCTTCCCCGGTAGTATTCCAATGCAGGGGGCATTACGGCTAGACTCGCCCTATTACCCGACCCATTGACTAAGGCAACCGGGGAAACCCGCACAGGACAACCATGGCACATATCAGCACTATCGACCAGTTCACCGCACCGATCGGAAAGCAGCAGATCGATCTGCAGCATGTCGACCATGAAGAAGGCGGCTTGAACATGCTGCGCGTCCGCATCCGTGAAGGCAAGCGCTTCACCATCTTCGACATCGACCCCGAGACGGCCAAACACTGGGCCGCCGTCATGCAGAAATGGGCAGAGGCCCAGCAGCAGGCATGAGCGCGATCGAGATCAGCTTCGATCTGCACGGCGAAAGCATCCCCGCCGACTATCCCCGCAAGTTGTGGGCGGCGCTGCTGCGTATCGCGCCGACCTTGGCCGACAGCGAGGATGTGGGCGTGATCCCCCTGCGCGGCCCCACCAACAATGGCGAACTGCTGCTCCCCAAGCGCAGCAAGCTACTGGTGCGCACACCGCTGGACATGCTGGATGCCGTGCTTGCGCTCTCCGAACAAGCCTTGCAGATCGGCGACAGCGAAGTACGTCTGGGGCAAGGCAAGACACGCGAGATCCAGCCCTACCCCACCCTGGCCGCGCATCTGGTGGTGGGGCCTGCCGACGAGATCGAATTCATGCAGATGGTGCAGACCGCGCTGGATGCACTCGAAGTGCAGAGCAAACTGATCTGCGGACGGCATCACCGGCTGAATACGGATGGTCAGGACATCAGCGGCTTCAGCCTGGTGATGCACGACCTGAAAGACGAGGATTCCTTGCGTGTCCAATACGCCGGTATGGGTAGCGGGCGCAATCTGGGTTGCGGCATCTTTGTGCCGTACAAGGTCATCTCCGGCCTGGAGTGACATTCGAAAACTTTGACTCAACAAACGAAGGAGGCAACGATGGGATACGTAGTAGCTGGTAACGAACTTGCAACCGATGACGACGGCTACCTGCTGGAGCCGGATTACAGCGAGGAAGTGGTGGGCGTGATCGCCGCTGCCGAAGGCATCGAGCTGACCCCGAAACACTGGGAGATCATCAACTACATGCGCGAGCAATATCGCGAAGAAGGCCACACCCCGAACTTCCGCAACATGCTCAAGGGCGTGAACGAATTCTGGCCCGAGGCCGACAGCAAGGCGCTGTATGATCTGTTCCCAACCGGCCCGGCCAAACAGGCTGCCAAGGTCGCGGGCCTGCCCCAGCCCTACGGCAAGGGCGGCTACTAAGGAGAACGAGATGATGGATAACGTGCATGTAGTACTGGACATGAAGGGCTTGTCCTGCCCCAAGCCGCTGATCGGCGCAAAGCGCATGGTGGACGAATTGAACCCTGGTCAGGTGCTGTTGCTGATCTCCAACTGTCCCGGCACCCCGGACGACCTGTTCTCCTGGGCGGAGCTGACCGGCAATTCGATCATCAAGACCGAGAAGATGGAAGGGGGCAGCACCGGCTACCACATCCAGAAAGGCGGCAAGAGCGCCAAGCATCCGCACGCCCACGTCTCGCTGGATATCCGCGGCGCGGTCTGCCCCGGCCCCATCGTCGAAGCGAAGAAACTGCTGAACGGCATGCAGGCCAAGGAAGTGCTCAAACTGGTAAGCGATTGCCCGGGCGTAGCTTCGGACATCGAAGGCTGGGCCGCAAGCACCGGCATGACCGTGCTGGAGACCGTCGAAACCTCGGCAGGCGTGCATGAGTTCTACATCCGCAAGGGATAAGGCGCACGTCGCGATCCGCATCAAGAGCCGCTGGTTCAAGGAAGGTCGCGAACGCACGCCGCAGGAGATATCGGACGCGCTCGCCTTTTCCCTGTGGCGCATCGCCGATGGTGCACTGCGCAACACGCGCAAGTACGACTTCGAGATCGCCGTCGGTCCGCAGTATCTGGATTTCCTCGCCGAGTATCTGGTGTTCCTCATCCTCGCGGCGGACCGCATCGCCTACCGCCAACTGTCGGCCGAGGATCGCGCGATCTTCACCGGCAACCTGGCCAACCGCAGCGGCGAGACCTATGCCGAGAACCGCAGCCGACTGCTGGAGAGCGACCTTGCGACCTGCAAACAGGACTTCATCGATCTGGTGAACCGGCGTGCCGGTGAATATGCCGACTACGACTACACCGAACAGGGGCCGGACTACGGCTTCTACCGCTTGCTTGCCTACAACATCGGCCAGGTGCTGAACGAAGAAGATGCGAAGTGGATCATCGACCCGATGATCAGCTTCGAGGCACCCTATTCCATCGAGCAACTGGAAAAGACGCTGCGCGGCCTGTGGGAACAGGAACCGCGCCCGACCCGCACCCGCAAGAGCACGAGCGGAGACTGATGAACAACCCGTTCGACCTTGATGACGATGCTGCCTGGCAGCGCTGGCGCGATGCCAAACTCGCGAGCGCCCCGCGCACGATGGAAGACCTCATCGTCGAGGTGCGCGACCCCCGCGCCCTCACTCCCGCCGAGCATGGCGCACTGGCCGACCGCATCCGCCGTTGCAACATGGCCATCTACGCCAGCCCCATGCTGGAAGAAGACAGCAACATCCTGCGCAAACTCGGCGAGCAGTTCGGCCTGAACCATCTGGATGCCAACTGGCTGGCCGGAGAAGACGGCGTGTCATCCATCCGCGTGTTCGACGGCGGCACCCGCCAGCACTACATCCCCTACACCGACAAGCCCATCAAGTGGCATACCGACGGCTACTACAACCCGCCGGAACGGCAGATACGCGCCATGGTGCTGCACTGCGTGCGCGCCGCCGCCAGCGGCGGCCACAACCGCCTGATGGACCATGAACTGGCCTACCTCATGCTACGTGAGCAGGATCCCGCGCACATCACCGCGCTGATGCAGCCCGACGCCATGACCATCCCCGAACGTGTCGATGAGAACGACGGCGTGCGTCCTGCACAGGGTGGCCCCGTATTTTCAGTGGATGCCGAAGGCAAGCTGCACATGCGCTACACCGCCCGCACACGCAGCATCGAATGGAAGAAAGATGAGGCCACCCAGGCTGCCGTCGCCGCACTGGAAGCCCTGCTCGCCGCCGATCTGCCGCTGGTCTTCCACGGCACGCTGCAACCCGGCATGGGCCTGCTCTGCAACAACGTGCTGCATGACCGCAGCGCCTTCACCGACGATCCGCAGCAGCCCCGGCTGCTGTACCGCGCGCGTTACCTCGACCGCATTGCGCTCAGCTGAAAAAGACCCCGTCGCGCATTAGAAAAGCCTTGTTTCGAAATCAGCAATGGCTGTTTCTCGGTGCGGATTCAATCCGTCGACGCAACACACTAAACTTAGCGAAAGCGAAAGG
>DYJI01000006.1 GCA_020723185.1 Sideroxydans lithotrophicus | reverse complement strand
GCGACCGCATCGGCTTCGTGTTCCAGGCACCGTACCTGATCCCCTTCCTCGATGTCACCGACAACGTCGCCATCCTGCCCATGCTGGCAGGTATGGCGGATGCGGACGCGCGCAAGCGTGCGCTGGAACTGCTGCAGGCGCTGGACGTGGGCCATCGCGCACGGGCCGCCGTCTCGCACCTGTCGGGCGGCGAGCAGCAGCGCGTCTCCATCGCGCGCGCACTGGCCAACCATCCGCCGGTCATCCTGGCCGACGAGCCGACGGCGCCTCTGGACAGCGAACGCGCGCTGAACGTGGTGCGCATCCTCAACCAGATGGCGGAGCAGTACCAGACCGCGATCATCGTGGTGACACACGACGAGAAGATCATCCCGACTTTCAAGCGCATCTATCACATCCGTGACGGACGCACCTACGAGGAGGCGGGCGAGGGTAAACATGTATAAGTCAGGAGGCAGGGCATGAGCCAGGAAACAGTGAAACGCAGACTCAGTACGGAGGAACGGCAGAGCGAGATCATCCGCGTGTCGATCGAGCTGGCGGCCGAGAAGGGCGTGGACAGCGTCACCACGCAGGACATGGCCGATGCCATGAACCTGACGCAGGGCGCGATCTTCCGCCACTTCGCGACCAAGGACGATATCTGGGTCGCGGTCATCGTGTGGGTACGCGAACGGCTGATGAAGGTGCTGGACAAGGCGGCGAGCGGGGCGTCCGACCCCCTGCAGGCGATCGAGCTGATGTTCTTCGCGCACATCGCCTTCATCAGCAAGCATCCGGCCATCCCGCGCCTGCTGTTCTCCGAACTGCTGCACAAGAAGAACAGCAAACTGCGGCAACTCATCGAGGGCATCATCTCCGGTTACGAGGCCAAGGTGGCGGGCCTGCTGGAACAGGGCAAGGCGCAGTCACAGGTGTCCGCCGACCTCGACAGCCAGAGCGCGGCCGTGCTCTACATCGGCATGATCCAGGGGCTGGTCATGCAGTCGTCCATCTTCGGCGGCAAGCGTGCCTTGCAGCGGGAAGCGGAAAAGATATTCCCAATCTACCTGCAAGGCGTACGCGCCCGCAGTTGATCCATTCTTTCTCAACATACCAAGGAGGCAACATGGAAGCAGCAGCACATCAACGCGGCATCACAGTCTGGCTCATCGCGCTGGTCGCGGTCGGTTTCGGATCCATGACACTCAAGGGCGGCGGCGCAGTGTTGTTCGGCGACGAGGCGGCGCGCATCGCGGCCGGTAATTATGTGCCGCTGCTGCTGTGGTTCAACTTCCTGTCCGGCTTCGTCTACATCGCCGCCGGCGTCGGGCTGTGGCTGCAGCAGCGTTGGGCGGTGCGGCTGAGCATGGTCTTGGCTGCGGCCATCGCACTCGCATTCGTGGCGTTCGGCCTGTACATCCTCTCCGGCGGTGCCTACGAGCAGCGCACCGTCATCGCCATGAGCGCGCGTCTGGGCGTGTGGGCCGTGATCGCGGCGGTGGCTTATCGCCTGTTGCGGCGCGGGTGATCGTCGGCCGTTGTCTCTGATTGGCGGTTCCACTCAGCCCCGGTTCGCAGCCGGGGCGGGCCGTGTCCCATGATGTTCTTTCTAAAGTTATCCGCTTGCCTGCCGACAAATCAATACATTCAAACATACGGAATGTATTATCCTGACACAGGGATGTAGGGATCGCCTGCGCGTCGAAAGCGGCCGCTTGCCGGTTGTCTGAATAACACGTGCGGGGGAGCACTGAATGAATCTTTCTTCTATCAAGAATCGGCTGATCCTGCTGGTGGCGGTACCGCTGCTTGCACTGGTCATGATGGCAGGTGTCCTGCTCAATCAATCCTTCGGGACCTATCGCAACAGCATCCAGACGCATGCGCTGATGGAGGTTTCCGTGAGCGCGGGAAATCTGATCCATACCCTGCAGATCGAGCGGGGTGCCACGGCGGGTTTCCTGCAGTCCAAAGGACAGAAGTTCGCCGACGTGCTGCCGCAGATGCGCAACCAGACCAGTGAGCGCCTGGCGGCGTTCACGCGCCAGGCGGCTGCCATCGATGCCAAGAGCATGCCGCTGCTGGCCGCTGCCGTCAGCGCTGCCCGCAGCGAACTGGACAAGTTGGAGACGATCCGCCAGCGCGCCAGCGACCTGTCGCTCACCGTCCCCGAAGAGGTGGCCTATTACACCGGCACTATCTCCCGGCTCATCGAAGCGATGAGCGTCGGTGTCGAACTGAACCGCGATGCCGCGATCTCGCAGCAGATGATCGCGTATCTGGGTTTCGTGCGCGCCAAAGAGAACGCCGGACAGGAGCGCGCATTGGTGACTGCCGCCTTCGCCGCCGACCAGCTTAATCCTGCCCAGTATCGCAACATCCTGACCAGGATCAACCATCAGGAAGCCTATCTGAACATGTTCAACAGCCTCGCCAGTGAGGAGCTCAGGACCTCACTGGCAGCCGTGCTGGCGGGGGATCCGGCGCAAGATGTGGCGCGCTATCGTGACCTGCTGATCAACCGCGCGGCGGAAGGCGGTTTCGCGGTCGATCCTACCGTATGGTTCCAGACCATCTCCGCAAAGATCGATGCACTGCATGCCACCGAAGACCAGATCACGCGCAAGATCATGGCGGATGCCGCATCACTGCAGGCTTCCGGCCGCAATGCGCTGATCCGCTTCCTGTTGCTGGCTTTGCTGGCGCTGGGGCTGACCGTGGTGGTGTCCTGGTGGGTGGGGCGCAGCATCAGTGCGCCACTGAACGCGATGGTGCATTTCACCGAGCGGGCGATCGCCGACGATGATTTCTCCGGCAAGGTGCCGGAGCAGGGGGCCTCGGAGGTGGTGCGCACCGGACGCGCCCTGAACCAACTGATAGAAAAGTTCCGCAAGATCATCCTGGATGCCAAGCAATCCAGCGAACGGATCACCGCTGCCGCCCATCAACTGGCAGTGTCGAGCAAGTCCGTCACGGAGAACTCATTGGTGCAATCCACTGCGGCAGAATCGGTGGCCGCTGCGGTCGAGCAGTCGTCTGTCAGTATCACCGAGACGGCCAGCAACTCGCAGGCGGCGGCGCAGATGGTCCTGCATGCCCGCAAGGACAGCGAACATGCCGGGCAGGTCATGAAGGAGACCGTCAAGAAGATGGACGAGGTCGCCAAATTGATCAAGGAGTCGGGTGCGAGCGTGCATCACCTCGACGAGAGCTCGCAGCAGATCGGCAACATCGTGAAGGTGATCAAGGAGATCGCAGACCAGACCAACCTGCTGGCGCTGAATGCCGCCATCGAGGCGGCGCGTGCCGGCGAGCAAGGGCGGGGTTTCGCGGTGGTGGCGGACGAAGTGCGCAAGCTGGCGGAACGCACCGGCCAGGCGACCGGCGAGATCGCCGGGCTGGTGCAGGCCATCCAGGGCGGCATTGGCGATACCGTGCTGTCCATGCAGAAAGCCAACGAGCATGCCGCGTCCAGTCTGGCGCTGGTCAATGATTCGGCCAACGAACTGACCAAGATCGACGAGGACGACCAGGAGGTCTCGGTCAATGTGCAGAACATCTCCAATGCGCTGGCCGAACAGGATGCGGCCATCCGCCAGATCGCCGTGAACGTGGAACAGATCGCCCAGATGACGGAAAGCAACAACAGCGCCTCGATGCAGAACGACAAGACCGCCAGGGAACTGGATGAGCTTGCGCGGCAATTGCGTGACGCGGTGTCGGTCTACAGGGTGTAGCGGTCTGCGGCGGCTGGCGGGCGAAGGAGGGGGCCGGGCGGGTTTGCGGCTGAAAAGCGCGATGCACCGGCTAGCCGCGTATAATGCCGCCTACTTATGACGACAACCGCAGAGACCTCTACATTGAACACTGTCAGTTTTGCCGACCTGAAGCTCGCCCCCGAGATCCTCAAAGCCCTCACCGAAGCCGGTTACAGCACGCCCACGCCGATCCAGGCGCAGGCCATCCCGGTCGTGCTCAGCGGCGAGGACCTGATGGCGGGCGCGCAGACCGGCACCGGCAAGACCGCCGCGTTCGCTTTGCCGCTGTTGCAGCAGTTGCTGCCGCACGCCAGCGCCAGCACTTCGCCGGCCAAGCATCCGGTGCGCGCATTGATCCTGGTGCCGACGCGCGAGCTGGCGGTTCAGGTCGAAGAGAGTGTGAAGATGTATGCCAAGTACACCAACCTGCGTTCGCTGGTGGTGTATGGCGGGGTGGACATCAAGACCCAAACGCCGCACCTGAAGACCGGTGTGGAGATCCTGGTGGCGACACCTGGCCGTTTGCTCGATCACATTGAACAGAAGACCGTGCTGTTGAACCAGGTGCAGATGCTGGTGCTGGACGAGGCAGACCGCATGCTGGACATGGGCTTCATGCCCGCGCTCAAGCGCATCCTCGCGCTGCTGCCGCGCCGCCGCCAGAGCCTGATGTTCTCCGCTACCTTCTCCGACGACATCAAGAAGTTGTCCGAGGATTTCCTCATCTATCCCTCGCTGATCGAAGTGGCGCGCAGCAACGCGACCTCCGAGAACATCAAGCAGAAGGTCTTTCTGGTGCCAAGCGAGGACAAACATGCGCTGCTGGCAAAACTGCTCAAGGGCGACGACGCCAAGCAGGTGATCGTGTTCACCAAGACCAAGCTCACCGCCAGCCGCCTGACGCGTCAGTTGCAGCGCGAAGGCATCGAAGCCGATGCCATCCATGGCGACCGCAGCCAGCTCGAACGCCAGCAGACGCTCGAAGCGTTCAAGCAAGGCAAGGTGGCAGTGCTGATCGCCACCGACGTGGCCGCGCGCGGACTGGACATCGACCATCTGCCGATGGTGATCAACTACGAGATCCCGCATGCGGCGGAAGACTATGTGCACCGCATCGGCCGCACCGGCCGCGCCGGCGCGAAGGGCACGGCGCTGTCGCTGGTGTCGCCCGAGGAAGAACGTTATCTGGTCGACATCGAGAAACTGATCAAGACCAGCATCGAGAAAGAGCAGGCCAGCGTGCAACATGCGCCGCGCAGTGAAGCGCGACCGCAACGCGAACCGCGTGAACAGCGAGAGCCACGCGAACCGCGTCAGGCCTATCACAAGCCGGTGCCGAACAAACCGGCGCACGATCCCTGGTTCGACCAGCCTTATGTGCCCAAGGTCACTGAGCCCGCACCCTCGACCAGCAAGCCGGAGCTGCCTGCAGCCAAACCCAGGGCGGCGATCCCCGCCCTGTTCCGGCGCTCCAGCTAAAAGTCCCTTCCGCGCGGCAATCATCCAGCCATGACCGTCGCGCAGACCATCGTTCCCATCTTCCTGCTGATCCTGCTCGGCGCGTCCATGCGCCGCTGGTTCGGTCTGCGCGACGAATTCTGGCCGCAGCTCGACCGCCTGATCTACTACGTGTTCTTCCCCGCGCTGCTGTTCCACACGCTGTCCCACTTCACCATCGATCTTGGGACGGCGGCACCGATGATGGGCGTCGCTGTCCTGTTCATGGGCGCGGGTATCCTGCTCGGCCTGCTGGCGAAACCGCTGTTCCATGCGCCGCCCAAGGTGTACGCCGCCACCTTCCAGGCGACGTTCCGCTTCAACAGCTATGTCGGCCTGTCCATCGCGGGCAGCTTGCACGGTACGACAGGTCTGGCCGCCATCGGTCTGCTGATGGGATTCATGGTGCCCATCGCCAACGTCGCCAGCGTGCTGATGCTGGCGCGCCACAGCGAGAGCCACTGGCTGCGCGAGATCATGCTCAATCCCTTGATCCTTGCCACGGCGGGCGGCATCGCCTTCAGCCTGAGCGGGCTGCACCTGCCTTCCATGCTCAACACCACGCTCGCGCTGTTGTCGCAGGCCTCGTTGCCGATGGGCTTGATCGCGGTCGGTTCGGCATTGCGCCTGAAGGGCTTGCATCAGCAGCGCGGCACATTGTGGTACGGCGTGCTGGTGAAGTTGCTGCTGCTGCCCGCCATCGCCTGGGCATTGGCGACGTTGTTCGGGCTGGAGGGGGTGTATTTCAATATCCCGGTGCTGATGGCCGCGCTGCCGGTTTCCACCATGGCCTATGTGCTGGCGACGCGCATGGGCGGCGACGGTGACACCATCGCGGCGCAGGTGGTGTTGAGCACCTTGCTGGCCGCGCTGACGCTGCCCTTATGGCTGTTCCTGCTGGGATTCTGAGAGGGACATGCTGATTAACTCGTCATTCCCGCATTCGCGGGAACGACAAAACCATACTCGTTCACTGTCCTGACAGCGGCAAGCTGAGCTCGGCCACCGTGCCGCCGCCTTCGCGCGCGCGCAGTGCGACCTGCCAGCCGTTGGCCGTGCACAACTGCTGCACGATGGCCAGTCCCAGCCCGCTGCCGCCGGTGTTCGCGTTGCGCGAGGATTCGACGCGGTAGAAGGGGCGGAACACCTTCTCCAACTCCTGCGGCGGGATGCCGGGGCCACGATCCAGAATGCTGATCAGCACTTGCTGGCCTTTATGCTCAGATTCGATTTCTACCGGCTTGCCCTCGCTGTAACGCAGGGCGTTGCCGAGCAGGTTCTGCAGCACACGATGCAGCGCGAGCGGCCCGGCGCGCACGGTCAGTCCCGGCTGCGCATGGCATGCGACCTGTGCGCCTTGGGCGTTCTGTTCTTCCGCCATCTCTGTCAACATCGTTTCCAGCACTATCTCATCCTGCGCTTCCTGTTGCAGGTCGCGGCTCAACGTGAGGAACTCGCCGATCAGCGTGTTCATATCCTCGATGTCCCGGCGCAGACGCTCGACGGTCTTTTGATCGCTGCTGTCGGGCAGCATCTCCACCGCCAGCCGCATGCGCGCCAGCGGCGTGCGCAGGTCGTGCGAGATACCGGCCAGCAGCGTGGTGCGGTTCGCCAGCAGCTCGCGCACCTGCAGGGCCATCTGGTTGAAAGCGGCAGACAGGTCCGACAACTCCCTGATATGGCTGTCGGGCAGCGCCTCGGGGATGCCACCCGTGCCGATGCGCTGCGCCGCCTGTGAGAGTCGCGCCAGAGGGCGTGTGATGCGGCGCGCCAGTATGAGTGCGGTGAGCAGGCTGAGCAGCACCGTGGCGATCAGCGCCAGCAACAGCATCATGGGTGGATCGGTATGCAGGCGCGACTTGGGGAAACCGATGCGCATGAGTTTCCCGCCGGCGTGCATCTCGGCCCAGAACCAGGTGGTGTCGAGGTCGGTCACCTTCACCGTGACGGGTTCACCAAGCCGTGCGGACAGCGCCTCATCCAGCAACTCGAGATAGGGCAGCGGGACGGTGCGTTCCGGCAAGGGCGCGGCATCCTCGAACAGCATGAACTGGTGTTGCCGGATCAGCTCCAGCTCGAAATCCTTGCGCGTCTCCGGCGGCAGTTCCACCCAAGTGCGTGCCGACAGGACGAGCAGGGCGGCCAGGTCGTCCGCGCTGCGCTGCGCCATCGGCAGCATCACGTAATGCACGGTGGCGGCGATGAGGAATATCTGGAACACCAGCAGCGAGGCGGCGACCGTGCGCACGGTGCCGTAGAACAGGGAATGTGGTTTGTTGTGCGCGGGCGTCACGGGTTGATGCCGTTGGGCGAGAACAGATAGCCTTCGCCCCACACGGTGCGGATGAAGTGCGGCGAGTTCGCATCGTCCTCGATCTTGCGCCGCAGGCGCGTCACTCGCACATCGATGCTGCGGTCGAAGGGTGAACGTTCGTAGCCCTTGAGCATGTCCATCAGGCTGTCGCGTCCAAGCACGCGGTTGGGGTGCTCCGCGAAGATGCGTAACAGATTGAATTCGCCGGAGGTGAGCTGCACCACCCGGTCGTGCTTGTGCAGCACGCGCGCATCCACATCCATGCTGAACGGGCCGAAGCGGCGGATGTCGGCCTTGTCCTCGTCCGGTTTGAGCTGGCCCTGTTCGTTGCGGCGTAGCAAGGCGCGGATGCGCGCCAGCAGTTCGCGCGGGTTGAAGGGTTTTGCCAGATAATCGTCCGCGCCAACTTCCAGACCCACGATGCGGTCCACATCCTCGCCGCGCGCCGACAGCATGATGATGGGCAGGCCGCTGCGCGTGCGCAGACGGCGCGCCAGCGAAAGGCCGTCTTCGCCGGGCAGCATCAGGTCGAGGATCAGCAGGTCGACCGGATGTTGCGACAGATGCGCGTCCATCTGCACACCGTCGGCCACGGCCGCCACCTGAAATCCCTGTGCGGAGAGATACTCCTGCAGCAGCTCGCGCAGGCCGGCATCGTCGTCCACCACCAGTATGTGTCTGTTTTCCATATGCCCACTATAACCGAAGCGAAAGGCGCGAGGCAGGGGCGGGGCGGTCGCGGTAACACTCTGTTACAAACTGTCGCAGAAAGGAAATCGCCGGGTAACGACCGGCGCGCACCATGCAGCCATCAGAGAACACTCTGATAGTCCAACAACCAAGGAGAACATCATGAAAACCACCACCATCCTGTTGAACAGTCTGCTCGCTTTGGCCCTGGCCGGTATCGGCAACGCCTACGCCGCCGAAGAGGCGCAGGTGCAGACCCGCGAACAGATCCGTGCCGAGCATCAGGCTGAAACAGCAGGCATGACCGTGCAGGAGCGCGAACAATATCGCCTGCAGAAGCAGGAAGAGATGACCGACGAACAGCGTGCTGCGCTGCGTGCCGAGAAGCAGAAGGCCAAGGCCGAGCAGAAAAAGAACAAGACCGCTAAGCAACAAGGTGCCGGTAACGGTAACATGTTGCGAGACGGATCCGGTGCCGGTTCGCAACGCGGTAGCCAGGGCGGCATGGGTATGGGCCGCTGAACCGGAGATCGCGCGAACCGCCGAACGAGCGGTTCGCGCCTTTCTGCAAGGAGTACGAGATGAACATCCGCAATGCATCGCTCTTCGCCGCACTATTGTTTACCCTGTCGGTGAACGCGCCGGTGCGGGCGAGTGAAGAGATGCCGCTGTCATCCGCTACCGGCGAGATGACGCAGGAAGAATATGCAGCCTACCGCGCGCGCATCCGCGAGCAGCTGGAAGCGGCACAGCAGGCGGAAGGCAAGGCCGAAGAAGTCGTGCCGCAACGCAGGAACAGCAGCGGTTACGGACAGGGTTATCGCGCGCGGCAGGAGCGCGCCAGAGGAAACGGCGACATGGGACGCGTGAGCGGACGTGGTCGCTGATGGAAGGAGAGGCTCGATGTCAAAACGATCACTGTGGATACCTGTGGCTATCCTGATGGTGCTGGGAAACAACGTCCAAGCGGAAGAGGAGGGCTACCTTTCTCTGGGTGTCGGCTTGGACCGCAGCTCCGGAAAATACGGCGGTACCACCACGATAGAAAGCACCTCGATCCCGATCACGTTGCGTTATGCACGCGACGATTGGTCGCTCAAACTGACGGTGCCTTACCTGTCGGTGACCGGCGATGGTTCCGTGATCATCAACGGCATACGCGGTAGCGGTAGTGGCGGCATGCGCATGGGGATCGGTATGGGCGGCGGAGGTGGCGGTGGTGGCGGCGGAACAAGCACTACGACCTCTACCACGACCTCCACACGCGTCACCAACAGCGGACTGGGGGACGTGTCGCTGTTCGCCGGCTATGCCTTGTGGCAGAGCGAGGAGGGCGACGCCGGACTTGATGCGGGTGCACGTATCAAATTTGGCACGGCCAGCACCACACTCGGTAGCGGCGAGAACGACTATGCCATGCAGGTTTCGAGCTGGGTCGCGTTCGGCGATCTCACCCCCAGCCTGATGCTGGGTTACCAGAAGTTGGGCAGCACTGCCACGGCACCGCTGGATAACGCAGCGTATGGCTCCGTCGGCATGGACTATGTGTTGAACGACGAGTCGAACATGGGCATGGAATACTGGTACGCCCAGCCAGCCTCGGCCTCAGGCTATGCTCAGCGCGAGTTGACCTTGTATGCCGCGACGCAGATCGGGGACGACACCACCCTGAACGCCTTCGTGATGAAAGGTCTGTCGGATGGGAGTCCTGACACCGGCTACGGCGTGTCGCTGTCGGCAGGTTTCTAGCGGGTCATTTCTTGAGTAGCGATTTCAGGTCCGCGAAGGGATTGTGCGTGGCCGGTGCGGGGCCGCTCTCCTTGCGATCGCGCACCACCTCGTCCATCACGCGCGAATGCTCGTTGTCGTGACAGTAAAGGCATAACAACTCCCAGTTGCTGCCGTCCGGCGGGTTGTTGTCGTGGTTGTGGTCGCGGTGATGCACCGTCAGTTCGCGCAATCTCGCGCCGGAGAATTCCCGCCCGCAGCGCCCGCAGATGTGCGGATAGATCTTGAGCGCGCGTTCGCGGTAACCCGCCTCGCGTTGTTCACGTTGCTTGCGCGCTTCGGCCACGACGCGGTCGAGGCGAGCATGGTCGGGTGTGGTGTGCTTGGGCATGGGGGTTCACCGGTTAAATGTTGGAGGAACTATAGCAGCCAACGCCGCAGTCGCGGATAATCGCGCATGACCAAATCAAGCACCCCCTCCACACAGACCACCAGCGGTCCCGCATTCAATACACTGAAGCTGCCGCCCGCCATGCTGGGCAACCTGCAGCAGCTCGGTTACCTCACCATGACGCCGATCCAGGCCGAGAGCCTGCCCATCACGCTGGCCGGGCAAGACCTGATCGCACAAGCCAAGACCGGCAGCGGCAAGACCGCCGCTTTCGGCCTGCCGCTGCTGACCAAGCTCAATCCAAAACACATGGGCGTTCAAGCCATGGTGCTGTGTCCCACGCGCGAACTGGCCGACCAGGTCACACAGGAACTGCGCCGGCTGGCGCGCTACATGCACAGCATCAAGATCCTCACGCTGGTCGGTGGCAGCACCATGCGTCCGCAGCGCGAGAGTCTGGGCTTCGGTGCGCACATCGTGGTCGGTACGCCGGGCCGTATCATGGACCACATCGAGCGCGGCACACTGGAACTGAACGCGATCAACACGCTGGTGCTGGACGAAGCCGACCGCATGCTGGACATGGGCTTTTACGACTACATCGCATTCGTGGCGAAACGCTGCCCGGACCGTCGCCAGACCATGATGTTCTCCGCCACTTATCCGGACGGCGTCACCAAACTGGCGCGCCAGTTCATGCACCAGCCGCAGGAAGTGAAGCTGGTCGAACAGCACGACGAGAACAAGATCCGCCAGCGTTTCTATGAAGTGCGCCACGACAATCGGCTGCCCGCTGTCGCCGCCTTGCTCAAACACTATCGCCCGGTCAGCACGCTGGCCTTCTGCAACACCAAGCAACAATGCCGCGACCTGCTCGACGTGCTGCATGCCGAAGGCATCCACGCGCTCACGCTGAACGGCGACATGGAACAGCGCGAGCGCGACCAGGTGCTGATCCAGTTCGCCAACCGCAGTTGCTCCGTGCTGGTCGCGACGGATGTCGCCGCGCGCGGGCTGGACATTGCGCAACTGGAAGCCGTCATCAACGTCGACGTCACCCCCGACCCAGAAGTCCACATCCACCGCATCGGCCGCACCGGCCGTGCTGATGCAGAAGGCTGGGCGTTCAACCTGGTCAGCCCCGCCGAGATGAGCCGCGTCTCCAACATCGCCAAGATGATGGGCATCGAACCCGAATGGGAAGAACTGGACAAACTGCAACGCGAACACAACGCCCCGCTGATCCCGCCCATGGTCACGCTACAGATACTCGGCGGCCGTAAGGAAAAGATGCGCCCCGGCGACGTGCTGGGCGCGCTCACCGGCGAAGCCGGCTTCACCCGCGAACAAGTCGGCAAGATCACCGTCACCGACATGTCCACCTACGTAGCCGTCACCCGCGACATCGCGCGCGAGGCCGTGAAGCGGCTGAACGCGGGCAAGGTGAAGGGCAAATCAGTGAAGGTGAGGGCGTTGGAGGATTGAGAGTTTAGTGGCGGTCTTGCCGAACACTACAGTCTCATCAACCAAGATATTGAGGTAACTCTTCGCCAAAGGTGAATTGGGAGTGACAGAGACCTTATTTGTATCATCTGCCGAGAGAGGTTTATTGTTAACCGCTGAGGCTGATAGAGAATTCTGACCGACCTCGGGAGTCTTCTTACCCCTTTTAAATTTATACTTATTTACGATATATCCATACAGTGAGATCAACGTTGTAATCGGAAATTGCAATAGACACTGCGCCTTTTCCGGTTCCTCCCTTCCATTCATAACCTGGGAAATTGGTACTTTTCTTAAACTCGTCAAATTTCTTGTTTCCAACCATTTTCCCCGAATAAAAACTATTCAGGTTTTTGACGTCTTGGTCAAATGAAGTAACCTTCATGGAATAAATACAATTGGTTATGGAACACCTGACGGTTTCATATCCTGAAGGTATAGGAACCTGGGTACCCCAGATTTCAATCTGACCGTTGACTACTTTTATATCCTTATACAGTTTCCCTGCATTGGAAGGCAGGTTTCGTATTCCAGTAATTTTCTTTCTTGGTGAAATACCTTCATTGTTCTTTATATCCAGGTTGGCACCCCTTGACACTAATAGATCTGCAATATCTCTGACGAACTGATATTCAGTTGTCTGGACCAAGTGTGCAGGTGTATCTCCATTTTTATTCCTGGCGTTGACATCGGCTCCTTTATCAAGAAGGTATTCGATCCTCTCATAGCCCCCCGAGTCGGCAACCGCGTGCAGGGCTGTGTTGCCATTATTGTCTTTTATATCTATGTCAAAGCCGTTTGCCAGAAGAAGATCAGATATTTCAGGGTGTTGTGCTGAGAGAATGAACGCAGTTCCCATGTCTGGATCATCATTATTTACTTTCGGAATTTTAGATAAATAAAATTCAACCGCTTCTTTATCTCCCCACCCACAGGAAAGCATAAACGGGGATTCATTTTTTGAGTTCTTTGCCAAGATATCTGCGCCTTTTGACACCAGCAGTTTTATCACTTCGATATTTTTTGAGGTGGCCGCAAAGTGAAGGGCAGTCATGCCGTCCGAACTCGGAGTATTGACATTTGCCCCCTTTGAAACAAGAAATTCTATATTGCTGATATTGGCATTGTTTTGTAATGCTTTAAAAAGAGGTGTTTCATTATTTCGATTCAGAGCCTCGATTTCCGCTCCCTTTTTTAAAGCCATATCCATTGCTGCACGTGTGTCTGATGCAGACAAGGCAAGGTAGTGCAGCAGAGTCAGCCCGTAAGGGCCGGCGATGGTAACGTCAATACCCTGATCGATATAGTATTTAGCGAGATCAGGACCATACTCTCTATCCGCTACGTACATGGCAGGATTCATCCCCTGAAACTCAAAGTTTGAGAGAGGAGCCAATTCTTTGTATCGGGGAGCTACAATTTTTGCCATTTCAACAGACTTGCAGTAAAAAAGTGCCCCTTTGCCCTTGCTGTCAACCGCCCAGAGATTTGGGTTTTTATCGAGCAGCAAACTGGTTATTTCTTTTTTTTCTTCTTTGATGGCAATCATCAGCGGAGTCATGCCATTTTCAAAGGTGGTTTCAATATCCACTCCGGCATTTAGCGCTTTTTCAACAGCTACCTTGTCGTTATTGACAATGCCATCATGAAGCATTTGGTTTGACTGTTCTGAACCACCAGCATATGCCGGACTCAGTAATAAAATATAAGTAAGCAATACGGTTAATTTATTCATACAGGCAATCCGTTTACCGTTTTTTAATGTCGATAAAAATAGCTGGTCAATAAAGATATGGCAATAACACAATAACTAGGAACATGTTCGCAATTTTATTGCGGGGGTAAGAGATAACTTTTCCCGGTATTCTGTTCTCCCAAATAAAGCAGAAAAATACCGTACCAATTTAATATCCGTTGAGGAGTAACCATCGCACGATTCCGATTCCGTCTGACAAGTCAGGTAAGGCGTGCGAAGAGACTATCTCTACCAGCCAGCGTAGTGTCCGGATAAGGCGAGCAGCCCCCCAGAATTCACTCCGCCCCGTTCAAGCCTGCATCAACCCCACCCCATAACTTCCCGCCGCCCGCGTCGCGATAACTCAGGTACACGCGCAGGTCGAATTCCAGCTGTCCGTAGTCCGGTTCCATATGTGTGCAAAGTTGATAGAACGCTTTGTCGTGTTCGCGCTGTTTCATGTGGGCGAGTTCGTGGACTGTGATCATGCGCAGAAATTCTGGCGGGGTGTCTTTGAACAGGGAGGCGATGCGGATCTCTTTCTTGGCTTTCAGGTTCAAGCCTTGCACGCGCGAGTGGGTGGTGTGGGTGCCGAGGGCGTTGCGCAGTACGTGCAGTTTGTTGTCGAACATCACCTTGCTCAGTTGTCCGGCGTTGCGCATGTATTCGTTCTTGATATCCTGGACGTAGTCGTACAGTGCCTTGTCGGTGCGGATGTCGTGCGAGTCGGGGTATCTCTTGCGCAGAAGCTCGGCGACCTTGTCCTGTGCGATCAATTGACGTACCTGCGCAATCAGCGCGGCGGGGTAGCCGGTGAGGTAGGGCAGGGGCTTGCAGGTGTTCATTCCGTGCCGCGCGGCAGGAATAGCTTGGGGTTCACCATCGCGCCGTTGAGGATGACGCTCCAGTGCAGATGCGGGCCAGTGGCGCGGCCTGTCTGGCCGGAGAGGCCGATGGGCTGCCCTTTGATCACGGCCTGGTCTGCGGCGACGTCGATGCGGTCCAGATGGCAGTACATGGTGATGAGGCCGTTGCCGTGGTCGAGGAACACAGTCTTGCCGTTGAAGAAATAGTCGTCGACGGCGAGTACTTTGCCGGGCGAGCTGGCGACGACCTCGGTGCCGGTCGGGACGGCGACGTCTATGCCGGCGTGCGGTGAGCGCGGTTGGCCGTTGAAGATGCGGCGCAAACCGAAGTGGCCGGACAGCCTGCCTTGGGCGGGCTGGATGAAGGCGGTGTCGGTGTCGGGACTCGGCTGCCAGTGCAGCTTGAGTTGCTTGATGCGCGCGATCTCGCCGATGGCGCGTGCTTCGTCTTCCGGCGAGAGTTCCACCTTGCTTTTATCTTTCAGCGTGATGCGCTGCTCGGGATACTTTTTGTGACGGACTTTGAAGGCATAGCGTTTGGACGTTTCTCCCTGCTTGACCTGCAGCGCATGCGATCCCGTCTTCATGTCTAGCGGCAGGCCGACCACGGCGTACCATTTTCCTTTGTCTGGCACCACGAGCACGGGTTGTTCGCCGAGCCAGGCTTGCGGCGGTTGGTCGTTCTTCACTGCCGCGCCGAGCTGGACGAGTGCGACGCCACCGGGGACGTTGGACGCTTGCGGCAGGGCGGCGTGTGCGTTCAGGGGCAGAGCGAGGAACAGCAGGAAAAGTTTGAGGCAGAGACGGTTCATGGTTTTAGCAATCGTGTAGTGCGTGGTTGGAACGTACCGCACTCAGGCGGTACGTTCAACAGTGGATTTCTCTCAGGTCAGCCACATGCGCCGATCGCGCCGCAACTGGTGCAGAACTCGCAGCCGTCCTTCTTGATCAGCGTGGCGTTGCCGCACTCCTTGCAGTGCTTGCCTGCCAGCGGTTTGACGGTGGTCGGTTTGATCTGTCCCTCGGGGATCTCCAGCACGCCCATCTGCTGCACCGGGTAGCCGTGCTCGTCGAGGATGCCGAGCATGGCGTAGCGGTGGATGATGAGTTGCGCCACATAGGACACGGTGGAAGGGTAGCTCTCCATCTTGTTGTCGCCCGGCACGCGCGCCATGAAGTCGCCCAGCGGTTCGCCGAAGTTGAGCAGCTTGCGCAACTTCATGCCGATCCAAGCCGGGTCGATCACGCGCATATCCAGGCTCAGCACCTTGCACAGGCCGTCCAGTGCGCGCGGATACACGCCGGACAGCCACATCGAATAGGGACGGCGCTGGCCGTCCGGCAGCACCAGTTCCTTCAGGCCCAGCACGAAGTCGTCGCCGCTGCCCGCGTTGGAGATGTCCACCGTCCAGCTCATGGTGCCGTCCACACCGGTCTTCGGTTCTTTCTTCGCGAACAATGCATCCATCATCGGTGTGGTCGAGTCTTCGCAGACTTCCAGTGCGCCAAGTTGTTCGATGCGGTATTTCAGCAGGTGGGCGAAGGCCGCGACCAGGCTGGGCATGCGCTTCACCTCGCCGTCCGGTGGCATCGGCATGTCGAAGGCGTCGTCGCCGGCGGAC
This sequence comes from Sideroxydans lithotrophicus, assembly GCA_020723185.1. Lineage (GTDB taxonomy): Bacteria > Pseudomonadota > Gammaproteobacteria > Burkholderiales > Gallionellaceae > Sideroxyarcus > Sideroxyarcus lithotrophicus_A. Next base: position 210,995 of record DYJI01000006.1, on the reverse strand, counting down.
TTCATCAGCATCTCCAGCTTCATGCGTATCCACACCGGATCGCGCGTGCGCATGTCCATCGACAGGGACTTCGCCAATGCGCCGAGGCCGCGCGGTTGTTCGGAACCGTTCACCCATACTTCGAAGGGGTGGTTGCAACCATTGGTCGTGTGCGACACGAAGGCGACGAAACTGCCCAGCGGATGTTTCACCACCTGCGATACCCAGCCTTCGCTGCCCGCCGGCAGGTCCGGGCGGCCCGGCCAGCGCAGCGAAGCGAGTGCGGGCTTGGGGGCGGACTCGAGCACGATGCGGCGATCCTGGTCGAACACGAAATCCTGCGGCTGTTCTTCTTCCTTCTTCTCCGGTGTGACCGACAGCACGGAACCCAGCACGCTGTTGGGGCGATAAGTGGCCAGACCTTTCAATCCGGCTTTCCATGCTTCGGTGTACAGGTCCTTGAAATCCTCGTAGGGATAGTCGGCAGGCACGTTCACCGTCTTGCTGATCGAGGTGTCGATGAACGGCGCGACGGCGGCCACCATCTTCATGTGGTCGATGGCAGAGATCTCCAGCGCGGTGACGAACGACGGCGGCAGCTTGTTGGTGTCGCCGCCCTGTTTCTTGTAGAGGCGCCAGGCGTGGTCTTCCACCTGATAATCCTTGGTCGTGCCGTCCGGCATGCGCTTCTTGCGCGTGTAGAACCATGAGAAGGGCGGCTCGATGCCGTTCGACGCATTGTCGGCGAAGGCCAACGAGATGGTGCCGGTCGGCGCGATGGAGAGCAGGTGGCTGTTGCGGATGCCGTGCTTGCGTATCTTGTCCTTCAGTTCATCGGGCAGGCGTGAAGCGAAGCGTGGTGCGGCCAGATATTTGTCCGCATCCAGCAGCGGGAATGCGCCGCGCTCTTTCGCTAGTTCAACCGAAGCTTCATACGCTTCGTCGCGCATGATGCGGGTGATGTCGGCGGCGAAGGCACGCGCCTCGTCGGTGTCGTAACGCAGGCCCAGCATCGCCAGCGCATCGCCCAGCCCGGTGAACCCCAGACCGACGCGGCGCTTGCTGCGCGCCTCCTCCTGCTGTTCCGGCAGCGGCCAGGCGGTCACGTCCAGCACATTGTCCAGCATGCGGATCGAGGTGCGCACCAATTGCATGAATGGCTCATGGTCAAAGCCCGCATGATTCGTGAACGGATTCTTCACCATGCGCGTAAGGTCGATGGAGCCGAGGCAGCAGCAGCCGTAGGGGGGGAGGGGTTGCTCAGCGCATGGATTGGTCGCCTCTATCACTTCGCAATACGACAGGTTGTTGTCGCGGTTCATCAGATCGATGAACAGCACACCCGGTTCGGCGTGGTCGTAGGTGCTGGCGATGATCTGCTTCCACAGGTCGGTGGCGCGCACTTTGCGATAGATCCACTTGCCGTCTGCACGCTGGGTCGCGCCGGCTTCCTTGATCGCGGCGGAAGGTTCGGCGGCATGCACCAGTTCGAATTCCTCGTCTTTCTCCACCGCCTGCATCAAGGCATCGGTGACGCCGACCGAGATGTTGAAGTTGCGCAGGTCGCCCTTGTCCTTGGCGCTGATGAATTTTTCGATATCGGGATGGTCGCAGCGCAGCACGCCCATCTGTGCGCCGCGCCGTGCGCCGGCGGATTCGACGGTCTCGCAGGAGCGGTCGAACACGCGCATGTAGGAGATGGGGCCGGAGGCGCGCGAGTTGGTGCCTTTCACGTGCGCACCTTCGGGGCGGATGGTGGAGAAGTCGTAGCCGACGCCGCCGCCGCGCCGCATGGTCTCGGCGGCCTGTTGCAGCGCGTCGTAGATGCCGGGGCGACCGTCAGTGAAGCCGGAGATGGCGTCGCCCACCGGTTGCACGAAGCAGTTGATGAGCGTGGCCTGTATCTTGAGGCCGGCGGCGGAGTTGATGCGTCCGGCGGGGACGAAGCCGTTCTCCTGCGCCTGGAAGAAGGTCTCTTCCCACTGCGCGCGCTGCTCCGGCTTCTCGGCCTGCGCCAGCCCGCGCGCGACGCGGCGGCGCACGTCCTGCACCGTGTTCTCGTCCGCTTCCGCGTATTTTTCGAGGAGGACTTCGGTGCTGATCTCTTGTGTCATGTCTGGGCTTTCGGTTGGCCCCTACCCCATGAAGGGGAAGAGAGCGGAAACGGGCTTCGATTATACGGATAGCGCAAGGCATTTACAGGGCGCATTTTTTCAGAGGATGCGGTAATGTGCTCCCCGTTTGTGTCAGGCCGCATAGCGATTGAACAGGAATGGGAGAAAAGTCTTTGATCGAACCGGTCCGTCTTGGACTGATGCCGCCGTTGACGGGGCTGGTCGGGCTATATGGCAGCGAGATATGCCATGCCGCCCGCATCGCCTGCGACGAGATCAATGCCGCCGGCGGTGTGCTGGGGCGACCGCTGGAACTCATCATCGAGGATGACGGCAGTCTGCCCGATACCGCCGTGCCGGCCGCCCTGCGTCTGGTCGAACAGCATCGGTGTGACGCCATCATCGGCAACCTGCTGTCGAACTCGCGCATCGCCGTCGCCGGGCAGGTCGCCGAGCCGAAACGCATCCCCTACCTGAACTTCTCTTTCTACGAAGGCAGCATCTCCGGGCGCTATTTCTTCCACTTCGCCGCCTTGCCCAACCAGCAGATCGACAAGATGATCCCCTGGCTGGCCGATCATCACGGCCCCAAGATGTTCTTCGCCGGCAACAACTACGAGTGGCCGCGCGGCTCCATCGACGCGGCCAAGCAATCGCTGCGGGCGCTGGGCGGCGACATCCTGGGCGAGGAATACCTGCCTATCGGCGCCAGTGCGCAGGAGATCGATGATTTGCTGCAGCAGGTCGCCCGCTCCGGTGCCGATGTGTTCGTGCCATATTTCGCCGGTGCGGACCAGGTGCAGCTGCTCACGCGCTTCACCGAGATGGGGCTGAAGAAGCGCATGGCAGTGGCGATGGGGCATTACGACGAGATGATGGTCAGCCAGCTGCCGGCAGCGGTGCGCGAGGGCTTCTATTCCAGCAATACCTATTTCATGTCGGTCGACACGCCGCAGAATCGCAGTTATCTCGAACGTCTGGCGCAGGTGCCGGGCATCAGCGGCATCTGGCCGAGCGGCAACGGCATCCTCACCAATTTCGGCGAGGGTACCTATCTTTGCGTGCGCGCCTATGCCAGGGCAGTGGAGATGGCCGGAACCACCGAGGCGGAATCCGTGGTGGATGCGCTCGAGCGGGTGCGGGTGGATGCGCCGCAGGGCGAGGTGGTGATGGATGCCGTCACCCATCACGCCAGCGTCAATGCCTATCTCGCGCGCTGCAATGCGGACGGCACCTTCAGCATCATGGAGTCGTTCGGGCGCATCGATCCGGTGATCCCTGCACGCTATCGCGAGCAGGCGATGGGGGTGAAGCTGCACGAGTCACCGCCGAGCCCGCAGGTCTCAGCGCGCATCTCGGCGGAAGCCAGCGCCGCCATGCAAAGGCTGGGCACGGTACAACAAATATTGTCCATCGCTGACATGGCCATCATCGCTACCGATGAAGAAGGTGTCATCGCCGAGGCGAACCCTGCCGCCTGCCATCTTTTCGGTTACAGAATGGAGGAGATGGTCGGCATGCCGGTGCATCAGCTGCTGCCGCCGCATGTGCGCCAGCGGCATGCGGAGCTGGTGAAGGCCTTTGTCGAAGGCAGCGAGATGGAACGCCGCATGTCGGCGCGCGGCGAGATATCGGGTTACCGCAAGGACGGCTCGTTCTTCCCGCTGGAAGCGGCCATCGCGAAATTCAGGAACGACGACAGCTGGATGCTGGTGGTCACCATGCGCGACATCACCGAGCGCAAGCGCGCCGAAGAGGACATGCTGTGGCGTGCGACCCATGATGTGCTGACCCGGCTGCCGAACCGCGCGCTGATCCGCGAGCGGTTGGTGAACGCGCTGCAGCGCTCGCAGCGGCAAGGGTTGAGCATCGCGGTGTTGTTCATCGACCTTGATGGCTTCAAGCTGGTGAACGATGTGCACGGCCACGAGGCGGGCGACGCACTGCTCAAACAGGTGGCCGCGCGGCTGATCGACCTGGTGCGTCCGGGCGACACCGTGGCGCGTCTGGCGGGCGACGAGTTCGTCGTGCTTTGCGAGCAGCTGGAGCAGCCCACTACCATCTCGGCGCTGGCGGAACGCATCAACGAGGCCTTGCGCCAGCCGGTCGATTTCAATGGCGTGCAGCTGTTCGTGACGGCCAGCATCGGCATCGCGGTGGGGCATGGCACCACCCATTCCGCCGAAGACATCCTGCGTTCCGCAGACAGCGCCATGTACGAGATGAAGCAGAAAGGGCGCGACGGCTGGCAGTTCTTCAGTGACAGTCTGGAGCAGAAGGTGCGGCAGCGTCTGGCGGTGACGGAAGGACTGCGCAACGCGCTGGCCCGCAGCGAACTCACCTGCCGTTTCCAGCCCATCGTTTCCGCCGAGAACCGGCGTATCGTCGGGGCCGAGCTGCTGTTGCGCTGGCGCCCGCCGGGCGGGGAGATATCGCCGGCGGTGTTCATCCCCATCGCGGAGATGACCGGTGCCATCATCGCCATCGGACTGTGGGTGTTCCGCCAGGGCTGTCAGGCCGAGGTCAGGTGGCGCGAACGCTGGGGGGCGCAGGCGCCGTCCTATGTCTCCATCAACGTCTCCACACGCCAGCTCGACGAAGAGAATCTGGCCCATGATTTCGAGCGCATCCTGCGCGAGACCGGTGCCGACCCGTCGCGCCTGCTGATCGAGATCACCGAGACCTCGCTGATGGCCAACGTGGAGGCTAACCTCAATGTGTTGCGGCAATTGGCCACGCTGGGTCTGCATGTCGCGGTGGATGATTTCGGCACCGGTTACTCCTCGCTGGCACAGCTCACCCGTATGCCGGTGAGCGTGCTGAAGATCGACAAGGCCTTCGTCGACGGCGTGGACAAGCATGCGGACAGTCGCACCATCATCCGCACCATCATCGGCTTGGGACATTCGCTCGGCATGAAGCTGGTGGCGGAGGGGGTGGAGAACGAGGCGCAACTGCTGGAGCTGCACTCGAACGGCTGCGATTTCATCCAGGGCTATCTGTGCTATCGCCCGCTCGACGACCAGCAGTTCGTCGAGGCGGTGGACCGCGAGATCGGCAGCAGACAGGAAGGTGTGACACCGGGACTGTATTTCCTCATCTATGTCAGCCAGGCGACCGGCGCGCTGGATGAGGCGACACTGGACGGGATCGTCAGGACCGCCCAGCGATACAACCAGGAGAACGGCCTCACCGGCTGCCTGCTGTATCAGGACGGCTGTTTCATGCAGATGCTGGAAGGCAGCCGCGAGAACGTGCAGAGACTGATGGCGATGATCGGCAGTGACAAGCGTCACAAGGATCTGCGCATCGTGATCGAAGGGCAAGAGCAGCGGCGCGTCTTCCTGGACTGGAACATGCAGTTCCGCGATGTTTCCAGGATGGATGGGAGCCCCGATTTCACGCAGTGGGGCAGCAAGCACATCAGCTTCCTCGAACTCGCCGAGGATGCGCGCCTCTGCTACAGCTACATCACAGCCTTCAAGGGCAGCGTCATGTAGCCTGACGGGCTGGTCCGCATTGCCGGGGGGGGCATGCCGACGGTGATGTCCGATACGAAAAAAAGGTGTCGGTAAACGGGGTGAGCGGGTAGAGTCACGGTCAAGCGGCCAACTTGTTGTACACCTGATCCGGAGGGTTCCATGAAAGAAGGCATCCCGATGCGCCATTTCTTCCTGTTGCTGGGGCTCATCGCCCTTGCTGAGTTGCTGCTGATGGTCACCGTCGACCCGGTGATGGAGGCGCAAGGCTATCCAGTCTGGATACGCGCCATGACCGATGCCGGCCTGCTGGCCGTCATCTGCGTGCCGTTCATGCTCAGTTTCCAGCTGCGGCCGATGCAGATGGCCTATCACGATGCGCTGACCGGATTGCCCAACCGCCAATTGTTCAACGACCGGCTGGCGCATGCGCTGGTCGTGGCCAGGCGCGAACAGCGCAGCTTCGCGGTGATCTTCCTCGATCTGGATGATTTCAAGCCGATCAACGACCGCTTCGGCCACCGTGTCGGCGACGTGGTGCTGAAACTGGCGGCGGTGCGTATCGAGAGTGGTGTGCGCGAGAGCGATACGGTGGCGCGTCTCGGTGGCGATGAGTTCGCTATCCTGCTCGCCGATGCGGATAGCACGGCGGATGCGGATCGCGTGATCCGCAAGATAACCGTGGCCTTGTCCCGCCCGTTCGAGGTGCGCGGTCAAACGCTGAAGTTGGGCGTCAGTGCCGGGGTGGCGTTCTATCCGGCGGACGGTGTGAACGGGATGGAGCTGGTCGATGCCGCCGACGATGCGATGTATCGCAACAAGGGTATGAGGAAATCGCTGGGGGAGGCCGAGTTGCCGGAGCCTGTGCGTTCTTCAGCCTGAGTGTCGCAGTGCCCGTCAGGCCTGGAAGAGGGCGGGACCCGCGCGATCGGTGACCGATGCCGCGATGGCGGGGTTCATGCCTGCTCGAACAGCGTGACCAGGCCGTCCAGCCCGACGAAGTTCAGTGCATGGCTGGCCTGTGCGCGCACCACCGGCTTGGCGTGGTAGGCCATGCTGACGCCGGCCTGCGCCATCATCTTCAGGTCGTTCGCACCGTCGCCCATGGCGATCACCTGTTCGCGGCTCAAGCACAGTTCTTCGCGCACCCGGTTCAGCCAGTCGGCTTTGCCCTGTGCATCCACGATGTCGCCCAACACCTTGCCGGTGAGTTTCCCATCCACGATCTCCAGCGTGTTGGCGTGCGCGTAGTCGAGGCCGAGGCGCGCTTTCAGACGCTCGGTGAAGAACACGAAACCGCCGGACACCAGCATCGTCTTGATGCCGTGCCGCTTCATCGCGGCCAGCATGGTCTCGGCGCCGGGATTGAGTTGCAGACGTTCGTCGTACACGCGCTGCAAAGCGGATTCATCCAACCCTTGCAGCAAGGCCACGCGGCGGCGCAGGCTTTCGGAGAAGTCGATCTCGCCGCGCATCGCCGCTTCGGTGATCTCGGCCACCTGCGGCTTGATGCCCTGCATGTCGGCGATCTCGTCGATGCATTCGATGCTGATCAGCGTGGAATCCATATCCATCACCAGCAGGCCGAAATCGCCTAGATGCTTGCCCTCGGGCACGTAGCCGAAGTCGATCTGATGTTCGTAACAGTATGCCCCGATGATCTCGTGCGGTTCGGCGCCGCGCAGACGGTAGACATGCGGGGCGAGTTGTTCGATGCGTTGCGCCGCCGCAAGCGTGGCGATGTGTTCGACTTGAACGGCTGGGATGGCGTGCAGGGCTTGGAGGATGAGGTTCATGTGCAGGTGATACGGCCCGCGAATACGGGCGAACGGTTAGGATCGGAGGCGCGCATTTTACTTCAGCCCTGACGCGCCTGCTGCGCCTTCATGATCTTGGGCAGGTTGCTCTCTATCCAGTCAACCAAGCTGTCGATCTGCACGCCGATCTGCTCGCCCAGCGGCGTCAGAGAATATTCCACATGCGGCGGCACCACCGGATAGGACACGCGGTCGACGAAGCCGTCCATCTCCAGTTGTTGCAGCGTCTGCGCCAGCATCTTCTCGCTCACGCCGTCGATCTTGCGGCGCAGTTCGCTGAAGCGGTGCGTGCCGTCCATCAGGGCGGACAGCACCAGCACTCCCCAGCGGCTGGTGACATGGTTGAGGATCTCGCGCGAAGGGCAGAGCGTGGAGAACACTTCTCCACGGCGAAAGACTGGCTTGGAGCTTGGGGCAGTTATGGTTGGTATGACACTTACCTTTTTGTTCGTACTTACGAAAAGTTATTGTAGCGGATATTCTTCGCCCACCCATTCATAGATCAACGAAGAAAGGAAACACCATGATCGTCGTCACCGGCGCAACCGGCCAACTGGGTCGCCTCGTCATCGCCTCCCTGCTCAAGAAAGTCCCCGCTTCGACCATCGTCGCCGCCGTGCGCAATGTGGAAAAAGCCCAAGACCTCGCCGCACTGGGGGTGCAAGTCCGTCGGGCCGACTACACCCAGCCGCAAAGCTGGGATGCCGCGCTGCAAGGCGCGGACAAAGTGCTGCTTATCTCCTCCAGCGAGATCGGACAGCGCGCCCAACAACACAAATCCGTGATCGACGCCGCCAAACGCGCGGGTGTGAAGCTGCTGGCCTACACCAGCGTGTTGCGCGCAGACACATCCGTGCTTGGCCTTGCGGGTGAACACCGCGAAACGGAAGTCGCCATCAAGGCCTCAGGCCTGCCCGCCGTCATCCTGCGCAACGGCTGGTACACCGAGAACTATGCGATGGGCATCCCAACCGCGCTGGCACTCGGTGCGGTGTACGGCTGTGCGGGGGAAGGGCGTATCGCGTCCGCTGCGCGTGCCGACTATGCCGAAGCCGCAGCAGTCGCACTGACCAGCGACGATCAGGCGGGCAAGACCTACGAACTGGCAGGCGACAGCGCCTATACCCTGAGCGAATTCGCCGCCGAGATCGCCAAGCAAAGCGGCAAGGCCATCAACTACGTCAACCTGCCCGAAGCGGATTACAAGCAAGCACTGCTCGGTGCAGGCCTGCCTGAGCCGCTGGCCGCTTTGCTTGCGGATTCCGATACCGGCGTTTCCAAAGGTGCGCTGTTCGATGATGTTCATCAGTTGAGCAAACTCATCGGCAGGGCCACGACGCCGCTGGCGGAGGTGGTGAAAGCTGCACTGTAAGAAAGTAGAACGGCCTGGGCTCTGCGTTGCATGCTCGGCGCAGATCGCAGGCCGCGGCATCGTGCGTGCGAGGAAATGCCGCGCCGCAATGCCCATATTGTTTAGAATGGCGCGCCTCAGCTTCACGCTCGACAGCGACACCAGCCATGACCCAAGTCCCGACCAAAACCAATCTGCACCCACGCAATCTGCATCGGGAGCGCTACGACTTTGAGAGTCTCATCACGGCCAGTCCAGAATTGGCAACGTATGTGTCGGTAAATGCATACGGTAACGAGTCGATAGACTTCGCCGACCCGGCAGCGGTGAAAGCGCTCAATCGCGCGCTGCTGAAACAGTATTACCAGATCAAGGAATGGGACATCCCCGACCAATACCTGTGTCCGCCAATTCCCGGTCGTGCCGACTACCTCCACTACCTCGCCGACCTGCTGGCCGAGAGCAACGGCGGCAACATCCCGCGCGGTGTTGCGGTGCGCGTGTTCGACATCGGCGTCGGCGCGAACTGCATCTACCCGCTCATCGGCCACGCCGCATACGGCTGGCACTTCGTCGGCACCGATATCGACGAGGTCGCGCTGAGCAATGCGCAACACATCGTCGAAGCGAACGACCTGAACGACGCCATCGAACTGCGCCTGCAACCCTCCAGCACCGACATCTTCTCCGGCGTCACCTACGCCGACGAATACTTCGCGCTCACCCTGAGTAACCCGCCATTCCACGCCTCGCTCGCCGAAGCCAGAAAAGGCGCGCAGCGCAAATGGCAGAACCTCGGCAAGGAACACAACAAACACAACAAACACAAGAAGCCGGTGCTGAACTTCGGCGGACAAAGCATGGAGCTGTGCTGCGAGGGCGGCGAAGAAGCCTTCGTCACCCGTATGATCGAAGAGAGCGCAAGCGGCGGTGAACACTGCCTGTGGTTCACCACCCTGATCTCAAAATCCGCCAGCCTGCCGCAGGCCTACAGTGCGTTGAAACATGCAGGTGCGGTAGACAGCCGAACCATCGAGATGGCGCAAGGCCAGAAGAAGAGCCGGTTGCTGGCCTGGACGTTCATGGATAAGAACCAGCGGCAGGCATGGTGGGCGAAGCACGGAAAGAAGTAACGTAGCGACCCGGCACGTTCGATCTGCGCGGGCCAGGAACGAACATCCTCTAGCCGAAGCGCAGCTTCATCACCAGCACAGCCCCAGCCAGCAGCAGCGTGATGCTGTTGGCGACGATGATGGGCCATGCCTGCAGCAGGATGCCGTATGCCAGCCACAACGCCACGCCCAGCGTGAACATGGCATACATCCCCAGCGAGATGTCGGCGGTGTGCCGCGTGTGCCATACCTTCAATGCCTGCGGGATGAATGCGGTAGTGGTCAGGGTCGCAGCGGCGCTGCCTATCCAGTCGACAGTGTTCATGAGTGATATTCCGGATCGTGAGCTGTGTGTAATGCAGGCTTTCAGGATAACTCTGCAAAGAAGTTCTTGATCGCCAGCACCCTCTGCTTCAAATCCCCATACTTCAATTCGATGCGCAGCTTGTCCTGTCCCGCCATCTTGATGTGCCGCTTCGACTGGATCATGGTGATGACCTTCATCGGGTCGATGGGCGGGTTGGGGACGAACTGGATGACGATGGCTTCGCTGGAGGCGTCCACTTTCTGGATGCCGAGCGGTTTGGCGAGGATGCGCAGGCGGTGGCAGTCGAACAGGGCTTGCGCGGGTTCGGGTAGCAGGCCGAAGCGGTCGATGAGTTCCTGCTGCATGTCGTCCAGGTCCTGCTGTGTTTCGCAGTTGGCGAGACGTTTGTAGATGACCAGCCGCTGGTGGATGTCGCCGCAGTATTCGTCCGGCAGCAGGGCGGGGATGTGCAGGTTGATCTCGGTGGTGACGCCCAGCGGGTGCGCCATGTCCGGTTCCTTGCCGGACTTGAGCGATTTGATGGCGGCGTTCAGCATGTCGTTGTAGAGGCTGAATCCGATCTCCTGCATCTCGCCGCTCTGCGATTCGCCCAGCACTTCGCCCGCGCCGCGTATCTCCAGATCGTGCATGGCGAGATAGAAACCGCTGCCCAGTTGCTCCATGGCCTGGATGGCTTCCAGACGTTTCTTGGCCTGTGCGGTGAGGCCTTCCTTGTTGTCCACCAGCAGGTAGGCATAAGCTTGGTGGTGCGAGCGTCCGACGCGGCCGCGCAACTGGTGCAACTGCGCGAGGCCGAAGCGGTCGGCGCGGTTCATGATGATGGTGTTGGCGGTCGGCACGTCGATGCCCGTTTCAATAATCGTGGAGCACAGCAGCACGTTGAAGCGCTGGTGGGTGAAGTCGCGCATCACCGCTTCCAGATCGCGTTCGCCCATCTGGCCGTGCGCCATGCGGATGCGCGCCTCGGGCAGCAGCTCGGTCAGTTTCTCCAGCATGTTGGGCATGGTGTCCACTTCGTTGTGCAGGAAGTACACCTGCCCGCCGCGTTTCAGTTCGCGCAGCACGGCCTCGCGGATCACGCCCGCGCTGTAGTTGCTGACGAAGGTTTTGATGGACAGGCGGCGCTGCGGCGCGGTGGCGATCACCGAGAAGTCGCGCAGGCCTTCCAGCGACATGGCCAAGGTTCTTGGGATGGGCGTGGCGGTGAGCGTGAGCACATCCACCTCGGCGCGCAGCGCCTTCAGTCTTTCTTTTTGTTGTACGCCGAAACGGTGTTCCTCGTCGAGGATGACCAGTCCCAGATTATGGAACTTCACATCTTTCTGGATCAGTTTGTGCGTGCCGATGACGATATCTACCCGGCCGTCTGCCAGATCCTTCAATGCTTGTGTCGTTTCCTTGCCGGAACGGAAGCGCGACAGCTCAGCGATCTTGATCGGGAAGTCAGCGAAGCGGTTGGAGAAGTTCTGGAAGTGTTGTTCCACCAGCAGCGTGGTCGGTGCGAGCACGGCCACCTGCTTGCCTTCCATCGCTGCGATGAAGGCGGCGCGCAGCGCTACCTCGGTCTTGCCGAAGCCGACGTCGCCGCAGATCAGGCGGTCCATCGGTTTGCCGGATTGCAGGTCGAGGATGACGGCTTCGATGGCGGCGGCCTGGTCGGCCGTCTCTTCGAAACCGAAACCGGCGGCGAAGGCTTCGTAGTCGTGATAGTTGAACTTGAACGCATGGCCTTTGCGCAGCGCACGCTGGGCGTAGATGTTGAGCAACTCGGCCGCAGTGTCGCGTACCTGTTGCATGGCGCGGCGCTTGGCCTTGTCCCATGCGCCGCTGCCCAGCTTGTGCAGCGGTGCGGTCTCCGGCGCGCCGCCACTGTAGCGGCCGATCACATGCAGTTGCGACACCGGCACATACAGCTTGGCTTCGTCCGCATATTCCAGCAGCAGGAACTCGTTCTCGCCTTCGCCCATGTCGAGGTTGACCAGCCCGTGGTAGCGCGCGATTCCGTGCTGTTCGTGCACCACCGGGTCGCCCGGCTTGAGCTCGGACAGGTCGCGCAGCATGCCTTCGACATTGCTCTTCTTGGCGGTGCGCGAGATGCGTGCGCGTGACGGCGTGGCATACAGCTCGCTTTCTGTCACCAGCGCGATGTTTTCATCCGTGAGCAGGAAGCCATTGCCGACAGTGGCCACACCGAGCATGAACTTCTCGCGACTTTCGAGGAACGCTGCATAGTCTTCGCACACCGCCGGTGCCAGTCCGTATTCCTCAAGGTAGTTGGACATGATCTCGCGGCGGCCCAGGCTGTCGGCCAGCAGCAGCACGCGCCCGTCGTAGTCGCGCAGGAAGTCGGCGAACTTCTGCGTGGGGACTTCGGCGCGGCGGTCAACGGCGATGTCGGGCAGTGTCGAGGTGGGGCAGGCGGAGGCGTTCGCACCGCTGTCGTTCAGTGCGATGTCCAGACGCGCGAAGTCCTTCGCCTTCACGAAGAACTGCTCCGCGCTCAGGAACAGTTCCTTCGTTTCCAGCAAAGGATGCTGCGGATCGCCGCGCAGCAGGTTGTAGCGCGAGGCGGCATCCTGCGCGAACTGCTGGATGGCGGCATCGACATCGTGATGCAGGCACAAGGTGGCATTGGCGGGCAGGTAGTCGAACAAGGTCGCGGTCTGCTCGAAGAACAGCGGCAGGTAATACTCGATACCGGCCGGGGCGATGCCCTTGCTCACATCCTTGTAGATGCGCGATCTGGACGGGTCGCCCTCGAAGCGTTCGCGGAAGTTCTGGCGGAAGGTGGCTTGCCCCTTCTCGTCCAGCGGGAACTCGCGCGCGGGCAGCAGGCGGATCTCCGGCACTGGGTACAGCGTGCGCTGCGTATCCACGTCGAAGGTGGCGATGGTCTCGATCTCGTCGTCGAACAGGTCGATGCGGAACGGCAGCATGCTGCCCATGGGGAACAGGTCGATCAGGCCGCCGCGCACGCAATATTCACCCGGTGTCAGCACCTGCTGCACATGGGTGTAACCGGCCAGAGTCATCTGGTTGCGGAAGCCGTCCAGATCGAGCGCTTCGCCTTTCTTCAGGAAGAAGGTGTAGGCCGCCAGGTAGCTCACCGGCGGCAGCGGGTAGAGCGCCGTGGTCACCGGCACCACCACCACATCGCAGGAATTGGTGCGGATCTGGTGCAGCGTGGCGAGGCGTTCCGAGATCAGGTCCTGGTGCGGGGAAAAATGGTCGTAGGGCAGGGTCTCCCAGTCCGGCAGCAGGTTCACCCTCAGCGCCGGATCGAAGAAGGGGATCTCCTCCACCAGCCGTTGGGCCTCCAGTGCATCGGCGGTGACGATCACCAATGGCACGCGGGAGGTGGCGAACTGCGCGAGGGCGAGCGAATCGGACGAACCGGTCAGGTTGGTGTAGCGGGGCTGGGGATGGGGCGAAACGAACAGCATGGCGGAACTCGAAGCAAAGGGCGCGCATTATACCGCCGCCATCCGCCGCGCCGCGCTCGTGTATCATCCTGAGAAAACATAAATCCCTCAGGAGGATGGTCACGCATATGGCTTCCGCCCAGCTTTCCCGGCACGCTTTGCTCAAACGCAGCACACGCTTCCTCATGCTGGCATGGAGCGTGGTCATCGCCGCCTCCCTCGGCTGGTCACTGTATTCCCAGCAGCATGCCTTCGATACTTCGCTGCACGCGCAGGCGGTCTCCATCCATGCCATGGACATGGAATACCGCAACTGGATAATCCACAGCGGGGGTATCTATGTGCCGGTGGATAGCCGTGTGCAACCCAGTCCGTGGCTGGCGCATGTGCCGGAGCGAGACATCACCACGCCGTCCGGCAAGCAGCTCACTCTGCTGAACTCTTCCTATGTGGTGCGCCTGGTGCACGAGGGCATGGCGCACAGCGGCGGTGAGCTGCGCGGTCACATCGGCAGCCACAAACCGATCAATCCGAACAATGCGGCGGATGCCTGGGAGCGGCAGGCGCTGGACGCCTTTGCGCGCGGCGCGAAGGAATGGGGGCAGATCGATACATCGGTAGCGGGGCAGACCTACTATCGCTATATGCGGCCCATGGTGACGGAGCAGGAGTGCCTCAAATGCCATGCGAAATATGGCGACAAACTGGGCGATATCCGCGGCGGGGTGAGTATCGCCATCCCCATCGATGGCATGCTGGCGGCGGAGGCGCGCGGACGCAACGTGATGGTCGCCGGGCATGGTCTGATCTGGGGGGTGGGCCTGCTGGGCCTGTTCTTCAGCGCACGGCGGCAGGACAAGGATATACGCAAGATCGAGCAGACCGAGGCCGAGGCCACGTTGCTTGCAAATTCCATGGCGCACGCCATCTTCGGGCAGGACATGGACGGCAACTGCACCTTCATCAACGTGGCGGGTGTGAAGGTGCTGGGGTATGCCGATGCGGCGGAGCTGGTCGGGCAGAACATGCATAGGCTGACGCACCATACCCGTGCCGATGGTTCGCCCTATCACTACAAGGATTGCCCGAACTACGCCTCGATCCATTCCGGCCGCGCCTTCCATTCCGACAATGAACTGCTGTGGCGCAAGGATGGCACCTCTTTCCCCGTCGAATACTGGTCCTACCCGGTGGTCAAGGAGGGCAGGGTGCACGGTGCGGTGGTGACCTTCCTCGACATCAGCGAGCGCCTGCGCATCAGGGATGAGCTGAAACAGTCACAGGCGCTGCTCGGCTCCATCGTGGAGAACATCCCTGCCATGGTGTTCCTGAAAGATGCCGAACATCTGAGGTTCGAGCTGTTCAACCGTGCGGGGGAACAGTTGCTGGGCTACCGGCGCGAGGATCTGCTGGGCAAGAATGATTACGATTTCTTCCCTAAGGAGCAGGCGGATGCCTTCACGCAGAAGGACAGGGCGGTGCTGGAAAGTCGCAAGTTGCTGGAGATCCCCGCCGAGCCTATCAAGATCGCCGACGGCAGCGAGCGCTGGCTGCACACCTTCAAGACCGGCCTGTATGACGATGCGGGGCAGGCGACCCACCTGCTCGGTATCTCGGTCGACATCTCGGACCGGATCACGATGGAGGAAGCCTTGCGCGCCAGCCAGCAGCGACTGGCCGAAGCGCAGCGCATGGCCCATCTGGGCCATTGGGAACTAGATCTGATCAAGAACGAACTCAAGTGGTCGGACGAGATATTCCGCATCTTCGAGATCGATCAGCAGCGCTTCGGCGCGACCTACGATGCTTTCCTGGATGCCATCCATCCGGAGGATCGCGAGGAAGTGAGCAAGGCCTATGAGGATTCGCTGAAGAACCGCTCTGCCTACCAGATCCATCACCGCCTGTTGATGAAGGACGGCCGGGTCAAATACGTGCTGGAGAAATGCGAGACGATGTTCGACGCCGACGGCAGACCCTTGCGTTCGCTGGGTACGGTGCAGGATGTGACCGCGAGCATGTTCGCCGAGAAGGCATTGAACGAACAGCAGCGGGTGCTGGAGCAGGCATTGGAAGGCACCATCCATACCGTATCGATGGCGGTGGAACTGCGCGATCCCTATACGGCCGGTCACCAGCGCAGGGTGGCCGATCTGTCCTGCGCCATTGCGCACAAGCTGGGATTGGAGGATGAGCGCATCAAGGGCATCCGCCTCGGTGCCACCATCCACGACATCGGCAAGATCGGCATCCCGGCGGAAGTGCTGAGCAAGCCGGCCCATCTGACCGACATCGAGCTGCGCATCGTGCGGGAACATGCGCGCATGGGTTATGACATCCTGAGGGAGGTGCGCTTCCCCTGGCCGGTGGCGGACATCGCCCACCAGCATCACGAGCGCGTCGACGGTTCCGGCTATCCGCAGGGACTGAAGGGCGAAGCCATTGCGCTGGAAGCGCGCATCGTGGCGGTCGCGGACGTGGTCGAATCGATGGTGAGCCACCGTCCCTACCGCCCCGCATTGGGCATCGAAGCGGCACGGGCGGAGCTCGCTGCCGGGCGCGGCACATTGTTCGACGCGCAAGTGGTCGATGCCTGTCTGCAGGTTCTGGATGGTGGTTTCACGCTCAGTTGATGCACGCGAAGTTTGGTAGACTCGCGCCCATGCCAGAATTCCACGCCCTAGTCCCCGCTGCCGGTTTCGGTGCCCGCATGGGCCACGAACTGCCCAAGCAATACCTCGACCTCGCCGGTCGCCCCATGATCTGGCATGCGCTCACCACGCTGTGCGCCAGTCCGCAGATCAGGACGGTGTTCGTGGTGCTGGCCCCCGATGATGAATATTTCGCGCGTTACGACTGGTCGCATTGCGGCGGCAAGCTGGAGCCGCTGTATTGCGGCGGTGCCACCCGCGCCGAGAGCGTGGCCAACGGCCTGCTCGCTTCCGAGCTGGAGCCGGACGACTGGGTGCTCGTGCACGACGCGGCGCGCCCCTGTCTGACGCAGCATCTGCTGACGCGCATGATCGCCGAATTGCGCGACGACCCGGTGGGCGGCATCCTTGCCGTGCCGGTGGCGGATACGCTCAAGCGCGCCGACGCCCAGCAGCGCATTGCCCACACCGAGCCGCGCGAAGGCCTGTGGCAGGCACAGACGCCGCAGATGTTCCGCGCCGGACTGCTGGCCGAAGCCCTGGCACGCAGTGTCACGGTCACCGACGAAGCCTCGGCCATCGAGGCGATGGGCCTGCAACCGAAACTGGTGGCGAGTGACAGCAGCAATTTCAAAGTGACCTATCCGCAAGACATCGAGCTGGCAGAACTCCTGCTGCAGAAGAGGACATGAACATGCGCATCGGACAAGGTTTCGACGTCCATCAACTGGTCGAGGGGCGCAAGCTCATCATCGGCGGGGTGGATATCCCGTATGAGAAAGGCCTGCTCGGCCATTCCGATGCCGATGTGCTGTTGCACGCTATTTGCGACGCGCTGCTGGGCGCGGCGGCGCTGGGCGACATCGGCAGGCATTTTTCCGACACCGACGCGAAGTTCAAGAACATCGACAGCCGCATCCTGCTGCGCGAGACGCTGCATCTGGTGCGCGAGGCGGGATATCGCGTCGGCAACGTTGACGCCACCATCATCGCGCAGGCGCCCAAGATGGCACCGCATATCCATTCGATGGTCGACAACATCGCCGCCGACCTGCGTCTGGAGAAGAGTGCTGTCAATGTGAAGGCGACCACCACCGAGAAGCTCGGCTACACCGGGCGCGGCGAAGGCATCGCGGCGCAGGCGGTGGTGCTGTTGCTGGCGAATTGATGCGCATCCTTGCCATAGAGACCTCCACCGAATATTGCTCCGTCGCCCTGTGGCAGGGCGGTACCATCAGCGCGCGCAGCGAGAAGGTGGGGCAGAAACATTCGGAAGTGCTGATGGCCATGGTCGATGCCGTGCTTCAGGATGCAGGGATCAGGATTAGGGAAGTCGAAGGCATCGCCTTCGGTAAAGGGCCGGGTTCGTTCACCGGCGTGCGCATCGCCTGCGGGGTGGCTCAAGGTTTGGCGTTCGGTGTCGATGTGAATGTGGTGGGCGTGTGTACCTTGCAGGCACTGGCCGAGGCGAGCGAAAAGGATAAAGTCATCGCCGCGCTGGATGCGCGCATGGGCGAGATCTATTTGGCGGCCTATGCGAAGGAGGCCGATGTCTGGCGCACTGTCTTGGAGCCCTGTCTGTGCAAGGCCGAGGATGCGCCGGCCCTCGCTGGAGACGGCTGGTTCGGCTGCGGCAGCGGCTTCGCCGTGAGCGAGGTCTTGCAGCAACGCTATGCCGCGCAACTGGATGGTGTGGATGCGCAGGCCGTGCCGCAGGCCGAGGCCGTGGTGCGGCTGGCGGCAGTCGAATTTGCGCAGGGCAATGCGGTGGATGCCGCGCTGGCCTTGCCGCTCTATCTGCGCGACAAGGTCGCGCTGACCACACGCGAACGCGCGGCATGATCCTGCGCGCCATGAAGGAGTCGGACCTGGATGATGTGCTCGCCATCGAGCGCGCAGTGCATGCGCACCCGTGGACGCTGGGCAATTTCAGCGATGCCCTGCGCAGCGGTTATGCGTGCAAGGTATACGAGACGGATGCGGGAGCGTTGATCGGTTATGCCGTGATGATGCTGGCGGTGGATGAGGCGGAGTTGCTAAATATCGCCATCGCTTCTTCGCAACAGCGACAGGGGCAGGGCAGGATGTTGCTGGGCGAGATGCTGGCGCTGGCCAGGAAGAAAGAGATGCGGCGCATGGTGCTGGAAGTGCGCGCGTCGAATGCTTCCGCCATTGCCCTGTATCGCAGCGCGGGTTTCAGTGACATCGGCCTGCGCCGCGATTACTATCCGGGCCATGCCGGGCGTGAGGATGCGATATTGATGGGAAGGGGCCTGTGAACGTTCGCGATGAAAACGTGCTGCGAGAACTGAACCTGTATCCGCTCTGGGTACGGCGCGGTGTGCCCGTGCCGGAAGCGGTCGTCGCCGAGCCCGTTATGCCCGCAGTGGCTGAAGTGCTCCCTCAAGTGAAAGCGGAAGCACCTGTCGCAAAAGCGCCGTCAGTCGTTGAGATCCCCGATGTCGCATCGGTCCCGGAGATCGCATCGCTGGACTGGGCTGCGCTGAAAGAAAGAGTGCGGGACTGCGCCGTTTGCAAGCTGCGCGCCGGTTGCACGCAGACCGTGTTCGGCGTCGGCGACGAACAGGCCGACTGGCTGTTCGTCGGCGAAGGGCCGGGCGCAGACGAGGATGCGCAGGGCGAGCCGTTCGTGGGGCAGGCGGGCAAACTGCTCGACAATATGCTGTTCTCCATCGGCTTGAAGCGCGGCGAGAAGGTGTACATCGCCAATGTCGTCAAATGCCGCCCGCCCGGCAACCGCAATCCCGAGCCGGACGAAATCTCCGCCTGCCTGCCTTACCTGCAACGGCAGATCGCGCTGATCCAGCCGAAACTCATCGTCGCGCTGGGCAAGACCGCCGCCACTGCGCTGCTCGGCCGCGATGTACCGCTGGGCTCGCTGCGCGGCACGCTGCATGATTTCCACGGTACGCCGCTCATCATCACCTACCATCCGGCCTACCTGCTGCGCAGCCCGGCCGAGAAGGCCAAGGCCTGGCAAGACCTTTGTTTCGCACGGCAACAGATGGAGTGAGCACCCGATGAAGCCCGCCGACATCAGCCTCTCGACCCGCATCACTTTGCTGGCGCTGGGGCTGGTGGCGGCGGGCGGGCTGCTGTGGACGTGGAACGAGAACCAGCGGCTTAAGACCGAACACCTGATGGAGCGCGAATCCGCGCTGGATGCGGCGCTGCATGTCGAGCGCGAGCGTCTGCAATTGCAGGTCGAGACGCTGAAGCGGGATGCAGTCTTCCTCTCCCATACGCCGCCGATCGGCGGCATCATGCGGGCCATCCGCAACGGTGGCATAGATCCGCGCGAGAACAATACCCGTCAGGAGTGGGAACGCCGTTTGCAGGATATCTTCGGTGCTTATCTGGACGCCCACCCGGAATACTTCCAGGCTCGCTACATCGGGCTGGCCGACGACGGGCGCGAACTGGTGCGCGTCGACCGCACGACGGAAGGACGCTTCCGGGTGGCGCCGCCGCGCGAACTGCAGCGCAAGGGCGACCGCGATTATTTCCAGGCGGGTCTCGCGCTGTCGGCGGGCCAGGTCCATCTGTCGCGCTTCGATCTCGATCAGGAGCACGGACAGGCCGAAGTGCCGCACCGGCCGACCTTGCGCGCGGTGACAGCGGTGTTCGACGAACAGGGGCGACGCTTCGGCATGCTGGTGCTGAACATGGATGTGACATCGCTGCTGGCAGCCGTCAGCAAAGGGTTGCCATCCGGCATCCAGACCTACATCACCGATCAGCAAGGCTATTACCTCGCGCATCCGGACAAGCGTCGTGCCTTTGTCTTCGACACAGGTGGCGGGGTGGGCGATATCCGCGATGACTTCCCCGTCCTGCGCAGCAAGTTCGCCACGGATGCGGGTTCCTGCCTGCCCCTGCGTCAGTCCCCGGACGGGCGGGGCGGCTATCTGGCTGCGGAAAAGGTGGTGTTCGACCGTGACGATCCCGCGCGCTTCCTGTTGCTGGCTTACCATGTCCCGCAACAGGCGCTGCAGATGGACGAGATCGGCATCCCCTGGCGCAGCCAGCTCAATGCATTGCTGCTGATGCTGCTGGCATCCGGCGTATTCATGCTGGTGCTGCGTGTCATCCTGAGTCCGCTCAAACGCATCGCCGTCGCCGCGCGCGAGATCGCGGACGATCACCGTCCGCCGCATTTGCGCGAAAAGGGGAGCGGTGAGATCCGCGAACTGGTGCGATCGCTGAACATCATGCTGGAGAAACTCACAGCCGGCGATGTGCTGGAGCGCGAGAACGCCTTCCGCAAGGAGTTGATCGACTCGCTGCCCGGCGTGTTCTACATGGTCGGTATGGATGGCACCTTCCTGATGTGGAACCGCAACTTCGAGCAGGTGCTCGGCGTCGGCGCGAACGGACTGGACGGCAAGAACGCGCTGGAGCTGTTCGAGGGCGAGGATAGAAGGGTGATCGAGGCACGTATCCGCGAGGTGTTCGAGCGCGGCGAATCCGAGGCGGAGGCATCGCTGGTGACGGCATGGGGTACGCACATCCCCTACCATTTCACCGGACGGCGCGTGATGTTCGACGGCAGCCCGGTGCTGGTCGGCCTCGGACTGGATATCTCGGCGCGGCGCAGCTACCTGCGGCAGATCGAAGCGCAACTCAAACGCAACCTCGCGCTGCGCGACAACTCCATGGAAGGCGTGCATGTGATGGATGCGCAGGGCAAGCTGATCGAGGTCAATGCCGCCTTCTGCAACATGCTGGGCTATGCGCGCGAGGAGGCGCTGCAGCTCAATGTGCGTGACTGGGACGACCAGTTCAGCAGCGATGAGCTGGCCGAGCGCTTCCGCCAGCTGAACGGCAAGAGCGCCATCTTCGAGACGAAGCACAAGCGCAATGACGGGACCTTGCTCGATGTCGAGGTCTGTGCCACCGGCGTGGAGATCGACGGCGAGCTGTACATGTATGCCGCCAGCCGCGACATCACCGAGCGCAAGAAGGTGGAAGAAGTGATGCTGCGCCATCACCATGTGGTCGAGACCGCGATGGACGGCTACTGGATGACCAGCGCCGACGGCTTCCTGCTGGAGGCGAACGAGGCCTATGCACGCATGTCCGGCTACACCGTGCAGGAACTGCTGACCATGCACATCAGCCAGCTCGAAGCCAGCGAGCGGCCGGAAGAGGTGAAGGCGCACATCGACAAGATCATCGCGCTGGGGCGCGACCGCTTCGAGACACGGCACCGGCGCAAGGACGGCAGTGTGATCGACATCGAGGTATCGGCGACCTTCCGTGATGGCCATTTCTACGTGTTCAGCCGCGACATCAGCGGGCGCAAGCAGGCCGAACATGCGTTGAGGGACAGTGAGAACAAATTCCATGCCCTGTTCGACAGCATGACCGAAGGTGTCGCGCTGCACGAGCTGGTGCTCGACGCATCCGGCGTGCCGGTCGATTATGTGCTGCTGGATGTCAATCCAGCGTACGAGACCATCACCGGCCTGCGCCGTGCCGACGTGATCGGACACCGGGCCAGCGAGGCCTATGGGACGCAGCAAGCGCCCTATCTCGACCGGTATGCGGCGGTTGCGCTGACCGGACAGCCGGATCATTTCGATACGCGCTTCGAACCGATGCGACAGGTCTTTGCCATCTCGGTCTTTTCACCGGCCAGGATGCAGTTCGCCACCGTGTTCGAGGACATCACCGAACGCATGAAGGTGGAAGAGGTGATGTTGCGCCACCACCAGGTGGTCGAGGCGGCGATGGACGGCTACTGGATGACCAGTGCCGATGGCGTGCTGGAGGAGGCGAACGCGTCCTATGCGCGGATCACGGGTTATACCGTGCAGGAACTGGTGGGCATGCATATCAGCCAGCTGGAGGCCAATGAACGCCCGGAGGAGGTGAAAGCGCATATCGACCGCATCATCGCGCGCGGGCACGACCGTTTCGAGACGCGGCACCGGCGCAAGGACGGCAGCCTGGTGGATGTCGAGATGGCGGTCACATTCGATGCCGAGAGCCGGCGGTTCATGGCGTTCTGTCGCGACATCTCGCGCCGCAAGCGCGATGCCGACCGTTTGCAGCACCAGCAGGACCTGCTCAACGAGGCGCAGCGTCTGGGGCAACTAGGCAGTTGGGAGTTCGTGCCGGATACCGGCGAGTTGATCTGGTCCGACGAGACCTTCCGCATCCTGGAACTGGAGCGCGATAGCGTCGTCCCCAATTACGAGCGATTCCAGCAAGCCATCCATCCGGATGACCGCGACGCGGTGGATGCCGCCTATCAACGCTCCCTGCGCGAGGGGGGGCTTACGACATCGAACACCGTCTGCTGTTCGCGGACGGGCGTATCAAGTGGGTGCGCGAGCATTGCCGCACCACCTACGATGACACCGGTAGACCTTTGCGTTCGGTGGGCATGGTGCAGGACATCACCGCGCGCAAACGCGACGAGGAGCAGTTGCGCGTGGCGGCGGCCGCCTTCGAGACGCACGATGCGATCCTGATCACCGACGCACAGTCCAACATCCTGCGCGTGAACCATGCATTCACCCAGATCACCGGTTATCGCGCATGGGAGGTGGCGGGGATGAATCCGCGCATCATGAGCTCGGGTCGTCACGATGCGGATTTCTACAAGGCGATGTGGCGGCAGTTGCTGGAGCAGGGCGCATGGTCGGGCGAGATATGGGACAGGCGCAAGAACGGCGAGATCTATCCGAAATGGATGACCATCACCGCCGTGAAGGACGAAGCCGGCAGCACGATCAACTATGTGGCCATCTTCAGCGACATCACCGAACGCAAGCGCAACGAGGAAGAGATACGCGGGCTGGCGTTCTACGATGCGCTGACGCGGCTGCCTAACCGCCGCCTGTTCCTGGACCGGTTGCAGAATGCGCTGGCGGCCTCGGCGCGGAACGGGGATTTCGGTGCCTTGCTGTTCATCGACCTGGATCGTTTCAAAGTGCTGAACGATACGCTGGGCCACGATTACGGCGACCTGCTGCTGGTGGAGGTGGCGGAGCGCATCAAGGGCTGCGTGCGCGAGATCGACACGGTGGCGAGGCTGGGCGGCGACGAGTTCGTGGTGGTGCTGGAGGGGATAGGTGCCGATCGCGAAGAGGCGTCGCACAAGGCGGGATTGGTGGCGGAGAAGATCCGCGATTCGCTGGCACACCCGTATCAACTCAAGGAACACGAGCATTACAGCTCGCCCAGTATCGGCGTGGAGTTGTTCCACGACGGCGAGGAGAACACGGACGACCTGATCAAGCACGCGGACGTGGCCATGTATCAGGCCAAGAACGCGGGACGCAACACGGTGCGTTTCTACGATCCCGGCCTGCAGCACGATCTGGATACGCGCGCCATGCTGGAGAACGACCTGCGCCGCGCCATCGAGAACGAAGAGCTGCAGTTGCATTACCAGGTGCAGGTGGACAACGAACGCAAGCTGGTGGGCGTCGAGGCGCTGTTGCGCTGGCAACATCCTGTGCGCGGCATGATCCCGCCCGCGAAGTTCATCCCGGTGGCGGAGGAGAGCATGCTGATCGTGGAGCTGGGCGACTGGGTGCTGCACCATGCCTGCGCCCAGCTGGTCCTGTGGGCGGACGATCCGCTCAGGTCGGGGCTGACGATGGCGGTCAATGTCAGCGCCCACCAGTTCGCCATGCATGATTTCGTGGAGCATCTGGCCGCCATCCTGCAGCGGCACGGCGTGCAGCCGGCGCGCTTGAAGCTGGAACTGACCGAAGGCGTGGTGCTGAACGACATCGGTGATGTGGTGGAGAAGATGCGCAAGCTCAAGGCGCTCGGGGTGCAGCTGTCGCTGGACGATTTCGGTACCGGCTATTCCTCGCTCTCCTATCTGAAGAAGCTGCCGCTGGACCAGCTCAAGATCGACAAGAGCTTCGTGCGCGACATCACCGTGGACCAGAGCGATGCGGGCATGGTGCAGAGCATCATCGACATGGCGAAGAACTTCAAACACGACGTCATCGCCGAGGGGGTGGAGACGGAAGCCCAGTTGAGCTTCCTCAAACACCATGCCTGCCTGGCCTATCAGGGGTATTTCTTCAGCAAGCCGCTGCCGCTGGAGGAGCTGGAACGCCTGATCGCCGATTGGGGGTCGAAGCTGGACGATTGACCGTATAATTCTGTGCGTCCCGGCTCGGATGAACCGGGCCCTGCTTCACGAGACCGCGAAGAGTCTTGGCAGGATATTCAGGAGGGGAGCCAGCTTGAAGTCATTTGCAACACGTGCGCCGATCTCATGGCTGTTGCTGGCAGTGGTCATGCTGCTGGCCGCATGCGACCGCGTGCATGAGCCGCCCCTGCGCGTCGCCAGCAGCCCGTGGCCGGGCTACGAACCGCTGTATCTGGCACAGGAGATCGGATATCTGACCGAGCGGGACGCACAGCTGTTCGAACTGCCGTCATCCGACATCACGCTGGAATCCTTCCGCAACCACTCTGCCGATATCGCCACCCTGACGCTGGACGAGACGCTGGACCTGCTGCACAGCGGGGTGCGCTTGCGCATCCTGATGGTGATGGATGTGTCGAACGGCGCGGATGCGGTGATGGCCTCGCCCGGCGTGAAGTCGCTGGCCGGACTGAAGGGCAAGCGCATCGCCATCCTCAATATCCCGCTCGGCGTGTATATGCTGAGCCGCACGCTGGATGCTGCAAAGCTGACGCGCAAGGATGTGAAGGTCATCCCCAGTGCCGAGAGCAAACACGAGGAGATGTACCGCCAGGGGCGGGCCGATGCCTTCATCACTTTCGAGCCGTTCAAGACACGCCTCGCGGCGCAGGGCGCGCAGGTGTTGTTCGACAGCAGTGACATCCCCAACGAAGTGTTCGACCTGATGGTGGTGCATGAGGATGTTTTCGTCGCGCGCCGCGCCGGGGTCTGCAATGTGGCGCGGCAATGGCTGCGCACGCTCGATTACATGGAACAGTCGCCGCAGCCGGCGGCGGCCTCGATCGCCAAGCGGCTGGGAGTGACGCCGCAGGAATATCGGACCATGGTGCAGGGTATCAAGACGCCATCGGGGGCGGAGAATCTGGAACTGATCGGCAGCGGGCGGGGCATCCTGCAACCGGCACGACGTCTGGGGGCGGTGATGCTGGAAGAAGGCCAGCTCAAGCACAGTGTCGATCCGGCCTCAGCCTTGATCCCCGACCTGCAGGCTTGCCTCGGATACTGAGCCCATGAAGCAGAGACTCTCCATCCTGATCCCGCTGGTGCTGATGAGTGTGACCCTCGTCAGCGCGCTGCTGATGTTCGTGCAGCAGGGGCGCAACAACCGCAGCAGCATCGAGCAGCACATGCAGCGCGAGATTGGTCTGGAGATGGCGCAGCTGCAGAACATCCTCTACAACCGCCTGACCGAAGGCGACGAGGCGGAAGCCATGCTCAGCCTGTCGCTGATGGCCATGCGCCCGGGGATCAACACTTTGGTGCTGTCCGACACGCAGCACCGGGTGATCCTGTCCAACCGCTTCCGCTGGAAGGGCGAGCCGGTCGCGGCCCATACGCTGTACGAGGAGGGGGTCGCTCATGCCGTCGCACAGGGGGCGGCCAGCCGGCTGGCGTTCAATCCGCAACAGCCCTCGCTGCTGCAGGGCTACTTCCCGCTGGTGGTTTCCTATCGCCAGGGCGGGTTGGACAAGCAGATGGGGGTGTTGTATGTCGAGGCCGATATCAGCCGCCAATTGTCGGCCGCGCGGCAGGAGGCGGTGGAGCAGGCGCTGGTGTTCAGCTTCATCATGTTGCTGGCGTCCATGCTGGTCGCCTACATCCTGCACCGGCTGGTCAGCCAGCGTGTGCGCGTGCTGCTCGATGCCGCTACGCGGCTGGCGGATGGCGACTTCTCGGTGCGTACCAGCCTGCGCGGCGAGGATGAGTTGTCAGAACTGGGCCGGCGTTTCGACAGCATGGCCGAGCAGATCGGGGAAAACATCCGCTTGCGCGAGCAGGCGGAGAGCAGCCGCAAGCATCTGCTGGACACCACCATCGACGGTTACTGGATGCTGGACAGGCGGGGATGTCTGCTCGATGTGAACGCATCCTATTGCAACATGTCCGGCTACAGCCGCGAGGAACTACTGGATATGTGCGTACCGCAGCTGGAAGCGATGGAGCAAACCCCCGAGGCGGTCGCGGCGCATTTGAAGGAGGTGCTCGAGCGCGGCTGGGACGTTTTCGAGACGCGGCACCGGCGCAAGGACGGGAGCACGTTCGATGTGGAGATCACGGCCACCTACTGGAAGGGCGAGGACCGTTTCTTCGTCTTCGTGCGCGACATCGAGGACCGCGTGCGCGCGCGCGCGGAGCTGGAGCGGGAACGCAAGCTGCTGCAGGATGCGCAGGATGTCGGCCACTTCGGCAGCTGGGAGCTGGACCTCGTCGCCAACAAACTGAAATGGTCCGACCAGATATTCCGCATCTTCGAGATCGACCGCGATCGTTTCGGCGCGTCGTATGAGGCCTTCCTCAATGCGGTCCACCCGGATGACCGCGAGAAGGTGGAGCGGGCGTATGCCGAATCGCTGCAGGACAGGAAACCTTACCGCATCATCCATCGCCTGCAGATGCCGGACGGGCGCATCAAATGGGTGGAAGAGCGCTGTTCCTCCACCTTCGACGAGACCGGTAAGCCGCTACGCTCGCTTGGTACCGTGCAGGACGTGACCGAGCGCGAGACGCTGGCCGAGCAGGGGCGTATCGCTTCCGTGGCGTTCGAGACGCAGGAAGCGATCATCGTGACCGACCGCGACGCGAACATCATCAAGGTGAACCATGCGTTCGAAGTGACGACCGGTTTTTCGGAGGAAGAGGCGCTGGGCAAGAATCCGCGCATCCTCGCTTCGGGGCGTCACGATCGGGCGTTCTACCGGGACATGTGGGATGCCGTCCTCAACGAGGGGCGCTGGTCCGGCGAGGTATGGGACCGGCGCAAGAGCGGCGAGATCTATCCCAAGTGGCTGACCATCACCGCCGTGAAGCACATGGATGAGGTGACCCACTTCGTGGCGGTTTTCGTCGATATCACCGAACGCAAGAAAGCCGAGGAAGAGATCCGGAACCTGGCGTTCTACGATCCGCTCACCTCGCTGCCGAACCGGCGCCTGTTGCAGGACCATCTGCTGCGTGCGCTGAAACAGAGCGCGCGCAGCGATCATTTCGGCGCGCTGATGTTCATTGACCTCGATCACTTCAAGGTATTGAACGATACCAAGGGCCATGAATACGGTGACCGCATGCTGGTGGAGGTCGCCCGGCGGCTGCGGACCTGTGTGCGTGACACCGATACCATCGCACGCTTCGGCGGCGACGAATTCGTGGTGTTGCTGGAGGATTTGAACGTGCGCAAGGACGAGGCCGTCGCACAGGCCGGGCGTATCGCCGAGAAGATCCGTGTCGCCTTGTCGCAGCCGTATGACTTGTCCGGCACGATGCACCAGAGTTCGCCCAGCATCGGTATCGTTCTGTTCCGGGGGGATGGCGTCGGCAGCGAGGAATTGCTCAAACAGGCCGACCTGGCGATGTACCAGTCCAAGGAAGGCGGGCGCAACAAGGTGAGCTTCTTCGAGGCTTCCATGCAGGCGGTGCTGGAATCGCGCACCCTGCTGGAAGGGGCGTTGCGCGATGCACTGTCCAAGGGAGAGCTGGAGATGTACTACCAGGTGCAGACGGATGAATCGAGGACGCTGCTCGGGGCGGAGGTGCTGCTGCGCTGGCGCAGCGCGGAACTGGGCATGGTGTCGCCGGCGCAGTTCATCCCCATGGCCGAACAGACCAAATTGATCCTTCCCATCGGACACTGGGTGCTGGAGAACGCCTGTCGCCAGCTCAAGCTATGGGAGACGCACCCGCAGTTGGGGCGCATGCATCTGGCGGTGAATATCAGCCCGGTGCAGTTCCATCAGCCGGATTTCGTGCGCCAGGTCAAAGACATCCTGCGCGATAGCGGTGCCGATCCGCGCAGGCTGGAACTGGAACTGACCGAGAACCTGGTGCTGGAAGACATCGAAGAGGCGACGCGCAAGATGGCGGCGCTGAAAGAGATCGGCGTGCGTTTCTCGATGGACGATTTCGGCACCGGCTATTCCTCGCTGCAATATATCAAGCGCCTGCCCATCGACCTGCTCAAGATCGACCAGTCCTTCGTGCGCGACATCCTCACCGATAGCGGCGACGCCATGATGGTGCAGACCATCGCCGGCATGGCCGGGAATTTCGGCTTCGGTGTCATCGCGGAAGGGGTGGAGGAGCACGCGCAGATATCGCCACTGGTCGAGCGCGGCTGCTCGAAGTTCCAGGGCTATCTGTTCGGTCGTCCACTGCCGTTGGCGGACTTCGAGAAGCTGGTGGAACAGTGGCAGCAGGATCGATCCAATTCACTAGGATCGCCACAGAAATAGCAGCACATGGATAGCAACGTGGACGCACTCAAGATACTGGTGGTGGAAGACAGCAAAGTCACGGTCAAGGTATTGAGGAACTACCTGGCGGCCATGCATGTCAGCGACCCGCTGATCGCCGAGAACGGCGAGCAGGCGCTGGAGATCTACGAACGCGAACAGCCCGATGTGGTGCTGCTCGATATCAAGCTGCCGGACATCGACGGTTTCGAAGTGGCGCGCCGGATACGCAAGCTGGAAGGCGAGCAGGAGTGGGCCGCCATCATCTTCCTGACGGCGATGAGTTCCGACGAGGATCTTGCGCGCGGTATCGCCGCCGGCGGCGACGACTATCTGGTCAAGCCGGTCAGCGAAGTGGTATTCCATGCCAAGGTGCGCGCCATGCAACGGCTGGTCGGCATGCAGCGCAAGCTGGTCGATGTCACACAGAAACTTGATGGTGCCAATGCCGAGCTGCTGCGGCTGTCCACCACCGATGCGCTGACCGGCATCGCCAACCGGCGCTCGCTGGATAGCTTCCTGGAGCGCGAATGGCGGCGCTGTCTGCGCATGAAGAAGCCGCTGGCGCTGGTGATGATGGATATCGACTACTTCAAGCTGTTCAACGATAAATACGGCCATCAGACGGGTGATGACTGCCTGAAGAAAGTGGCCGACCGGATCGCGCGCGCCGCTCCGCGTGGCACCGACCTGGCGGCCCGTTTCGGTGGCGAGGAGTTCACGCTGGTGCTGGGCGAGACGGATCAGGATGGCGCGATGTGGATCGCCGAAAGGGTGCGCCAGATGGTGGCCGATCTCAAAGTGCCGCACTACGCGACCGGCAGCAAGTTCGTATCTATCAGTTGTGGCGTGGTATCCGTGCTACCGGACGATAAGGTCTCTTTGGAAATATTGGTGAAGTCGGCGGATGCGGCCTTGTATCAGGCCAAACGCAGCGGCAGGGACAGGGTCGTGGCGGGCGCGTACGGCAAGTATTAACTTATCTGCCCGGTCTGCCCGTGGTGACGTTATCGGGTTGTCAGCTACCCTAACTTCATCCTTATTCGGTCTTTCAAGAAAATCCCAATTCACAGCTGGTATTGGACCAAAGGCCAATATCCCCCTGCTGGTGATTTAGATAGCATTCGACGGTTGAAAATGCCCCCACCAGCAGGGGCAGATGGGGGTGATCACCCTCGAACTGGTAACCGTCCCGAGGATCATGGCCACATATAACGTCAATCTGCACGAAGTGGTGTATTCGCTCTCAAATGCGCTGGATCTGGTGGGGGTCAGCCACATCCATCATGGCAAGCGGGTGGCGTACATGGCGACAGAGATCGGCAAACAGCTGGGCTGGAACGGTGCCATGCTGGACGAGTTGTTCCAGAGTGCGATCCTCCATGACATCGGGGTGTCGAAGACACAGGTGCACAAACATCTGGCAGAGCTGGAATGGGAGCTGGAGAAGGACCATTGCGTCGTTGGTCATGATCTGTTGCAGGGATGTTCGCTGCTCGTCCACCTCGCGCCGAATATCCTTTATCACCACACACACTGGGAGATGCTGGAACGGCTGGATTTGGCTGATTCGACCAAATTGATCGCCAATTGTATCTATCTGGTCGATCGGGTCGATGTGCAGACGCTCAGGGAGATAACCGACGGGAGAGATATCTTGCTGGGCAAAGAGAGGATATGCGCCGTGGTCGGGAATTATGCGGGAGACTGGTTCTATCCCGGTCTTGTCGATGCTTTCATGGAAGTGTCCAAGTCGGATGCATTCTGGTTCCGGTTAGAGCGGGAGCATGTGAACGGCTATCTGGCGACCTGGCTCTCGCATTCTGGAGAGAGGGCGGTCTCGTTCGAGGAATTGAAAAGTGTCGTGGGGGTCTTTTCCCATGTGGTTGATGCCAAGAGTAGTTTCACCAAGGAACATTCCGAAGGGGTGGCCAGGCTTGCGCAACATTTGGGAAATGAGTTCGAACTGTCTGAGGAGAGTTGCGAATTGCTGGAGTTGGCCGGATTGCTGCATGACATAGGCAAGCTGCGGGTTCCGGATGAGTTGCTGGAAAAGCCTGGGAGTTTGAGTGAGACCGAGCATTGCATCATGCACCGGCACAGTTTCGACACCTACGACATCCTTAAGAATGTCAGGGGGATGGAGCAGGTGGCGACCTGGGCATCGCAGCACCATGAACGGGTCGACGGATCTGGTTACCCGTATATGACCGGAGAGCACGAGATTTCGATCGAGGCCAGGATATTGGCGGTGGCCGATGTCTTTCAGGCGCTGGCGCAACGAAGACCGTATCGCGAGGCACTGCCGCCCGAGCAGATACTGGGGATACTCAGGCTGGAGGCGGATAACGGCAAGCTCGACAAAGGCGTGGTGGAGAAGGTCGGGGCGAACCTGCAGCGATGCTGGGAAGAATCGCTATTCATGGATCGTACAGAACATTAAGTGTTGAGCGGGGGGATGTGAATGATCTATGAACTGGACGGGGACATATTGGGTAGCGGGGCACAAGTCATCGCGCATGGCGTTTCTCCCAACGATGATTTCCATCAGGGGCTGGCCTTGCAATTGCGCGAGGGCATGCCTGAGATGTACAAGGATTTTCGTCACCATTGCAAGACCCTGCATCCCAAGCCGGGAGCATTGGCGACATGGAAGTTCGGCGAAGGTCGGTTGCTGGTACACCTTTTCACCCAGGAGCCCGCCTATGACCATGGCAGCAAACCCGGGCGCGCAACTGTCAGTCATGTCAATCATGCGTTGCATGCATTGCGGGCACTGGTGGTGAAAGAAGGACTCGACAGTGTCGCATTGCCGAAGCTGGCATGCGGGGTGGGCGGACTGGAGTGGCAGGATATCCGGCCACTGATAGCCAAACAGCTTGGCGATCTGGACATCCCGGTCTATGTCTACGTGAACTATCATAAGAACGAGAAGGCCAACGAGCCCAAGTGAACATGGCCTGTCGAACGCGGCAGGGGAGGAGGATGTGGTGAAAGAGGCAGCAGCCGGGATGGTCGTCGTCATCGATGAGGATATAGCCACCCTCAAGGGTATCTCGCGCATCGCCGCAGAAGCGGGCTTCGCTGCGGGTGCGTTTCCGGATTGCCGGAGTCTTGCGGAGTGGCTCGACAATCATGCTGCGGATAGTGCGGTCGCTTCCCGCTCGTTCTGTCTGGTGGTCGATGTCCGTTCTTTGCCGGCCGAGGCCGCCTGGTATGCGAACGAACATATCCGCACGATACCCAAGCTATGCATAGGCACGCCTGCTGCCACTGCGGCGACCGGGCAGTTGCTGAACCTGTTCCAGGGGGAGTTCATCCGCAAGCCGTTTACCCTGTCTGCGATCCGCACTCAGATACAGGATGCATTCGCCCGCCATGCCAGTTTTGCCAGCGAGGAATCGGAGAGCAGGGGGGTGCTGGCGATGTTCGCGCTGTTGACGAAGCGGGAGCATGAAGTGGCGGGACTGGTCGGCAGCGGAAGCTCCAATCTCGATATCGCCGACGTTCTGGGCATCACCCTGAAAACGGTCAAGGCGCACCGGGCCAAGGTGATGGAGAAG
This sequence comes from Sideroxydans lithotrophicus, assembly GCA_020723185.1. Classification (GTDB taxonomy): domain Bacteria; phylum Pseudomonadota; class Gammaproteobacteria; order Burkholderiales; family Gallionellaceae; genus Sideroxyarcus; species Sideroxyarcus lithotrophicus_A. The sequence continues at coordinate 178,750 of DYJI01000006.1, read as the reverse complement.
ACCCAGTCGAACACGATCGCGGACTTCGTCAGGAAGTTCGAGCGTTACAGGCAGGCCAGCCTGAAGCTGGAAGACGGCAGGTTGCGGAGCGGCATATGAAGCATGCGGTCTTTCCCAATATAGGTTCCGTCGCGCACAGGGATATCCTGCGCTGCGATCCGGCCATCAGCGTCAAGGAGGCCGCGATCCTGATGGACAAGGAAAAGGTCAGCAGTGTGGTGCTGGAGACCGGGGGGGCGCGGCATATCTTCACGGTGGAAGATATGCTCGGTTTTGTCCACTCGGGCGGTGACTACACCACCCGGCTTTCGGCATTGCCCATCAGGCATCTGGAGTGCATCCCGGAGAAGGAAAAGCTGCTGGTGGTGCTCGAACATTTCGACCGCACCGGCGTGTCCCATTTCGGGGTGGTGGATGCCGGCAACAGCCTGGTCGGGATCGTTACCCGGACCGACATCCTGACCTCGATCGATCCCGCGATACTGCTGGAGCGGAAGAAGATCGGTGAGATGATCATCCGGACGGAGCCGGTGATGTTCACGTCAGACTGGGTGCTCGAGGACGTCATGCACCATTTCCGCAAGGCGGAAGACGCGATCATCGTGGTCGACGAGGGCAGGCCGATCGGTATCGTGACCACCAAGGATGTGTTCGGGATCATCTCTTCCGGCAAGGCCGCGAACAAGCCGCTGGCCGCATACATGACCACGCCCGTCATCACTTCGCCACGTTCCGCATCGATCAACGAGGCCATGCTGCAGCTCAAGCAGCACCGCATCAAGCGCGCGATCGTGGTGGATGAGATGGGGCAGCTGGTCGGGGTCATCTCGCAGAGCGAGCTGATCAGCTATGCCTATGGTGCCTGGATCAACATCCTGAAGAACCACTCCTCCGAACTGCATGAACTCGTCGATATGCTGGAAGAGAAGGCGCGCAGTCTGGAACACCTCTCCGTCACCGATGTGCTGACGGGACTGGGTAACAGAAGGCTGCTGCAGATCAGGATGGACGAGGAGAAAGAGCGGGTCAAACGATATGGCGCAGCGCCCTTCTCGCTGGTGATCCTGGATATCGATCATTTCAAGCAGATCAACGATACACACGGACATCTGGTCGGCGATGCGGTGCTGAAACTGCTCGGTTCCGAGATCACTGCCACCATCCGGAAAGTGGATAGCGCCGTGCGCTGGGGCGGCGAAGAGTTCGCGATCCTGCTCAGCAACACGCCTTTGAATGCCGCGGCCGGTTTCTGCAACAGGCTGCGTGCTGCCATCGAGCGGAAGGAACTTGTGAACGGCATACGGATGACGGTCAGCCTCGGGGTGGCCGAGTATGATCCGGAGGAGGATGAGTCCAGCTTGCTCGACCGTGCAGACCGGGCCTTGTACAACGCGAAACGCAGGGGGCGGAACAGGGTGGAGGCGGAACCGGTCATCAGGATCTCGTCATGACCGTGTCGCGCAGGGAAGGGCTATCCTGCGCTGGGTGGATTCGTATGGCCTGTCGTGACGTCATCCTGGAATCTGGCCTGGATATCGATAATCGCGGGCAGATTGTCCAGCAGGATCTCCACGCACCGTTTGTCCAGTTTCCATTCCGCTAGTGCGCGCAGTTCTTTGCATGCGGCCGCATTGCTCCAGGCTTCTTTGTAGCAGCGTTTCGAAGTGAGCGCATCGAACACATCGGCGGCTGCGACGATGCGCGCCTCGATCGGGATGTCTTCGCCTTTTAAACCGCAAGGATATCCGCTGCCATCCATGTTCTCGTGGTGATAGGCGGCGATGTTGGACATCATCGGTGCAAGGCTGCTATTGCCGAAGTTGAAGTTGCTCAGCATGTTGTCGATGAGTTCGCGGCCTTTGGTCGTATGTGCCTTCATCGCTTCGAACTCGTCATGTGTGAGCTTTCCGGGTTTGCGGAGTATGTGATCCGGGATGGCGATCTTCCCGATGTCGTGCATGGGGGAAGCCCACAGCATGGTCTCCGCGAACTCGTCATCCATTCCGCAGTCCAGCGCGATCTCCTTGGCGATCAGTCTCGAGAAGTGAGACATGCGTTCCAGATGTGCCCCTGTCTCGGGATCCCTGTAGCTGGAGAAGCTGGTTGCCGTCCTGAGCGCGCCGTGTATGGTTTTGACCATGTTCAGTTCCAGTTCGACCAGCAGCGAGATGAGCCTTGCGATCATGTCCAGGTTGGTCAGGGCTTTCTCATGCAGCACATTGGGCAGCCGTGAATTGAAGAATATGAAGCCGGAAAGTTGTTCGTTCGCATACATGGGGATGGTGTAGCTGGAGCGATAACCGTGATCCACGATCCGTTTCGTGTGTGTCTGTTCGCTTTCTATCAGCACCGAGAGGTCGTTGATGATGCGCGGCTTGCCGCTCAGGAATATCCGTTTCAGTGATGGTGTGTCAGACAGTCTTGTCTGGTAACCGGGGAGTGGGTTCCCGTCATCCGTGCTGTGGGCAAGCGTCTTGAGCAGGTCGAGCCTGGGGTCATAGATGGCAACAGAGATACGGTGGATGAAGTCACAGCAGCTGCTGGCCGCGGCACGGATGGCCTGCATCTTCTCCGACAGCGATCCGCGTTGGTTCAGTTGGGCCAGTATGTCTGTGCGATTGAATCCGATCTCTGCGTCCATTCGATGCTCTGTATTCAATGATCCGGGGATTCCCGATTCCGGGCAGCTTTTTGTCAGGAATACTTGTCCGTGTCTATTGGGCCAAAGGCCAATGTGACTGGGGTGGATGTTCCGTTAGCATTCGGCACTGAGTGGATCAACCGGCAGGTGTGCGCGATGAGGCAGCGGGTCGTGTCTTGCCGGTGATCCGAGTGTGTGACTGGAACATCAAGCGGAACGATACTCATGGAACGATCTAACAGGACGCCGGCTGTGGCGGGGCAAGTCAGTCAGGCTGCGGCAAGACGACGAAAATCTGCCACCAGGGCGGTTTCGGCAGGTGACGTACCACCCAAACTGACGCCCGAAGCAATAGAGGATTTCACGGTGGAGCAGGCGGTAGATGCAGCGATCGGTGCCAAGGCTGCTGCACTGCAGGGGATACTCACCTCCATCGATCCGGGCGATACCGATGCATTGGGAAAGGCACTCACCGTGATACTCGACGAGGCATCTCCGGACGAGGCTGTGAAGCTCCGGGCGGAGTTGATGCGCCACCCGGTGCTGACCAGAACTGGCGCAAGTCATCCTGATGATGAATTGGCTGATGATTGGCGCAGCGGCGGCTATCCTTACCGACATTTGCTTTCGCGCAAGAGTTATGAGAAGCAGAAGTTCCAGCTACAGGTTGAGTTGTTGAAGCTGCAGGCCTGGGTGAAGGAGACGGGTCAGAAGGTGGTGATCCTGTTCGAGGGTCGCGATGCGGCAGGCAAGGGCGGTACCATCAAGCGCTTCATGGAGCACCTCAATCCTCGCGGTGCGCGCGTGGTTGCACTGGAGAAACCTTCTGAAGTCGAGCGCGGCCAATGGTACTTCCAGCGCTATGTTCAGGAACTGCCGACCGCAGGGGAGATCGTGCTGTTCGACCGCTCCTGGTACAACCGTGCCGGAGTCGAGCAGGTCATGGGATTCTGCACACCCGACGAATACAACGAGTTCATGCGTCAGGCGCCCGAGTTCGAGCGCAACCTGGCCCGCAGCGGCATCCATCTCATCAAGTTCTGGTTCTCTGTCAGCCGCGAGGAACAGCGTCGGCGTTTCAAGGAGCGCAAGGTCCATCCGCTCAAGCACTGGAAACTGTCCCCCATCGATCTCGCTTCGCTGGACAAGTGGGACAGCTACACCAAAGCCAAGGAAGCGATGTTCTTCCATACAGATACTGCGGACACGCCGTGGACGGTGATCAAGTCGGACTGCAAGAAACGCGCTCGACTGAATGCGATGCGCTATGTCTTGCACAAGCTGCCTTACTCGAACAAGGATATGGGGCGCATCGGCCCGGTGGATCCGCTACTGGTCGGACGTGCGCATGTGGTTTACGAGCGAGGTGAGAAAGATGCTGCCATCCTTTGAAGAGGACAGCGACGCTGCGCTGACACGCGAGATCCGCCTGCACTCGCACGACGGGGATGAGGCGGGCAGGAACCTCTGTGCCGCTGTGCTCATATCCTGTTGCACAGATATGTCCGAGGGCAGTGCCATGCACGCACTGCTGGATGATACTGAGGAATCCGGGACCTGATCAGCGCGTGTGGTCGGCCCAGTTGTTGGGGGTCTCGTACAGGCGCACGCGTTCCAGCCGCAGATGGTTGCCGTAGATGTCCTGATATGCGCCGTCGAGCAGATCGAACGCCACGCGCGCCAGATTCTCCGCAGTCGGCACCACATCCAGCACCACCGTCTTGTGTCCCGGCAAAGTCCCCAGGAACTCCAGCACCGTCTTGTCGTTGCGATACACGATGAACGCGTGGTCCCACGCATCCACCACTTGTTCCTTGGCGATGCGCTTCACATCCGAGAAATCCATCACCATGCCCTGTTCCGACACGCCCTCGGTGGTGATGACCTCGCCGGACAGTGTGATCTCGATGGCATAGCGATGGCCGTGCAGGTGCCGGCACTGGCTGTTGTGGTTGGGGATGCGGTGACCGGCATCGAATTCCAGTCTGCGGGTGATCTGCATGATGCGGGCCTCGTTGAAAATGGCGCGGATTATAGCCTGAATGATGCAACGGCACGCTTGAAGGCAAGCAGTGCGGTGTCGTCGCCGGGTGCCCGGTAGCGCAAGGCGACATAGCGTGCGGCCAGGTCGTCCATGCTTGCCGCAACTTCTGGATGCGCGGCACCGACGCGCGCCGCGTAATCCAGCGGGCCTTCGTGCGGCGCGCGCGGCAGCCCGGCCTTTCCCAGCTTGCGGCACAGTCTCAGCCAGGATGCCTGCACCGGGTCGCTGCTGCGCACCACCAGTCGGCGTAACAGCAGCAGCGTGAACACGCCGACCAAGATGAAGATACCGGCCAGCATATTGAGCGCCAACTTCTGCCAGCTGATGTCTTCCATGCCCAGCCGGGTGAGGAAGGCGAATTGTGTCTCACTGTTGTAACCCAGCACCCACTGGTTCCACTGGTTGGCCAGCGCGTCCCAGTTGAAGCGCAGGTTGCGCAGCCAGGGTGGCGGGTTGCGTGCCATGAAGGGCAGGGCGGCCGGGTTGCTGACGGCGGCAGACAGACCGCTCTCGATGCGCGCAGGGGCGATGGCGGCAGTCGGGTCGTAACGCACCCAGCCGCGCTTGCCCAGCCACACCTCGGCCCAGGCGTGTGCATCGGCCTGGCGCAGGATGTAGTAATCACCCAATGTGTTGTATTCCCCGCCCTGATAGCCGGTGACCACGCGCGCCGGGACGCCGGCGGCGCGCAGCAGGTAGACGAAGCTGCCGGCGTAGTGCTCGCAGAAGCCCTGCCGGGTCTGGAACAGGAACTCGTCGACGCCGTTCATGCCGAGCAGGGGCGGTTCCAGCGTGTATTCGAATCCGCCCTGATTGAAGTGGCGCAACACCTCACGCACGATCGCGGCGTCATCGTCAGGATGCTGAGTGCGCCAACCCTGTGCCAGCTCGTGCGCCTGCGGATTCAGGCCGCGCGGCAGGTTCAGTGCGCGCTGCAATTGCCGTGGCGGTTCATCCGGATTGGCACGATAGCTGAGGAGGGATTCGGCGTGGTAACGCAGGCGCGTGCTCACATCCTTTTCACTCAGTAACTGGAAATCGGGCGTGAGCCGGTGTGGGATGGAGAGCTTGTCCGGCATGTCGAGCGCGAACAGCCAGCGTTTGTTGTGCGGTTCCAGCGTGACGGTGTAGCCGAGCGACATGCCGGTGTCTTCCAGTGTGCTTTTTTGCGTGGTGGCGTTTCGGCCGCGCTTCCAGGTCGTGCCGTCGAAATCCCACAATACCGGTCCGCGCCAGTACATGCGGTCGCGCGACGGGGCCTCGCCGTCGAAGTTGACGCGGAACGCCACCGCGTCGTTCAGAGAGAGTTTGCTCATGCTGCCCGGTGACATGGTGTCGGACAGTCCGCTGCTGGCATAGGCGTCCTGCGGCAGGCCCCACAGCGGCCCCTGCACGCGTGGAAAAAGCACGAACAGGATCAGCGACAGCGGGATGGCTTGCAACAGCAGCATGCCGCCGATGCGTAGTCTGGGCTTGAAAGCGAGGTCGCCGGTCTGCATGTGCACCCAGGTGGCGAGGATGACCAGCAGGGTCGCCAACATGAACAACGCGGTGGGGATGCTCTGCGAGTAGAAGAAGTTGGTGATGATGATGAAGCACGACAGATAGACCACGATGGTCGCGTCGCGCACGGCCTTCAGTTCCAGAAGCTTCAGCGTGGACAGCAGGATGAGCAGAGTGACGCCGACCTCGCGCCCGAACAGCGAGCGGAAACCGATGGCGATGCCGACGACGCTGAGCAGGGTGATGCCGAGCAGCAGCCAGCGCGGCGGTAGCGCTTTTCCGCTGCGTGCCAGCCAGGCGCGCCACAGCAGTAATGCACCGCACTCCGCGCTGACCCACAGCGGCAGATGCTCGGCATGCGGGGCGCTGACCATCAGGATGCAGGCGACCAAGCCGTAGACGAGTTGGGCGGAGAGCTTCATGGCTGCGGAATCCCGTACAAGGCCAGCCTGCGCAGGCATTCCGCGCGATGTGCAGGACCGTGTTGTGGTATGACCTCCCCGTCCGGCAACCGCAATCCGTAATGCAGCCCCTGCGTATCGGCATCCAGCACCCAGCGCGTGAGCAGTTCCAGTTTGCGCTCCTGCGCGATGTCCGGCAGTTGCGACCAGTCCAGCCATAGTTGCTGGCCCTGCTGTGCCGAGAACTCCTTCACCTGTAGCCCCTGCTCGCGTGCCAGCGCTTTCCATGCGATGCGCGGCATGGCGTCGCCCGGCACGTAGTTGCGCAACCCGGCGAAATCCTCGTCGCCGCGTATCGTCGTTTTACCGCTGCCGTCCGGTGCGGCGGCGATCGGTAACGCTTGTGGCGCAGCGGGTTTGGGATAGACCAATGCGCGCACATCGAAGTGGATGTAGCTCCAGGCGTTGAACAGCCCCAGCGGGAAGCGCGTGTAGAGTGTCAGGCGGCCGCTGTCCAGCCAGCCGCGTTTTGTGGCCGGAAGGGCGAGTTCCACCGGGGTGGAGGTCAGTGCGGGCAGGTCGAACACGGTCTCGTGCCCTGCGTCGTCGTGCAGATGGATCTGGTGTCGCGGCAGCGAACCGGGATTGTTGAAGTGGAACACGAAGCGCGCCTGTTCCCCGGCGAACACTGGTTCCACATATCCGGCATGGATCTCCAATTGCGCCATGTTGCGGAAGGCATACAGCATGGACAGCCCGCCGGTGGTGGCCAGCAGGAAGGTGAGCACGTAGCCCAGGCTGAGGTTGTAGTTGATGTCGCCCAGCAGCATCAGTACCAGCACGAAGCCGAAACCGAAGAACTGGCGCGTGGGCAGGATGTAGATGCGCCGCTGGTTGAGCAGTACCGTGCCGGTCTCGACGGTACGGCGGAAGGCCCAGTTGCGGAACTTATGTTTCAGAGAGCCGCGAATGTCGGGCAGTTTCATCGCGCGCCCCTCAAGGGATGGCGACCGCCTCGATCAGTTCGCGCGCCAGTCTCTCGCCGTCCGAAGCTTGTGTGTCGTGCACGCTCTGCAGACGATGGCTGGCGACGCCGGGCAGCACGGCCTGCACGTCTTCCGGGATCACTGCATCGCGGCCGTCCAGCAGCGCCCAGGCACGGGCGGCCGCCAGCAACGACAGACCGGCACGCGGCGACAGACCGTGCACGAAGCGCGCCGATTCGCGCGTGTGGCGCAGGATGGCTTGCACATAGTCGAGCAGGGCGGGTGAGACGAACACCTTGCGCACCTGTTCCTGCAGGGCGAACAGTTCGGAAGTCTGCATCTGCGGCTGGAGGTCGGCGATCAGGTCGCGCCGATCCACGCCGGACAGCAGACCGCGCTCGGCAGCGGCATCCGGGTAGCCGAGCTGGATGCGCATCATGAAGCGGTCGAGCTGCGATTCTGGCAGCGGGAAAGTGCCGATCTGGTTGGTCGGGTTCTGCGTGGCGATGACGAAGAAGGGCGAGGGCAGCGGGCGCGTCTCGCCCTCGCTGGTGACCTGGTGTTCCTCCATGGCTTCCAGCAGCGCGCTCTGTGTCTTGGGTGTGGCGCGGTTCACCTCGTCGGCCAGGATCATCTGCGAGAAGATCGGCCCCGCGTGGAACTTGAAGTCGCCGCTCTCGCGCTGGTAGATGGAGACGCCGAGGATGTCGGCGGGCAGCATGTCGCTGGTGAACTGGATGCGCTGGAACTGCAGGCCCAGCGTGCGCGCCAGCACATGCGCCAGCGTGGTCTTGCCCACGCCCGGCAGGTCTTCGATCAGCAGGTGGCCGCGCGCCAGCAGGCAGGCGAGGGCGAGGCGGATCTGTTGCGGTTTGCCGAGGATGACTTGTTCGGTCTGGGCGAGGATGTTCTTCAGGGCTTCGGTCATATTGTTTCCTCAGGATGGCAGGACCGCCGCCACGACCTTGCGATCCTCCGCGACCAGGATGTTGTAGGTGCGGCAGGCGGCGGGGGTGTCCATGAATTCGACGGCGATACCGGCCTGGATCAGTTGCTGGTACAGCTGCGGATGAGCGAACTGTTGCCGCTTGCCGGTGCCCAGCAGCAGCACTTCCGGGTGCATCGCCAGGAAATACTCGAAATGATCCCCAGTCAGGCCGGCGAAGTCGGTTGCGGGCCAGTCGGTCTGCACGGCAGCGGCGGTGACGACCACGGCCTGCTCATAACGCCGGTCATTGACGGTGACGTAGCCGTCGCCGTGTCCGGTGAAGGTCTTCAGGTGCGAGACTTTCTCAAGGTGCAGGGCCAATCTTCTCTCCAATCGTTTGCCGCAGCGGGGGTGGCGCAGGTAAAATCCCATCCCTTGCGGAAATTGCGGGGTTGCGCCGGATTCTACCATCGGCTGCGATTCGCGTTTCCGGGCCAATTCGAGTGAGTGACCGTGAAACCCATATTGAAATCGTCCAAGCTTGCCAACGTCTGCTATGACATCCGCGGGCCGGTGATGGAACGCTCCAAGCTGATGGAAGAGGAAGGCCAGCGCATCATCAAGCTGAACATCGGCAACCTTGCGCCCTTCGGCTTCGAAGCGCCGGAAGAGATCCAGCAGGACGTGATCCTCAATCTGCCGAATTCATCCGGCTATTCAGATTCCAAAGGCATGTTCGCCGCACGCAAGGCGATCATGCATTACTGCCAGTCGAAGAAGATCAAGGGCGTGGGACTGGACGACATCTATATCGGCAACGGCGCGTCCGAGCTCATCGTGATGGCGATGCAGGGCCTGCTCAACCCCGGCGACGAGGTGCTGGTGCCGGCACCGGATTATCCGCTGTGGACGGCGGCGGTGACGCTGGCGGGCGGAACGCCGCGCCATTATCTGTGCGACGAAGCGAAGGAGTGGAACCCGGACCTGAACGACATGCGCAGCAAGATCACCGAGCACACGCGCGCCATCGTCATCATCAATCCTAACAACCCGACCGGCGCGCTGTATTCGGACGACATCCTGAAAGAGATCATCCAGATCGCGCGCGAGCACCAGCTGGTGATCTTCGCCGACGAGATCTACGACAAGATGCTTTACGACGGCGCGAAGCACACCTCCATCGCTTCGATGGCGGAAGATGTGCTGTTCGTGACGCTGAACGGTCTTTCCAAGAACTACCGCGCCTGCGGTTACCGCTCCGGCTGGATGGTGATCTCGGGCGAGAAGAAACACGCGCAGGATTACATCAACGGTTTGACCATCCTCGCCTCGATGCGCCTGTGTTCCAACGTGCCGGGCCAGTTCGCCATCCAGACCGCGCTGGGCGGTTACCAGAGCATCGACGATCTGGTGGCGCCGGAGGGAAGGCTGACAAAACAGCGCGATCTGGCCTACCAGTTGCTGACCGCCATCCCCGGCGTGAGCTGCGTCAAACCCAAGGCCGGCCTGTATCTGTTCCCGCGCTTCGATCCCAAGGTCTATCCGATCGAGAACGACCAGCAATTCATCCTCGAACTGCTGGAAGAGGAGCGCGTGCTGGTGGTGCAGGGTACCGGTTTCAACTGGCCGACACCGGACCACATGCGCATCGTCTTCCTGCCCAACGCGGACGACCTGCGTGAAGCTTTCAATCGTCTGGCGCGTTTCCTCGAGAACTATCGCAAGCGTCACGGCACCAACTAAGAGAAAGAGAACCATGAGCATCAAGCCAATCAATGTAGGTCTCCTGGGTATCGGCACCGTCGGCGGCGGCACCTTCACCGTATTGCAGCGCAATGCGGAAGAGATCACCCGTCGTGCCGGTCGCCCCATCCGTATCACTGTGGTGGCGGACCGCAATCTGGATATGGCACGCAAGATCACCGAGGGCGCTTGCCGCGTGACGGACGATGCCTTCGCCGTGGTGAGCGATCCGGACGTGGATATCGTGGTCGAACTGATCGGCGGCTACGGTGTGGCCAAGGAGCTGGTGCTCAAGGCCATCGCCAACGGCAAGCATGTGGTCACCGCCAACAAGGCGCTGCTGGCGACGCACGGCAACGAGATCTTCGAGGCGGCGCAGGACAAGGGCGTGATGGTCGCGTTCGAAGCGGCCATCGCGGGCGGTATCCCCATCGTCAAGGCGGTGCGCGAAGGATTGACCGCGAACCGCATCGAGTGGGTCGCCGGTATCATCAACGGCACCACCAACTTCATCCTGTCCGAGATGCGCGACAAGGGGCTCTCCTTCGATACTGTGCTGAAGGAAGCGCAGCGTCTGGGCTACGCCGAGGCCGATCCGACCTTCGACATCGAAGGCGTGGACGCGGCACACAAGATCACTTTGCTGGCCTCGCTGGCATTCGGCATCCCGGTGCAGTTCGACAAGGCGCACATCGAGGGTATCTCCAAACTGGATGCCATCGACATCCGTTACGCGGAACAGCTCGGTTATCGCATCAAGTTGCTGGGCATCAGCAAGCGCACGGAAGAAGGCGTCGAGCTGCGCGTGCATCCGACCCTGATCCCGAGCAAGCGCCTGATCGCCAACGTGGAAGGAGCGATGAACGCGGTGCTGGTGCAGGGCGATGCGGTCGGCCCCACGCTGTATTACGGCAAGGGGGCCGGTGCCGAGCCGACCGCCAGCGCGGTGATCGCCGATCTGGTGGACGTGACGCGCATGCATACCGCCGACCCGGAGAATCGCGTGCCGCATCTGGCGTTCCAGCCCGACGCGATGTCCGACCTGAAGATATTGCCGATGGACGATGTGCAGACCAGCTACTACCTGCGCCTGCGCGTGCAGGACAAGCCGGGTGTGCTGGCCGACATCACCCGCATCCTCGCCGACGAGAAGATCTCGATCGGCGCGGTGATCCAGAAGGAGCCGGGCGAAGGTGAGGCACAAGCCGACCTGATCATGCTGACGCACCAGACACGCGAGAAGAGCATCAACGCGGCGATCGCCAAGATCGAGAAGCTGGGTGTGGTGGCAGGCAAGGTGACCAAGCTGCGTATGGAAGAGCTGGGAAAATAAGCAATGAAATACATCTCCACCCGCGGCAATGCGCCCGCCAAGACCTTCACCGAGATACTGCTGGGCGGTCTCGCGCCGGACGGCGGCCTGTACCTGCCGGAGCAATATCCGCAAGTGACGCGCGAGGAGCTGGATGCGTGGCGCAAGCTGTCGTATGCCGATCTCGCCTTTGCCGTGCTGTCCAAGTTCGCTACCGACATCCCTGCTGCCGACCTGAAGGCCATCGTCAGCAAGACCTATACCGCCGAGGTGTACGGCAACGGCCGCCCGGACAGCGATGCGACGCAGATCACCCCTTTGCGCAAACTGAGCGAGGGCGTGTTCATCCAGGAGTTGTCCAACGGCCCGACGCTGGCGTTCAAGGACATGGCCATGCAGTTGCTGGGCAACCTGTTCGAGTACGCGCTGGCGAAGCAGAACGAGGAACTGAACATCCTCGGCGCGACCTCGGGCGACACCGGTTCCGCCGCCGAATATGCGATGCGCGGCAAGCGCGGCATCCGCGTGTTCATGCTGTCGCCGAACGGCAAGATGTCGGCCTTCCAGCGCGCGCAGATGTATTCGCTCCAAGACCCCAACATCCACAACATCGCCATCAACGGCATGTTCGACGATGCGCAGGATATGGTTAAGGCAGTGTCCAACGACCACGCCTACAAGGCCGCGCACAAGATCGGCACGGTGAACTCGATCAACTGGGGACGCGTGTCGGCGCAGATCGTGTACTACTTCAAGGGCTACTTCGCCGCGACCCAATCCAACGACGAGCAGGTGGCGTTCTCGGTGCCGTCCGGCAACTTCGGCAACATCTGCGCGGGCCACATCGCGCGCATGATGGGTCTGCCCATCGGCCAGCTGATCCTTGCCACCAACGAGAACGATGTGCTGGACGAGTTCTTCCGCACGGGCGTCTATCGCCCGCGCGGCACCGACCATACCTACGAGACCAGCAGCCCGTCGATGGATATCAGCAAGGCCTCCAACTTCGAGCGCTTCGTGTTCGATCTGGTCGGTCGCGACGGTGCCAAGGTGCGCGAGTTCTGGAGCAAGGTGGACCAGGGCGGTTCCTTCGACATCAAGGGCACTGAGTATTGGCATGCACTGTCCGGCTTCCACTTCTCGTCCGGCAAGAGCACGCATCAGGACCGCCTGAAGACCATCCGCGAGGTGTGGCAGGAATACGGCGTGATGATCGATACGCATACCGCAGACGGCCTGAAGGTCGGTCTGGAGCAGCGCCGTCCGAGCCTGCCGTTGATCTGTCTGGAGACCGCCTTGCCCGCCAAGTTCGCCGAGACCATCCAGGAAGCGCTGGGCCGCCAGCCCGAACGTCCGGCATCCACGGTCGGGCTGGAAGACTTGCCGCAGCGTGTGGTGGTGATGGATGCGGATGTGGTGAAGCTGAAGGCGTTCATCTCCGAACACATCAAGCCCTGATCCCTCACGATCAAGCAGAGGCATGAACAACCTCATCCTGCTCATCCTCTGCTTCGTCGCGGGCATGCTGCTGCGCCGCTTCCGGCGCATGCCGGACAATGCACCCGCCACGCTCAACAGCTTCATCATCCATGTCTCGCTGCCCGCGCTGACGCTGCTGTATATCCATCAGATCCACCTTTCCGGCGATGTCGTGCTGACCGCCTTGATGGCGTGGATCGTGTTCGGTCTGTCCGCGATTTTCTTCTGGGCGGTGGGCCGCTGGCTGGATCTGCCGCGCAAGACCACCGGCGCGCTGATCATTGTCGGCGGGCTGGGCAACACCTCCTTCTTCGGCTTGCCCATGGTCGATGCCTTCTATGGCAAGGAAGGGCTGGCCACCGCCATCGTAGCCGACCAGCTGGGATCGTTCTTCGTGCTGTCGGTGCTGGGCATCACTGTGGCGGGTATCTATTCTTCAGGGCGGCCGACAGCGGCGCAAATCGTGAAGCGCATCGCGACCTTCCCGCCGTTCATCTCCATGGTCATCGCTTTCCTGCTGATCCCGGTTGAATATGCGGACTGGTTCACGGTATTGCTTAAGCGCCTGGGTGACACGCTGGCACCGCTGGCGCTGCTGTCGGTCGGCCTGCAATTGCGCCTGGGGCATATCGCGGAACACAAGCGCAATCTCGCATTAGGACTGGGCTTTAAGCTCATCCTGGCACCGCTGGCGATCTATCTTTTGTATGTGCAATGGCTTGGTGCACAGGGGCTGGCGATACAAGTTACCTTGTTCGAGGCGGCGATGCCCTCCATGATCACTGCCGCCATCGTGGCGAAAGAGCATGATCTCGACCCCGACCTGTCCAATCTGATGGTGGCGGTGGGATTGATCCTGTCCTTCTTCACGCTCAGCGCGTGGTGGTATCTGTGGAGTGGAGTATGAGTATCTGGAACGAACGCTACGCAGGTGCGGAATATTTCTACGGCACGGAGCCGAACGCCTTTCTGGTCTCGCAGCACGGTCTGCTCAGGCCGGGCATGAGTTGTCTGGCCGTCGCCGACGGCGAGGGACGCAACGGTGTGTGGCTGGCGGAGCAGGGGCTGGAGGTACTGTCGCTGGATGCCTCGTCGGTGGCGCAGGACAAGGCGAAACGACTGTCGAAGACACGCAACGTGACGATGCGTTTCGAGCAGGCCGACCTTCTGGCTTGGCGCAGCACCGAGCGATTCGATGTGGTTGCGGCCATCTTCATCCAGTTCGTCGGGCCGGATCTGCGTCCGGTGCAGTTCGAGAATCTCAAGCGCCACCTGAAGCCGGGTGGGCTGTTGCTGTTGCAGGGCTATACGCCGCGCCAGCTGGACTACAAGACCGGCGGCCCCTCGCAGGTGGAGAACCTATACACCGAGACCATACTGCGCGAGTTATGTGCCGACATGGATATCCTGCATCTGTGTGAGCACGACAGTGTCATACATGAGGGCACGGGACATAGCGGGATGTCCGCATTGATCGATCTGGTGGCGCGCACCAGACCTTGATCGGCCTCAGTCGAGGATGGTGATGCGGTTGCGCCCCTCCTTCTTGGAGCGGTACAGCGCCTTGTCGGCACGGGCGATCATCTCGTTCAGGTCTTCCTTGTCCTTGCGCGGCGAGATGCCGATGGAGATGGTGATGCCGTCGATGTTCTGGTTGGAATCGAGGCGGCGGATCTTGCCGCGTTGTACCGCCTGGCGGATGTGCTCGGCGACCACGAAAGCACCGTCCAGATTGGTGTTCGGCAGCAGGATGGCGAATTCCTCGCCGCCCAGCCGCCCGACCAGGTCCTGACCCTGCACCTTGCTCTTCAGGGTGGTGGCGATGGCGGTGAGCACCTTGTCGCCCAGCAGGTGGCCGTAGTTGTCGTTGATGTTCTTGAAGTGGTCCACGTCCAGCATCAGCAGGCAGAAACCTTTGTGGCTGGCCGCATCCGGCTCGGCGAACAGCGTATCGGCACAGCTCTCGAAACCGCGCCGGTTCAGCACGCCGGTCAGCGGATCGGTCATCGCCGCCCCCTTGAGCGCTTCCAGTTCGCGGTTGAGGCGTTCCACCTCCTGGTGGCTGGCCTCCAGCTGCACATGGATCTTCTGCACCGAGGTGTGCATGCGCTCGGTGTCCTGCGTGATGTCCTTCACCAGCAGGTCCAGCTCGGCCACGCTGAGTTCCCCTTGCAGGCGGCTGCCGTAATCCTGCAGATGGTCGCCGTATTCCGAGGTCTTCTCGTCGGCCTCCGAGGTGAGGCGGTTGAGGCGCTCCAGCAGCTGCTTCAGGTCTTCACGCAGCGTGAGGTGGATCTTCGAGCCGCACTCCGAGACATGGTCGGCATACAGCTGCTCGATATGCTCGTCCTGGAGTTTGGTATGTTTCTTCAGGAGTTTTTCCAGCGCGCTGCTCAGCTCGGGATTGATGCCGGAGACATACTCGTACCAGACCGCGAAATTGGGCGGGGTGAATGCGGCCTGATGCGCGGCCATCTTCTGCAGGGCGATGCGCGAGACTTCCGCGCTGGCGCTGCGTTCGTGCGGGTACTTCATCTGTCCTCCTGGGGACGCTGCCGTAGTTGTGAGTGTGCCGGGCCGGGCAGATCGGCCGGATGGACGGCAGTATAAGTCAGGGCAGCAGGGAAATGAACTCTTCGAACTTGCCGCCGGTGGTCTTCGGCAGTTCCTGCGCCGAGTAGCTGAAGCGCAGCGGGAAAGGGTGGCCGATGGCGGCATGCAACATTTCGGTGAGCCGCGCTTCCTGTTCGGGGGTGATAACGTCCGGCGTCACCAGCCGCACCTCCACATCCGTCAGGCTGTGCTGCACCACCTGGTACTGGCGGATGTCCGCGATCTCGCGGAAACGATGAGCGCCGACCAGCGGCCAGTGCCGGCTGCCGTCCGGCAGCATCACCATGTTGCGGCGACGCCCCATGATGCGTTTGAGTGTAGCCAGGCCCCGCCCGCAGGAGCAGGGCGGGCCGGCCTCGGCGTGATCGCGTATCTCGTAGCGGATCAGCGGCGTGGCGTAGTTGTGCAGGTCGGTGATGACCACGCGACCGACTTCGCCCGGCGCGCAGGGCAGTCCCTGTTCATCCAGCACCTCCACGATGAGGTTCTCGTCCTGCGTGTGATACAGCCCGCTCTGCGGGCATTGCAGCGCGATGATGCCGAGTTCCTGCGAACTGTACAGGTCCACGACGGCCAGCCCCAGCGCCGCGCAGCGGTCGCGCAGGCCGGGATGCAGCGTCTCGCCCACGGTGCGTACCTCGCGCAGCGTGGCGGGTAGCGGGGCTTCGCCGCGCTCGTGCAGATCGAGCAGCGCGGCGAGGTTGGTGGGATAGGTCAGCAGGGTGTGCGGGGCGATCCGCGCCAGCCAGCGCGCCTGCTGCGCGACCGGCATAGACAGCGGCTGCGAGTAGCATGGGCCGGTCTTTCCAAGCAGCGAGGCGGGCGGCCCCCAGCCTTGCCGCGCTGCCAGTACCGGGTCGTCCACTACCGGCGTGGTCGCCTTGATGACGGCGAGCGTGGCGGAGAGGTCGCGCTGCTGCCACAGGTGGTCGCGCATCGAGCAGGCCAGCCAGAACAGTTGCGTGGCGTCGGTACGCAGCACGGTCACGGTCTGTCCGGTGGAGCCCGAGGTCTGAGTGCGGTAGGTCTGTACATGCCCCGGCGGCAGGGCATGGCACTGCAGGTGTTCCAGCTGCAGCATCAGTTCGCTGCGGGTGAGCAGCGGGATGCGGGTGTAGCGTTCGCGTGTCCACGGTTCGCGCACATCCAGTCCGGCCTGTTCGAAGCGCAGGCGGTAGAACGGCGAATGCTGCCAGGCATGTTGCGCCAGCCGCGCGTAGCGTTCCATCTGCAGCGTTTGCAGTGCTTGCGTGCTCTGCCACTGGCTGTGTTCGAGCTGCGCCAGCAGGTCGCGCAAAACCTTCATGTGCGGCGCTCCCACACCAGGATGGGGCAGCGTTCGGCGAGTTCGTAACTGCCGTGGCGCACTTCGATCTCGCGCAGCGGGAGCGGGACGATGCTGCGCAAGGCAGACAGCGGCGGGTAGCTGTAGCGTGCCGACGAGCCGCGATAGAAGTCGATGGTGGCGATGTCCTGCAGGCTCCAGCCGGTGAGGGCGGCGAGTCGTGCGCGGCCCGGCAGCAGGCGCTCGAAGGTGTGCAGGGTGTCTGCGATGCAGAAGGTGTAATCGCGCGACCGGGCGGCGAGCGCCATGGACAGCCGCCACTTGAAGGCATGGAAGCCGCGTATCTCGCCGGCCAGCGCCATGGCGCAGACTTGTTCCGGTGTCTCGGCCTGCTCTGCGCCGACGAAAACGCGCAACACCAGCTTGCCTCCCGGTTTTAGCACGCGCGCCGCTTCCGCGAACAGGCGTTCGTGCTGCAGCGGATGGTCGAGCAGCACCGGGCAGCCATCGCCGATCACATGGTCGAAGGCAGCCTCCTCGAACGGCATGTCCAGCCAGTCGCCGAGGATGGCATGTTCGTTCTGCGGCCACAGCGCGCGGATCATGTCCGCGCTGTTGTCGAGTGCGGTGATGCGTGAGGAAATCTGCGCCAGCTCCGGCGTGACGCCTAGCAGCAGACACGCTCCCGGTGTGTCGACGAGCGCACGGCGGAAATGCTCCACGTCTTCCGGACAGGGGCGCAATGGCGGTCCGAGCCGGTTCCATCCGTCTGACATGGCTTTCCAATGGGCATTGCGAGCGGACATCAGCGCTGCGGCACCAGATCGCCCAGTGCATCCAGCAACGGGCCGAGATGCTTCTCGTACTTGCGCCAGCGCTCCACCGACGAGGTGTAGATCGGCTGGCGTACCTGCGTCACGCTGGCGGTGCGCACCTGGCGCTCGGTCTTGTGGAAGTCGAGGCAGGCGTCGTTCCATTCCAGTCCGCACCATTCCAGCAGGCGGCGCGAAGCCTTTTCCTGGTCGGCCACGATGTCCTCGTACACGATGTCGAGGAAGGCGTCCGGCGGCAGCACGCTGCGCCAGTGCGCCATCAGCCGCGCATAGTCGGCGTAGTAGCGGCCCAGCTCGGCGAGGTCGTAGGTGTGTTCCTGCTTGCGGTGGAACAGGCGCGTGAAGCAGGAGACGCAGGTGTCCACCGGGTTGCGGTTGACGTGGATGATCTTCGCGTTCGGCAGCATCAGGTGGATCAGCAGCACGGCAAAGAAGTTGGCCGGCATCTTGTCGGTGATGTGCTTTGCCTGCGGTGCGCGCTGGGTGAGGCCGGCGAGGTATTCCTGCGCCCAGGCGGTCAGTGTCGCGGCGTCGAGGTGGCCGAGGTTGGCGGGGAAGGTGTTCACGTCCGGATGCGTCTTGCGGTGCGCGATGCGCAGCAGGTCGGGCAGTTCGCCCGCGCCGTGTACATCGGGATGGCTGGCGATGATCTGCTCGGTCAGCGTGGTGCCGGAGCGCGGCATGCCGAGCACGAAGATGGGCTTGGCCGAAGGATCACCGCTGCCGCGCAAACGGTCGATATAGTCTTTGTTGAAGATCTCGCGCAATGCGGCGAACTGTGTGGCGGCGGCATCCGGGTCGTAGTCGAACTTGGCGCGCTTCAGTTTGCAGCCGGCCAGATAGTGTTCGAAGGCGCGGTCGTATTCACCGGTATCGTCATAGCATTTTCCCAGCGCGAAATGCAGCGAGAGGCGGCGGTTGTCGGAAAGCCCGGCCAGTCTCTTCTCTTCCTCCTGCAGTGCGGTGAAGTTCTCGTCTCCTTTCTTCACCTTGTCGTTCTGCACCAGATGGATGCGCGCGGCGGTATCGTCCGGCTTGAGCGACAGGGCGCGCCGGAACAGTTCGCGCGCGCGTTCGAGCTGGCCGTTCTCGGTGAACAGGTGACCGAGGCCGAGCAGGGCCTCGTTGCTGTCCGGCTTGAGCTGCAGCGCCCGCTCGAACTCTGCCTCGGCCTGTTCCGGCTTGGACATCTCGGTGTGGATGCCGGCCAGGAGTGCATGCACCTTTGGGTTGCTCTCGTCGAACTGCAGGGCGCGTACCGCGGCCAGCTCCGCTTCCGTCAGGTTCTCCAGCGCCTGCAATGTCTTGGCGAGGCCCATCTGCGCCTCGACATACACCGGGCGCATGGCCAGCGCGCGGCGGTAGTGTTCCAGCGCCTGTTCGTTGGCTTCGCGCGCGAGATGCACGCCGCCCATGTTGCAGATGGATTCCGGATAGTTCGGGTTGAGTCGCAGCGCCTGCTGCAGCACGGCCTCCGCTTCGTCGACGCGGTCCTCTTCCAGCAACAGCGCACCGAGGTTGTTCAGCGGTTCGAGATAGTGCGGGTTGGCGGCCGCTGCTTTGCGGTAAAGCTCCAGTGCCTGTTCATGCTTGCCACGCTCGCGCCAGATGCTGCCCAAGTTGTTGAGCGCGGCGGCGAAGTCCGGCGCGATGGCCAGCGCGCGCTGCTGGCAGGTCTCCGCCCGGTCGTAATCCTTGCGGTCGAAATATGCGATGCCGAGGTTGCTGTGCGCCATTGCCATCGACGGGTCGAGTGCGGCGGCGCGTTCGCCGTGCGCCACGGCGCGCTCCAGCTGTTTCTGCTGGCGCAATATTTCGCACATGTTGGCGTGGAACAATGCGACCTGACCGTTCAGCGCGATGGCGCGCTGCACCAGTTCCGCAGCCTGCGGCAGCTGGCCGGCCTGGTAGGCGATGACGCCCAGCAGGTGCAGGGCGAAGGCGTGCTGTGGTTGCTGTTGCAGGATCTGGCGCAGCAGGTGTTCGGATTCCTGCAGCCGTCCCTGTGCTTGCAGCTGGTTCGACAGGTTCATGGCCTGATCGATGGTCAGTGCTGCAGTTGGGGTAGGGGGCTGGGTCATGGCTCGGGGGAGTTGTTTCTGTCCATCCTGCCACGGATGCAGGATTTCTGCCATGTCATCATTGGATTGGACTGGATTGATAAGTAGCGGCATGAACATCGGGCCCGATGGAGACGGGGTATACAGGCAGGCATATATATTCTGGCATATGGATTCGGCCTGTATATCCGTGTAGGATTTCCGACCGTATAGAGGGCGGCATCACGCATGGTGCTGGCGGGGAAAAGCAATGAATCCACTTAATAAAATATATCGCACCATCTGGTCCGAAGCATTGGGTGCTTGGGTGGCCGTGTCCGAACTGGTCAAATCCAAAGGCAAGCGTGCCGTTTCCAGTCTGGAGCGAGTATTGAACATCGGTGGCGTGGATGCCGCCACGGATGATATCCACCGCCACCGCTTCAAGCTCACTGCGCTGGCCGCACTCTGCCTGTTCAGCCTCGGTGCTCAAGCCAACCCCATGGGTGGCCAGGTCGTCAGCGGCAGCGCCAGCTTCAACACCAGCGGCAACACCCTCACCGTCACCAACACCCCCGGCGCCATCATCCACTGGCAGGACTTCAGCATCCAGCAGAACGAGATCACCCGCTTCGCCCAGCAAAGCGCCAGCTCCGCCGTCCTCAACCGCGTTGTCGGCGGCAACACCAGTCAGATCCTCGGCAGCCTGCAATCCAACGGTCGCGTATTCCTCGTCAACCCCAGCGGTATCGTGTTCGGTGCTGGCTCCACGGTCGATGTCGCTGGTCTGGTCGCCACCTCGCTCAACCTCAGTGATGCCGACTTCCTCGCCGGTCGCCACCGCTTCAGCAACGACCCGAACGCGCAAGCCGTCCGCAATGCCGGCAATATCAGTGCGCAACAGGGCGGCGAGATCTGGCTCATCGCCCCGAACGTCGAGAACAGCGGCGTCATCAATGCCCCCAACGGCGAGATACTTCTCGCTGCCGGCGCCAGCGTCGAACTCACCAACAGCCTCGACCCCAATCTGCGCGTCAACATCACCGCGCCGGCGGGCGACGCTACCAACGTCGGGCAACTCGTTGCCAGCGCCGGCCGGCTTGGCCTGTTCGGCACCCTGGTCCGGAACAGCGGCAGCGTCAGCGCCGACAGCGCCACGATGCAAGGCGGCAAGATCGTGTTCCGTTCCAGCCAGCGCACAGAGGTCAGCGGCAGCGCCAGTGCACAAGGCGCAGGCGGCGGCGAGATCAAGGTCCTCTCCGACATGGGGCAGGGAACGGTCGAGGTCAGCGGCACACTGGACGCCTCCGCCCCGAAACAGGGTGATGGCGGTTTCGTCGATACCTCGGCGGCGCATGTTCTTGTGAACGATGGTGCGCGCATCAGCACGCTGGCGGCGAACGGGAAGAGCGGGAACTGGCTGATCGACCCGACGGATTTCTATGTCTCCGCCACCGATCCGGCGAACGGCAGTAGCTGGATGGACAATACGACACTATCTGCCAACCTCGGGTTGGGCAATATCACGATTCAGACGTTGGCAACTGGTGCGGGGAATGGCGATATCTTTATCAACGATACGGTGAGCTGGAGCACAAGCAGTACGCTGACGCTCAATGCGCATCGTGACGTTAATATCAACCCGCTGATCAGCAATACGGGTGCGGGTGGATTGCGGATCCGCGCTGATTTGAACGGCACGGGAACAGGTACTATCAATTTTGCTGGTATCGGCAGCGTTTCCCTGACTGCAGGTGCGGCAGATTTTTATTACAACCCGACAGTGTTCGGTACGCCGAACAACTACACTGCAAAAGTCACCGGCACACTAAGAGAGTGGATGCTGGTCAGCAATGCCGCCAACCTGCAGGCTATCAATACCAATCTGGCTGGAAACTACGCGTTGGGCAGGAACATCGATGCTTCCTCGATTCCGAGTTTCGTGCCGCTGGGTAATACAACGACCACATTCACTGGCCAGTTCGATGGACTGGGACACACTGTCAGCAATCTTTCGATTCCAACCCCTGCGGCTAACCAGGTCGGTTTGTTCGGGGTTATCGGTGCAACCGGTACTGTCAAGGATCTGGGTTTGACCAGTGTCGCCATTCAAGGGAATTCCTCTGTGGGCGCGCTGGCCGGAATCAACTTCGGCACCATCTTCAATACCTATGTGTCTGGCGGATCAGTACAGGGTGGCAACGGTGCCGCAGGCGGTCTGGTAGGGGTCAACCAAGGTGGCGATGGCTCGGCTGCAGTGGGTACGACACCCGGCACGGCGGGCAGCAATGCCAGCATATCGAATAGCTATGCGGAGAAAGTCGCGGTCAGTGTAACTGCTGCAGTGTCGCCTGCTGTGGGTGGACTGGTCGGTATCAACCGTGGTGGTGCGGGTGGCGCAGGTGGTGGGGCAAGTATCAGTGCGCCCGGAGGTGTGGGCGGCGCGGGTGGCGCAGCAATCATCACGAACAGCTACGTATCCGGCGGCAGTGTTTCCGGAATGGGAGCATTCACCACGCAATTTGCAGGCGGTCTGGTGGGGCAAAATCTCGGTGGCAACGGCGGCAATGGTGCCAATGGATCGACCAGTATGAATGTGGCGGGTGCAGGGGGCGGGGGCGGAGCGGCATCCATCAGCAACAGTTACGCTAGCACCGGAATAGTCTCTGCGAGCAGGGTGGGCGGCTTGATCGGCAATAACCTTTCAGGGGCGGTTGGTGTGGCAGGCACGGGTATCCTGCCAGGTGGACCGGGACCGGCAGGTCTGGCCAGCGCCACGACGGTAGCGTGGGACAGCGTTACAACAGGTCAGGCTGTGCCCATCGGTAGCGGCAACCAGGATACAGTTGTCAACATCAGTGCAACACCCTATAGCCAAGCCGCATATACCGGTTTCGATTTCACCAACACTTGGTGGATTTCCGAAAGCAATACCCGCCCCTTCCTGCGCAGTGAGTGGAGTACGACCATCGCCAATCCGCATCAACTGCAATTGATGACGATGAATCTGACGGCGAGCTACATGCTGACGAACAACATCGATATGGCTCCTGCTTTGGCAGCGGGAGGGATGTGGGGTAGCGCAGGATTCGTGCCGGTATTGAGTTTTTCTGGCGCGCTGAATGGTCAGGGCTATACCGTCAACAATCTGTACATCAACCGCCCCGCGACTACGGATATCGGACTGTTCAGCGCGCTGAGCATGGGGTCTTCGGTGAGCAATCTCGGTTTGGTTGGAGGTAGCGTAACGGGCAACTGGCGGGTCGGGAGCTTGGCAGGTATCAGCGATGCCACTATAACAAACTGCTATGTCAGCGGTATGAATGTCTCTGAAGCAGGGGCTAGCACGCTCGGCGGGCTGGTGGCCCAGAACGGATTCTATGGAAGCATAGTCAACAGTTTTGTCGATAGCGGTACGATCACGGGTTCCGGGCGCTGGATCGGCGGTCTGGCAGGTTTGAATTACGGTGTCATCGACGGCAGCCATGTTGCCAATAGTGTCGTGAATGGGGGTACGTTAGGCGGTTCCGTCGGTGGCATGGTGGGTTGGAATGCATCCGGGGGCAGTATCACCAACAGCTATGTCAACACCGGTAATGTGTTCGGGAGAACTTCTGTCGGCGGTCTGGTGGGTTGGAACTCCGGCAGTATCGGCAATAGCTATAACAGTGGCGGTTCTGTTTCCGGTACGGGCAGCGTCGGCGGAGTTGTGGGATATAACAGCAGCACGATAGATGCAGCCTTTGCGACCGGTGTGGCCGTGACAGGCAACTCGACCGTAGGCGGTTTTGCGGGGGCAGCCTACGGTGCCATCAGTAATAGCTATGCAGCTGGCGGTAGCGTGACAGGTTCTAACCTGTTTGGTGGTTTCGCCGGCGCAATGTCTTCAGGAGCCATTTCGAACAGTCATTACAATATCTCCAGTATGACGATCAATGGTTCGACCGGGACGATGGTCACACCATACGGTTTGTATAACGATGTGCTCAATACGAGTGCCACAGGGCAGTTCTCCGACTGGCTTGCCGACAGCACTTTGAACATCGCCGACTATAGCAATGTATTGCCGGGAGGCGTTGGCAACCATACTGTAGGTAGCCTGGACGGCATGAAGGCACTGCTGGGCTTTTCGGAAGATTCAACCCTCAATTTCACCCTGACGTCCTCGCTCAACCTCACTGCGCTACCGGGCTATTACGTGCCCGTGCTGGGGGCCAACTTTGATGGCGGCAGCTTCACGATTTCCAATCTGAGCATCAACCAGTCCACGTCTGACTATCTTGGCCTGTTCGGTCATGTGCTGTCTGGCACCACGGTGAGTAATGTGGTGCTGCAGAATGCGACCGTCAACGGCAGCCTCAATGTCGGAGCGCTGGCGGGATGGAACGAGGGCGACATTCTCAACAGCAGTTCGACCAACGGTGTCATTGCGGGTAACTCGAGTGTCGGCGGTCTGGTCGGTTACAACAAGAATCCCTATCTGTATAGCGTGTGTAGTGGGACATGTACCAATCCACCGACAGGCGGCAATATCAGCAACAGCTTTGTCAGTGGCGGCACCGTGCAGGGAGCTTTCACTAATGTAGGCGGTCTGGTGGGACATAGTTTTGGCGGCACCGTCGATACCAGCTATGTCACCGGGGGGAATGTGTCGGGTTCGAGCGGTATCGGCGGTCTGGTCGGATCCGATGGGGGCGAAGGTGGCTTTATCAGCATCAGCAACAGCTATGTCTCCAATACGCTCGTATCCGGTGTGAGCGATGCCGGCGGTCTGGCAGGTTGGCTCAACGGCAGTATCTCGGGCAGCCATGTCACGGGAGGAAGCGTGAGTGGCAACAGCAATATCGGCGGCATGATCGGACGGTTGGGGTTGGGCTCTATAGCTTCATCGCCAAACAACTTCATCAGTAATAGTTACGTCGATCTGGGGACCATCACCGGTGCGTCGTCAAACATTGGTGGTCTGGCGGGAAGCAGCCAGGGGAATATCGATGGCAGCCATGTCATGAATTCTGCTGTGTTGGGTAGTGCACAGTTCAGTGCGGTCGTGGGGGGATTGGTCGGCCATAACATCGCTGGCAGCATCAGCAACAGTTATGTGGATGGTGGCTCGGTGCAGGGCGTCGGGCTTGTGGGCGGTCTGGTCGGTCGGAATGAAGGTGGGGTTGGAGGCTGGGGAAGTAACATTACCTTCCCGGGATTGCCTGGCACAGCGGCAAGCATCAGCAATAGTTTTGTCACCGGCGGAACCATAACTGGTGGTGGCGGTGACATCGGCGGTCTGGTCGGATTGAACATCAAGGGGCTGCAGGGAGGCGGGGCCTATGGCGGGGTCGGCGGCGATGCCCTCATCAGTGATAGTTATGTCAGCGGCAGCAGTGTCAGTGGCAGTACTTCGGCCAACCTGGGCGGACTGGTCGGAAGGAACAATAGCGTCATCGGCACAAGCTACACCAGCATCGGCACCCTTTCCGGCGGGGGCAATATGGGTGCGGTAGTGGGGAGCAACGATATGGGAGGCAGCGTCACCGGCACGTTCTGGGACAACACGATCCTGGGTGCGGGCGTGACGGGCATCGGTTTCGATTACAACACCTTCGGCCCCACGGATGTCGGTGCCGCACCGCTCGATGCGGTCGGCATGACGACGATGTCGAACTTCACCAATGCCGGCTGGAGCATCGCCAACACTGGTGGAGCGGGTATGACCTGGCGTATCTATGAAGGTCATACCGGCCCCTTGTTGACCAGCTTCCTTACGCAGACCACTGTGACCGCGAATGATGCGACCAAGGTCTATGACGGTATCGCCTATAGCGGCGATAACGGATATTCCACTTCGGTTGCCGGCGCGCTCCTGCTGGGCAGCATCGGCGGAAGTTCGCAGGGTGCAGTCAACGCAGGGTCATATGTCTTTGATGTGACCGGTCTGTATTCCAGCCAGTTGGGCTACGACATCACAGGCTACACGAACGGCACGCTCACTATCACTCCAGCCGGGATCACATTGCTCAGTATCACTGCCAGCGATGCAAGCAAGGTGTACGGTGATACCTATACATTCAATGGCAGTGCTTTCATACCGGTCGGCTTGCTGGGCGGGGACACGATAGGCAGTGTCACTTTGAGCAGTGCGGGGGCAGTGAGTAGCGCGAATGCCGGTACTTACGCCATCACGCCCAGTAATGCCGTATTTACCGTGGGTAGTGCATCCAATTATTCGATCAGCTATGTGAATGGCACGCTTACCGTGACACCGCGCAGTATCACCCTGTCGGCACCGAGCCTGACCAGGACCTACAACGGTACAACGTCCTACACCGCCACGACAGCCCAACTCGCCGCTTTCAGCAGCGCGCTGGTGTCGGGTGATGTGGTGAATGCTGCGGATATGAGTTATGCAGACAAGAATGCCGGAACGAACAAGGTCGTCAACTTCAATAGCGTGGCGATCAACGATGGTAACGGTGGAGGGAACTATAGCGTGACACTGGTGGGGAATAGCACCAGCACTATCGATCCAGCCAGCTTGGTCGTGACTGCGCTTCCGGCCCAGAAAGTGATGAATGCGGGCGATCCTGCGATATTTCCTTACAGTGTGGTCAATCTGTTCGATCCGGTGGCTACCGTGCTGAGCGGAACGTTGGCGCGTGATCCCGGTGAGTTGATCGGAGAGTACGCCATCAAGCAAGGCTCGCTGACCTTGCTCGATACCCAGAATTACACGATGACCTTTGTGCCGGGCAAGTTCTCCATCATGGCTCCGGCTGTCGTACAGGAGATCACCCAGGTCGCGTTCTCATCCGGGACGCCGGAGAGCGATACGACCGAAGAAGAGAAGGAGAAGGAAGAGGAGCAGGTTCTGGCCGAAGCAGACATTGGCAACGATCAGGGTAGCGGGCTGCCGGACAACCTACCGGTCTGCCGTTAACGGAGTGATGATGAAACTGCGTGCCACGCTTTCAAGGGTAGTCTGCATCTTGCTGGTCGGAATGTCGCCTCAAGTCGTTGCGGCAGTGGATGACGACACCCCTCCTGTGCTGAAGTTTCCGATCAAGCAGTTCGTGGTGGATGGTGCCAAATTGTTGGCGAAATCCGATTTCGACCAGGTCGTAGCCCCTTACGTGGGAGCCGAGAAAGACTTCTCCGATGTGCAATATGCGCTGGAAGCGGTCGAGGAGTTGTATGCGGAGCGTGGCTATTCCGCTGTGCATGTTTTGCTGCCCGAGCAGGAGCTGGAAGCCGGCACGGTACGTTTCGAAGTGATCGAGAGCCGTTTCGGGAAGGTTGAAGTGAAGAACAACAAGTTCTTCAGCAAGGCCAATGCGCTCTATGCGCTGCCCGCTGTGCGGGAAGGTGGTGTGCCGCGTGCGAAAGACATCGCGCGCCAGTTGCGTCTCGCCAACGAGAACCCCGCTCGCCAGCTCAATGTCGTGCTGAAGGCAGGCGAGACGGATGACGAGGTGAATGCCAGCGTGCTGGTCAACGACAGCAACCCGAAACAATGGGTCGTGACGCTGGACAATAGCGGCTCCAAGGAGACCGGTGTATCCCGTCTGGGGGTGTCGTTCCGCGATGCCGGCATGTTCAACCGCGACCATGTTGGGCAGATGCAGATGCAGATCTCGCCGCAATATGTGAGCCGGGTGAAGGTGCTCGGCGGCAGTTACAAGATCCCGTTGTACACCCTCGGTCACAGTGTCGAGTTCTTCGGTGGCTATTCCAACATCAATTCGCTGGTGGGCGGGCTCTCCAACTTCCAGGGGGGCGGCCTCATGTTCAGCTCGCGTTACAACATCCCGCTCGATCGCATCGGCAGTTTCGACCCCAAGCTGTCACTCGGTCTGGATTGGCGCAAGTTCAGCAAGATCGAGCTGACGAATCCGCCGCCTACCGTGTTGTACACCGATATCGTGGTCACCCCGTTGAGCGTCGCCTATGCCATCCAGGGGAAATTGGCGAAGAGCGATGTCAACGGCAATGTCTCCTTCACTGCCAATATGCCGATCGCCAGCAAAGGGAAATCGGCGGATTTCGCAGCGTATGATCTGGTGAACTTCTCCGACCCCACACCCGCTTACAAGGTGCTGAGGTTCGGTGCCGGACTCTTCACGCAGTTCGGCAAGGATTGGCAGTTCCGGGTTGCCTTCGATGGCCAATGGAGTGGCGACAAGCTGATCCAGGGCGAGCAGATGCGGCTGGGTGGGGCGAGTGGTGTGCGTGGTTTCTCCGAAGGCAGCGAGACCGGCGAGCAAGGTGCTAAATTCAATATCGAAACCTACACCCCCGCCTGGGAGCGCGGTCAGATGAATGCGCGCGCGCTGGTCTTCCTGGATGGCGGCAATGTGAATTCCTCCAGCGCCAACAACTCGACCAGCATCGCCAGCGCGGGCTTCGGTTTGCGGGCGGGTTACGGGAATAACTACGGTTTGCGGATGGATGCCGGGCGCATCTTGAAAGAAGGTAACGATCCCGCACAGATGAAGGGCGACTGGCGCATCCACGCCACGCTGACCGGAACGTTCTGAAGGTGAGGTGTGAAGTGAAAAAGTTACTGCTGGGATTGTCGTTGACCGGTCTCCTGCTCGCGGGCGGCAATACATATGCTGCCGAGACGGCCGGTACCATCCGCTACATGAGCGGCACGCTGGTCGCGCAGCGCGGCGATGGCACGATACGCGTGCTGACGCCGAAATCCACGGTGCAGCCCGGCGATCTGCTGGTGACAGGCAAGAAGAGCTATGCGCAGGTGGTGATGAACGACGGCACCAAGATGACCATGCGTCCCGACTCCAATCTGAAGATCGAGGCATACCAGTTCAAGCAGAGCGCCCCCAAGGACGACAGTGCGGTGTTCAAGTTGCTCAAGGGCGGTTTCCGCACCGTCACCGGCCTGATCGGCAAGCGCGGCAACAAGGATGCCTACAAGCTGCGTGCCTCGGGTGCGACGATCGGTATCCGCGGGACCGATTTCACCTCACGTCTATGCGCCACCAAGAGCTGCGAGGATGATGCCGAGGCGGCAGCCCCTGCGCCTGCGGAGAAGCCGAAGCCAGCCGGTCGCGTGATGCGCATCGCAGGACAGATGGTCGCCAAACAGGCGGACGGGGAGATCAGGAAACTCACCCTGGGATCTCCCGTATTCGAGGGCGATACATTGCAGAGCGACATCGCATCGCATGCCGTGGTGGCATTCCGCGACGGGGGACGCATCACGTTGCAGCAAAGCAGTATCTTCAAGGTGGAGGCGTTCAAGTACGAGAAGAAGGGCGGCGTGCAGGAGAACATCGCCCTGCGTCTGATCAAGGGCGGCGTGCGCGTCGTCACCGGACTGATCGGCCGCGCCAACCGCGACAACTACCAGTTCCGCATGTCCGGAGCCACCATCGGCATCCGTGGCACCGGCTTCGATGCCTGGTGTAACGGGGCCTGCGCAGAAGATGGGGCCAATCCGGTTGTGTCGACCGGTGATGCTTTCAAGTACGGCGCGCTTTGGTCGCAGTATGCCGAAGCACAAGCGGATGGCATCCTGAGTGATGCCGGAGTGCAGACCTCGGTCAGTGGCCAATATATGCAGCTGGCCGAGGGCCCTGCCGATCCGATGAATGGCGCGGGGGTCTATGTCTGGTCGGGTGAGGTGGTGATGGTCGGTCCCGGCGGCTCCTTTACGGTGGCGGTCAACCAGGCAGCCATGCTCGCCCAGCAGACCGGCAAGCCGGTGAGGATCATGAACATCCCGGCCTCCGTGCTGAGTAACGATGCACCGCGTCCCGATTCGGTACCGGTCGACCTGGACAAGATATTCCAGGAAGTGGATGCCGGCGCGGAAGCAGGGGCTGGCTTGTACGTCACCGTGCATGACGGACAAGTGATCCTTGAGAAGGGCGATCAGAAGGTCGATCTGGGCAAGGGGGAGAGCGGTTTCACCAACGATCAGATCATGACCCGCCTGGCCGCGACCCCCGGATTCATGGAGGGCGATGCCAAGATGGAGAACATCGAGCAGAACGGTAACGGCGGCGGAGGCGATCAGGGCTGCGTCGTGCGCTGATCCGAAAGTTTCAGGAATGAGAACGGGAAGCCGGACGGCTTCCCGTTTTTACTTTGAATCGGCGCTTTCCAGCGATTTCCGATAACTGTCGTGATCCGGCGCGGGCTGCATCGCGCGATCTTGTGGCGTGCGCTTCGCATCGTTGCTTTGTCGTATCCCCTCATACAGGTTGTGCGCCGGGTCGGCACACCCTGCCAGCAACAGCAGCGCGAGCAGGCCGATCCGTGTCATATCTTCGATCTCGCCCACGCCACGATGCCGCGTGCATCCATCGCACCGGCCTGCCGCGCCACCTCGCGCCCGCCTTTGAAAACTGCCAGCGTCGGGATGCTGCGGATGTTGAACTGCGCAGCGAGGTGTTGCGCCTGTTCGGTATCCAGCTTCACTACGCGCATGAGCGGTTCCAGTTGCTGCGCCGCTTGTGCATAAGCCGGGGCCATCATCTTGCACGGGCCGCACCAGGGCGCCCAGAAATCCACCAATACCGGCACGTCGCTGTTCGAGATGTGGCGCATGAAGTTGGCCTCGGTGAGTTCGACCGGATGCGCGTCGAACAAGGCTTGCTTGCATTTCCCGCAGGTCGGTTGTGCTGACAGCTTGTCGGCGGGGACGCGGTTCACCGCATCACAATGCGGGCAGACGATGTGTTTCGGGTCGGACATGATCGCTCCTTGATTGATTAGCGATTCCTTATATATGGGTGGCCGGCGAGAATTCAAGCCCACCACACGTCATTCCGGCGAAGGCCGGAATCCAGCCAAAGAAAACACGCTGCGAAGTAGACAACTTCAGGTTTTGCCCCACTGCGTGGGAATTATCTCAATCATCTGGATTCCGGCTTTCGCCGGAATGACGGCTCAGGGAAGCAGCACGCGCATCGACAGGTCGATGGCTTTCACATCCTTGGTCAGCGCGCCGATGGAGATGCGGTCCACGCCGGTTGCGGCGATCAGCGGGATGTTCTCCAGCGTGATGCCGCCCGAGGCTTCCAGCTCGGCGCGACCGGCGGCGTGCTCCACGGCCAGTTTCATGTCGGCCACCGTGAAGTTGTCCAGCAGGATGAGCTTGGCACCGACCAGCAGGGCTTCGTCCAGTTCGGCCATGTTCTCCACCTCGATCTGGATGGGGATATGCGGTGGTGTCACCCGGAACGCAAGTTCCATCACCTTGCCGATGCCACCCGCGGCCGCGATGTGGTTCTCCTTGATCAGCACGCCGTCGAACAGGCCTACACGCTGATTGCGCCCCCCTCCCACCGTCACCGCGTATTTCTGCGCATGGCGCAGGCCGGGCAGCGTCTTGCGTGTGTCCATGATCTTCGCCTTGTGCCCGCCTGCGGCCTCTACGTAGCGTCGCGTCACCGTGGCCACGGCCGACAGCGTCTGCAGGAAGTTCAGCGCCGGGCGTTCGGCCGACAGCATCGCGCGCGCATCGCCGCTTATCTCGCACAGCGTCTGGTTGGCCTCGGCCCGTTCGCCTTCCTTCAATTTCCATTCGATGAGGCAAGCCGGATCCAGCGTCAGGAAACATTCCTCGAACCACAAGGTGCCGCACAGTACGGCATCCTCGCGCGTGATGACGGTCGCCTGGGCCTTGCTGCCTTCGGGGATCAACTGCGCGGTCAGGTCGCCCGTGCCGATGTCTTCTTCCAACGCTGCTTTCACGTTGGCGCGGATATGCGGGGTGAGACTCATGTTTTACTCCTTGTGTGCCGGGCGCGACCGCCACCAGGCGGCCAATATGCTACCGATGATCGAATGGAAACTTGCCGAGATCGCGGAAGGCACCGGCGCCAGCGCCATCTGCGGAAAGCTGCTGCGTGCCAGCACCGCCCCAAGCCCGGAATTCTGCATGCCCACCTCGATGGAGATGGTGCGCGCCGACAGTTCGTTCAGGCGCAGCACGCACGCCAGCGCATAGCCCAACGCGAAACCGCCGGCATGCAGCAGGGCCACCGCCGAGAACAGCACGCCCGCCGAATGCTTCACCGTGTCCGCGTTGCTGCCGATGATGCTGGCGCAGATCAGCGCGATGAAGATCACCGACACCAGCGGCGCGACCGGCAGGATGGACTGCACGCTGCGGTGCGCGTAGCGGTTGAGCAGCATGCCGATCACCACCGGCAACAGCACCACCTTCACCGTGCTGGTGAACAGGCTCCACGCATCCACCGGCACATACGCGCCTGCCAGCAATTTGGTGAGCAGCGGCGTCATCGCCACTGCCGCGAAGGTCGAGCACATGGTCATCAGCACCGACAGCGCCACATCCGCTTTCGCGATGTAGCTCACCACGTTGGACGCCGTGCCGCCGGGGCAGCAGGCGACGAGGATCAAGCCCACCGCCAGTTGCGGTTCGAGGTGCAGCGACAGCGCGATGAACCAGCCGAGGAAGGGCATGATGGCGAACTGCGCGAACACGCCGATCACCACCTGTTTCGGCATCTGCAGCACGCGGCGGAAATCGTCCAGGCCCAGCGTGATGCCCATGCCTATCATGATCATCGCCAGGCCCCACACGATCATCTGGCCGTTGAACCAGGTGAACCAGTGCGGGAAGAGCAGGGCCAGGCCGCTGCATGACAGCACCCACAACGGGAACAGGTTGGCGAGCAGGTCGAACAGGCGGGCCACAGGTATCAAGATTCAGGGATGGACAAGGGCGCGAAGGCTATCACAGCAGGCAAGATCCAGCTCATGACGGCGCGCGCTCTTCGGCCAGCGCTTTCAGATACTTCACGAAATCCGGGTCCTCGCCGCCAAGTTGTTCGGCCAGCGCCGAGCGGAAATCCTCGCGCTGGCACCACTCGCGCATGTAGTCCTCCCAGGAACGCCAGCGCCGCCACTGCTTGGGCGTCATGTCGTCCTCGTACAGCAACAGGTAAGCGCGCTCGAACAGCGAGATCAGCATGCTGAACACGATATACATGCGCTCACGCTGGATGTCGTCCAGATCGCCGGTCTTCTCGGTCGAGAACAGGCGCAGGTCGGAATGTTCCAGCGCCACCTTGAGGAAATCCTGGTAGTTGTCCGACAGCAGTTGATAGACCGCCTCGTCCTCGTTGTCGCGCTCCTTGCGCTGCTCGAAGATGAACACGAAGATCGCCAGCGGCAGACCGACCACGGTGACGACATAACTCAGCAATTCCCAGGTTTCGAGGTTCATAATGGGAACGTACCCCGCCGCCTGTGCCCGGTCAATAGCCACTTGAAATCCCGGATGACTGCCCCATTTACCCGGCAGACAACAATTCCCGTCAAGGAGTGCACCATGCGTTTCGACAAATTCACCACCAAGCTGCAACAAGCCCTGTCCGATGCCCAAAGCCTGGCCGTCGGCGCCGACAACCAGTTCATCGAGCCGCAGCATCTGCTGCTGGCCATGCTCAACGATGCCGACAGCGGGGCAGGTTCGCTGCTGGCCCGCGCCGGCGGCAACGTCAACGCGCTGAAGAGCGCGCTCAACGACGCCGTGACCCGCTTGCCCAAAGTGGAAGGCCACGGCGGCGAAGTGCAGGTCGGTCGCGACCTGTCCAACCTGTTCAACCTCACCGACAAGGAAGCGCAGAAACGCGGCGACCAGTTCATCGCCAGCGAGATGTTCCTGCTCGCCGTCACCAACGACAAGGGCGAATGCGGACGTCTGTACAAGCAACACGGCATCACACGCGCCGCGCTGGAGACCGCCATCAACGCCGTGCGCGGCGGCGAGTCCGTCGGCTCGCAGGAAGCGGAAGGGCAGCGCGAAGCACTCAAGAAATTCACCCTCGACCTCACCGAGCGCGCCCGTCAGGGCAAGCTCGATCCGGTCATCGGCCGCGACGACGAGATCCGCCGTGCGATACAGGTGCTGCAACGCCGCACCAAGAACAACCCGGTGCTGATCGGCGAACCCGGCGTGGGCAAGACCGCCATCGTGGAAGGTCTGGCGCAGCGCATCATCAACGAGGAAGTGCCCGAGACGCTGAAAGGCAAGAAGGTGCTGTCGCTGGACATGGCCGCTCTGCTGGCCGGCGCCAAATATCGCGGCGAGTTCGAGGAGCGCCTGAAATCCGTGCTGAACGAACTGGCCAAGGACGAAGGCCGCAACATCGTGTTCATCGACGAGATCCACACCATGGTCGGCGCGGGCAAGGCCGAAGGCGCGATGGATGCGGGCAACATGCTCAAGCCGGCACTGGCGCGCGGCGAACTGCACTGCATCGGTGCCACCACGCTGGACGAATACCGCAAATACATCGAGAAGGATGCCGCGCTGGAGCGCCGCTTCCAGAAGGTATTGGTGGACGAACCCTCCGTGGAATCCACCATCGCCATCCTGCGCGGCTTGCAGGAGAAATACGAACTGCACCACGGCGTGGACATCACCGACCCGGCCATCGTCGCAGCGGCCGAGTTGAGTCATCGCTACATCACCGACCGCTTCCTGCCGGACAAGGCCATCGACCTGATCGACGAGGCCGCCGCGCGCATCAAGATGGAGATCGACTCCAAGCCGGAAGTCATGGACAAGCTCGACCGCCGTTTGATCCAGTTGAAGATCGAACGCGAAGCGGTGAAGAAGGAGAAGGACGAGGCTTCGCAGAAACGTTTCACCCTGATCGAGGACGAGATCGCCAAACTGTCGCGCGAATACGCCGACCTGGAAGAGGTGTGGAAGGCCGAGAAGGGCGCAGCACAGGGCACCGCGCACGTGAAGGAAGAGATCGACCAGGTGAAGGCCGAGATCAACCGTTTGCAACGCGAAGGCAAGCTGGAGAAAGTGGCCGAGCTGCAATACGGCAAGCTGCCGCAACTGGAAGCCAAACTGAAGGAGGCCGCGCAGCGCGAGGCCGAAGGCGGCGCGCAGAAGAACAAACTGCTGCGCACCCAGGTCGGAGCGGAAGAGATCGCCGAGGTGGTGAGCCGCGCGACCGGCATCCCCGTGTCGAAGATGATGCAGGGCGAGCGCGACAAATTGCTCAAGATGGAAGAGAAACTGCACGAACGCGTGGTGGGGCAGGACGAAGCCGTGCGCCTCGTGTCCGACGCCATCCGCCGTTCGCGTTCGGGTCTGTCCGACCCGAACCGTCCGTATGGTTCCTTCCTGTTCCTCGGCCCCACCGGCGTGGGCAAGACCGAGCTGTGCAAGGCGCTGGCCGGCTTCATGTTCGATTCCGAAGAGCACCTGATCCGCATCGACATGAGCGAATACATGGAGAAGCATTCCGTCGCGCGCCTGATCGGCGCGCCGCCGGGCTATGTCGGCTACGAAGAAGGCGGTGGCTTGACCGAGGCGGTGCGCCGCAAGCCGTACAGCGTCATCCTGCTGGACGAGGTGGAGAAGGCGCACCCGGACGTGTTCAACGTGCTGCTGCAGGCGCTGGACGACGGCCGCATGACCGACGGCCAGGGCCGCACCGTGGATTTCAAGAACACCGTGATCGTGATGACTTCCAACCTGGGCTCGCAGATGATCCAGCAGATGCAAGGTGACGACTATCAGGTGGTGAAGCTGGCGGTGATGGGCGAGGTGAAGAGCTATTTCCGCCCCGAGTTCATCAACCGCATCGACGAGGTGGTGGTGTTCCATGCGCTGGACGAGAAGAACATCAAGTCCATCGCGCGCATCCAGTTGCAGTATCTGGAGAAACGCCTGGCCGCGATGGAGATGAAGCTGGAGATCACGGAAGCCGCCCTGGCCGAGATCGCCAATGCGGGCTTCGATCCTGTGTACGGCGCGCGTCCGCTCAAGCGTGCCATCCAGGCGCAACTGGAGAACCCGCTCGCCAAGCACATCCTCGAAGGTCGTTTCACCGCGAAGGACACCATCAAGGTGGATTGCGACAGTGGTGTGATGCGCTTCGACAAAGCTTAAGCAGCAGATCGGCGTGCCGGTTCGATCCGGCGCGCCGTCCTTTCCAATCCACACAAGGCTTCCTTGATGCAGATCCGATTCGTAATGCCCCCTCCCGCCAACCCGCCCAGCCTTTTGCGCAAGATCGTGGGGGTGGTCGTCACCATCGCGGTTGCCGTCGTTGCCTTGATGTTCTCAGCAGTGTTCTTCGCGGTCATCGCCGTCGTCGGTCTGATCGCATGGGCATACATCTGGTGGAAGATGCGCGGAGTGCACAAACAGATGCGTGCATTCTCAGAGCAGAGCCAATCCGTGATGCGTGAACAGCGCGCCAGCAACGACGAAGTTTTTGAAGGCGAAGTGATACGAGTGGTCGATCCCAAAGAAGTGAAATGAGCGAGGCGGGGCATGCCGGGGTTCGTTGATTGCATAAAAGCAACAAATTGATCGCGATATTTCAATGGCTTAGCGTAGAATGCGCCCGCGCCGTGTAAATGCAAGGCGATTGGCCGGGATGATGCGGTCCTTTTGAGCAGTCAAATCTCACACAGTATGGTGGTCGATGAAAAAGCTCTCGTTCATTATCAACGTCGTCATCGTATTTGGCATCAGCGTCGAACTGGTGCTTATCCTGTTCGGCAAGCTCAGTGCCGATCAACTGTTGATCTCCAGCGCGGTGTCGGGTCTGGTGATCCTGGTCTCGGTGAAGCTGCTCAAAGATGCGTTGATCAAGCTGTTCGGTCTGTCCGACGACCAGCGTGAGGCGGTCAAGAACGAGATCAACGTCATGGACGAGATCGAAGCTCACATCGCGTGGAAGCTGAGCCTGCAGAACTATCTGGATGGCAAAACGAAAGGGGATGTGCAGCTTGAACAGATCATGCGCGACGACCTGTGCGATCTGGGCAAGTGGCTGCACGGCCCGGCAAAGACCGTTTTCGGCCCGAACAACAAAGGCATCCAGACCCTGACCGAACAGCACTCCCGCCTGCATACCGCAGCCGGTTTCGTGGTGAAGAACATCCAGGAAAAGAATCTCGCCGCAGCGAAGAAGATCATGGACGGAGAAGTACGCATCGCCTTCCACGAAGTCATGCGCACCCTGAACGTATTGAACACAGTGCTCACCACCAAGTGACCGCGCCCGACGGGCTTGCGCTCACAAATCTTGTAACAACGCCTTCTTCCGCATTTCCAGACGAGTGACGGTCTGCCCGGCTGTCGCATGCCTTGCGCGTAACTGACCGCAGGCACCTTCCACCTCCTGCCCCGCCGAATCGCGCAACTGCGTCACGATACCGTTCTGTTTCAGCGTGCCCACCATGCGCGCCATGCGTTCGGCAGAAGGGCGGCGGTAGGGCAGGCCGTCCACATCGTTGAACGGGATGAAATTCATAATCGCGTATTTGCCGCTGAGCAGCTCGACGATGCGCGACAACTCATCATCACTGTCGTTCATCCCTTCGATCAAGGTCCACTGGTACTGCGTCGGATATCCCGTCGCGCGTGCATACACCTCGCAACTTTCCACCAGCTCGGCCACCGGTATCAGCGGCGCATGCGGCAACAGCGTCGCCCGCAACGCATCGTCGGTGGCATGCAGCGACAGCGCGAGGGCGGGCTTCACGGTCTCCTGCGGCAACCGCTCGAACACCCGCAGATCCCCCACCGTCGAAAGCACCAGGTTCTTGTGCGGGATGTTGCCCTGCATCCCCAGCACCTCGATAGCTTCCAGCACATTGTCCAGATTGTGCGCCGGCTCGCCCATGCCCATGAACACCACCTTGCTCACCGCGCGGCGTCTGCGCGCCAGCACCACCTGCGCCACGATCTCCGCGCTGCTCAGTTGGCGCAACAAACCGGCGCGGCCGCTCATGCAGAACACACAGCCCACCGCGCAACCCACCTGCGTCGAGATGCACAGCCCGCCGCGCGGCAGCAACACACTCTCCACCATCTGCCCGTCGTTGAGTTCCACCAGCAAGCGCACCACTTCCGCATCGGCAGGATATTCGCCATGCATCCGCGCCAAGCCCTCCAGCTCCGCCTCGATGGCAGGCAAGGCTGCACGCATCGCGGCAGGGAAGAAGGTCGCCGCCGGACTGCCCTTGATGTCGTAAGACCGCACCTGGCACCAGCCGCGCAGCAAACGGTCTGCATGGCAGGGTTTCGCGCCGAGGTCGTACAAGCGTTGACGGAGGAGGGAGAGACGCATGGAATGGTATTGATGGGTCGCAAAGGCGGAGCGGATTCTAACTCAAGCCGTTAGCGCCATCGGGAAGTGGCAGGTGGAACTGCCCATCTGCTGGCAGCCATCAGCGAAGATTGATGCAACCCCAAAGCCGCATATATGTTAAGGTTATTGCGCGACCGATCGTAACGGCAGTCCGGGATCACAAGAAAATAAATATGATCGCCGCGAAAGTTGAAGGACTTGACGGGGAGAGACATGCATAAATTCTTTTTTTCCATAAGGACACGCGACGGCCTGCCTATCGCGCGTCTGATGATCTCGGGCAGGGATCGGGCGGAAGCAGAACGCAAACTGAAGCAGATGTACCATCACTGCGAGATCGTCAGTTGTGAGTCCGGTCATCACTCGGCAAACACGCATCGCGTGAACCAGTTCGCCGAAGGTCTTTGCGCATTGTTCGCAAAAAAAGAAAGCCAGACCGGGAAACACCCCACCCTCTAGTGGTGCCGCAAATCCGCTGGCCACGTGAATGTGGCTGACTCAATGGGTCTCTATCGTCCCGCTGATCTGCACGGTCATGCGGCTGTCACCCCCGGCGAATTCCGGTGCCGAGATGGAAGAACTCACCTTGGCCGCGCGCATCATCGGCATGGGGTAGTTCGGCATGCCGCTGTTGATGCCCATATGCACAGTCTTGTAAGCCTTCGCGCCCACGGCGGTGCGTATCGCCTCGGCGCGCTGCTGGAAGGCCTTGATCGCCTCGGTGATCAGCGCATTCTCGATCCGCGCGCGCGTGTCGGCTGACACGGAAAACTGCACGCCGCCCAGCTGCATGCCGGACTGCAACTGCATGATCAGCTCGCCCGCCGCCTTGAAATCGCGCGACTCGATGCGGATCTCGCCGTGGCCGTGCCAAGCCTCGATCTGGTTGTTCCTGCCATACACGGGAAAGGTCTGCTGGTTGCCGCTGCTCGCCTTCACCGCACTGAACGCCGCCGCCTTCTTGAGCGCATCGTTCAGCGCGGCATTCATCTGCTGCGCAACGC
This sequence comes from Sideroxydans lithotrophicus, assembly GCA_020723185.1. GTDB lineage: Bacteria > Pseudomonadota > Gammaproteobacteria > Burkholderiales > Gallionellaceae > Sideroxyarcus > Sideroxyarcus lithotrophicus_A. The sequence continues at coordinate 139,817 of DYJI01000006.1, read as the reverse complement.
GCGCGGGCTGTTTGTCCTGGATATCCACCGTCAAGGTCGCGGTCAGCAGATCGTTCGCCACCTCGCGTGCCGCCTCCACCTGGAAATCCACGCGGTTGTACACCGCCGGTTCCGCCAATGCCCACCCACTCACAAAGAAAGACCCAAGCAACAAAGCAAAGCGCAACATGGCAACCTCCCGGAATCGAATGCCCCGTATGCTAAAGCAAATCGGAGAGGGAAGGGCGCAGCCCCCTAACGGGTCATTCAACCGCCGCCGGATAGACGCTATCATCCGCCCAACCCAATCAGAGCGATCCCCATGCAAACGCGTAAACCCATAGACATTCCCGTCATCTCCGCCGACATGCCAACCGGTGAACCGGCCGGCAGCAACTGCGACGGCAAAGAGATCGTCGCGCTCATGGTGCTGGGCGACAGCATGGCACCCGAATTCACCGAAGGCGAGATCCTCGTCATCCAGATGGGCGCACCCGCCACCGAAGGCTCATACGTCATCGCCGAAGTCGCCAAGGAAGACTTCATCTTCCGCCAGCTCAGGCGCGACGATAACGGCGGCTGGCGACTCGTCGCCCTCAACTGGGCATACCCCGACACCCCGCTCTCGGGGCTGGAATCGATCAAGGGCGTGGTCACCCACAAGCGCAACGCAAGGTCGCGGAAGTCGGTGAAGAGTTACGTGCCGCAGGCGCCGGATTGAGCTAGGCAAGCAAGAGCAGGGTTGCGCTGGCGAGGGCCATTCGGTTCTCACTTTGGGATTAGAATCTATCCAGTTCCTTCCAAACATAGCCGTAAGGAGACGACCATGAAGCATCGCTTTGCATTCCTGATGTCAATGCTGTTTTGCCTGCTGTCGCTGGACCTCCACGCCGCCGAAAAAGACGCCGCCGAATGCAAGGACCACCCGCTGCTGCCCAGGATGTCCGGTTATTTCATCCTCGGCTGTGCCGGTGGCGACGCCAACTTCGACATGGAAGCCCCGCCCGGCAAGCCTGCCGCAACCACCCACGTCGAAGGCAGATCCACGGCCATCCTCTACAGCCCGCAGCCCGAGCTCAAGACCAAGCCCAACCGGCAACAGATAATCGGCAACTTCGAAAAAGGCATCAAGCAACACGGCGGCACGCTGGTCGGCATGGTCAACACCACCCCCGTCTATAAACTGGCCTCTGGCGGCAGGGAAGTGTGGGCCATCGTCATGGCCGACAACGAGGGCGGCGGACACGCCTACCGCATCATCGAGAAGGGTGACTTGCGGCTGACGAAAGAGGACGAGACCCAGCGCGACGACCTCAACTGCAAAAGATTCGCCTCCCCGCTATTCACCCTCATCCCCGGCTACATGATCTGCGGCTGCGGCGAAGGCGAGGCGCGTACCCGTGAAGTCAAGATCGCCATAGGCAACAAACAGGAGGCCCACCACCTCAAGGGATCGACGACGCAAGTGAGCTATTGCCCGTTGGACAAGAAGTCAGCCAAGAGCTATCACGCCCTCCGTATCAGCTTCGATAGCGACATCCAGAAAAACGGCGGCACCTTCATCGGCAAGACCGTAAAGCCCCCCCGGATGGATGTCTACACACTGACCCTGGATGGCAAGGAAGCCTGGGTCGAGATGTGGACCGACAAGGACGGCAACTACAACTATGTCGTTACGCGGTAGGGGAGAAGGGATGTGAAAGCCTGATGGAGTTCAAGTCAGGCTGCACTGCCCCAGCCAGTTGTTAAACAGAAAGCCCGGCGATGCCGGGCTTTTGTTCGTGAGAGGTAATGCGATGCTGACCCCTTATCACTTCTCTGACGCACTCGCTCAGGATTGACTGCTCTTCGTTCCTTGCCCATCTGACACCTCCATGTGTATTGTGACTCCACTTAAATGTGTCCGAAAGACCCGGGTCAGTTCATGCTGACCCCTTTAATTCTGGAAAGCCGGGTTAGCTCAGCCTGACCCTTTTAATCTCTTTTTGTGGGCTAATTCATGTTGCGGATTCTGTAATCACACGCTTCGCATACATAATCAATATGTGGTGCATGTTCGTCATTCCAAGTAATAGCATCAGAAATGCGAATTGGTTCGCCACAGATACAGCAATTTGTTTCCGAATCCTCTTCTTCGCAGAACTTGCATATATAAGTGCCCATAACTAGTGCTGCTGTTTCTTCGTTTCCACAGTAAGTGCAGTAGTGTCCTTCGCCGTCCTCGGACTGCTCTTTGGCTTCAACTCTCGAGTGTGCGAGCTGTGCTCTATATTCATCAGCCAGCTCCTCGAATATCTGAAGGTTGGCTGGCTCAACATGATCTGTGAGATCAAAGTCAGAGAAATTGCTATTGAATTCGTTCATGGCTTGAGTAAGCCTGCCAATTGTTCTTCTGGCTTCTGGTATGTCCATCTCGAATCTGTAATGCTCGATATTATTCCTCAGTCTCTTTAACCACTCCAAATCCTGATAGAAGGTCGTACTTATGTCATTCCCCTCATTCTTCAGAAATTGAACAGCCTCCCACAGGCCAATGGTAGATTCTTTTTCTATAGATTTGCTGAAAGGATTTTTATAGATAAGTAGAGGATGCGATTGCGCTACGTAATATTTGAACAGTAATTCTAGGAAGTGAGAAAAATGCAAGATGGCGAATTTGTAAGCTTTTGGATCGTTAGCAAGCCCGTCTTGATACTTGCGTAGCGCCTCATTGAAACTATCAATAGCATTTTCAAGTAGATCGAGTTTGTGAGTTGGCATGATTTGAGTGGCAAGTGATCCAGGCTAGGCGGGGTAGATTATGCTGACTCCATTGGCCCTTGTTGGTGCTTGCCAGGGAATATATCCAGGGTCTTCAGTTCTTTCGAGTATGCAGGTCCAATAACATAATCATCGAGTTCCAATTGTGGGTTCATCATTGAGGTTGTAAAAATCACCTGAAACGGTACTTCTGTCTCTGTTGCATGTTCAACGATGAGTTTCTGGAAGAGGTGGCTTCGCGCGGTTTCCATGCCTTTATCTTCTATGTTGTCAATTAGTAGAAAGCGCGGATGGAGAAATTCATTGTCCTTACATGCGGCAAGAAACAGAGAAAGTATTGCTGAGTTCTTAAGAAATACGTTACTGCTTTCAGCGAAGTTAATCTTGTCGTCAACAGAGATGGTGTCATCGAAAAAACTAATTTCGACTTTTTGTGCAACTTCAAATTCGTCTTGTCTCTTTAGGTCGGAATGAAGCAAAGAAACTGCGATATCAGAAATGAGAGAGAGAGCTTTTGATCTGCGGTGGAATGCTTGTCTATTTAGCGCTTGGTCTCGCTGCTTAAGAATATCTATATCTGACTGCAACGAGTTTTTTCTTTGGTTTAACACATCAACCTCATTAGCTATACCAAGGCTGCGGATTAAGTAATCAATTTCAGCGCCTATGCGGCCAACTCGACTTGTCTTCTCTGCTAGATATGCATCGCGCGGGCCATTCGATCCTGAATATTTCATATCAAAGTCCATCATTGCTTGTTCATGCGCAGCAAGTCGAATACGCAAATCATTTTTTTCGATAGCAAGCATGCTCACTTTTTGGTCAAGCAGCTGTTTGGTTTCTCTAGTTTGAATTTCAAGATCGAGCCTAATTTGGTTGTATATGGATCGCTCGTTTTCTGGGTCCGATGGTTTTCTACAAACAGCACATTGTCCCTCCGGTACATTGGAATCCAGCTCTGCTCCACACGCCGGGCAGTTTATAAACTCGAGTTTGCCAATCACGCTGAAAGCTGCCTCAGAAAGCTTGAGTTTGTTGGTTAGGTCGCTAATGTAGGTTAAAAATTCCTTGATTTCACGTTCTTCAAACTCCAGCTTCTGAATGCTATGTTCTAGCTTCTCAATTTTTTGACGCTCATATGAAATTTTGGTTTGTGCATCACGTCGGTCATGTAAGTATTTATTTACTTCCCCTAATGCAATCCGTTGATCAACCATTTCAATCTCATTTTTGAGAATTGCTCTTTCGGCATTTAGTTCATTTATTGCCGAGTTGATTGACATGGATGTGCGGAGTGCTTCATCTGGGGGCAATGCTTTAAGAAGGCCGAAAAGTCGGATCTTTACCTCTTCAAGATCTTTTTGAAGGCTGCGTAATTTCAAACCAATTTCATAGAGTTCATACCCGCTGATTCCACACACTAAGTCACCAACTGCCTCGCGGATACTTGGTGTGTCAAATGATTCGAAGCGGAATAGTCGAGTGGCTGGCGTTCTTTGATCTGAATAGCAAAGTCTTAATAATTGATGCATTGTAATGTTGGATGCGCCTTCGCTTTGTGCCTCAGGAATCATGAGGGTGCGAAACATTACTTGTGAAAAGCTTTCATTCCCTCCGTTACGCCTTATTGGAAAACTTTGCCACCCTTCTAGTGCATGTGCATTTGCATCTTCAAAACTGCCAAAAAAGACTTGAAGTGGTGCTAGTTTCGAGCTGGTCAAACGTCGGAGAGTGAGTTTTCCATTGGGGGTGTCAATTTCAGCCTGAACTTCGTCGCACAACTTTGCCGCTTCTTTCCAGTCGTCAAATTCACCACCAAGTATGAAAAATATGAAGTCGGCAATGGTCGATTTCCCAGAACCATTTTGTCCTCTAATAATGTTTACTCCTTCGTGAAATTGCTGGTCGTATGCAACGTGGCCACGTCTTAGTATTCTGAGTCGACATAATTGAAGAGATTTGTTCTTGACCATTAGATGGGCCTCCTTAGTCCTGTTCGAATACGGAGCGTGGCATTCCCTGCCTCTTCGAGTTCGGCGAAATGTCTTGTGAGAAAACTGCTTAACAATTTCTCTTCCTCTGTGCACATCTCAAGCACTGGAAACAGTATTTCGGCGCGAGGAGTTAGTTCAACGTGGCCATTCTGTAAGCTGTTGTGCGAAATTAACCCTCTGCTGAGAAGCGCATTTAAGGCCTCCTTTTGAATTGACTCCATTTTATGAAACAGGAGCGGCGCAGATGGGTAACTCAAAAAGGTTTTCTCAGGTTTTGGAATGTGAAGCTCTGAAAACGTTTTGCGCATTTCCATTGTCATCGTTGTACGATGAAGCAGTGGTGGATTGGCGAGAAAAAAATCGACGATAAAGAGGCGCTCTGTACCCGGTGGTTTATTGAAGTGTTGGAGCAAGATTGCGATGCGCCGAACCGTATCAAAAACATCAAGTTGAGGGTACCAAAGACGAGCTGTCATTTAATTGGATCCCATCTGATGTGGCACTGCTCGGTAAGGAAATATAAAGCGTTTAGGACTGCCTTTGATGAAAATTTTGTCTCGCCTATGGTTAGGGAGGTGACTGGATCGACAACATAAGTCTGTAACGCTTTTCTAATATCCTCATCGGCTGCTTTTTTGCATATTAGAGGATGAAACACATGAGTGACAAATCGGGTTTGAACCTCAGACATTAATTGGTCATGATCACTTCGTGCGGCTGAGAGAAGCCCTGTTTTTGCATAGTCTCTGGCAAATGCATTTTGTGCATTATTGGCGAATTCGTATTCGTGCTCACGTTCTGCATCAATGAGTTTTTGTAGTAAATCTCTACGGTCACCATCGTATTTGTTGGTGTAATCGGCTCCCAAGAAAATGCCACCGGCACCAGGCAGATGTGACGAGACTTCTTCCAGTAATTTCTGTATGTGGCGCTTGACGCCAAGATAGACGATGTCATCTTTGTCGGATGGTTTGCATATGTTGATGTGGTCTTTATCAACTGGAACCGGTTCCGTCTCTGCTATCCCCGGGTCTGCCGATTCTCTAGACACGACTGTAACAATCTTCTTCGTGCGGTGTTTTTCATAGTAAACCTTGGTCGACAGTTGATTATTGCCATTCGCATATTTTCTATAATGTCCGTTTAGGTCCTCAAGGAATCCAATGTCGTTTGCTAGCAATGCGATGTTTTTTGAAGTGTTAGGAAGAATGCTAAGTATGTTGGCAAGCACTGAACCAGTATGTGGTGTCGCTAAGAATATGACCAACCGTGTCGCCTCTGAAACAAGCTTGTAATCACAGTCTTCTGAATCATTGGATTTACGGATCAATATCTTCGTCAGAATTCCGCCAAGGCTGTGTGCTACAAATACTATAGGTTTTGTTCCAATACCTTTTGCGGCGAAATGTTCAAGAACATTGGTCGCCCTTTCAAAAATATCCATTTCCTTTTTCGCCCACTTTTCGAACATGCTGGCAGGATATCCAAGGGTATAGATGGAGAGTTGTGGTAAATCGGCTTTAAGCCATTTCGGCCAGAAACCATCGTCCTGTTTGGGACTTGACCAAGTTTCATATGCATCGCCAGTTAATCCGTGCACAAAAATCACATCTACTAGCGAGTCGTCACTAGTGGAAATTGCTTCAAATACGAATTCATCACTCATGGCATTATCCGGTGCAATTGTTTATTAGTAATCGGGTGTGGATATGGTGTAGCGAACATATCACTTCACCCCCACCCCCAACCAAGCATCCGAAGTCAGTGGCCCCTTCAGCGCAGGCAGTGTCTCTTCCAGCCAGGCCAGCGCGAGCTTTTCCTTCTCGCGCCACAACGCTTCACCCAATCCCTTCTTCATCATCTGTATCGGCGCGCTGCCCTTGACCATGTTGTCCCAGAATTCGGCGGTGCTGCCGACGGGGAAGGCTTTGGTCACTTTGCGTATCTCGACGTTGCGGAACCCGGCTTCTTCCATTTCTTGTTTGAAGCGTTCGGGGTTTTCCAGTGTGGTGACGGAGCGTTGCGGTTGCGGCAGGTCGGGCTTGATGGCGCGCAGTGCGCCGAACATGGTTTGCATGGCGGGCGACTGGTCCACGGGCGCCCAACTGGTGATGGCGACGCTGCCGCCGGGTTTGAGCGTGCGGTGGATCTCGGCGAAGCCGCGTTGTCTGTCGGGGAAGAACATGAGGCCGAATAGCGAGAAGGCGGCGTCGAAGGTGGCGTCGGCATAGGGCAGGGTCTGCGCGTCGCCGCAGTGCAGGGCGATGTTGCGGTGTCCGGCCTGTTCGATCTTGTTGCGGAAGACGGCGAGCATGGCTTCGGAGAAGTCGATGCCGTGGATTTGTTCGGCGTGCTGCGCGAGCCTGAGCGCGAGGGTGCCGGGGCCGCAGGCGACGTCGAGCACGGTCGAATTCGGTTTGAGATCGATTGCTGCGATGGCTTCGTCGGCGAATTGCTCGAACACGCGCATGGTGGTCTCGGCGTAGCCGTCGGCGACGAGGTTCCAGGGTTCGCTGGCGGAGAGCGGATTGCTGGCTTGCTGCTGCGACAAGTGTTTCCCCTTTTCAGTGGTGTGGCGGCTTCGCCCGCTGTGCGGGTTCTTGTCTTGCGCCGCCTCCTGAACGGGGTTGCTGCCTTGTGCCTCGCGCCGTTCGTGCGGCGGGATGTGCGTGGGGTAGCCCTGCAAGTGACCGGACTTTATGTGAGCAGGGCGGTGAGTGTCAATGCTGATGACAGGGGAATGCGGACACCCCCTGCTTTGCGCAAGGGGGGCGAGGGGAACAGGGTTGACGCTTTGTCAGTGCTTGGCGGGTTTGATCAGGCTGATGATCTGCGCGCTGGGCGGCTCGCTGCCGTCGTTGTAGTAAGGCTTGGATTCATCGAAGCCGAGTTGTGCGGCGAGTTCGCGTTCGCGTTCCGAGATCAGCGCGAAGCATTCTTTGATCTCTTCGATGGTGTCTCCCGTGAGCGGGTTGGGGCGGCCGCCGAGCGGCGTGGCGTCGCGCACGACGCTGCCCAGTGTCTTGCGCATCGCGCGCAGGATGCGTTGTTCCTTGCTCAATTCTTCCGTGCTCATGGCGGCTTCCTCGTGAAATGTCGGATGGAACTTTAACCGGAATCGCGCGGGAGAGGGCCTGAACGTGACAGGGGCATCGCGCGCGGCGCTACAGCCCGCGCATGAACAGCGGCCGCAATGGCCGGTGTCCTGCCATCGCTTCGTGCAGTTGTTGCAGCAGTTTGTCTTTGTCCCTGGGCAGGTTGCCGGCCAGCGCCAGTGCGTTAGAGGCATGGTTGGAACGGAAGATGACGGGTTGCGGCGGGTTGAGGCCGCTGATGAGCCTTTCCTGTTCCTGCAGTATCGCGAGGTCGTCCGGCATGTGGAACGGTTCGCCGAACTTGCGCTGGAATTCTTCTTCAACACTGTCGTCCAGATACAGTTGCAGCGTGGAGAGGTAGGTGACGGGCGCGCGGTTGAGCAGTTCTATGGTGCCGTCTATGTGTGCGTCGCTGTGCTGCGTGCCGCCCAAGCCGAGGATGACGGTGGCGGAGACTTTCATGCCGCTGTCTTTCGCCTTGTGCAGCACTTCGGCTATGCGCTGTTGCGTCGCGCCCTTGGTGATCTTCTTCAGGATGAGGTCGGAACCGGATTCGATGCCGAAGTAGAGCAGGTTGAGTCTGTGTTCGCGTAGCTGTGCCAGCTCTGCGCTGCTTTTGCGTGCGAGGTTGCCGGGTGTGGCATAGCAGGAGACGCGCGTCAGGCGCGGTAACGCAGTAGCGAGTTCGCGCAGGATGGCGAGCAGATGTTCCGTCGGCAGCGCCAGCGCGTCGCCATCGGCGAGGAAGACGCGCTGCGCATCCGGCCAGTCGGCGGCGGCCGTACGGATATCGGCGAACACTTTGTCCAATGGGCGTTCGACATATTGCTTGCTGCGATACATGGCGCAGAAACTGCACTGGTTGAAGCTGCAGCCCAGCGTGGCCTGGATGATGAGGTTGTCACCCTCGGAGGGCGGACGGAACAGGGGCATGTGGTAGTGCAGGCTCATGCCGCATGTTCCGGCGGGTGTTCATCCAGCATGCGTTCGCACTCGACCATGATGGCCTGTCCGATCTCCGATTCGTAACGTGGGTCCAGCGATTCCTGCATCTCATGGCTGATGACGAGCCCGGTCTCGCGGCTGGTGGTGGTGACGATCTGTTTCGCCACCTGATCGCTCAGCGCGGAAAGGTGTTTGCGCAGTTTCAGCGGCAGGCTGCTTTTGGAGCGGGCGAGCCAGTCGGCGGCGAGCGTGGCGCCCTGGGCTTCGGTCAGCCATGCGCCATGTTCATAGTGGATGGCGAGGCGTTCGGATACGAGTGCGAAGATCAGGGCAATGTGGGTGCCGCGTTCGGTGGAGGGCAGGGTGGGCGCGTTCAATGGGGGCTTTCTTGTCACAGCGGATCCATGCGTGGGGGTTAAGCGCGATCTTACGCTAGCGCACCGCTTGCCGCAGCAGTGAGCTGCCGACATGGATGCGACCGAGTGGCACCCGCTTCACAAATCTTTACCTTCGCCACACATCCGGGCAACGGCCCGCTCATAAAGTGTCATCCAGCCGCCAACACGGTGCGGCGTCCAACGATCAAGGAGACAGACATGAGCGAGCAAACACAGGGAACGAACAACGAAACCAAGGCCGGTTGCAACGGTAGCCACGACCATCATTGCCACGGCCGCCGCGGCCACTGCGTGGCGCGGGTGATCGGCATATTGGCGGTGTTCGGCATCGGATTCTTCTCCGGCAAGGTGATGGCCTGCGAACACGGCATGGGCCACGGCGGGCCGCAGGCGTTCATGTCCGGTGGGCAGATGGATACGGAGCGCATGGGCAAGTACGCCGACAAGCGCCTGGAACGCATGCTGGACGATGTGAAGGCGAGCGATGCGCAGAAGGAGAAGGCGTCCGCCATCGTGAAGGCTGCACTGGAGCAGGGCGCACCGCTGGCCGGGAAGATGCGCGACAACCATATACAGATGCGCAAGCTGATGGCCGCGACTACGCTGGACAAGGCCGCCATCGAAGCGATGCGTGCCGAGCAGATCAAGCTGGCGGACGAAGCGAGCCAACGCATGACATCGACCATGCTGGCGGTGGCCGATGTGCTGACACCAGAGCAGCGCGCGAAGCTGGCCGAGAGGATGGAGAAGCGTCGCGGCTGGATGCATCGCGAGTAATGAAACTTCCTCGCACGTCATACCGGCGCAGGCCGGTAACCAGCGAAAACAAACAACCCGCGTAGCGGACAAACAATCGATGTAGTCCGGCTTTCGCCGGAGTTGTTTTCCGAACTGGATACCGGCCTGCGCCGGTATGACGGTGTTTTGAAGTCCGCCCCGCTTGGTATGATGCGGGGCAAGTCTATTGGAACGACACATGAACCATCACATCCTCATCATCGACGACGACGAACGCCTGTGCGGCATGTTGCAGCAATACTTGGGCGACGCGGGTTATCGCGTCGATGCGCGCCATGCCATCGCACCCGGCCTGCAAGCCTTGAGGCAGACGGACTACGACGCGCTGGTGCTGGACCTGATGCTGCCGGATGGCGACGGGCTGGAGGCGTGCCGCCAGTTGCGCGCGTTCTCCGACATCCCGGTATTGATGTTGACCGCGCGCGGCGAGGCGATGGACCGCATCCTCGGTCTGGAGATGGGCGCGGACGATTACCTGCCCAAGCCGTTCGAGCCGCGCGAGTTGCTGGCGCGACTGAAGGCCATCCTGCGCCGCGGCAAGGCGGCGAACGGTGATGTGTTGCGCTTCGGACGACTGGAGATCGACCGCGCGGCGCGCATGGTGCGCGTGGACGGCAAGCCGTGCGAGATGACTTCTTATCAATTCGATCTGTTGCAGGCGCTGGCGGACAAGCCGGGGCGGGTGATGAGCCGCGAGCAGTTGCTGGATGCGGTGAAGGGCGCGCCGCTGGAAGCGTTCGACCGCTCCATCGACGTGCATATCTCGCGCATCCGCGCCGCCATCGAGGACGACCCGAAACATCCGCGCCGCATCATCACGCTGCGCGGCGCGGGCTATGTGTTTGCGCGCAGTCAGGACGGGGACGCAGCATGAGGGCATCTCATAAAATCCAAACTTCGTCGCAATACTGCGTTGCTCACAAAAATTCACTCCTTACATATCAGACATATGCTGCGTCGCGATTTTTTGCTCGCGCCTTGTCTTGCTTAGAATTTTGAATTTTTCGAGGTGCCCTTGAGGAAACTTTATTTTCAGATCTATCTGGGTGTGGTCGCCAGTCTGGTGCTGCTGGTGCTGCTGGTCGCTGCCTTCTGGCATTTCCAAGGCAAGAACTCGCCGCAGAACCAGATCTTCCAGACCGTGCGCGATGTGATCGTGATGGCGTTGCCGCCGGCGGATGCGCCGCGCGAACAGCAGCAGGAAGTGCTGGAACGCCTGGCGCGGCCCGCTTTGCCGCGACTGTCTTTGTATTCCGCCGACTTTCGTCTGCTGGCGCATACCGGACGGCGCTTGATGCCGCCGGGGCCGAACACGCAGGAGAACGAATGGTTGCACAGGCCGGACCATCAATCGGCCTGGGTGATGCAGTTGCCCGACGGCCGCTGGCTTTTGGCACAACCGCCGCACGAGCGTCCGCGCCCGCCGCTGCCCATCCTGTTCACGTTGCTGCTGATCGGTCTGGTGGTGGCGGTGGTGGCCTATCCGATGACGCGGCGCATGACCAAGCGGCTGGAGCGGCTGAAGCAGGCGGTGGAAGCGCTGGGCGCGGGCGATTTCAAGACGCGCGTGGAAGCGAAAGGTTGCGACGAGGTGGCTTCTCTGGCGACCAGTTTCAACCAGGCGGCGGAACGCATCGAGTCGCTGTTGCAGGCGCACAAGCAATTGCTGGCGAACGCTTCGCACGAACTGCGCTCGCCGCTGACGCGCATCCGCCTCGCGCTGGAGATGCAGGCTGAGCGCCCCATGCCCGAGTTGCAACACGAGGTGCGGCAGAACATCGCCGAGCTGGATCAGTTGATCGAGGAGATATTGCTGGCCAGCCGGCTGGATGCGTCGCGCGAACCGCTGCATGCGGACGACATCGATCTGGCCGCCTTGCTGGCCGAGGAATGCGCGCGCAGTGACGCGCAGTGCGAAGCGGTGCCGCTGAACATCAAGGGCGAGGAGCGCCTGCTGCGCCGCCTGTTGCGCAACTTGCTGGAGAACGCGAAGCGGCACGGCGGCGACGAGGTGCAAGCCAGTCTGACGCGTGATGCGGGACAGCTACTTGTCCGCGTGTGCGATAACGGCAAAGGCATCGCGCCGGAAGAACGCGAGCGCATCTTCGAGCCCTTTTACCGCCCGGCAGGGAGTCGCGAGAAGGAAGGCAGCTACGGGCTGGGTCTGTCACTGGTGCGGCAGATCGCCGAAAGGCACGGCGGCAGCGTGCGCTGTGTGGCGGGGCCGACGGGCGGAGCGTGTTTCGAGGTGAGGCTGACGCCGGCTTGAGGTTCAGGCGGCGCTGAGTTTGAGCAGCCAGTACATCAACGCGCCGCCGATGATGACGCCCGCGATGAACAATTGCAGGCCCATCGTATCGCGCGGTGCCGGTGTGGGCGTTCCATCCGGCGGCTGTATCGCTTCCCATTCCTTGATGATCTGTCTGGCCTGCTCGAAATCTTCCTCGTTCACCATCACGCGCACGAATCCCAGCGCCTGTAGTTCACCCATACCGCCCTGCAGGTGCTCGCCTTCGATGCGTCCGCTGATGCGGTATTGCTCCAGCAGGTTCAGGATCATGTGGCCGTCCAGTCCGCTGGCGGCTTCGTAGACACTTTTCATTCCCATATCGGTCCGTTCAGTTGATCAGCACGATACCCAGCGCGCTGAGCGACAGGATGAACGAGGCGAGGCCGAGCAGCATGGCATGCCGGTAGCCTTTCTCGGCGAGCTGCGTGCCTTTCTCCAGCGCTTCGATGGCGAGCTGCATCTGTGCCGCGAGGTCTTTGATATGTGCATCGTTGGCCGAGGCTGCGCTCTGCAGTTCGGTGATCTGTTGCTGCAGGGTGGCGTTATCGCCGCTCTTGCGCGTGAATACCGGGGCCGCTGCGGAGATGATGGTGCCGATATGCGGCAGTACGGATTTGATGACGGGGATGAGCCAGCCGGCCATTTTGGTCTCCTTTCTTGAGTGGGGTTCACTCGCTGTCGCGTGTCAGGCGGCAGGGGGCGCTACGGAAGCTGAATATGTCTGCATTTGCGGCGCGGAGGCGAGAGGGCCGCAGACTGCATCGGCGCACTTGCATGGTCGTCTGTGCTGGATAATGGCTGATCATCATGCGGTCATGGGGCTGGCATTTTGCGTTGTAAAAGATGCCGGGAAGAGATAGCCTTTTCATCGTGCGCTGCACTTCCGTCGTGCGGATAGTACATGAAGCGCCATCCAGTTCGTTATTTCAGGCTCGATTACCATGTGGTTACAGAAAGAGATACAGCTGCAACCCCGCCCGCGCGGCTTCCATCTGGTCACCGACGAAGTGCTGCGTGCGCTGCCGGAGTTGCGCGGGTTCGGCATCGGCATGATGAATGTCTTCATCCGGCATACTTCCGCCTCGCTGACATTGAACGAGAACGCCGACCCGACCGTGCGCAAGGACTTCGAGGATTGGTTCAGCCGCAACGTGCGCGAGGAAGAGCCTTATTACCGCCATCGGGATGAGGGTGCAGACGACATGCCCGCACATATAAAATCCAGTCTGCTGGGGGCGAGCCTCAACATCCCCGTGGCCAACGGCCGACCGGCATTGGGCACCTGGCAGGGCATCTGGCTGTGCGAACATCGCGACCACGGCGGCAGCCGCAGCATCGTGGTGACGCTGCAGGGGGAACGGGATGCGCGATGAGATGAAGACGTTGCATCTGGTGATGCACGGACGAGTGCAGGGCGTGTGGTACCGCGATTCGATGCGGCGCGAAGCGGAACGACTGGGCGTGAGCGGCTGGTGCCGCAACCGCAGCGACGGCACGGTGGAAGCGATGGTGCAGGGCGGGTCCGCTGCAGTGGATGCGCTACTGGCGTGGGCGCATCGCGGACCGGAACTGGCGCAGGTGTCGCACGTGGATGTGGAGCCCGGCAGCGGCGACTTTCCGGGATTTGAAGTATGGGGTGATGCATGAGCACGATATTGGTCACCGGTGCGACGGACGGCATCGGTCTGGAAACGGCGAGGGAACTGGCGCAACTCGGTCACGAGGTGGTGCTGCATAGCCGCGATGCGGAGAAAGCCTTGCGGGCGGCGGACAAGATCCACGAATCGGTGCCGGAAGCGAGATTGCAGACCGCCTGTGCCGATCTGGCCGACCTCGGGCAGGTGGTGCAGATGGCACAGGAACTGAACGCGCGACTACCGAGGCTGGATGTGCTGCTGCACAACGCGGGTGTGTACATGACAACGCGGCAACTGTCACCGAACGGTTTCGAGATGACGATGGCGGTGAATTACTTCGCGCCGTTCGTGCTGACGCGCTGGTTGCTGTCGCTGTTGAAACGGTCGGGCGATCCCAGGGTGGTGACGGTGAGTTCCGTCGCGCATCAGAGCGGGCGCATCGCTTTCGACAACATGAATTCAGAGCGCGAGTTCGATGCCTATCACGCCTATGCCAATTCGAAACTGGCCGACACGCTGTTCGCCAACGCGTTGGCGGAGCGCGAATCCTGGCTGTGTTCCAACAGCCTGCATCCGGGCGTGATCGACACCAAGCTGTTGCACACCGGTTTCAACATGAAGGGCGATACGCTGCAACACGGCGCGCGCACGTCGATCTATCTGGCGACCTCTCCCAAAGTGCAGGGTGTGACGGGGCGCTATTTCGACGATTGCCAAGTGGCGCAGTGCTCCGCGCTGGCCTCCGATCACGAGCTGGACGATGCGCTGTGGCGCTGGACCGATAACGCGCTGCGCGACTGGCTGCCATGACCAACTATCCGCCCGACGCCCTGCTGTTCGTGACGCCGAACTGTCCGCATTGCGCGACGGTGAAACAAGCCCTGGGCGTGTTGCTGAACGAGGGGCAGATCGGGCAGTTGCGCGTGGTGGATGCGGCGGAGAATCCCGCGTTGGCGCGGGAGTATGGCGTGCGCGCGGCTCCCTGGCTGAAGCTGGGCGTGTTCACCCTGACCGGCGCGCGCACACTGGGCGAGTTGCGGCAGTGGGTGGATTGGGCGCACGGAGAGGAAGGGACGGCGCACTATGTCGCCCATCTGTTGCAGGAAGGCGGCTATGCGCAGGCCAGCGCATTCATCCATGCAGACACGCGGCGTCTCAAGCCGCTGCTTTCTATCGTGGCCGATCCTGCGGCGAATCTGGAAGTGCGGCTCGGGGTGAGCGCCTTGCTGGAATCCTATGCCCGCTCACCGGCGTTGGGGGACTTGCTGCCCGAGCTGGTGGAACTGAGCCGCCATGCCGACCATCGCGTGCGGGCCGATGCCTGCCATCTGCTCGGTCTGAGCGGTATCGCGGAGGCGCGTACATCGCTGCGTGCCCGTCTGCATGATGCGAACGCGGAAGTGCGCGAGATCGCGGCGGAGGCGTTGGCCGCGCTGGAAGCGCACGCCTAGCGCGCCACGCGCTCAGGCATAGGAGGGCGCGGGCTGCACGGCGGCGTGCTGCGCCGGTTGCCTGCCTGCTGCGACGGGGACGGCCGCACCCGTCCTGAAGAACCCAACCAGTTTTTGCAGGTTCTCGGCCTGGCCGTTCAGTGCCTGCGAGGTGGCGGCGAGTTGTTCGCTGCCGGCGGCGTTGCCCTGCGTGTTCTGGCTGATCTGCAGCATCGCGGTATTGATCTGCGCCACGCCGCTGTATTGCTCCGAGCTGGCATCGGCGATCTCCTGCACCAGGCTGGAGGTCTTGGTGATCGCCGGCACCATCTGTTCCAGCAGTTTGCCGGCGCGCTCCGCCAGTTCGACGCTGCCGCCTGCCACATTGCCGATCTCCTGTGCCGCGATCTGGCTGCGTTCGGCCAAGGCCCGCACTTCGGTGGCGACCACCGCGAAGCCGCGTCCAGCCGCGCCGGCGCGGGCGGCCTCGATGGCGGCGTTCAGGGCCAGCAGGTTGGTCTGGTAGGCGATGTCATCGATGATGCCGATCTTGTCGGCGATCTCTTTCATCGCCGTCACGGTCTGACGCACCACCGCGCTGCCCTCGGTCGCCTGGGCGGCCGCCTGTGCGGCGAACTGGTCGGTCACTTTCGTGTTCTCGGCAGTGTTCTGGATCGACGTGCCCATCTCTTCCATGGAGGCACTGATCTCTTCCACGTTGGAGGCCTGCTGGCTGGATGCGTGGCTCAGGTGTTGCACCGTGGCATTGATCTCTTCCGAGGCCGAGGCCAGTTCACCGGCCGCGCTGCGCACATCACCGACGATGCTGGCGATGTTGCCGGCCATGGTGTTGATCGCGTGCATCAGTTGTCCGACTTCGCTGCTGTATGCATCCGACTTCAGCAGCCGTACGTCGCCGGCGGCGATGACCTGGCAGGCCTGCACGGCCTGGCCGAGCGGCTGCAGCACCTTGCGCGTGAGGAACCACCACAGCCAACCCAGCGTCATCAGCGCGGATGCGGCCAGCAGCCCGGCCGCGCCGTTGTCTGTCACGCTGCCGTTGCCGCGTGCGAGGGCGAGCAATGGTTCACCGCCCAGCGCCAGGATGGCGAGGCCGGTCAGCATGCAGGCGAACGTGAGGCGGGTGCGGATGCTCAGCTCGCCCAGGGCGGCCAGCTTGCCGCGCAGACCGGTGGGGACCACTTTACCTTCCCTGATACACAGACCACGGGCCGTGCCGGCACGGAAGCGGGCGTAGATCTGTTCGGCAGCTTTCACCTGATCTGCGGCGGGCCTGGTACGCAGCGACATGTAGCCGGTGATCTTGCCGTCTTCCCAGATCGGGTTGGCGTTCGCCTCGACCCAGTAGTAGTCGCCGTTCTTGCAACGGTTCTTCACCATGCCGCGCCAGGGCTTGCCGCGCTGCAGGGTGCGCCACAGATCCTGATAGGCCTCGGGCGGCATGTCGGGGTGGCGCACGATGTTGTGCGACGCGCCCAGCAGCTCCTGCTCGGTGAAGCCGCTGATCTCCAGGAAGGGACGGTTGATGTAGGTGATGCGTCCCTTCAAGTCGGTCTTGGAGACGATGTATTCGTCCGCGTCGAAACGTCGCTCGACATCGGTGACTGGCATATTGATCTTCATGTCTGTTCTCCCTGTTATCCGGCCATGCGGTACGGCAGTGGTTGCCCCGCGAGATGTGTCTGCCGCGCGCATCGCCGGCACGGCGCTATCGGCCACATTCGGGAGTGAAAGATATACGGGCGATACATGATTTGCAGTCAGCACTTCTTGATTCGTGCGTAGTCCCGCGCTGAGCGGGAGTAGGAAAATCCCTATACCGATCCGGACTATCGGCTGGGGCGGTATGCAGTGGACCGAGGCGCTGCTATGACTGCGTGTCGTCCGTGTGCATCCCCTGCTGCGGCAGGTTCTCATCCATCATGGGCAGGGATGCGCGCGGGATAGCCAGTGCCTGCAGTACTCTGAGCGCCGCATAGGCATCGTTGGCCGCGTACAGCCTCTGCTGCGCGCTGAGTTCCGGCAGCGCCCAGTTGGATGTGGTGACCTTGCGCGATTTGATGAAGCGCTGTCCGAACATCTGCGCGACGGCGTTGCGCACGCCCATCTCCTTCTGGAAACCGTCCCTGCTGAACACCTGGTTGAGATCGACCAGTGCGCCGGGTCGTATGCCGAATTTGGCCTGGATGTGCTTGCCGTCAGAGCGCAGGCCGAAGCCGGCCTTGAGCAACTGCGGCGACTGCAGCAGCGCTATCAGGAAGGGATGGCAGTCGGCGCGGTGGGTCTGGAACAGGTAGGCCTTGTCGTGCAGGGCGAACTGCACCACGTGCGGCCCGTCGCTGGACTCGCCGACGGAGAAGGTGGGTTTCGACTCGGTATCGAAACCGACGGTGCCTGCCGCCAGTATCTCCGCCGTGGCGGCGGCATATCCTTCCTGCGTGGCAGGCACGTGGATGCGATCGAGCGGCAGTCCGATGAACGGCGCCATCGATGCGATGTCGGCCTTGCCCGGTGCGGTTCTATTCATGGGATGCGCCCGTCCAGTTCGGTGAGTCCGCGATGGATGTCGGCGAACAGCGGCCTGCTGCGGACATCAGCGTTGGCGCAGCGCTGTTGCAATGCGCGCAGCGCCAGCATGTTGGCGGCATCGGTGGTCTCGCAACGATCGAGCAGCTCCTCCAGCAGGCAGGCGAAGGCGCGCACCTCGATGCGCTGCATCGCTGCGGCTCGCCGCGCGTCCTGCGGCAGGAAGGAGGCCGCGCCGAAGTCGCCCAGCAGGCAGTCGCCGTCGTCGTTCCACAGGATGTTATGCGCATACAGGTCGCCGTGCAGGATGCCGCGCGCATGTAGATGTTCCGCTACGGCGGCGATGCCGCAGGCGATGTCGAGCGCGAGCGGCAGGCTGAAGCGCAGATCCTCGGCATAGATGTCGCGTGTGCAGGAGGCGAGGCTGGGGGGCGCGGCCAGGTTGCGGAAGGCGGGATCGATCAGCGCCATCACCAGTCCCGGCGTCTGCTCGGGATGGTCGCTCACCTTGCCGAGGACGGGGATCAGGCCGGGGTGGTCGCCGGCGGCGATGCTGGCGGCCTTCTCGCTGCGCGGCAGGCCGTCGCTGGTGAGTGCGCCCTTGAATAGTTTTACCGCGACTGCTTCGTTGCGTGCATAGTGATGCGCGCGATGGATCACGCCGGAAGCGCCTTCGCCCAACGGGTGATGCAGCTCCAGCTGATGCCACTCGACGGGTGTGATGTGCAGATGTTCGAGCGCGGCGGTCTCGTTGCGGTCGCTGCACGGGTTGCCGGCGCAGGCCAGCCAGGCCAGTCGCGGCATGTCGAACAGCCACTCCGGCAGATGTTCGAAGCGGTTGGCGGCGATGCGCATCAGTTCCAGATTTCGGCATGCGGAGAGTTCCTGCGGCAATTCCGCTAACTGGTTCCCGGCCAGCATCAGTTTCTGCAAACGGGTGCAGCGTCCCAGTTCGGGTGGCAGCTCGCGCAGGCGGTTGTCGGTGAGGATGAGCCAGCGGAGTTTGGGCGGCAGGGCGTCAGGCGAGAGTGTCTCGATCCGGTTGGCCTTGAAGCCGATCATCTCCAGTTCGGGGCAGCGCCCCAGCACTTCCGGCACGTGCGTGAACTGATTGTCGGAACAGAAGATGATGCGCAGCTTGTGCAAACGCGGCAGGTCGTCCGGCAGATTGCGCAAGGCATTGCCGGAAAGGTTGAGGATCTGCAGCGAGTCGGCAAGATCGAAGATCTCGCGCGGGAATTCGACCAGGCCGCAGCTCAGGTCGAGACGTTCCATTCCGGCCAGCTCGCCGGCACGCAGGGATTCAAGTGTGTGCATCAAAATGCGATCAGGCTTCGGCGGCTTGTGCGGTGGTGATGATGAGGCGGCTGCCTTGAACGGAGTGGATGGTGCCCTGCATGGCGTCCGGCATGCGGCTGTCTACCTTGTCGGCCTGCCATTCACGGCCGTGGCAGATCACGCGCGCGCTGCATTCGTCCAGCCACTCGATCACGTCTACCTGCTCGCCGATCTGGGGGCGGGCGGGGGCGGTGCCGTCGTTGCGTGTGCGCGAGCGCAGGATATATACGATCAGCGCATGGACTGCCGCGCCTGCGGCCAGGGCGGCGAGTTGCATGTTGGTCGCCGCGCCGTTGTACTGCGCGATGGCGGGATAGGCGAACGCCAGACCGATGGCGAACAGATACATGGAGCCGTAGAGGAACTCCGCCAGCATGAACAGTACGCCATACACCAACCATGAGACCAGATCCATCCAGACACCCTCCGTTACGTTGTTCGGTGCGCCGACGGCGCGCCGGGCGTCATTTTACGCGAGACACGGAGACGCGGGTCTTGGGCAGGCCGAATTCCAGGAAGAACCTTTCGGCGACCGTGACGGCTTCGTCCGGCCCGGCGATGTAGATGTCCCCCTGCAACATCGCGGCATCGGCGATCTGGATGTCCTGCAACAGTTTGATGAGCGCTTCTTCCCGCTTGCCGCCCAGGTTGCGCAGATCGAAACCGGCGACATGCTCCTGGTAGTGGAAATCATCCAGCGCATCGTCCCAGGCATGGGCGATGTTGGGCAGGTAGATGTGCTGTCTGCTGGAGCCTATCCAGTGCAGATAGATGTCCTCCACCTCAAGCGACAGGGCATGCTCGATCAGGCTCTTGATCGGGGCGAAACCACAGTCGAAGGCGAAGAAGAACAGCGGCCGTGGCGACCTCTCATGCAGGATGAACTCGCCCTGCGGCCCTTCGATCTCCACCGCATCGTGCGTCCTGAGCTTGTCGAAGGCATAGTCGGAGAAGAGGTTGCCGGGCTGGCGGTGGATGTGGAACAGCAGGTTGCGGTCGTCGCAGGGGCAACTGGCGATGGCTTGCAGGGCGCTGAACGTTTGGCCGAGCTTGAGCGTGACGCCCTGTCCGGCGAGGAAGCGCAGGCGCTTGGTGCGCGGGGTCTGCAGGTGCAGCAGCAGGATGTCGTCGTTGATATGGCCGATGGCCTTCACATGCGCTTCGATCTGCTGGAAGGGGATGTCCTGCACGCTATCGGCCACCGGGGCCTCGATCACAAGGTCGCTGACGGCGGTGTTGCTGCACAGCAGCACATAACCCGCAGCCTTCTCCGCCTCGGGGATGATGAAGTCGTGGTTGCGCGTCTTGCGCACTTCACCAGAGACCACCTTCGCCTTGCACAGCCCGCAGTTGCCGCCGCTGCAACCGTAGCTGAGCGGGATACCGGCGCGCATGGCGGCTTCCAGCAGCGAGTCGTGACCCTCGACCATGAAGTCGTGTCGGCTGGGCAGTATGGTCACTTGTGCCGTCATCACGCGCAGGACGTTGTCCTTCACCGCGAGCGGGTTGATGAAGCCGGGTTCAGTCGCCAAATCCACCTCCTGTTCTAGCCATTCCTTTAGTTCCGCAGCCGATAGTCCGGGCGTGCCGTCCAGTTTGTCCCACAGCCTGCCCAGCAGTTCCTTGAACCGTTCCACCTGCGCCTGGCTGGTGGCCAGCGTCTTGCCCAGCTCGGTGATGCGCGCTGCCAGCACTTCCGGTTCCGGCAGTGCACGCTCGAACACGCGCTTGCCGAACGCGCGTTCCTTGATCTGCGCGATGCGGCGAGTCTCGGCATCGTCTTCCAGTTGAGCATCGGGGTAACAGGCCAGCAGTTCGCTGACCGGGATCATGCCGTCGTGCGAGACCATCTCGCCGTGCTTGATGCGGCGCTGCAGTTCGGCGCGCGTCACGCCGATCAATCTTGCGGCGCGGGTCAGACTGAGCGATCCGGTCATGATGCGATCCCGTTCACTGCGCCTGCTGTTCCATCGCCCTGCGTTGCTGATCGGCCGCTTCCAGTTGCGTGGTGCCGACGTCCTTTGCCCGATCGAGCGCGTCGCGCTGTTCAGCGAAGAGTTTGGGCGCGGGGGGCGGTGTTTCGTCGCGGCTGCAGGCAGCCAGCACAAGGGCAGCGAAAAGGATGGCGGCGATAGGATGGCGCATGGTGTTCTCCTCGTGTGGGCTTGCACGTCCATGATAATCAGAAATCATGGCGGGGGCCATGCGCGTGCCGAAGGAAGGGACGCGCCGCACACAAAACTTCCGGTTGCCCGGCATAGTCATGTAGGATTCGACCGGTTCCATATCCGGCCCGGCGTTCCCGGGCGGACGCACAACAAAACATGGGGGAAAGGCATGGTTTCTCGCATCATTACCGGTCAACCGGTGCTGATCATAGGCGCGGGCAGGGGCGGCTCGGCTTTGCTCGAGATGTTCATGGAAGACGAGCTGGCCAGCGTGGTCGCCATCGTGGACACCAATCCTGCTGCCCCCGGTTTCGAACTGGCACGCAAGTACGGCATCCCGACCTATACCGATACGGTTTCCGCCTTGCAGGCGTGCAAGGAATACTCCGATTGCATCATCTATAACCTGTCGCACGACGAGTCGGTCGCGGACGAGGCCTACAAGGTGTTCGGCGACCACCGTGTGACCGGCGGCGCGGAAGTGAAACTGTTCTGGCAGATGGTGACCAATCTGCAGACGATCAAGGATGAACTGGAGAAGAGCCAGGACGAGTTGCAGGCCATCATCCATAACGTGATGGACGGCATCATCACCATCGACGAATCGGGTCTGATACAGGGTTTCAATCCGGCCGCGGAACGCATCTTCGGTTATGCCCCACAGGAGGTGATCGGGCAGAACGTGAAGGTGTTGATGCCGGAACCGGACCGTAGCGCGCATGACGGTTACCTTCACCGCTACGTGCACAGCAACGAGAAGCGCGTGCTCGGTGTGCGCGGGCGCGAGGTGACGGCGGTGCGCAAGGATGGCGGGACGTTCCCGATGGAGCTTTCGGCATCCGAGATGTTCCTCGGTGGCCAGCGCTATTTCATCGGCATCGTGCGCGACATCACCGAGCGCAAGGAAACGGAAGATCGCATCGCGCATCTGGCGCATTTCGACTACCTGACCAACCTGCCTAACCGCGCCTCGTTCCTGAACATCCTCGATCACTCGGTCGGTCTGGCGAAGCGCAACAAGCAGATGCTCGCCGTGCTGTTCATCGACCTGGACGGCTTCAAGCAGATCAACGACACGCTGGGCCACGAGGCGGGCGACCTGTTGTTGAAGGGTGTCTCGGCGCGTTTCAAACAGTCGATCCGCGATTCGGACACGCTGGCCAGGCTGGGCGGGGACGAATTCATCATGCTGCTGGAGAACGTCGATAGTGCCGAGAATGCGGGGCGATTGGCCGGGAAGGTCGTCCAGTCCCTGGCCGAGCCGTTCGATCTGAACGGACAGAGCGGTAAGGTCGGGGCGAGCGTCGGTATCGCCCTGTTCCCGGACGATGCGATGGAGCCCAGAGAGTTGGTGCGGCAGGCCGACGAGGCGATGTATGCCGCCAAACACGGCGGCAAGAACATCTGGAAGTTCTACCGGGACAAGTGAAGGTGACTGCCACTCACACGAGCGGCAGGGGTTTGCCGAACAGCCAGCCCTGGCCGTAATCACAGCCCAGTTCGGCCAGCGCATCGCGCGTCTCGCGCGTCTCGATGCCTTCCGCCACGACCGACATGCCCAGCGTGTGCGCGAGCGCGATGGAGGATCGCACGATCTCCAGACTTTGCTTCGAGGTCAGCATGGGCGCGACGAAGGCGCGATCCAGTTTGAGCGTGCCGATCGGGTAGCGCTGCAGGTTGTCCAGGCCCGAGTAGCCGGTGCCGTAGTCGTCCAGCGCCAGCTGGAATCCCAGTTCGATCAGACGGCTCAGGATGTTCATGGCGAGCGCGGGCTGCTCCACCATCACCGTCTCGGTCAGTTCCAGCTTCAGCGATTCAGGCGGCATTTTGTGACGGGCGATGATGGCCTTCACATCCTCCACCAGATTGTCGCCGGTCAGTTGCCGCGCCGACAGGTTGACGCTGACGAAGGGTTGCGGGTGTTGCGTCATCCCGCGCAGGCGCGCCCAGTCACGCGAGGCGCGTTCCAGCGTCCACAAGCCGAGCTGGCGGATCTGCCCGGTCTGTTCGGCCAGCCACAGGAAGTCCATGGGAGGGATCATGCCCTCGGTCGGATGGTGCCAGCGGATCAGCGCTTCGAACCCGGCCACGCTGTCGTCCTTCAGGTCGCAGATCGGCTGGTAATACATCTCGAACTCGTTCTGGTTGAGCGCGCGCGTGATGCCGTGCGCCATCGCCAGTTTCTGGGTGGCGGCTCCCTGCAACTCCCTGCGCGAAGCTTCGTTATCCTGAGTCTGCCGTGCAGAAGACCCATGCGGGACATCGTGGGCGGGATTGTTGCGGAAACGTTCCAGGATGACTTGCAGCAGGTGGCGCAGGATGGGATCGCTGCGCTCCAGTAGTTCCTGCACGAGGTGACGCTCGATCTGGATCAGCACGGAATCCTGCGTGGTGCGTGCACTGGCCGTGCGCGGATGCAGGTCGAGCAGCGCGACCTCGCCGAACAGTTCGCCCGCCTGCAACAGGCTCAAGCGCTGTTCGCCTGATGCGTTGCTATGCATGATCTCAACCTCGCCCGATTCGATGATGTAGGCGCAATTGCCTGCGTCTCCCTCGGTGAAGATGGTTTGGTCTTTGCCGAAATGCTTCCTGTCCAGTTTGTCCAGTGTCATGGTATTTTGCCGCCACCTGCATAAGGTGCGCGTACATTCTCACCTTTGCCGGATTCAATCAAGAAGAACAAAGGCCTATATATTCCGCAGGGGATGGCGGGCCTGCATCGGGAGTACATCATGAGAGCACGTTTTTTCGCCGGACTATCGCTGGTTGCATCGATCATCCTGCACGGCAGTGTCTGGGCCGCATCCCCGGCGCCGGTCGCCGCCGAGAACGGCATGGTGGTGACGGCCCATCATCTGGCCACACAGGTCGGGGTGGATGTGTTGAAGGCGGGCGGCAACGCGGTGGATGCCGGGGTGGCGGTGGGCTATGCGCTGGCGGTGGTGTATCCCGTGGCGGGCAATCTGGGCGGTGGCGGCTTCATGACGCTGATGCTGGCCGATGGCCGCAAGACCTTCCTGGATTTCCGCGAGAAAGCACCGCTGGCCGCGAGCGCGGACATGTATCTCGACCGCGACGGCGAGGTGGTGCCGGGCGCGAGCACGGACGGGCATCTGGCGGTGGGCGTGCCGGGTACCGTCTCAGGGCTGCAATATGCACTGCAGAAGTACGGCACGCTGCCGCGCGGCAAGGTGATCGCACCCGCGATCAGGCTGGCGCAGCGCGGTTTCGTGCTGGGGCAGAGCGATGTCGGGATGCTGGGCATGGCGACGCAGGCGTTCAGGAAAGATGCGCCATCCGCCGCGATCTTTCTGCAGCGCGGCCAGCCTTACCAGGCCGGGCAGCGGTTGGTGCAGAAGGACCTGGCGCGCACCTTGCGGCAGATCAGCCAGCACGGCAGTGCAGGGTTCTACCAAGGCCCGGTTGCCAGGGCGCTGGTGTCGAGCAGCCAGGCGAACGGCGGCATCCTCGCGCAGGCCGATCTGGACCAATACCGGACGCGCGAACTCGCACCCGTCGAATGCAGTTATCGCGGCTACGGCATCGTCTCCGCGCCGCCGCCCAGTTCAGGCGGGGTGACGCTGTGCGAGATGCTGAACATCCTCGAAGCCTATCCATTGCCTGAGCTGGGTTTTCACTCTGCCCAAGCGGTGCACTACCAGATCGAGGCGATGCGTCATGCCTATGTGGATCGCAACAGTTATCTGGGCGATCCGGATTTCGTGGACAACCCGCTGTCGCGTCTGCTCGACAAAGGCTATGCCGCGCAGATACGCAGCAAGATCGTGAAAGACAAGGCGGGCATCTCCATGCAGATCAAACCCGGTGTCGCGCCGCACGAAGGCGACAACACCACGCATTACTCCATCGTGGATCGCTGGGGCAATGCAGTGTCGGTCACCTATACGCTGAACGGTGCGTTCGGGGCCAAGGTCACGGCGGCGGGGACGGGCGTGTTGCTCAACAACGAGATGGACGATTTCACTGTGAAGGTCGGTGTGCCGAACAGCTACGGGCTGGTGCAGGGCGAGGCGAACGTGATCGCGCCGGGCAAACGCCCGCTCAGTTCCATGAGCCCGACCATCGTCACGCAGGACGGCAAGCCGCTGCTGGTGGTGGGCACGCCGGGTGGCAGCCGCATCATCACGGCGGTGATGCACGTCATCCTCAACGTGATCGACTACGGCATGGACATCCAGGAGGCGGTGGATGCGCCGCGCTTCCACCAGCAATGGTTGCCGGATACGACCTTCGTCGAGCGTTACGCGCTCAGTCCGGATACGCGCGCGGTGCTGGAATCATGGGGGCAGAACTTCCGCGACAGCGGCTATGCCAACCATGTGACGGCGATCCTGATCGGTGCGCCGAAATCGGGCGGAGAAGCGGTGGGGAACGATCGCTACTACGGCGCGAACGACCCGCGTCACAACACGGGTCTGGCCATGGGTTACTGAGCGCTAGCCGAACGGCTGGCGTGCTACGTCACATCGCGCCGCTATCCTGGTCGTGGCGATGTTTCTTGTAGAGCAGGCTCATCACGCCGGAGAGGATGAGCGCGAACACCACCAGGATGATGAAGATATGCAGTTCCATCTTTTCCATCACGGCATACAGGCCGAGCATGGCGAAGATGCTGATGTTCTCGTTGAAGTTCTGCACCGCGATGGAACGTCCCGCGCCCATCAGCAGGTGACCGCGGTGTTGCAGCAGCGCATTCATCGGCACCACGAAGAAGCCGCCCATCGCGCCCATCGCGATCAGCAGCAGCACGGCCAGCACACTGTTGCTGATGGGGATCATCAGCAGCACGGTCAGCCCCATGGCGATGCCGACCGGCAGCACGTTCACCGAATGTTCCAGCTTGATGTAGCGCGCGGCCAGCACCGAGCCGATGGCGATGCCGATGGCGAACCACGCGGTCAGTTGTGCGGCCTGGCCGATGTCGTAGTTGAGCGCCACAGCAGCCCAGCCGATCAGCAGCAGGCGCAGCGTCGCGCCAGCCCCCCAGAACAGCGTGGTGACCGCCAGCGAGACCTGGCCCAGCGGGTCTTTCCACAGCAGCTTGAAGCAGTGCCAGAAGTCGCGGGTGAGTGCGATCGGGTCGCGGCTCAGCGGTTTATGGTCGATGGGGACGTGCGGGATGTACAGGTTGAACACGGCCGCGATCACGTAGATCAGCACGATGATGGCGATGGCGAACATGGGCACGCTGTGCAGCAGCGGGATGTCCAGCGATTCGACCAGCGGCGCGAACATGGCGGGCGAGATGAGGATGCCGCCGATCACCGCGCCGAGCACGATGGCGGCGACGGTGAGGCCCTCCATCCAGCTGTTCGCTTTCACCAGCTGGCTGGGCGGCAGGTATTCGGTAAGGATGCCGTACTTGGCCGGCGAATAGGTCGCCGCACCCAGCCCGACTAGGCCGTAGGCGAGCAGGGGATGCAAGCCGACCAGCATGGCGATGCAGCCGGCGAGTTTTATCAGGTTGCTGATGAACATCACTCGGCCCTTGGGCAGCGAGTCGGCGAAAGCCCCGACGAAGGGGGCGAGCACGATGTAGGAGAAGATGAAGCCCTGTTGCAGTACCGGCGTGTGCCAGCCGGGGGAGGCCAGGTCTTTCAGCAGTGCGATGGCGGCGAACAGCAGTGCATTGTCGGCGAGCGCACTGAAGAACTGCGCTGCGAGGATGGTGTAGAAGCCGCGATTCACGATGGACGATAGTTGGAATGACGCGGTTTTATAACATGAAATATCTTGCGGGATTGTTAAATTCTGAATTTTTGCGGCAGTTTCAAAAGTGCAGGAATGGGCGTCCTGCTATCATTCGCGCCACTTTCTCCTCTCCGTACGACTGACATGTCACGCCCCATCCAGGCCCATATCGACCTAGCCGCCTTGCGCAACAACCTGCGGGTGGTGCGCCGCGCCACCCCGGCGCGCGTGATGGCGGTGGTCAAAGCCAATGCCTACGGGCATGGCCTGCTGCAGGCAGCAGAGGCATTGAACGATGCCGACGGGTTCGCGCTGCTGGATGCGCGCGACGGCGTGGCCTTGCGCGAGGCCGGCTTCCGCCAGCCCATCCTGCTGCTGGAAGGCTACTTTTCGCGCGATGAACTGCCGCTGCTGGCCGAGTACGAGCTGACGACCGTGATCCACAGCCAGCAGCAGCTGGCATGGCTGGACGCCTACCCGCGCAGCAACGGGCTGTCGGTGTGGCTCAAGCTCAACAGCGGCATGAACCGGCTCGGTTTTTCTGCCCAGGAATTCCCCGCCGTGATGGAGCGGCTGAAGTCGCATCGCGCGGTGCGCGACATCACCCTGATGACCCATTTCGCGCAGGCGGACGAGGCACCCGGTGTCACGGCGCAGCATGCGCTGTTCGAACAGATCACCGCGAACCGTCGTCTGCCCCGTTCGCTGTCAAACTCCGCCGCCATCCTGCGCCATCCTGCTGCGCATGCGGACTGGGTGCGCCCCGGCATCATGCTCTACGGCAGTTCGCCGTTCGCCGACACCAGCGCGCAAGCGCTGGGATTGCAGCCGGTGATGACCCTGCGCAGCGAGCTCATCTCGGTGCGCGACATCAGGGCGGGGGATGCGATCGGCTACGGGGCGACCTTCCGTGCCGAGCGTGCCATGCGTATCGGCACCGTTGCCTGCGGTTATGCCGACGGCTATCCGCGCCATGCCGCCAGCGGTACGCCCATCCTGGTGGACGGGCAGCGCACACGCACGCTGGGACGGGTGTCGATGGATATGCTGAGTGTCGATCTGAGCGCACTGCCGGATGCGCGCATAGGCAGCCGTGTGGTGCTGTGGGGTGAGGGTATGCCGGTGGACGAAGTGGCACGCGCCGCCGGCACCATCAGTTACGAATTGCTGTGCGCGCTGGCACCGCGCGTGCCGGTATCGCAGGCGTAAAAAAAAGCCCCGCCGGATACTGGCGGGGCTTGTTCCAGATTCGAACAGACTAGGCGATCCGGAAGCGTCCCGCCAGTTCGTCCAGTTGCTTGCTGAGCGTGGTCATCTGCTGTGCGGAGGAGGCGGTCTGGGCAGCGGCCATGCTGTTCGTTTCCGTCCCCTGCGCGATCTTCTCGATACGCTCGGCGATGTCGCGTGCGGCCAGTGATTGTTCCTGTATCGCCGCCGTGATGTCGTCCACCGCCCGCGCGGCCTGCTGGGCCGCCTGGTCGATACTGCTCACCGACTTGCCAGCCTGGCGCGCCAGTTCCACGCCGCCGCTCACCCGCTTGACGCTGACCTCCATCTCCTGGGCCGCCTGCTTGGTGCCTTCCTGTATCTTGCCGATCATGCCGCCGATCTCCTTGGTCGAGGTCGCCGTGCGTTCGGCCAGCTTGCGTACCTCATCGGCGACCACGGCGAAGCCGCGTCCCTGTTCACCGGCACGGGCGGCTTCGATGGCGGCATTGAGCGCGAGCAGATTGGTCTGGTCGGCGATCTCGCGGATGGTGTTGACGATGCTGGTGATCTGGTCGGAATAGCCTTCCAGGCTGCGTATGCTGGTCGCGACATGGTTCACGGCAGTGGCGATGTGCTCCATCTCCGAGGCCGTGCTCTGGATGATGCTGCCCCCTTCGGTCGCCTGTTTGCTCGAGGTCTGGCTGACCGCATAGGCTTCCTTGGCATGCTCGCTCACCTGGTCGATGGAGACGGAGAGTTGTTCCATCGCGGCCGCCATGCCGGAAGCGGCTTCGGATTGCATCTCGGTGACCCTGGAGCTGTTCTGGGCCGAGCTGGAGACATCACCCGATGTGATGTTCAGGGCGGAGATGCCCTCTCTCACGTTGGCGACCAGTTCGTGCAGGTTGTTGCGCATCACCGACAGAGAGGCGACCAGGTCGCCCAGCTCGTCCTTGCTGGCAGGCGGCAACGGCTTGGTCAGGTCGCCGGCGGCGATGGCGTTGGCCGCTTCGATGGCTGATTGCAGGCCGCTGCGGATGCGGCGGATGATGAACCAGGATTGCAGCAACAGGCCGAGTGTGCCGGCCGCGAGCAGGACCTCGAAGATCAGCGCATCCAGCTTCGCGGTACGCAGAGCCTGTTCATATTCGCTCTTGGCGACCGAAGTCTGGTAGGTGACCAGTTTGTCGAGCGCGTCGTGGAAGGCCGCGCGTTCCTCGCGACCGGCGACGAGCAGGTTCTGCAGCGCGTCCTTGCTGTAGTTGTTTTTCGACAAGGCGCCGATGGTCTCGGCGATCTTCTTTTGCCAGGCCATGCGCCGGGCATCGACGTCGGCCGCGAGCACTTTCTCTTCCTCGGTCAGGTAGGTCGCCATGTATTTCTGCCACAGCGCGTTGATCTCGTCCTTGCGCTTGCTGACGTTCTCCAGATGACGCTCGACCGGGTGCCCGTGCAGGGTCGCCAGTGAACCGGACGGGTCGTGCTGGAATGCCAGCACCAGGTCGTTGTAGTTCTCACGGATGCGGGTATCGATCTGGCCGAGGTCATACATCGGCACGGCGCGATCCTCGTATACGCTCTTCAGGCCGTTGGTGGCACTGTTGACGCCTATCCAGCCGACGGCGATGGCCGCCACGAAACCGGCCAGCGCGCTGAGGGAGAGGAACCACAGGCGCGAGACCATGCGCATGTTGTTGAACAGCGCGCCGAATTTTCCGGGCAGGGAGCGCGGGACGAGCTGCCCTTCTTCCAGCTTGATACGCTCGTCGTCGCGCATGCGTGCATAGAGTGCTTCTGCTGCGCTGATCTCCTGTCGCGACGCGGCGACGCGGACCGAGACGTAACCGTTGCCGTCCGCCAGCGGCGAAGCATAGGCACGCACCCAGTAATGGTCACCGTCCTTGCGCCGGTTCTTCACCAGACCGCTCCAGGGGCGTCCCTTCTTTAGGGTGTCCCACAGATCGCGGAAGGCCTCGGGCGGCATATCGGGATGGCGCACGATGTTGTGCGGCTGCCCCATGAGTTCCTGTTCGGTGAAACCGGAGAGCGCGATGAAGGCTTCGTTGGCCCGGGTGATCTGGCCCTTCTGGTTGGTGTAGGAAATGACCGTCTGCCCCTGCGGGAAGGGGTATTCGCGTCCGGTGACGGGCTGGTTGTTGCGCATGACGAATCCTTCAGTTTGCTGTGGACTGTGTAGCTATCGACCACGATGGTGGGAAGTTGAATCCTGCTATCCAGTCTATCCACGGTAACGGCAGGCAATCCGCGGATCAGCAAGGGAAAACGAAGTCAGTTTGACATGTTAAAGGCCGCAGAAACCACTCTTATAACAAGGGGATGCGACTGAGGGGGCTTACCGAAGGTAAAGCGGCGCAGGAAGGCGAGGGGGCGATGCGCCGCTCAGGCGCTGATCGCTTTGAGCAGTTCGCTGGCTGCCTGGCGCATGGCGGGCGATGAAGTGTCGGTCAGTGGGAGCAGATAGGCGTGTGCCATATCGCCGTAATGGCTGTCGTGCGAGCGCTGGTAGCCGGGGTCGTAGTGCAGCGCCAGCAACTGGTCGACCAGCGTCTGGAAGTTTCCGGCCCGTATCAGACCTTCCCATTCCTCGATGCGTTTCGCGCCGTGGAAGGGCTTGAGGATCTCTATCTTTTTGATCAGTGTCTCCGGATCGTCGACGAAGTGCCGGTATTCCTCCATCAGCAAGGCGATGCGCGCTTCACGCGAGGTGTCCAGCAGCACGCATGCGCTGTTGTGCATGGCAGCGATCAGGCGCGCGGGAACTGTGAGGCGTCCGATCTTGCTGCTCTCGGATTCGACGAACACCGGGCGCGCCGGGTCCAGCTTGCTCATGGCTTGCACCAGCGCCGTCTCGAACGATTTGGGTGACGGTTGAGCCTGAGAAGGGAGGCCGCCCAACACGGAGCCTCGATGATGGGCCAGCGATTCCAGGTCCAGTACTTGCGCCCCTTCTGCGGACAGCGCATCCAGCAGGCGGCTCTTGCCCGAACCGGTCGGGCCGCAGACGATGCGGAAGCTGAAGCGGGCCGGCAGCGTCTCCAGTTTTTCCAGAACGTCGCGGCGGTAAGTCTTGTAGCCGCCTTCCAGCTTGTGCGCCGCCCAACCGACCTGCCCCATGATGATGCTCATCGCGCCGCTGCGCTGTCCGCCGCGCCAGCAATAGACCAGCGGCTTCCACGACTTTGGCTTGTCGTGGAATACAGTCTCCAGATGGTGGGCGATGTTCTTCGCCACCAGCGCCGCCCCCACCTTGCGCGCCTCGAACGGCGACACCTGTTTGTACAGCGTGCCCACGGTGATGCGTTCCTCGTCCGACAGTACCGGGCAGTTGATCGCGCCGGGGATGTGGTCGTCGGCGAATTCCGCAGGGGTGCGCACGTCGATGATTTCGTCAAAGTCACCGAGCTGTGATAGGTTCGCGGTTCTGAACAACATGAGCAGTGGGAGTGAAGATGTCTGAAGTGAAATTGACCCGATTGTCGCACGGCGGCGGATGCGGCTGCAAAATCGCGCCGGGTCTGTTGCAGGAGATACTGGGAAAAACCAAACATGCGATGCCTTTCCCCGACCTGCTGGTCGGCACCGAGACCAGCGACGACGCGGCGGTGTACCGCCTCAACGACCAGCAGGCGATCATCGCCACCACCGATTTCTTCATGCCCATCGTGGACGATGCCTACGATTTCGGGCGCATCGCCGCGACCAATGCCATCTCCGATGTGTATGCGATGGGCGGAACGCCCATCATGGCGCTGGCCATCGTCGGCATGCCGATCGACAAGTTGCAGCCGGACACCATCCGCCGCATCCTGGAAGGCGGCGAGGCGGTGTGCCGCGATGCGGGCATCCCCATCGCGGGCGGGCATTCCATCGACGCACCGGAACCGATCTATGGACTGGTCGCGCTCGGCATCGTGCATCCCGGCCATGTGAAGAAGAACAGCTCGGCACGTGCCGGTGACGTGCTGATCCTGGGCAAAGGGTTGGGCGTCGGCGTGCTGGCAGCCGCGATGAAGAAAGAATTGCTTTCTGAGGCGGGATACGCGCAGATGATCGGCACCACTACCCAACTCAACCGCGTGGGCAGCGAGCTGGCTGCCATGCCAGACGTGCATGCGCTGACCGACGTGACCGGTTTCGGTCTGCTCGGCCATCTGCTGGAGATATGTCGCGGCTCGAACCTGGGGGCGACGGTGGATTTCTCACAAGTGCCGACGCTGTCGGAGGCTTTGCCTCTGGTACAGCAGGGCATCGTGGCCGGTGCCATCGCGCGCAATCTGGCGAGTTACGGGCACGAGGTGGATTTTGCGGCCAGCTTGCCGGAATGGCAGCGCCAGTTGCTGGCCGATCCGCAGACCAGCGGCGGCTTGCTGGTGTCCGTGGCGCCGGACGGCGTGGACGAGGTGCTGGCGCGTTTCCGTGCGGCGGGTTTTGCGCAAGCGGCGGTGGTCGGCGAGATGACGGTTGGCGCGGCGCGCGTGGCGGTGGCCTAGTCAGCCAATCCGGCCAAGACCGTTTCCGCCGGTTCGGGCCGGCCGAACAGATAGCCCTGGTGGATGACCTCGCCGCGCTGGTTGAGGAAGTCCGCCTGTTCCTGCGTCTCTACCCCTTCCGCCACCACCTTGAGGTGCATGTGTCTGGCGACTGCCAGGATCGATTCGATCAGGGCCGCGTCGTTCGGATCGCTCGGCGCGTCCTGCACGAAGGTCTTGTCGATCTTGAGTTCGTTGATGGGCAAGCGCTTGAGGTAGGCCAGCGAGGAATAGCCCGTGCCGAAATCGTCCAGCGAGAAATGGATGCCCATGATCGCCAGCTCGTTCATCTTGGCGATCACGTTGCCGATGTTGTCGATCACCACGCCTTCTGTCACTTCCAGCGTCAGGTGCGTGGGCTCGGCACCGCATTCGGCGAGCATGTTCTGCAGCCAGGGCACGAAGTCCGGCTGGCGGAACTGGCGCGGGCTGATGTTGACCGCGATGCGGTAGGGGCGTCCCAGCAGGGTTTCGTCCGCCAGCAGTTTGCATGCCTGTGACATCACCCACTGGCCGATGTCGATGATCAGGTCGGATTCCTCGGCGATGGGGATGAACAGCGCGGGTGGTACCAGACCGCGCTGCGGATGCTGCCAGCGCACCAGCGCCTCCGCCCCCACGGTGCGCCCCGACGCATCGACCTGCGGCTGCAGGTAGAGCCGCAACTCCCCGGCGGCGATGGCCTGGCGCAGTTCGCGTTCGAGCTGGAAGCGCTGCTTGGTGCTGTCGTCCATGCTCTGCTCGAACATCGTGCTGCGACCGCCACCGGCGGCTTTGGCCTGGTGCAGCGCGGTGTTGGCGCGACGCAGGATGTCCAGTGGCGCGTCTTCCGCGGTGTGCATGGGGAACAGGGCGATGCCGAGGCTGACGGTGAGCGAGAATCGCTCGTCGCCGATCTCGAACGCTTCGCGCAGACCGTAGTGGACCTTTTCGGCCACATGCATGGCTTGATGGGCGGCGGCATGCAACTGTTTCGACAGGTCCGGCAGCAGGATGGCGAACTCGTCGCCGGAGACGCGCGCCAGCACGTCGCCTTCGCGCAGCAGGCCGGTCAGCCGTTCGGCGACTGCTTTGAGCAGCGCGTCGCCCACTGCCTGACCGCTGGTATCGTTGATGCCCTTGAAGCGGTCGATGTTCACCACCAGCAGCGCATCGTGCCGTTTCTGGCGCAGCGCGATGGGCAGCATCATGCCGAGGCGGTCCAGCAGCAGCGCGCGGTTGGGCAGGCCGGTCAGGCTGTCGTAGAAAGCGAGCTGGTGGATCTGCTGTTCCGCCCGGCGCTGTTCGGTGACGTTCATCCCCACCGCCAGCAGACCGATGGTGTTGCCGTTGTGGTCCTTGAGCGTCTTGTCGTACCACTCGATGCTGAGTTCGCGCCCGTCGCGTGCGACGATGGTGTCGATGTTGCCCTGGGTGTTGATGTCGTGGATGGCGCTGCGGAACAGCTGGCGTGTGGCATCCTGTTTCGCCGGGGGCAGGAAGGTGCTGAACCAGTCGCGGCCGGAGACCTCGGCCAGCGTCCAGCCGCTGAGTTTCTCCATGTAGTCGTTGAAGCGCATGATGCGCCCCTCCGGGTCGAGCACCAGGATGATGGTCTGCGCGGTGTCGATCAGCGTCTCGGCGAAGTCGCGTTGCTGGCGCAGTTGGCGCTCGATCGCCTTGAGCGCGGTGATGTCGCGCGCGATGCCGAACACGCCGAAGACGTTGCCGTGCGCGTCGTACAGCGGTCCCTGCGTGGTGGAGAACACGGTCTCGCCTTGCGTGGTGGTGAGCTTGTGCTCATTGGTGACGACGCGACCCGATTCCATCACTTTCCGGTCGTCCGCCATCACCATCGCGGCCTGCTCCGGCGGGAAGTTCACCGTGTCGTCTCGGCCCAGCACCTCGTCCGCGGACTTGCCGACGTAGCGTGCGGCGGCGCGGTTGAACAGCAGGTAACGCCCGTCGCGGTCCTTGGCGAAGATGGCGTCGGTGGCCCCTTCCGCGATACCGTCGAGCAGTTGCACGGCGCGTGATCTCTCTGCCAGTGCGGTGGTGGTGCGCGCGTGCTCCTGCTCGGCGCGGGCGCGCGATTCGTGCAGCATATGGCTGAGCGCGCTGACCAGCGCGCCATTCAGCACCAGGAAGAACATGTGCACGAGGTCTATCATGCCGCCGATGGCGAAGCTGTTGAGCGGCGGGATGGCGAAATAGGTCAGTCCCAGCGCGGACAGCGCCGTGGCGAACAGGCCGGGGCCGAGACCGCCCAGCGCGGCGCTGAGGAGGATGGGCAGCATCTGCACCAGCAGCAGCGGCCGCTCGTCGAAGGCTGGCGCGATGCTGTTGCGTACCATCAGGCTGACCACGGTGATGGTCGCCGCGAAGGCATACAGCTGCCAGCGCGGCCAGGCGACCAGCGCATGGGTGCGCAGCGGTTTGCCGCCGGCGAAGTTCGCGCCGGTCAGTTTCCTCAGCAGCAGGTAGAGCAGGACGGAGGTGACGGCGACGAAGAGCGTGCCCTTGATGGTCTGGGCCAGTTCCAGAAGGATGGGTTGGTCGAGGTAGCGCCGCAGCAGTTCGTCCGAGAACAGGATCCACAGGCCGGCGAACGCGGCGTAGAGCGCGACGATCCGGAAGATGTCGACTGGCTGGGGGCGTGGCTCGCTGTGCTGGTTCATGTCCAGACTCCGCTATCCGGTTGGTGTCCTCGACAGGAATCGAACCTGTAATTGCCCCTTAGGAGGGGGCGGTTATATCCATTTAACTACGAGGACAGGCAGGCGCGCATTCTAGCCCAAATGGCGGCGTTCCGTGGGACTCGGGCTGGTATCATGCCGGCCCTGTGACAACGACGCCGTATCGGAGAGAGAGAGATGATGCAAGCACGATCCAACATATTCGCCGCATGGTTCTTCATGCCGCAGACGCTGTTCATGGGTTGGGTGGCCGCCACGGGCGGCATCCTGCTCGGACTGCTCGGACTGCCAGTGACGGAAGGGGATGTGCCCAGCCGTCTGGTGGGGGCCTTGCTGCTGTTCGCCGGGGTGTTCGTGGTGTGGCACTTGCGCGGCGGTTCGTTGCCACCGGAGGGCAAAGCGGACGGCAACGGCTACCGTTTCGGCCACAAGCTGGTGCTGGTGGGCAATGTGCTGGCATCCTGCCTGTTCGTGTTCCATTTCTTCGCGCAGGGCATCAGCGACTACAACACGCACCTGGTGCTGGACAAGTTCACCACCATGTTCGGCTATCTGTGCATGGGCTTCTTCGCCATCGGTTTCTCCCTCATCTATCAATCCTCGCTGCCGCAGGAAAAGAACAGTTAAATGCCGTACATCACGCTGGATAAAGCCTCTCTCGCCTTTGGTCATGTCGCGCTGCTGGATCATGTGGATTTCCAGCTCGACGAGGGTGAGCGCGTCGGGCTGATCGGCCGCAACGGCGGTGGCAAGTCCAGCCTGCTCAAGATATTGGCCGGTCAGGCGCATCTTGATGACGGCACGCTGTGGCGACAGCCGACTGCGCGCATCTGCTATGTCAGCCAGGAGCCGATGCTGGATGCCTCAGCTACCGTGTTCGACGAGGTCGCGCGCGGGCTGGGTGAATTGCATCGACTGTTGTCGGACTACCACCATCTGTCGCACCAGCTGGCCGAACCGGATGCCGATTACGAGAAGCTGCTGGAGGCGATGCAGCCATTGCAGACCGCGCTCGAAGCGCAGGGCGGCTGGTCGGTGCAGGCGCGCATCGAGACGGCCATCCAGCGTCTGGATCTGGATCCGGAAGCTGTGGTCGGTTCTTTGTCCGGCGGCGTGCGCAAGCGCGTGGCGCTGGCGCAGGCGCTGGTGGCCGAACCGGAGGTGTTGATCCTGGACGAGCCGACCAACCATCTGGATTTCGCTTCCATCGAATGGCTGGAGGGATTGCTCAAGGAGTTCCGTGGCAGCGTGCTGCTGGTCACCCATGACCGGCGCTTCCTCGATAACGTGGTGACGCGCATCGTCGAACTGGATCGCGGCCAGTTGGCATCCTTCCCCGGCAACTTCGCGGCCTATCAGAAACTCAAGGAGCGCATGCTGGCGGACGAGGCTGTGTTGAACGCCAAGTTCGACAAGGTGCTGGCGCAGGAAGAGGTGTGGATACGCCAGGGTATCAAGGCGCGGCGCACGCGCAACGAGGGACGCGTACGCCGACTGGAATCGTTGCGCCTTGAGCGCGCGGCACGGCGCGAGAAGGTGGGCAAGGTCGAGATGAGTCTGGAGGCGGGCGACCGCTCCGGCAAGCTGGTGGCCGAACTGACGCATGTGAGCAAGTCGTTCGGCGACAGAAGGATCATCAGTGATTTCTCCTGCCGCATCCAGCGCGGTGACAAGATCGGGCTGCTCGGTCCCAACGGTGCGGGCAAGAGCACGCTGCTCAAGATCATCCTGGGTGAATTGAAGCCGGACAGCGGTGACGTGAAGCTGGGGACCAAGATCTCGGTCGCCTATTTCGATCAGTTGCGCGCGCAGCTGGACGACGAGGCCACACTGGCCGACACCATCAGCCAGGGTTCGGATTTCATCGAGATCGGCGGACAGCGCAAGCATGTCATCAGTTATCTGGGAGATTTCCTGTTCGCGCCGGAACGCGCGCGTTCGCCGGTGAAGAGCTGTTCCGGCGGCGAGCGTAACCGCCTGCTGCTGGCGCGATTGTTCACCCAGCCGGCCAACGTGCTGGTGCTGGACGAGCCGACCAACGATCTCGATATCGAGATGCTTGAGCTGCTGGAGGAATTGCTGGCGAATTATCAGGGTACGCTGTTCCTGGTCAGCCATGACCGCTCCTTCCTCGACAATGTCGTGACGCAGGTGATCGCCTTCGAGGGCGACGGCAAACTGATGGAATACGTCGGCGGTTATGAGGACTGGGTGCGTATGAAACAGTTCGAGGCGAAGGGTCGCATTGCCACGCCCGCGCCGGCCAAGGTCGAAGCAAAAACCGATGCACCCAAAACGAAGGCTCCCGGCAAGCTCAGTTTCAAGGAGCAGCAAGAGCTGGAGGAGATCCCGCGCCGTATCGAGGTGCTGGAGCTCGAGCAGGAAGATATCGCTGCGGCACTTGGCTCGGGGACGCTGTTCCGCGACAATCCGGCGCATGCGAAACAGTTGGGTCAGCGTGCCGCCGAGATCGAAGAGCAGATGCTGGATCTGATGGCGCGCTGGGAGGCGCTGGAATCGCGCTGAATCGTTTGGAACGGGAGGTGGTGATGAGACGCAAACTCTTGTTGGTGCTGGGAACGGGGCTGTTGTGTCTGCCCGCCTGTTCCACGAAACAAATGATCGACATCGCCACGGCCAGCGATCCCAAACAGGCTTTGCGCAGGGTCGCCACCAACCGGGTGGAGGCCTACAAATACAATCCGCAACTCATACTGTCCGACCTGCGCAAGGTCGAGGCGGAATACAACCGCCTGATGGGGAATGTGCAGAAGGAGAGCGGGGCGAAGTGGGGCAAGAAGGAATCGCGCACACTTCCCAATCGTACGCGTTACGTCAAATACACCGAGAATTACAAGAACCGGGTGGTGGTGGATTACGACGCGGGCAGCATCCTCATCGAGCATCTGGACGAGGCGGGCGTGAAGGGCAAGCTGCGCAACGCCGTGGTGGTGGCCCTGCTGACGCCGGGCGATCCGGGCGCAGTCGATCTCTTCTCCGACAAGGAGATATCGCTCAATGGAGACCCCTATCTGGAGCAGTTGGTGGCTGACCAGAACGGCAACATGCTCAAGTCGCGCGAGGATGTGGAGCGCTATGCCGATTATCTGGTGGATAACAAGTTGCAGTCGCGCAGCATCGACGCCAACGGCACGCGCAAGAACGTGTATTTCGTGCGCTTCAGTATGGTGAATTCGCATCTGGACAAGCGCGCGGTACAGTATGCCTCGACGGTGCGCCGCCATTCCGACAACACGAACGTCAGCCGCAGTCTGATCTATGCCGTCATCAAGACCGAGAGCGCGTTCAACCCCTACGCGGTGTCGAGTGCACCGGCCTACGGCATGATGCAGCTGGTGCCCTCCAGCGGCGGGCGTGAGGCCTATCGCAAGGCCAAGGGCGAGGATGTGATGCCGAGCAAGGAGTACCTGTTCGACGCGAACAACAACATCGAGCTGGGCTCCACTTATCTGGGCGTGCTGCTCAGGGACAGTCCGTTGCGCGAGATACAGAATCCGGTGTCGCGCGAATACTGCGCCATCGCCGCCTACAACACCGGGCCGTCCAATGTGATGCGTGCATTCAGCCAGCTCAAGAACAGCCGCGAGCGCCAGTATGATGCGATCAACAAGATCAATGCGATGAAGCCGGAACAGGTATACGACGCCTTGCGCACCAAACTGCCCTACGAGGAGACACGCGGATATATCGTGAAGGTGGTGGAGGCGAAGAAGCTGTACGCCGTGATGTGAGACTCAATCGTAACGCTTGAGGTATAGCGCGTAACAGTCTTCGGCGATGGGGCGGTAGGAGGAGCTCTTCACATATTCGGCGATCTTCAGGTCCTCGCTGACCACATGGTTTGCGACCCAGGTCACGATCTGCGGCAGGATGTCCTCCGGCGTCTCCTGCTTGCGGTTGATCTTGGCGATGAAAACGTTCAACTGGCCCAGCAATTCTGAATGGATGCGTTCATGGTCGGCCAGCCCGGGATAGCGCAACTCGGCCATCAGGTTCTCTTCGCTCAGGAAGTGGAATTCGGTGAACTTCTTGACCTCGAGCAGAACGCCCATAACGACTTTCTCGCCCATCCGGCTGGTGATCGCCAGATCGAGCTTCTTCAGTAGCAGCACCAGCATGCGATGCTGGGTGTCTATCATCTCGTTGCCGATCTCCAGTTCTTTCTTCCATGCGATTTGCATGAGCTTCTCCCCGTTTGCGTTGGATCACTGCGGCATTGCGTGAAGATTGTACTCCCGCAAAGCTTAGTTGTTCGCCATGCGGCCGTCAGGGGGACGTGAGCTTTACGCTTGCCAGCCGACCGCGACAGGGATAGTCTGGGGAGACGTCTACACCCTACAGGAGGTGTGTCATGACTAACCATCCCCAAGCCCGGCCTTTATCCGGGCAAGTCAGCTGTGAAGTCTGCAAGAAAGAGGTTCCGCAGTCAGCCGCGGTGAATTTCGAGGTGAAAGACTATGTGGCGCATTTCTGCGGGTTGGAGTGCTATGCACAGTGGAAGGGGCGCGACCCGGCGGAAGGCGCTGCCGAAGACGGCGACGCGCAGCCCTGAGATTCAGGGCGCGCGTCTCGCCAGCAAACGGTCGAGCTGATTGGCGAACGCCTGCCGGTCCTTCTGGTTCAAAGCGGCCGGCCCGCCGGTCTCCACGCCGCTGCTGCGCAGCACCTCCATGAAATCGCGCATCGCCAATCGTTCCTTGATGCTGTCGCGGGTGTACAACTCGCCGCGCGGGTTCAGTACATGCCCGCCTTTG
The DNA here is from genome assembly GCA_020723185.1 of Sideroxydans lithotrophicus. Taxonomy (GTDB): domain Bacteria; phylum Pseudomonadota; class Gammaproteobacteria; order Burkholderiales; family Gallionellaceae; genus Sideroxyarcus; species Sideroxyarcus lithotrophicus_A. The sequence continues at coordinate 99,517 of DYJI01000006.1, read as the reverse complement.
GCAATCACCCCGGCCGCCAGCGGGATGTCTGCCGTGATGACCAGGTCGCCCGATTCGGTCATCTCCACGATCTTGTTGTCTGCCACATCGAAACCGGCAGGCACCTGCAAGGCGCGGATGTAAGGGGAGGGCGGACAGTACAGCAACTGGTTGGCCACCAGCGTGGTATGGATCTGCCTTCTGTCCGCCGCCCGGAACAGGATCTCCTTGATGACTTTCGGGCAGGCGTCGGCGTCGATGAGTATCTTCATGGTGGCTTTGCGTTCAATCACGGGATGTGCCTGCAGGCGAGCGGCTCAGGCGGAAGAAGAGGTAAGGGGCGACGGCGACCCAGCACAGCAGCAGCGGCCACAAACGTCCCGCAGCCATGTCGTAGTTCTCCAGCAACACCTGCCAGGGATGCCCGGCCACATAGTGGAAGAACATGAACTCGAAGGCCACCGTGAGCAACAACCAGAACATCCCGATGCACCCTGCTTCAAGCGCCGAACCAGGTGGCCAGCGCCTCACATAACGATGGATCACCAGCCCGAACAGCAGCATGCCGATCACCGTGGAGAGCTGGTGGGCCGACAACTCCGACATATGTCGGCCATAGCTGAAGTCGCGCAACGTGCCATTGAGCATGGCGACCCCCAGCAATACCAGCCAGGCAAGGAGATGACGCAGCCTGATCATGGCTTTTTCGAGGGCAGCCTGATCCTGTCCCCGTCCACCACGAACACGCCCTTGCCCTGATGATGCAGGGTGCGCGGGTCTTTTTGCGCGGGGTCGATCCACGCCTTGACCACCTCCAGTACGAAGAAGTTGTATTTGTTCACCATCCGTCTATCCACCACCTTGCATTCGAGATTGGCGTAACACTCGTCTATCAGCGGCGCTGCAACGATCGAGGCCGGTGACGGCGTCAGTTTGAACCTGCTGAACTTGTCCACCTTTCTGCCCGTGCAGTTGCCCACTTTCACCACCTGTTTAGCCAGTTGCTCCGTCGGGATGTTGAGCACGCATTCCCCGGTCTTCTGCAACGCCTCGAAACTGAAGTTGCGTCCGCTGATCACGCAGCCCACCAGCGGCGGCTCGAACTCCATCATCGTCAGCCACGACAGGGTCATGATGTTCGCCTTGTCTTTGCGGGCTGTGGTCACCAGCACCACCGGGCCCGGCTCCAGCAGACGGTAGACTTTGGATAACGGAAAGTTCTTCTTAGCCATAACCGGTACCTCGCGTAAAATCGCCATCGCACTATAGCGCTGTCTCCTGCCAACGACCAAACCCGCATCGTGACCACCGAAGTCGAACGTTTCTTTTCCGAACAAAGCCCGCTTGCCACCGAGGTCGCCTCGTTCCGGCCGCGCGTGCAGCAGCGCGAGATGGCTTTGGCCGTGGCGGAGGCGATCCGCGACAACGCCATCCTGATCGCGGAGGCGGGCACCGGCACGGGCAAGACATTCGCCTATCTGGTGCCGGCGCTGCTCAATGGCGGCAAGGTGGTGGTCTCCACCGGCACCAAGAACCTGCAGGACCAGCTGTTCCAGAAGGACCTGCCGATGGTGCGCGATGCGCTGAAGGCACCGGTGTCGGTGGCCTTGCTCAAGGGGCGTTCCAACTATGTGTGTCACTACCATCTGGAACTGGCACAGTCAAACGGCCTGTTCAAGACGCGCGAGGATGTGAAGCATCTGGCGAAGATCGTGAACTACGCGAAAGTCACGCAGAGCGGTGACAAGAGCGGACTAGCGGACGTGCCGGAGAACGCGCCGATCTGGATGCATGTGACCTCGACGCGCGACAATTGTCTGGGCCAGGAATGCCCCATGCACAAGGATTGTTTCGTGCTCAAGGCTCGCAAGGAGGCGATGGAGGCGGACATCGTGGTGGTGAACCATCATCTGTTCTTCGCCGATGTGATGCTGCGTGACGAGGGGGTGGCCGAATTGTTGCCGGCCTGCAACACGGTGATATTCGACGAGGCGCACCAGTTGCCGGAGACGGCCAGTCTGTTCTTCGGCGAAAGCATCTCCACTTCGCAACTGTTCGATCTGGCGCAGGATGCGCGCATCGAGGCGCTGACCTCGGCCAAGGATTTCGCCGCCTTGCCGGTGGCGTGTGACGCGCTGGACAAGGCCGCGCGCGACATGCGGCTGGTGTTCAAGCGCGAAGGACGCATGGCGGCGCAGGCCACGGAGGACTTCAAGGAGTTCGCCCCGGCGCTGAAGACGCTGGGCGAGAAACTGGGCAATCTTGCGGCGCTGCTGGAGAAGCAGGCGGAACGCAGCGAGGGGCTGGAGAACTGCTGGCAGCGCGCATTGACGCTGGTCCAGCAGTTGAAACACTGGCAGGACGGTGACTTGCCGGAGACGGTGCGCTGGCTGGAAGTGTTCCACCATTCCCTGCAACTGAACAGCACGCCGCTGTCCATCGCCGAGATATTCAAGAAGCAGATCGGCGGCCATCCGCGTGCCTGGATATTCACCTCGGCAACGCTGGCAGTGAAACAGAACTTCGCGCATTACCAGGCTGAGATGGGTTTGCAGGAGGCGCGCACCGCTTGCTGGGACAGCCCGTTCGACTATCCCGAACAGGCGCTGCTGTATGTGCCGCAGAATCTGCCGGAACCCAATACCGAAGGCTATACCGATGCAGTGGTGCAGGCGGCTTTGCCGCTCGTCGAAGCGAGCCGTGGCCGCGCCTTCCTGCTGTTCACCAGCCTGCGCGCGATGCAGCGTGCCTACGAGATCCTGCAGGCGGAGTTCGAGCGCAGGAATCTGAGATATCCCTTGCTGATACAGGGAGAAGGCTCGCGCAACGAGTTGCTGTCGCGTTTCCGCGAGCACGGCAATGCGGTGCTGCTGGGTAGCCAGTCATTCTGGGAAGGGGTGGACGTGCGCGGCGAGGCGCTGTCGCTGGTGGTGATCGACAAACTGCCCTTCGCGCCGCCGGACGATCCGGTGCTGGCTGCGCGCATCGCCGAGATGAACAAGCAGGGACGCAATGCCTTCATGGAGTTCCAGCTGCCGCGCACCATCATCAACCTGAAGCAGGGGGCAGGGCGCCTGATCCGCGACGAGCACGACCGCGGTGTACTGATGATCTGTGATCCGCGGCTGATCTCCAAGCACTACGGCAAGCGCATCTGGCAGAGTCTGCCGCCGTTCAAGCGCACGCGCGTCGAGGCCGATGCCGTGGCGTTCTTCCATCGCGCATGAACTGCTACAGCGTGCATGCATTGACGTAACCGGCGGATTGTTGTCCACTGCATGCAACGGATACGGGAATGAAGTCGGGTTATGGCTGCGGTCAGAGATCTCCTTGATGAACTGATGTTCCGCATCGATGCGGGCAATCTGGCTGTGCGCTCGGAGCAACTGCGTGCCCGCCTGAAACTGTTCCCGTATATGGTGTTGGGCCAGATGCTTGCCGAACCCATCTTCGTCTGGTTGATGTGGGATGCCGACTTGCATCGCCATCTGCTCCTGTGGATAGGTTGTGCCTACCTGCTCCATGTCGCCGAATTGGTGACATGGCTGGGCTACCGTGAGCGCACTGGCACGGTCGGCGAATGTCTGGAATGGAGCCGACGCTTCCTCTGGTTCGCATTGGTCATCGGCATGATGTGGGGCTTCGGCACCCTGTTCTTCTTCCCCGTTTTATTGCTGGATCAGGTGCTGTTGATCTGCGTGATGTTGGGTCTCGCAGCCGGGGCGACCACCATGAATGCCACGCATCCGCCAGCGTTCTATGCCTATCTGCTGGGGCTGATGCTGCCGCTCATCTTCCGCGTGGCAGTCGAGCAGGACGAGACGCACCTTGCACTGGCCATCATGCTGCTGCTGTTCATGGTGGTGATGCTGGGGGCAGGGCAGTTCCTCAGCAAACTCGTCATGCATTCTTTGCGTCAGCGTTTTGAGAACCTGTCGCTTGCGCAGCAACTTGCGCGGCTTAACGACGGCCTGGAGAGCAAGGTGCGCGAGCGTACCGAACAGTTGCAGCACCAGACCGAGGAGGTGTCGCGCATACGCGATGTCACCATCATCGCGATGGCGACGATGGCCGAGACGCGCGACAACGAGACCGGCAACCATCTGCGGCGCACGCAGACCTATATCCGCGCATTGGCGGTGAAGCTGCGCCAGCATCCGCGTTTCCGGGAATTCCTCAACGACGACAACATCGAATCCCTGTACAAGCTCGCCCCCCTGCACGACATCGGAAAGGTCGGCATCCCGGACCACATCCTGCTCAAGCAGGGAAAGCTCACGCCGGAAGAGTACGAGATCATGAAACAGCACCCGCGCATCGGTGGCGATGCACTGGCGGCTGCGGAAGCCAGCCTGCCGGCGCCCAGCCGCTTCCTGCATATCGGGCGCGAGATCGCTTCAGGCCATCACGAGAAATGGGATGGCAGCGGTTATCCGCAAGGGCTCAAAGGCGACGAGATCCCCATCTCCGCCAGGTTGATGGCGCTGGCAGATGTTTACGATGCCCTGATCTGCAAGCGTGTCTACAAGAAAGCTTTCAGTCACGAGGATGCGGTGGCGTTCATCGTGGACGGGCGCGGCAAGCATTTCGATCCGGATGTGGTGGACGCTTTCCTGGCTATCCAGGATGAGTTCCGGCAGATCGCGGAAAGGTTCAGCGACTGATGGATGCGCGTCTGCTGCGATTGCTGGGTGATGACAGGTCGCTGTATCCGGAGATCCTGGAGGCGCGTTTCCCGCGCGTGTTCAGCAAGCTCGTCGAGTTGATCGAGACGCCCCATATTGATGCCTACCTGCAGGACCTCATGGTGGACAAACGCAGCGGCGACCGGGCCGGTTTCCCGCCGGAGGCCGCGGCAGAGATCATCCGCCTGAGCAACTATCTGGACACCCTGCACAATGCCGACAGGAAGGTCGGTGCCTGGGAAGATGTGCCGGAATACAAGCGCCACGAACTGGAACGGATGGGCTATGACTTCAGTCCCGGCGGCCTGATCAAATCCATAGAGGACAACAACCCGAACGCCGTGCATGAATTCCTGTCCTGCGGAGTCGATCTGGAAGTCCGCGACGAGCGCCACTGGACGCCGTTGATGATCTCGGCATTCAACGGCAACGAGGATTTCGCGCTGTTGCTGATCAAGTGCGGCGCGAAGATCACGGCCTGTGACAGGAACGGCTATAACCCGCTGCATTGGGCGGCCTTCAATGGCTACTCGAACGTGGTCAAGTTGCTGATCGAGAAGGGTGCCGATCCCAACTATCAGAGCCAGTTCGGTTGGACCGCGCTGATGCAGGCCGCGACACGCGGACACCTGATCGCCTGTGCCTATCTGATCCTGCGCGGAGCCGATGTGAATCTGTCTACGGTGGACGGCTGGACGGCGCTGCACAAGGCCGCCAACAACGGCCATACGCAGGTGGTCAAATTGCTGCTGGATAAAGGTGCCAATCGCTATGCAAAGTACAGCGATGGCAGGACGGCGCTGGATCTGGCCGAGCGCGCAGGCCATCAGGAGATCGTCGCCCTGCTCAATCCGGGGGGCACCTACGCGGTGTGATCAGTACGGCAGGGTGGTCAGCACCCAAGAGATACCCGCCAGTGCGCCGAAAAAGAAAGTCAGGTGTGCCCATGTCCAGATGGCGTAACGGCGGGCCAGTCTGGCCGGGGACAGGTTGCTGAGCAGGAACATGCGACTGTCCTGTGGTTGGCGCAGAAAGTGGGTGTCCGGTTCGTTGCGCGCGGCGGTCAGTCGTTTGTCCGCCTCGCGTTTCGCGGCCTGCCGGGCCAGCATCCATTCGTCGATGTCCAGATGCCCGTTGCCGTCCAGATCGAAGCGCTTCATCAGGTCGGCGTTATCCAGCTTCCATTCGGCGATGACCTGTTTCACCAAGTCGTTACGGGTGACCGGGTCGCTGCTGCCGCCAACCGTCCTGAACTCTCCCAATGCGTAAAGATTGTCCTGCTGTATCAGCTTCCATTCCGTGTACCGATGATCGCCGACCTGCCAGGTGTCTTTATGCTGCGTGATGATCTCGGCACCACGCGGGTCGATGATGCAGGTGCCGCTACCGTCGTCCATGCGGAAGGGTGCATCACTTTCGCCGCTGGATTCGGTGCGCCATTCGTTCTTGTGGTTCTTGCGTTCGACCTTGTAGCGGTACCAGAGGCAAGGCAGCAGTGAGTATTTGCCGAGTATGGGGTCACCGTTCGCTTGCGCGCGGCCGACCAGTTCGACATAGCCTTGTGCCGCCGAAGCGATGCGCGAGGTAGGCGTACCGCTGATCGTGCGGTAGCGGTGCAGGGCGGAGAACCAGGCGAACAGACTGATGAAGGCGATACCGCCCAGACTCCACAACCAGGCGTCACGGGTGCCGAAATGAAAACCGGCGAACAGCAGGATAAGCTGTCCGCCGGAGGTGATGAGTTGCGCGTACTGACGCCGCAGGGAGTTCAGCATCACTGTTCTCCGTGCGGCATGCCGTTCGATATTTAGAAGCGGAAACCCAGTTTGAAGCTGGTGGACTGGGCAGCGCCGGTCTTGTCGAACTCAAGGGCCAGATTGGTCATGCCCAGGTTCAGGTTGGCCCCGGCGAACAGTTTGCTCTGTGTGAAGCTCTCGGCAGTGAAACCGGTAGCGGCATCCGGTGTGCTGTTAACCCATACCTGACCGACGCCAGCGTACGGTGTCAGCATGGCAAAACCCTTGGAGATGGAGACGTCCAGACTCTTGGTGTCCAGCGACAGCTGGTTCACGCCCGAGAGCTTGGTCAGGGCACCGCGTACCGCGACGGCCGGCGTGGCAGTGCCTCCCTCGATGAATGCCCAGCGCAGTTCACCACCCATCAGCCTGATGTCCGTGGTCGGGACCGCAGAATAGAATGCGCCGATGTCGATGTTCAGCGGCAGACCTTTGGTCACATGCAGCTTGGGCACATACAGTTTGCTGAAGTCGCTGCCGGTCAGACTGTTCCACAGTGCTGCACTCTTGGCCAGATCGGTCTGGGTGACTTCCAGCCCCAGATCGAAGCCTGTGATGCCCATCGATTCGGCAGGTACCACGCCCTTGTAGCTCAATGCGGAACCGAGGTCTTCGGAGACATTGCGGAAAGAGGCTTGTCCGCCAGTGAGGTTGCCCAGATTGATGTTGCCAGCCATGGCGGGTTGGGCGATGCCTAGAGCGCAGGTCAGTACGAGCAATTTCTTCATGTTGTGTATCCTTTGGTATTGAGAAAGTAGTGTCCGCCACTCAGCGAGCCGCGCGGGCATGCCTGTGAGTGTGCGTGTCGATTTTGGTTCCTAGTCGAACAGCTTCTTGATGTCGACGTCAGCTTTTTCGGCGGCGGCGAATTCCAGCAAGGGCTTGCTCTGATAGGCGAACATGTTGGCGATCAGCACGGCGGGGAACTGTTCGATGCCGACGTTGTAGATGTTCACCGACTCGTTGTACAACTCGCGCCGGTCGGCGATGGTGTTCTCCAGTCCGCTGATGCGCGTCTGCAGCTGCATGAAATGCTCATTGCTCTTCAGTTCCGGATAGGCCTCGGCCACGGCGAAGATGTTGCCCAGTCCCATGCGCAGCATGCCTTCGGCTTTGCCGAGCGCGGCGATGTCCTTCCCCTCGCGCGCGGACTGCACCATGGAACGCGCTTCGATCACGCGTTGCAGGGTCGTCTGCTCGAATTGTTTGTATTGCTTGCATACCTCGACCAGCTTGGGCAGTTCGTCGTGGCGCTGCTTGAGCGCGACGTCGATGTTGGCCCAGGCCTTGCCGACCGCATGCTTGAGGCTGACCAGATGGTTGTACAGACTGATGCCGTAGATCAGTGCGACGAGTGTGATGCCGAGCAAAAGCAGGGTAGTGGTCATGCGCGACTCCTAAGTCCGAATGGTTTCGCGGCGCATCATAAAACAAAGTGCCTGACGATGCTTGGCTAGAGTTGCAGTCGTTTTGTGGTCAATACTGCACCGGGATCGTCGCGCCAGAGGGCGGGGTCGGCATCGACATACAGTTCGATCTCGATACCATCCGGGTCGTGGATATAGAGCGACTGGCTCACGCCGTGGTCGCTCATGCCGAATATGCTGACCTTGTTCGCCTCAAGGTGCGCTTTGCATGCACGCAGTTCATCCAGACTATCCCCCACTTTGAATGCCACGTGATACAGGCCGACACTGCCGTGATCAGCATCGGGTGCCTGTGCACCGATCTGCATCAGTCCGAGGTCATGGTGGTTGTCGCCCAGCGTAAAGAAAGCCATCACGCCTTGGTAGCGTGCGACTTCCTTCATGCCAAGCACATCGCGATAGAAGAGTATGGAACGCTCAAGGTCGCGCACCTTGAGTACCACATGGCCGAGTGCTTTGACTTGCATGTGCGACCCCTTGCCGATGAGCGGTGAAGGCCGTTATTGTCCGAAGAAGTCCTTCACCTTGCCCATCCATGATTTTGCGCGCGGGTTATGGCGCGCGGAATCGGACTGGCTGATCTCTTCGAACTCGCGCAGCAGCTCCTTCTGGCGATCGGTCAGGTTGGATGGCGTCTCCACGATCACATGGCAATGCAGGTCGCCGTGCTGATGCGTGCGCATGCCCTTGATGCCCTTGCCGCGCAGGCGGAACTGTTTGCCGCTCTGTGTCTCGGGCGGGATCTTGATGCGCGCCGCGCCGTCCAGTGTGGGGATCTCGATCTCGCCACCCAGCGCCGCCGTGGCGAAGCTGATCGGCATCTCGCAATGCAGGTCGTCGCCGTTGCGCTCGAATACGCTGTGCGGCTTGATGTGGATCTCCACATACAGGTCGCCGTGCGGCGCGCCGTGCGAACCGGCTTCGCCGTGGCCGCTGTGGCGCAGGCGCATGCCGGTGTCGATACCGGCCGGGATCTTGATCTCCAGCGTCTTCTGTTTCTTCACGCGGCCGCTGCCGTGGCAGTCCTTGCACGGCGAGCTGATCTGTTTGCCGCTGCCGTGGCAGCGCGGACAGGTCTGCTGCACCGAGAAGAAGCCCTGCTGCATGCGTACCTGACCGTGGCCGGCACAGGTCTGGCAGGTGGTGGCAGAGGTGCCGGGCTTTGCGCCGGAGCCGTTGCAGGTCTCACACTCTTCCATGACCGGGATGCGGATCTGCTTCTCGGCGCCGCGTGCGGCTTCCTCCAGTGTGATCTCCAGGTTGTAGCGCAGGTCGGCACCGCGATGCGCTTGGGTACGCCCGCCGCGCCCGCCACCGAAGATGTCGCCGAAGATGTCGCCGAAGTCAAAGCCCTGCGCGCCGGCTCCGCCGAACGGATTGCCGCCGCCCATGCCGCCCGCTTCGAATGCAGCGTGGCCGTACTGGTCATACGCGGCGCGTTTCTGGCCGTCGGACAGGGTCTCATAGGCCTCTTTCGCTTCCTTGAAGTGTTCCTCCGCCTTCGGATTGTCCGGATTGCGGTCGGGGTGGTACTTCATGGCCAGCTTGCGGTAGGCCTTCTTGATCTCTTCCTCCGACGCGTCGCGGTTGACGCCGAGGATTTCGTAATAGTCGCGCTTGCTCATGTTTTTTCCATGTGACGATGGGGCGCATGCGCCCCACCGGTTCCAGCATCAAGAAAGGTGAGGCTTACTTCTTGTCGTCTTTCACTTCGGTGAACTCGGCATCCACCACGTCGGCATCGTCCGCCTTCGCACCGCCTTCAGCTTGTGCACCGCCAGCGGCCTGGGCCTTGGTCTGCTCGGCGGCATACATCTTCTCGCCCAGCTTCTGTGCAGCCTGCGCCAGCGCTTCGGCCTTTGCTTCGATAGCGTCCTTGTCGTCGCCCTTCACCACAGCTTCTGCGTCCTTCAAGGCGGACTCGATGGCACCCTTTTCGTCGGCAGACAACTGCTCGCCGTATTCCTTCATCGACTTGTTGGTGGAGTGGATCAGCGCGTCCAGCTGGTTGCGCGCAGTCACCAGTTCCATGGCCTTCTTGTCTTCGTCGGCATGCGCTTCGGCATCCGCCACCATGCGCTCGATCTCTTCCTCGCTCAAACCGGAGCTGGCCTTGATGGTGATGTTGGCTTCCTTGTTGGTGGCCTTGTCCTTCGCGCTGACATGCAGGATGCCGTTGGCGTCGATGTTGAAGGTCACTTCGATCTGCGGCATGCCGCGCGGGGCCGGTGGGATGTCGGACAGGTTGAACTGGCCCAGGCTCTTGTTGCCGGACGCCATGTCGCGCTCACCCTGCAGCACGTGGATGGTCACCGCGGACTGGTTGTCGTCTGCAGTGGAGAACACCTGCGACGCCTTGGTCGGGATGGTGGTGTTCTTCTTGATGAGCTTGGTCATCACGCCGCCCATGGTCTCGATACCAAGGGAGAGCGGGGTCACGTCCAGCAGCAGCACGTCTTTCACCTCGCCCTGCAGCACGCCGCCCTGGATGGCTGCGCCCACGGCCACGGCCTCGTCCGGGTTCACGTCTTTGCGCGCTTCCTTGCCGAAGAATTCCTTCACCTTCTCCTGTACCTTGGGCATACGGGTCTGGCCGCCGACCAGGATCACGTCGGAGATGTCGGAAGCGGATACGCCCGCGTCTTTCATGGCGATCTTGCACGGCTCGATGGTGCGCGCGATCAGGTCTTCCACCAGGCTCTCCAGCTTGGCGCGGGTGATCTTCACGGCGAGGTGCTTCGGTCCTGTCGCATCGGCAGTGATGTAGGGCAGGTTCACTTCGGTCTGCTGTGCGGAGGACAACTCGATCTTGGCCTTCTCGGCAGCGTCCTTCAGGCGTTGCAGGGCCAGCATGTCCTTCTTCAGGTCGACGCCGCTTTCCTTCTTGAACTCTTCGATCAGGAAGTCGATGACGCGCATGTCGAAGTCTTCGCCGCCGAGGAAGGTGTCGCCGTTGGTGGACAGCACCTCGAACTGGTGCTCGCCGTCGATCTCGGCGATGTCGATGATGGAGATGTCGAACGTGCCGCCGCCGAGGTCATACACCGCAATCTTGCGGTCGCCTTCCTGCTTATCCAGACCGAAGGCCAGTGCGGCAGCGGTCGGCTCGTTGATGATGCGCTTCACGTCCAGACCGGCGATGCGGCCTGCATCCTTGGTGGCCTGACGCTGCGAGTCGTTGAAGTAGGCGGGAACGGTGATGACGGCCTCGGTGACCGGTTCGCCCAGATAGTCCTCAGCGGTCTTCTTCATCTTCATCAGCACTTGTGCGGAGACTTCCGGTGCGGAGATCTCCTTGTCACGCACCTTCACCCATGCGTCGCCGTTCTTGGCCTTGACGATCTCGTAGGGCACCATGTCGATGTCCTTCTGCACCATCTTCTCGTCGAAGCGGCGGCCGATCAGGCGCTTCACGCCGTACAGGGTGTTCTTGGGATTGGTCACGGCTTGACGCTTGGCCGGTGCGCCGACCAGCACTTCGCCGTCTTCCATGTAGGCGATGATGGACGGGGTGGTGCGAGCGCCTTCAGCGTTCTCGATCACCTTGGTCTTGCCGTTCTCCATGACGGACACGCAAGAGTTGGTGGTGCCCAGGTCGATACCGATGATTTTTCCCATGATGCTTTCCTTTCAGTTGAATGCTTGAATTGGTTGGATGCTGTTGCCTCGCGACCTGATATCAGGGCGGCGGCGGATATTTCAAGAGCGTTATGCCTTCCCTTTTGAGACCATCACCAGCGCCGGGCGCAGCACGCGGTCGTTCAGGGTGTAACCCTTCTGCATCACGCTGACCACGGTGTTGGCTTCCTGCTCGCTGTCGACCATGCCGATGGCCTGATGCTTGTTCGGGTCCATCTTCTCGCCGACCGGGTTGATCTCGACGATGTTGAACTTCTCGAACACGCTGGAAAGCTGCTTCAGGGTCAGCTCCATGCCGCTCTTGAAGCTTTCCACGTTCTCGGTCTGCACTGCCAGGCCAGCCTGCAGGCTGTCCATCACGGCCAGCATCTCGCCGGAGAAGCGCTCCACCGCGAACTTCTGCGCCTTGCTCACGTCCTCGGCGGCGCGGCGGCGGATGTTCTCGCCCTCGGCCTTGGCGTACATCCACGCGTCATAGTGTTCCTGCGCCTTGCGCTCGGCGGCCTGCAGCATCTCTTCCATGCTGGGTGTGGTTTCGGTGGTTTGCGCGGTGGGCTTCTCGCCGGAGTTCTCGACATCGTTCTGTTCGAGTTGCGGCTTGTTTTCGTTTTGCTGTTCCATGTGCTTCTCCTGATTGCGACTTCCGTTTGATGGGGGCGTGATTTTCGATTTCAAGGGGCGTTACGGGATATTTTTCGGTGCGATAATGCGCGCCGTTCAGTAAAGCCAAGACATGACCGACCGTAACTACCACTGGCGCATCGCCGGATTCTATTTCTTCTATTTCGCTTTTGTGGGGATGTTCTCCCCGTATTGGAGTCTGTACCTGCAGTCGCTGCACTTCGATGCCATCGACATCGCCATCCTGATGTCCTTGCAGCCGGTGATGCGCATGGTCGCCCCGGGGCTGTGGGGCTGGCTGGCGGATCACACCGGCAAGCGGAAGGAAGTGGTGGTGGCTGCGGCCAGCCTGAGCGCCCTGTTCTATCTGGGGGTGTTCTTCACCGAGAGCTTCTGGGGGTTGTTCGCCGTGCTGCTGATGATGAGCTTCTTCTGGAGTGCTTCGATGCCTCTGGTGGAGGCGACCACAATGAGCTGGCTGGGCAAGAATACAGCGCATTACGGACGTCTGCGATCATGGGGCTCCATCGGTTTCATCACCACGGTGCTCGGTTTGGGGTATGCCTTCGATCATATCGCCATCTACTGGCTGCTATGGGCCGGGCTGGTGTGCGAGGTCGGTATCCTGATCTTTGCGCGCGAGATACCCAGAACCGGGGTGTTGGCGCATCACACCGACCATCACCCCATCCGCCGCATCGTCATGCAACCGAAAGTGCTGGCGCTGTTCGGTGCCTGCTTCCTGATGGCGGTGGCTCATGGGCCTTATTACACGTTCTTTTCCATCTATCTGGTCGAGCACGGCTATGCCAAGAGTACGGTAGGACTGTTGTGGGCGCTGGGTGTCATCTGCGAGATTGGTGTGTTCTTCCTGATGCCGGCCCTGGTGAGACGGTTCGGTTTCGTACGCATCCTCCTTGCCAGCTTCTGTGCTGCGGTCGTGCGATTCATCCTGATCGGCGGGGTGGTCGATGTGGTCGTGCTGCTTTTGTTCGCGCAAATCCTGCATGCGCTGACTTTCGGTGCGTTCCATGCTGCTTCGGTCGGGCTGGTGCATGAATACTTCCAGGGACGCCACCAGTCCAGAGGTCAGGCGCTGTTCGGCAGCGTGACCTACGGCGCTGGCGGGGTGTTGGGGGGGCTGGCCAGCGGCCCGGTCTGGCAGCACTGGGGGGCTTATGTGCTTTACGCAAGCAGTGCCGGGGCCGCGCTTTGCGGATTGATCCTGCTGCTGTGGATGGCGCGTCACATGGCGGATAGGCCAGACGCTGTGGCATAATCCGGCGCTCTATCGGAAGCATGAAAATGAGCGCAAAGACCTTATACGACAAACTCTGGGATTCCCACGTGGTGCGGCAGGAAGCCGACGGAACCGCGCTGATCTATATCGACCGTCAGCTGGTGCATGAAGTCACCAGCCCGCAAGCCTTCGAGGGTCTGAAATTGGCGCAGCGCAAGCCTTGGCGCACCGCGTCCATGCTGGCGGTGCCGGACCACAACGTGCCGACCACCAACCGTGCGGCGGGCATCGCCGATCCGATCTCGCGCCTGCAGGTGGAGACGCTGGATGCCAACTGCGCCGAGTTCGGCGTGGTCGAATTCAAGATGGGTGACATCCGTCAGGGCATCGTGCATGTGATCGGCCCGGAGCAGGGCGCGACCTTGCCCGGCATGACCGTGGTGTGCGGCGATTCGCATACCAGCACGCACGGCGCGTTCGCGGCGCTGGCCCATGGCATCGGCACTTCCGAGGTCGAGCATGTGATGGCGACGCAGTGCCTGGTGGCGAAGAAATCCAAAGCCATGCTGGTGAAAGTCGAAGGCACTCTGGGCAAGGGCGTGACCGCCAAGGACATCGCACTGGCGGTGATCGGAAAGATCGGTACCGCAGGCGGCACCGGCTACGCCATCGAGTTCGCGGGCAGCGCGATCCGCGGCTTGAGCATGGAAGGCCGCATGACCCTGTGCAACATGGCCATCGAGGCCGGTGCTCGTGCCGGCATGGTGGCGTGCGATGACATCACCGTTGAGTATGTGAAGGGCCGTCCGTTCGCCCCCAAGAGCGGCGACTGGGACAAGGCGGTCGCCTACTGGAAATCGCTGCATTCAGACGAGGGCGCTAAGTTCGATGCCACAGTGGAGCTGGATGCAGCCGGCATCCGTCCACAGGTGACCTGGGGCACCTCGCCCGAGATGGTGACGGACATCAATGGTCGCGTGCCCGACCCGGCATCCGCACCCGATGCGGTCAAGCGCGGCGACTGGGAACGTGCCTTGCAGTACATGGGCCTGCAGGCCAACACGCCGATCAGCGAGATCAGGGTGGACAAGGTGTTCATCGGCTCCTGTACCAATGCGCGCATCGAAGACATGCGCGAAGCGGCGGCGGTAGCCAAGGGCAAGAAGGTGGCTGCCAACGTGAAGCTGGCGATGGTGGTGCCCGGCTCCGGTCTGGTGAAGGCGCAGGCCGAGAAGGAAGGGCTGGACAAGATTTTCATCGCGGCCGGTTTCGAGTGGCGCGATCCGGGCTGTTCGATGTGTCTGGCGATGAACGACGACCGGCTGGAGCCGGGCGAGCGTTGCGCCTCGACCTCCAACCGCAATTTCGAAGGGCGGCAGGGGCAGGGCGGGCGTACCCATCTGGTCAGCCCGGCGATGGCGGCGGCAGCGGCGATCGCCGGTCATTTCGTCGATGTGAGCAAGGTGTGACGATGAAGAAATTCACTAAATTCGATGGGTTGGTGGTGCCGCTGGATCGTGCCAATGTGGATACCGATGCCATCATCCCCAAGCAATTCCTGAAATCGATCAAGCGTTCCGGTTTCGGTCCCAATGCCTTCGACGAGTGGCGTTATCTGGACCACGGCGAGCCGGGCATGGACAACAGCAAGCGCCCGCTGAACCCGGATTTCGTGCTCAACCAGCCGCGCTACCAAGGCGCGCAGGTGCTGCTGGCGCGCGAGAACTTCGGTTGCGGATCGTCGCGCGAGCATGCGCCGTGGGCGCTGGAGGATTACGGCTTCCGCGTCATCATCGCGCCGAGTTTCGCTGACATCTTCTTCAACAACTGTTTCAAGAACGGCTTGCTGCCGATCAAGCTTGATGCCGCCATCGTCGACAGCCTGTTCAAGGCGGTAGCCCCCGCTGCAGGTTACAAGCTGAAGGTCGATCTGGAGCGCCAGGTGATCGCTACACCCGATGGCAAGGAGATCGCGTTCGAGGTGGATGCCTTCCGCAAGCATTGCCTGTTGAACGGGTTGGACGATATCGGCCTTACCCTGCAGCATATGGACGACATCAAGGTGTTCGAGGCGAAACACAAGGCGGCGCAGCCCTGGCTGTTCGCCTGAGATAATTTCATAGATAGAACTGGAAGAGAGTATGAAGATCGCAGTATTGCCGGGTGACGGCATCGGCCCCGAGATCGTGGCGCAAGCCGTGAAGGTTCTGAAAGCGCTGAACATCGGCTTGCAAATGGAAGAAGCACCAATCGGCGGCGCCGGTTACGAGGCTGCGGGCGATCCGTTGCCGGACGCGACGCTGGCACTGGCCAAGGCGGCCGATGCCGTGCTGCTGGGCGCGGTCGGTGACTGGAAGTACGACAAATTGGAGCGCCATCTGCGCCCCGAGCGCGGCCTGCTGCGTATCCGCAAGGAGCTGAACCTGTTTGCCAACCTGCGTCCGGCGTTGCTGTATCCTGAGCTGGCCTCCGCTTCCACGCTGAAACCGGAAGTGGTGAGCGGGCTGGACATCATGATCGTGCGCGAACTGACCGGCGACATCTATTTCGGCCAGCCGCGCGGCATCTCCACTTTGGAGAACGGCGAGCGCGAGGGCATCAACACCATGCGCTACAACGAAACCGAGATCAAACGCATCGGTCGAGTCGCGTTCGACATCGCCATGAAGCGCAACAAGAAAGTGTGTTCGGTGGACAAGGCCAATGTGCTGGAGACCACTGAATTGTGGCGCCAGGTGATGATAGAGCTGGCGAAGGAATATCCGGAAGTCGAGCTGTCGCACATGTACGTGGACAATGCCGCGATGCAACTTGTTCGTGCGCCGAAGCAGTTCGACGTGATGGTCACCGGTAACATCTTCGGCGACATCCTGTCCGACGAAGCTTCGATGCTGACCGGCTCCATCGGTATGCTGCCGTCGGCGTCGCTGGATGCCAACAACAAGGGTATGTACGAACCCAGCCACGGCTCCGCGCCCGACATCGCCGGTAAGGATGTCGCCAATCCGCTGGCGACCATCCTGTCGGCGGCGATGATGCTGCGTTACACCTTCAATGATGAAGCGAACGCGCAGCGTATCGAAGATGCGGTGAAGAAAGCCCTGGCGCAAGGCTATCGCACCGCCGACATCTGGACGGAAGGCATGAACAAGGTCGGTTGTGCGGCCATGGGCGACGCGGTGGTCGCGGCGCTGTAACGAGGATACTAAGGAAACATCATGAAAGTCGGTTTGATCGGTTGGCGCGGGATGGTCGGTTCGGTGCTCATGCAGCGCATGCGCGAGGAGAAGGATTTCGACCTGATCGAGGCGGTGTTCTTCACCACCTCCAACGTCGGTGGTGCGGCGCCAGCCGAAGGCAAGGGTGTGCCGCTGAAGGATGCGATGGACATCAATGAGCTGAAGGCGATGGATGCCATCATCTCCTGCCAGGGCGGCGACTACACCACCGAGATATTCCCCAAGTTGCGAGCCGCCGGCTGGAACGGCTACTGGATCGATGCGGCGTCCACGCTGCGCATGGAAAAGGACGCGGTCATCATCCTTGATCCGGTCAACCTCGACCTCATCAAGAAATCGCTGGCGAATGGCGGCAAGAACTTCATCGGCGGCAACTGCACCAACAGTATCCTGCTGATGGGGCTGGGCGGTCTGTTCCATGCAGGATTGGTGGAGTGGGTATCGTCCATGACCTATCAGGCGGCTTCCGGTGCCGGTGCGCAGAACATGCGCGAATTGCTGACTCAAATGGGGGTCGCACACGCTTCAGTAGCCAGCTTGCTGGCAGATCCTAAATCTCCCATCCTGGAGATCGATCGTGTGCTGACTGAGGCGATGCGCTCGGGGGAGATGCCGGTCGAGCACTTCGGCGCGCCGCTGGCCGGCAGTCTGATCCCGTGGATCGACAAGCAGCTCGATAACGGTCAGTCCAAGGAGGAATGGAAAGGCAAGGCCGAAGTGAACAAGATACTGGGGACTGAGGCTGTCATTCCCGTTGACGGTCTGTGCGTGCGTATCGGTGCGATGCGATGCCACAGTCTGGCTTTGACGCTCAAGTTGAATAAGGATGTATCGCTGAGCGAGATCGAAGCCTTGATCAAAGCTGGCAACCCCTGGGTCAAGTTCGTTCCTAACCAGCGCGAACTTTCTGTGCGCGAACTGACACCGACTGCTGTTACGGGGAAACTGGACATTGCAGTGGGTCGCGTGCGCAAGATGGAGCTGGGTCCCGAATACGTGAGTGCATTTGTTTGCGGCGACCAGTTGCTGTGGGGAGCCGCCGAGCCGCTGCGACGTATGTTGCGAATCTTGCTGGACTGAGGGCAAAAATCCGGTTGATTACCGCCGGTTAGTCGCTGAATCTAGAGGGCAGGTGAGCTTGCATCACTAACCCTCTGATGTTAGTCTGAATATCGTCAGGGAAAGAATGAGGGTGGCAGTGTGCTGAAAACGATTATAAAAACGTCCGGTTATCTTGCCTGCTTGCTGGTGTCCGGTATCGCTAGCGCTACGGGTCTGGGGGGTATGGCGGTCAGTTCCAATCTTGGGCAGCCGCTGAAAGCCGAGATCGAACTGGTGGCAGTGGACAAGGCGGACCGGAACAGCATCGTCGCAAAACTTGCGTCGGTAGAAGCTTTCAAGGCCGCCGGCATCGATTACCCCTATGCATTACCCAAGCTCAAGTTCGCTATCGCCAATCGCGACAGTGCGCAGCCCCGCGTTATCATCACTTCCACCCAACCGGTGAACGAGCCGTTTGTGACGTTGCTGGTCGAGGTTGCCTGGCCTTCCGGCAAGCTCATGCGCGAATACACCTTCCTGCTTGACCCGGTCGGTTTCGCTGTCGAGCCGCAAGCCGAGACGATCAAACCTGTCGCGCCGGTCGTGTCGACACCTCCAGCGCTGAGCCAGCCGCTTCCTGTTCCTGAGGTGGTACCCACCCAAGAAGTCGCTCCCGCCGCACCGGAAGTCCCAGCGGAGATCGCGCCTGCAGAACCAGCTGCCGAAACGACGGATATGCAGCCCGCAGCAGAACTACCTCCTGTCCCCCAAGAGCCTGCTGCCGAAACAGTCGCTGCGCTGCCCGCCGAGCCGGCTCAGGAAGAAGCTCCGGTGGTGGTAGATGATGCCTTGAGCAAGGAAGAAGCAATCCCTGTGGCGGAAAGTGTCGACATCAAAGTGGTGCGCGGCGATTCCCTGAGCAAGATCGCGCTGAAGGTCAAGCCGGCTGATGTCAGTCTGGAGCGCATGCTGGTTGCGATGTATCGCGCCAACAGTGAAGCCTTCATGGGCAAGAACATGAACCGTTTGAAAGCGGGCAAGATCATCCGTGTGCCGGATGCCGCCGAGATCGAGGCTGTTGATCAGGGCGAGGCGGTGAAGGAATATCGCGCCCAAGTGGAAGATTGGAACGCATATCGTCAACAACTTGCTGCAGTCCGTGCCGAAGCACGGGAGCAAACTGCCCAGCAGGGATCCTCGGGTAAAGTGACCGCTGCCGTGACGGATAAGGCGGCAGGCAAAGAAGCACCGACTGAAGTACTGAGGCTATCCAAGGGGGAGGTGCCCGGTGAGGGCGGGGCCGCCGGCTCGGCCAGCAGCAAGGAAGAGGATTCGGTTGCCAAAGCCAAGGCACTGAAGGAGGCACAGGATCGTGCGGCACTGCTGGAAAAGAACGTCAAGGATCTGGAGCGACTTGCCGCACTGAAGAAGCAGCAGGCTGAGGCTGCACAGAAAGCAGCGCCGGCTCCTGAAGCCGGGGCTCCGACAGCTGCTGTCGGTGCCAGTGCTCCCGTGCAGGCCCAGCCGGTAGCCAAACCGGCAGTGCCAGCTCCGGTGGAGGTTCCGCAGGTTGAAGTGTCCCTGATCGATAGCCTGCTGGAGGACCCGGTGTTATTGGGAGGTGCTGCTGGCGGCCTGGTCGCTCTGCTCGGTGCAGGTTTCTGGTTGTCGCGTCGAAGCGGCAAGGCGGCCCCCAAGAAGGCGGCGGCTACAGCCGCTTCCGAGGCCGATGATATAGGCAGTTCGACCGGACGGATCGCCGAGCCGGTGATGCCATCGCCTGATACAGGTGACTTTACCCGCCAGGCAGAGGATGCCGTCGAAGAGAGGCACTCCGACGAAGTCGATCCTATCGCCGAAGCCGATCTGTTCCTTACCTTCGGGCGCGACGTCCAGGCTGAAGAGGTATTGAAAGAAGCATTGAACACCAAGCCGGGCAATGTGCCGATCATCCTCAAACTGCTGTCGATCTATTCGACACGCAAGGATACGAACGCATTCATGACCTATGCCCGCCAGATCAAGGACAGCGACGACGAGGCTGCATGGCTGCAAGCGGCTGCGATGGGGCGCGAGCTTGAGCCGTCCAATCCGTTCTATGGCGGTGAAGGCGAAGCAAACGAGGCTGGCGCTTCGCAAGTTGAAGAGGCTGCGGAACCGGCGGTCGACTTCGATCTCGGTTTCGGTTCGTCGGATTCCGGCAAGGAAGAGACCGGCGCACTGGATACCTTGATGATGGACACCTTCTCGACGGCAAAGACCAAGGAGACCGCCCAGGCCGAAGACTTCCTGGGTACTGTGGTGATGCAGCCAGGGGCTACATCCAGTGAATCGACGACCATCCTGTCCGCACAGGAATTGCAGGCGGCAAGCGAAGCGCCGATGGATTTCGATATCACCGGTGCGCATGTGGACAGTGAGATTGCAGCGGAGGCGGTGGGTGGCGCCAATACGGGTGCTGCCGCTTCCGATGATCTTATCTTTGACGTCACCTCCACTCATCCAGGGGTTCCCAGTCAAGTGGCTGAGAAATCAGGCCCGACAAGCAGAGCCGAAGAGACGAACGATCTGATGTTCGACGTAACCTCCACGCATTCAGGCTTCCAGACGCCCGTTTCATCGGAAGCGAGCGCCGAGTCGGCTGCACCTGCGGGGCTGGATGATCTGATGTTCGATATCACTTCTGCGCAGCCGGAAGAAGCCGTAGCTGCAAAACCCGAGCTGGCCGAAGTCGATGATGGTCTGGCATTCACACTGGATATCCCGGCAGACTCAAGCTCTGCGGAAGAGAAACCTTCTGCACCGATGGACATCGGTTTGGGGGACATCAGCCTGAACCTGGATGGTCTGGGGGGAGCCGATACCACCAGTCCGGCGGCTGAGGTCAAGGATGAGCGTTGGCAGGAAGTCGCAACCAAGCTCGATCTTGCCAAGGCATACCAGGAGATGGGTGATGGAGCCGGTGCGAAGGAGATCCTCGAAGAAGTGCTGCGTGACGGTGATGCGCAACAACGCGCGAATGCGCAAAGCATCCTCGACCAGCTCTGAGCTATTCGCATGAAAGCGACGGCAGCCGTCCCGGCTGCCGTTTTTATTTGAACGAATGGATAGGCAGATGCCCCATCCCGCCATACAGATTTTGATCTGGATATCCTTGTCCATCTCGGCACAAGCGCTGTCTGCACCTGGCTTGTTGGCGCTGACGGTTGCCCTGTTCATCGCGGCAGCGAAGCTCGATTCGCGCCAACTGTTCAGCTTGATCCGGCGCACCCGCTGGATATTGCTCTCCCTGTTGATCGTCTATGCCTATTCGACTCCGGGCGTCGCGCTGGTGGCCGAACTGGGACGATTTTCGCCGACGCTGGAAGGTCTGTGGGATGGGTTGATGCAACTGGGCCGCTTGCTTTCCATGTTGTCCGGTTTGGCGATCCTGCTGTCGCTACTGAACCAGGCGCAGTTCATCTGCGGTATCCATGCGCTGGCTTATCCGCTGAACTGGTTCGGAGGGGCGCGCGAACGGCTTGCCGTTCGGCTGGCGTTGACCCTGCAGTATGCCGAGCCGGCTATGCGCGATACTGCGGCAGACTGGAGACGGTCCATCCATGACGCGCTGCAGACACCTTCATTGTCCGGGCAATACGTGATGCTGGAGCAGAGCGCGCTAAAGGTAATAGACGTGCTCAGCCTGTTGCTGTGCGCGACACTAATTTACGGGGTCTGGGCATGAGGGTCGCACTTGGGTTGGAATATGACGGTAGCCGTTACCACGGCTGGCAGAGCCAGACGGACATGGCGAACGTGCAGGATGCGCTGCAGGATGCCTTGTCGGTCATCGCCTGCGAGCGGATAAGCGTCATCGCGGCAGGGCGCACTGATACCGGCGTGCATGCGCTGGAGCAAGTGGTGCATTTCGATACGTCGACGGTCCGCCAACTCACTGCCTGGGTGCGCGGCTGCAATGCGCTGCTGCCGGCCGGTATCGCCGTTTTGTGGGCGCACGAGGTGGGCGATGAGTTCCACGCGCGTTTCTCGGCGTACTCGCGCAGCTACCAATACGTATTGTTCAATCGTCCCACGCGGCTGGCCGTACATGCGGGCAAGGCTGGTTGGTTCCATGCACCGCTGGACGTGGCTGCGATGCAGGCGGCGGCGCATCATCTGCTGGGCGAGCATGATTTCAGCGCATTCCGTGCTTCACAATGCCAGGCCAAGTCTCCGGTCAAGACGCTGGCCAAACTGGATATCCGGCAACAGGGCGAGACGATCATCTTTGACCTGACCGCGAACGCCTTCCTGCATCACATGGTGCGAAACATCGTCGGTTGCCTGGTGTATGTCGGCAAAGGCAAATACCCGCCTGCATGGATGAAACAGGTCCTTGAATCCCGCGAACGCAAGCTGGCAGCCCCGACATTCATGCCGGACGGGCTCTATCTGCGTCACATCGGCTATGACGCAAAGTGGGGGCTGCCGCAAGGTACAATGTCGACCTCGGAAAACGACTGACATCCCGATGACCCGGATCAAGATATGCGGCATCACCCGCGAACAGGACCTGCTGGCTGCGGTAGCGGCTGGAGCGGATGCGCTCGGGTTCGTGTTCTATGACAAGAGTCCGCGCAATATCTCTGAACAGCGTGCGGCAGAACTGATGCGTGCCGTGCCACCTTTCGTGACCAGCGTCGGCCTGTTCGTGGACCCGACGGCCGAGATGGTGCGCGAAGTGCTGGCTCAGGTTCCGCTCGATGTGTTGCAGTTCCATGGCGACGAATCGCCGCAATTCTGCGCACAGTTCGGGCGTCCTTATTTGAAGGCGATACGCGTCAGGCCGGGGGTGGATTTGGTAGAATGCGCGGCCCGTTACGCGGCTGCCCAGGGATTGTTGCTGGACGCCTATGTGCAAGGCGTGCAGGGCGGTACCGGCAAGTCGTTCGACTGGGGGCTGATCCCGCGCGACTTGTCGTTGCCGGTGATCCTGTCCGGCGGGCTGCATGCCGGAAATGTGGCCCAAGCAGTGCGCACGGTGAGGCCGCATGCGGTCGATGTATCCAGCGGCGTCGAGGCGGAAAAAGGCATAAAGGATGCGGCGAAAGTCGCGGCATTCATCAAAGAGGTCAAGAGCGTTGAGTTATAACTATCCAGATTTGAGCGGCCACTTCGGCCAGTTCGGCGGCATCTACATGGCGGAAACGCTGATCCCGGCAGTCGAGGAATTGCGCCAGCAATACCTGCGCTTCCGCGACGATCCCGCATTCAAGGCCGAGTTCGCATACGAACTCAAGCACTACGTAGGACGTCCCAGCCCCATCTATCATGCCAAGCGGCTTTCAGACGACCTGGGCGGCGCGCAGATCTACCTGAAACGCGAAGACCTGAACCATACCGGCGCGCACAAGATCAACAACGCTATCGGCCAGGCCTTGCTGGCCAAACGCATGGGCAAGAAACGCGTCATTGCCGAGACCGGCGCGGGCATGCACGGCGTGGCGACTGCCACCGTGGCGGCGCGCTTCGGCATGGAGTGCATCGTGTACATGGGCGCGGAAGACATCCAGCGCCAGGCGCCGAACGTGTTCCGCATGAAGTTGCTGGGCGCGACCGTGGTGCCGGTGGAGAGCGGTTCGCGCACGCTGAAAGACGCGTGCAACGAAGCGATCCGCGACTGGGTCACCAACGTCGAATCCACCTTTTATATCTTCGGCACGGCAGCGGGCCCGCACCCGTACCCGATGATGGTGCGCGATTTCCAGTGCGTGATCGGTAACGAGGCCAAAGTACAGATGCCGGAAATGATTGGCCGTCAGCCGGATGCCGTGATCGCCTGTGTGGGCGGCGGTTCCAACGCGATCGGGTTGTTCCATCCTTATATCGACGTGCCCGATGTGCAGATCATCGGTGTGGAAGCGGGCGGTCACGGTATCGCCAGCGGTCAGCATGCCGCGCCCCTTACGGCCAACAGCAAGGTCGGCGTGTTGCACGGCAACAAGGTGTACCTGATCCAGGATGAGAACGGCCAGATCATCGAGACCCATTCCATCTCCGCCGGACTGGATTATCCCGGCGTCGGCCCCGAGCATTGCCTGCTGAAAGACATCGGTCGTGCGCAGTATGTCGCGATCGATGACGATGAAGCCATCGCCGCCTTTGATGCCTTGTGCAAATTCGAAGGCATCATCCCCGCGCTCGAATCCAGCCATGCCCTGGCACATGCGATGAAGATCGCACCGACGATGAGCAAAGACAAAGTCCTGCTGGTGAACCTGTCCGGTCGCGGCGACAAGGATATGAACACCGTGGCGAAATTGAAAGGCATCACGCTATGAGCCGCATCGATACCACATTCGAAAAGCTCAAGCAGCAACAGCGCAAGGCGCTCATCCCCTTCATCACCTCCGGCGACCCGGCGCAGGCGCTCACGGTGCCGCTGATGCACGGTCTGGTGCAAGCCGGCGCGGACGTGCTCGAACTGGGCGTGCCGTTCTCCGATCCGATGGCCGACGGTCCGACCATCCAGCGCGCATCCGAGCGTGCGCTGAAGAACGGCATGTCGCTGCGTGGCGTGCTGGACATGGTGGCCGAGTTCCGCAAACAGGATACGGTCACACCGGTGGTGCTGATGGGTTACGGTAATCCCATCGAGGCCATGGGCTGGGAAACGTTCGCCAAACGTTGCGCCGAGGTCGGCGTGGACGGCGCCCTGACCGTGGACTTTCCGCCGGAAGAGAGCCACGAGGCGTTCGAGCATCTGCAGGCGCATGGCATCGCCCCCATCTTCCTGCTGGCTCCGACCACCACGGAAGCGCGCATAGCGCAGGTCGCAAAATTGGCGCGCGGCTATGTCTATTACGTATCGCTGAAAGGCGTGACCGGCGCAGGCAATCTGGATCTGTCGGCTATCGAGCAGAAGATGCCGCTGCTGCGCAAGTACATCAAGTTGCCCATAGGCGTCGGTTTCGGCATCCGTGATGCGGCCACGGCCAGGGCGGTAGCGAAACAGTGCGACGGTGTGGTGGTGGGGAGCCGCATCGTGCAGGAGATCGAGAATTCGAATGAACAGAATGTGGTCGCCAACGTCGGACGTTTGGTGCAAGAATTGCGCGTAGCGATAGATAACGAGAAGGAGTAAATCATGGGATGGTTCCAAAAGCTGCTGCCGCCGAAGATCAAACGTCGTGAAGGCGAGGATGCCAAGAAGAACGTGCCGGAAGGATTGTGGTTCAAGTGCCCGGAATGTCAGGCCGTGCTGTATCACGCCGATCTGGAGAAGAACCATAGCGTCTGCCCGAAATGCAACCACCATCACCGCATCTCTGCCCGTACGCGCCTGGATTGGCTGCTGGACAGCGAAGGCCGCTTCGAGATCGGCTCCGAGGTGTTGTCGGTCGATACCCTGAAGTTCAAGGACCAGAAGAAATACAGCGACCGACTGGTCGAGGCCAAGAAGAAGACCGACGAGGACGATGCGCTGGTCGTGCTGCAAGGCAGCATCCATGCCTTGCCGGTAGTGGCGGCCTCGTTCGAGTTCAATTTCATGGGCGGCTCGATGGGTTCTGTCGTCGGCGAGCGGTTCGTGCGCGGTGTGCAAGTCGCGCTGGAGCAACAATGCCCCTTCATCTGTTTCTCCGCCAGCGGCGGTGCGCGCATGCAGGAAGGTCTGCTGTCGCTGATGCAGATGGCCAAGACCAGCGCCGCGCTCACGCAATTGAGCGAAGCAAAACTGCCGTTCATCTCCGTGCTGACCGACCCGACCATGGGCGGCGTCTCGGCCAGTTTCGCTTTCCTGGGGGACGTGGTCATCGCCGAACCCGGCGCACTGATCGGCTTCGCCGGTGCGCGCGTGATCCAGCAGACCGTGCGCGAGACCCTGCCTGAGGGCTTCCAGCGTGCGGAGTTCCTGCTCGAACATGGCGCCATCGACATGATCGTCGACCGTCGCCAGATGCGCGACCAACTGGCGACGCTGATCACCCTGCTGACCAAGCAGGATGCCGTGGCGAAGCTGGAGGCGGCGTAATCCTCAGTATCAACGGCCGACATTCCTGTCGGCCGTTCTATCTCCAGTAATGAAATGCCAAAATCCCTGGCCGATTGGCTATCCCATCTCGAATCCCTTCATCCAAAAACCATCGCGCTCGGTCTGGAGCGTGTAACGCAAGTCAAACAACGGCTCGATCTCGAACAGGAATTCCCGGTCATCATCATTGGTGGTACCAACGGCAAAGGTTCGGTGTGCGCGATGCTCGAATCCATCCTGCATGCGGCGGGTTATCGAGTCGGCTGTTATACCTCGCCGCACCTGTTGCGCTACAACGAGCGTGTGCGCATCGCCAAACAACAGGCGAGCGATGCGGAGCTGTGCGCGTCGTTCGAAGCGATCGAGCAGGCGCGCGGCGATATCCCGCTCACCTATTTCGAGTTCGGCACGCTGGCCGCGATGCAATGTTTCATCGCGCACCAGGTGGATGTCGCCATCCTTGAAGTGGGGCTGGGCGGCAGGCTGGATGCGGTGAATGTGTTCGATGCCGATGTGGCGGTGGTGACCAGTGTGGATATCGACCACACCGATTATCTGGGCGATACGCGCGAGCAGATCGCCTTCGAGAAAGCGGGTATCTTCCGCGAGGGCAGGGTGGCGATCTGCGCAGACAGTGACGTGCCGCCGGTCTTGCGGGCACATGCGCGGCAGATCGGGGCAGAATTGTGGTGCATAGGTGAGGATCTCGGGTTCCGCGCGCATCAAGGCCAATGGGACTATCTGGGCAAGTCCGGCAGCCGCAATGCTTTGCCTTATCCGGCCCTGCGCGGTGCGTTCCAGCTGCAGAATGCCAGTGCGGTGCTGGCGACATTGGAGGGGCTGAAAGCGCGCATGCCGGTGAATATGGAGGCGGTAAGGCGCGGTCTGACCGAAGTCATGCTGGCGGGACGCTTCCAGTTCCTGCCGGGCAGGCCGCAATGGATACTGGACGTGGCGCACAATCCGCACGCCGCCCGATCGCTGGCCAGGAATCTGGCTGATCTGCCACCCGCGAGGACGTTCGCAGTGCTTGCCATGCTCAAGGACAAGGACATGGCTGGTGTGGTGCGTGCACTGGATGCTCAGGTCGATGTGTGGCTGGTCGCCGGTATCGATGCGCCGCGCGGTGCCACTTCCTTTGAACTGCTGCAGGTGATGCATGGATTGCCGCTGCGCGGGGAGGCGATAGACTGCGGTTCCATCGAAAATGCGCTGAACGAGGCCAGCAACCGTGCGGGTGAAAATGATAGAATCGCGGCCCTCGGTTCCTTCTACACAGTGGCGGAAGTGATGCAGCTGCGCAAGGTGCGCGTTAACTGAGTTTTCCGGTATTCACCATGGCCAAACAGATCAATACGGACGAAGAATTCAAGTTGAAGCGTCAGGCGCGCCATCGCCTGATCGGCGCGGTGGCGCTGATGCTGGGGATCGTCATCTTCCTGCCCATGGTGTTCGACAGCGAGCCGGGCGCGAACATGGGCACGATCGAGTTGCGCATCCCGGACAAGGCCGAAGTGCCTGAATTCCGCCCCGAGGCGAAGCTCGATCTGCCAGCCGAGTCGGCAGCCAGTGCCATTCTCGCTGTGCCTCCGGCACCGAGTGAAGCGTCTGTCACCGTCAAGCCCGATCCGGTTATCGAGCCCAAAGCGCCCGTGCCGACCGCATCCAAGACGGCACAGCCGGTGCCGGCCGCAAACAAGACGGCGTTACCGAAGCA
Organism: Sideroxydans lithotrophicus; assembly: GCA_020723185.1. Taxonomy (GTDB): domain Bacteria; phylum Pseudomonadota; class Gammaproteobacteria; order Burkholderiales; family Gallionellaceae; genus Sideroxyarcus; species Sideroxyarcus lithotrophicus_A. The sequence goes on along the minus strand of DYJI01000006.1, from coordinate 72,119 downwards.
ACCCGTTCCGCCGTCGGGATGGATGTTGCAGGTCGGTGCCTATTCTCGCGAAGACGCCGGACGGCAAATGCTCGAGAATCTGAGGAAGCGCGGCTTCCCCGCCTACACCGAGAAGGTCGCCGGTATGCTGCGCGTGCGCGTGGGGGGCTATCCCTCCCGCGAAGCTGCGGAGAAGGTGAAACTCAAGCTGGAAGCCATCGGTCTGAAGCCCAACGTGATCAATCCGGAATAAGTGCATGCCGTTCTTTGATATTGCCGTTCTGGTGGTCATTGCGTTATCGGCGTTGCTGGGATGGTGGCGCGGTTTCATGTATGAGTTGTTCTCGTTGCTGGGATGGGCCGCGGCATATATCGCGGCGAGTACGCTGTCTGATCAGGCCTTGCCGTTTATCCCCGAGGCGATCGCGGCGGAGGCTGTCCGTTCGGCGTTGGCCTTTGCGCTGGTGTTCGTGGTGACGCTGATCGTGGCTGCCGTGTTCGCATGGTTGCTGTCCAAACTGACCAAGATCGCCGGGCTCGGCGGAGTGGACGGGAAGTTCGGCATCATGTTCGGTGTGCTGCGCGGACTGCTGGTGGTCCTTGCGCTGGTATGGATAGGCGGTCTGACCAGTCTACCGGAGAAACGCTGGTGGAAGGATGCATGGACCAGCAAGCCGCTGCATCAGGCCGCGCTGTATGCACGCGACTATTTGCCGACGCAGACAGCGCAACGCTGAAAACGAACGATTAAATTCACAGGAAACGGGAAACGATTATGTGCGGGATACTGGGAGTGGTGGCCAATACGCCGGTGAACCAGGTGCTGTATGACGGTTTGCAGGTGTTGCAGCACAGGGGGCAGGATGCGGCGGGCATCGCCACGCTGGAGGACAGGACCTTCCACCTGCACAAGGGCAACGGTCTGGTGCGCGACGTGTTCCGCACGCGCAACATGCGCGCGCTCAAGGGCAACTCCGGCATCGCCCATGTGCGTTATCCGACCGCCGGTTCTTCGGTCGACCACAACGAGGCGCAACCGTTCTACGTCAACTCGCCGTTCGGTATCGTGCTGGCCCACAACGGCAACCTGACCAACACCGACGAGCTACGCAGCGCCATGTACAAACAGGATCTGCGCCATATCAACACCGGTTCCGATTCCGAGGTGCTGCTCAATGTGCTGGCGCACGAACTGCAGGCCAATGCCACCGGCTTCAAACTCGATCCGCAGAAGATATTCGCCGCCGTATCCGGCGTGCACCGCCGCTGCAAGGGAGCCTATGCCGTGGTGGCGATGATCGCAGGTTACGGCCTGCTGGCTTTCCGCGACCCCAACGGTATCCGTCCGCTGGTGGTGGGCAGCAACCAGCATGCTGACGGCATCGAATACCTGATCGCTTCAGAGAGCGTGGCACTGGATACGCTGGGATTCACTTTCCTGCGCGACATCGCGCCGGGTGAGGCGGTGTTCATCGACCTCGAAGCAAATTTCTACAGCCAGCAGTGCGCGGAACATCCGAAACTGAATCCCTGCATCTTCGAGTATGTATATTTCGCCCGCCCGGATTCGGTGATGGACGGCATCTCGGTGTATGCCACGCGCCTGTTCATGGGAGAGTTCCTCGCTGACAAGATCAAGAAGGAGTGGCCAGAACATGACATCGATGTGGTCATTCCCATCCCCGATTCCAGCCGGCCCAGCGCGCTGCAATTGGCGAACCATCTCGGTATCCCTTTCCGCGAGGGCTTCGTCAAGAACCGCTACATCGGTCGCACCTTCATCATGCCGGGGCAGGCTATGCGCAAGAAGTCCGTGCGCCAGAAACTGAACGCTATCAGCATCGAGTTCAAGGACAAGAACGTGCTGCTGGTGGACGACTCCATCGTGCGCGGCACCACCAGCCGCGAGATCGTGCAGATGGCGCGCGATGCCGGGGCACGCAAGGTGTATTTCGCCTCGGCCGCACCGCCGGTCAAGTTTCCCAACGTGTACGGTATCGACATGCCCAGCCGCAAGGAGCTGATCGCCACCGGCCGCAGTGACGAGGAGATATGCCGAGAGATCAGTGCCGACCGTTTGTTCTATCAGGACATCTCCGATCTGAAGGCGGCGGTGTCCAAAGCCAACCCGGCGCTGGGAGGTTTCGACTGTTCCTGTTTCGACGGCCAGTACATCACCGGTGACATCACTCCGGAATATCTTGACGCGATCGAGGCGGCGCGCGGTGCCGGCAAGGCGAACAAGACGCCTGACGATGACCAGATGGAACTGGATCTGGCGATGTCCGCTTCCTCCATGTGATTTGACGGATCAAGGCGGAGGGTGCTACTTTCCGCCTGCGCCGATTTGAGGAACAGCTTGCGGGCGCGATATAAATTCAGCTAAAGCGGGAGAACCCGGTTTAGCGTCAAGCTTTCCGGGTTTTTTGTTGCGCGAGCCTTGAGCCGCGAGGGAGGTGATGATGTCTGATAACGAATACCAGCTGGAGACGCTGGCCGTCAGGGCGGGGCGGGTACAAACGCCTTTCATGGAACATGGCGAGGCGATGTTCCTGACCTCCAGTTTCACGTTCGACAACGCGGCACAGGCCGCCCGGCGCTTCATCGGCGAAGAGCCGGGCAACATCTACGCGCGCTTCACCAATCCCACGACCAGCATGTTCGAGGAAAGATTGGCAGCACTGGAAGGCGCGGAGCAATGCGTGGCTACCTCGTCCGGCATGTCGGCCATCCTCGCCTGCGTGATGGGGCTGCTGAAAGCGGGGGACCATATCGTCGCCTCGCGCAGCCTGTTCGGCTCGACCATCAACCTGTTCAACAACTACTTCAAGAAGTTCGGCGTGGAGACGACGTACGTCTCGGCAACGGATGTGGCCGAATGGCAGGCAGCGGTGCGTCCGAACACCAAGCTGTTCTTCCTGGAGACGCCATCCAATCCGCTCACCGAGATCTCCGACATCGCGGCCATCTCGGCGGTGGCCAAGGGATGCGGTGCGTTGCTGGCCGTGGACAATTGTTTCTGCACACCCATCCTGCAGCGCCCGCTGGAGCTGGGGGCGGACATCGTCATCCATTCCGCCACCAAGTACATAGATGGACAGGGGCGCGTGCTGGGCGGCGCAGTGCTGGGCAGCAAGAAACTGATGGAGCCGGTGTACGGTTTCCTGCGCACCGCCGGGCCTACCATGAGCGCGTTCAACGCCTGGGTGTTCCTCAAGGGTCTTGAGACACTCAAGCTGCGCATGGACGCGCACAGCGCCAATGCCCTGCAACTGGCGCAATGGCTGGAACAACAGCCCAACGTGGCGCGCGTGCTCTATCCCGGCTTGCCGTCGCATCCGCAGCATGCGCTGGCGATGAAGCAGCAGAAGACCGGCGGCGGCATTGTCGCGTTCGAAGTGAAGGGGGGCAGGGAAGCGGCATGGAAGGTGATCGACAACACGAAACTGTTGTCCATCACCGCCAACCTGGGTGACACCAAGACCACCATCACCCATCCGGCCACCACCACCCATGCCCGCATCACACCCGAAGCACGCGCGGCGGCCGGCATCACCGATGGCTTGATCCGCATCGCGGTCGGACTGGAGGCGGTGGTCGACATCCAGAACGACCTCGCACGAGGACTGTGATGGATACGCTGGCGGCAAAGGTTGGGGCTGCGCTCAAGTCGCACGGCATGATGCTGGCGACCGCGGAGTCCTGTACCGGCGGCGGCATCGCACAGGCAGTCACAAGCGTCTCCGGCAGTTCGGCCTGGTTCGAGCGTGGTTTCGTCACCTATTCCAACCTGTCCAAGCAGCAGATGCTGGGTGTGCAGGAAGCCACGTTGATCGCCTATGGTGCGGTGTCGGAAGCCGTCGTGCGCGAGATGGCGGAAGGGGCTTTGCGGTACAGTACGGCGCAAGTCGCACTGGCAGTGAGCGGCATCGCCGGTCCTGACGGTGGTACGCCGGACAAGCCGGTCGGCACGGTCTGGTTCGCTTGGGCGCTCGCAAAGGGGGCTGCCACGGTGGCGCGCCATCAGTTCTCCGGCAATCGGGACGAGGTGCGCGCCCAGGCGGAGCGCGTGGCCTTGCAGGGCGTACTTGACCGGCTGGCCCAAAATACTCTTGCCGCATAAAAAAGAACGAACGTTCTGTACAAGTCCAAAACCTTGTGCAACAATCCGCTCCGAAATTTTCCCAAGGAGATCGAACATGGACGACAACAAAAGCAAGGCTCTTGCTGCGGCACTGAGCCAGATCGAGAAGCAATTCGGCAAGGGTTCCATCATGCGCCTGGGCGAGGGCGAGGTGATCAAGGACATCGAAGTGGTGTCCACCGGTTCACTGGGATTGGATATTGCCCTAGGCGTCGGAGGCCTGCCGCGCGGCCGCGTGGTCGAGATCTACGGCCCGGAATCGTCCGGCAAGACCACCCTTACCCTGCAGGTCATCGCCGAGATGCAGAAGCTGGGCGGAACCGCTGCCTTCATCGATGCGGAGCACGCACTCGATCCGCAGTACGCGCAAAAGCTGGGCGTGCGAGTGGAAGACCTGCTGATCTCGCAACCTGATAACGGTGAGCAAGCGCTGGAGATCGCCGATATGCTGGTACGTTCCGGCTCGGTCGATGTGGTGGTCGTCGACTCGGTCGCAGCCCTAACGCCGCGCGCCGAGATCGAGGGCGAGATGGGCGATGCGCAGATGGGTCTGCATGCCCGCCTGATGTCGCAGGCGCTGCGCAAACTGACCGCCAACATCAAACGTTCCAACACGCTGGTCATCTTCATCAACCAGATCCGCATGAAGATAGGCGTGATGTTCGGCAACCCCGAGACCACCACCGGCGGCAACGCACTCAAGTTCTACGCCTCCGTGCGCCTGGATATCCGCCGCACCGGCTCTATCAAGAAGGGGGATGAGGTCATCGGCAACGAGACCCGCGTCAAGGTGGTGAAGAACAAGGTCGCCCCGCCGTTCAAGGAAGCGCACTTCGATATCCTGTACGGGGAAGGCATCTCGCGCGAAGGTGAGATCGTCGAGCTGGGCGTGCAGCAGAAGATTGTGGAGAAGTCCGGTGCCTGGTATGCCTATAACGGCGAGAAGATCGGCCAGGGCAAGGACAATGCGCGCGAGTTCCTGCGCAACAATCCCGAGATCGCTGTCGAGATTGAAAATCGCGTCCGCGAATCTCTGGGAGTCAATGCCTTGTCAACGGCTGCGAGCGAAGAGTGATGACCGGTTCAGATGCGATTTCGGCGGAGGCTCATATGCGCGGAGCGCATGTGAAAGCCGCGCCTGCGGCTGGCCGTAACCAGAATCGCGTCCGCGAAACGCTCGGCGTGGCTGCCCTGAACGCCGGTGCGGAAGCCGAAGCCTGAGTTGACGCTGCGTGTCCGCGCCATGCGCTATCTGGCGCGGCGCGAGCACAGCAGGGGGGAGTTGCGGCAAAAGCTGCAGCCGTATGTGCAGGAAGATGAAGATCTGGAAGCCGTGCTGGACGAGCTGGAAGAACGCAACTGGCTATCCGATGCGCGCGCAGCCACGCAATTGGTGGATGCAAAGCGCGGCCGATTCGGCAGCCAGCGTATCGCCCACGAATTGCGCCAGCGCGGTATCGGTGATGATCTTATCGCTGCTACACTGCCCGAGCTGAAAGCCTCCGAGCTGGAATCGGCGCGCGATGTGTGGCAGCGAAAGTTCGGTAAACCACCGCAGGATGCAGTGGAAAAGGCGCGCCAGATACGTTTTCTGCAGTCCCGAGGATTCTCTGCCGAGGTGATCCTGAAAGTCCTGAAATCCGCCGCTGGTAACCCGTCCGACGAGGACTGATAGCCGTGCCCTAACAGCTTGCCAAATGGTATGATTCGCGCCGTGATGCCGCCCATTGGGCGGCGTGTTTGTTGAACGATTGCGGCCAGCGGTGACCAGATGAAAAGCAGCGAGATTCGCCAGAAGTTCCTAGATTACTTTGCCTCCAAAGGCCACGCCGTGGTCGCCTCCAGTTCGCTGGTGCCGCATGAAGACCCGACCCTGCTGTTCACCAACGCGGGCATGAACCAGTTCAAGGACGTGTTCCTCGGCTTCGACAAGCGGCCTTACACCCGCGCAGCCTCGTCACAGAAATGCGTGCGCGCCGGTGGCAAGCACAACGATCTGGAGAACGTCGGCTACACCGCGCGCCACCACACCTTTTTCGAGATGCTGGGAAACTTCAGCTTCGGCGATTACTTCAAGCGCGACGCGATCAAGTACGCATGGGAACTGCTGACCGAGGTGTTCAAGCTGCCCAAGGAAAAACTCTATGTCACCGTGTATGCCGAGGACGACGAGGCATACGACATCTGGACGAAAGAGATGGGGCTGACGCCGGACCGCGTGATCCGCATCGGCGACAACAAGGGCGCGCGCTATGCGTCCGACAACTTCTGGATGATGGGCGACACCGGCCCCTGCGGCCCCTGCACCGAGATCTTCTATGACCACGGCGCGCACATCCCCGGCGGATTGCCCGGATCGCCCGAGGAAGACGGCGACCGCTACATTGAAATCTGGAACAACGTGTTCATGCAGTTCAACCGCGACGAAGCAGGCGTGATGCATCCGCTGCCCAAGCCTTCCGTCGATACCGGCATGGGACTGGAGCGCATCTCCGCGGTGCTGCAGGGCGTGCATGCGAACTACGAGATCGATCTGTTCCAGGCGCTGATCAAGGCCGCGGCGCGCGAGACCAAGCAGACCAACCTCGACCAGCCCAGCCTGCGCGTGCTCGCCGACCATATCCGCGCCTGTTCCTTCCTGATCGCCGACGGCGTGATCCCCGGCAACGAAGGTCGCGGCTACGTGCTGCGCCGCATCATCCGCCGCGCGATCCGCCACGGCTACAAGCTGGGGGCGCGCGGCCCGTTCTTCTACAACATGGTGGAAGACCTGGTCGGGCAGATGGGCAGTGCCTATCCGGAACTGGTCGCCGAACACGTGCGCGTGAAAGGCGTGCTCAAGCTGGAAGAGGAGCGATTCTTCGCCACCATCGAGCATGGCATGGCGATCCTCGAAGCCGAGCTGGCCGGGATGGAAAAGACGGGCGCCAAGGTGTTCGACGGCGAGACCGCTTTCAAGCTGCACGACACCTACGGCTTCCCGCTCGATCTGACCGCCGACATCTGCCGCGAGCGCAACGTGTCGGTGGACGATGCCGCGTTCAACGCCGCGATGGCGCGCCAGAAGGAGCAGGCGCGCGCCGCCGGCAAGTTCAAGATGGCTGCCAACCTGGAATATTCCGGCCCGGCCACGACCTTCCACGGTTATGAGACGCTGGAGCACAAGGGCAACGTGCTCGCGCTGTACAAGGATGGCGTGGAGGTGAACGAGTTGAAAGAGGGCGAGATGGGCGTGGTGGTACTGGACGACACCCCGTTCTATGCCGAGTCAGGCGGTCAGGTGGGCGACCGCGGCGAGCTGCGCAGCGTGCACGGCATCTTCGCGGTCGAGGACACGCAGAAGATACAGGCCACGGTGTTCGGCCATCACGGTGTGGTGAAGACCGGCAAGCTCTCCGTGGGCAACGGCGTCACGGCGCGCGTGGATATGCAGGCGCGCGCGCGCACCGAGCGTAACCACTCGGTGACGCACCTGATGCACAAGGCCTTGCGCGAGGTGCTGGGCCCTCACGTGCAGCAGAAGGGTTCGCAGGTCGATCCGGACAAGACGCGCTTCGACTTCGTACAGAACCAGCCGCTGACCGATGCCGAGATCCGTCGCGTGGAAGCTATCGTCAATGCCGAGATTCTGGCCAACAGCGCGACCGATGCCAGCGTGATGGCCATCGAGGACGCGCAGAAGACCGGAGCGATGATGCTGTTCGGCGAGAAGTACGGCGACGAGGTGCGCGTGCTCTCCATCGGCAGCTCCAAGGAACTGTGCGGCGGCACGCATGTGAAGCGCACCGGCGACATCGGCCTGTTCAAGATCGTGGCCGAGAGCGGCGTGGCCGCCGGCGTGCGCCGCGTCGAGGCGGTGACCGGCGAGGGCGCGCTGGCGCTGGTGCAGCAGCAGGAATGGCAGTTGCAGCAGGTGGCCGACGCGGTGAAGGCGCAACCTGCCGAAACCGCTGCACGCGTCGCGCAGATCATGGACAACGTGAAAGTGCTGGAGAAGGAACTCGCCGCGCTGAAATCCAAACTCGCTTCCGCGCAGGGCGATGAGCTCGTTTCCCAGGCGCAGGACGTCAACGGCGTGAAAGTGCTGGCCGCGAAGCTGGAGGGGGCCGATGCCGCCACGCTGCGCGAGACCATGGACAAGCTCAAGGACAAGCTGAAATCTGCCGTTATCGTGCTGGCGGCTGATGCCGACGGCAAGGTCAGCCTGGCTGCAGGTGTCACCGCCGATCTGACGGCCAAGGTCAAGGCAGGCGACCTTGTGAACTTCGTCGCGCAGCAGGTCGGCGGCAAGGGCGGTGGTCGCCCGGACATGGCGATGGCGGGCGGCACGCAGCCTGAACATCTGGCCAAGGCTTTGGCGTCCGTGGCAGGCTGGGCCAAAGAAAGATTGTGATCCGCCGTCTGGCTTGCAGACGGTTCATGCTGCAGCATGGGGCTTATGTGGAGGCAAGGGAAGGCAGATGTTGAAGCAATCTGGCGATACGATCTTGCTGGTGGAGAACGAGGAAGCGGCGATCCTGCTGGTGCAGCAGGCGGTCGCCAGTTGTCCCGGCGAACTGTATCTGGCCGTGGTGCCGGACAGTGTCGCCGCACTCGATTGGTTGTCTGCCGAGACCTCACACGGCCATCCCGTACCGCGCCTGATCCTGCTCGATCTCAAGTTGCCCAAGCTGCTCGGACTCGCGGTACTGCGAACGTTGCGCATGGATAGCCGCCTCACACACGTGCCCATCGTGGTCTATTCAGACAGCCATGAGCCCTCGGATGTTGTGCTTTCCTACCAGATCGGTGCCAACAGCTTCGTGCGCAAGCCGGAGAATCTGGCGGAGTTCAGCCAGTTGATGCGCGACCTGATCGAGTTGGGCTGGCTGGACGAGAACGGTATGGGCAAGGCGCTGCAGCAGACCATCCACTCCTGAGCTGCCGGCTCAGAAGGGCAACACCAATACTGGTGATGCATCCAGCAACAGTTTCCTGAAATCTCCCTGTATGCGCTGCAGCGCAGCCTCGTCATCCGCTTCGAATCGCAGCACGATGGCCGGGATCGTGTTTGACGCGCGCACCAGACCGAAGCCATCGGCATATTCCACGCGCAGGCCGTCGATCGTGACGATGTCCAGCGCATCCGCGAATCGTGCTTCATCCTGCAGCCGGTCAATCAATGCGTGGTGCTCGCCCTCTGCGGTGCGGATATGCAACTCCGGCGTGTTAACCGAGTCGGGCAGGGCATGTAGCACCACACTCGCATCCTCGAACCTGCTCAATATCTCCAGCAGTCTTGCGCCGGCATACAAGCCGTCGTCGAAGCCATACCAGTGTTCCTTGAAGAACACATGGCCGGTCATCTCGGCGGCCAGCATCGCGCCGGTCTCTTTCATCCTGGCTTTGATCAGCGAATGGCCGGTCTTCCACATCGAAGGTGTGCCGCCATGCTCGCGTATCCAGGGGAACAATTTGCCCGAGCACTTGACGTCGAAGATCACCTCCGCGCCTGGATGGCGCGCGAGCAGATCGGCCGCGAACAGCATCAACTGACGGTCCGGGAAGATGATGCCGCCGTCTTTGGTGACGACGCCCAGCCGGTCTGCATCGCCGTCGAAGGCCAGTCCCAGCTCGCTGTCATCACAGTGCAGACTGTCGATCAGGTCTGCGAGATTGGCTGGGTCGGAAGGGTCGGGGTGATGGTGGGGGAATCGCCCGTCCACATCGCAGTATAGTTCTTTCACCTCGCAGCCCAGCCCCCGATAGAGCTCGGCAGCGAAATCACCCGCCACGCCGTTGCCGCAATCCACCGTGAGCTTCATCGGTCGGGCCAGACGGATGTCGCCGATGATGCGCGCCATGTACTCGGGGGCGATGTCATATCTGGAATATCTGCCGTCACCGTGGGTCAGCTCGCCGCTATCGATGCGCGCGCGCAGGCTTTGGATCGCAGCACCCGATAGCGTCTCTCCATCCAGCACGATCTTCAAGCCGTTGTACTCGGGCGGATTGTGGCTGCCGGTGATCATCACCGCACAGCCGGTATCGAGCTGGAACGCGGCGAAATAGGCCATGGGGGTGGTGATGCGGCCGAGGTCGATCACATCGACCCCGCTGTTGCGGATGCCGCGAGACAGTGCCAGAGAAAAGGCGGGACCGGACAGGCGACCGTCGTAGCCGATGGCGATGATGTGTCGCTGGCGGGATCTGGCTTCCGAACCGATGGCGTGGCCGATGCGGGTGACGATGTCGTCGGTCAGTGACTTGCCGACGATACCGCGTATGTCGTAAGCCTTGAAGATCTCAGCGGGTACGACGGACATGCTTCAACGGTCGGGAAGGTGTCGGGCCACTTCCTGCGGGGTCAGTTGCAGCATGCAGTTGAAATGCCCCAGCGGACATTCGCGTTTGAAGCAGGGGCTGCACGGTAGGTCGAGCTTGAGCACGCGGGCCTGATCGGACAGCGGCGGTGTGAATTGCGGGCTGCTGGAGCCGAATATCGCCAGCATGGGCCTGTCCAGTGCGGCGGCGATGTGCATCAAACCGGAATCGTTGCTTACCACCAGCTTGGCGCAGGAGATCAACGCGATGGCTTCGGCAAGGTCGGTCGTGCCGCACAGGTTGCGGCAGGGCTCGTTGCCGAGCGCCACTATCTTGTCGGCCACTTCCTTGTCCTTGGGTGAGCCGATCAGCCATACTGCATAACCTTTGTTGCGCAGTCGCTGCGCCAGTTCGGCGTAGTAGTGTGCAGGCCAGCGTTTGGCCGGTCCATATTCCGCACCGGGACAGAACACGGCGACCGGTTTGTCCAGTGACAGTCCCTGCTTAACCAGTGCAGCTTGTCGTTGTTCATCGCTGGCATGCAACGTGGGGGACGGGAGGGGGCGGACGATGTCGGTGTCGCGCTCTTCGGCCAACGCGGCGAATCGTTCGACCATCAGCGGCAGTTTGCGCTTGTCCAGCTTGCGTGCGTCATTGAGCAGTCCGTAGCGCATCTCGCCGGTGAAGCCGGTGCGCAAAGGGATGTCGGCGAACCAGGGTACGAGTGCTGATTTGAGCGAGTTGGGCAGTACGATGGCCTGATCGTAGCCGTTCGCGCGAAGTTGTATGCCCAGAGCGCGGCGCGCACCGAGTTGCAGTGCACCGTGCGGGAATGGATTGATGATCACCTCGGCGACTTCGGGTATCTGACGCAGCAGCTTCTCCGTCCACGGCGGGGCCAGCACGTCGATCTGCACGCCGGGGTGGCGCTGCGCCAAGCGCTGCAGCATGGGCTGCATCAGCACGCAGTCGCCCACCCAGCTGGGTGCGACGACGAGGATCTTTTTCATCCTGGGTTTCTCAATGATGAGCGCGGGGCAGGTCGCCCTTGAACTTGTAGTGCGTGCCGCAGTACGGGCAGACCGCCTCGCCCAGTTTTTCGACCGGGATGGCGACGCGGGGGTGGGCGCTCCACAGGCTCACCGACGGTGTCGGGCAGAACAGCGGCAACGCTTCTGCAGTGACTTCGACATAACGTTGCGAGATTTGATCGTTGGCCATACTTTCCCCCGGTCCCTGTTAAACGTGTGCCAGCCAGTCGGCGTACTTGTCGTTCTTGCCGGCGACGATGTCGAAGAACGCAGCTTGCAGTTTGGTGGTCACCGGACCGCGGCTGCCGCTGCCTATGGTGCGCGTATCCAGTTCGCGGATCGGCGTCACTTCAGCGGCGGTGCCGGTGAAGAAGGCCTCTTCGGCGCAATACACCTCGTCGCGCGTGATGCGCTTCTCGATCAGCTCCAGTCCCATGTCCTTGGCCAGCGTGATGATGGAGTCGCGCGTGATGCCTTCCAGACAGGAGGTCAGATCGGGCGTGTACAGCTTGCCCTTCTTCACGATGAAGATGTTCTCGCCCGCGCCTTCGGCGACATAGCCGTCCACGTCCAGCAGCAGCGCCTCGTCATAGCCGTCGTTCGCCACTTCCTGATGGGCCAGGATGGAATTGGTATAGGTGCCGACCGACTTGGAGCGGCACATGTTCACGTTCACATGATGGCGGGTGAAGCTGGAGGTCTTGACGCGGATGCCCTTGGCCATGCCTTCTTCGCCCAGATAGGCCCCCCACGGCCAGGCCGCGATGGCGACATGGGTGCTGACCTTGGTGGCGGCGATGCCCATGGCTTCTGAGCCGTAGAACACGATGGGTCGGATGTAGCAGGATTCCAGCTTGTTGGCGCGCACCACTTCCTTTTGCGCCTCCATCAGGGTCTCCTTGTCGTACGGCATCTTCATCTTGAAGATGTAGGCCGAGTTGAACAGACGGTCGGTATGCTCCTGCAGTCGGAAGATCGCCGTGCCCTGGGTCGTCTTGTACGCGCGCACGCCCTCGAACACGCCCATGCCGTAGTGCAGGGTATGGGTCAGGACATGGGTGGTGGCATCGCGCCAGGGGACGAGCTTGCCGTCGTGCCAGATGAAGCCGTCGCGGTCGGACATGGACATGGTGATTTCCTTGAAAGCGTGGGTTTGAATTCGGGGTGGGGATTCTAGCTGTTTCCCGGCCGATTATGAAGCTGCGAGTAATCCGGATGCCGCATTCGGGGCGTATCGCTTTGACAGGGCATAAGGTAATATCGCGGCATTCAGTCTGGTATGGCCGGGGGGCGCATGGCGCAGCACATCGATACGCAAAGGATAGATCCCGAGATCCTCGATACGCAGGAAGACAAACTGCGCAAGAGTCTGCTCATCTTTGCTGCGGCATTCATGACTTTCGCTGTCATGTTCTGGCTGGCCATCTACTGGATGATGGGTCTGAACTTCTCCAGCAACGTCCCCTTGATCTACCAGGTCGTGTCGGTCGGTTCTCTGGTGTACTACATGAAGTCGCGCAACTTCGAGGTACTGCGCTTCGTGCAGTTGAACCTGTTCCTGTTCGCGCCTTTCGTCATGCAATGGAGCATAGGCAGTTCCATAACCTCCAGCGGTGTGGCCTTGTGGGCATTGCTGGCACCGATCGGCGCGCTGGTGGTCTCCGGCTGGAAGGAATCCATCCCCTGGTTCGTCGCCTACATGGTACTCACCGGCGTCTCCGGTTTCTTCGATTTCTATCTGGGTACGGGCTCCACGACCGGCATCCCGCTCAACACCATCGGCTTCTTCTTTGCACTGAATTTCGCCGCGATGTCCGCCATCCTGTACTTCCTGGTGCGCTACTTCGTGATCGAGACGGAGAAGATCAAGCATCAGCTGGACGAGCAACATGCCCTGTTGGCCGAAGAACAGAAGAAATCCGAGCGTGTGCTGTTCAACGTGCTACCGTCAAACATCGCCGAGCGCCTGAAGAGCAACGAGGGGCTGATCGCCGACGGTTATGCCGATGTGACGGTGATGTTCGCCGATCTGGTCAACTTCACCCAGCTCACCGAACAGATGTCGCCCGAGCAGATGGTCGGCCTGCTCAATACTGTGTTCTCGGGCTTCGACGAACTGTCGGAGAAATACGGGCTGGAAAAGATCAAGACCATAGGCGATGCCTACATGGTGGTGGGCGGCCTGACGCGCGAACGCCCGGATTACGCGGCCGATGTGGTGAACATGGGGTTGGAGATGATCGAGTTCGTCAGCAAGCATCCGCTGGCCGCCAAGCGCAATCTGGGGGTGCACATCGGTATCGCGACCGGCCCGGTGGTGGCCGGGGTGATCGGCACCAAGCGTTTTATCTACGACCTGTGGGGTGACACCGTGAACATCGCCAGCCGCCTGACCGACGATGCGAAATCCGGCCATATCCTCACCGACCGACTGACCTTCAACCGTCTGCGTCACGATTATCTGTTCGAACCTCCGAATGTGCTGAACGTCAAGGGCAAGGGCGAGATGACTTCCTACCGGCTGACCGGCCGGGTGGATGGCAAGGGTGAAGCCGGCAAGACCAATATCTACCAGTTGCCCCCGCAGGGCGGGGCCCCGGCCGTCGCCTGATCACTGCCCGAACAGCGTCTTCCACAGATCCCTGACCGCAGTGATGTCCAGATCGCCCGGCTCGATGCGGGCAGGGATCTTGTTCAATCTCATCTCGTGTTGCAACCGTCTCAGTTCCCGGTAGTGCGCTTGCAGGGCGCTGCTGGTGTCCCGATCGATCAAACCCAGCTCTGCCGCGGTTCGCAGCAAGGCCAGATTGCCGATGTTCAACGCCAACTGCGGATAGCGTGACGCATAGGCCAGCACGATGAACTGCACCATGAATTCGATATCCACCATTCCGCCGCTGTCGTGTTTGATGTCGAACAACGCTGTCGGGTTCGGATGCCCTTCGTGCATCTTGCGGCGCATCTCCTGCACGTCCTGCTTCAGTTTCTCGACATCGCGGGGCATGCACAGTATCGACTTGCGTATCTGCTCGAACCTTGCGCCCACAGCCTCGTCCCCCGCGCAGAAGCGCGCCCGCGTCAGCGCCTGGTGTTCCCACACCCAGGCATGCTCGCGCTGGTATGACTCGAATGCCTCGGTCGAGCTGACCAGCAGACCACTGTCGCCGTTCGGGCGCAGGCGCAGATCGACCTCGTACAAGCGCCCGGCGGCGGTGTAGCTGGAGACCAGTGTGTTGATGCGCTGTCCCAGCCGCGCATAGATCTGCCCGGCATCTGGATCGTCGTCCTCGTACAGGAACACGAGGTCGAGGTCGGAGGAGTAGCCCAGCTCCTTGCCGCCCAGTTTGCCGTAGGCGATCACCGCGAACCTGGGGTGTTCGATGTGTTTCTTGCGCGCATCGCGCCAGCACAGGCGCAACACATGGCGCAGGATCAGGTCGGCCAGATCGCTCAGGTGGTCGCTGAGATTCTCCAGCGGCAACACGCCCTGCAGATCCATCGCCAGCAAGTGGAAGGTCTGCACCTGCCGGAACTGCCGCAGCACATCCATCTCGCGTTCGGTGTCGCCGTGATGCGCCTCGAGCTGTTGCAGCAACTGTGCGTCCAGCGCCTGCCAGTCCGGTGCCTCGTACAGTTCCCGCGTGTCCAGCAATTCATCCAGCAGGATGGGATGCTGCGCCAGATATTCCCCCGCCCAGGCGCTGGCACCGAGGATGCGCATCAGTCTCGGCAAGGCCTGCGGATATTCGGCGAGGAAAGCCAGATAGGCCGCGCGGCGGGCGATGGCTTCGAGCAGGGCGAGAGCGCGATGCAAGGCGGCGTCCGCATTCTTCTCGGCCGCGCATAACTTGATGAAGCGCGGTACCAGACTATCCATGCGTTGCCGGCTGATCTCCGGCAATTGCCGATAACGGCTGCTCGCGCGCATCTGCATCAGCATGTCGGCGAGTTCGGTCGTGCCGGAATAGCCGGCATCGCCGAGTTGCGCCGCCAGGGCGTCGCGATCGGCGTTCTCCTGCCAGATGCCTTCTGCGCTCTCTCCCTGTCTGTTGCCGAAGACCGCTTCGAACTGGCTGCTGACAAACTCGCGCAGCGGGTCCAATGCCGCCAATAGCGCGGCATAGTCGGGGTAACCCATGGCGCGCGCGACGACGGCCTTTTGCTCGTCGCCTTCCGGCAGCATCTGTGTCTGCTGGTCGTCCAGATATTGCAGGCGGTGTTCCAGGTTGCGCAGGAACACATAGCTGTCGTCCAGCCGTTGCGCCACCTCCGCCTGCAGCTCGCCTTCCTGGGCGAGCAAACGCAGCACGCTGCGGGTGGGTTTGATGCGCAGTCGCGCATCCCGTCCGCCGCGTATCAACTGGAACACCTGCGCGAGGAACTCGATCTCGCGGATACCGCCGGAGCCGAGCTTGATGTTGTCCTGCCGGTCGCGGCGAACGACTTCGGCACGGATCTGCGCATGCAGTTTGCGCATCGAATCGAAAGCGCCAAAATCCAGATATTTTCGGAATACGAAAGGCAGGGACAGCTTTTCCAGATCGGCGATGTGCGGGTCTCCGACCGGGGAGATGACGCGCGCCTTGATCCATGCGTAGCGCTCCCATTCGCGCCCCTGTGTCACCAGATACTCCTCCAGTGCGGCGAAGCTCATCGCCAGCGGGCCGCTGTCGCCGTATGGGCGTAGCCGCATGTCGACGCGGAACACATAACCGTCGGCGGTGAGGTCGTTCACCAGTGCGATCACCTTGCGCCCCAGCCGGCTGAAGAACTCGTGATTGGAGAGGGAGCGGGTACCATTCGTCTCGCCTTCCTCCGGATAGACGAAGATGAGGTCGATGTCCGAGGAGACGTTCAGTTCGCCGCCGCCCAGCTTGCCCATGCCGATCACCAGCATCTGTTGCGGGGCACCGCTCTCGGTTCCCACCGGCTGGCCGAATTGCGCACACAACACCCTCATCATCAGCGCTTGGGCACGCTGCACGGACAGTTCGGCCAGCGCGGTCATGGCACTCACCACTTCTTCCAGGCCGCATAAACCGCCAAGGTCGCGCAGTATCAGGTGCAGCATCACGCGTTTGCGCAGGATGCGCAGCGCGCTCGACAACTGTACTTCGTCGTCGGTCGGCAACTCATCCAGCCAGCGCCGGATCAGTTCCGCATCGGCGGGCGAGCGATGGTCGCCGCGCAAGGCCTCCTGCCAGCCAGGCTCAGCTTCCAGCAATCTGGAAAAGTAGCGGCTGCACTGGATGGAAAAGGCGACAAGCTGGTCGAAATCGTGTGTGGGTTCAGGGTTATTCATGGCTGGTTTCGGTTAAAATATGCGCCGTACATCTTGCTTCTCATTATAGTCTTCCATGCCACACCGATTTTCATTTCGTCGCGAAATCTGGCGCGTCACCGCGCGATGCTGAGTCACGTACTCCGTTTTACCGCGATCGGCACATGGCGACTTTCGCGTCTGCTCTTCCTGGTCTTCATTCTGCTGGGCGCGGGCAGTTTGCTCACGCTGCGCTATTGGGTGTTGCCGGGCATCGAGCGCTACCACTCCGACATTGAATTCGCCGCCAGTTCGGCGGTAGGCAGGCAGGTGTCCATCGCGCACATCGAAGCGGACTGGCACGGATTCCGTCCGCGCCTGCTGATGTCGGATGTGCGCATCCTGGACGCGCAGGGCGAGACCGCATTGCAGTTCCCGCTGTTGAGGAACACCGTGGCGTGGACCACCTTGCTGTTCGGCGAACTGCGTTTCCACAGCGTGGAACTGGAAAGTCCGCAGCTGCTGGTGAGACGTGATGCGCAGGGGAACCGCTTCGTGGCGGGCATCTCGTCCGGCGGACAGGGGGGGCTGAGTTCGGATGCGCAAAGTCTCGACTGGCTGTTGCACCAATCGCTCATCGTCGTACGTAACGGCCGCATCGTCTGGCAGGACGAGTTGCGCAACGCGCCGCCCATCTCGTTCGAACGCGTCGATCTCGTCATCCAGAACGTCCACGGCCGGCATCGCCTCGCCCTGAATGCCACACCGCCACCGGCATTGGCGAGTCCCATCGACCTGCGGGCCGATCTGCGGGGTGACAGTTTTGCCGATGCAGGGAGTTGGGAGGGCGAGCTCTACACCAGGATGGACCATACCGACGTGGGGGCCTGGCGCAGCTGGTTCGACTTGCCTTCGGTCATCAAGAAGGGGAGCGGCGGCATGCGTCTCTGGCTGGGTATCGACCGAGGTATGCCGGTGAGGCTGGATGCGGATATCGACCTGCGTGCAGTCAATGCCCGTCTGGCGGAAGACCTCCCGGAACTGCTGCTGCAGCGCATGCAGGGGCGATTGGGGTGGCGCCAGTCGGATACCGGATTCGAAGTGTCCAGCGAACGATTGTCGATGCACACACTGGATGGCTTCAGCCTGCCGCCGACCGACTTCCTGCTCAATCTGTCTGCAAAGACCGCTTACAGCTCCGCCTCCGGCGAGATCAAGGTGAATTCGCTGGAACTGTCCGATATCAACCGCTTGCTGGCTTATCTGCCGGTGGCGGAGGACCTCAAACACAAGCTCTCGGAGTTTGCCCCGCAGGGAAAGCTGAACGATCTGAATCTGAGCTGGCAGGGAGACAGCGAAAAGTTGCAGCGCTATCGGGTGCATGCCAGATTCGACAAGGTAGGTCTGCAACAGGTGGGGGAATTCCCGGCCATCTCGGGCTTGAGTGGCATGGTGGATGGCAGCGACAGCGACGGGATGCTTAAGATCGACAGCCGCAAGCTGAGCTTGCAGGCACCGGGATTCCTGTCCGGGCCGCTCACCTTCGACCGACTCTACGGCCAGCTCGACTGGCAGCGCAACAGCCAGCACGGATGGGACCTGAAGTTGAACAAGGTGCTCGTCTCCAATGCCGATGCGGAAGGCACGGTGTACGGCAGTTACCAGATCAACGACGGTGCGGGCATCGCCGACCTGACAGTCAGCCTGACCCGTGTCGAAGTGAAGAACGCGGCGCGCTACATCCCGATACATGCCTTCAACGACCAGACCTATCGCTGGCTGCAGACCGGGTTGCAGGGTGGTATCGCCGACGCTTTCCAGATGCATGTGCGCGGCGACCTGAATGAGTTCCCTTTCCCGGACAGCAAGCAGGGATTGTTCCGCCTGACCGCCAAGGCGAAGGACGTAGCCATCGAATTCGATCCCGGCTGGCCGCGCATCGAAAAGGCCAGCGCCGATCTGCTGATACAAGGACGTCTGCTGGAGGTGAAGGCGGCAAGGGCTGAAACGGCGGGCGCCGCCCTGCAGAACGTGCGCGTCGCTTTGCCCGACACCTTGTCCGACGCGCTGGTGATGGAAGTCGACGGCGAGGCGGCCGGCCCCACCGAACATTCACTCGACTACATCCGCAACAGCCCGGTGCGCGGCTATCTGAACGGTTATACCGACGATTTCCATGCCCAAGGGCGCGGCCTGCTGAAACTGCGACTGGATATCCCGCTCGACGGCGATGGTGCTACGCGTGTAAAGGGCAGTTATCGGGTCGATGGCAACGAGATCGATCTGGGCGGGAGTGTGCCGCTGCTGCGCAAGGCGAAAGGGATTTTGACTTTCACCGAACAGGATATCGCGGCGGAAGGCGTGACGGCGCAGATACTCGGCGGCCCGGCGCGCCTGTCGCTGCGCAACGAAGGCAGCGTGCTGCGCGTGCGTGCGGACGGGACCATGGATGCGGGCAGCCTGTTCGATACCTACGGTTATCCCCTGTTGTGGAAGCTGCACGGCAAGACTGCATGGCAGGCCGAGATCAGTGTCAAGGACAAGCGTGCCGATGTGCGTGTCAGCTCGGATCTGCAGGGATTGGCTTCGAACCTGCCGCAGCCGTTCAACAAGACGGTGGCGCAGCTCATCCCGCTGCGGTTCGAGTTGCAAGACATCGATGCGCACAATGATCTGCTGAGATTCCGTTACGGCGATATCGTCAAGGTTGAGCTGGCCAGGAGCGGGAACGAGGCCGGGCACCGGGACATCAAGCGCGGCAACATCCTGCTGGGAAAAGTACCCGACATGCCTGACAAGGACGGTATCTGGATCAGCGGCCATTTGCCAAATTTCTCCCTGCAGGGGTGGAGCGGCTGGTCATCCTTGCCTGACCGGGAAGGGGTATTGCCCAATATCGGAGGTCTGGACGTGAAGATCGATGAGGTGCAAGGATACGGCAGCGCGCTGCATGACCTGCAAGTCCTCGGTAGCGGCCGCAACGGACTGATCAGCACGCGACTGAGTGCGCGCGAGATGAGCGGCGATCTGATCTGGCAGCCGCAGGATGAGGGCAAGTTGTACGTGCGTTTGAAGCATCTCGCGCTGGGTGCCTCCTCGGATATGGAAGCTGGCAGCCCTGCGCAGGATGCGCCGCCTGTCGTGGCCGAAGACATCTCCATGCCGGAGATCGATCTGGTGGTCGATCGTCTGACCTGGAAAGGGCGTCAGCTGGGCAAGCTGGAGTTGTTGCTGGATGACGTTGCCGGGGATGCGGTGCTGAAGAAGATGCGGCTGACCAATCCGGATGGTGTGGTCGATGTCGGTGGACGCTGGCGGCCCAGACAGGGCGAGACGGAGCTCAGTGCGCGCATCGAGATCGCCGATGCCGGGCGCATCCTGGCGCGCTCTGGCTACCCGGAAAGTCTGAGCGGCGGGGGCGGGCTGCTGGTGAGCGAACTGCGCTGGCGCGGTTCCCCTGATGCGCTGGATATCCCCAGCCTGAACGGCAGCCTGCAACTGACCACCGGAAAAGGCCGGTTCCTGCAGGTCGATCCCGGTGCTGCCAAATTGCTGGGGGTGTTGAGTCTGCAATCCATCCCCAAGCGCATCTCGCTCGACTTCACCGATGTGTTCACGCCCGGCTTCGAGTTCAGCAGCATCAAGGGCGAGGCGGTGATCCAGAACGGCTTGCTCAAGACAGATGAGTTCGTGATGAGCGGGTCGGCAGCCAAGGTGAGGCTGCAGGGGGAAGTCGATCTGGCACGCGAGACGCAGGAACTCAACGTGCGGGTGCTGCCGGCCATAGGCGACAACGTCTCGCTGCTGTCTTTCGCCGCCGGGCCGGCGGTTGGAGTCGGGGTGTTGCTTACAAACAAACTCCTGCGCGATCCGCTCGATAAGCTGGTTTCGTTTGACTACAATGTCAGTGGAAGTTGGGCCGATCCCAAGGTGGAACGGATCGGTGCGCCCCGTACGCAAGCCGCTCCGGAAACAAAACAATGAATTCTCTCAACGTATACAGAAAGCACTGACAACATGAGCGCTCTTGATTCCACCCAAGCCCGTATCGCCGCACAGCAGAGCGCATTCAAGGTCGCCGCCATCCAGATGGCTTCGGGTCCCAATGTTGCGGGCAACCTGAGCGAAGCGCGGCGTCTGGTGGCGGACGCGGCCGCGCAGGGCGCGAAGCTGGTCGTACTGCCGGAGTTCTTCGCCATCATGGGCATGAACGAACAGGACAAGGTCAAAGTGTGCGAAAAGCCGGGGCAGGGGCCGATCCAGCAGTTCCTCGGCGAGACCGCACGCCAGCACAAGATCTGGCTGATGGGCTCGCTGCCGCTGGTGTCCAACACCCCGAACAAAGTACGCAACAGCCTGCTGGTATACGACGAGACCGGTGCGCAGGTCGCGCGCTACGACAAGATCCACCTGTTCAACCTCACGCTGGGCAACGAGAGTTACAACGAGGCACAGACCATCGAAGCGGGTGACAAGGTGGTGGTCATCGACAGCCCGTTCGGCCGTATCGGCCTGGCCATCTGCTACGACCTGCGCTTCCCCGAACTCTTCCGCGCCATGAAGGATGTGGACATCCTCGTGCTGCCGTCCGCTTTCACCGCCACCACCGGCAAGGTGCACTGGGAACCGCTGATCCGCGCTCGCGCCATCGAGAACCTGGCCTATGTCATCGCGGCGGCGCAGGGCGGTTATCACGTGAGCGGCCGCGAGACGCACGGCCACAGCATGATCGTCGACCCGTGGGGGCGCATCATGGATGAACTGCAGCGCGGTTCCGGCGTGGTCATCGCCGACGTGAATACCTCCTACCAGAAGAGTCTGCGCAGCAGCCTGCCCGCCTTGACCCACCGCACCATCAGCTGCAGTTGCTGCAACAAGACATGAGCGCTAGTCCCCTCAAGATCGCCGAGCACACCTTGCTTGATGCCCACGGCCTGAAGGCAGGGCAACTGCAGCAGGTGTTCGGCAGCATGCTGACGCACAAGGTCGACTATGCCGACCTGTATTTCCAGTACAGCCGCGCCGAGAGCTGGTCGCTGGAAGAGGGGATCGTCAAATCCGGCAGTTTCAACATCGACCAGGGCGTGGGCGTGCGTGCCGTTTCCGGCGACAAGACCGCCTTCGCTTATTCCGACGACATCACCTTCGCAGCGTTGCAGGAAGCTGCGACCGCGACGCGTGCCATCGCACGCCAGGGTGGCAACCGGGCTGCGCCCATGCTGCGCCGCAGCAAGGCGCATGAACTCTATCTGCCGCAGGACCCCATCGCCTCGCTGCGTGCCGACGACAAGGTGGCCTTGCTGGAAAGACTGGAGCGCATCGCGCGCGCGCTCGACCCGCGTGTGACACAGGTGATGGCCAACCTGTCCGGCGAGTACGACGTGGTGCTGGTGGCGCGCAACGACGGTTTGATGAGTGCCGACATCCGTCCGCTGGTGCGGCTCTCGCTGCAGATCATCGTCGAAGGCAATGGCAAGCGCGAACAGGGTTCGGCAGGCGGCGGCGGACGTTTCGGTTACGACTATTTCAGCGAAGAGATCCTGCAACGCTATGCCAGAGAAGCCGTGCATCAGGCCGTGGTCAACCTTGATGCGCGTCCCGCTCCGGCAGGCAACATGACCGTGGTGCTTGGCAACGGTTGGCCCGGCATTCTGCTGCATGAAGCGGTGGGACACGGCCTGGAGGGGGACTTCAACCGCAAGGGCAGTTCCGCCTTCTCGGGTCGAGTCGGCAAACGTGTGGCGGCCAAAGGCGTCACCGTGGTGGACGACGGCACCATCAAGGACAGGCGCGGTTCGCTCAATATCGACGACGAAGGCAACCTCACGCAGCGCACCGTGCTGATCGAAGACGGCATTCTGCGCGGCTATCTGCAGGACAGCATGAACGCTCGCCTGATGAAAGTGCCGGTCACCGGCAACGCGCGCCGCGAGTCGTTCGCGCATCTGCCCATCCCGCGCATGACCAACACCATGATGATGAACGGCGACAAGAAGCCGGAAGAGATCATCGCCTCGGTCAAGCACGGCCTGTATGCCGCCAACTTCGGCGGCGGGCAGGTCGACATCACCAGCGGCAAATTCGTGTTCTCCACCACCGAGGCCTACATGATCGAGGACGGAAAAGTCACTTATCCGGTGAAAGGTGCCACCCTGATCGGCAACGGCCCGGATGCACTGACCCGCATCAGCATGATCGGCAACGACATGTCCCTCGACAGCGGCGTTGGCACCTGCGGCAAGGAAGGGCAGAGTGTACCGGTGGGCGTGGGCCAGCCCACCGTGCGCATCGACGGACTGACCGTGGGTGGCACGGCCTGACAACGATGCTGACGCTCAATGCCTTCCTCGCAGTCGGACTGGGCGCTGCATGCGGGGCCTGGCTGCGCTGGGGGTTTGGCATCTGGCTCAATCCCACGCTGGCCGAGTTGCCGCCGGGCACACTCGCCGCCAACCTGGTCGGCGGCTACCTCATCGGTATCGCCATCGCCTTCTTCATGCAGCATCCCGGCCTGTCGCCGGAATGGCGCTTGTTCATCATCACCGGCTTCCTCGGCGGCCTGACGACCTTCTCGACATTCTCGGCCGAGACGGTCGCCCTGTTGATGCGCGGACAGTATGCCTGGGCGTCCGGCATCGTCGCGGCACATCTCGGCGGTTCGTTGCTGATGACGGTGCTGGGGATACAGACTTACAAATGGTTCAATGCGGGGGCGTGATATGCAAAGCAATGTCTATCTCAAGTTCTACCTGACCGAGAAGCAACTGCATCAAGGCAAACTGATGTCCGAGTGGCTGCTGGAGACGGCACGCGCACTGGGTGCGCCGGGCGGCTCGGTGTTCCGCGCAGTCGCGGGTTTCGGCAAACACGGCCGCCTGCACGAAGAGACGTTCTTTGAATTGGGTGCGGACTTGCCGGTACAGGTGGAGTTCGTGCTTGAACCTGCGCGTGCCAACCAGTTGCTGGGCGTCATTGCGGCAGAGAACATCTCCCTGCCGTATGTGCGCTATGTCGTTGAGTGCGGCAATACCTTGCCGCAAGCCTGAAACATTACTTCCCGGACAGCATCGATTCGATCTGGATCTCCGCAGCGATCCAGTAGTCCATCGCACCTCCGGAAAAGCCGTTCTTCTCTGCCAGGAAATAGGCGGCATCCTGCACCATGCGATAACGCTGCTCCGGCGAAGGCACATATTTCTCTGCGGACTTGCGTGTTGCCGTTTTTTTCGGTGCAGCGGCTTTAACGGCAGCAGGTTTTGCGGCTGTGGTCTTGCTTGCGGCGGCAGGCTTCTTCGCTGCTGCCTTGGGGGCGGCGACCTTTTTGTCGGCCGGTTTGGCAGCGGCTGGCTTTTTGGCGGCAGGCTTGGCTGCAGCAGCCGGTTTCTTGGTCGCGGTCGCAACCTTCTTCGTCGTGGTGGCGGATTTTGCAGTAGCCATGATGTTCCCCTTTAAGTGAAATTCGGTATGCCGGACTATGCCTGAAAGCCTGTCCCTATAGCGATTCTACACACTTCCTGTGACACCGAGATTAAATCGTCAGCGTACCGCCCTTGCAGGTATGGGCTTGTTCGATGCGGGTGATGGTCGGCAGCAGATTCAAGCCTGTCTTGTTCTTCATCTTCTCCGCCTCGTCCTTCAGATCGTCCAGCGACATTTTGATCGGTTTGCCGCGCGCAGCGATGGCGATCACGTTGCCGCTGTCGCATGACGGGAAGGCCAGCGCGCGACCGTCGAAGGTCGCGGAGATGCGCTCGAAACTGGCTTTGTAGCCGCGTGTGCGGCCGAGCAGATTCACCGCCATGATGCCGTTCTCGTTCAGGCGCGCGTAGCAACTTTCATAGAACGGCGACGTGTCGAGTTCACCCGCGCGCGCGTTCTCGTCGAAGCCGTCCACCAGGATCAGGTCGAACTGCTTGTCGTATTCCTCCACGAAACGCGCGCCGTCGCCGATCACGATGTTCAGGCGCAGCGGGTCTTCCGGCAACTTGAAGAACTGCTTTGCAGCGGCCACCACGCCGGGTTCGATCTCCACCACTGTCAGGTTCGACAGCGGGTAGTTGCGGTACAGGAACTTGGTGATGGACGCCGCACCCAGACCGATCAGCAACACGCGGCGCGGAAAACGCGTACCTTCGCGCAGCAGCAGGCTGGCCATCATCTCCTTGGTGTATTCCAGTTCCAGATTCCACGGGCGCGCGATACGCATCGCCCCTTGTATCCAGAGCGAGCCGAAATGAAGATAGCGGACACCCGCCTCCTCGCTGATGTCGATGGGATAACTCATTACTGTAGCTTGGTGGTTTTAGTATTGAATGTGTTGCGGGTCAGACGGCGAGCCAGTGCGAGCAGGGCTTCCAGCAACAGCAGCAGCGACAAGGCGAAGCCCGCGCCAAAGAATAGTGCGTCTTGGTTCATCGGCACGTTGTAGCTGAATTGTCCCAGCGTCTCGTCGATCATCTCGCGGTCACCGTTGAAAAGCACTCGGAACGCTTTCACCGGCAGGCTGGCTTGCAATGCAGCGAGGTCAGCCTCGAAACGCAGCTTGCGCTGCACCATCTGTTCGATGGCCGAGCCTTCTTCCTGGAAAGGTTTCTCGCTGCTGCCGCGATGCAGCGCGATCAGCTTTTCCATGTCGCCCGCGAAATATTTGTCGGCGATGGCCTGGAACGGTTGCAGGTTGACGGTGACCTCGCGCAGATGTGCATCCACCCGCTTCTGGTACTGATCGACGAAGTTCGGGACCTGCAGGCCGAGCAGCAGCGCGACGCAGGCGACGACGATCATCAGATAACGGTAGAGAGGGTCACCCATTTTGTTCTCAGTTTGTCGCCATCCGGTTCAGCAACCAGCGCGCCCATTCGGTGACTTCGGTGGCGCTCATGCCTATGGTGGCGACCTGTTCGGCCAGCGCATCACCGGCCGCGCCGTGCAGATGCACCGCCAGCAACAGCGCCTCGTCGCCTGTCAGCCCCTGTGCGATGAAGGCGGCGATCATGCCGCTCAATACATCGCCCATGCCAGCCGCGCTCATGCCGGGGTTGCCGGTCTGGTTCACGTATACCTTGCCGTCGGTACCGGCGATCAGGCTGTCCGCCCCCTTCAATACCACGCTGCCGTGATAGCGCTTGGCGATGTCCAGCACCGAGGCGACGCGTGCTTCCTGCACTTGTTCGGTCTTGAGATGCAGCAGACGCGCCGCCTCGCCGGGATGCGGCGTCAGCAGCGTGGGGCGCTTGCGCTCGAACAGCATGCCGCGCAGGTCGGGGCGTTCGGCCAGGATGTTCAGCGCATCTGCATCCAGCACCAGCGTCGCATCCAGCTTGATCGCATCGAACAGCAGTTTCTGCGCGGGCAGGCTGCGGCCCAGGCCGTTGCCGATGGCCACTACGTCCAACCCCGGCAACTTGAGCGCATCCTGCGCACGGTGCACCATCAGCTCCGGCATGCGCATGTCCACCAGCGGCATCTTGTCCGCCAGCAGGCCGACATGCACCGCGCCCGCGCCCATCTTCAGCGCGGCACGCCCGGCCAGAAAGGCCGCGCCTATCATGCCCTTACCGCCGCCGAGGATGGCGACAGTACCGAAATCGCCCTTGTGGCTGTCTTTTCGGCGCGGTTTCAGGAAGGCGGTGACCTGTTTCGGGGTCACAGGGGTGGGGCGGGGGAGCTTCATGCGGTTTTCCTCGGGTCGTAGAGAGTCGGCTGCATTATAATCGCTGCCTGTATTCAACGCCGTTCATAAGCCATGTTCCTCACTCTGACAGGTAAAGCCGCTCTCTCATCCTTCCGTCTCGACAAACTGCGCGCAGCCCTGGCTGCCACCGGCAGCGGCGTCACCCTCGAAGACACCCGACATTACTATTTCACCGAGCTTTCAGAAGAACTGGGCACAGAGGAACTCGCGCTGCTGCAACGCCTGCTGAGCCTGGATGAGCAGGCCGCAGCACCCAAGCTTGCTGCCGGCACACAGTCTGTACTGATCGTGCCGCGTCTGGGCACCATCTCCCCCTGGTCGTCCAAGGCCACTGACATCGCTCGTCATTGCGCGCTGCCGCAAGTGATGCGCATCGAGCGCGGCGTCACCTATTACCTGAAGAGCAAGAGCGGCAAGCCGCTGAGCGCCGCCGAGCAGCAAGCCGTGCTGCCCTTGCTGCACGATCGCATGACCGAGTCCGTGGTGTTCGAAATTAATGGCATCGAAGCCAAAATATTCCAGCACGGCACCCCGCAACCGTTGACCACGGTGGACATCCTCGGCGGCGGCAAGGCTGCGCTGGAGACCGCGAACAAGGCCATGGGCCTGGCACTGTCGACTGACGAGATCGACTATCTGGTGGAGAACTTCGGCAAGCTGGGCCGCAACCCGACTGACGTGGAACTGATGATGTTCGCGCAGGCCAACTCCGAGCATTGCCGCCACAAGATCTTCAACGCCGACTGGATCATCGACGACGAAAAGCAGGCCATCTCGCTGTTCGGCATGATCCGCAACACGCACAAGCTGCACCCGCAAGGCACGGTGATCGCCTATTCGGACAACTGCTCCGTGATCGAAGGCGGCGACTTCGAGCGTTTCTACCCGCGCGCCGACGGCAGCTACGAGTTCAGCAAGGAGCGCACCCACATCCTGATGAAGGTGGAGACGCACAACCACCCGACCGCTATCGCGCCGTTCGCCGGCGCGGCCACCGGCAGCGGCGGCGAGATCCGCGACGAAGGTGCGACCGGTATCGGTTCCAAGCCCAAGGCAGGCCTCACCGGCTTCACCGTGTCCAACCTCAACATCCCCGGCTTCGCACAACCGTGGGAGGTTGACGCCATCGGCAAGCCGGGCCGCATCGCCTCGCCGTTGCAGATCATGATCGACGGCCCGCTTGGCGGCGCGGCGTTCAACAATGAATTCGGTCGCCCCAACCTCACCGGCTATTTCCGCACCTTCGAAGAGAAGGTGAACGGCGAAGTGCGCGGTTATCACAAGCCCATCATGCTGGCCGGCGGTGTAGGCAACATCAGTGACAAGCACACCAGGAAACACGATCTGCCCAAAGGCGCACTGCTCATCCAGCTGGGCGGCCCCGGCATGCTCATCGGCCTGGGTGGCGGCGCGGCGTCGTCGATGGATACCGGTGCCAACGCCGAGAATCTGGACTTCGATTCCGTGCAGCGCGGCAATCCCGAGATGGAACGCCGCGCGCAGGAAGTCATCGACCGCTGCTGGCAGATGGGCGAGAACAATCCCATCCTGAGCATCCACGACGTGGGCGCGGGCGGTATCTCCAACGCCTTGCCCGAGCTGGTGCACGGCGGCGGCATGGGCGCGCGTTTCGAACTGCGCGAAGTGCCGAGCGAAGAACACGGCATGTCGCCGATGCAGATCTGGAGCAACGAAGCGCAGGAGCGTTACGTGCTCGCCATCGCGGCCGAGCGTCTGGAAGAGTTCCAGGCCATGTGCGAACGCGAGCGCTGCCCGTTCGCCGTGCTCGGTACCGCGGTCGAAGAAGACCGGCTGGTGGTGCATGACAACGAATTCGACAACAACGCCGTCGATATGCCGCTCTCCGTGCTGCTGGGCAAACCGCCCAAGATGACGCGCGACGTGAAGCGCGAAAAGGTCGCGCTGAGCAAGTTTGACACCCGCAACATCACCATCAAGGACGCTGCCGAGCGCGTGCTGCGTCTGC
This sequence comes from Sideroxydans lithotrophicus, assembly GCA_020723185.1. Lineage (GTDB taxonomy): Bacteria > Pseudomonadota > Gammaproteobacteria > Burkholderiales > Gallionellaceae > Sideroxyarcus > Sideroxyarcus lithotrophicus_A. Next base: position 43,721 of record DYJI01000006.1, on the reverse strand, counting down.
CCTCCGTGGCTGACAAGACCTTCCTCATCTCCATCGGCGACCGCACCGTGGGCGGCTACACCGCACGCGACCAGATGGTCGGCCCGTGGCAAGTGCCGGTGGCCGACGTTGCCGTCACCACCTTCGGCTACAACACCTTCGCGGGTGAGACCTTCGCCATGGGCGAACGCACGCCCATCGCCGTCATCAATGCACCGGCCTCCGGTCGCATGGCCATCGGCGAAGCCATCACCAACATCGCCGCCGCGCAGATCGCCAGGATCGGCGACATCAAACTCTCCGCCAACTGGATGGCGCCCGCCGGTCACCACGGCGAGGATGCCGCGCTGTACGACACCGTGAAAGCCGTCGGCATGGAGCTGTGCCCGCAACTTGGTATCAGCATCCCGGTCGGCAAGGATTCGATGAGCATGAAGACCGCATGGGAAGAGGGCGGCGAGAAGAAGACCGTCACTGCGCCGCTGTCGCTCATCATCTCCGCCTTCGCCCCCACGCCGGACGTGCGCAAGACGCTCACTCCGCAACTAGTGGCCGCCACCGACACCGTGGTGCTGCTGTTCGATTTGGGTTGCGGCAAGAACCGCCTCGGTGGTTCTGCGCTGGCGCAGGTGTACAAACAAGTGGGCGACGAAGCGCCGGACGTGGATGACGCCAACAAGCTGAAAGCCTTCTTCAACCTGATCCAGCGCTTCAACCGCGAAGGCAGACTGCTCGCCTATCACGACCGTTCCGACGGCGGCATGTTCGCCGCGCTGGCCGAGATGAGCTTCGCCTCGCACGTCGGTCTGGACGTGATGCTGGACGAACTGAAGGGCGACGACCTGGAAGTGCTGTTCAACGAAGAGCTGGGTGCCTTGGTGCAAGTACGTCGTGCCGATCTGGCAGACATCTTCGTGCTGTGCGAGGAAGCAGGCCTGGTCAACGTGCACGAAGTGGCGCGCCTCAACACCAGCGGCACGCTCAACGTCATGCGCAACAAGCAGACGGTCTATGAAGAGAACGCCATCGCACTGCGCCGCATGTGGTCCGAGACGACTTACCAGATGCAGAAGCTGCGCGACAACCCGGCCTGCGCGCAGCAGGAATATGACCGCATCCTCGACGCCAAAGACCCCGGTCTGCATGTGAAGCTGTCCTACGACCTGAACGAGAACGTGGCGCCCGCGCTGCTCACCTCCCGTCCCAGGATGGCCATTCTGCGCGAGCAGGGCGTGAACGGTCATGTCGAGATGGCGGCCGCGTTCGACCGCGCCGGTTTCCACGCGGTGGACGTACACATGAGCGACATCATCAGCGGCCGTGTGAAACTGGAAGACTTCAAAGGCGTGGTCGCCTGCGGCGGCTTCTCCTACGGCGACGTGCTGGGCGCGGGCGAGGGCTGGGCCAAGTCCATCCTGTTCAACCCGCGCGCGCGCGACGAGTTCGAGGCCTTCTTCCAGCGCAACGACACCTTCGCATTGGGTGTGTGCAACGGCTGCCAGATGATGAGCAACCTGCATGAGATCATCCCCGGTGCCGAGAACTGGGCGCACTTCTCGCGTAACCAGTCCGAGCAGTTCGAAGCGCGTTTCGTGATGGTGGAAGTGCAGCAGTCGCCCTCCATCCTGTTCGACGGCATGGCCGGCAGCCGCATGCCCATCGTCGTGGCACACGGCGAAGGCTATGCCGACTTCGGCAACACCAAGCGCCTGCACGCCGCACAGGAAGTGGTCACCCTGCGTTACATCGACCACTACGGCAAGCCGACCACCACCTATCCGCTCAACCCCAACGGTTCACCGCAAGGCATCACCGGCCTCACCACCCCGGATGGTCGCTTCAGCATCATGATGCCGCACCCGGAGCGCGTGTTCCGCGCCGTGCAGAACTCCTGGTATCCGAAGGAGTGGAAAGAGAACGGAGCTTGGTTGCGCATGTTCCAGAATGCGAGGAAGTGGGTAGGCTGAAAATAGCAACAGGCAGTACAGAACGATAATAAAAGACGGGTGTACGCGCCCGGACGAGCGGCACGAGGAGAGTAGGATGACGAATCTATCGGTACGCGCCAAAGTGTTCCTTTGGCTGAGCATGATCTTGGCTGTGAGCGATGCATTGTTCGTCTGGATCAACTACAGGGCGGAGCAGGCGCGCTTCCAGAGTCATTTGGAACAACGCGCCGCTCACCTGCACGATCTGTTCGAGGTCGAGCTGGGCAATACTGCATTGAGCATGCAACAGACCGCCACCTTTGTCGCCTCCATGCCCGAGGTCCAGCAGGCCTTCCACCAAGGGCGGATTGCGGTGGATCAGGAAGGCGGCGGTGCAGGTGGCACGCGCGCCAATCTGGCCCGCGAACGTTTGCTCAAGCTCGTCAGCGCACCCTGGCAGGAACTGCGTGACCACTACGACACGCGTCAGCTGCATTTCCAGTTCGGCGACAACGCCACCTCGTTCCTGCGCGTACATGCTACCGACCGCTTCGGTGACGACCTCGAAGGCGTGCGCCATACCATCTTTCATGCCCTGCGCGACCAGCGTTCGACCAAGGGCTTCGAGTGCGGGCGCATCATCTGCGGTATCCGCGGTGTCACACCGGTGTTCCTCAACGGCCACCATGCCAAAGATGGGCGATTCATCGGCGTGCTGGAAGCAGGCACCTCGTTCCGCACCTTGCTTGAACTGCTGGAGAAACCCAGTCAGGCCAAGTTCGCCGTGCTGCTCTCGATGTCGCACCTGAGCGATACCTATTTTCCCGATCGTCTGGAAAAGCTAAAGAAAGAGAATCCACCTCTTAATGGCAACCTCGTCGAGGCCACGCTGCATCCCGAGGTTAGAGAACTGCTCCTGAATCCGCAGATCGCCCAACTGGTGGAGCAGTCGGGCACTCGCTGGTTCAAGGTCGGCGAACGTCATCTGGCGTTCACCGCTTTCCCCTTGCGTGACTATCTCGGGCAGCAGGACGCGCAGCGTGCGGCGGTCGGCACCGTCCTGGCATGGATGGATGTCGAACAGGACGTCGGCCAGCTCAAGCGCGACCTTTCCATCAACATCGCCTACGCGCTGATCGCATTCCTGTTGATCGAGACCATGCTGTTCTTCGCGCTGCGCCGCGCAACCTTCAGTCTGGAAAGGATGATCGCCAAGCAGACCGCCACCTTGCGGGATATGGCGGCGCACGACGAATTGACTGGGCTGTACAACCGGCATTACCTCGACGAATTCCTGCAAAAGGAATACGCCAGCGCGACCAGACATGGCCGCACCTTCACCATCGCCATCCTGGACCTCGACCACTTCAAACTGATCAACGACAACCATGGTCATCTGGTGGGCGACCACGTGCTGGTCGATGCCGCCGGCCTCATCAAGAACCGGTTGCGTACCTCCGACCTGGCCTTCCGCTTTGGCGGCGAAGAGTTCCTGCTGGTGTTCCCGGACACAGACATCGAGGAAGCCAGACGTCTCTGCGAAGAACTGCGACTGCAACTCAGCGGACGCGGGCTGGGCGGCCTGGAGGCCGGCAACATCACCGCCAGTTTCGGCGTGGCCCAGATGGCGGTGTCAGGCGAATCGCTGGACACCTTGCTCGCCCGTGCCGACAGTGCGCTCTATGCAGCGAAGGATAAGGGGCGGAACAGGGTGGAGGTGGCAGGTGTGTGATGCATGATGGGGTGCGAGTTGGCTGGAAAGTATTGCGAACCCGCCCCCATTAGCTCCCTTACTTGCTACTTTGAAAACAATTGAGTGATGGCTGCAATCTCATCCAACTTTGTGAGTTCAATTGTATTTGCAGATTGTCTGATAAAACATTTGTTGTTTAGAAAGCTAGGGGTGTTCTGAGATGGAATCGTAATCCTCACGACGGAGAGGCCGTGATAGGTAATTACGTCAATTGAAGCCAGTACTTGGGTTTTGAGCGGATCGGGAATCGAAGATGCTCTTATTGAGCTAATAATTATTGAAATGTAATCATCCAGCTTCTTTCCAAGTAGCTTGGCTTCTCTGTCTATTCCTACGATGTACCTACCGGACACATCTTTTGAGAAACGGCATCGAGCAATGCTATGCGATCTGCGTCTGCTTTTTTGTCAGCAACACCTATAGTTAAAAAGCCTTTAGATTTAGGCCCGAGGTTGGCAATAGCGCAAATTGTTTCATTGATACGATCCAAAAGATTGGAATCAATGGAACGAGAATTTCCCAAGTCTAGGATTCCCTGCTTGAGTTCGTAATTTGCACTTTCTGTTTTAGACCTGCGAAGTGAGTTTTCCAAATCCAAAGCTAGACTGGCACCATGAGTAATGATTGGTGGTTCCTGCTTTACGAAAAAAGCCTCGATAAGGCCACGTATAACTTTGATGTTGTTTTCTCGATCTTCAGCTTTTGCGTAATGGGCGCTGTACACAAGGCGTTCGCCGGAATTCTTTAATGCTTTGAAAAGCGCAGCTGGATTATTGGGGCTTAATTGGTGTTTTACGACGAGTTCGTAAAACGCCATAAATATAGAATAGAAGGGAGTCTTAATGGGGTTCTTTCCAGGTCGTACTAGGTCGCGGAGGAAGTTTGGTGCGTTGTTATATGCTGAAATTAATTCTTTTATGACGGAGAAGGTTCCTGTGATATCCAGTCGGAGCTTGTCTTGGGTATACGCGGTCAATGAGTTGCTAACACTTTGACTAAGTGTGGACGCTGGATCATACAATTCATCAAGTGTTTCGCGACTTATGGCTAGCGGCTTTCCCAGCAGCACCGAAGCAAGCAAATCAGCAACGATTTCTTCATCTTCGCTTGAGATTAAGTCCTTCACTCGGATAATTCCTTGTTTGCACCAAAAAATATCTTGGGCAATTAATCCGTATTTTTGAGAAGACTTTTGTGACTCAATGCTAATCGCAGGCATCTCACTGAGAAGCAGTGTTTCTTTTGATGCATCGCCACGGAGTTCACTCGCCAATGAGCGTACTAAATTTGCAAATGGATTAATTACGCCTGCTTGTCGACGCTCTTGATCGCTTAATTGTCTGCCACCAGAGTTGATTCGACCAAAGACGCTTACAACGTGGGTGGGGTTGTTGGCATCGAACTGAGTAATTGCAAGTTGATAGTCCAGAAAATCAGCACATGACTTTTTATCCAACTTTATTGCATTAGCATCTGCTTTAACAAAAGCCCCTTCTTCGGCTGCTTGTTTAGCTCTGGCGAACTGGTCAACATCAAATTGATTTCCATCAAATGCATATTCATTTTCGATGAAGCCAAAAATTGCATTTAATCGCTGCATACCATCAATAATTTCAAGCTTGTGATTTCCCTCGCTGCTTCTGGCCAACAAAATCAATGGAATTGGATATTGCTTCAAAATGCTGTCAACAAGTCGTGCTTTCTCGTCTATGGTCCAGACAAGCTTTCTTTGGTATTGGCGGTTGACAATCAAATTGCCATCCCGATAGATGCGATAGGCCTCTTGAATTGACATGCCTCTAGATATTAGTGCCAAGTTAAACTCCTTGTCGGTTGTTGAGCGCAATATTTCGGGTTTGCATCACACGGTTCGTCGGCCAGTTTTTGATTGAAACATACCGGCATAGCAATTGTGTTGATTGCTATGCCTATACTCAGAGAATCTATACAACACCGCTCTGCTGTACTGAAGGCGCAGATTCATGTGGACGTTTTTTTGTTGCAATTGAACGCAGGGACTTTGAAGCAGATTTTGAGACTTTATTTCGAGCTTCTTCAGCTTTTTCACCTTCAATCACGTCGCGCTTGATCACGTCATTCACAAGTACGGCTTTGATCTGCTCAATGTCAATCTTCACGTCTGGTGAGACGCGGCGTAGCTCGCGGCGGACCACTTCCAGAACGGTATCTGTTTGCAGCATGGCCCCGATAAAGAATTTTGAAAGGGCTTGTTGCTGGGTGTGATATTCGCCAAGGACGGAACGCTGCCATCCTTCTTTGCACCACAAGTAGAGCAGTTCTAGGTCATGCAGGCTGCGAGAGTTGAGTGTTGTGAAATCAATATCAACGATCAGCTCGCTTGATATTGGCTTGGCGAAGGTTAGGTGATAGACGCGCCAGCAGATGCCGTTGGTGAGCAGTACCCAATCAACGCCCTGATTGGCGGCGTAGTCGACTGCTTGTTTGACGTGCTGGTCTTTCAAATCCAGGCCGATGGCTTTCACTTCGATGAGGGTTTGCAGGACACCGTTGATCTTGGTGGCAAGGTCACAGTAGGTGCCACGGATGGCATATTCGGAAGTCAGTTCGGAATATTTGTCGTATCCGAAGATGTCTTGAAGCATGTCCTTGATGATGGTGACGGTATCAGCTTCTCCCACATCGCGAGATTTAGCAGCAGCAAGAATCGGCTGGTACTTTTTGATGCCGTTTATCAGACGCTCAGAAACTTTCTTTGGAATTGCAGCCATTGTTTTCCCCTTTTGCGAACAAGTTATATTCCGACGTTGTTCCCGGCAGCGCGGGAATCTCGTCTTGCGTCGGCCTCCTGTTCCGGGGATTCCGCTTCGTGTCTCGCGCCGTACGTGCGGGGCGATGTGCGTTGAGCGGATCTGCAAGTGGGCTGAACTGTAGGGGAGGTGGCGGTGAGTGTCAATGATGGGATCAGGGGTGTGGTGGCAGGGTGGTTTGGTAAAATCTGGGTGCGAGCAATGTGCGGCCCTTCGATACGCGCGCTATGCGTGCTACTCAGGGCGAATGGATGAATATTGTGAGGTGTGCATATGAAAAAGGAATTCTGGCTGGAGCGATGGGAGCGGGCGGAGATCGGGTTTCATCAGAACGATATCAATCCGTACCTGTTGCAGTATTGGCCTGAGCTGAAAGTCGCGCAGGGCGGCGAGGCGGGTGGTGAGATATTTGTGCCTTTGTGCGGCAAGAGTCTGGATATGGTGTGGCTGCGCGAACAGGGACATACGGTGCTGGGGGTAGAGCTGAGTGCCATCGCGGTGCGCGACTTTTTCTCGGAGCAGGGCAAGTCGCCTGCGCATACGCACAGCGAGAAGTTCGAGTGCTGCGAGGCGGAGGGCATCCGCATCCTGTGCGGGGATTTCTTCGATCTGCGCAAAGAGGATATGGCGCAAGTGCGTGCGGTATATGACCGCGCTTCGCTGGTGGCGCTGCCGCCGGAGATGCGCGAGCGCTATGCGCGGCACCTGGTGGAGATATTGCCTCCCGGCTCGCAGGTGTTGCTGGTGACGTTCGATTATCCGCAGGAGCAGATGCCGGGGCCGCCGTTCGCGGTGTCTGAGGCGGAGGTGCGGGCGCTCTATGCGCCTTATGCGGAGATCCGTTTTCTGGAGCAGGCGGATATTCTGGAACGCGAACCGCGCTTCAAGGCGCGCGGTGTGACGAGGATGCAGGAGAACATCTTTCTGCTGATGTTGAAGTGATGGTCGGGGGAAGCAGATGAAGGTCGTTCTGGTGCGCCACGGTGAGAGTGAAGGCAATGTGCTCCACGAGATCAATGACGATCCCGAGCGAGTCGTGAATCTCACTGCGCGCGGCAGGCAGCAGGCTGAGGCGGCGGCCGAACGCTTGAGAGGGATGCCGTTCACGCATGCTTACGTGTCCGAGTTCCCTCGTGCGCAGCAGACGATGGACATCCTGCTGCGGCACCATGCCTTGCATCCGGTGGTGGATGCGCGTTTGAACGAACGCATCTCCGGCATGGACGGGCAGCATGTGGATAGGTTCAACGATCTGGTGCGTCCCGATTATCTGCACATCAAACCGCCCAAGGGCGAGTCGTTCATCGAACAGATGGCGCGGCTGAAGAGTTTCCTCGACGAGGCGGCCTTGCGGCATCCGCAGGGGACGGTGCTGGTGGTGTCGCACGAGAATCCGATCATCGCGGTGCTGACGTTGTTGAGTGCGACACAGGAAACGACTTGCCTGCAGAAACTGGGCAACTGCAGCTCGGTCGAGATCGAGTGGGGATGAGTTTGGCTCAGGCGGTGGTGAGACCGAGCGCGCACCAGTCCTGCATGCCGCCGCGATACCACTTCAGTCTTTCTGCCGGATAGCCGAGCGAGAGCAGCGTGCGGATATAGTTCGGTGTCTGGCCGCACCAAGGGCCGTTGCAGAAGATGGCGAGGGTGCGGGCCTTGCTGAAGTCGTAGCTGCCGTTGTTCTCTTTCGCGCCGAACAATTCCGCTAAAGTCTTTTTCACGCCGGGCAGGTCGGTCGCATGACCTGCCATGTTCTGCGCGTAGGGCACGTTCACCGCACCGGGGATGGTGACTTTCTCATACCAGTCCGGGGTGCGCGAATCGATCACCATGTATTGCGTGTCACCCGCTGCGATGCGCTGCAGGTAGTCCAACACTTCCAGTTCACCGAACGTCTCGATGCCTGCTGCCAAGCGCATCGGCTGGATGCAGTAGGGCGGGCAGGGGCGGGCGGTGGGGGCGTATTCGGCACGGATCGTTGCCGCAGGATCCTGCTCGCGGCGAATGGTGACGGCTATCCCTTTGTGCAGCACGTCTGCCGTGGGGAGTCCCACGGTGATGTTGTATTCGGTCATGTTTTTTGGATTGTGAATCGGATATTCGACTAAGAACCGGCAGCTTCTTTTTCCTTGGCGCATTCCGGGCAGCCTTCGCTGGGCAGGAACACGATGCCGTGCTTGGGGCAGCGCTGGAGGATGACGGTCTTGCCGTCGTGCTCGCCTTCTTCGCTGAGGATGATGGGATCGCGGTCTGGTTGGCTCATGGTCTCCTCCTCTTGTTATTCAAAGTGCCGGGAACGATGTTCCGGTGTTCAGTCTGCCGGGCCGAACAGTTCATCCAGCGGGTTCTTGCCTGCAGGGGCATGGGCAGAGACCTTCCTGACGGTGAATTCTTCCTCGATGTTGTCGCGGAAGAAGCTCCACGCAGCGCCGGAATTGGCGAGTCTGCGCCAGAGGTCCTCTCCGACTCCAAGGTATTGCAATGCATCGCCGTTGTCCAGTTGCACTTGCAAGATGCGTGCGCGCGCGTCGTAGCCGATGGCGCGCAGTCTCCCTGAGTCGATCTTCTTCATTTCCACGCGGATATATCCTTCAACGGTTCACTGCAGGATGAACGAAGTCTTGAGGGGCAGATTGGTGCGCCCGACGTTGTCCTTGAGCGTGATGCTGATCTGCCATGCGCCGTAGGGGTCTTCTTGCTCACCGATGAATCTGATCACGGGGGCGGAGAGGTAGAGGTAGTTCGGCTGGCCTTTGAGCGCACCCTTGAAGCAGGTGGCGTCGGTCTGCTGGAACGAGGCGCTGCCGTCTGGCTTGCGCAGGTCGATGTCGCAGCTGATGTCGGCACCGCCTTGTTCATCGAGTTTGGGATTGCTGAAGAAGGTGAGCACGTAGACGGGTTTGCCTTTGGCGACGGTTGCGGCCATGCTGAAACGGGGGGTGGCATCCGTCTGTGTCTCCCATTTTGTCTTCCAGTCATCGTCCGCAGTGACCAGCAGCCAGCCGCCGAAGCCGTTCTGCGCTTTTCTCGCATCGGAGTCCGGTTGCATCCGGCCTTGCGTGTCCTTCCAGCCGGTCTCGATCTTTTTCAGCTGGATCTGGATGGGGCGGGACATCATCAGCGCAACCAGGGTGTATTCCTTCTCACCGGGGTGGAGGATCGAATCCTGACGGCAGAATGCGAAGGCCTGGTTATGCACGCATGTCGGGTGCGTCTCGCTCAGTTCGTTCCCGGAGAAGAAGGTGGCAAGGTCGTGCGGCGAGGATTCCTGCAACATGCAGTTGCGCGAACAGGTGGCGCTGGCCCAGCTGCCGTCCGGTTGCAGTTGCTCGACGTTCCATTGGCCGTCGCTATGCGAGACGAAGAAGGTGAAGTCGGTGATGTGGCCGTCGCGGTGGACGACGGCGTAGTTGCCGCTGTCGGACTGGTCCAGCGCATGGGCGTGCCATGCCATGATCAGCAATGTGGTGACTGCAAACAGGTACTTCATTGTTCTTTCTCCCCTGAACGAACAAGTCTGATGCCGGCTGTTCCCGGTGGTACAGGAACCGTGTCTTGCGCCAGCCTCCTGTTCCGGGGATCCCGTCTTCGGCCCCTCACCGTGCATGCGGTGCGATGTACCTCGACGGTCTGCAAGTCGGCTGCGAATGTATGGGTAAGCCCGATCTCTGTCAATGGGCCTGCCCGGCCGGTTCCGGCGGGGTGTACAGCGAGACGCGGTTGCGCCCCGCTTCTTTGGCGTTATACATGGCGATGTCGCCGTGGCTCAGGATGTCATACTGGTTGTCCTGCTTGCCGTCGAACAGGGTGATGCCGATGCTGGTGGTGCATTCATGCGTGACGGCGATATTCTTGTTGTCCCTGAACCGGGTCAGCTGATAGGGCCTTGCCAGCGTGGCGACGATCTTTTCCGCGACCACTTTGGCTTGCTTGTACATCTCTTCCCGGCTGCTGGACTGGTCGCCGAGTATGACCACGAACTCATCGCCGCCGAAACGGGCGACCGTGTCGATCTCGCGTACCGTGGCGGTGAGGCGGCGTGCGACCTCGATCAGCAACTGGTCGCCGACCTCGTGGCCGCACTTGTCGTTGATGGGTTTGAAATTATCCAGGTCGAGGAACAGCAGTGCGCCGTAGGCGTCGTTGCGTTTGCTGTTGGCGAGCGATTTGGAGAGCCGGTCGCTCAGCATGCGCCGGTTGGGCAGGCGAGTGAGCGGATCGAAGAATGCGAGGGAGTAGATCTCCTGTTCGATCTCCTTGCGTTTGCTGATGTCGCGGCAGAAGGCGATGTTGTATTCCAGTTCTCCCAATTGCACATGATTGGCCGAGACTTCCACCGGGATGATGCTGCCGTCCTTGCGCCGGTGACGGGTCTCGAACAGCTGGGATCTGTCTTTTTTTAGCGCTTCCCAGTGCAGCTTCCATTGGTCCTGGGGGAAGTCAGGATCCAGGTCCGGTATGGAGAGTCGCATCAGCTCTTCCTTGCTGTAGCCCAGCGTCTCGCAACCCTGGTTGTTGACGTAGCGGATGCGACCGTCCTTGTCCAGCCAGTAGATGGCATCGAATGCCTTGTCCATGGCGAACATGGAGAGCTGGAGCTGAGCGTCGGATTCCTTGCGGTCGGTGATGTCCACGCCGCTACCGATGTAGCCGAGGAAATCGCCCTTGCTGTCGAAGCGGGGTACGCCGTGGTCGACGATCCAGCGGTATGTGCCGCTGTGATGTCGCAGGCGATATTCGAGCGTGAATTCGCGCCGGGCATCGAAGGCCAGGATGTAGGTATGCAGACAGTTCTCCCGGTCATCCGGGTGGATGCCTTCCGCCCATCCCGATCCCAGTTCCTGTTCCACTGTGCGGCCGGTGAAGTCCAGCCAGACCTGGTTGAAATAGGTGCATTGCTTGTCCGGGCCGGCGAGCCAGATCAGCACGGATTCGTTCCTGGCCAGTACGCGCAGGTTCTCTTCGCTCTTGCGCAATTCTGCGACGGCGACCTTTGCCTTGTGCAAGGCTGCACGCGACTGGGTGAGCGCGGTGATCAGGAAGTAGAGCAGGATACTGGTCAGCGTGCCGCTGAAGAAGATCGTCTTGGCCTTGCTGTAGTCCAGCCCGGCTCCCTTCAGGGTGTGGTGCTCGGTCATCAGCGTCCATTCATGTCCGCCGAATTCCAGATGCTGCTGGATGGTGACGGGCGGTGTCGCATTGTTTCGCATGGTCAGATTGGAATAGAGCAGGGAACTGCTGTCCAGCTCCCGTCCATCATAGATACTGATCTGGAGTGGCGTCTCTTTGTCTTCCGGTTTGGCGGCACCGAGGGCGTTCTCGACCATGTCCCTCATGCGGAACGGGCTGTACACCCAGCCATACAGCGCGGCACGACGCTGGGCCACGGTCTCGTGTGGCATCCCTTTCCGGTACAGCGGGAGATACATCAGTGTGCCCGCCTGGACATCCTCGGCGGTCTCCTGCACGAGCGTCACTTTTCCGGAAAGTGCTGCGGCGTCCGTGTCGCGCGCGCGTTCCATCGCGACGCGGCGGGTGGGCTCGGAATACATGTTGTAGCCGAAGGCGCGCAGGTTGCGCCCGGTGAACGGCTCAAGATAGACGATGGCGGTGTAGTGCTCAAGATCCTGCTTGGGCCACACTTCGTAGTCCGGGAACCCTTCGCTGCGCACCGATGCGACGTGCGCGGCGAGCCGGTCGCGGGGTATCCACTCGGCATAGCCTATTCCCTGCACACTCTTGAAGTGATCGTTCAGCTGTATGCGATGGGCATAACGCTTCCATTCATCGCGTGTCACGCTGGCGGAGGCGTCGAAGAAAGCGGCGGCCCCCAGCAAAACCTGTTCGTGCGAGGCGAGCATGCCCAACAGGTGCATGCGGACCTCGTCGGCATCTGCGGCAAAACGTTCGTGCGCGATCTTGTCGGCATCGATCTTCGCGTCGAGGCTGAAATACAGGGTGATAGCCATACCCGCAAGCATGACCGCAAAGGCGTACTTGCAGAATTGCTTCACATCAGCCACGAGGTGCATGGCGGATCTTTCAATCTGCTTCACTGACACTGGATTCCCCTTGGTGCGGACTTAAACCGGCTTAATCCCTCTGCGGGGATACATGCTTGCGCCAGCCTCCTGTCCGGGAATCTCGTTGACCTTCCTCCAGCGTGCGTGCGGTGGGGTGTGAGCTCAGCGAATCTGCAAGTCGGGCAAGACTCTATGGCCATGCGGGGTATGTGTCAATGACCCTTCCGAGGGGGGTGCCATTGCGCCGGATGGCTACGGCCGATTGCGCCCGATCGTGCAGCCAGCGCGGTCTCGGCACCGAGGGCAGGCGATCGCCGGATCGGTATAATAGGCGCAGTCCCTTTGTTCAATATGTGCCTGGAGTCGTCGTGTTCAAGCTTATCGGTATCGCTGTCGGTTATTTCTTCTTTGGCTGGATGGGCGCTTTCTTCGGCCTTATCCTGGGGGCGGTCATCGACCGCATCCGTGCCTTCGGTCAGGGCGCGTTCAATCCCCTGCATGCCGCGCTGCGGCAGACGGTGTTCCTGGAGACGGTGTTCATCGCCATGGGCAAGCTGGCCAAGGCGGATGGGCGCGTGTCGGAGGCCGAGATCGCGCATGCCGAGGTGTTGATGCAGAAGCTGGGTATGACGCCGGAGCATCGCCAGCAGGCCATCGCGCTGTTCAAGCAGGGCGCGTCTGGTGACGGCGATATGTATGAGACTTGCCGGAAATTCATGTCGGTGTGCGGCCATACCCATCATCTGAAAGAGATGCTGCTGGTCTATCTGATCGTGATGGCGATGGCGGACGGCGAGTATCACCCGGAAGAAGAGAAGCTGTTGACCCAGATCGCCGGGCATCTCGGCTATGGCCCGGAAGCGTTCAAGCGTTTGCTGGATATGGTGGTGAACCAGACGCACTTCGCGGGCGGGGCGCAGGCGAACAGCGAGACCGCGCTCGAAGATGCCTACAAGGCTTTGGGCGTGAGCAAGGAGAGCAGCGACGCCGAAGTGAAGCGCGCTTACCGCAAGCTGATGAGCAAATATCACCCCGACAAGCTGATGGGGCAGGGCTTGCCGGAAGACATGATCAAGGTGGCGACCGAGCAGGCCAAGGACATCCAGCTGGCCTACGATCTGGTGAGCAAACAACGCGGGATGTGAAGGACATGGCAGAACGCCGCACGGCGCATTCAGCGCTGTGCGGCGTTCTTGTTTTCAGGCGGTCGTATTGACGACGGTGCCGACGTTGGCGGTGGAAACCGTGGCAGTCGAGTTCGGTGCGGTATAGGTGTCAGCCTTGACGGCGACGATCTGATCCGGCAACCGGTCATAGGACGTCTGCAGGTTCGTCTGCGCTGTCTCGATGTTCGTGGCCGCTCTGACGTTGATACTGAGACGGCTGGCTTCCGAGCGCGCCTGTCCGGCCTGAATCTCCAGTTCGCGCGCATTCTGCTGGGCTCGCGCCGCATCCTGCCGGGCTATACGCGCCTGACTTTGCAATGATTGAGCGTTTTGAGCGGCCTGGTCGGCGGTACGCTGCGCCTGCTGTTGCCGGAACTGTTGTACGTAGCCACCGGTGCTCAGGGATAGAGAAGATGCGGTAGGCATGGCATTACTCCCCAACTGATTCCATGACAGAAAGCATACGCTTCATGCGGGAGATGTTCAACAGTCCGATCCAGAGCGGGGGCGGAGACTTCAGTAGCCGAACAGCGGCTCCTTGGCTTCCTTGGCACGATACATCTCTTTCAGGCGGGCCTTGGCTCCCTCATGCCCTTGCTCGGCTGCCTTGCGGTACCACTCGACTGCCTGTTTGGGACTTTTCTCCACGCCCAGCCCATTTCGATACAGTCCACCCAGCTGGAATTGCGCTTCCGCGTTGTTCAATGCGGCAGACTTGGCGAACCAGTTGAAGGCGATGCGGAAGTCCGGTGCAAAGGCCAAGCCGTCGCTATACATGATGCCGAGGGCCATATAGGCATCCGGATAGTCGCGGTCTGCTGCCTGTTGCAGCCAGTTCAGCGCCTCGCTGTCGTTCTGGCGCACGCCGATGCCCTTGGCGTAGCTGGTACCCAGACGGAACATCGCCCATGCATCGCCTTTGTTGGACAAGTGACGGTAGAGGTCGATCTTCTGCGGGCATACCGTCTTCTCAAAGCGCACGAGGCGGTCGGCGTAGGCCTCATCGACCTGTTTGGCGATGCGCGAATATTTTTCACGCCAATCACCGCGGCGGTACTTGTCCAGCTGCATCAAGGCGGTGTTGAAGTTGCTGCACATGCGCGACATGTCGCCGCGCTGCTCCAGTTTGATGCCTTCGTCGAAGCGGTCCGCTGCCTCTTCAATGGCCTTGTTGGCGCATTTCGATTCTCGGTAATGCATGATGCTGGTGTCGGCGACATCGGTTTCACTCGGGTCGCAAGAGGATGCGATGGCGACGCTGTTGCAAAGCATCAAGACGGCGGCGAGGGCGAGTGAAGATGGGCTTCGAGTCATGTGCGCATTCCCTGTTGTGGATGATTTGCCCCAACTTTAGGGCGAGTGCGTCGGGACTGTCAATGTCGAATCGGACGATGGGCAGCGACGGGCAGGACGGAAAATAAAAAGGACATCACGCGGATGTCCTTTTATCGGGCGGCAGGGAATGTCTATTCGATGCGTGCCTTGCTGCGCAGATCGGCGATGGCTTTCTGCACGGCTTCCTGCTTGCGGCGCTGCTCAAGACGCGGCTTCATCTCTTCGAAGGTGGGCACCTTCAGTTCGCGGGTGTCTTCGAGCTTGATGATGTGCCAGCCGTACTGGGTTTGCACCGGTGCGCTGATCTCGCCTTTCTTCAGTTTGAGGATGGCCTCGCCGAAAGGCTGCACGAAGTTGCCCGGCACGGTGAATCCCAGGTCACCGCCTTTGTCCTTGGAACCGGGATCGTTCGACTTCTGTTTGGCGACCTTGGCGAAGGATTCCTTCTTCACGCGCTTGGCGATTGCCTTGGCTTCGTCTTCGGTCGCGACGAGGATGTGCGACACCTTGTATTCCTTGTCACCCACACGCGATTTCATGCTCTCGTAATCCTGCTTCAGCACGGCTTCGTCGATGGGGTTCTTGCTCACGAAATCCTGCACCAGGGCACCGGCGAGCACGGACTGGCGGGCCAGCTCCAGTTGCTGTGCGGTGTCGCCCTGTTTCTGCAGCCCCTGTTTCTCGGCAGCCTGGGACAGCACTTCAAGATTGATCAGGTCTTCGCGGATGGCTTTGCGCAATTCTTCTGAATCAGGCTGGCCACCCTGTGTCGCCGCGACGTTGACGCGCAGGTCGACGCGAGACTGCGGGATCGCCACACCGTTCACCAGCGCGACGGGTTTGTCGGCATCGGCGGCTTGCGCAGCGGGGGCGAGCAGCAGCGCAGAGAGCAGGGCGAATCGGGAGAAATTCAGCATGTTTCTTTCCTTTGAGCGTTGATTGACAGGTTGGGGCTAATAGTCCGGCGCGGAATATAGCACAGGGCGCAATGGGTGTTCAGCGCGGGAAGACCTGCTTGAAGGGACGCACTTCGACCTGTGCATAGACCCCCGCCGCCACGTAAGGATCGGCGGCGGCCCAGTCCCTGGCAGCCTGCAGGCTATCGAACTCGGCGACGATCAGGCTGCCGCTGAAACCGGCCGCGCCCGGATCGATTGCATCCACGGCGGGGAACGGACCAGCCAGCAGCAGGCGGCCCTCTGACTGCAGTACCTCCAGACGTTCCAGATGCGCCGAACGCGCGCTTTGACGTAGCGGCAGACTGTTCTCGACGTCTTGCCCGAAGATGGCATACAGCATGTCAGGACTCCTTGTGATCTTCTTCCACGTATTTGGCCAGCATCGCCGCCTGCACGAGGATGAACACCAGCATGATGCCGGTGGCACCGAACAGTTTGAAATTCACCCATACGTCGGTGCTGAAATTGAATGCGACGTACAGGTTGATGAGGCCCAGCAAAGCGAAGAAAGCGCTCCAGGCCAGGTTGAGGCGATGCCAGATGGGATCGGGCAGGGACATCTTCTCGTGCAGCAGCGCGCGCATCAGGTTCTTCTTCAGGAAGATGGAAGAGAACAGCAACGTCGCGGTGAAGAACCAGTACAGGATGGTCGGCTTCCACTTGATGAAGGTCTCGTCGTGCAACAACAGGGTGGCACCACCGAACACGGTGATGATGCCCAGGCTCACCCACAGCATGGTGTCGACTTTGCCGTGGTGGTATTTCACCCACGCGACCTGCACGAAGGTGGCAGCGATGGCGGCCGCCGTGGCGGCGAACACGCCTGCCACCTTGAACACGACGAAGAACAGGATGACGGGGAACAGGTCGAAAAGCAGTTTCATGTGCGGTCCAATGCCAGCGAGGCGGAGTTGAGGCAGTAACGCAGTCCGGTCGGCTCCGGGCCGTCTTCGAACACGTGTCCCAGATGCGAGCCGCAGTTGGCACAGACGACTTCGATGCGGCCCATGCCGAGCGGGTCTTCGTCGCTGTACTCGACGGCTTCCTCTTCAACGGGTTGCCAGAAGCTGGGCCAGCCGGTGCCGGATTCGTATTTGGTCTCGGAATCGAACAGCGGCGCGCCGCAGCACACACAGCGATAGATGCCGATGTCGTGGCAGTCCCAGTATTCGCCGGTGAAAGCAGGCTCTGTGCCGCCCTTGCGACAGATCTCGTATTGTTCCGGCGTGAGTTGCTCGCGCCATTCCTCTTCTGTTTTATCGATGTCGTTCATTTGTTGTCTGCCAATGATAGTTGCACGCAGGGTCGGGCGCACATGCGCTCGAACCATGCGGCAAGGTCGGGGTGAGTGCCGCGCCAGTCACGCTCGGGCTGGCGCAGGTCGAGATAGGCCAGTGCGCTCACCAGTGCCAGATCAGCCAGCGAGAGGGCATCGCCTTCGCACCAGTCGTGCGTGCCGAGCTGTGCGGCGATATGTTGCAGGGCATGGGTGATGGCATCGTTATGAAGCGCCAGTGTCGCAGCCAACTGCATCTCAGCCCGGCGCAGCACTTCGTTGCGCACCACGATGGCGGAATCCATGATGCCGTCGGCCAGTGCCTCCCAGCGCCGTACCCGCATGCGTGCCAGCGCATCGCCGCGCGGGATGAGGATGGGCGTGTCGTTCAGCGTGTCGGCATATTCGCAGATCACCACCGAGTCGAAGATGCATTCGCCATCGTCGAGGATCAAAGCCGGGATGCGCCCCAGCGGATTGACGCGATACGCCTCGCTGTTCGGGTCGCTGGGCGGATCGACCACGTATTCGTGTGGCAGATCCTTCTCCAGCAGCACCAGACGTGCCTTGCGCACGTAGGGACTGGTGTTGGAGCCGATCAGTTTCACAGCACCTCGCCGGCGTGATCCGCCAGACGCGAACGCTCACCGCGCTGCAGCGTGACGTGGCCGCTATGCGCCCAACCCTTGAAACGGTCCACCACATAGGTCAGGCCGGAACTGCCTTCGGTCAGGTAGGGCGTGTCGATCTGCGCGATGTTGCCCATGCACACCACCTTGGTGCCGGGGCCGGCGCGCGTGATCAACGTCTTCATCTGCTTGGGCGTCAGGTTCTGCGCCTCGTCGATGATGAGGAACTTGTTGAGGAAGGTGCGGCCGCGCATGAAGTTGAGAGACTTGATCTTGATGCGTGAGCGGATCAGGTCGCGCGTGGCAGCGCGGCCCCATTCGCCGCCTTCGTCGCTGGACTGGTTGAGCACGTCCAGGTTGTCGTCCAGTGCGCCCATCCACGGCGACATCTTCTCTTCCTCGGTGCCGGGCAGGAAGCCGATGTCCTCGCCCACCGACACGGTGACGCGGGTCATGATGATCTCGGAGTAGATCTTCTGTTCCAGCACCTGCATCAGACCGGCCGCCAGGGTGAGCAGCGTCTTGCCGGTACCGGCCTGGCCGAGCAGCGTGACGAAGTCGATCTCGGGATTCATCAGCAGGTTCAACACGAAGTTCTGCTCGCGATTGCGCGCGGTGATGCCCCAGATCGCGTTCTTGCTGTGCGTGTAATCGGTCAGCGTGAGCAGGGTGGCGGTGTCGTCCTGCTGTGCGGCGACCACGGCATAGAACGGTTTTTCCGCATTGTCCTGATACACGAACTCGTTCACCAGCAGATCGCGGCACAGCGGGCCCTTGATGGTGTAGAAGGTCTGGCTGGCCTGTGTGCCGGACTTCATGTCCTTGCCGTGCGTCTCCCAGAAATCGGCAGGCAGTTCGCGCGTGCCTGCATACAGCAGGTCGGTGTCTTCCAGCACCTTGTCGTTGAAATAATCCTGTGCCGACAAACCCAGCGCCCGCGCCTTGATGCGCATGTTGATGTCTTTCGACACCAGCGTGACCTGACGCTGCGCATGTTGTTTGTGCATGTGCGCCACCACCGCCAGGATGGCGTTGTCGGCCTTGCCGTTGGCGAGGTTCTCCGGCAACTCATGGGTGATGAACTCGGTCTGCAGGTAGAGGCGACCGGTGGCGTTCTTGTTGCCCAGCGCATCCAGCGGCACACCCTGATCGATGCTGTCTTCGGATTCGCTGACCAGATTGTCCAGGAAGCGGCTGGCCTGGCGCGCGTTGCGTGCGACCTCGGTCATGCCCTTCTTGTTGTTGTCCAGTTCTTCCAGCACGAACATCGGCAGGTAGACATCGTGTTCCTCGAAACGGAACAGGCTGGTGGGGTCGTGCATCAGCACGTTGGTGTCCAGCACGAAAAGTTTGGTGGTCTTGTCCGACGAGGTTTTACGGGCGTTCATGGTTTTCCTTATAGAGATCGGACGAAATCGAGGACTTCCTGTGCATGGCCATCGGCCTTCAGGCCGCGCCATTCCTTGCGGATGATGCCCTGGTCATCGAGCACGAAGGTGCTGCGCTCGATGCCGCGTACGTCTTTCCCGTACAGCTTCTTCTGCTTGATCACGCCGAAGATATTGCATGCGACCTCTCCGCTGTCGGACAACAACTCGAAGGGAAGTGTGAACTTGGCCTTGAAGTTCTCGTGCGACTTGATGCTGTCGCGCGACACGCCGACGATCTCGCAACCGGCTTTCTTGTATTCGGCATACAGGTCGCGGAACTGTTGTGCTTCGGTGGTGCACCCTGGCGTGTTGTCCTTGGGGTAGAAATAGATGACCAGAGACTTGCTGCGGATGGGATGTAGCTTGAAATCGGTGCCGCCGGTGGCGGGCAGGGTGAAATCGGTGACTGGCTGGTTTTGCATTCAATACTCCGTTGGATGGCCTGCATTGTTGTCAAAACGGCGGCATATGGCAAGCACACACAAGCAACTTTATCTGTGCTACGTTGCTGGCCCGTACAAATCGCACTAAGCACAGGATGCAGGACGAAGATTACATGCGCGAGGCCTTGCGTCTGGCGGCACAGGCAGCAGAAGCGGGCGAGGTGCCGGTGGGCGCGGTGGTGGTGAAGGACGGCCGCATCGTCGGGCGCGGATTCAATTCCCCCATCTCGCGCCACGACCCGACCGCGCACGCCGAGATCGCTGCGATGCGCGATGCGGCAATGCATATCGGGAACTACCGGCTGGTCGGTTGCGAGCTGTTCGTCTCGCTCGAACCTTGCCTGATGTGCGTCGGCGCGCTGTTCCATGCCCGCATCGCGCGCGTGGTGTACGGCGCGAAGGAACCCAAGACCGGCGCGGCCGGCAGCGTGTTCAACCTGTTCACCGAACCGAGATTGAACCACCATGCACGGATCGAAGGCGGCGTGCTGGCGGAGGAGTGCGGCAAGGTGCTGAGCGATTTCTTCGCCATGCGGCGCGCACAACAGAAGTCACAATGAAGATACAAATCCACATTCCAGGCCAGACATTGCAACTGCTCGATGATAGCGGAGGGGCGTTGCGAAACTACCTGGTCTCGACCGGCGCACAGGGCGCCGGCGAGGAGAACGGCAGCTTCTGTACGCCGCGCGGTCGGCACATCATCCGTGCCAAGATCGGTGAGGGGCAGCCGGTCGATACCGTATTCGTGCGTCGCCGCCCGACCGGCGAGATCTATACGCCGGCACTCGGTGCGTCGCATCCGGGTCGTGACTGGATCCTGACGCGGATCCTCTGGCTTTCCGGTATGGAGCACGGTTACAACCGTGGCGGCAGTTGCGATACCATGCGTCGCTACATCTATATCCACGGTACGCCTGACGAGGTCGAAATGGGGAAGCCGGGTTCGCATGGCTGCATCCGCATGCGCAACACCGATCTGCTGGATCTGTTCGGGCGCGTCGCAGCCGGAACACAAGTGGAGATCGTTGCATAACGGAACAGGAGGCGGGATGGGCAATCCTTTCACGGTCAGTCTGGTGTCCTGGCATGACGGTGGGCCTTTGCTGCGCGCGATACGCGAGACGGTGTTCATCCGCGAGCAGGGTGTGCCGGAAGAACTGGAATGGGACGAGCATGACGAGAGTTGCCGCCATGCCCTGGCGTTGAGTCTTTCCGGGGAGGCGGTCGGATGTGGGCGCATCCTGCCGAACGGCCATATCGGCCGTATCGCGGTGATACAGCCGTGGCGCAAACAGAAGGTTGGCACCGCCATCATGGAAGCCTTGCTGGACGAGGCGCGAGCGCGCAAATACCGGTTCGTGGATGTCGATGCGCAGGTGCACGCTGTGCCGTTCTACCAGCGCTTCGGTTTTTCCGCAGAGGGAGAGCAATTCATGGATGCGGGGCTGCCGCACATCAAGATGACGCTGGAACTCAAACCGCGATAAGTATCATTTCCCGTCCAGATATTCCGCATCGCTGAAGCTCTTCACCGCTTCCGGCTGGAACACGGTGAAGGCGGTGATCAGCATGCCGGTCATGAAAGCTTCGGTCAGCACGATGATGGGTGCGGCGACCAGATAGTGGCGTTGTACCTCGGCCCAGGAGTAGTGGCTGAGCAGCAGCAACAGGATGGTCGTCGTTGCCACGTTCAGCACGATGGCCAGACCTGCGCAGACGAATCCGTTCCATAACACATAGAAGAACAGGTTCTTGGGCAGGTTGCGCTGGCTGAAGCGCAACAGCCATTCAGTGAACAGCACCGGGATGGCGATCATCAGCAGACCGTTGATGCCGAGTGCGATCCAGTCTGTGTCGGCTCTGTAGAAAGAAGCCAGCATCACCAGAGTGAGCGTGGCGCTGGCGATCTGCCAGCCGAACATCAGCACGAACAAAGTGGCACCGAGGATGTGGAAATTGAAACCGGGACGGATGCCCGCATTGAACTGCCAGAACACGAACGCACCGATGACCAGACCGACCAGCGCGTTGGTCATGATCTGGTTGTCCAGCAAGTAGCGCCAGTCAGCGAACTTTAGCGCGCGATAGAGGAACCCGGCGAACAGCAGGTCGAACAGCCACAGCCAGTCAGAGGTGAACAGGGTGGCTGGCAGGTTCACGGCAGCGCGTAGGGGAGAGGCTCGAACTCAAGGCGCGGTCCGGTCAGTGCGCCGAGATGCACCGGGAAGGCATCCGCGCTTTCGGTTTGCACCACCGCCAACAGTTCGAAACCGCCATGTGCCGCTTGTGCCGCGTTCACCACTTCGCCGCAGGGCTGGGTCGGGTCGGCAGCGCTGAACACCTTGTCGCCGGGTAGCGGCGCGCTATCTGTCATCACGCGTGCCAGATACATGCGGCGCTTCGCCTTGCCGAGATAGTGCATGCGTGCCACGACCTCCTGTCCCGGATAACAGCCCTTCTTGAAATTGATGCCACCTATGAGTTCGAAGTTCACCATCTGCGGCACGAAGGCTTCCTGCGTCTGTGGCAGGATGAACGGCACGCCGGCACGGATGTCCAGCCAGTCCCAGCAGGGCGAACCGGCGGGCGCGGCAACGGCGCTCAACGTTTGCCATATCTCGCCGGCGCGTGAGGAAGAGGTGACGATCTGCACTCGTTGAGCATCTCGACGGATCAGGATCGTATCGTCGGCTTGTACGGCGGTCATGCTGTCGCTCGGCAGCGCTGCATAAACGCCATGCAGGGTTGCCAGCGCCTTGTCGCCGCTTACCCCGATGCACACACGTTCGTCGCTGATGTCGCTGATCTTCACTTTGGAACGCAACACATACATGGACAGTTTCTTGCGCATCGCCTCGCACAGTCCGCGCGGCATCTGCAGCAGATAGTCATCGCCTTGCTTCCATACCAGCATGCTGGCTAGCATGCGGCCCTTGGCATTGTTGAAGCTGGACAGTTGCGCGCGGCCGCTATCCGTTTCGCGGATGTCGTTGGAGAGCAGGTTCTGCAGGAAGCTTTGTGCATCTTCGCCGCTCACCCGCAGCAGGCCGAACTGTGACAGATCGCACATGATGTCGCCCGTCTCGGCTGCGGCGCGTTCGGCGGCCGCATCACCGAAATCGTGCACCACGCCTTCGGTGATGGTCGCCTGCCTGGTTGCGAGATGGTTTTGCCAGTCTTGGTTCATGGTCGTGTCCAGTGGGATGTGTTGCGCAATGTTACCGTGAAGCCGTGCCTTTCGGCTAAACTCTCGCATCATGAAATCCCTGTTGCTGCTCCTGTCATTGCTGTTGCTCACCGCCTGTGATGGCGCGCTGTGGAACTCTCCCTACTCAAGTGATGACGATGGCAAGTCCATCCTTTACACCGCTTTCACGGAGCGTCCCAAGCATCTCGATCCGGCGCAGGCCTACAGCGAGAACGAATACGAATTCCTCGCGCACATCTACTCGCCGCCGCTGCAATACCATTACCTGAAACGCCCCTATCAGCTGGTGCCGCTGGCCGCCCGCGACATGCCGCGCGTGAGTTATTTCGATCAGAACCACAAGCCGTTGCCGCTGACCGCACCGGATGCGCGCATCGCCTACAGTGTGTACGAGATACGTATCAAACCCTATATGCGATATCAGCCGCACCCCGCGCTGGTGCCTGCCAATCTGTACCTGAAGGAGAGCGATCTGGCGGGGGTATACAGTCTGACCGACATCGCGGCGGTCGGCACGCGCACCGTCAGCGCCGAAGACTACGCCTACCAGATCAAACGCCTCGTCCATCCGCGCCTGCACACGCCCATCGCCGGAGTGATGATGGAGTACATCGTCGGACTCAAAGACTATGCGGAGTCATTGCAGGCTGCACACAAGGCGCAGCCCGATGCGTTCCTCGACCTGAATGCCTTCCCACTGTCCGGTGTGGAAGTGGTCAATGCAACGACCTACCGCATCACCATCAAAGGCAAATATCCGCAGTTCGCCTACTGGCTGGCGATGCCGTTCTTCTCGCCCATGCCGCAAGAGGCCGAACGTTTCTACGATCAACCCGGTATGAAAGCACGCAACCTCACGCTGGACTGGTGGCCCATCGGCAGCGGGCCGTATTACTTTTCCGAGAACGATCCGAACCGGCGCATGGTGCTCAGCAAGAATCCGTATTACGACAGCGAACGTTATCCGGTCGAAGGCGAGCCGGGCGATGCGGAAGCCGGATTGCTGCAGGATGCCGGCAAGCCTTTGCCGCTGATCGAGCAGATCGTGTATACGCTGGAAAAGGAGACCATCCCCTACTGGAACAAATTCCTGCAGGGCTATTACGACGCCTCCGGCATCAGCTCAGACAGTTTCGACCAGGCAGTGCAGGTCAGTGTCGGCGGCGAGGCCAATGTCAGCGACGCGATGCAGGCGCAAGGCATCTCGCTCAACACTGCAGTCTCCACTTCCACCATGTACACCGGCTTCAACTGGCTGGACCCGGTGGTGGGCGGCGATAGCGCTCGCGCCACCAAACTGCGCCGCGCCATCGCCATCGCGGTCGACTTCGAGGAATTCATCTCCATCTTCGCCAACGGTCGCGGCATCGCAGCGCAGTCGCCCATCCCGCCCGGCATATTCGGTTATCGCAACGGTTGCGACGGAATCAACCGTTATGTGTACGACTGCGTGAGCGGCGAAGCGAAGCGCAAACCCATCGCGGAGGCGCAGAAGCTGCTGGCGCAGGCCGGATATCCCGGCGGCGTGGATGCACAGACCGGGCAACCGCTGGTCATCCACCTCGATACCACCGCCAACGGCGTCGGCAACAAATCGCGGCTGGACTGGATACGCAAACAGTTCGACAAGATCGGCGTGCAACTGGACGTGCGCAGTACCGACTACAACCGCTTCCAGGACAAGGTCCGGCGCGGGGACACGCAGATGTTCTATTACGGCTGGAACGCCGACTATCCCGATCCAGAGAACTTCTTTTTCCTGCTGCACGGCCCGCAGGGCAAGGTGAAGTACAGCGGCGAGAACGCCAGCAACTACGACAGCCCAGAATACGATCGCCTGTTCGAGCGCATGAAGAACATGGAGAACGGCCCCGAGCGCCAGGCCATCATCGACCGCATGCTGGAGATCCTGCGTCGCGATTCACCCTGGCTGTGGGGCTTCCATCCCAAGAGCTACGTACTGCAGCACGGCTGGCTGCACAACATAAAACCCAACATCATGGCCAACAACCGGCTCAAGTACTGGCGCGTGGACCCGGTGCAGCGCGAGCGTATGCGCCACGAATGGAACCGCCCTGCCTATTGGCCGCTGGTGCTTGGCTCTGGCTTGCTGGTTTTGTTCGGATGGTGGATGCGGCGGGTGTTGCGCATGCGGGAGCAGGCGAACTGACCTGTTCTTCTGCCGTGGCAGGTGGGGTTAGTGCTGCGATGATTCTTCCCAGGCCTGTCGCAGCGTGTCAGCAAAGACTTCGACGGGCTGTGCGCCCGCGATGATGATGCTTTCATCGATGACGAAGCAGGGGACGCCGGTGATGCCGAAATCCGAGGCGCGTGCTTCGTCCGCACGCACATCGTTTGCATAAGCATCGCTTTCCAGAACGGCCATCGCTTCATGCTCCGGTATGCCGAACTCGGGCGCGAGTCGGACCAGCGCCTGGATATCGCCGACCGGCAGGGACTCCGAGAAGTAGCCGCGCATCATTCGTTCCGAAGCGACATCGTCCAGCTGGCGCGAGGCAGCGTAGTGCAGCAGGCGGTGGGCATCGAAGGTGTTGCCGGGGCGGGCGTTCTCCAGATGGTAATCCAGGCCGACTTCTTTGGCGGCTTCGGTCACACGCGCGTTCATGGCTTCGGCTTCCTGCAGGGTGACGCTGTACTTTGCTGCCAGCATCTCGTTCAGCGTGCCGCTCGGATTGCGCGGTGCAGTGGGATCCAGTTCGAAACTGCGCCAGACCACTTGCACGTGCTCCCAGTGCGGGAACTTTGCGAGCGCCATCTCCAGCTTGCGCTTGCCGATGTAGCACCAGGGGCAGATGACGTCCGACCAGACTTCGATTTGCATGGCGTTCTCCTGAACGATGTGAGGGGCGGCTTCATTTTCTGCCCAGCCGGATGGTTTGGCAATCGGCTGTTCCCGTACAATAGCGGCCACCCATGATCGCTTATCTCGTCCGCCGCATCCTGTATGCCATCCCCATCCTGATCGGGGTGAACCTGCTCACCTTCGCGCTGTTCTTCGTGGTCAACACACCGGACGACATGGCGCGCATGCAGCTCGGCATCAAGCGCGTGACGCCGGAAGCGATCGACAGATGGAAACAGCAGCGTGGTTACGACAAGCCGCTGTTCCTCAACACGGGGACGGGAAGCGCGGGTACTTTCACCGACACCATCTTCTGGCAGAAGTCGGCGAGCATGTTCGTGTTCGACTTCGGCTATTCGGATGACGGGCGCAGCATCAGCCGCGAGATCGCTACGCGCATGGGGCCCAGCCTGGCCATCGCCTTGCCTACCTTCCTCATCGGTCTCGTGGTGTATGTCAGCTTTGCGCTGCTGATGACACTGTTCCGTGCCACTGCCCTGGATCTGGCAGGGGTGGCCCTGTGTGTACTCCTGATGTCCATCTCTGGATTGTTCTACATCATCGGTGGCCAGTTCCTGGTGAGCAAGCTGTGGCATCTGGTGCCGATCTCCGGCTATGCGGGTGGTGCGGACAGTTTAAAGTTCGTGGTGCTGCCTATCCTCATCGGTGTGGTCGGCGGCATCGGCTCCAGCAGCCGCTGGTATCGCACCATCTTCCTCGATGAGATCGGCAAGGACTATGTGCGCACCGCGCGTGCCAAGGGTCTGTCCGAGTTGCGCGTGTTGTTCACCCACGTGCTGAAGAACGCGCTGATCCCCATCCTCACCGGCGTGGTGGTGGTGATCCCATTGCTGTTCATGGGCAGCCTGCTGACCGAATCGTTCTTCGGCATCCCCGGCCTCGGCAGCTACACCATAGACGCGATCAACGCGCAGGATTTCAGCGTGGTGCGGGCGATGGTGTTCCTCGGCTCCGTGCTGTACATCGCGGGACTGATCCTGACGGATGTGTCCTACACGGTGGTCGACCCAAGGGTGAGGCTGAGATGAATTTCCTCCCCGTCATCCTGTGGAGCGATGCGCTGGTGTTCCTGTTGCTGGCTGTTATCGTCGCGGTGGCCGTCCATGTGCGTGAGCGTCCCCATCTGCGCCTGCCGTGGCAGCGAGTGGCGCGCAGCAGTGTGGCGATGGTATCCATGCTGGTGTTGTCGTGTTTCCTCGTCATCGGTCTGCTGGATACCTTGCACTATCGGGTCGCCTTGCCGCAGACGGACGCCGGAGAGAAGGTCTATTCGCCCGAGGTGCTGAGCGTGTTCGACAAGCTGGTCGAACCTTTGCGCGCGCATACTGAAAAGACCTATTCCGCGCCGTTCGCCCTGCATCTGTACGCCAAGGAGAGCTTGGAGGATGCACAGAGCCATGTCGTGCGCGACTACCCGCGCTTGCGATACGGCGGCGCGCATCTGGCCGATGTGTCGCAGCGCACCGCGGATGTGGCGAAGCGGGCTGCCGCAGGCACATTTGCCGGGGCCTTGGTCGGGTTGCTGCTGGCTTGGTCACTGCGGCGGCATCTGAAGCAACGTGCAGTGCAGGTGACGCTGGTCGCGCTGGCCGCACTCTGCGGTGCGTTGGTGAATCTCGCCACCGTCTACCATGTGCTCGGCACTGACAAGGTGGGGCAGGACGTGCTGTATCTGTCGCTGAAATCCATACGTACCGGACTCGTCATCGGCACATTGACCACGCTGGTGACGCTGCCGCTGGCCCTGTTCCTCGGTGTGGCGGCGGGCTATTTCAGGGGCTGGGTGGACGATGTCATCCAGTACGTCTACACCGTGCTCAGTTCCATCCCCAGCGTGCTGCTGATCGCGGCGGCGGTGCTGATCATGCAGGTCACCATCGATACGCATCCCGAATGGTTCGAGACATCGGCCGCGCGTGCCGACCTTCGGCTGGTCGCGCTCTGTCTTATCCTCGGCCTGACCAGTTGGACCGGTCTGTGCCGCCTGCTGCGCGGCGAGACGCTGAAACTGCGCGAGATGGAATACATCCAGGCGGCGCAAGCGTTCGGCGTGTCATCCATGCGCATCCTGTCGCGCCACATCATGCCCAACGTGATGCACATCATCCTCATCGCGCTGGTGATGGATTTCTCCGCGCTGGTACTGGCCGAGGCGGTGCTGTCCTACGTCGGCGTCGGCGTCGACCCGTCGATGATCTCGTTCGGCACCATGATCAACGCGGCGCGTCTGGAGATGGGGCGCGAACCGGTGGTGTGGTGGGCACTGGCGTCCGCTTTCGTGTTCATGCTGGTGCTGGTGCTGGCGGCCAACCTGTTCGCCGATGCTGTGCGCGATGCCTTCGATCCGCGCATGAACCGGACGGAAGGTGCAGCATGAAGAAGTTGCTCAAAGTCGATGGATTGCTGACGAGGCTGCAAGGCGGCGCGCCCATCGTGGATGGGGTCTCGTTCGATATCGCGGGCGGGGAGACTTTCGCGCTACTGGGTGAATCGGGCTGCGGCAAGTCCATGACGGCGCTATCGTTGATGCGGCTGCTGCCGGATGGCGTGGTGCATGCCGGCGGGGAGGCCAGGCTGGGTGAGGTGGCGCTGTTCGGTTTGCCGGAGCGCGAGATGCGCGACGTGCGCGGCGGACGCATGGCGATGATCTTCCAGGAACCGGGCTTGAGTCTGAATCCGGTGATGACGGTGGGCGCGCAGATCGCCGAGGTGCTTGCTTTGCACAAGGGGATGAGGGAGGAGGCGGCCCTTTCCCGCTGTGTCGGGCTGCTCGCGCAAGTCGGTATCCCGGATGCGGCCCGCCGCGTGCAGGAATATCCGTTCCAGATGTCGGGCGGCATGAAACAGCGGGTGATGATCGCGATGGCGCTGGCCGGCGAGCCAGAGTTGCTGATCGCCGATGAGCCGACCACCGCGCTGGATGTGACGATACAGGCACAGGTGCTGCAGCTGCTGCGCGAGACGCAGGAGAAGAGCGGTATGGCGATGCTGCTGATCACCCATGATCTGGGCGTTGTGGCCGAGAACGCGCACCGCGTCGGCGTGATGTATGCGGGACAGATCGTGGAACAGGCAACGCGCGAGCGATTGTTCGCCGCGCCCTTGCATCCCTACACACAGAAACTTTTCGCCGCACTGCCGGACGCGCGGCGCAGCGGCCAGCCGCTGAGTGCCATCCCCGGCAGCGTACCGCCGCTGGGCAGCAGCGTGCAGGGATGCCGTTTCGCACCGCGTTGCGATCGGGCGTGGGCGCTGTGCCACACGCAGTCCCCGGCATGGAAGGTGGTCGACGGGCAGGGGGTGCGCTGTCATCTGTATGCCGGTTCCGAGAGCCGAGTACCGGGCACTGATTCTCCCTCTCCTCCGTCCCCTCTCCCGCAAGCAGGAGAGGGGAACACGGTACCCGGCACTCTGCGCTCAACACTGTTGCAGGTCGAAGACCTGAAAGTTCATTTCCCTATCCGCAAGGGCATCCTGCAGCGCGTGGTAGGTCAGGTGAAAGCGGTGGATGCCGTGTCGCTGAGCATTCCTCAAGGCCGCACGCTGGCCCTGGTGGGCGAATCCGGTTGCGGCAAGACCACGTTGGGCAAGGCCTTGCTGGGATTGCATCCACCCACGGCGGGTAGCGTGTGTGTGGAGGGTGAGCCGCGCGGAGGGGATGACCGGCGGCGCGGCAGCATGCAGATGGTGTTCCAGGACCCGTATGCGTCGCTCAATCCCAAGATGCGCGTGGCGGAGATACTGGAAGAGGGTATGGCTGCGCTGCATATCGGCGACGATAGCGCCGCGCGCCAGGCGCAGATCGACGGGTTGCTGGACAAGGTCGGGCTGGCACGCGACAGCAAGTGGCGCTATCCGCACGAGTTCTCCGGGGGCCAGCGCCAGCGCATCGCCATCGCGCGCGCGCTGGCGGTATCGCCCGGACTGCTGATCTGCGACGAGCCGACCTCGGCGCTGGATGTGTCGGTGCAGGCGCAGATATTGAACCTGCTTAAATCCTTGCAGGAGGAGATGGGGCTCGGCTATCTGTTCATCACCCACAATCTGGCGGTGGTGGAATACCTCGCCCACGAGGTGTGTGTGATGTATCTGGGACGCATCGTCGAGCGCGGCCCGACGGCGGAAGTGATGCGCGCGCCCAAGCATCCCTATACGCAGGCACTGCTCTCCGCCGTGCCGCGCATCGATGGGGCAGGGAGGGAATATGTCAGGCTCCAGGGTGAGTTGCCTTCTCCCGCAGATCCGCCTGCAGGCTGCCATTTTGCACCGCGATGTCCGCAGGTCATGCCGGTCTGCGCCAGAAGATTTCCCCCCATGACCTCTGCAGGCAGCACGTCGCATGACGTTTGCTGTCATCTGTATCCGGTCGTGCCGAATTGAATTGACAAGCGCGTGATGCAGGCATAAAAAGTAGCTGTGATGTCAGCGTTGCACGGAAGTGACTGACACCGGGTGTTGTCCTTATCCAATCTAACTTGAGGAGCGAATCATGAGCACGAAAGCAGTGAATTCAGCCTACGACGTCAGCAAGGAGAAATTGGCCAAAGACATGCGGGCAGTGGTGGCCGACGCCGAAGAGCTGTTGCGGGCGACAGCCGATCAGGCCGGCGAGAAGGCCGCGTCCTTGCGCGAGCGCGCGAAGGCTAATCTGGCGGTGGCCAAGGCCAGACTGGAAGAAGCTGAGCATGCCGTGGTGGAGCGCACGAAAGTCGCGGCAAAAGCGACAGACGAATATGTACATGAGAATCCGTGGCAGGCCGTCGGCATTGCGGCGGGAGTCGGTTTGCTGCTCGGGATGCTGATCGGCCGCAGCCGTTGACCCATGTCTGAGCCGGGCGGATTGTATGCCTCGTTAAAACGCTTGCTGGGCACGTCGCTCGGCATCGTTTCGACCCGGCTGGAGTTGCTTGCGAACGAATGGCAGGAGGAACGCATGCGCCTGGTGCGCATGCTGGTTCTGGCCTTGCTGGCGGTGTTCTTCGTGTGTATGGCGGCGGTGCTGGCTGCCATCTTCATCGTCGCTGCGTTCTGGCACGACCATCCCTTGCTGGCAATCTCCGTTCTGGCGCTTTCGTTCTTCGTGTTGTCTGGCGTTTGTGCCTTCGCGCTGCGCCGACTGTTGCAGCAGCCTCCGGTGTTGTTCTCGGCCAGTCTTGCCGAGCTGCGCAGGGACCGTTTCGAGCTGGAGACGCGTGATGAATAGGCGACTGCTCGAGATACGTTTGCGTAGGGCTGAATTGCGCGGGGAGATCGCTGACCAGCGTGCCCAACTCGCCGCGATCGGCGGGCGCTTGCAGGGGGGCTTCCATATCGCCGACACGGTGATGTCGGTGTTTCGTTTCTTGCGCGGGCAGCCGCTCCTATCCGGTGTCTTGGCCGCGCTGCTGGTCAGGCATCGCCAAAGGGTGTGGCGTGTACTGCGTACTTCCTTCGGGTTATGGAAGAGTCTGGGATGGGTCCGCAGTCTGGCGGACAGATGGTTTCCGTCAGCCGGGGAGACTCAGCGCCGGTAGCTGGTCGCCTGTGGTTTCGAACTACCGTGCTTTGCGGTTTTGCTCACCTTGACCGCCTTGCGCGCTACGGCTCTGCGTGAGCTACCCGGCATGATGGTGAATTTCTGTCCTACCCGCAGGAAGGTGCGTCCGTTGTTCATGGCGATCAGGCTGCGCTGGCTGATGCCGAACTTGCGCGCGATGCCCGAGATGGTGTCGCCTCTGCGTACCACATATCTGAATCCCGACATCTCCTGCACTGCCGTTGCATGCATGTTGAACGGCGTGAACTCGTACTCCGCTTCTTCCTTGGCAGTGACCAGCAGGGTCTGGCCGTTGCTCAATGTGGCGTAGCGGGACAGTCCGTTCGCTTGTCGCAGTTGATCCAGTGTCATGTCGAACTGTTCGGCGATGTCGGCGAAAGCCTCGCCCTTGTCGGATTCATAGGCCTGCCAGGTGACCAGACGCTGGTCGTTGTTCTTCAGATTGGCGCGGAACACCGCGACCTTATCCACCGGCAGCAGCAACACTTCGGCCTGGTCGTGCAGGATGACCGGGCGGTTATGGCCGGGGTTGAGCGCTAGGAACTCCTCCAGCGTCACTTCGGCCAGCTCTGCAGCAACCTTTACGTCCATCGGCTTGGAGGGCGTCACCGCCTCGAAATAGGGACGGTTGGGGATCGCCTGCAGGGTAAGTTTGTACCGGGCGGGATCGCTGACGATGTTCTTGACGGCGAGCAGCTTCGGCACGTAGTTCTGTGTCTCGCGCGGCATCCTCAGATGGGAATAGGTGGTCGGCTTGCCGCGTTTGCGGTTGGCGGCCTGCGCGCGGGCGACCGCGTTCTCGCCCCAGTTATAGGCAGCGAGGGCCAGTTCCCAGTCGCCGAACTGCTTGTGCAGTTTCTCCAGATAATCGAGCGCGCCGTTGGTCGCGCCGATGATGTCGCGGCGGCCGTCGTACCACCAGTTCTGTTCCATGCCGAAGTGTTTGCCGGTGGACGGGATGAACTGCCAGATGCCGGATGCGCTGGCGACGGAATTCGCGCCGGGATTGAACGCGCTCTCGATGATGGGCAGCAGCGCGATCTCGGTCGGCATGCCACGGCGCTCGACCTCTTCCACGATGTAGAACAGGTAGCGGCTGGCCCGTTCGCTCATGCGCAACACGTAATCCGGATGGCTGGCATACCACTTTTCGTGACGCTGGATCAGTTTGCTGTTCAACGGCTTCATGGCGAAACCGCTGCGGATGCGCTGCCATACGTCTTCATCGGGCAGGGCGGAGAGTTGCGGATAGTCCGCTTCCGGGGACACCACGAGTTCCTGCTCGATGTCCTCCAGGATGTATTCCGGAGCGACGATGAGTGCTTCACGGATCGGGGCAGGGGGCTGGATCAAGTCTTTCACCGGAGCAGGCTGGGCGGGACCGGTTCCGGCGACAAGCGCCAGTTGTACAGCGGGATCTTTGGCGGGGACCGTGTCTTCCGCGGCCTGGGCGCAGGAGAGGGGGATCAGCAGTAACGATAGGGACAGCTTGCTAAGTCGCACGCGCGGCTTTCTATGTGTTTTTGAAGTGCACCGATGGTAGCGGAGGGTAGGGGGTGCGTCAATTCGGTAAGGGTCGCGACACTCCATCCGACTGAACGGGAGGAAGATGGCCGGCAGTGCGCCGGCCATCTTTGTTATTACTTGATCACTTCCTTCAACTGCTCCAGGATGCCCGGGTTTTCCAGTGTCGAGACGTCCTGTGTGATCTCTTCGCCTTTGGCGATGGCGCGCAACAGGCGACGCATGATCTTGCCGGAACGGGTCTTGGGCAAGTTCTCGCCGAAACGGATCTCGTCCGGTTTGGCGATGGGGCCGATCTCCTTGCCTACCCAGTTGCGCAGGTCTTCCACCAGTTTCTTGGCGGCGGCCGCATCGGCCGGACGCGCGCCCTTGAGCACCACGAAGGCCACCACGGATTCGCCTTTCACCTCGTGCGGTTTGCCGACCACGGCGGCTTCGGCCACCAGCGGATTGGCGACCAGTGCGGATTCGATCTCCATGGTGCCCAAGCGATGGCCGGAGACGTTCAGCACGTCGTCGATACGGCCCATGATCCAGAAGTAGCCGTCGGCGTCGCGGTGCGCGGAGTCGCCGGCCAGGTAGGCGCCCTTCATCTCTTCCGGGAAGTAGCTCTTCTTGTAGCGCTCGGGGTCGCCCCAGATGGTGCGGATCTGCGACGGGAAGGGCTTCTTGATGACCAGGAAGCCGCCGTGCTCGTCATGCACCTCGTCGCCGGCTTCGTTGACGATGGTGGCCATGATGCCGGGCAGCGGCAGGGTGCAGGTGCCGGGCTTGATCGGCATCGCGCCGGGCAGCGGGGCGATCATGTGGCAGCCGGTCTCGGTCTGCCACCAGGTGTCGACGATGGGGCAGCGGTTCTTGCCGACGGTCTCGTAGTACCACATCCAGGCTTCCGGGTTGATCGGCTCGCCCACGGTGCCGAGCAGGCGCAGGCTGGACAGGTCGTATTGCTTGGGCAGATCGCCGCCCAGCTTGATCAGCGAACGGATCGCGGTCGGTGCGGTGTAGAAGGTGGTGACCTTGTGGTCCTGGATCATCTTCCAGAAGCGTCCGGCGTCCGGATAGGTGGGGACGCCTTCAAAGATGACCTGGGTCGCGCCCATGGCCAACGGGCCGTAGGCGACGTAGCTGTGGCCGGTGATCCAGCCCACGTCGGCGGTGCACCAGAAGATGTCGGAATCCTTGTAGTCGAACACCCACTTGAGCGAAACCATAGCCCCAAGCAGGTAGCCGCCGGTGGAATGCTGCACCCCCTTCGGCTTTCCGGTGGAGCCGGAGGTGTAGAGCAGGAACAGAGGATGCTCGGCGCTCACCCATTCCGGTTCGCAGACCGAGGACTGGCTGTTGAACAGGTCGTGCCACCAGATTTCGCGATCCTCATCCAGATCGATGTCGGCACCGGTGCGGCGATAGACGATGACGGTGTGCACGCCTTCGCAACCACCCAGCGTCAGCGCTTCGTCCACGGCCGGCTTGAGCGGCATGGCCTTGCCACCGCGGAACTGGCCGTCGGAGGTGATGACGGCAACGGCTTTCGCGTCGGTGATGCGCTCGTGCAGGCTCTTGGAGGAGAAGCCGCCGAACACCACGGAGTGGATCGCCCCGATACGGGCGCAGGCCTGCATGGCGACCACGGCTTCCACGCTCATCGGCATGTAGATGATGACGCGGTCACCCTTCTTTATGCCGCGCGATTTGAGGCCGTTGGCGAACTGGCAGACGCGACCGTGCAACTCGCGGTAGCTGACGCGGGTGACCTTTCCATCGTCGGCTTCAAAGATGATGGCGGTCTTTTCCGGTTGCGTCTGCAGGTGCTTGTCCAGGCAGTTGTAGGAGACGTTCAGCTCGCCGTCCTCGAACCATTTGTAGAACGGGGCGTTGCTTTCATCCAGCGTCCTGGTGAATGGCTTGTGCCATTGCAGGGTGTCGCGTGCCAGCTTCGCCCAGAAGCCGGCATAGTCCTTCCCCGCCTCGGCGCACATCGCCTTGTAAGCATCCATGCCAGAGACGTTCGCCTGTTGGACGAAAGCCTCGGATGGCTTGAATACACGGTTCTCATGCAACACGGACTGGATGTTGGACATTGGTTTCTCCCTTGATGTTGATTGCTAAATTCCGGTGATCTGCTTCAGATCAAAGCCCCACTTTGTCGGGTCTTCCGCGCTGACGATGCTTTCCTGCGAACGTCCCAAGTCTAGCATTTCAGGCATGATCGGTTCGTTGGACTTGGTCGAAAAGAAGACCTTGACGATGGGTGTGAGCAAGCTTTTCTCTGTCTGCTCGACAACTATAGCCAGTCTTCCTGACTTGAGCCTTACTAGGGTGCCGGAAGGATAGATGCCGATGGTCTTGACGAAGGCCTGGAACACGCGCTCGTCGAAATGGCCGTTGCGCCATTCTGCCATCTTGCGGATGGTCTCCGCCGGTTCCCAGCCGTTCTTGTAACAGCGGTTGGAGGTTAGGGCGTCGTACACGTCGCATACGGCACCCATCTTCGCGAACAGGGAGAGCTGTTCGCCGGCCAGTTTTTCCGGATAGCCCTTGCCGTCCATGCGTTCATGGTGGTGCAGGCAGACATCCAGCGCGCTCGCGGTGATGTCGCTGCTGCCCTGCAATATCTCCCAGCCCTTGCGCGGATGCGCCTTGATCATCTCGAACTCATCGTCGGTCAGCTTGCCGGGTTTGTTCAGCACATCCTGATCGACCATCATCTTGCCGACGTCGTGCAGCAGGCCCGCCAGTCCGGCTTCTTTCAGGTCTTCGCCTTCAAGTCCGAGTTGTTTGCCCAGTGCGATCATCAGGGCGCAGACCGCGACCGAGTGCATGTAGGTGTAGTCGTCTTTGGTCTTCAGTCGCGCCAGGTTGAGGAAGGCTTCCGGGTTGCGTGTGATGGATCTGCTGATCTCGTCCACCAGCGGCGCGGCCTCGCTGACCTTGATGGCATTGCCCATGCGTGCCTCCTGGAACATGGAGGTGACCGCCGCCTTGCTCTTCGCCTGCAGTTGGCGTGCCCGTGCCAGTTCGTCGTGCAGCGAGACGCGCGCTTCCGTCTGCGGTTTTCCCTTGGTGATACGGTCCAGTTCGGCAGCGATCTCGCGCTCGGCTTCTTCATCCGATACGGCGACGACATCACCTTCGACATCCAGGCCCCGTGCCGGATCGATCCAGACCTCCTGGATGCCGCAGGTGCGGAGCGTATTCAGGTCTGCATCGGTCTCGAGCAGGAATGACTTGCGCCAGAAGGGATGGTCCATCCAGCTACCGCAAAGCTCATGGATGAACATGCCGATTCTGACGTTCTTTACAGGTATCCGTTTGCGCATGGTTGGATCTTCTGAAGCAGCGGAAATTGGCTGCGGAGGATTCTACCTTAGTCGGCACACGCTGTAGGAACCGGCCAGGGTGACTCAGTGCGGGGTATGCCCTGCGCTTTCACTGTCCCATAGTTGATGAGCATCGAGCAACAGCCGGTAGCGGGACTCATTGGCATCCAGCCGCGCCAGTGTCTCGGCCAGTGCTGCTTCCAGCGCCTGGCGACGGGAGATCAGCGTCGCGTCCAGGCTGCTTTCACCCAGCCCGTAAGCCCGGGCGACCAGATCGGCATTGAGGCGCAAGGCGATGGCGGCAGTGCTGGCCTGCTGCCAGATCTCGTAGCTACTGACCGCATGGGTGTGGGCATGATAGATGTCACCCTCCACTTTGCGTTTCAATGCCTGTGCCCGGTCTGCCGCGATACGGGCCTGGGCCTGCGCGCTGTCGGCGTTCGCCGAACGGGCGCTGTAGCCAAGCGGGATCGAGACATAGACGCCGGCGATGCTTTGCTTGCGATCCAGCAGCGAGGTGTATTTGAGCCCCAGCGTCGGGTCGGGCAGACGGTCGGCAACGGCACGTTCGGCCAGCCCGCGCTGGAAATCGGCCTCAGCCTCAGCCAGACCGATCTCGTGGTTCCCGGCCAGCACGATGTCCTGCCAGTACGAGAGGGGGCGGCTGATGGCTTGCGGTTCAACCAGGATGGGCGTCTGCGGCAGGAGCAGGGCGGGGAATTGCCGTTTCAGTTCATCGGCTGCCAGTGCTGCACGCAGTTCCGCTTGCCGCATAGAGACCTCGGCCATCGCTGCGGCTGCATCGACCTGGTTCAGCTCCATGCGCGGCGCATCCCCGGCCTTGATACGTTTTTCGGTGATCGCGGCCTGTTGCTGCAGGATATCCAGTTGCGCCTGCCATTGCATGAGCTGAGCCTGCTCACGCTGCCAGGAGAACCACAGACGCAGCAGCTGGCGCGCGGCTTCGTGGCGAGCATCGCCCAGGGCGTGCTGTCCGCGCGCGAGAGCGGCCGCGCCGATGTCGCTATCTATCCATATCTTGTTGGGCAGACGTAGCGGACGTTCGATGGCGATCTCCCAGTCGCGGTAATCGTTCTGGACGTTGCCTTCCAGCAGGCGGTCCCGGTACGCAGCGCCGTGCAGGGTGAACTCGTATTCGCCCGTGTCGCGCTTGCGCTGTTCGCTCTGTTCGATCTGCATGCCGGCCTGTGCATTGAGCACCAGGATGTGTTCGCCCAATGCGCGGTCCACCAGTGCATGGGGTGGCAGATCGGCTTCCGCATGAGCGAGCGATACGGCCATGCAGAGGTATGCGGTGGCCAGCACATAAGCCGGGGATCTCACGCCAGCCTCCCGAATTCCAGCACCGGCAACAGCCAGTAGGCGATCTCGTGATTGGGTTCGACCTGTTTCAGATGGGCGATCAATAGTTTCGCATCTTCGATATCCATCACCGAATCGAACTGGACGCGCTGGGAACGGCCTCGAACCTGTTCCAGCATGCTGGGCAGTTTCTCCTTCTGGCTGCCGCCCTCGATATGCTTGATGGAGAAGCCGCGCACCCAGTCCGGGTGGGAGAGCAGTTGGTCGACCAGTCGCTCTTCCTGGGATTTGTGACAGACCAGTGTCAGACAGCAATTCATCTCTTTCATGCTTGCACCTCGGGTTTTTCCAGGCCGAAACGGCGATACAGGATGGGCAGCATGATCAGCGTCAACAGGGTAGAGCTGATCAGGCCGCCGGTGACCACGATGGCCAGGGGCTTCTGGATCTCCGAGCCGGGCCCGGTGGCGAACAATACCGGCAGCAGGCCGAATGCCGTGATGCTGGCCGTCATCAAAACAGGACGCAGGCGGCGTTTGGCGCCCTCGAACACCACCTCTGCCAGCGACAGTCCTTCATCGTGCAGCTGGTTGAAATAGGACACCATCACCACGCCGTTCAGGACTGCGATGCCGAGCAGCGCGATGAAACCGACCGAGGCGGGGACGGACAGATACTCGCCGCTGAGCCACAGCGCGAACACGCCGCCGATCAAGGCGAAAGGGATGTTGGTCAACACAAGTGCCGCTTGCCGTACCGAGCCGAAGGTAGCGAACAGCAGCATGAAGATCATGCCCAATGCGACCGGGATGACCACGGCGAGTCGCGCGGCCGCGCGTTGCTGGTTCTCGAACTGGCCGCCCCAGGTCAGACGATAGCCGGCCGGTATGTCGATCTTTGCCGCGACGGCCGCTTTCGCTTCATCCACGAAACCCACCAGATCGCGGCCGCGCACATTGCTCTGGATGACCACCATGCGCTGCCCGTCCTGGCGATCCACTTTTACCGGACCATCGGCCCTTTCCAGTTTGGCCACGACGGAGAGCGGGACGGCTTGCCCGTTGGGCAGCGGAAGCTTGAGGGCGGAGAACAAGGCGGGCGAGAGTCTGATCTCTTGCTGTCCGCGCATGATCAGCGGGGTGCGGCGACCGTCCTCGATCACCGTTCCCAGTTGCTGGCCCTCGATCTGGCTGCGCAAGGCCGTGCCGATGTCGTCCACGTTCAGCCCCATACGTCCGGCCGCGAGGCGGTTGATGATCACGCGGTAATACTGCACGCCGCTGTTCTGCACCGTATATACATCCTCGCTGCCCTCGATGCCTTCCAGCACTTTGACGATGCGCTCCGCGCGGTCGTTCAGCACGGAAAGGTCGGTGCCGAACAACTTGATGGCGACATCGCCGCGGGCACCGGTCAGCATCTCCGACACACGCATGGCGATGGGTTGCGTGAATCCGTATTCGATTCCCGGGAAGTCGTCCATCACTTTCCGGATGTCGTCGATGATGGCGTTCTTGTCGCTGCTGCGCCATTCCTGTTGTGGTTTGAGTACGAGGAAATTGTCGGTCTCGTTCAGCCCCATCGGGTCCAGACCCAGCTCGTCTGCCCCGGCGCGCGATACGATGCCCTGTACTTCTGGCACCTGCTCCAGGATGGCGGCCTGGATGCGTTTGTCCAGCTCTGCCGTCTGTTCGATGTTGATGGACGGCAGTTTGGAGGTCTGCATGATGATGTCGCCCTCATCCATCTCCGGCATGAAGGTCTTGCCCAGCAGCATGTAGACACCACCGGTCACCAGCAGCAGCGAGACTGCACTGATGATGACGATGCGTTCCTTGTCCAGCGCGCGCCGCAGCAGCGGCACATAGATCGCCATCGCTTTGCGTACCAGCCAGGGTTCCTCGTGTCCTGCCTCCTTTAGCAGGAAAGAAGCCAGCATGGGAACGAAGGTCAGTGACAGCAGCAGCGAACCGAACAGCGCGAACACGATGGTGACCGCGACCGGGATGAATAATTTCCCTTCCAGCCCCTGCAGCGTCATCAGCGGCAGGAACACGATGATGATGATGGCGACCCCGGCCGCGACGGGGGTGATGACTTCTTTCACCGCACGGTAGATGACATGCAGATGCGGGATGTGCTCACGGCGATGCGCGAGATGGTTGATGATGTTCTCCACCACCACGACCGCCGCGTCGACCAGCATGCCGATGGCGATGGCCAGACCACCGAGCGACATCAGGTTGGCCGACATGCCGAACTCGCGCATCAGGATGAAGGTGAACAATACCGCCAGCGGCAGGGTGAGCGCGACAACCAGCGCGGCGCGCAGGTTGCCGAGGAACAATACCAGCAGGATGACCACCAGGATGATGGCTTCACCCAGTGCTTTGGAGACGGTGCCGACGGCGCGCTCGACCAGACTGCCACGGTCATAGAACACTTTTGTCGTCACTCCTGCGGGCAGGGTGGGGGCGATCTCGGCCAGCTTGGCGCGTACGCCGTTCACGACCTTTTGCGCATTGGCGCCGCGCAGGCCGAGTACCAGCCCCTGCACGGCTTCGCCTTTGCCATCCTTGGTGACGGTGCCATAACGGGTCAAACTGCCGATGCGGACCTGCGCCACATCGCCGACCCGGATCAGATTGCCATGATCGCCGACGATGACGATGTCGCGCACATCCTGCAGGCTGCGGATACTGCCCTCGGCCCGTACCAGCAGTGCCTCGTCGCCGTCGCTGATGCGTCCGGCACCGTCGTTGCGATTATTGGCTTCGATCGCCGACTTCAACTCGGCAAAGGAGATTCCACGTGCAGACAGCGCATTATGGTCGGGCACGACCTCGAAACTGCGCGCCAGCCCGCCCAACGAATTGACGTCGGCCACGCCGGGCAAAGTGCGCAGCGCGGGGCGGATGGTCCAGTCCAGCAGCGTGCGGCGCTCCTCAAGTGAGACACCTTCGCCTTCCACAGTGAACATGAACATCTCGCCGAGCGGGGTGGTGATCGGTGCCAGTCCGCCGGATGCATCGGGCGGCAGGTCACGCATGGCGTTGTTCAGACGCTCCGCGACCTGCTGGCGCGCCCAGTAGATGTCGGTGCCGTCGTTGAAGTCGATGGTGATGTCGGCGATGGCGTATTTTGAGATGGAGCGGAGCACGCGCTGATCGGGGATGCCCAGCATCTCCAGTTCGATCGGCGCGACGATGCGCGCCTCGACTTCCTCCGGCGTCATGCCGGGGGCCTTCATGATGATCTTCACCTGCGTGGTCGATACGTCGGGGAAAGCATCGATTGGCAGCTCGCGGAAAGCGGTGACGCCGGTGCCGATCAATAACAGTGTCAGGGCAGCAGCCAGCATGCGCTGGGTCAGCGCGAATTCGACCAGTTTCGACAGCATCATTCGGCTCCGCTGGTGTTCAATGCGCCGGATTTCAGCGTCGAGACGCCCTGTACGGCGATCGCCTCGTCGCCTTTGAATTCACCATCGATCAGGCTGCGCTGGGCACCTTCAAGTTTCACCGATACCTTCTGGGCGCGGAAACCGGTGGGTGTCCTCACGAACACGACCGCCTGCTCCCCCAATCTTGCCAATGCACTGTTCGGCACGTTCCACTGCTTCATCCCGCTGCCTGCGGTGGCGATACTCGCTTCCACATACTGCCCGGGGCGCAGTCCTTCTGTTCCTTTGTTGATGAGGGCGCGAACCAGGATGGTCTGGCTGCCTCCGCTCAGGCTGCGGCCGATCGCGGTGACTTTACCGTGTGCAGAATAGGCCGGGACATTGATGGCCGCACCGACTTTGATGTTCGCGGAGCTGGACAATGGTACCTGTATCTCCAGACCCAGCGGACTCAATCTGGCCACCGTGAACAATGGCGTTGCCGCATCCAGGCGTTGTCCCGAGCTGGCAGACTTGTCCAGGATGACGCCGTCGATGGGCGATGTGATCGCAAGCTGGCTGCTCAATTCATTGCTGGCCAGCAGCTGCGCTATCGCTTGGGATGACATGCCGAACAGCTTCAATGCCTGTCTGCGTTCGGTCAGGATAGCGTGAGCCTCGTTGCGCTGGCTGCGTGTCGCACGCAGACGACTCTCCGCGATGATGCCGTCCTTCCATAGCTCTTGATCGCGCTTCAGGTTCTCGGCTGTGAGCTGGTCCTGCATGTGTGCCTGCAGCAGGCTGCGCTGGGCTTCGATGAAAGCGGGGCTTTGCAGTCTTGCCAATACCTGTCCCTTCTTCACGGGGTCGCCCACGCCGAGCAGCGTTTGTTCGACCATCGCGGACAGCGGGGTGCTGATGGTATAGAGCTGGTCTCCCGGAATGACTACCTGTGCAGGCAGGCCGGAGATGTCGCCGTTGGTCTGAGCCGGCAGTGGCGCAGTCACGATACCCAGCTTGTCGATCTGTTCCGCAGACAGCGTGATGTCTTGTGCATGAACGCCAGTGATTGCTTGGGACAGGAACAGGATGACGATGGATAGCTTCTTCATTGTTTCAACTTCTCCGGTGTGATGCAGCTGTGGTTCGATCCATATGAAAGCACAAGGGCGTGGTCGGAAGACCCTGTTCAAGCCGCTGACTTTGCATGGATAATCGGCGTGCTATAGGTTGTCATCCGCTGAATTAGTTCCGTCGCCGCTGAAGTTTATATTCAAGCGACTCACTGAAGCTATCGAAAGAGTGTCCCCGGAAATATTCTTGACAAATTCGGACGCGTCCCTAAAATGCGCGACTCTTCCGGGTCGTTAGCTCAGCTGGTAGAGCAGCGGACTCTTAATCCGTTTGTCGCAGGTTCGATCCCCGCACGACCCACCAATAAGAAAAGGACTTGCAGGGATGTAAGTCCTTTTTGTTTTTAATTAAAGTAAGCAATAAGTAAGCAATTGGTTTTAATCCGGCATACTCAAAATTGATGCAACGAGTTAGATCAATTAGATTCAAAGTTCACAACTAGCTACTCCTAAGCTAATCCAGAGGTACATCTTTTAGGACAAAACTAATTCATTGGATATGAAATCACTTTGCTGCGCAAAGTTGGTTTAGTTTCACTATTCAGGACTACTCCGAAAGGATTTGATTTGTGAAGCTGGGAGATTTGAGGGATTCTGTCCCCATACCGAATTGTTGAAGCGGTTTTTATGATGCCTGCTTGCGAGCTATTGCTGCTTTCATGGCTTGAATTCGCTCCATCATTTCGCTGTATGGCAGCGTCTTGTATTCCAGAGCCAAAATATTGTTTTCAGCGCTTTGCAGCATCGGTGTAATCTTTTCTGGCGGAAGCAAACCGATTGCTTGTTCGGTACCTATTCGGCCAAGGCGCACGGCCTCGCCTAGCACAGCATCACGGCCTTCTTTGTCTTGACCGATGGATGGAAACCAAGATGGCTTAATGCCTGCACGCTTATTTGCCTCGACTATTCGGAGGTATGCTTCTCGGAATGACATGCGAGCGGCGATTTTGTCCCCAGAATCTAAGAGGGGCTGAGCAATATGCAGCGCCTCAGCCATTTCTTGGGTCATAACTGCGCTGGTGAATTCGTTCATGGGAATCATGGCCCATGCCTCGTCGGCTCCAGGTCGCCCATCAGGCCGCATGGCTTCAATATTTTCAATTATGTTTGAGGGCTGAGGAGAGAATCGCCCTTCTTTGCTTTTCAGGAAAATGATAAATGCCTGTTCGACATCATTGAAATCATATTCACACAACAAATTCCACCATAGGTTCACCGTTTCGGTCGTTGCGGCCTTATCTCGCAACGCAAGAGTTGCTTGCAACATTTTCAGGAAGGACGATTTATCAGAATCTCGCATTAATCACCCCCACATCCAATAGCAATTGTAGTCTCTCTCAGAAACTCATCTTCGACATGCTTATTGTGGATCGCTAACT
Organism: Sideroxydans lithotrophicus; assembly: GCA_020723185.1. Classification (GTDB taxonomy): domain Bacteria; phylum Pseudomonadota; class Gammaproteobacteria; order Burkholderiales; family Gallionellaceae; genus Sideroxyarcus; species Sideroxyarcus lithotrophicus_A. Next base: position 316 of record DYJI01000006.1, on the reverse strand, counting down.
GAATTGACTTTGTTGGTAAGGCACCACCTCCGGTGTTCCAATTCCAAGATGAATCAAAATGTGCCCAACCCTTTTCACAGCAAACACGCATCGCGTCTGTCAGAGATATTCCTGCCTTGGTAGCCTCACGCTGCATGCCTTCCAAAGCTGTTTCGGTAATGGCTGCTTTTTTGGTATCTCGAAGTTGGATCCAGTCTTTAGCAACAATTGGATCAACACCTAGCTGAGCAATTAACGAAGCTATCGGACGATTCTTCTGTCGATCCTGATCCTGATCCTGATCCTGATCCTGATCCTGATCCTGATCCTGATCCTG